>NZ_AUGK01000004.1 GCF_000422625.1 Adlercreutzia mucosicola DSM 19490 | reverse complement strand
GTTTTCGATCTGAGGCCGTAGGCCTTCATGGCCGCAGGCTTGGTCATCCTTCCCTCGATGACGGCTTTCGCCGCCTCGACCTTGAGCTCGTGCGGGTAGGTGTTATGCCCGGTCACGAACAGCGCCTCCTTTCCGAGGGCCCTGTAAGCGTAAAGCCATTTCCTTGCGATGGTGACGGATATCCCCAGCATCCGTCCGACCGCCTTTTCTGCGTAGCCGGCCTCGAAGCATCTTACCGCCTCGACCCTGACGTCTGTTCCGTGCCTCAAGCTATCACCCCTCAAAACAAGTGGGACTGGAAACTTTTGTTTCCAGTCCCACTATCGGGGTTCAGTTCATGCGGGAGGTCCCTTTCTTTGTTGGGGGAAGGGGCTCCGGGAACGCCGGCCGTCGCCCGCTGCACGCTGATCTCCCTCCGAACACGGCAAGCGAAGCAGAGAAGATAACGCACGCGCGTCGGTGCTATCCCTGCGTCGCTGCTGCTGAAGTGGAATCTGCTTCTTAGGGGCCGCATTCTCCGGGAGGCGTGCAGAGGTCGCCGGTCGGCGCCCCCGGAGTCCCCTGGCGCGATATTGGCTGCGAGCATAAAGAAGGGGCGCCCGCAGGCGCCCCTTCGATCGTTTTTGGCTGCGCTCAGTCTTGAGCTTCTTGAGCTGGCTTGGGCGCCTTCGCCTTCTTCTTGGTGCGGCGGCCGTGGCAGGTCATGCCGATCTTGCGGATGGTGCAGGTGCGCACGTTGTGGCAGTAGGCGCATCCGCGGCGCTTCTTCTGGGTCTCGTTGTACAGCCCGATGACACCCCAGGTGCTCCAGCGGTCCGACGGCGTGCCGTCCTCGTCGGCGGTCAGGCCCAGGAGCTTCTCAGTCTGCACGAAGAACGACAGCGTCTTGTTCATGAAAAGGGGGAAGTCTCCGGTGCCGCATTCCAGGGTGCTGCCGCGGTGCAGCCCGCGCTCGTGGGCGTCGTCGGCCACGGCGGCAGCTAGCTTGTCGGCGGCGAGCGACGTCAGGGCCTCCAGGCAGGCGTCGAACAGGAGCGCGTCAAGGTCGTTGCGCACCAAGCGCTCGCGCAAGGCGGCGATCTCCTCGTCGCTACCCACGGTGGACACCACCATGGCCGTGTGCTCGGCCTCGCTCATGCGCTCGTAGGCGTCCTGCCCGTGGAGCACGGCCAGCGTGCCCACCAGCTTGATGGCCGGCTCGGTGTACTTGGGCGGCAGCGTGCAGATGGCGGGGTTGAACAGCTTGTAGACCCCGCGGGGGTGCAGCTCGGCGCTCATGGCATCGGCCATGGCGCATACTGAATCGGCCAGCATGGGATCGTCGTCCAGGGCGGTGTCCAGGAATGCCTCGACGACGACCGGATCGATGCGATCGACGGCGCAGTCGATTTCGTGGATAGTATGTACCTGCATGGCGTCCTCGATTCTCAGTCGCTCTCTTCTTATGGGACTATTCTAGCAATGAATCCCTAAATATGGTATGGCTTAGCGTAAGTATAGGGAGCAAAAATGGTATTTGGGGTTAAATTTATGGGACATAAACGCACTACTGTCTATGTTTGAGCCCTCGTATCTTCCTTACAATGAAAAGGCGTCCGCTGATCGCCATTTCGGGATTCGCGGAAGCTTCCGCGCTCGCATCGGGTACACTCATCAAAACGCTGAGGCCGACTGCAGACGCGGCCCGTAAAGGAAAAGGAGTCCTTGTGAAACGTGCGCTCACCCCCGGGACCTTCGATCCCATCACCGTGGGTCATCTTGATGTCATCAGCCGCGCGGCGCAGCTCGTCGACGAGGTCGTCGTTGCCGTCGCCGTGTCGGCAAAGAAGAAGCCGCTCTTCTCATTGGAGGAACGGGTGGCCCTCGTGGAGGAGGCGACGCGCGATCTGCCCAACGTGCGGGTGGAGCCCTTCGACGAGCTGCTGGTCGACTTCGCCCGGCGCATGGACGCCCAGGCGGTGGTGAAGGGGCTGCGCGCCATCACCGACTTCGAGTACGAGTTCCAGATGACGGCGCTGAACTACCAGCTGGACAAGGAGCTGGAGACGCTGTTCATCATGTCTACGCCCCAGCATATGTACCTGTCGTCGTCCATCGTGCGCGAGATCGCCTCGCTCGGCGGCGATGTGTCGCAGTTCGTGAGCCCGTGCGTGGAGGAGGCCCTGCGCCGTCGCTACGCCGAATTGGGGAAGACCGGCCGGTAGGCCTCCGCGTTCCGGTGATCCCGAGAAAGTAGGACAAAATTTCCCTTATTAGGGAATAAGAAAATTCAATAGTAAACAAAAGCTCGTGATCTGTCCCGTAGAGCGAGATCACGACCGTTATATTTCTTGGACAAATTCAACGATACGTCCATCGGTTGCGGACAAATCGGGTTGAGTATGGATATCTCATTGCCTCCCTCTTCTCTAAAATAAGGAAAGAGACCGTTTTCAGAGCGGAAGGGCTGAGAGATGAACATCGTCGTGTGCGTTAAGCAGGTAATCGATACGGAGGCCGTCATCGAGCTGGACGGGGAGGGGGCCGTGAATCTAGAGGGGCAGACCCTGGTGATCGATCCCTACAGCGAATTCGCCGTCGAGCGGGCGGTGCAGCTGACCGAGGAGCACGGCGGCACTGTCACGCTGGTGTGCCTCGGCGATGCGGGCTGCGCTGCGGCCCTGCGCCACGGTTTGGCCATGGGCGCCTCCGAGGCCGTGCTCCTGGAAGATGATCGCTGGCGCGAGCGCGACGCCGTCGGGGCGGCTGCCGTCCTGGCCGATGCCATCCGCCCGATGGGCGCCGATCTCGTGATGGGCGGCTGGAAGTCGGGCGATACGGCGGCAGCCCAGGTGATGGGCCGCGTGGCCGCCTTGCTCGATCTTCCCCTGGCGTCCATGGCCACCTCGTGCGAGGTGGCCGATGGCGGCATCCGCGTGCTGTGCGAGGTGGACGACGGCGTGGAGGCCTCCGACCTGCCGCTGCCGGCGGTGGTGGCGGCCCAGCAGGGTTTGGCCGAGCCCCGCTATCCCTCGGTGCGCGACGTGATGGGCGCGCGCCGCAAGAAGATCGATACGCGTCCCGCGGTCCCGGCCGACGATGCCTCCGCCGTGGTGGTGCTGTCGCGCGAGCTGAAGCCGGCGCGTACGGGCGGCCGCATCGTGGAGGGCGCTCCGGCCGAGGCCGTGGCCGAGACCGTGCGCCTGCTCGCCGAAGAGGCGAAGGTGCTGTAGAGACGATTTCACCGAGGAAGGGATTGAGCTATGGCTGATATGTGGGTGGGCGTGAACGGTGCCGAGGAGGCCCTGCGCCAGGTGAATGCCGAGATGATGGGCGCCGCGCGCCTGCTCGCCGATGCCGCGGGCGCGAAGGTGACGGCGGTTCTGTACAACGATGCCTCCGCGCGCCATGCCGAAGCGCTCGCGGCGCTGGGGGCCGATCGCGTGGCCGTGGTGGAGAGCTCGCAGGACGCGCTGCCTCCCGAGACGCTGGGTCGCACCCTGGCCCGCATGGTCGCCGATGCCGCGGAGGCGCCGGCTGTGGTGCTCCTTGCCGACGGCGCCGAGGCCCGCGCGGCCGCGCCGGCCCTGGCCCAGGCGATCGGCGCCCCGCTCTTCTCGGATGTGGTGGGCATCGAGGCTGCATCGGGCGGCGCTCCCGTGTTCGTCCGCGAGCCCTACACCGCCAAGGTGGTGGAGCGTGTGCAAGCGGCTCCCGGTACGGCAACGGTGGTGGCCACCGTACGCCGATCGGCCCTGGCACCTGCCGAGGCGGACGGTTCCCGTACTGCCGAGGTGGTGCGCGTGCCAGCCGATGCCACGGCGTTGGCCCGCTCCATCGCCGAGGTGGTGCGCGCGGCTTCCGACCGCGTGGACCTCACCGAGGCCGATGTGGTGGTATCCGGCGGCCGCGGTCTGGGCGGCCCGGAGGGCTTTGCCGTTATCGAGGCGCTCGCCGATGCGCTGGGCGCGGCCATCGGCGCGTCGCGTCCGGCGGTGGACAACGGCTGGATCGACATCCAGTACCAGGTGGGGCAGACCGGCAAGACCGTGGCCCCCGCGCTCTACATCGCCTGCGGTATTTCTGGCTCCATCCAGCATGCCGCCGGTATGGCGGCCTCGAAGTGCGTGGTTGCCATCAACAAAGACCCGGAGGCGGAGATCTTCGCCTTGGCCGATTACGGCATCGTGGCCGACCTCTTCGAGGCGGTGCCCCTGCTGCAGGCCGAGCTTGCGCGCCGCGCCTAGACACCGACGAGAAAGGCGAGTCCCATGGAAGAGGTGCCTACCCGCGAAGTTCTGTGGAACGTATCGGTGCACTGGGTCATCTACCCGCTGTTCGTGCTGGCCCTCGGCTGCGCGGTCTATTTCTTCGTGCGCCGGTGGCGCCTGTGGAAAATCGGTCTGCCCGAGGACCGCTCCGACCATCCCAAGGAGCGCCTCTTCGGGATGTTCCGCGATGCGCTGCTGCAGGTGAAGGTGGCCGAGCGTCGCGGCCCGGGCTTCGTGCACGTGGCCATGTACACGGCGATGATCATCCTGCTCATCGCCACGGTGACGGTGGCGGCCCAGGCCGATTTGGGTTTGCCGCTCGTGCAGGGCGACTTCTACCTGTACTTTTTGTCGCTGGCCGTGGACATCGCCGGCGCGGCGTTCTGCGTTGCCATGGTGGCCTGCATCGTGCGCCGTCTGGTGAACAAGAGCCTGGAATCGAAGCCCGAGGACTTCATCGTGCTGGGCGCCCTGCTGACCATCGGCGTGACTGGCTTCGTGCTGGAGGGCCTGCGCATCGCCGGCACCGATGACCCGTGGAGCGCCTGGTCGCCGGTGGGCGACCTGTTCGCCGGGCTGTTCGCCGGCTGGAGCGCCGAGCAGATCAGCGCGCTGCACCTCGGCCTGTGGTACTTCCACATGGCGCTCGCCTTCGGCCTCATCGCCTGGTGGACCTACTGCAAGCTGGTGCACGTGCTGCTGGTGCCGCGGGCGGTGTACAGCCGCTCGCTCGCCCCCAAAGGCGAGCTTCCCTTCATCGATATGGAGGACGAGGGCCTGCTGACCATGGGCGCGGGCACGCTGGAGGAGCTGACCTGGAAGGACCTGTTCGATACGCAGGCGTGCATCCGTTGCAACCGCTGCCAGGAGGCCTGCCCGGCCTTCGCCTGCGGTAAGCCCTTAAGCCCCAAGGCCCTCATGCAGGATCTGGGCGCCGAGCTGGAGCAGCGCGGGCCCATCGTCTACCGTCTGCAGCACGAGGCCGCCCGCAACGGCGAGGACGCCGGGGAAGGCGCCGAGCCCGTCACCGCCGCCGATCTGGTGGCAGCGGCCGATCTGTCCGAGGCGGAGCGTGCCGTGGTGGATCGCACGCTGGTGGGGGATGTGATCAGTCCCGACGCCCTGTGGTCGTGCACCACTTGCGGGGCGTGCATGGAGGTGTGCCCGGCGATGCTGGAGCACGTGCCGAAGATCGTGAAGATGCGCACCTACCAGGTATCGATGGAAAGCGCGTTTCCGCCCGAGGCCCAGGCCACGTTCCGCAACATGGAGAACAACGGCAACCCCTGGGGCCTGGGTTGGCAGACGCGTTCCAAGTGGACCGAGGGGCTCGATGTGCCCACCTTGGCCGACAACCCCGATGCGGAATACCTCTACTGGCCCGGTTGCTCCGGTGCCTTCGACACCCGCAACCGCAAGGTGTCGGCGGCGCTCGTGCGCCTGCTGAAGGAAGCGGGCGTGAGCTTCGCCATTCTGGGCAACGACGAGAAGTGCTGCGGCGATTCCGCTCGGCGCATGGGCAACGAGTTCGTCTACTTCATGCTGGCCAGCGAGAACATCGCCACCTTGGATGCCTGCGGGGTGAAGAAGATCATCGTGCAGTGCCCCCATTGCTATCAGGCGCTCGCCCGCGACTATCCGCAGCTGGGCGGCCATTACGAGGTGGTGCACCATAGCGTGCTTTTGGCGCAGCTTTTGGCCGAGGGACGCCTGCCGAAGGCGGCCGAGCGGGCGGCGGCCGGGCGTATCTGCGTGCACGACTCGTGCTATCTCGGCCGCTATCAGGATGTGTACGACGAGCCGCGGGCCGTGGTGCGCGGCGCGGGCGGGAACGTGGTGGAGATGGAGCGCTGCGGCTCCCACAGCTTCTGCTGCGGCGCCGGCGGCGGCCGCATGTGGCTGGAAGAGGATGCCGGTGAGCGCGTGAACGTCGCCCGCGCGGCTCAGGCTTTGGCCACCTCTCCCGATGCGGTGGCCACATCGTGTCCCTTCTGCCTTACGATGTTCTCCGACGGCATGGTATCGGAAGATGCCGACGTGCCGGTGAGGGATATCGCCGAGATTCTCGCAGGAGCCTACGATGACTGACGTAACCCGCATCCAGAGCGTGCGCGAGCCGCTTTCCCCCGGATGCTGCCTGGAATACGCTGTGGACGACCAGCCGGGAGTGGTGGAGCGCGCCCGCGCCTATCTGGCCCACCCGGGTGCGGGCGAGGTGGTAGAGCCCCGCGTGGCCGCCACGGTGATGCTGGTGAGCGAGGGCAAGCCGCATTACCGGCGCTTCGAGAGCCCGCTGCCCGGCGGCGCGGTCATCGAGGAGACGGTGGAGGCGGCGCCAGTGGACGTGTTCATGCTGCGCCGATGCTCCACCATGGCCTTCGTGCCCGACGCCGTGGTATTTCCCGGCGGCGGCATGGACGAGGCCGATCTGCGCGGTGATGTGCCCTGGGCCGGACCCGACCCGCAGGCATGGGCTCGGGCCATGGCCTGCCCGCCCGAGCGCGCCCGCGCCGTCATAACGGCGGCGGCCCGCGAGGTGTTCGAGGAGAGCGGCGTGCTGTTCGCCTCCGACGAAGCCGGCAGGCCAGCTCGCGACAGCAGGGGCGACCACTGGGCCGCCGAGCGGGAGGCAGTGGCCGCGCGCTCGCTTTCCTTCGGCGCGTTCCTCGCCGACAACGGGCTCGTCCTGCGTAGCGACTTTCTGCGGCTGCGGTCCCATTGGGTGACGCCGAAGAGCGAGGCGCGGCGCTACGACACCTACTTCTTCCTCGCGCGGCTGCCCGAGGGGCAGCATGCCGACGGGCGCACCACCGAGGCGGTGGAGGCTGCGTGGATCGCGCCCGGCGAGGCGCTGGCTCGCTTCGATGCGGGGCTTTTGAAGCTGGTTCCCCCCACGATATCGAATCTGACGTCGCTGGCCCGGGCCTCCTCGGTGGATGAGGCGTGGGCGCTGCCCTTCGACGGTCATGTGCGCCCGCATCCGGTGGCGCACGGCGACGGGAACGTGGTCATGGGCTGCACGGTGGAAGGCACCCGGTGACCTCCGCGCGGCCGCATACTCCCGCCGACGGCGTCGTGGTGGGCGGCCACGCCCAGTGCGTGCGCCATCCGAACGCCTCGCCGCTCACCTACCGGGGCACCAACACGTGGCTGCTGGCAGCTCCCGGTGCGTCCTGGGCCGTGGTGGTGGATCCCGGTCCCGACGATCCGTCGTGCTTGGAGCGTATCGAGGCGGCCCTGACGGCGCGGGGTATGGGGGTGAGCGCGGTGTTGCTCACCCACGACCACGCCGATCATGCCGGCTGCGCCGTGGCTGCCGCCGCGCGCTTCGACGCGCCGGTGCGCGGCCTGCGCGCGGGCACGCTCGCGGCGGGTCCCCTCGTCGTTGACGGCACCGATCTCGTGCTGGAAGTGCTGGAGCTGGCGGGTCATTCCAGCGACTCGGTGGGCTTCTATGTCCCCGATGGCGACCTCATCGTCACCGGGGACGTGCTGTTCGCCCAAAGCCCCACCATGGTGTGCTGGCCCGACGGGCGCATGGGGGATTACCTCGCCAGCCTGGATCGGCTGGCGCACTTCGTGAGCGAGCGCGGGGTACGGCATCTGTGCACGGCCCACGGCGCGGTCATCGACGATCCGCGCGGGCGCATCGATGCGGCCCGTGCCCATCGGGCGCGCCGGCTGAACCAGGTGGTGGCCGCCGTGCGCAGCGGCATTCCCGCCGACGCCCCGGCGCTGGTGGAGGCCATTTACAACGATGTGGCCCCCGACTTGCACGATGCCGCCGTGCGCAGCGTGAACGCCCAGCTGCGCTACGCCTACGACGAGGGGCTTTTGCAAGAGCACCGCAGCACCCGCTGATCCCTTTTCGGCCCGCGTCTCCGCGACGCGCCGGCCTTGGAGAAGTTGCACCGCATGTATTCGTGCCCGAGAGAAAGGACGACCATGGCCATTGCCTACACCGACGAGCAGAAGGAGTTGATCGCGCTCGTGCGCGACGTGGCCCAAAACGAGATCCTGCCCCATGTGGCGGCAGCCGACGAGGCGGGGGAGTGCCCGCCAGAGCTGTTCCAGTGGGGCTTCGACTTGGGCCTGCACATGGTGGAGATCCCCGAGGAGTACGGCGGCATGGGGCTGTCCTACGAGACCTGCGCCATGATGTTCGAGGAGCTGGCGAAGGTGGATGCCGCCTACGCCGATACCTTCGTCACCAACTTCGTGGCCTTCCGCAACATCCTGCTGAACGGCACGCCCGAGCAGGCGCGCCACTTCGTGGAGAAGACCGAGAACGGCGGGTTCGCCGCCTTCTGCCTGTCGGAGTCGTGCGCCGGGTCGGATGTGGCCGCCATGCGCACCACGGCGGTGCGCGAGGGTGACGAGTACGTGCTGAACGGCACCAAGACCTTCATCACCAACGGCGCCATTTCCGATATCTACGTGGTGTTCGCCAAGACCGACCCGGCGGCCGGCGCCCACGGTATCACCGGCTTTCTCATCGACGGCGACACGCCGGGCCTTTCCGCCGGCGCCAAGGAGCACAAGATGGGATTCCGCCTGTCGGACACGAGCGAGGTGGTGCTCGGCAACGTGCGCGTGCCGGCGAGCGCCGTCATCGGCGAGGAGGGGCGCGGCATGAGCGTGGCCTTGAACGCCCTGAACCTCTCGCGCGCCTTTATCTCCACGCTCGCCGTGGGCATCATGCAGCGCGCCGTGGACGAGTCGGTGGCCTACGCCAAGCAGCGCAAGCAGTTCGGCACCCGCCTCATCGACATGCCCATGGTGCAGACGATGCTGGCCGACATGGCCATCAAGACTGAGTGCGCCCGCGTGGTGGTGAACAACTGCATGCGCCAGATGGACGCCGGCGAGATGGTGCGCAAGGACGGCGCCATCGTGAAGACCTTCGTCACCGATGCCATGCAGGAGGTGGTCTCCAATGCCGTGCAGGTGTTCGGAGGCTACGGCTATTCCAAGGAGTACCCGGTGGAGAAGCTCATGCGCGATGCGAAGATCTTCCAGATCTTCGAGGGATCCAACCAGATCCAGCGCATGACCATCGCCCGCGAGCTCGATCGCGAGTACAAGTAAGCGGCTGTCGAGGGTTGCCCGGTCTGGTTCGCGGCCGGGCAGCCAACGCAAAGGCCCGGCGCCTCTATCGGCGCTGGGCCTTTCTCATTCGGAATCGCGGACCGGATCAGACGCTATTCTGCTGCCATACGCTCCTTCAAAATCTGCGCCAGGATGAAGCGCTTCACCTTGCCGGTGGCGGTGACGGGAATCTCGTCGATCACCTCCACGCGCTCGGGCCACAGGCGCTTGGCCACGTGGCGGCCCGTCAGGTAGGCGATGAGATCAGCCTGGGTCGGCGGGTTGATCGGATCGGTCGGCACGATAAAGGTGCAGATTCGCTCGCCCAGACGCTCGTCAGGCATGCCGATGGTAGCCGAGGTGGCCAGGCCCGGGGCGCCGATGAGGTCGTCGTCGATCTCGCGAGCCGAGATGTTCTCGCCGCCGCGGATGATGACCTCCTTCTTGCGGCCGTTGATGCGGATGCGGCCCTCGTCGTCCTGATAGCACAAGTCGCCGCTGTAGAACCAGCCGTCGTCATCCAGGGCGCGGTCGGTGCGGTCGCGCTCGTTCAGATAGCCCACGAACATGTGCGGCCCGCGCGAGAGCTCTTCGCCCTGCTCGCCGTGGGGCAGCTCGTTGCCGTCGGCGTCGATGACGCGCACCTCTATGCCCTCGAAGGGCACGCCCGACCAGGCGCCGTCCCATTCCAGGCACTTCTCGGGCGGTACGTACACATGCGGGCAGCTCTCTGTGGAACCGTAGATCTCGCACAGTAGGATGCCGTGGCGATGGGCCCGCTCGATGAGAGCCGGGGGCAGGGGAGCCCCGCCGCAGCAGAACAGGTTCAGCGTCTCGAAGGCCAGGCCGTCGTCGGCGGCCTCCAGCACGTTCAGCATGTCGAAGATGAAGGGCGTGGCCGACATGGACCAGGTGACGCCCTCCTTGTTCATGAGTTCGATGGCCTCGCGCGGATGGAAGTCCTGCTGCAGCACGGAGCGGCCGCCCAACAGCATGGGGGAGATGAGCCCGTGGAAGAAGCCCGTCGCGTGGTTCAAGGGCGACGGCATGAACATCACGTCGTCTTCCGTGCGTCCCAGCTCGCGGGTGAACACGCGCTCGGAGAACAGGATGTTGTTGTGGGTGAGCATGGCCTGCTTGGGCTTGCCCGTGGTGCCCGAGGTGGGCAGGATGCACGCCACCGAGTCGGCCGAGACGGGCGCGAACTCGCTCATCGGCTCGAAGCGCGCGATGATGTTGGCGAAGGTGGGAAAGTCGGTGTGGCTCGGCGCCTGCTTGTCGAGCACCGCGATGGGACCCAGGGTGGGAATGGCGTCGCGTATCGAGGCGATTTGGGCCTCGTAGTCCACGTTGTGGGAGAACGTCGGGCACAGAAACGCCTTCGATCCCACAAGGTTCATGGCATATTCCAAATCCACGTCGTTGTAGTTGCGCGGCACCGGGTGCATGACCGCTCCAAGCTTTATGGCGGCCACATAGGCGATGCAGAACTCGGCCCAGGTGGGGAACTGCACGGTAACGACGTCGCCCACGCCCACGCCCTCGCTGGCCAGCCACGTCGCCAGCCGTCCGGCCGCGTCGTCGATCTCGCGGTAGGTGTAGCGGCTGCCCGTGTCGTCGCACACGTACTCGCGCTCGCCATGGCGCGCCACCTGGTCGTGCCACACCTCACGGATTGAGTCGGTCGTCCACCAGCCGTGATCGTAGTACTTCTTCTTCTGCTCCTCGTTGATTTTGAGATCCGTGATCATGCAAACCCCTTTGCTGTGCACTCCGCCGTCTTTCCCCGTACGGCGCCCAATCTCGATACCGTCATCATACCGTCCGTCGCTGACGGCATGTCATAGCAAGAACCGCGCTTGCATTGGAAAGGCCTATTGAGGGCCTCCCTGCTCGTCGACTCAGGCCGTACCCCGCATCCGAGGCGACATCGTCGCCTCCGTTTCGCGGCGCCTGCTGGATCACTGTCCATCGGCAATCCTTTCCCCTGGCATCGACGCCATCAGTCGATGCGTCGCCGAAAACCTCTTGCTCCCAGCATACAAAGATGCATATAGGACAAGAAGCGAGAATTGAGAAAAGATAATTGGAATATTCGATGATTATATAGATCAGAATAATATGTTATCGAAATGCCACCCACAAATATGATCATTTGTGTAATAAAATAGACAGATATAATAATTTGTCCGTAGAAATTTGAGAATCCATGGAGCACTATGATGAGAAAGCCAAAAGGATGGAAATTCCAATGGGCTAAAAGTTAAAACTTGAGTACTTTGTACGAAAGGGGTTCACGCATGAGTGTCTATCAGGAGGCCTACCATCTGCCCGAGTTCACCTACGACTACGAGAAGCTGAAGATCGAGCAGCGCGGCCCGGTCTACATCTGCTCTTTCGACGATGCCGGTAACCTGAACGCCATGTCCTACGCCCAGATGGCGGAGTTCAACGACTTCCTCATCAAGGTCCGCATGGACAAGGACTGCCGCGTCATCGTGCTGACCGGTGAGGGCAAGTCTTTCTGCGCCGGCTTCAACCTGAACGATCTGGCGCTCGATCCCCCCGAGGATATGGGCCGTATCCAGCGCGACTTCTACATCATGCAGCGCATGTGCTCCGACCAGATCGTGAACATGCGCCGCTGCGAGCAGCCCATCATCGGCGCCCTGAAGGGCTTCGCCGTGGGCGGCGGCCTGTCCATCTCCTGCGCTTGCGATATGCGCGTGCTGGGCGAGTCCTTCAAGATGAACGCCGGCTACCTGTCCATCGGCTACACCGGCACCGACATGGGCGGCTCCTTCTTCCTCCCGAAGATCGTGGGCTACGCTCGCGCTTGCGAGATCCTCATGAACCCCGCCCGCTTCGGCGCTGAGAAACTGCTGGAGTGGGGCTTCGCCAACCGCGTGGTGGCCGACGACGACGTGCTCGAGACCGCCGTGGCCATGGCCGAAGAGATGTGCCGCGAGACCGCTCCGTTCGGCCTGCGCCTGACCAAGGAGGCCCTGCAGTGCTCGCTGGACGGCACCTCCTTTGAGAACTGCATCAAGATGGAGAACCGCAACCAGGTTCTGGCCTCCAACACCAACGACGGCATCATGGGTACGCTGAAGATGAACCCGAAGAACCGTGCCGACGTGAAGGAGAACCCGGAGAAGTACGCCTTCCACAACATGTAAGTCACATCCGAGGCAAACCCTCGATGGCTTGATAGGAGAGCCCCGCAGCCCAAAAGGCCGGGGCTCTCTTTGTAGGAGAAGAGGAGTCGCAATGAAGGTACTGGGAATCAACGGCAGCCATCGGGCCGGCAAGGGAACGGCGGCGCTTTTGGGCGCGGCCTTGGAGGCGGCCGCGGCGGCCGGGGCCGACACCGAGCTGGTGGAGCTGTCGAAGCTGGATATCGGCTTCTGCATCGGGTGCAACCGCTGCATGGCGCAGACGAGTTGCGCGCTTACCGACGACATGGACGAGCTCTACGGGAAGATGCGGGCCGCCGACGCCATCCTGCTCGCCTCGCCGGACTACTTCGGCACGGTGAGCGCCCGCACGAAGAACTTCATGGATCGCACGCGTCCCTTCCATATGGTGGAGAACGTGCTGGCGGGCAAGCTGGGCGGCGGCTTGGCCACGGCGGGGCTGAACAACTGCGGCGGCGAGGGCACGCTGGCACTGATCGATCAGTGGCTCGCTACCCATGAGATGCTGGCCGTGCACGCCCGTCCCGCCGGCGCGCCTCTGGCACCCGGGGCCATCGCCACGGGATTTGCGGGGCTGGACGAAGGCGGCCAACCGGTGTGGCGCTCGGTGAAGGGCGACGCCATCGGTTTTGCCATCGCCCGCCAGCTGGGCGCCGACATCGTGGCCCTGGGCGCGCGTCTGGGCCTGTAGTAAGCACGCGGCTCGGCTCATCTGCAAGGGAAGGCGCCCCGTGGGGCGCCTTCCGTGTTTCCCCTCCTGGAAAGGAGAGGGATGCAACGACAGGGTGGGTGCCGAGCTGCCCTAGGCCAGGGCGTAGGCGGCGGCGTTGGTGCCGGCATTGCGGCCGAAGGTCATGCAGTCGGCGATGGCATTGCCGCCCAGGCGGTTGCTTCCGTGGATGCCGCCAGTGCACTCGCCTGCGGCGTACAGGCCCGGAATCACCTTGCCGTCGGCTGCCACAGCCTCGGATTCCACGTTCACGTGGATGCCGCCCATGGTGTGGTGCACCGTGGGCACCTTGCGGCAGGCATACCAGGGGCCGTCCACCATCTCGGCGTCGGCGGTGTTGTCGGCCACGAAACCGAACTCGTCTTCCGCACCGCCCACCACGGCGTTGTAGGCGTCCAGGGAGGCCTGCAGGTTCGCGGCGTCCACATCCATGGCCGCAGCCAGGTCCTCCACCGTCTCGCCGGTCACGATGTGGTTCAGGGCCAGCATGTTGTTGATGGTGGCGCCGTTGGCGTCGGGCTCGTCGGGGTCGGGGTAGCGCAGCACGTTCACCACGACCCAGTAGGTGCCGTCGGGCTGGGCGAAGATGTTCTTGCACAGAACGTCGCGCTCGGCGCCCTCGTTCACGAAGCGCTTACCCTCCTTGTTCACGAAGATGCGGTTGCGCCCGGAGGTGCGGATATCCTCCATGAGGCCCGTGCCCGGGGTGCCGCAGGGGTGCAGCTGGATGTCGGACAGGCCGATGAGCTCGGCACCGGCCCCTTCGGCGAGCGCCAGGCCCTCGCCCTGGGCGCAGGGCTTGATGTTGGTGCAGCCGATGGAGTCGTCCAGCGTAACTTCCTTCCACACGCCGTCGTTGACGGACTGGCGGTACTCCACGTTGGCACCGAAGCCGCCGGTGGCGATGATAACGGCTTTGGCGTTCACGGTGACGTCCTCAGTCTCGTCGTAGAGGGCCGCGACCCCCACCACGGCGCCCTCGTCGTTGATGATGAGCTCTTTGGCCTGCATGTCGTTCAAGATGGTGATCTTGTCGGCGTTATCGGCCACGAACTTCTGAAACGAGCGGATATAGGTGTTGCCGGAAGGTGTGGCCGGGTAGTGGCTGCGCTCGCCGAGAGAACCGGTGGCGCTGCCGCACTCGTCTTTGAACTCAACGCCCAGGCTCTCCAGCCAGTGGACGGACTCCAGGGCGTTGTCGGTCAGGTAGTGTACCAGTTCGGGCGTGCCCTGGTCGTGGCCGCCCTTCATGGTGGTGTCGTAGAACACCTCGATGGAGTCCTCGATGCCCTGCTTGCCCTGGCGCTCGGGATCCACGGCGTTCAGCGCGCCCTCGGACACGTTGGTGGAACCGCCGGTGATGCCGCACTTCTCCAGCACGATGACGCTTGCGCCGGCCTGCACGGCGGCGATGGCCGATGCCAGGCCCGAGCCGCCGGCGCCCACGACGCACACATCGGTGTCGTAGGTGGGCTGCACTTCGGGCTTCGCGGGGGCCGCGGCCTCTTCCAGGGCCTCCAGGGCGCCGGCCTGCTCGGCGCACTCGGTCAGGCCCTCCTGCAGCGACATGGACGACAGGGTGGCGCCGGTCACGGTGTCGATGTTGACGGTCTGGTTCTCGATGACCTGGTCGGTGAGTGCCTTCAGGGCGTCGGCGCCCACGCCGAGCGACTCCTGGTTGGCCGAGGTGTCGATGGCGGTGATGGCGTTGTCGGAGAAGGTGACGGTCATGGTGTAGGGGGCGTTATGACCCGTGACCTCGGCGGTGTAGGTGCCCGCCTTCCATCCGCCGGCGGCCGCGTCCGTGGACGTATGGGGGGGCGCAGCTGGTCAGGCCGAAGCTGGCGAGACCGCCCCAGATGCCCAGGACGGCGGCGCCCTTGCAGAAGGTGCGGCGGGAAATGCCGGTCGTCGGAATGTGATCGGATGTGCGGGTCATGATATGCCTCCTTCATCGGCACGACAGTTCTTGGCATCGGGGAGTCGCTCGGTCCAGTCAAAGAGTCAGTTTTCTTCATTGCCAAGGGCTCTGGCGATTGCCTTTGAGGGCACTTTAGTGCGCTGGTGGGATGTAACTCTGCGTCAATACGTCACTGTTGTGCATGTGCATATTATGTGTTTTCAATTTGCAACTTGCGTTATGAAAATGTTCCCCGATCTACGGGCAGCTATTTGCTACACCGCAAGAGAGGGGGTGGGCGCAATAAAACGGCCCCGCAGGGTAATCCTGCGGGGCCGAGAGGCCACTAGTGCAAGGGAGACCCCCACAGGGGGCGGGCTTCAGCCCAGCCGCGGCCCGGGAGGTGCCACCCCGTAGGGGCGGGCTTTAGGTCGCCCGCGACCTGAGAGACGGCTCCAGCTTGAAGGGCGGGCTGAAGCCCGTTCCTACGGGGGGGCGAGTCGGGAGGTACCGAAATTGGGGTCCCTACAAAAGAAGCCGTCCCATTGAACTGAACCCCGATAGTGGGACTGGAAACAAAAGTTTCCAGTCCCACTCGCTTTGAGGGGCGATGCGTTGAGATACGGAATGGACGTCAGGGCCGAGGCGGCACGGTGCTTCGAGATGGGCTTCGCGAGCAAGTCGGCCGGAAGGATGCTCGGGGTTCCCGCGAGACGGTCAAGAGATGGCTGTATGCTTGCAGGGCGCTCGGAAAGGAGGCCCTGTTCGTGACAACCCATCGGAAATACGACCACGAGACCAAGGTGCGAGCGGCGCGGGCCGTCGTCGAGGGGAGGATGACCAAGCCGGAGGCCATGGAGGCGTTCGACCTCAAGTCGAAGACCCAGATAGACACATGGTGCCGCCTCTATCGCGAGGGAGGGCCCGACGCCCTCTTCCCCAAGCCCAAGGGCCGTCCGAAGAAGCCGGGGCCCGCGTTCTCCTCCCGCGAGGAGGAGCTGGAGCTCGAAATCCAAAAACGAGTCAGCGCCTTGGCGGACGAGGTCGGGCAGGGGTGGCGGACTCGCTGAGGCATGAATACCCGCTCGGGCTCGTGCTCGACAAGCTCGGACTTCCGAAGGGCACTTGCTATCGCTACGCAGGCGGGAGGAACCCCAAATCCGACCGATGGGCGGACGTGCGCCCTTTGGTGCGCGAGGCATTCTCCCGCATCCCGAGCGGCATGGGATACCGGCAGGTCGCGATGGCGCTCGGGGCCGGGCACGGGTTGCCGTCAGCGGCGAGACCGTGCTCAAGCTGATGCGCGAGGAGGGGCTGCGCTGCCGGATAAGGCGCAGAAGATGCGACTCCTATCGTGGCGAGAGGGAAGGCGACCTGCCTCGACAATGCCTGCATGGAGGGGTTCTTCGGGCACCTGAAGGACACTGATAATGGGAATCGCGCTGTCGGCGAGGACCATCGGCGAAAATGCGCATGAGCCGACGCGATGGCCCATTAAAGGATTGCCGTCGATTCCGGCGACTGGCCTCAACTCGAAGAGCCTCGCGTCGGCCCCGACCAAGGCCGGCCAATGACCTGATAGGAGCATGGGCCTGGGCACGTGGACCTAGCAATCCGCATGGTACCGCCTCCATCAGTGTTCTGTCTAGCCAGCCTTCGGTTCGGAGCATCGTATAGGAATTGACCTGAAAGGCTGCACATGGCCGAGCTGGAGAACAACCTCGTCTTTGCCGGCGTCGACACGCACAAGGACACCCACACTCTCTGTCTCCTCGACTGCATGGGGAGGGCGATCGGAACCTTCAAATTCGACGCAGATGCAAAGGGCTACGACGCCCTTGCCGGAAAGATAGGCGATCCGGCCACGTGCGCCGGCATTGGCGTCGAGGGGACGGGCTCGTACGGGGCGGGGCTGACTCGCAGGCTGGTCGAGCTGGGATACTGCGTGTACGAGGTGATGGTGCCGGGAAGGGCGAGGCGAAATCCGGGGCGTCCGAAGAGCGATCCTGCGGACGCCGAAGTCGCGGCGCGGCAGGTTATCGCGAGGACCAACCTGTCGAAGCCCAAAGACCAATTCGGCTGGACGGAGGACCTCCGGCAGCTCATGATAGCCCGCGATCGCCTCGTGCGAGCCACATCGGCGATGATAAACGCGGCGAAATCCCTGATCGTAACAGCGCCCGAGGATCTGAGAAGGTCCCTGGCGAAGCTCTCCAGAAAGGACCTGAGGAGCGCTCTCTCGGCGCTTGACCCCGGCGCCGACGGCGTTGTTCTGGCCCTGGGGGCCTTGGGGAGGGCTTGGGATCTCCAGGATCGAGAGGCAGACGCCGTAGAGGGCAAGATGAAGGAGATCCTGGAAGCGAACGCCCCTGCGCTGCTTGCAATCTCCGGATGCGGCACCGTTTCCGCCGCGGCTCTCGCCGTCGCGGGCGGGGGAAACCCGGAAAGGCTGAACAGCGAGGCCGAGTTCGCCTCCCTATGCGGCGCCGCCCCGCTTCTGGCGAGCTCCGGAAAAACGGAGCGCCACCGCCTGAACAGAGGAGGCGATAGGAAGGCCAACAGGGCGCTTTACCAGATCGCGGTGACCAGGATGTCGTACGACCAGAGAACCAAGGACTACGTCGAGAAGCGCAAGGGCGACGGAAAGTCCAAGAAGGAGACCATAAGGTGCTTCAAGCGCTACATAGCGCGCGAGGTGTTCAGGGCCCTGCGCCATCCGTTCGAGGTCAAGGGTCCTTCATGGAAGGACCTGCGCCCTGCCAGGCAGGCTTTGGGCATTACTCTGGTCGAGGCTGGCAACGCCCTCAACGTCGGCTTCCAGAAGGTGAGCTATGCGGAAACGGGACGGCTAATGAACGTTCAGTTCTTGGAAAAGTACGATACCTGGCTGAAGTCTCAGACGAAAGAAGCGAGTTGACATACATAGGAGCTTCGAATTCTGCCGGGGCCGGTCCTTCGAATCGTTCGAATCGTTCAAGGAGCAGACCGACGTCTGCATCGTCTATTGGAACACCCGGCGCTACCAAACGCGCTTAAAAGGAATGACCCCGGTGCAGTACCGGGGTCATTCGATCGGGGCCGCTTAGGAACTTTATTTAACCGTCCCACTTTTGGGGTCTAGTTCAGAAGGTGGCCTTTTTTTACACGGTGTGTAAGGAGCGGGGATCCTACCAGTTGCAGGCCGCCTCGCCCTTCTCCTGACGCTCGGACTTGAAGATAGTGTCCGGCACTTCTTCGCCGTGATAGCACTTCACAGCGCCCTTTTCCTCCAGCTCGGCGATCTGATCAGGGGTGTAGCCGAACTTCTCCAGGTACTCGGCGGTGTGGTAGCCGATGGGCTTGGAGAGGATGATCGGCGGGTCACCGTAGCCGGCGAAGCGGATGGGCGTGGTGGGCAGCGCATGCTCGCCGAAGGCGTCGTACTTCACCTTGCGGATGGCGTCGTTCACGTAGGCCTCGTCGTCCTTCAGGATGTCGGTGAAGCGGAACACCTTCTGGCTCGGCACTTCCCACTCGGCCAGGATCTTCAGCCACTCGTCCAGGTCCTTCTTGGAGAAGCCCTCGTCCAGGATGGTGATGAGCTCGGGCTGCAGATGCTCGGCCTTCACGTTCTCGATGGTGGAGAAGCGCGGATCGTCCACCAAGTCGTCGCGACCGATGATCTTCATCATGTCGTTGTAGTAGCGGTTGTGCTGCGGCTGGCAGATGTAGAGCCACTTGTCGTCCGCCGTCTTGTAGGTGTTGTTGAAGGGGTTCGGCACGTTCGTGCGGGACTTCGGGTAGTCCGCGCCGAACTGCTGGGCGCACAGGCCGATGGAGCCGCCCCAGATAGCGGAGTGGTACAGGTTCACGACCACCTTGTCGCCCTCACCGGTGCGCAGCTTGTTCACCAGCGCGCCGAGCAGGCCGGCGGCCATCATGATGGCGGTGTTGTAGTCGCCGAAGGCCTGCGGGGGAATCGCGGGGGAGGTGTCCTTTTCGGGGAAGGTGCCGGCCACGCCGCCGCGGGCAGCCCAGCACACGGCGTCGTATCCGGGCGAATGGGCGAACTCACCGAACTCGCCGTAACCGCGCATCTGACCCCAGATGAGGCCCGGGAACTCCTTGTGCAGGGTCTCGTAGTCCAGACCCAGCTTCTGCAGGGCAGCGGTGCGCATGTTGTTCATGAAGATGTCGGCCTCGCCGATCATCTTCTTCGCAATGGCCAGGCCCTCGGGATCCTTCAGATTCAGGGAGACCCAGTTCTTGTTGGTGTTGTTCAGGTCGATGGTGGGATCCTCGGTGTCGGTCAGCTCGCAGCCGAAGCCGGGACCCTGGGTACGCTGGGTGTCACCAGCGAAGGACTCGATCTTGATGACCTCGGCGCCCATCTCGGACAGCACGCGAACGGTTGCCGGGGCGGCCACGTAGGTGCACATCTCGACGACCTTGATCCCAGCAAGGGGGCCGTAGCCGTTGAGCTTTTCGGTAACGGTCATGGCGACAACACTCCTTTCCTGTGTGGTTAGTCGGGCGGTTCGTTTGTTTGCGAACCTATCTTCTCAGGGTTATTCCCTGTAATCTATGGATAAAAGAAGGAAAATGGGTAAAAATGCTTCGTTTTTGTTGAAAAATATCCCGTTGGTTTGAAGATTCTTCCTATACAAACAGGACAAGAAGATTAAAATGTTTCCAATGAGAAGGGAGCGGCTCTGCCAAGTAATGCCGTGGCGCCGGCGTTGCCGCCGCGTGGCGGACGGGCCTTCCGGCGGTCATCGGATGCGGCCCCTGCTATATAAAGGGAGGAGACTCAATCGTGGATTTCGCGTTGAACGAGGACCAGAACAAGCTCATCGGCGTCTTTCGCACCTTCGGCATGGAGACCTTCACGCCCGAGCGGGTGGCCAAGTGGTGCCGCGACCAGGGGCTGCCTGACACGGTGATGAAGGAGTTCGTCGATCTGTACTACGACACGGCCGAGGCCGACGTGCCGGCCGATGTGGCCCACTCGCTGCTGTCCCAGGCCCTTATCGTGGAGGAGCTCTCCCGTTGCGCGGGCACGAGCCTGCCCTTCCAGACCGATCTGTTCAACTTGCAGATTATGCGCGGCTTCGCCGGCGACGGCGAGGCGGCCTCCATCGTGGAGGACTACCGGGCTGAGGGGCGCCTCATGTTCGCCTTGGCCATCTCCGAGCCCGACGGCGGCTCGGATTCCATGGCCATGAAGACTTCCTGCGAGACGGTGGACGGCCGCCTGTTGCTGAACGGGCGGAAGTCCTACGTGAACAACGGCGAGTACGCCCCCTACATTCTGACGGCTGCCATCGACCGCGACGATGCGGGGGAGGGGAAGTACCCGCCCCTGTCGTTCTGGCTCATCCCGCGCAGCACCCTGGGCATCAACGCGGTGCCCATCAGCAAGATCGGCCAGTCGATGCTGCCCTTCGCCCTCATCTCCTTCGACGACGTTGAATTGGACCCGGCCTGGCGCCTGGACGATGCCCAGGGCGGTTTCCGCCGGCTGTTCGGATTGCTGGAATACGGGCGCGTGCTGTTGTGTGCCTCGAGCCTCGGCATGGCCCAAGCGGCCATGGACGATGCGGTGGAGCACGCGCGCACCCGCAAGGCCTTCGGCATGCAGGTGGGACGCTTCCAGCAGATAGAGACCATGCTCACCGACATGGAGGTGCGGCTGCGCAACATGCGCTCGATGGTGTACCGCGCTGCCTGGGCCGTGGAGACCGCCGATGATGAGGAGCGCCTGGAGGTGGCGCTCATGAAGCGCTACGTGCCGCGGGCCGCCGTGGAGGTGGCCTCGGACGCCATGCAGATTTTGGGCGGTTTGGGCTACACCGAGGGGTCGCGGGTGAGCCGCATCTGGGAGGACTGCCGCGGCAATCAGATCGCCGAGGGCACCGACCAGGTGATGGTCTACATCGCCGCGCCGCTCATCATGGAGAAGTACCGCTCTTTCTAGGCGCGCCGGCGCGGCCGGACGTTGCGATGTCCGTCGCGGAGAAGAAAACGTGGAACAACGCAAGGAAAGTGGGGGATAAAACTCCCGCTTTCCTTTTATTTACGAAACCTATTATTCATCAAGCATTCCAATAATTCGGACATATTTACTATTAATGTCCAATAAATGAGGACGAATACGGTCAACTTAAAGGATATTGTCCATGCCCACGAAGCTCTTTTTGGGGTAAAACTAGCATGACGGGTATAGAGAGAGCTCGTCATGCTAGTTCTATCAGGGGTTCGACGTTTGCACACGGTTCCATCAATCGACTGAGGAGGTTTACCTTGAGTGCGACCGCTACTAAGGAGAAGATGAGCATCCGCCATCTTCTCGTCGTGCTGACCGGCATCATGATCACCTTCGGATGCTCGGCGCTGTGCTTCTCTACCTGGGGTATGTTCCAGCCCGTCGTGGCCGAGAGCCTGGGGGTTCCCACCACGGCCTTCGCCATGTACGTTACGGTGATGTACCTCACCATGACCGTGGCCTCGCCCTTCGCGGGCAAGCTGCTGCAGAGCATGGACATCCGCATCCTGCTGTCCGTGTCCGTGGCGCTCGTCGGCTGCGCCTTCCTGCTCATGAGCTTCTCGAACACCATCGCGCTGTTCTATGTTGCCGCCGTGATGCTCGGCCTCGGTGAGATCACCATCCTGTGGCTGGCCATCCCCACGCTCATCAACCGCTGGTTCGTCGAGCGCGCCGGCTTCTTCATCGGCCTGTGCATGGCCTTCACCGGCATCGG
This sequence comes from Adlercreutzia mucosicola DSM 19490, assembly GCF_000422625.1. Classification (GTDB taxonomy): domain Bacteria; phylum Actinomycetota; class Coriobacteriia; order Coriobacteriales; family Eggerthellaceae; genus Adlercreutzia; species Adlercreutzia mucosicola. The sequence continues at coordinate 292,455 of NZ_AUGK01000004.1, read as the reverse complement.
CGGCGCCATCTGGAACGCGGTGTTCACGGCGCTCATCACCAACGGCTTCGATTTCCACACCCTGTATCTCATCTGGGGCGTCATCGCCCTGGTGACCGGCCTGCCCTTCACGCTGTTCTGCGTGCGCAACTCTCCCGAGGACTGCGGGCTGGCCCCCTACGGCGCCTCCATGCAGGCGTCGGCTGACGGTGCTGTGGCTGCCAAGCCCGCGGGCCTGTCCGCCAAGTTCGTCATGAAGACCCCGATGTTCTACGCCATCTGCGTGTTCGCCGGCCTCATCAACATAGCCATCCTCATCGCCATGCAGTTCCCCACCTACACCAAGTCGCTGACCGACGTGGCCTTCGACGTGGTGGTCGTGGGTGGCGTCATGTCCACGGTCATGATGGTGGGGCAGGCCATCTTCAAGGTGGTCCTGGGCGCTGCCGCCGACAAGAACGCCAAGGGCGCGCTGATCTTCGCGTTCGCCGCTGGCGTGGTGGGCATCCTGCTGTGCTGGCTGTGCACCTTCTCCGACATGCTGATGTACGTGGGCGCCTTCATCTTCGGCGGCTGCTACGCCACCGCCGTGGTGCTCGTGCCGGTTGTGTGCCGTCAGTCCTTCGGCACCCGCGAGTACTCGGTGATCTACTCCCGCGTGTCCACGGTGTTCAACCTCATCGCCGCCTTCGCGGCCATGATCTGGGCGTGGATCGGCTCCTCCTTCGGCTTCACCGTGGCCTTCATCGTGGCTCTGGCCATGCTGGTGGTCATCTTGCTGCTCGGCTTCTACATCTTCGGCCAGGCTGCTAAGTACAAGAAGGACTGGACCACGGAGTAGCCCTCGAAGTTTGCTCCATACCATGAATGCGAAGCGGGGAGTGCTCACTCCCCGCTTTTCGAGGTATAGGAAATACCAATTTCCACGGAACGAAAAAATGGACTAGCATCAAGGGAAACGACCGTCGCATGCTATTCTTGCGCGTATACTGCGCCGTCCCGATTGTGTCCGAACTGAGAATGCCCGACCCACCGCGCCTCGCGCCACGCAAGGGGGAACTATGAACCTGTCCCAGCTGAACTACTTCAAGAAACTGGCCGAGGTCCTGCACTACACTCGGGCGGCTCAGGAACTGTTCATCACGCAGCCCACGTTGTCGGGGGCCATTTCGTCGCTGGAGAAGGAATTGGGCGCGCCCCTGTTCGAGCGCAACGGGCGCTCGGTGATGCTCACGCCCTACGGCGAGGTGTTCTACGAGCATGTGTGCCTGGCTCTGCGCGCCATCGACGACGGCGTCGCGGCAGTGAGCGCCCGGTCGAGCGCCTCGTTCGGCACGGTGAACCTCGGTACCACGTTCACCACCCAGGATCATTACCTGCCCACCCTCATCAAGAGCTTCGAAGATGCCTTCGACAAGCGCGTGGTGGTGAAGGTTTCCCAGGGCTTCACCAATTACTTAACCGAGGCGCTGCACCGCGGCACGCTGGACGTGGCCTTCTGCGGTAAGCGCGACAACGAGGCCGACATCGAGTATTTTCCGGTGAAGTACTGCGAGCTGGCGCTGTACGTGCGCGACGACCATCCGCTCGCCCAGGAGGAGTCGGTACCCTTCGCCGCCCTGAACGATGTGGACCTGCATACCTACCGGCGAGGCACGCCCATCGGCAACCGCGTGGCGAAGATGCTGGAGGAGGCCAATGTGACGGGCGCCCACCAGAACTACGATGACGATGTGTCCATGGGCTCGTTTCTGTCCTACAACGGGGGCAATGCCGGCGCGCTCATGCTGGACTCACTCGGCGCCCAGCTGTTCAGCAACCTGCGCCAGGTGCGTGTGGAGGGTATTCCGCCGCGGTTCTACACGGTGTATCTGGCCTGCCACCGAAAGCACGTGCATTCCCGCGCCGTCACCGATTTCATCGACTTCGTGAAGGCCTATCCGGGAAATGACGCGCCCGCAGGGGGAGGAGAGGCGTAGCCGTTTGCGGCAGTTTTGGGGCTTGAGTGGGAAAATTACGCGTGCCTCTGGTCAGCTGTGCCCGTGTATGGTATAAAAGACCTGCTGCGCAAACCTCTGCGCAGACATACTTTCGCATTTGAGAAAGTGGGCTTGTTCCCGCTTTCTTTTGTTGTTAGGGCCAGGTGCCCCGCGAAAGGCGGAAGCGAAGCGAGTGGCGGAAAAGGAGGGAAACGTGCTGACGGCCAAAGAGAAGGCGCTGCTTGAGGCCCTAATGCCCCAGGCGGCCGACGAGGGCGTCGAAATCGTCACGGTGGAGATCGTGGGCTCGAAGAAGGCCCCCACCATCCGCGTGTTCATCGACGCCGAGGGCGGCATCAGCTTCGATGAGCTGGCCCGCACCCAGGCGTGGATCGGCACGATGATGGACGAGCTGGACCCGTTCCCCGGCGCCTACATGCTGGAGGTGTCCTCGCCGGGCATCGACCGGCCCCTGCGCACGCCCGAGCACTTCAACCGCTTTGCCGGCGAGACGGTGAACATCAAGACCCGCGGCCCCATCGAGGGGCGCAGCTCGTTCACCGGTACCCTGGAGGGGTTCGCCGACGGCGCAGTGCGGCTGTCCGTGGACGAGCAGCCTGTGGCGATTCCATACGATGTTATCAAGAAGGCCCGCGTCAAGGGCACCGTTGACTTCAGCTCATAGGGAAAGGATCAAGGAAAGTGGCAAGTTCAGAACTGATCGAGGCATTGCAGGCGCTGGCCCATGAGCGCAAGATCGACGAGTTCTACCTCATCGAGCGCTTGGAGCAGTCGCTGGCCAAGAGCTACGAGCGCATTCTCGACTTGGAGTGGGACGCGCGCGTGACCATCGATCGCCAGACCGGCAAGATCTACGTGTACGAGCTGGTGCCCGTGGGCGAGCCCGATGAAGAGACCGGCGAGTACAGCGAGTTCGAGGAGCGCGACGTCACCCCCGACGACGTGAGCCGCATCGCTGCTCAGAACGCCAAGGGCGTCATTTCCTCGCTTGTGCGCGAGGCCGGCCGCCAGTCCATCTACGAGGAGTTCGCTGGGCGCGTGGGCGATCTCGTGACCGGCACCGTGCTCCAGGGCACGCCTGATTTCACCATCATCAAGATCCGCGACGGCGTGGAGGCCGAGCTGCCCCACTACGACGCCAAGCGCAACCCCGGGGAGCGCAACGAGCGCCCCGCCGGCGAGCACTACCGTCACAACCAGCGGCTGAAGGTGCTGATCATCGAGGTGCGCGACCCCAACGCTGAAGGCCCCCGCGCCCGCGGCGAGCAGGCCCGCCCGGCCATCGTGGTGTCTCGCACCCACCCCGACCTCATCCGCCGTCTCTTCGAGATCGAGGTGCCGGAAATCTACGAGGGCGTGGTGGAGATCAAGTCGGTGGCCCGCGAGCCCGGTGCCCGTTCCAAGGTGGCCGTGTTCTCCCGCGAGTCTAACCTCGATCCCGTGGGCGCCTGCGTGGGGCCGAAGGGCTCCCGCGTGCGCATGGTCGTTGAGGAGCTGCGCAACGAGCGCGTCGACGTGATCCAGTGGAGTCCCGACCCGGCGGTGTATGTGGCCAACGCCCTGTCGCCGGCGAAGGTGAACCGCGTCAGCATCGACGAGGACAACAACTACGCTACGGTCATCGTGCCCGACGACCAGCTGTCGCTGGCCATCGGCAAGGAAGGCCAGAATGCGCGCTTGGCCGCCCGCCTGACCGGCTGGCACATCGACATCAAGCCCGTGAGCTACGAGGGCGCCTCGCTCGTGGACGACGATCTGATCGACGAGGTGGAAGAGGACGGCGACTTCTGCGTGTTCGTCGGCGAGGACGGCACCCGCTGCCGCAACCACGCCCGCCCGAACAGCCAGTACTGCGGCGTCCACGCTTCCGAAGAGTAGGCCTACCAGCGAGGAAGCAGCACGACCGATGCCCGAACAGCAGACAACCAAGCGCCAGCGCACCTGCATTGGATGCGGTCTCACCCAGACCAAGGGCCGCCTTGCGCGCATCGTGCGCACCGATGGGGGCGCCGTCTTCGACCCGACGGGCCGGATGGCGGGCCGCGGGGCCTACGTCTGCTCGAGCACGTGTCTGGCCCAGGCCAGCAAGACCAGGAAACTTGAGCGCGCCCTGCGCTGCAAGGTAACCGACCAGGATTACGAGCGGCTTGGGCGCGAGATTGCTCTCGTCGAGGCACCGGGAAAGAATGAGGAGTGATTTATGGCCAGCATGAGAGTCCATGAATTGGCGAAGGAATTCGATATGTCGAGCGCGGATCTGCTCGACCGCCTGAAAGATATGAAGATCCCCGCGAAGTCTCACGCGAGCATGCTCAACGAGGCCTACGTGGACAAGATTCGCAAGAACCTCGAGCCGGAGATCCGCGCCCGTGCCGGCGCTCTGGCCGCCGAGGAGGCCGCGGCGCTCGCGGCCGAGCAGGAGGAGGCCGAGCGCAAGCGCGTGGAGGAGGAGGCCGCCCGCAAGGCCGCCCGCGAGAAGGAGCTGGCCGAGCGCGAAGCCGCCCGCGCCCAGCGCGTGAGCGCCAAGGCCGGCGAGACCGCCGACGAGACGCCCGCCGCGCCGCGCAAGGCGGCCCCGGCCCCCTCGGCCTTCGCCAGCTTGGAGCAGCAGATCGCCTCCGAGAAAGAGCGCGTGGAGCGCGAGCGCGAGGCCGCCCGCGCCCGCGCGCGCGCCGAGAAGGCCGCCGCCGAGGTGGCCAAGAAGCGCGCCGTGGAAGAGGCCCTGCGGCGCGGCCACAAGAAGCCCGCGAAGGCGACCGTTTCCGCGCCCGAGGCCCCCAAGGCCGCCCCGGCGCCGGTGGCAGCGCGGCCCAAGGCCAACTTCGACTCGCTGTTGTCGCAGATCGAGGCCGAGAAGCAGCGTATGGAGGCTCAGAAGAGCGCCGAGGCCGAGGCCCGTCGCAGTGGCGGCCGCGCCGGCGGCAAGAAGGGCAAGAAGGGCACGGGACATCAGGTGGTGCCCGAGCTGGAGGTCCAGCAGGCAGCGCCCGAGGACCGCTATGCCCAGATGGCCGTCCAGGCCGAGAAGCTCCAGCGCGACAAGGTGCTCGCCGAGGCCCGCGCCGCCGTGGCCGCCGCCACCACCCACGAGGGGGAGGGGCGCCGCAAGAAGCGCAAGGAGAAGCGCGAGGCCGAGGCCCGCGAGCGCGCCGAGGCCGAGGCCATCGAGCGCGGCCTTGACCCGTCGCTGGTGCTGGACGACTCGGTGGTGGAGATTCCCCAGGGCGCGACCGTGGCCAAGTTCGCCGAGCTGCTCGGCGTGCAGCCCAACGACGTCATCAAGCGCCTGTTCATGCTGGGCCAGGTGCTCACGCTCACCCAGTCGATGAACGACGAGACCATGGAGCTCATCGCCGACGACATGGGCCGCAAGGTGCGCGTCGTGTCGCCGGAGGAGGAGTACGCCGTGGTGTACAACGACTCCGAGGCCGACCTGAAGCCGCGCCCGCCGGTGGTCACCGTCATGGGGCACGTCGACCACGGCAAGACCTCGCTGCTGGACGCCATCCGCGACACCGGCGTGGTGGCCAGCGAGGCCGGCGGCATCACCCAGCACATCGGCGCTTCCGTGGTGAACATCGGCGATCGCCAGATCACCTTCATCGACACCCCGGGCCACGAGGCCTTCACCGCCATGCGCGCCCGCGGCGCCCAGGTCACCGACGTCATCGTGCTCGTGGTGGCCGCCGACGACGGCGTGATGCCCCAGACCATCGAGGCCATCAACCACGCCAAGGCGGCCGAGGTGCCCATCGTGGTGGCCGTGAACAAGATCGACAAGCCCGGCGCCAACCCCGACCGCGTGCGCCAGGAGCTCACCGAGTACGGCGTCATCCCCGAGGAGTGGGGCGGCTCCAACATGTTCGTGGAGGTGTCGGCCAAGAAGAAGCTGCACATCGACGATTTGCTGGAGACCATCATCCTCCAGGCCGACGTGCTGGAGCTGAAGGCCAACCCCGATGCCGAGGCCTCCGGCTTCGTCATCGAGGCGAACCTGGACAAGGGCCGCGGTCCTGTGGCCACGGTGCTCATCCAGCGCGGCACCCTGCACACGGGCGATGTGGTAGTGGCTGGCACGAGCTACGGCCGCGTGCGCGCCTTGGTGAACCCCCGCGGCGAGCATGTGGCCGAGGCCCGTCCCGCCGACCCGGTGGAGATCCTGGGCCTAAACTCGGTGCCCACTGCCGGTGATGAGTTCCGCGTGTTCGAGGACGAGCGCGATGCCCGCAAGCTGGCCGAGGAGCGCGCCCTGCGCGCCCGCCTAGCCGCCCAGGAGACCAAGAGCCACATGAGCCTGGACGACCTGTTCAGCCGCATCGAGGAGGGCAAGCAGACCGATCTGAACCTCATCGTGAAGGCGGATGTCCAGGGCTCCATCGAGGCTCTGCGCGACGCCTTCGATAAGATGGACCAGTCCGAGGTGCGCATCAACATCGTGCACTCGGCTGTGGGCGGCATCACCGAGACCGACGTCACCCTGGCCGCCGCCTCCGACGCCATCATCATCGGCTTTAACGTGCGCCCCACGGGCAAGTCCCGCGTCCAGGCCGAGAAGGAGAAGGTGGACATCCGCCTGTACCGCGTCATCTACCAGGCCATCGAGGATATCAACGCGGCCCGCGTGGGCCTGCTCTCGCCCGACATCGTGGAGGTGGACACCGGTATCGCCGAGGTGCGCGAGACCTTCAAGGTGCCGAAGGTGGGCACCATCGCCGGCTGCTACATCATCGAGGGCGAGATCAACCGCGACGACAAGGTGCGCATCGTGCGCGACGGCACGGTGATCTTCGAGGGCCATATGGCCAGCCTGCGCCGCTTCAAGGACGACGTGAAGAGCGTGAAGCAGGGCTACGAGTGCGGCATCGGCATCGAGAAGTTCCAGGACCTCAAGGTGGGCGACACCATCGAGGGCTATCAGGTCAAGGAGGTCGAGCGCACGGAGTAACTCCTTTCGTCGTTGCCGACGCAACGACGAAAGGGCCGCCGCTGCGGTTCCGACAGGCACCTGGCCTTGCCCCTTGTTTTCGCCCAAGCGTACCGAAGTACGCTTGGGCGAAAGGCAGGGCGATTCCGGGCACCTGTCGGAACCTCGCTAATGTTATGAGCGACCAGCGGCCTCAATCGGTCGAGGGCTGCCTACTCTTACGGTTTCGCATACGTTGGGCTGTCGGAGGGTGCGAAGACGGGGCTTTCCCTATACTTGAACTAATCTGTCCGCCACGACCTAAGGAGATGGCGTTATGAAGCAGAGTGCTTCCAACCGCAAGGTGAACGAGCAGGCCCGCGAGGTCATCGCGAGCATCCTTTTGTTCGACGTGTCCGATCCGCGCCTGCACCTGGTGACCATCACCGGCTGCGAGGTCAGCTACGACCGTTCCGCCTGCAACGTGTACTACACCACCGACCCCGAGCGCTACGCCGATGTGCAGGCCGCCTTCGAGCAGGCCGCCGGGCATATCCGCTCGCTCATGGCCAAGAAGCTGTCGTGGCGCGTGGCGCCCGAGCTGCGTTTCCATCTGGACAAGTCGGTGGACCAGGCCGAGGCCATCGGGGCCGCCCTGGCCTCCGAGCGCGAGCACCAGCAGCAGCGCATCGTGGAGGAGACCATCGGCGAGGATGGGGAGTTCTAGGCCCATGGCGGTGACCCCTCAGACCAATACGACCCTGGCTGCCATCGCAGATGCGCTGCGCGGCCGGGACCATTTCGTGATCTGCGGCCACGTGAGCCCCGACGGCGACTGCCTCAGCTCGCAGCTGGGGCTCGCCTGGGCTCTGCGCCAGATGGGGAAGTGCGTCGCCTGTGTGCTGGCCTGCGACGAGGAGCCGCCGCGCGATCTTACGTTTTTGCCCGGGGCCGAGCGCCTCGTGCCCGCCGCACGCTTCACGGGCCCCTGCGAGGTGTTCATCGCCGTGGACGTGCCCACCCCCGAGCGCCTGGGCGACGGCGCGGCGCTCATGGCCGCGGCCGATCTCACGGTGACCATCGATCACCACGCCGTGCCCCGGGCCATGAGCAATCTCAGCTACACCGATCCCGATGCCCCCTCCACGTCGCTGCTCATCTGGGAGCTGGCGGCGCTTCTGGGCGCCGATCGGGAGCGTCTTATCGCCACTTGCTGCTATACGGGCCTCGTGACCGATACGGGCCGCTTCCAGCACCAGAACGCGACGGCCGCGGCCTTCGCCGGCGCTGCCGAGATGGTGGCCGCCGGGGCCGAGCCGCCCCTGGTCGCGCGGTTCATCTTCCAGAGCCGCTCTCTGGCCTCGGTGCGGCTGGAGGGGCTCAACGTGGAGCATATGGCGCTGTCGGCCGACCACTCGTCCGCGCTGTCCTGGCTGTCCCTGGCCGACTTCGAGACATGCCGGGCCTGCAAGGCCGATGCCGAGCCCATGGTGGACGTGCTGCGCGCTATCGACGGCGTGGAAGTGGCCTGCATGCTGCGGGAGCAGCCCGGCGGCGAGGTCCGCGGTAGCCTGCGCGCCAAGGGCGATACCGACGTGGCCGCCATCGCCCGCTCCTTCGGCGGGGGAGGGCACACCGCCGCGGCCGGCTTCACGTTCACCGGTTCGCTGGCCGAGGCTGTGGATGCCCTGGCGGTGCGCCTCGGCATCGACGATCCCGTGCGCCCCGGCGAAGAGGGGCGCTAGATGGCCAAACGCGGTACCACCGATCTGTCCCTCATGATCGCCGTCGACAAGCCCACCGGCATGACCTCCCACGATGTGGTGAACCGCGTGCGCCGCATCTTCGGCGAGCGCCGCGTGGGTCATACCGGCACCTTGGACCCGCTGGCCTCGGGTGTGCTGCCCCTGTGCATCGGGCCGGCCACGCGCCTGGATAACTACCTGGTGGGCCATGACAAGTCCTACGTGGTGTCGGTCGTCTTCGGCGCCGCCACCGACACCGACGACTGCGACGGCGAGGTCATCCGCACCGGGGATGTGCCCGAAGAGGTGTTCGACCCCTTCTTCGCCACCACGTTCGTGGCGGGGCTCGTGGGGAAGTCCAAGCAGCTGCCGCCGGTGTACTCGGCCATTAAGGTGGCGGGCACCAAGGCCTGCGACGCGGCGCGCAAGGGCCGCATCATCGATCTGGCCCCGCGCGATATCGAGGTGTCCTCGGCCGAGCTTCTGGGCATCTGGGGCGCCGAGGGGGTCGAGCCGCCGCGGTGGGACATCGCCTTTGCCGTGTCGGCGGGCACCTACATCCGCGCCTTGGCCCGCGACATCGGCAACGCCCTGGGCTGCCCGTCCCACGTGGGGGCCCTGCGTCGCACGCGTGTGGGCTCCATCGGCCTGGACGAGTGCGTGAGCTTGGACGTGCTGGAGGAGATCGGCCAGCGCGCCGCCTTAGACCCCCTGCGCGCCCTCGGCTACCGCTTCGCCTACGTAGACGATGCCCTAGCCGCCCGGGTGCGCAACGGCAATGTGCTGGCCGCCGACGCCCTGGCGCTCTGCGAGCGGCGTTGCGCCGATGCGGCCTCGGAATTGTGCGCCTGCACCGCCGGGGTGCGCGAGAGCTGCGAGGCGCCGCGGCCCGACGAGGTCATCGCGCTGGTGCACGCCAATCGCGTGATCGCGCTCTACGAGTATCAGTTCGACAAGCATCGGTGGAAGCCCCGGTGCGTGTTCCCGATAGGAGTCATCCGTGGCTGCAGTGATCTATAGGAACGATCCCGCCTACGACGAGGCCTACTTGGCCGGGGCCTCCGTGGCCTTCGGCGTGTTCGACGGCGTGCACGAGGGGCACCGCTTCATTATCGGCGAGGCTGCCAATACGGCTCGCGAAGAGGGCGAGCGAAGCGCCGTCATCACCTTCGATATCGATCCCGACGAGATGTTCGCGGCCGACAAGCTGAAGAAGCTCATGACCAACGAGGCCCGCATCGCCAAGCTGGCCGAGCTGGACGTGGACGCCGTCGTGGCACTGCCGTTCTCCCGCGAGTTCGCCGCCCAGGCGCCGGCCGATTTTCTGGAGGTCTGCTTCGGCGGCGGCGTGCCCCGCCACATCCACATCGGCAGCGACTTCCGCTTCGGCAACCGCGCCGCGGGCAACGTGGAGGACCTGCGCGCTTGGGGCGCCGAGCGCGGCATGGAGGTGCACGGGCACGAGCTGGTGGCCGAGGGCGGTGTGCCGGTCACCTCGACGCGCATTCGCCACCTTCTGGGCGAAGGGCGCTCGCGGGAGGCCGCCGAGCTTTTGGGCCGCCCCTACGGGCTGTCGGGTACCGTGCGCGCGGGCCGCGGCGAGGGGCGCGACTTCGGCTTCGCCACGGCAAATCTGGAGGTGCCCGGCGATATGCTCGCCATCGGCGAGGGGGTGTACGCCTGCTACGCCGTCGTGGACGGCGCCCGCTACAAGGCCGCGGTGAACGTGGGCGTCCCCGCCACTTTCGCCGATGAGGCCAAAGAGAACATCGAGGTGCACATCCTCGACTTCAACGAGAACATCTACGGACAGCCCATCGAGGTGGAATTCATCGAGTGGCTGCGCCCCATGCGCAGCTTCGATTCCACCGAGGAGCTGATCGCCACCGTGATGGGCAACATCGCCTGGGTGCGCGAGAACCTGTAGGGCGCTTGCCGCCCTCCGCCTTTTGGAAAGGCAGCCGACAAAAGCGCGAGGGACACGCCGCTGAACTGTGTCTCGGTGCTGGCTTCCCGCCGCCGTTCGTCGCCGAGTCGTTCTGTACGGGCAACAACACCGTGCGCACCCGCATCCTGCATCTTTGCGGGGATATCGGCTACTGGACGCGACTTCTTTCAGTGCGGTCGAGGTCTCGAATGTGGAAAATCTGCTATTTCTCGTATATTGGTGCTGATACAGCATAGATCGTGATGAAAAAGCAGATATTCCACGTTTACATTGTCGGAAAAAGCAGGAATTCCATATTTGACCCACCTTTTTGTGAAACTGTATCTACGGATAACACTCTGACCAGGGGATATACGAACGCGTTTTTCGTCTCTTCGGAAGGAGGGGCCTGGCAATGTGGAATATCTGCTTTTCCGACTTTCAAATTTTGAAGACATGGCAAAAATGTCATAAAAGACAGGTATTCCACGTTGTGATGCAGATGCGCGATGCGCTAGGGGGCTGTGCCTCTGTTTCCGTTGCCGGCCAGATCCCTGGATCCTCCGAAGGGCCGGGCAGACGGGGACTACTCGGCACTGCTTCGTGGGCGAGCAGCTTGTCCATTCCAAGCGGAGTTTTTGTTGAAGAGCTGGTCATGCTGGACGATTTTGTAGTCGCGGAGCGCATCCGCGGCGGAGCCGGATTCTTCCTCACCGAACCAATGCCACTGGCCGTCGGCGGCACGGTAGCCGTTCAGATTGATGACGGGCAGCACGTCGCGCAGCTCGTCGAGGAAGCGGCTGCGAGGCGTTTCGGGCAGGCCGGCAGCCTCGCGCAGAAGCGCGCCCAAATAGTTCAGGCTCGTTACATCGGCGTTCTCAATCGACCTCAGACGGTTGCCGTACTGGGCCCGCGCGGCATTGTTGGCCCATACGAGGTAGGGGGTGCGGTAGCGCTGCTGCACCTCTTCGGCCGAGGCGTCGTTCACCGATTTGCCGTAGGTGCGCTCGAAGAGCCAGTCGGCGAAACCAGGCTGGTGGTCGCCGAAGAACACGAGCATTGTGGGTTCGTCCCGCCTGTTCAGTTCATCGACAAGCCAGCGCAAATCCTCGTCGGAGCGCTTGATGCAGCTGAGAAACTCGTCCACCTCTGGGCTGTCTACCGTGTTCGATCCCAGGTGCACGCGATCCGCCTCGGGCACGAGACCTGTGTCGTAGCCGCCATGGTTCTGAATGGTCACATCGAACACGAACTGGGGACCGTCTGCTTCGTCGATCTTGGCCAGGGCGCGCTCGTAGGTGACCTTGTCGGTCACCATGCCGCGGAAAGTGTCGGCCCCGCTCAAGGCAGTGATGTCATCGAAAGCGTCGAAACCGAGTTGGTCATAGATGCGGTCACGCCGCCAATTCGATGCCTCGGCCGGGTGAATGGCGTGGGTGCCGTAGCCCAGATCGCGGAAGTAGGAGGCCAGATTATCGGTGCCCGCCAGGTCGTAGAGCACATAGGGGTACACTCCGCCGCCCATATTGCCCATGGAGGCGCCGGTGAGGAACTCGAACTCGCTGTTGCAGGTGCCGCCGCCCATGGCCGAGGTGTACACGCTGCCCGCGGCCAGCGAATCGCTGGCCAGCTCGTGGAAGAACAGCGGTGAGGCGCCCTCGGCCTCGGCGAGTCCTGGATAGGTGGACAGGTCGGAGAAGGTCTCGTTCATGATGGCGATGACGTTGGGGCCGTCATAGGGCGCGCTGGACCCATGGGTGCCCTCAGCGCCATCGGGTGCGGGAGCCGCCCCGAGGATGGCCGTCAGCGCCTCATCGGAATAGCCCTCGGGAGTCTTCGGCGTCAGTTCTTGGGCGCGCGAGAGGAAGCACAGCACTGTGCCCTGGCTGCTGTAGGAGCCGCGCACGTCCCACACGTCCACCTTCACCTGGAAGGCGTCGCGGATATCCACGGCCTGGTAGGCCAGCCCTGTCGCAGCCGCCAGGGCCACGGCTGCGATGCAGTTGGCCGTCGCGGCGCGGCCGGTGACGGGACGCTTCGGGCACCATAGGGCCACTGCCACGCAGAAAGCCGCGAACAGTGCGATGCAGCCGATCAAGCGCGGCGTGAGGAAGAGTCCGTAGCCCCCGGCCACCGAGGCGGCCGTGGACAGGGCGAACAGGTCGGCCGGCACGACGGGCTGGCCCTTGAACTCGATGATGAAGAAGTTCACTACGCCGATGAGCAGGCAGAGGCCCACGAACACGGCGAGCGAGGCGCGACTGCGCTGGCCGAGCAGGAACACCACCGCGCCCAGCAGCCCCACGATGGCGAGGTTCGCCGCCAGGTGGCTCGCGCCCATGGTGGGAATGCCGTCGCTCCAGGGCAGTTCGATGAGCAGAAAGCCGAGCGCCACCGCGCCCGCGAAGAACGCCCCGCGCACCAAGGTGGCGCCGAGGCCCAGGGCCACGTCGCGCTTTTGGCTGGCGCGACGTCCCGTCGTCTGAGATGCTGTCAAGAAAACCCTCCCGATAACCGATGTTTCGGTACCACAAAGTACCACGGGTCCGCGCGGCCGCCCCCCGAACCACCCACTCTACGCAACAACTCCCCGCATCCCACGGAATTTCTCCAAGAAGATAAAGGACAGCCCCGGCGCGGAGGGGAGCGCTGGGGCCAAAGAGGGGGAGGCGCGCCGGGGGTTTAGTCGGTCGCACCGCAGACGTGCTCGGCGGCGATTCGCCCGCTCGAAGAGGAGGCGCTTGGGAACAAAATAACGATTATCAGAGTTGCGCGGGCGAATCTGTGGGATTGCGATGAAGCCGACCTGGGCTTTCTTCGTGTATCGGGGCCATTTGACTGCAAAATGTTCGCCTCGGGTTCTGAAAATCGTCATTTCGTTGCAATGGGAAGACCCTCTCTGCGTGGTTTCTGCTGTCGCGCTCGGAGGCGGCCGGCGCTCTGTGGGCGCCGGGGATGCACCTCTTCGTGCTCGGTTTCGGCACGGGGTTGGGGATGCAGCTGTTAGTGGTCGTGGTGCAGAATGAGTTTTCCGCGCCATGGCGGGAACGGCCGCGGCGGCCAACAACTTCTTGCGGCAGATCGGGGCCTCGGTGGACGCGGCGCTGGCGAGGGCGCCGTTTACCATGCGCCTTGCGTCCGATGTGGCGGCGTACATCTCCCGTATGGACAATCTACTCCTTGCCACGCTGACGCCCCCCGGGGGTGGATAAGCCGCCGCCAGCCGCGGCGGCGCGGAAGGGGGTCATCGGGCCGCCGCGGCCATGTAGATTGAGCGCCACCGCCGCCCGCGCGTTTCCCCGATCGGGCTGGCTCGGTATACTGGTGCCATGGAACAAGAGACGCAACAAGAGACACAACAAGAGAAAATCGCTCGCATCAAGCGCGAGCTGGAGGCGGTGCCCACGGTGCCCGGCGTGTATTTGTGGAAGGACGCGGCCGGCGAGGTCATCTACGTGGGCAAGGCCAAGCAGCTGCGCGCCCGCATGCGCCAGTACGTGAACTTCGCCGACGACCGCGCGAAGATTCCGCTTCTGGTGGAGTCCATTCACTCCTTCGACTATATCGTGGTGGACAACGAGCATGAGGCTCTCGTGCTGGAGAAGAACCTCATCAACCAGTATAGCCCGTTCTTCAACGCCGACTTCAAGGACAACAAGTCCTACCCGTTCATCGCCCTGACCAAGGGCGATGTGTTTCCGGCCATCAAGTACACCCGTGAGAAGCGGCGGCCCGACACCAAGTACTTCGGGCCCTTCACCGACGCGCGGGCCGCCCGCGAGATGGTTGATATCGCCCGACGCGTGGTGCCCCTGTGCGCGGCCTCCTGCGCCGACTGGCGCCAGCTGACCCGCGCCCTGGAGAAGGATCCGCTCGCCTTCTTGAAGCGCGAGGCGCGGCCCTGCTTCGACGCCCATGTGGGCCTGGGGCCGGGAGCCTGCTGCGGTCAGATCACGCCCGAGGCCTATGCCGATCACGTGCGCCGCATCGAGCGGTTCCTGGCTGGCAACCACCGCGAGTTCGTGGACGAGCTGGCCTCCGAGATGCGCGAGGCCGCCGAGGAGCTCGACTTCGAGCGGGCCGGCCGTTTGAAGGCGCGCATCGATACCATCAACTCCCTGGCCGACAAGCAGCATGCTGTGTCGTCGCGCGATCTGAACGCTGATGTCATCGGGTTCTTCCGCGAGGAGACCGTGGCCGGCGCGCACGTGCTCGTCATCCGCGAGGGGCACATCGTCATCTCCAACGAGTTCGTGCTGAACCGCGGCTCCGACGTGCCCGACCAGGACCTGCTGCGCAACTTCCTGTTCCGCTACTACGACACCACCACCTCGGTGCCGCGCGAGGTGATCGTGCGCACCCCTCCCGAGGATGCCGAGGCCATGGGGGAGTGGCTCACGGCCAAGCTGGATTCCGCCCACGGGGCCAAGGTGCGTTTCACGGCGCCCCAGAAAGGGGAGAAGGCCGATCTGGTGGCCATGGCCGAGACCAACGCGCGCCACGCCCTCATGCGCTACAAGGTGCGCACCAACTACGACGACAAGCGCATCAACAACGCGCTTCTGCAGCTGGAGAGCGCGCTGGCCTTAGACGCGCCGCCCATGCGCATCGAGTGCTTCGACATCTCCACCATCCACGGGTCCTACACCGTGGCCTCCATGGTGGTGTTCACCGGCGGCAAGCCGGACAAGAACCAGTACCGCCGCTTCAAGATAAAGACGCCGCTTTCCGAGGCCAACGACTTCCTCTCCATGCAGGAGGTGATGCGGCGGCGCTACGCGCCCGAGCGCATGGCCGACGAGCGCTTCGGAAGCAAGCCCGACCTCATCATCCTGGACGGCGGCAAGCCCCAGCTCACGGCGGCTTTGGCCATGTTCGAGGAGATGGGTATCGACGACATCGCCATCTGCGGTCTCGCGAAGCGCGACGAGGAGCTGTTCGTGCCCTGGCAGGACACGGGCCCCGTGGTGCTGCCGAGCGGCTCAGCCTCGCTGTATTTGGTGAAGCAGGTGCGCGACGAGGCTCACCGCTTCGCCATCACCTTCCACCGCGAGCTGCGCGGCAAGGGCATGACGGCGAGTATCTTGGACGAGGTGGCCGGCATGGGGCCGGTGCGCAAGAAGGCCCTGCTCAAGCACTTCAAGTCGTTCAAGCACCTCAAGAACGCCACGCTGGAGGAGATCAAGGCGGCGAAGGTGGTGCCCGAAGAGGTGGCCGAGGAGCTGGTGCGCGTGCTGGCGCAGTATAATGAGCGGAAGACGGAGCAGGAAGAGCGCCTCAACCAGGAGGCTGCGGAAGGGAGCGAAGATGGCCGAGGAATCAACTGAGATCGACCAGATGCCCGATTTCGTCATCGTGACCGGCATGTCCGGGGCGGGGCGCACCGAGGCGATGCACGTCTTCGAGGACTTGGGCTACTTCTGCGTGGACAACCTGCCCTCCAGCTTGCTGGGCAATCTGGTGCAGGTGAACGAGGAAACGGGCCGCGACGGCGAGCGCCGTCGTCTGGCCGTGGTATGCGACTCGCGCAACGGCGACTTCTTCGGTGATCTGGATGCCGAGCTGGCCGCCATGACCGAGCGCGGCATCTCCTACAAGACGCTGTTCTTGGACGCGGCCGATGACAAGCTCATCGCCCGCTACAAGTCGAGCCGCCGCCGGCACCCGCTGTGCACCGACGGCACCACCATCTGGCAGGGCATCCAGCGGGAGCGCCACCTGCTCATGGGCCTGCGCGACAAGGCCGATTTCGTCATCGACACCACCGACATGCTGCCCCAGAAGCTGCGCAGCACCATCCGGGGCCTGTTCTCCACGGGCAGCGAGCGCAAGGGCCTGGCCGTGACGGTGTACTCCTTCGGCTTCAAGCACGGCGCGCCCTACGATGCCGACCTGGTGATGGACGTGCGCTTCTTGCCGAATCCCTACTATGATCCCGAGCTGAGGCCCCTGACCGGTCTCGATGCCGCCGTGCGCGATTTCGTGCGCCTGCGCGAGGAGACCATCGAGTTCGAGCGGCGCTGGCACGATCTTCTGGACGTGGTGATGCCGGGGTATGTGGCCGAGGGCAAGCAACAGCTGGCCATCGGCGTGGGCTGCACCGGCGGCCAGCACCGCAGCGTCGCTTTGGCCGAGGCCACGGGCGACTACCTGAAGTCCAAGGGCTATCGGGTCAGCGTGGCCCATCGCGACCTGCGGCTGGCCGAGCGCGGCAAGGACGTGCTGGTAGAGAGCGACAACGTGCTGGACGAGCGTGCCGGCGCCCGAAAGGGCGCGTAGGGCCATGGCGATCCGCAAAACCGACGCCTTCCGCGTGGACCCGGCGGCCACGGCGGCCTTCTCGGCCCTGAAGAGCGCCCTGCCGAACCTGCGCAGCCTGGACGAGAGCGACCGGGCCCTGCGCGCCGTGGTCATCGGCGGCGGCACGGGCGCTCCGGTGTCCATTCGCACCCTGCTGTCTTTGGGCGTGCAGACGAGCGCGGTGGTGGCCATGGCCGATGACGGCGGAAGCACCGGCGTGCTGCGAGAAGAGGCCGATGCCACGCCCCCCGGCGACATCCGCAAGTGCCTTGTGGCCTTCGCCAAGGACCCATCCGATCCTCTGGTGCGGGCGCTGAAGTACCGCTTCGCCGTGGCCCGCGACCACGCCCTGGGCAATCTTCTGCTCACGGCCCTGGAAGATGCCTGCGGGTCGTTCCCCGATGCCATCGCCATCTGCGAGCGGCTCGTGAACGCCCAGGGGCACGTGTACCCCTCCACCTTGGATCATGTGGTGCTGTCGGCCCGTACCCAGGATGGGCGCGTACTCGACGGCCAGGCTGTGGCCTGCCATTCTCGTACGGCCCTGGAGTCGGTATGGCTCGCCGCCGAGGACGGCCGGCCGCCGCGCCCCTACGAGCCGGCCTGCCAGGCCATCCGCGAGGCCGACCTCATCGTGCTCGGGCCCGGCTCGCTGTTCACCTCCATCATCCCGAACCTGCTGATACCGGGCATCGTGGAGGCCATCCGCGAGAGCCGCGGGCGCGTGCTGTTCGTCTGCGCTCTGGCCGATGTGCAGGGGGAGACCTGGGGGCTCACGGCCCGGGAGCACTTCGAGGCCCTGGCGGCCCACGGCATGGAGGGGCTCATCGACTACATGCTCGTGCACTCGAAGGTGCCCCTGCGGGCGGAGAGCCCCGCCACGGGCAGCTTCGCGGCGCTTTCCGGGGCCGATCTGGAGCATGCCTCCACGTCGGACCTGAACGACACCCAGCTGACCCGCGGCGTCCGTCCCATCTCCATCTCCTATGCCGATCTGCTGGCCATCCAGTCGCGCGGCCCCATCGTCATCAGCCGCAACCTCGCCGACGCCGAGCGCCCCACGTGGCATTCGCCCTTTGCCCTGCGCGATGCCTTCCAGAACGTCATCAAGCTGTCTCGGGCGCGCAGGGGGTAGCCGATGTCGTTTACCGCCGAGGTGAAAGACGAACTGGCCCGCGTAGCGCCGCCCTGCCCCGCCTGCGAGAAGGCCACGCTGGCGGCCCTGGTGCGCATCGAGGGCACGCTGTTCGTGAGCGGCCCGTCGCGCTACCGCGTGGAAGTGGCCACGGACGCGCCGGCCGCCGCGCGGCTCGTGGTGCGCCTTCTGCACACCATCTACCAGCTGAAGACGAACCTCACTATGCGCCGCAGCGTGCTGCACAAGACGCCGAACTACCTCATCGAGGTGCCGGCCCAGCCCCATTTGGCCGACGCCCTGCGCGACATGGGCGTACTTTCGGCCGAGGGCGGCCTGGAGATGGGTGTGAAGCAGGCCCTGGTGGCGAAGCCCTGCTGCGCGGCGGCCTACCTGCGCGGCGCCTTCCTCGGCTCGGGCTTCATCTCGAATCCCAAGAGCGATTTCCACTTCGAGATCACCGTGGAGTCGGCGTCTTTGGCCGAAGGGCTCGTGGAGCTCATGGCGCGCAAGGACATCGCCGCCCGCATCATGCAGCGCCGCAGCTCGTACATGGTGTATTTGAAGAGCGGCGCCTCCATTCTGGAGTTCCTCGCTTGGACCGGCGCGCACCAGGCGGCGCTGTCCATGGAGGAGGAGCGGGTGGTCAAAAGCGTCCGCAACGACGTGAACCGCATGATCAACGCCGAGATGGCCAACCAGCAGAAGGCCTCCAACGCCGCGGTGGAACAGATCTACGCCATTCGCACCGTGGTCGAGCACTTCGGCATGGAGAACCTGCCGCCGGCCCTGCAGGACTTCATCCGCCTGCGCGTCACCTACCCCGAGGCAAGCCTGAAGGAGCTGGGCGAGCGCGCCAACCCGCCGCTTTCCAAGAGCGCTGTCTATCACCGGGTGCGTCGCATCGAGTCGATGGCCCAGGAGGCCGCCGCAGGGGAATAGGGAGTCGGTGGCCGGAACCGGGGTGGGGCTTTGGAACGCCTTTCCGGCTCCAATGAGCTTGGCGGCATTGAAGATTCCCCGCGGCTTATGCCCATCGCCGTTCCGTCCCCTGTTGACGGGTGCCGTGAAGACGGCAGGAACTCGCACGGCAGGAGGAGGGCTCTGGCGCCCAGGTGGGGGCGATCCCCTGATCGGCGGTGCTGCTATCGCCCGCATCGGTCAAGTCGGTACCGGTTGCCTTTTCGCTTAGGGGGTCCAAAAGTGGCACTGACTGTCGAAAAGTTGACAGAAGGGAGGGCTGTCGGATCCCTGTGCGGCCGATATCGCGAAGTTTGCCCAGGACTTCGGTATTCGATAGGGCGCTGGATGGCGAAAAGTCGCTGCTTGTGCCTACTTTTCGAAATTTAGTGCCACTTTCAGAGCAAAAATATTGAAAAGCGACAAGGGGCCCAATTTCAACTACCATAACGGATTATCTTAAAGATTTAAGGTGAATACGCTAGAGTAATTTTATGCTATGCATTTACTTCAATAATTAGTTAACTCATATATTAAATGAGTTATGGTAATACGGATTTATTGTACTTACGGTAGGAGGAGCTATGAAGTACCAGCGAAACGGCAAGACCTACGACACCGAGACGGCGCGGATGGTGCTGGCGGCCGATAACGGGAAGGCCGCCGCGTCCCCGCAGTTCTTTCGCCAGACGCTCTACCGCAAGCGCACCGGCGAGTTCTTCCTGCACTGCGAGGGCGGCTCGGAATCGCCCGCGGCGCGGTTCACGCGACCGGGGCAGAGCAAGCCTCTGGCCGGCGAGCTCATCCAGCCCGTGGATGCCATCGGCGCCCGTGAGTTCGTGGAGGAACACGGCGGCAAGCGCGTCGGAGCGCTGCTCGACGAGTATTTCGGCAAGCGCCCCGACGAAGTGAAGATCACCGCCGTCATCGATCGTGCCGCGGACGACATGCTGCGCCGGCTGCTCGACACCGATCCTGCGATGCGCTCCCAGGGCGCCGTCATCTCCGCGGCCCTGCGCCATTATTTCATCGCCACGCGTATCGACGGCCGTGCCGATCCCCTTCCTGCTGACATGCGCCTGGTAAAAGAGGCAGGAGCGGTCTCTTAGCGAGTCTCGTTTCCGTTTCGTCACTTTGTGCAGGTGTGACGCTTTCTTTTTCCATCGGCACAAGAAATGGAACACATGGCGCGGCTTCGTAGTAAACTATGAGGAGCTTTTCAGCATTTCAGTGCCGTTTTGCACGGCACGTGTGGCATCTTTTGAAAGGAGATACCCGTGACAACTAAGGTAGGCATCAACGGATTCGGCCGCATCGGCCGCCTCGTGTTCCGCGCCATGGCCGACGATCCCGAGATCGAGGTCGTCGCCGTCAACGACCTGGGCGAGAAGGCCACCGCTGCTCACCTGCTGAAGTACGATTCCATTCACGGCATTCGCAACTTCGACATCGAAGTGGTGGACGACGGCCTGGTGGTGGACGGCAAGCACGTGACCATGCTCTCCGACCGCGATCCGGCGAACCTGCCCTGGGGCGAGCTGGGCGTGGACGTGGTCGTCGAGGCCACCGGCATCTTCAAGACCGGCGAGCTGGCGCGCAAGCACCTCGATTCCGGCGCGAAGAAGGTCGTCATCACCTGCCCGGCCAAGGACGAGGACATTACCATCGTCATGGGCGTGAACGACGATCAGTACGATCCCGCGGTGCACAATATCATCTCCAACGCCTCCTGCACCACCAACTGCCTGGCTCCCTTCGCCAAGGTGCTGCTGGAGAACTTCGGCATCAAGCGCGGCTACATGAACACCATCCATTCCTATACGAATGACCAGAAGATCCTCGATCTTCCCCACAAGGACCTGCGCCGCGCCCGTGCCGCCGCTGTGTCCATGATCCCCACCACCACCGGCGCCGCCCGCGCGGTGTCGCTCGTGCTCCCCGAGCTGCAGGGTCGCCTGGACGGCTTCGCCACCCGCGTTCCCACTCCCGACGGGTCCATGGTGGACCTCACGGTGGAGCTGGAGAAGTCGGTGACCGCCGAGGAGATCAACGCCGCCATGAAGGCTGCGGCCGAGGGCCCCTTGAAGGGCATCCTGGAGTACACCGAGGACCCCATCGTGTCCATCGACATCGTGGGCAACGACCACTCCTCCATCTTCGACTCCCAGCTGACCATGGTGCTCGGCGGCGAGGGCAACTTCGTCAAGTGCGTCAGCTGGTACGACAACGAGTGGGGCTACTCCAACCGCGTGAAGGACCTCGTGAAGATCCTGCTGCCCTAAGGCTCAACCCGGCATTGACTTCGAAAACCCAGCTCAACCGCCGAGCTGGGTTTTCCCGTATAGAAGGAAAGGATGAGACATGGCCGATATCAAGACCATCGATGATGCGAACTTCGCGGGCAAGCGGGTGCTCGTGCGCGTCGACTTCAATGCGCCGGTGGGCGACGACGGCGCGGTGAGCGACGACACGCGCCTGCGCGCAGCGCTGCCCACTATCAACAAGCTGATCGGCGACGGCGCGCGGGTGATCCTGACGAGTCACCGGGGGCGTCCGGCCGGCACCGGCTACGAGGAGCCCTTCAGCCTCGGGCCCATCGCCCGGCGCCTTCAGGAGCTGCTCGATCGCGACATCGTGCTCTCCAGCGAGTTGGTCGGCCCTGTGGCCAGGGAGACCGTGGACGCCATGGAGAACGGCGACGTCGTGCTGCTCGAGAACATCCGCTTTGATGCGCGCGAGAAGAAGAACGACCCCGAGTTCGCCCGCGAGTTGGCCGATTTGGCCGATGCCTACGTGAACGACGCCTTCGGTACCGCGCACCGCGCCCACGCCTCCACGGCCGGGGTGGCGCAGTTCTTGCCGTCCTATGCGGGCTACCTCATGGAGAAGGAGGTGGCCACGCTCACCGGCATGCTCGACGAGCCGCGGCGCCCCTTCGTCGCCATTTTGGGCGGCTCGAAGGTCTCCGACAAGATCAAGGTGATCGACGCTTTGCTCGACAAGGCCGACACCCTCATCATCGGCGGCGGCATGTGCTTCACCTTCCTGCTGGCCCAGGGCAAGGCCGTGGGAACCTCGTTGAAGGAAGAGGACTGGGTCGAGCGCGCGGCGGCCATGATCGAGAAGGCCCGTGAGCGCGGCGTGTCGCTGCTTCTGCCCACCGACGTGGTGGTGGCCGACGCCTTTGCCAACGATGCCAAGATCGAAACGGTTTCCGTAGACGACATCCCCGCCGATATGATGGGCCTGGACATTGGTCCTGAGACCGCGGCCCTGTACGCCGAGGCCATCGGCATGGCGAAGTCCGTGTTCTGGAACGGCCCCATGGGTGTGTTCGAGATGCCCTCCTTCGAGGCCGGCACGCGGGCCGTGGCCGAGGCCGTGGCGGCCAACGAGGCGGCTGATACCATCATCGGCGGCGGCGATTCTGTGGCCGCGGTGAACAAGTTCGACCTGGCTGACGCCATGACGTTCATCTCCACGGGCGGCGGCGCCTCCATGGAGCTCGTCCAGGGCGAGGTATTGCCCGGCGTCGAGGCCCTGCGATAGGAAAGGAAGTTCCCATGACCCGAAAGCACCTGATTGCGGGCAACTGGAAGATGAACGAGACGATCCCCGAGGCCGTCGTGCTGGCCCAGGAGATCTCCAACGGCGCCGATCCGGCCACCCTGGATGCGGTGGACGTGGCTGTCTGCCCGCCGTTCGTGGACCTGAAGCCCGTGAAGACCGTCTTCGAGTTCGACAAGGTGAACGTGGCGCTGGGGGCCCAGAACGTGTACTGGGAGCCCAAGGGTGCGTTTACCGGCGAGATCTCTATCCCCATGATCAAGGAGATCGGCTGCACCTACTGCATCATCGGCCATTCCGAGCGCCGCAACCTGTTCGGCGAGACCAACGAGGGCGTGAGCCTGAAGGCCCGCGCGCTCATCGAGGCGGGCATCGCGCCCATCATCTGCGTGGGCGAGTCGCTGTCCGTGCGCGACGAGGGCGTCTACCTCGACTTCGTCACCTCCCAGGTGCGCGCCGCCTACGCCGGCATCGATGCCGAGGACGCCGTGCGCACCGTGGTGGCCTACGAGCCGGTGTGGGCCATCGGCACGGGGCGCACGGCCACGCCGGAGCAGGCCGAGGAGGTGTGTGCCGCCATCCGCGCCACCTTATGGGATCTGTTCGGCGAGGAGACGGCCGAGTCGATGCGCGTGCTCTACGGCGGCTCCATGAACGAGGGCAATGCGGCCCTGCTGCTGGCCGAGGCCGACATCGACGGCGGCCTCATCGGCGGCGCGGCCCTGAAGGCCTCTTCCTTCCTCGAGATCGTAAAGGCAGCCAAGTAATGGATCAGACGAACTTCCAGGCCGTTGCCCCGCGCGGCGGCCTGCGCCTGCCCGCCTGTCTCATCATCATGGACGGCTTCGGTTTGGAGGAGGCCGGCGCGGGCAACGCCATCGCCCTGGCCGATACGCCGAATCTGGACCGCCTGTTCGCCGGGGCCTCCTGCACGCGGCTGGCCGCCTCGGGCGAGGCCGTGGGCCTGCCCGACGGGCAGATGGGCAACTCGGAAGTGGGGCACCTGAACATCGGCGCCGGTCGCGTGGTGTTCCAGGAGCTCACCCGCATCAACCGCGCGTGCCGCAACGGCGAGCTGGCTGCCAACCCCGTGCTCGGCGCGGCCTTCGAGGCCGCCCGCCAGCCGGACGCGGCCCTGCATCTGATGGGACTTCTGTCCGACGGCGGCGTGCATTCCTCCAACGAGCACCTCTACGGCCTCATCGACGCGGCCCTGGCGGCAGGGGTGGGCCACATCATGATCCACTGCTTCATGGACGGCCGCGACGTGCCGCCCTCAAGTGGGGCGGGCTATATGGCCGAGCTGGTGGACTTCATCGAGCGCGCGGCGAACCGCGGGGCGGACAGCCCGGCCACTATCGAGATCGCGTCGGTCGAGGGCCGCTACTTCGCCATGGACCGCGACAACCGCTGGGAGCGCGTGCGGCGCGCCTGGGACGCCGTGGTGAACGCCGAGCCCTGCCGCGATCTCGCGGCCGTGGCGGCCATGGAGGCCTCCTACGCCGCAGGCGTCACCGACGAGTTCGTGGAGCCGGTGGCCCTGGCCGGGCGCGGGGTGCGCGAGGGGGACGCCGTGGTGTTCTTCAACTTCCGTCCCGACCGGGCCCGTGAGCTGACGCGCGCGCTGGTGGATCCCGACTTCGACGGTTTCGCGCGGCCGCGCTTCCCCCAGGTGCACTTCGTGTGCCTGACCGAGTACGACCCGTCCATCCCCGCGCCCGTGGCCTTCGCCAAGGAGTTTCCCGACAACGTGCTCGCCGATGTGCTGGCCGCAGCGGGGCTGGCCCAGTACCATATCGCCGAGACGGAGAAGTACGCCCACGTCACCTTCTTCTTCAACGGCGGCGTGGAGGCCCTGAAGGCGGGGGAGAGCCGCAAGCTCATCGCCAGCCCGAAGGTGGCCACCTACGACCTGCAGCCCGAGATGAGCGAGCCCGAGGTGGCCCGCACGCTGGCGGCGGCCATTGAGGCCGACGAGGCCGACGTGTACATCGTGAACTTCGCGAACTGCGACATGGTGGGGCATACCGGCGTGGTGGACGCCGCCCGGGCCGCCGTGGAGGCGGTGGACGCCGGCGTGGGCCAGGTGCTGGCGGCCCTTGAGACCAAGGGGGGCGTGGCGCTCGTCACAGCCGACCACGGCAACGCCGACAAGATGATCGCCGAGGACGGCGGCCCGTTTACGGCCCACACCACAGCTCCGGTGCCGCTGGTGCTGGTGGACGCGTCGGGCGCGGGTCTGGCGCTGTCGGGCGAAGAGGGTCGCCTGGCCGACATCGCCCCCACGCTGCTCGCCATGATCGGACTGCCGCAGCCCGAGGAAATGACGGGAAACAGCTTGCTGGCCTCATAAGGTTCCGCTATACTAATTAACTTGCGTACTTGTACTCATCAACGAAGGAAGCGTGACATTTTGAATCCCCTGGTAATCGTGTTCCTGGTCCTGCTGGTGCTGTCCGGCATCGGACTGATCATCTTCATCCTCATGCACTCGGGCAAGGGCACGGGCATCTCCGATATGATTGCCAGCTCGATGTACTCCACCCAGACGGGCACCTCTATCATCGAGAAGAACCTGGACCGCATCACCATCGGCTGCGCCGTGGTGTTCCTGCTGTCGCTGCTCGTGCTGATGATCGTCTATCCGCACGGAACCATTTCCCAGTAAAGGAAAAATTACCCCTTGCGCCGTCGGTTCATTCTGCTAGAATAATCGTCGCTGCAAAAAGCATGTCGGAGTGGTGGAACGGCAGACACGCTAGCTTGAGGTGCTAGTGCCCATATACCGGGTGTGCGGGTTCAAATCCCGCCTCCGACACCAGCGAAGAATCAGGGAGCCTTTGGGCTCCCTTTTCGTATTACCGGATGGCGAATGCGGGCGAACGGGCGGCCCAGAGGCCACCCCTGCGGATAAGCGTCCGATGCGACGCTGCTTTCCGTTCGAGCGTTTTCGTGGGGGCGGCCTTCGGCCCGCCCGCGAGCGCGCAGGCCCGCGGCATGACAGGAGGCAGAATATGGCGGCGATGAGGGCGGCTTCTACCCACGGGCGGCAGGTGGAGCGGGTTTTATGGATCGTGCTGCTGCTCAACATGCTGGTAGCGGCGGCGAAGTTCTTCTACGGCCTGGCCTCGGGGTCGGCCTCCATGCAGGCCGACGGCATCCACTCGGTGTTCGATTCCCTGGGCAACGTGATCGGGCTCATCGGCATTTCCCTGGCCGCACGGCCCGCCGATGCGGGGCACCCCTACGGCCATTCCAAGTTCGAGACCTACGGCTCGCTGGCCATCGGCGTGCTTCTGCTCGTGGCGGCCTTCGAGGTGGGGTCGAGCGCGGTGGGCAAGCTGGTCAGCCAGAGCTACACGGCCCAGGTGACGCCGGTGTCCTTCGTGGTGATGGCGGGCACGCTGGCGGTGAATCTGGGCGTGACCCTCTACGAGCGCCGCGCCGGCAAGCGGCTGCACAGCGAGATCCTCGCGGCGGACGCGGCCCATACCTTGTCCGACGCCTTCGTGTCCATCGGCGTTATCGTGGGCCTGGGATTCGTGGCGGCGGGCTTCCCGGTGGCCGACCCGATCATGGCCCTGCTCGTGACCGTGGCCATCCTGTTCTCGGCGGTCAGCGTGTTCCGCACGGGTCTGCGCACCTTGTCAGACCATGCCCGCATTCCCGCCGAAGAGGTGACCGTCGTGGCCGAGTCGGTGCCCGGCATCGCCGAGGTGCACTGCGTGCGCACGCGCGGCACCGAGGCCGAGGTGTACTGCGACCTGCACGCGCTCGTGGACCCGTCCATGACGGTGATGGAGGCCCATCGCCGCGGCGACGAGGTGGAAGATGCCGTGCGCAGGGCCTTTCCCCAGGTGAAGGAGGTTCTCGTCCATATCGAGCCGGTGGGCGCCGACGAGACGGCCCGGGACAAAACCGTTTAGGGAGCGCGGCGGTGCCCTGACTTAAGCCGCCTAAGCGCTCGCGCCGCCAACATCCTCCGAGACGCATGAGGCGCGCAGCAACGAAAAGGGACGCCCGAGGGCGTCCCCTGCTGTCAACGATGGCGGCGCGTCGCGCTAAGCGCTGAAGCGGATGCCGACGAAGTAGGCGGTGTTGGGCAGCCCCGAGATGTCGTAGACCTCGGACAGCTCGATGACCGACACGCGCCAGTTGTAGGTGCCGTTGTCGGTAGCCACGGTGCCGGCCTGGTAGGTGTTGCCGGAGTCGTCCACGCCGTTGTCGGTGACCTCGGCGCTTTCCAGCCCCTCGGCGGCCATGGCGGACTGCACGGCCTTCTCGATAGTGCCGGACTCGAAGTCGGCGTAGCGCAAGCGGATGCTCTCGCCGGCCTTGCGGGACACGTCCATGGTCCACGCGCCCTTGAGCAGGCGCACCGCGTCGGCGGCCGACAGCTTGTCGATGCCGGTCAGGTACATGACGCCCGCTTCCTCCACGGAGAGGTCGGCCGGCAGCTTGATCACCTCGAAGCCGCCCTCGGGGTTGGTGCCCACCGGCGTGCGCTCGTAGAGGGTATAGCCGGCCTCGGTGAGAGTGGCCATCATGGTGGCGTCGTCCATGGGCATGAGCGCGGCCAGAGACGGCAGATCGAGGGTCACTTCGCGCGCGAGGTTCTCCTGCAGGGCCTCCTGCTGGCGCAAGGGCTCGTTGGTGATCTGGTCGATCCAGTTGTACAGGAACATACCCCCGAGCACCGCGGCCACCAGCATGGCGCCCAAGGCGACGTAGCGCACCACGGGCGGCATCTCCAGGGGTCGCGACAGCTCGGCGCCGTCGAAGTAGCGCACATCGCCGATGGTGACCGTGCTCTTGCGGCGGCGGAACAGCGCGCTTAAGGGATTGCGGAAGGTGGGGCGATCCGTCTCGCCGTGGCTCGGCCCGCGATGGGCGCCCTCGGCGGCGTGGGAATGGCGGCCGCGGCGCTGCTCGGCCGGGGCGTCGGCGGGGGTTTCGGAATCGAAGCTCATGAACGGCTCTCCTGTGGGGCTCTTCGGTAATCGCAGTAGCGTTGCCGATTATACCATTGCGAGAGGGCCTTCCCTTTGCTAGGATGATCAAACCCCATGGGGGAGTAGCTGGCGCAGCGGTGCGCGGCTCGTTCAACATCATGGTCACGGTTTCCCGCGCAGGCGGTGACACCGGCCTGGCGAGCCTGAAATAGCGAGACTCATGGTGCAGACTGGAAGCCGATGTGCGGCCCGGTCGGCACCATGGGTCTTTTTTGTTGCCGTGCGACGGCCTTCCCGCGACGAGGATGGGGCGGCCCCGAATACTGAGGAGGAATCTGTGGACCTGTCAATTTTCGCGACCCCGGAGGCGTGGATCAGCTTGCTGACCCTCATCTTCCTGGAGATCGTGCTGGGCGTGGACAATCTGGTGTTCATCTCCATCACCACCAACCGCCTGCCCGCCGATAAGCAGCACA
The DNA here is from genome assembly GCF_000422625.1 of Adlercreutzia mucosicola DSM 19490. Taxonomy (GTDB): domain Bacteria; phylum Actinomycetota; class Coriobacteriia; order Coriobacteriales; family Eggerthellaceae; genus Adlercreutzia; species Adlercreutzia mucosicola. The sequence continues at coordinate 264,511 of NZ_AUGK01000004.1, read as the reverse complement.
TCGGCCGCAAGCTGGGTTTGGGGGGCGCGCTTGTGATGCGCGTGCTGTTCCTCTGCTTCGCGTCCTTTTTGGTGCATATGACCACACCGCTGTTCACCGTTGCCCTGGGTGATTTCAGCCACGGCTTCTCGGTGCGCGACATCGTGATGCTCGCCGGCGGCGGCTACCTTATCTACAAGGGCATCCGCGAGCTCGTTGATGTGCTGGCCCTCACCGAGATCAAGGCCGAGACCTCCGAGGCCCACAAGGCCCTCCACCTCATCGGGCTGCCCCAGGCTGTGGGCACCATCATGGTGATGGACCTGGTGTTCTCCATCGACTCGGTCATCACCGCCGTGGGCCTGGCCGAGCATCTGATCATCATGATCCTGGCTGTGATGATCGCCGTGTTCGTCATGATGATCTTCATCGACCCCATCTCGAACTTCATCAACAGCCATCCCGAGATGAAGATTCTCGCCCTGGTGTTCATCGTGGCCATCGGCGTGCTGCTGGTGCTGGATTCCGCCGGCATCACCACGGGCATCGAGGTTCTGGACATGCACCTAGAGAAGATCATGGTGTACTTCGCGATGATCTTCGCCGTAGTTCTGGAGCTTGTGCAGATGCGCTTCAACAGCAACTTGAACCGCTGGAAGAAGGAGTTGGCCGATGTCGCCATCGACACCGCCGTTGCCCAGGCCGAGGCGGGTCTGGCCCCGTCTCAGGTGGGTGAGCGCGCCAAGCGGTGCGTGGACGCGGCCATCGAGAACGGCGAGCGCGTGGCCGAGGAGCCTGCAGCGCCGAGCGAGCCGGGCGAGCGCTAGGGGAGCACCGCCGGAGGCGGCCGCTGACAGCTTTTTCGAAAAAAATTTCGAAAAAGGTCTTGCGCGGTGCCGGATATTCCCGTATAGTACTTCCTCGCGATGCGGACATGGCTCAGCTGGTAGAGCATCACCTTGCCAAGGTGAGGGTCGCGGGTTCGAATCCCGTTGTCCGCTCCATTGTCATCAGAAGGCCGGTCAGGCACTTGTTTGACCGGCCTTTTCAATGACAGCCGCCAAGGAAATGGCGACGTGGCCAAGTGGTAAGGCAGAGGCCTGCAAAGCCTTCACCCCCGGTTCGAATCCGGGCGTCGCCTCCAACCTTGCACCAAACGCGGACATGGCTCAGCTGGTAGAGCATCACCTTGCCAAGGTGAGGGTCGCGGGTTCGAATCCCGTTGTCCGCTCCATAAAACCCCAGGCCGGGAGCTCGCATAGCTCCTGGCCTTTTTTCTTTTCGCATTCATTTGGAAGCAGCGTGGAAGCAGAATCCATTTCCGATTTCCGCTGGCGTAGTTTTCATGTTGTGCGGCTGCACAAATGTGGTGGTCTCGGCGGGGATGGTATGCTGCCGCACGAGAGAAAACGCACCGATGGAAAGGCCAGGGTCATGGACGAGAAAAAGGTGAAGTGCCGCGAGTGCGGCAAGCGCGCTACCCAGTACGAGGGGCTGCTGCCGACCCGTGGCGTGGCCACGGTGCTTCTGGTGGGCCTGGCCATCTACATCGCGGGCATGTGGGTGCTCAGCGGCTTCGCCGCCAGCGCGGTGGCCGATCCCTCCGAGGCGGGCATGATGGACCTGCTGCTGGTCGCGGCCGGCCTCATCACTCTGGTAAGCATCGGGCTGGTCGTCTGGATGTACCGTCCCAAGCAGGGCGCGGCGGTGATCTGCTCCCACTGTGGGGCCCGCTACACCGCCAGCAAGGTGCCCGCCTACCTGAAGGGCTGGAACTACGATAAGATCACCCTTGCCCCCACTCCCGTCTCGGAAGCAGGCAAGGCAGATCAGGCCGAAGAAAAGGCCGCCGAGTAATCTCGGCGGCCTTTGGTGGTTCATGGTGCGCGATACAAGATTTGAACTTGTGACCCCTACCGTGTCAAGGTAGTGCTCTCCCCCTGAGCTAATCGCGCATTCAGGGCAGTTGCATTCTCAGCAACGAGTTAGTAGTTTAACAGAAACAGAGCCCCTGTCAAAGGTTTTTTGAACTTTTCCTTCAGCGGGAGAGGGGGAGGGCCGCATCGGGCGGCAGGGGCTCCGTTTTGCCACCTAGGACAGCTGGGCGACGATCTTGCCGGCAACGCGCCCGTGGGTCATTGCCATGCCCATCGAATTGCCGGCCGAGGGCGTGGAATAGGCGTTGCCGTAACGCTGGCCCAGGCAGTTTCCGGTCGCGTAGAGGCCCTTGATCGGCGTGGTGTGATCGGCTTGCAGCACGTTGAGGTTCTCGTCGGTCATGAGGCCCGCCATAGTTACCAGGCCGGCCGATGCCGTGCCGTCGTACTCGCGCACTGCGCCGTAGAACGGCGGCTTCTTGATGGCGCGCATCAGATGGGCGTCCTTGCCGAAATCGCTGTCGATGCCCGCCTCGCACAACTCGTTGTAGCGCTCGATGCTCTGCAAAGCGGTCTCAAGGGCGTCACCCTCGTAACCCAGGAACCCGAGCAGCTCTTCCAAGGTTTCGGCGGCGAACACGTTCGTTGTCTGCCGGCGCGTGAGAATGTACATGGACACGTCCTTCACCTCGCCGCCCGCCGGATTGCCCACCGGCACAGCTTCGATGGACTGGTGCATCTCTTCCACCACATCGGGCACGCCCCAGTTAGGCGCCCCGTGATCCACGCTGGCCAACTTCACCATCTCCATGTAGTCGGCGTCGGCGATGGCGGTGTAGATGCCGAGGGGCTGGCGGTACGTGGCCGGAGCCAGCATTTGCGCCATGGCCTCGTTCACGTACCGCTTGCCCTTGGAGTTCAGCATCAAAAACGGCGTGGTACCCCACGGGCCGGGCGGCATCCACATGGCGAAGTTCTGCGCCGGGCGCGGCTGGGGCTCGATCATGCCGCCCGCCCAGCATCCGAGTTTCAGCCCCATGCCGTCGCGTCCCATGCCCCTCATGGCTTCGCGGTCCTGTCCGACGCGCATGCCCCACTCGGTCACATCGGTGAGCAGGTTGTACACCATGTCGGGGTTGCCGGAGAAGTCGCCCGTAGCCAAGATGACGCCCTTGGCGGCGTTGAAACGACGGGCGCCGTCGGGGCCGGTGGCGATGGCACCGGTCACTGCGCCGTCAGCGGCCACATCGAGCACCGTGGCGGAGTGTTCCCAGTACCACGCTGCCCCCAGTTCCTCGGCAGCCAGGCGGCAATAGGTTTCCAGCTCAGTGAGGCGGCTCACTTCCTCGCGGCCCTCGATGGGGGTGGGATTGAACGAGCCGATGGTCTGCAGGGTGGACGCCCATGCCTTGTAGCCGCCCAGCTCGATGGGGTAGTCGGCCCCCGTGGTCTTTCCGTAGGCCGTTTGGATGATGGCGTTGTCGGGCGCAAGTTCGAACACGTTGCTCGTGGCGGGCGTGACGGCCATCAAGTTGTCGAACATCTCGCCGGAGTTCTCCACGAACAGGCGGATGATCTGGGGATTGGCGCGGCCGCCGCTGCGGCGATGGAACTCGGTGACGATCTCGCCCACATCGTAGGGGCCGAATCCGTGCTCGATCATGAACTGCGAGTTGTAGGCGCAGATGTCGTCGCCGAAGCAGTTGAAGGTGTCCTTTGCCTGAATTTCGATGACGGCGACCGAGGCGCCCTCTTGGGCCGCGGCCAGGGCCGCCTGGGTGCCGGCATGGCCGCCGCCGAGCACTACCACATCCACATCGACGGTCTCGACGATGTCCGCATCGTCGATGACGGGCGCGGCGCCCAGCCAGTCATCGGCGCACATATAACCTGCGGGTGCCCCGTCCCCGGCCGCGGGTGTCGCCGCTGCGCCGGTGCCGGCGAGGTTCTCGCCGGGGGCATTGTCGGTCCTCGGGGCGGGGGAGCACCCGCCCAGAGCGCCCGCAGCCGCGAAGACCGCGCCGGCGGCGAGGCCGCCCTTCAGAAATTCCCTGCGATTTACTTCCATGCTCATAACGTTCCTCCTTCGGGTATGCGAGCTGGCGAGTGCCGCTCTGGGCCCACCATAGGGCCCGCGAGGCAACGGACGCAATCGTCAAAATCGTGTATTTCCAGGTCAGCGGCGTATAGACGGAATTGGGTATTTACGAGGGCGCTGCACTCGTAGTAGTGTTGGAAGAAGCTGCGAGGAGGGAACATGGCGAAGATCGACACGAAAAGGCCCGGCATTCGTAGGTGGACGTGGCCGCGCGACGGCGCGGCCGCCCCCTCGACACCGCTGGCGATTCGCCCGGCTTTGCTCGGCTTCGGGCCGCTCATCGCCGCCTCGTTGGCCTATCCGTCCACCTATATCGCGTGCTTGGGACTGGACGATGGGGGAAACGCTCTGGGACTGTTCGTCTTCGGCGCGCTGCTCTTCGGCCTGGTATCCGGAGCACTGCGCGTGGGGGCGTCCGTCAGGGGTCGTCGTCTTCCCCTTTGGGGGCGCGGTGCCGGCGCATTGCTGTTCACTGCGGGTACGTTGGGCTTTCTCGTCGCGCGTCAAGCCAGCTGCCTTGCGCCGCCTCTGGCGTTGCTGCTCGGTGCGGCGGCGGGGTTCGGCGGCCTGTCGGTTTACGAGACGTGGGGGCGCCTCTACGCCCGTTTGGGGTTGCGAGGGGCGCTGTTGAACGTCGCCCTGTCCGTGGTGTTGGCCTCGCTCCTCAACTGGATGCTCTTCGCCGTTTCTGAAGAGACGTTCATGCTGTTGTTCCCCTGCGTGCTCATGGCAGGAGTATGGACGCCGTTTCTCGCCTGGGCCCAGGCACCCACGGCGCAGGGCGAGCAACGGGGAGCGGGATGGAAAGGGAGTCGGCACCCTCGGGTCGACGCGGATAAGTTGCGCTCTGCGGCGGGGCTGCTGCTCGCTCCGCTGCTCGGGCTGATGGTGTTCGGCTTTGTGGGATCCCTGCTCGATGCTCAGGTGATCGCCCGCGCCTACGGGGAGCAGATTCTCGGCTATGTGCTCGGCGCGGCCCTTACGGCGGCGCTGCTCCTCATTCCATCGCGCAAACCGCTCTATCCTTTCGCCTATCAAGTCATGCTCCCACTTCTAGCGGTGGGCGTGCTGGCCGCTCGCGTGCTGGTGGGCGAGGGGTTCGCAGGGGCCTCTCTCTTCGATATCGGCCTTCACATCATGTTCGGAGCCGTCATCGTGATCTCTTTTGCCACCATCGCGGCTATGGGCCACGCCGACGAGCTTCCCGTGTCCTTCATTGTCGCGTGCGCCTATGGGCTCTATACGCTCTTTGCGCTGGTGGGGCGCGGGACGCGTTTCGCTTTGGAAGGGATCGACGTCGATCCGGCGGGATTGGCCCTCGGCGTGTGGATCGCTTATTTCTGCATACAGGCTCTCTACCCGTCAGTGGTGCAGTGGCTTTCCGACTACCGAAATCTCGAGGCACCGCCCGTGCTCTCCATCAGCGAGGCTCTGACCGAACGGTGCGGCGACCTTGCCTCCCGCTACGGCCTTACGCAGCGGGAGGCTGAGATCTGCCGCTTCCTCGGTCGCGGCCACAGCTCGCAGTACGTTTCCCAGGTGCTGCTCATCTCGGACAGTACGGTGCGCACTCATATCAAGAACATCTATCGGAAGATGGGTATCGTGTGCCGCGAGGAGCTTATCGCCCTCATCGACGGCGAGCCGCTGCCTGCTGGGGGCCCTGTTGCGGAAGGCGACCGCACGGGGAGAAAAGCGTAACATGGCCGTTACGTTGAAAAATTGTTCGGTTGGGAGAACATGAGGTCGGGTATTATGGTTTGCAATGCTTCGAACCGACCCAAGGAGCTGATCTCACCATGAGCAAGGAAGCATTGGCATCTACGGGGGCCGATGCGCCCCAGGGCGCCGACAACGGCGTGACTAATCCGAACGGCATCGGGCTTTTCCGTCTGGTCACCACCGTTATCACCCTCATCGTCGGCGCCGGCGTGTTCACCTTGGCGGGCGACCAGGCTGCAGGAGGGGCGAGCGGTGGGGCTATCATCACCGCGTGGTCCATCTCGGCGGTGGGCGTGTTCTGCCTCGTCATGACCTTCTTTGCGCTGTCCCGGGTGAAACCGAACCTGAAGGGCGGCATCTACACCTACGCCTCGGCCGGTTTCGGTGACTTCCTCGGCTTCAATTCCGCTTGGGGATACTGGATCTCGGCCCTTCTGTGCACGGTCAGCTTCTCGGCGCTTCTGTTCGGCGCCTTGGCCTATTTCTTCCCGATCTTCGAGAGCGGCACCAACCTGGCCGCCTTCATTGGCGCCTCGGTGATCATCTGGTTCTACGCCTTTTTGGTCAGCCGCGGTATCAGCGAGGTGACCCTCATCAACGCGGTCATCACCATCTCGAAGTTCGTGCCGCTGCTCATCGCCATCGTCGCCATCATCTTTTTGGGAGCATTCAACCCCGAGATCTTCTTCGCTAACATGCAGACCGGCGCCGATCCCGAACTGGCCTTCTTCGATCAGGTGCAGTCGGCCATGATGGTGACCATCTGGGTGTTCATCGGCATCGAGGGTGCCGTGGCCATCTCGGGCCGCGCCAAGAAATCCAAGGACGTGGGCAAGGCTACCATCACGGCCTTTGTCTGCGTGCTGTCGCTGTACATGATGGTGTCGCTTTTGTCCATGGGTGTTATGCCCCTGTCCGAGCTGGCCACGCTGGAGAACCCGGCGCTCGCCTACGTGATGGAGCGGGCCGTGGGCCCGTGGGGAGCCGTGCTGATCAACTTCGCCGTGTCGCTGTCGCTTATCGGCGCCATGCTCGGCTACACCGTGCTCACGAGCGAGTCGCCCTTCGAGGCCGCCCAGGAGGGCGTGTTCGTGAAGGCCTTCGCCAAGACGAACAAGAAGGGCGCCCCGGTGGTTACCCTCGTGGTTACCAACATCGTCATCGAGCTGTTCCTGCTTACCTGGCTGTTCCCCGACTCGCCCATTTCCTACCAGTTCTTCTACACGCTCTCGGCGGGCATGATCCTTTTGCCCTACCTGTTGTCGGCGGCCTACTTCGCCAAGGTGGCCTTCACTGAGCCCGAGCTGTTCCGTGGCAAGCTGACGGCCCCGCTGTGGTGCTGGCGCATCCTGGGCATCGTGGGCGTGATCTACAGCCTGTTTCTGTCCTGGGCCTCGGGGGCGGTGGGCCTTACGCTGATGAGCCTTCTGTACCTGCCCGGTGTGTTCGTGTACATCTGGGGCAAGAGGGAGCGCGGCGAGAAGTACCTCGACAACACCGTGGACCGCGTGGTCGTGGCCATCATCCTGCTGGCCGCTGCCTTCTCGCTGTACCTGCTCATTTCCGGAACCGTGGTCATCTAGACGCAGCGCGCCGAGCGGTATCGAGCCGCAGAATGCATGAGGAAGGCCCCCTGGGATCGTCCAGGGGGCCTTTGGTTTTTTTTGGGGGGATGCGGGTTGCGGGCGGGCTAAAGCCCGCCTCTGCGGGGTTTGGCGAGAAAGGGGCGCTCCTCGGAGCCGTTAGTCCAGCAGGAGGGGCTCGGCGCTCTCCTCGTCGTAGAGCTTCAGGCACTCCTCGCTTACGACGAAGCGGGCTGCCTCGGGCAGCATGCGGGCGGTGAAGGGGGTGGTGGTGTTCGTGACCTCGCCGTCGTACTGCACGGCCAGCGGCGGATCGGCATGCACGGTGACCTCGCTGCCGCGGTACACCTCCAGGCTGCCGGGCCGTGCGGGGAACTCGCCGGTGCGGTCGAGCATGCAGCTGAGCAGGGCGGGGATGAGCCCCACGGCATCGTGGGTGTTCATGACCACCACATCGAACACGCCGTCGCGGGGCTTGTTCTCGTGGATGAGCGAGATATCGAACTGCAGCTTCGAGAAGTTCACCACGAGCACGCCCACGCCCTGGGTCTCGACGTGCTCGCCGTCGATGTCCAGGGTAATCTTCGAGAACTGCGGCAGCGGATTCACGAAGGCCGAGGTGAAATAGGCCATGGGGCCCAGCAGCTTCTTCGTGGACTCGGCGCCCTGCATGATGGTGGCGTCGTAGCCCGCGCCGGCGATCATGGTGAAGCCGAAGTGCTCGCCGTTGGCCAGCTCGATCTCGCCGATGTCGAAGTCCATGAGCAGGCTTTCGCGCATCAGCTTGGCCAGGGCGTGGGGCTCGGCCGGCGAGGCCAAGTTCATGGCCAGCAGATTCGCCGTGCCGGCGGGGAAGGGGAGCAGGGGGATGCCCGTCTCGGCCAAGAGGTGGGCCGCCGTGGCCACGGTGCCGTCGCCGCCGGCCGCCACCACGGCATCGAAATCCTCGGCATCGCGGAGGAAGTCGGCCAAGTCGGTGCAGCCGTTGGTGCAGCGCATGCAGATCTCGTCGCCGTCCCGGGCGAAGGCGCGCACGAAATCGTAGATGGCGCCGTCGCGGAAGCCCGAGGAGAGGTTGTTGACGATGAGCAGTTTCACATAATTCCTTTCCCTTTGTTATCATGGGATGGTACTACAACCAGAGCCCCAAGGAACAAGGACCACCGTGGAATACATTGCGAACCAAGAAAACCTCGAGGCCTTCGCCCGACGCGCGGCCTCCTCGTCGGTCTTGGCCATCGATACGGAATTCCTCCGCGAGAAGACCTACTACGCGAATTTGTGCCTGCTGCAGCTGGCCACCGATACCGAGGTGGCCGTGGTCGACCCTTTTGCCGTGGATGACTTGAAGGTGCTCGTGCCGCTTCTGGAAGACCCCGCCATCGTAAAACTGCTCCACGCTGCCGGTCAGGATCTGGAGATCATCTACCGCGAGCTGGGCGTGCTGCCGAGCCCCGTGTTCGACACCCAGGTGGCCGCCACGCTGCTCGGCCACACCCAGCAGATCGGCTACGGGCCGCTCGTGCACAATCTGTGCGGCGTGAGCCTGAAGAAGAGCGACTCCTTCACCGACTGGTCGCGCCGGCCCCTGTCGCCCTCGCAGCTTGACTACGCCGCCGACGACGTGATCTACCTGCCCAAGATGTACCGCATCATGTGCGAGCGCTTGGAGGCCAAGGGGCGCCTGTCGTGGCTCGACAACGATTTCGCCGCGCTGAGCGACCCGTCGAACTACGTGAGCGACGCCGCCACGCGGTTCAAGCGCCTGAAGCGCGTGGGCCAGCTGAGTCGTCGCCAGCTGTCGGCCGCCCGCGAGGTGGCCTGCTGGCGCGAGCTGATGGCCCAGGAGCGCGATCTGCCGCGCAAGTGGGTGCTCACCGACGAGCAGGTGGTGGAGGCCTGCCGCCGCGAGTCACGCACCATCGACGACCTGTTCATGGTGCGGGGCGTGCGCGAGCGGCTGGGCACCCGCGACGCCCGCGCCGTGGTGGCCGCCCTCGTGCGCGGTCTGGACGCCCCTCCCGAGCAGTGGCCCGAGCTGGACAAGTCCCTGAAGAGCGAGCCGAACGTAGACGCCGAGCTGGATCTCATGGAGGCGCTCGTGCGGCTGCGGGCCCGCGAGAACGACATCGCCATGCAGACTCTGGCCAGCCACGGCGAGCTTGCCCGCGTGGCCCGGGGCTACCGCGACGACATCGATGTGCTGAAGGGGTGGCGGCGCGCCATCATCGGCGATGAGCTGCTGGATCTGCTCGCCGGCAAGATATCCCTGTCCCTGGGCCCTGAGGGCCTCGTGGTGACCCGCACAGGGGAGTAGGGAAGCGGGGAGGTGAGGGAGCGGTTTTTTTGGGTTTGTCCGGCGCGGAGGGCGGCGGGAAGGCCACGTGCTCAAACAAGTCCTCGCTTTCGGAAAAATGGGGGTAGGGATTTTATACCCATTTTTCCGAGTCTGCGGAATCTGCGCGCGAGGCCTCCCCGCCGCCCTCCGCGCCTGCTCTTCCGCGAAGACAGTCTGTGGCCTTCCCACCAGGCCCCTCGCCGGATAGATTCAGGCAAACTCAGGCAAACGCATTCCCCCGACGGCAAACCCGCGCCGGTTACGAAGGTTTCACACATTTCGGTGCAAGGGGGCTCAGGTCGGGCTTCCTTCCCTATAATGACTTCCAAACATTTTCGGACGCATGTTCCCAAGGAGTGAGAGACTATGCAAAGCAGTTACCTGATGCTCGTGGTGGTGACCCTGATCATCGGTCTGGGCGCCCAGTGGTACGTGAACCACAAGTTGAAAGTCTACAACCACGTGGCCAATTCCACGGGGCTTACCGGCGCCGAGGCCGCCCGCCAGATGCTCGCCTACTACGGCATCACCAATGTGCAGGTGTTCCGCGGCGGCCCGGGCCAGGACTTCTTCGACCCGCGCAGCAATTCGGTGACCCTGTCGCCGGAAGCCTACGACGGCCGCACCATCACGGCCACGGCCACGGCCTGCCACGAGGTGGGCCATGCCTGCCAGTTCGCCCAGGACTACACCCCCATGAAGATCCGCGGCGCCATCGTGCCGGCGGTGAACCTGGCCTCCAACGCGTGGATCTTCCTGCTCATGGCCGGCATCTTCCTGCACATCTCGGGGCTGACCACGGCCGCCATCATCATGTACGCCGTGGTGGTGCTCTTTCAGCTGGTCACCCTGCCCGTGGAGTTCAACGCCTCCCAGCGGGCCATGGTGTACATGGGCCAGATCGGCCTGCCGGCCGCCGAGCGCAAAGGCGCCTTCGACGTGCTGCGCGCCTGCGCCTTCACCTACCTGGCCGCGGCTCTGACCTCGGTGCTGCAGCTGCTGTGGCTGCTGAACCAGCGCGAGGACTAGACGGGCGGCCCGGCTATGGCCGACGAGGAGATCGTTGCCGCGACGGAGGGGGAGGCTAAGCCGGCCCTGTCGGTGTCGGCGGCCATGGGGCTTGCCAAGGGCGCCCTTGAATCGGTCGTCGTGCGGCTGGTGGGCGAGGTGTCCGAGGTGAACGACAAGCCCGGCTACAAGGCCGTGTACTTCACCGTGAAGGACGAGAAGGCCGCGCTGCCCTGCATGATGTGGATGAACCGCTATCAGGCCGCCGGCGTGAGCCTGGCGGTGGGGGCGCTCGTGGAGATGACGGGGCGCTTCTCGCTGTACGCGGCCAAGGGGCGCATGAACTTCGACGTACTCTCCCTTACCTTGGCCGGGGAGGGCCAGCTGCGTCTGCAGGTGGCGAACTTGGCCCGCGAGCTGGAGGCCATGGGCCTTATGGCGCCCGAGCGCAAGCGGCCGCTGCCGGTCTACCCCCAGGTTGTGGGCATTGTCACCTCGCCGCGGGGCAGCGTCATCCACGACATGCTGCGCACCCTGCGCCGTCGCTACCCGTTGGCGAAGGTGCTGGTGGCCGGCGTGCCCGTAGAGGGCCCCGGAGCGGCTGATGCCATGGTGGACGGCCTGGCGAAGGTGGTGTTCGCCGGGGCCGAGCTGGTGCTATTGGGCCGCGGCGGCGGATCCTTCGAGGACCTCATGCCCTTCAACGACCGCCGGCTGGCGCGCACCATCGCCGCCTGTCCCGTGCCCGTGGTCACGGGCATCGGCCACGAGCCGGACACCACTATCGCCGACTTGGTGGCCGACGTGCGGGCGAGCACGCCGACGGCGGCGGCCGAGGCCGTGGCCCCCACGCGCAAGGAGACCGACGGCCGGCTCGAGAGTTTGGGCCAGCGCCTCGGCCGCGGCATGGAGCTGAAGCTGACCGGGGCGGCGCGCTCGGTGGAGCGCATCGCCGCGCTGTCGCTGTTCCGCGAGCCGGAGCGCCTGTTCGATACCGAGGCCCTGGCCTTGGACGACCTATCGGATCGCCTGGGCCGCGCCCTGCCCGATACCCTGCGCGAGAACCGCCATCGGGTGGGACTGCTCGGCGAGGCGCTGACCCGCATGCTGCCCGGCGCCCTGGATCGCCCGGCCGGCCAGGTGTCCACGGCCCGGGCGCGCCTCGTGGCCCGAGGCACCACCCTGACCGATCGCTTCGCCGCCCCCGTGTTGCGCGACCGCGGACGTCTGCATAGCGCCGGCGAGCGCATGACCGACCATTTCCGCCGCAGCGTGGCCGTGAATGCGGCCCGCTTGCACGACCTGTCGCCGCTGACCGTCATCGGCCGCGGCTTCTCCATCGCCCGCACCGACGAGGGCGCGGTGGTGCGCTCGGTGGACCAGGTGGCCCCGGGCGCACTGCTTATGGTCGCCGTGGGCGATGGCGAGATCGACTGTACCGTAGACCGTTGCCGCCGCATCGATGCGGCGGTGGAAGATTGGAGGGAATAGCATGGAGGAGACCATCGAGACGACCGAGGGCACGCTCGCCCCCGTCGACGAGCTGACCTTCCGCCAGGCTCTGGCCGAGCTGGAGTCCATCGTGGCGGTGCTGGAATCCAACACCCTCGAGCTGGAGGACAGCCTGGCCAGCTACGAGCGCGGCGTGGTGCTGCTCGGTTCGCTCCAGAAGCGCCTGGCTGCCGCCGAGCAGCAGGTGGAGGTGCTCATGGGCGAGCTCGCGGCCGCTCCCGACGACGAGACCCGCGACACGACGCTGTCCTAAGGGCCTCTGCCCCGAGCCGCGGCAATCGGTGAGCGGCGCTCCATTCGCCGATTGGGCTTCGCTGAGGATGGGGAGCCCGAGGTGAGACTCCTACAATATTTCAATACCCATTGCTTAGGAGGTAAGTCTTGAACGTCCTCGTTATCAACGCTGGCTCCTCTTCCTTGAAGTACCAGCTCGTCAATGTCGAGACTCAGGATGTGCTCGCCAAGGGCATCTGCGAGCGCGTCGGTTCCGCCGAGGCCTTCCACAAGCACGGCATCGACGAGAACGAGCTCGTCATCGACGAGCCCATGGAGGACCACAACGCCGCCATGGCCGTGGTGCTGCAAGCGCTCACGTCCGGCCCGAATGCGGCCATCGATTCCCTGGACGATATCGACGCCATCGGCCACCGCGTGGTGCAGGGCGGCAAGTACTTCGACCGTTCCGTCGTCATCGACGAGGACGTCATCGCCAGGATTGACGAGCTGGCCGAGTTGGCGCCGCTGCACAACAAGGCTGCCCTCATGGGCATCAAGGCCTGCCAGGAGCAGATGCCCGGCAAGCCCATGGTGGCCGTGTTCGACACGTCATTCTTCCAGTCCATCCCGCCGAAGGCCTACATGTATCCCTTGCCCTACGAGCTGTACGAGAAGTACGCCATCCGCAAGTACGGGGCCCACGGCACCTCGCACCGCTACATCGCCGAGCGCGCCGCCGCGTTTATGGACGAGCCCATCGAGGACTTGAAGCTGATCACCTGCCACTTGGGCAACGGTTGCTCGGTATCCGCCATCGATCACGGCGTGGCCGTTGACACCTCCATGGGACTGACGCCCTTAGACGGCCTCATGATGGGCACCCGCTGTGGCGCCATCGACCCGGCCATCGTGCCCTTCATCATGGAGAAGGAGAACCTCACCACCCAAGAGGTGAACGATCTCATGAACAAGAAGAGCGGCCTTCTGGGCATCTCCGGCATCTCCAACGACCTGCGCAGCGTGCGCGATGCCTCCGAGAGCGGCAACGAGCGCGCCCAGCTGGCCTATGAGATGTACTCGAACTCGGTGAAGAAGTACATCGGCCAGTACACCGCCGTCATGGGTGGCGTGGACGCCATCGTGCTCACGGCCGGCGTCGGCGAGAACTGCGAGAAGATGCGCCGCATGATCTTCGCGGGCCTGCAGCCCCTGGGCATCAAGATCGACCCGGAGCGCAACAAGCTGCGCGGCTCCGAGCGCGAGATCTCCACCGACGACTCCGTGGTGCGCATCGTGGTCATCCCTACCAACGAGGAGTACATGATCGCCCGTGACACCTACCAGCTCGTGAAGGAAGGCTCCCTGGAGGTCACCGAGCTGTAGGGGAGCACCGAGCTGGGAGGTCGACGGCCCAACGCCGTTTCCCCAATCGACAAGAAGAGGGCCGCGACCTGGTGAGGAGCGGCCCTCTTCTTGTGCGGGCAAGCGAAGGGGGAGGGCCTTGCGGGCTCTCCCCCTTCGCGTGCGCCCTTCGCCCATGCCTACTTGTTCTGGGCCTGCACGGCGGTGATGGCCACCACGCCCACAATGTCCTCGGCCGTGCATCCGCGCGAGAGGTCGTTCACCGGGGCGGCGATTCCCTGGAGGATGGGGCCCAAGGCCTCGGCCTTCGCCAGGCGCTGCACCAGCTTGTAGCCGATATTACCGGCGTCGATGTCGGGGAACACGAGCACGTTGGCCCGTCCTGCCACCGGCGAGGCGGGGGCCTTCGCCGCACCGATCTCGGGCACGATGGCGGCGTCCAGCTGCAGCTCGCCGTCCACGGCCAGATCGGGAGCCAGCTCCTTCACCTTGGCCGTGGCGCGCACCACCTTGTCGGCGTCGTCGTTTTTGGCCGAGCCGTAGGAGGAGTGGGACAGCATGGCGATGACGGGGTCGGCATCGTCGATGAGGCTTACCCAGGCCTTCTCGGCATTCAGGGCGATCTGGGCGAGGCGGTCGGCGTCGGGCTGCACCTCCAGGCCGCAGTCGGAGAACAGGAAGGTGCCGGCATGCCCCAGGTCGCAGTCGGGCACGTTCATGATGAAAAAGGAGCTGACCATCTGCGCGCCGGGGGCCGTCTTCAGAATCTGCAGGGCCGGGCGCAGCACGTCGCCGGTGGAGTGGCAGGCGCCGGACACGAGACCGCCGGCCTCGCCCATCTTCACCATCATCATGCCGAAGTACAGCTCGTTGTCCATGAGGGCCATCGCCTCATCTACCGTCATGCCCTTCGCGGCACGCAGACGGGCCAGCTCCTCGGCGAAGGGGGCGCGCAGCTCGGAGGTGAGCGGATCGATGATGCGGGCGCCGTCGAGCCGGTAGCCGGCGCCGGCGATCTGGTCGGGGCTGCCGAGGATGATGAGGTCGGCCAGGTCATCGGCGAGGATCTGCTCGGCGGCGGCCAGGGTGCGCTCGTCGTTGCCCTCGGGCAGCACGATGGTCTGCTTGTCGGCCTTGGCGCGGGCGATCATGGTCTCGAGAAATGCACTCATGGGCGGGGTCCTTTCGTCGCGCGGGAATGCGTCCTCCCCATGATAGGGCCCCGGTGGGGCTTTACGGCCGCGCAGGGGCGCATTTGCGGCCGAGGTGCCCAATTATTCGGTTTGTATGGGGTTTGGGAAGAGCTCGGCTGTGGCTCGGTACAATATTGCGCGACGAAAAAGGGCGGCCGGAAAGCCGCCCCTCTCTCCGCCATAAGCGAAGACAGAAGACAGGGGGAGCCATCCGCCATGACAGTTCGCTACGCTGACTTCCGCGACATCGCCATCGCCGATTTTGACGCCGTGGTCGTGGGCTCGGGATTCGCCGGCGCCGTCGCTGCCCGCGAATTGGCCGAGCAGGCCGCGCTCAACGTGCTCATCATCGAGAAGCGCGACCACATCGCCGGCAACATGTACGACGAGTATGACGCGGCCGGCATTCTGGTGCACCGCTACGGGCCGCACATCTTCCATACCAACAGCCAGGAGGCCTTCGACTACCTGAACCGCTTCTCGGCGTGGTCGGCCTACCAGCACCGCGTGCTGGCCGACTGGTATGGCACCTACCTGCCGGTGCCGGTGAACAAGAGCTCGCTCGAGATTGCCTTCGGGGACGAGAAGGCCGCCCGCCTCATCGAGAAGCTCATCGCCACCTTCGGCGACGAGCGCAAGGTGACCCTCAACGAGTTGCGCGCCCAGGCCGATCCCGAGCTGGCCGAGGTGGCCGACTTCGTCTACGAGAACGTGTTTCTGTACTACACCCAGAAGCAGTGGGGGCTCACCCCCGAGGAGGTGGACCCGTCCGTAACGGCGCGCGTGCCCGTGTTCATCTCGCGGGACGACCGCTACTTCCAAGATACCTACCAGGGCATGCCCGAAGAGGGCTACACGCGCCTGTTCGAGAACCTGCTCGGCCACGAGCGCATCACCGTGTGCTTGGAAACCGAGGCCGAGAGCGTGTTCGAGCTGGTGTTCGAGAGCGGCGCCGAGGACGCTCCCTTGCAGGCCATCCGCATCAAGGACGAGGACTTCGAGGGCCCCATCGTGTACACCGGACCTTTGGACGAGCTGTTCTTGGCCCGCTTCGGCCGCTTGCCCTACCGTTCCCTCGACTTCGTCTACGAGACCTACGATGAGAACTACCACCTGCCCTGCGGCACGGTGAACTACACGGTGACCGAGGACTACACGCGCATCACGGAGTTCAAGTGGCTCACGGGCCAGACGGGCTCGAAGACCACCATCATGAAAGAGTACCCGCGCCCCTACGACGACCCGGCCACCCAGATTCCCTACTACGCCATCATCGACGACGACAACGACGCCCGCTACGAGCGCTACCGCCGTCTGACCGACGCCCTGCCGAACTTCTACCCGCTCGGGCGCTTGGCGCAGTACCGCTACTTCAACATGGACAAAGTGGTGGTAGACGCCCTGGCGGCCAGCCGGCGCATCATGTTCCGACTCGACCATCCCGACGCCCCCGATGACATCGACGCCGAGACGGGGGCGACCCCGGCCGTTTCCTAGGAGTTGCCCAGCTATGAAGACCATCACCTTCGCCGTACCCTGCTTCAATTCCGCCGCCTATATGGACCATTGCGTCGAGACGCTCCTGGCCTGTGGCGAGGACATCGAGATCCTGCTCGTGGACGACGGGTCCACCAAGGACAACACCGCCGAGATCGCCGACGGATGGGCCGAGCGCTATCCGGATATCGTGCGCGCCATCCACCAGCCCAACAAGGGCCACGGCGGCGCGGTGAACACGGGGCTCGCCAATGCCACGGGCTTCTACTTCAAGGTGGTGGACTCCGATGACTGGCTGGATGCTGCGGCCATGTTCCCGCTCATGGAGTACATGCGCAGCCAGGTGGATGCCCCGGTGCCCTGCGACATGGTGGTGGCCAACTACGTCTACGAGAAGGTTGACGAGGGCGTGCAGAAGGTCATGGGCTACGGCAACGTGCTGCCCGAGGGCTACGAGTTCGGCTGGCACGACGTGGGCAGCTTCCTGCCGTCCCAGTACCTGCTCATGCACTCGGTGTACTACCGCACCGACATGCTGCGCAAAATGGGCCTCACCCTGCCGGAGCACACCTTCTACGTGGACAATATCTTCGTCTACGAGCCGCTCGTGTACGTGCGCACCATCCGCTACTTCAACGTGGACGCCTACCGCTACTTCATCGGGCGCGAGGACCAGTCGGTCAACGAGAAGGTGATGATGGGCCGCATGGACCAGCAGCTGCGCGTCACCCGCCAGATGATCGACAACGTGGACCCCCAGGCGGTGCGCGAGCGCCATCTGCGCCACTACCTGCGCAACTACCTGTCCATGATGATGTGCATCTGCTCGGTGTTTCTGCGCATGCGCGGTGGCGAGCAGGACGAGGAGGATCTGAAGGGCATCTGGGCCTACCTGAAGGAGCAGAACCCCTCGCTGTACCGCCGTGTGCGCTCCAATGCCCTGAACCTGGCCACGAACCTGCCCACCGAAGCCGGCGAGAAGATCGGGCTGAAGGGATACCAGATCGCCCAGAAGATCTTCAAATTCAATTAAGGGGTCCGGGCCATGTCGTCGCTCGTGCTCGCCATCGATATTCGCAACACCCATACGCGGCTCGGTTTAGCCGCAGATGGCGCGCTGGCGGCCCAGTGGTCGCTCGGCACCGATGCGGGCTGCACGCCCGACGAGGCCGTGGCCGCGGTGGCGGGCTTCTTCGATGCCGTAGCCTGCGGCCTGGCCCCCATCGAGCCGGGTGCGGCTCTCGAGGGGAACGACCTGCCGTCGCAGGCGCCCCTGGCCGACGGGGCCATCATCGCCTCGGTGTTCCCCTCGCTCACCGAGGTATGGGTGGAAGCGGCGCGCCGTTTGACGGGCGCGCGCCCCCTCACCGTGGGGCCCGGGCTGAAGAGCGGGCTCAAGATGGGCTTTTCCGACCCCGCGTCGGTGGGCGCCGACCGCGTGGCCGAGATGGTGGCCGCGAAGTCCGCTTGGGGCGCGCCGGTGCTCGTGGTGGATCTGGGCACCTCGACCACCTTCGAGCTGCTCGACCGGGAAGGGTCGTTCAAGGGCGGCATTATTGCCCCGGGCATGCGCCTGGGCGCGGCGGCGCTCGCCAGCGGCGCGGCCCAGCTGCCCTCGGTGGAGCTGCGGGCCCCACGGGCGCTGTTGGGGCGCACGACGGCCGAGGCCATGCAGTCGGGTATCGTGATGGGGGAGGTGGCCCGCATCGACGGGCTCATCGAGATGATCTGGGCCGATGCCGGCTATGCCACCCCGGTGGTGCTCACCGGGCGGGGCGCCGAGGCCATCGCCGCCCTGATGCGGCACGAGGCGTCGGTGGACCAGACCCTGGGCCTGCGCGGCCTCGTGGAGCTGTACGGGCTGAACCGCCGCTAGGATGCGCTCGTCAGGAGGGGCGGCCTCGCTCGACCGGGCGCCCGCAGGATCGGTCTTTAGGCCGCCCGCTACTTGTAATCCTCCACGTTCTTCGACGAGCTGCCGGTGGTGTTGCCGGCTTGGCGCAGCTCGAAGCCGAAGCGCACCGTATCGTCGCCGAAGCGGTCGCGCAGGGCGTCGGTGGCGCGCAGAAGCTCGCGGCGCTTGGCCTCGTCCTCGATGAGGGGAGCCTCTTCGGGCCGCTGCCCCTCGAAGGCGCTCCCGTCGAAGAGACTCTCCTGCACCACGGGCGCCTCGTCGAAGTGGGTGACCGCCACGCCGAGCAGGCGCACCCGGGCCCCTGGTATCCAGATATCGTCGATCATGGCGTGCAGCAGCGGGGCGAAGGCGATGTCGTCATCGGTGGGGGCGGGCAGCGAGCGCTGGACCGAGTGGGTGGTGCGGTCGGAGAAGCGCACCTTGACGGCCACCGTGCGGCCCGCGAGCCCCTTGCGCCGCAGACGGCGCCCCACCTTCGCGGCAATGGTGGACAGGGCCGCCTCGATGTCGGCCCGCTCGGTCAGATCGTCGGCGAAGGTGACCTCGTTGGAGACCGACTTCACCGTATCGTCCTCGGCCACCACCGAGCGGTCGCGCCCCAGGGCCCGGTCGCGCATCATCTCGCCGTTCTTCCCGAACACGCGCCGCAGCAGGGCCGGCTCGGCTGTGCCCATATCGCCCAAGGTGCGCACGCCGTAGCTGTGCAGGATGCGCTCGGCCGCCGCCCCCACGCCGCTCAAGCTGCGCACGGGCAGATTGCCCAGGAAGGCGGCCTCGGTGCCCGGGTACACCACGGTGAGCCCGCGGGGCTTGTCCACGTCCGAGGCGATTTTGGCCACTGACTTCGAGGCGCCCACGCCGATGGAGCAGGTCACGCCCAGAGCGGCCACGCGCGCCTGGATGCGCCGGGCCACGGCCACGGGATGCTCGGTGTTCACGGCGGTGGGGGTCACGTCCATGAAGGCCTCGTCGATGGACACCTGCTGCACATGGGGCGTCTCGTCGCGCAGAATGGCCATAATGGCCGACGACACCTCGCGGTAGCGGTGGAAGTTGCCGTGGGTCCAGATGGCGTCGGGGCACAGCGATCGCGCGAGCGAGGCGGCCATGGCAGAGCGCACGCCGAAGGCCCGGGCCTCATAGGAACAGGTGGATACCACGCCGTGGGCATCGGCATCACCGCCTACGATGACGGGCTTGCCGCGCCACCCGGGATGGTCGAGCTGCTCCACCGAGGCGAAGAAGGCGTCCAGATCCACGAGCAGGATGGCCGGCCCCTCCCAGGGCGGCAGGGGGATGTCGTCGAAAGTTTCCATGGCCCCATTGTAGCATCGAACAGCCGTTCTAGTGAAGAGGCGATGCAAAAAGAGAGCGGACCTGAGGCCCATGCTCCGCAGAGCAGGGGCCTCAGGTCCGCGAGAGACTGCAGGGGAAGAGCGCTAGCGCTGGCTTGCCAGGAAGAACAGGGCCATAGTGCCCGGTCCCGAATGGGCGCCGATGACCGGATCCACCCAATTGATCATGATGTCGGTCACTCCGAAGCGCTCGCGCACCAGGTCGGCCACGTATTCCGCGTCTTCCAGGCAGTCGCCGTGGGTGATGAACACAGTTTGGTCGGCCACGGGGGCGTCGGCCGTCTGCTCCATGTGATCCACGAGCGCCTTGAGCGACTTCTTGCGCCCGCGCACCTTCTCGAGGGGAATGAGGTGCCCCTCGTCATCTACGTGCATGACCGGCTTGATGTTGAGCACGGTGCCGGCCCAGGCCGCCGTACGGGACACCCGGCCGCCGCGGAACAGGAACATCAGATCGTCCACGGTGAACCAGTGGGCCAGGTGCAGCTTGTGATCCTCCACCCAGTCGCGCACGGCCTCCACCGTCGCTCCCTCATCGCGCATCTTCGCCGCGTAGTAGACGAGCAGGCCCTCGCCGCCGGAAGCGGCCAGGGTGTCCACCGAGTACACAGTACGGTCGGGGTAGAGCCCCGCCAACTCGGCCAGCAAAAGCTCGATGGCCTGGTAGGTGCCGGAAAGCCCGCTGGAGAAGCCCAGGTACAGCACATCGCGACCATTTTTCAGCAGGGCCTCGATGGTCTCGCGGGACTCCTGCAGGTTCGGCAGCGAGGTGGTGATCACCTTGCCCTCGCGCATCATGGCGTAGAACTGCGACAGGTCGGTCTTCTCGCCCTTCAGGTAGCTGCGGTACTCCTCGCCGTCCACCATGAAGGTGAGCGGCAGGATGGACAGGTCAAACCGGTCGATCATCTCCTCGGTGAGGTTGCTCGACGAATCGGTGACGATGGCAAAGCTCATGGGCGCTCCTATCAGGGTATTCGGCCGCGCTGCTCCTCGGGCGGGCCGATGGTCTCGCTGGCGCTATTCTAGCCCATGGATACCCGTCGCGATAGGGGAAAGGGACGGGAATTGAAACGGTAACTTTTCCGTTCTCGCAGAGCGCGCCTGCCGGGTGCTTGCGAATGGCCGTTGCCCGCGGCCCAGTTCGGTGGCGCTCGGCCCCGTCCGCGGTTTTTCCGCGCAGGGGAGGGCGGCGGCTGTTCACGGCGGGCGGCCTGTGGCGTATACTTGACCAGTTACCCATACGGGCCCCGCGCGGGGCCCTGACCGATACGCTGGAACCCGGACGAGAAGGATAGGGAATCAAGGTGGCAAACAACTACAAGGACACGATGAACCTGCCGCAGACCGATTTCGCCATGCGCGGCAATCTGCCCGAGAAGGAGCCCAAGCGCCTGGAGATTTGGCGCGAGATGGATATCTACCGCCGCGTGCTCGAGAAGAACGCCGACGGCAAGCCCTTTATCCTCCACGACGGGCCTCCCTATGCCAACGGTCCCATCCACCTCGGTCACTCCTTCAACAAGATCCTCAAGGACTTCGTGGTGAAAAGCCATGCCCAGCGCGGGTACTTCGCCCCCTACATCCCCGGCTGGGACTGCCACGGCCAGCCCATCGAGCACATGGTGGAGGTGACCATCGGCCCTGAGCGCATGGCCGAGATCAGTCAGCCCGAGCTGCGCCAGCTGTGCCGCGAGTGGGCCGAGAAGTACGTCGATATCCAGCGCGAGGGCTTCAAGCGCCTCGGCGTGAATGCCGATTGGGAGCACCCCTACCTCACCTTCATTCCGAACTACGAGGCCGGCAACGTGGAGGTGTTCAAGGACCTGTACCTGAAGGGCTCGGTCTACCGCGGCCGCAAGCCCATCCACTGGTGCACCCATTGCCACACCGCCCTAGCGGAGGCCGAGATCGAGTACGGCGACGAGGTGTCGCCCTCCATCTACGTGAAGTTCAAGCTGGACGCCATGCCCGGCGTCTTCGAGGCCAACGGGGCCGCCGGCGACGCTTTCCTGCTCATCTGGACCACCACCCCCTGGACGCTGCCGGCCAACACCGCCGTGTCCTTGGCCCCCGAGGCCGACTACGTCATGGTCATCACGGCCGACGGCAACCTCGTCATGGCTCGGGATCTGGTGGAAGCCGTGGCCGAGGTGGCCGGCTGGGAGGGCTACGACTTCGTGCGCGATGGAGCGGGCGAGCCGGTGGCCCTCAAGGGCAAGCAGCTGTTCGGTCTCACCTACACGGCGCCGGTGCGCCACGACATCACCGGCACGGTCATCTACGGTGACCACGTCACCTTGGATACCGGCACTGGTGCGGTGCACACGGCTCCCGGCCACGGCCAGGACGACTACCTGGTGGCCCTGGAGTTCGATATCCCGCTGCTCATGCCCGTGGACGATAACGGCGTGTTCACCGACGAGGCCGGCCAGTTCGCGGGGCTTTCCACCGACGAGGCCAACCCGGTCATCATCGGCTGGCTGCGCGAGCAGGGCACGCTCGTGGCCGAGAAGAAGATCAATCACTCCTACCCCCACTGCTGGCGCTGCCATGAGCCGGTCATTTTCCGCGCCACGAGCCAGTGGTTCGTCTCCATGGACAAGAACGCCCTGCGCGAGCGGGCGCTCACGGCCATCAACTCCGAGGTGAGCTGGGTGCCCGCCTGGGCGAAGAACCGCATCGGGTCCATGGTGGCCGATCGCCCCGACTGGTGCATCTCGCGTCAGCGCAGCTGGGGCGTGCCCATTCCCGTGTTCCAATGCGCCAAGTGCGGCAACACGGTGGCCACTGAGGCCACCTTTGACGCGGTGATCGAGTTGTTCAACGTCAAGGGCGCCGACGCCTGGTTCACCATGGAGCCGTCCGAGTACCTGCCCCGGGGCACCAAGTGCGAGGCCTGCGGCTGCACCGAGCTGGTGCCCGAGAAGGACATCCTGGACGTGTGGTGGGAGTCCGGCGTGTCCCACACCAGCGTGTGCCGTCATCGCGAGAGTGAGGGCCTGCGCTTCCCGGCCGATCTGTATCTGGAGGGCTCCGACCAGCACCGCGGCTGGTTCCAGTCGTCGCTGCTCACCTCCATCGGCGCCTACGGGGTACCCCCCTACCGCTCGGTCATGCACTGCGGATTTACCGTGGACGAAGAGGGGCACAAGATGTCGAAGTCCTTGGGCAACGGCATCGATCCGGCCGAGGTCTGCGACAAGTTCGGCGCCGACGTGCTGCGCCTGTGGGTGTCCTCCTGCGACTACTCCCAGGATGTGGCCATCTCCGACGGCATCTTGAAGCAGGTGTCGGATGCCTACCGCCGTTTCCGCAACACCTTCCGCTTCCTTTTGGGCAACCTGGACGATTTCGGCCCCGCCGACTTCGTGGCCTGGGACGAGCTTGAGCCCATCGACCAGTGGCAGATGGTGCGCACCGTGCAGCTGCTGGCCGAGGTGGAGGCGGCCTACGAGGCGTTGAAGTTCAACAGCGTGTACCGTGCGCTCTACGACTACGTGAACGACCTGTCGGCCGTGTACATGGATGTGACCAAGGATCGCCTTTACGCCGAGGCCCCCGCATCGGCGCGCCGCCGTGCCGTGCAGACCGTGCTCATGAACATCCTGGAGGTGCTCGTGCGCGTGATGAGCCCCATCCTGTCGTTTACCACCGACGAGGTGTGGGACCATTTCCCGCCGGCGTTCCGCACCGAGGAGGGCCGCGCCCTCTCGGTGCAGCTGGCCGGCTGGCCGCGCCCGACCGACTTCACACCGGCCGTGCCCGCCGAGGCCGACGGGGCCGTGGCCGCCTTCGAGGAGATGATGGCCGTGCGCGAGGTGGTCACCAAGGCCCTGGAGGATGCCCGCACGGCGAAGATCATCGGCAAGAGCCAGGAGGCCGCCGTGGTGGTATGCGCCCCGGCCGCCGTGGTGGCCACGGCCCGTACCTTCGATGCCGCCGTGTTCGAGGAGCTTTTCATCGTGGCCTCGGTTACCTTCGAGGAAGGGGCCGACGACGAGGTGTCCGCCGCGGTGACCGTGGCCGCGGGCGAGAAGTGCCCGCGCTGCTGGAACATCCGCACCCTGGGCGGCAACCCGGCGCACCCCGATGTGTGCGAGCGCTGCGGTAACGCCCTGGACGTTCTGGGCTACGAGGCCGAGTAAGTGACGGCTCCGGCAGACAAGCGGTCGCTGCGGGGCCGCAACGGGATCATCTTCGCCTTGGTGGCGGTGGCGTGGCTCGCCATCGACATCGCCACCAAGGCCGATTTCAACAGCTATCAGCTGGGCCAGGTCATCGCCGGTCCCTTCCTGGGCCTGTTCCAGTTCCGCCTCGTGCACAACACGGGTGCGGCCTGGGGCATGTTCGGCGACTCCACCTTCGCCTTGGGGGTGATGTCGCTGGTGGTGTGCACGGCACTGGCGGTCTATCTGCTCGCCATCGCCAGGCGTGCGAACGTGGTTGAGGTGGTGGGCATCGCACTCGTGTTCGCTGGCGGCCTGGGTAATGCGCTTGATCGCTTTACCCTGGGTTATGTGGTGGACTTCATCGACACCACTTTCATCGAGTTTCCCACGTTCAATGTGGCCGATATTGGTGTGACCTGCGGGTTCGTGCTGTTCTTCCTGGGAATGCTGTGGGCCTCGCGCACCGAGGGGAAGGCCCCGGCCGCCACGGCCGCATCCGGCGCATCCGCCAAGCCGGGGGAGGGCGAGTAGCGTGGCCCGATCGCTCTGCCATATCGTGGCGGCCGACGACGCCGGCACGCGCCTCGATGCCCTCTGCGCCGCCCGCGGGCTCTATGCCTCGCGCTCGGCGGCGGCCCGGGCCATCGAGGAGGGCCGCGTGTTCGTGAATGGCGCCACGGTGTCCAAGAAGCAGGCCGTAGCCGCGGGCGATACCGTGGTCTACGAGGTGGACGACGAGCCGGAGTCCGTCGTGGTCTACGGTGAGCCCATCGATCTGGATATCCGCTACGAGGACGAGGACATGCTCGTGCTGTCGAAGCAGGTGGGGCTCGTGTGCCACCCTTCGGTCGATCATGCCCACGGCACGCTCGTGAATGCGCTCATCTGGCACTGCGGGGAGGAGAACCTCTGCAACGTGCAGGGAGAAGAGGCCGACCGCCTCGGTATCGTGCACCGACTCGATCGCGATACGAGCGGCCTTATGCTGGCGGCCAAGACCGACGAGGCGGGCCGCGAGCTCATGGCCCAGATCCAGGATCGCGCCGTGGACCGCCACTACCTCGCCCTCGTTCACGGCATCATGGCCCACGATACCGGCATGATCGACGCCCCCATCGCGCGATCGGCCGACGAGCGCTGCCGCATGGCCGTGCGGGACGTGCCCAGCGCCCGCGAGGCCATCACCACCTTCCGCGTGCTGGAACGTTTCGAGCACGGGGTGCGCGACGACGGCTACAGCCTTATCGAGTGCAAGCTGTTCACCGGCCGCACCCATCAGATCCGCGTGCACATGCAGTACACGAAGCACCCCATCGTGGGCGACCCGGTCTACAACGCCCACGGACCGCGCGACGAGAGGGCCCAGCTGGGTCTGCGCCGCCAGTTCCTCCATTCCTACAGCATCGCCTTCGAGCATCCCGTAACCGGCGAGTCCCTCGCCTTCGCCGATCAGCTGCCCCGCGATCTGCGCGAGGCCCTCGATGGGCTCGCCCCGCGCTCGCTCGGTGTCACCGAGGCGGGACGCGAGGTGTTCGCCCTGATGGAGGAGGCCCCTGTGCCCTCCGTGGAAGGAGACGTGTTCCATGAGTGAGGTTGTCGGCGTCATCATCGCGAACACGGGCACGCCCGCCGCGCCTACGAAGAAGGCCGTCAAGAAGTACCTCTCCCGATTCCTCATGGATCACCGCATCTGCCCCATGCCGCGTCCGATATGGTGGCTGCTGCTGCACACCGTGATCCTGCGCAAGCGCGCTCGCGCCTCGGCCGAGAAATACCGCGCCATCTGGACGGCCCAGGGCTCGCCCATGGCCGTGACCTACGACGCCCTGGAGCGGGGCCTTGCGGCCCACTACAAGCAGCAGGGCGCGCCCGTGGTGGTGCGCTGCGCCATGAGCTACGGCAAGCCCACCTTCAAGAAGGCAATCAAGGCGCTGAAGGAGGCGGGCTGCACGCGGCTCGTGGTGCTGCCCATGTACCCGCAGTCGGCCCTCTCCACCACCGGTTCGGTGCGCGACGCCGTGGCGCGGGCCACCCGCCGCGCTCGCTGGAAGCACCCCGTAGCCATTGTGGACGACTATAGCGAGCATCCCGCCTACGTGAGGGCCATCGCCGCGTCGGTGCGCAACGCCGGCTTCTCGGAGGAACGCGGCGATCGGCTGCTGTTCTCCTACCATTCCATCCCGCTGAAGGACATCGAGGCGGGGGACACCTATGAGCTGCAGACCGGGGCCACGAGCCTGGCCGTGGCCGGCGAGCTGGGACTCGATCGGCGCCGCTGGACCATCAGCTACCAGAGCCGCTTCGACAAAGGGCGCACGTGGCTCTCGCCCTTCACGCGTCCCACGCTCGTGCGCTTGGCCCGAGCCGCCGAGCCGGACAGCCGGTTGCTCATGGTGTGCCCGAACTTCGCCGTGGACTGTCTGGAAACCCTCTACGACATTCCCTTCGAACTGGAGCCCCTCTACCGCGCGGCCTTGGCAGGGGAAGCGGTGAACGCCGAGGAGGAGCCCGGCGCCCTGGAGAACACGGGCAGGCGCGCCGCCCACTGCGACGATCATCTCGCGGCGCGGCAGGCAGCGGCCCACGCCGGTCGCGACCGCACCGGCGAGCCCGCCTTCCGTCGCGGCAGCCACCGCCGCCCCACGCCCGAGGAGAGCTTCATCTATGTGCCCTGTCTCAACAAGTCGAAGGCGCACCTGAAGGTGCTTGCCGCCGTGCTCGCCCCCTACGTGGGCGATGAGGGGTAGCCTGCTGCCCGTCTTCTCCCGAAACAGGCACGATCCCCTCTTGCCGTGCCCGGAACACCCACGGCTAGGCCCCAGCGCTCGCTTCAGTATCTTGCAAGAGGAACAAAAGGTGGAAAAGGTGATAAATCACGCATTTTTTGTTCAACTATGGAATTCGCTAGACAAAAAAAGCAGATATTCCACGTTTGGGAAGCAGAAAAAGCAGTTCTTCGCGGTTCTCACCGAAACTATTTAAGATCGTCAAGATTCATAAGTCCTTGACCTGCGATTATGTTGCCCTCCGTTTC
The DNA here is from genome assembly GCF_000422625.1 of Adlercreutzia mucosicola DSM 19490. GTDB lineage: Bacteria > Actinomycetota > Coriobacteriia > Coriobacteriales > Eggerthellaceae > Adlercreutzia > Adlercreutzia mucosicola. The sequence continues at coordinate 237,650 of NZ_AUGK01000004.1, read as the reverse complement.
AAGCTATGAATGTGCAGAAAGATGGCAACGTGGAATATCTGCTTTTTCCTTTTTCGAATTTGCCAATACCAGAGAAATTGAATAAAAAAGCAACTATTCCACGTTGCGGTGGCGGGGCGGCGGCTACCTGCTTTTCTGAGGCGAGCGAGGTGCCGCAGGCCGGCGAAAAGTGACGCGCATATATATGGGCGCAAGCTGCGGCCACGGGCGAGTCTCCGCGTGCCAAGCGCATCTAGCACCGTCCGCGCACGGCGGTGATCAGCTCCTCCTTGGAGTGCAGGCCCATCTTCTTGTAGATATGCCGCACGTGGGTGTCGATGGTGGATTGGGAGATGTACAGCTCGTTGCGGATATAGGGCAGAGAATAGCCCTGGGCCAGGTAGGGGAGGATCTCGCGCTCGCGCTTGGTGAGCCCGAACTCGTCGGCTGCAGCGGCGCAGGCCAAGGCGAAGCGATCGGCCGAGGCGTCTTCTGCGGGCATCGCCGTTTCGTCGGGCTGCGACGACGGCGCGCTCGCTGCGCTCTGCGTCGGTGCGGGCGATGCGGAACAGTCGCGGCCCGTCTCTTCCAGCGTGAAGGCGAGACGGTCCTGATTGGCAATGGATACCATGGCCAACACGATGAATCCCGTCAGCGCCACGAAGAGAACGCCTTGGTAGAAACCAATCTCTGCTGCCCAAGAGGCGGCAGGCGGCCCCAAGAGCAGCCCGACGAGAAATCCCCCTTCCAAGAAGAAGCGGCCCAATCCGAAGACGCGCTGGGCCGAGGCGCCCGTGCGCTGGGACAGCTCGGCGAAATAGATGAAGGTTGTCAGGTTCAAGAGGGCCTGGGCTGCGTTGACGAGAAACGCGGCTCCCATGATGGCGCCCGGGATAGGCAGCACGAGCAGCGAGAAGGCCACGGCGATCAGCGGCAGCACCCAGCGATAGAGCGTCCCCAGGTTCAGTGCCCGAGAGAAGCGCGAGAGGTAGGCCGTGATAAGCACGGCCACCACTGATCCCGATAACACCGAAGTGGTGAGCACGCCGGCGGCCGCGGGCACGATGCCGTCATTGGCGAAGGTCCAGAACAGGGAGACGACGGTGGTCGCCCCCACGATGCCCAGCCCGAGCCGCACAAATCCTGGCACGTTCAAATGACCGAGTCTCTGCGCGTCTTTTCGATTGCGAACGCACGGGGCACTCTCGTTGCCACTATGGGCAGCCGCAAGGCAGAAGGCCGATAGGAAGGGCAGACACCCGACGAACAAGATGGCAGGCAAGCGCGGCAGGACGAGCACCACAGCGTAGCACGCGAAAGCGGCTATGAGCGAGGCTGTGGCCATGCGCTCGATGCGCGTCATGTCGAGAGAGGCGTAATGGGCGCCCCAGAGCACGGTGAACACCGCTGTGCCCACGGCCGACACGAAGCCTCCGGCCGCCTGCAGCGCGTGGACGCCGACGTCGCTTGCCATGGAGGGCGAAACGGTTAACAGGGCCACGCCCAGCGTCATGCTAGCCACCGCTCCCAGGAATGCGAGGGTGCGGGCACGTGTTGTGGTCAAGGACACGGGCAGCAGGAACAAGGAGAACAGCCCCACGGGCGCCCCGATCATCGAGGCGAGCCAAAAGACGCCCATATTCGCCGTGTCGCCGGCTGAGAACACCGGCGTGAACACCGTGGCGAGGCCCCAGGCCACGATGAAGCCCCATCCGATGTCGGGCAGGCTGTGGCGCAGGCTCCCGTTGCGGGCGCGCAGAACGGTCGGGGTGGTTGCGATGTCGGTCATAGGGCTTCCTCCTGACAATATTGTACGCCAGCACTCCTGCGATGCGATGCTGCGGCCATCACGTGAATCACCTGATTTTCCCGATCAGGTGATGTTCTCATGGGGATTCCCGATAGGCGGCAAGGGCCCGCGCGGCCTATGGTGGATTCGCGGCACGCCACAAGAGAGCCGTATCGTGGACTACTACCAAGGAGACCATAGGAGGGAACCATGACAGCACTTACTCGACGTCATTTCATTGCCGGTGGCTTGGCGGCCGGCGCCCTGGGCCTGGCGGGCCTGACCGGCTGTGCGCCTGCGGCCGAGAAGAGCGGGGAAGATGTGTCCGCGTCCGCCGGCGCAGACGGCGCCGCCACGCCTGCGGCCGGCGAACGCCCCTGGGAGATCGCGCCGGCTCCCATCGCCGAGGACCAGATCACCGAGACCGTGGAGTCCGATGTGGTCATCATCGGGTTGGGAGCCTCGGGCATCTATGCAGCCACCTCGGCCATCGAATGCGGTCTGTCCGTCACGGTGCTCGAGCGAAACGACACCTACAATGCCAATGGCGGGTCGCATTATATGTTCAACTCCCGGGCCCAGCTGGAGCAGGGCGAGCCGGTGGACGTTCCCATGGCTGTGAAGGACTTCCTCAGCATCGGCAATTTCAAGATGGACGGCCAGGCGGTATGGACCTGGGCGAACCGTTCGGGCGAGGCGGCCGACTGGTTTGCCGATGTGGTGGAGCCCTACGGGCTGCATCCGGTGCTTCAGCACTCCGATGACGAGGTGATCGAGCGCATCTACCCTGGCACGATCATCTTCATTGGAGGGGCCAACGAGCCCACCTCCGCCATCGATCAGGATCCCTACAACGGGGATTTGGGCCTCGGCTTCGTGCCCGAGATCGATCTGCTCGGCGCGCTGCTCGGCCACATCCAGGACAAGGGCGCCGATATTCGCTTCAAGCACACCTCCCAGCAGCTGGTGCGCGATGGCGACGGCCGCGTGAGTGCCGTGATCGCTGCCGACGAGACCGGTGCTCTGAAGAAGTTCGTCGGCACCAAGGGCATCGTGATCGCTACGGGGTCCTACAGCCAAGATGCCGCCATGCTCGAGTACTTCTGCCCCATGGTGACCCACAACCCTGTGGGCGACAAGGTGGCCCAGTTCAACATGGGCGACGGAAGCGGCATCAAGCAGGCGCTGTGGGTGGGCGGCACCATGCAGAACAACGGCGACCATCCGCCCATGATGTTCTGGGGATCCACCAACTGCATCAAAAATGTGATGGTGAACAGCACGGGCCGCCGGTTCATCGACGAGAACGCAGGCCAGTCGAACTTCGCCGCCGCCCAGTTCAACCAGCCCGGGGGCACTATGGTGGCACTGTGGAACGAGTCCTACGCGAGCCAGCTGCCCGCCATTTCCTACCGCGCTGACGACCCCTCTTGGGCAGCGAAGCCCGAAGAGCTTCTGGCGAAGTGGAACGCACTCGTGGAAGAGGGGATCTTCATGAAGGCCGACTCGCTTGACGAGATCGCCGCCGCCTACGATCTGCCCGCCGATGTGCTGGCTCGCACGGTGGAAACCTACAACGGCTACTGCGCCGCAGGCGAGGATGGCGAGTTCCATAAAAATCCCGCCACCCTCCACGAGCTGACGGCCCCGTACTTCGCCACCAAGTACGACGTGCCCGCGTCCCTCGCCTGCATGGGCGGCCTGCATGTGAACGCGCTGTCTCAGGTGCTCACCGAGACCGAGGAGCCCATCGTAGGGCTGTACGCCATCGGCCTGGCCGCGGGCGACTTCTGCGCCAACCAGTACAGCACCCGTTTCGCCGGCAACAGCCTTGGGCGCTGCATGACCTTCGGCTACCTTATCGGCCGCCAGCTGGCGGGCTTGGAATAGCTGCGAAACACCCTCCCCTTCGCGCGACACCCCATTCCAAGCGCCTATGCGAAGAGACCCCCGAGCATCGGGGGTCTCTTGGTTGGAGGGAGCTGCCGGCGGAAGGGGAGGGGACGCCGCCGGCAGCGGGGGTCGTCGGCGCTTAGGCCTCGGCCAGCTCGTGGCCGAGCATATAGCCGAAGGTGATGCAGCGGCCGTGGCTGTTGCCGGCCACGTTGATGGGGTAGTCCACCGCGGTGATGTCGCCCATGATATTGCCGAGCACGTAGAGGCCCTCGATGGCGTTGCCCTCGGCGTCCAGGCACTGGAAGTCGTTGTTGCACTTCAGGCCACCGGTCACAGCCAGAAGCGCGGGACCGACCTTCAGCGCGTAGAAGGGGCCCTGCTTGACCGGGGTCAGGAACACGGGCTTCTTGTAGTAGTCGGTGTCCTCGCCGGCCTCGCACATGCCGTTGTAGCGCTCCACCGTGGCAGAAAGCGTGGAGGCGTCGCAGCCGATCTTGCCGGCCAGCTCTTCAATGGTGTCGGCCTCGTAGGCGATACCCTGCTCGATGTAGGCGGGAATCTGGGTCTTGAAGTACTCGGGGGCCAGGTTCAGGTCGCTGCCGTAGGGGCGGAAGCTGTCCCAGAACATGCCGCCGCCATAGGGCAGGCCGTTCACCAGATCGGTGGGCCAGTTGGCATCGAACACCGACCAGGCCTCGCCGTTGGGCTGGCGGTTGATGGCCAGCGACTTGCCCTGCACCCAGGTGTCCTCGCACATGAAGCGCTCGCCGTTGTCGTTTACGAACAGGAAGGGGCCGTGGAACCAGCAGAAGGCCTGGGGGTGCATCATGGTGGGGAAGGGCAGATCCTGCAGCTGGGCGCCGATCCACATGCCCATCTTATGGCCGTCGCCGGTGTTCACGCCGGCGGGCGTGTACTGGCTGCGGGGCTGGCCGTACTCAGCGCAGATGGGGGCGTAGGCCTCGCACATCTCCAGGCTACCGCCGATGTCGCCGGTGGCCAGCACGACGCCCTTGGCGGCGTTGTACTGCACATATCCGTCAGCGGTCTCGCAGATGCAGCCGGTCACCTTGCCGGAATCGTCCTTCAGAAGCTGCACGGCGGGGGAATCGAACACGAAGGTGGCACCGTCCTTCACGGCGTCCAGGTAGCACAGCTCGGCACCGGCGAAACCGGTGGAAGTCAGGCCGGCCTCCTCGGGAATCATGAGCATGTGGTAGCCCGGCTGCTCGGCGTACACGTCGTCGTGGCTGTAGAAGGCGCCCACCATGGCGGAGCCGCCCAGGGCCTCGCACTTGTCGAGCAGCCAGTTGGAGGCCTCTTCGGAGTTGTTGAAGAACTTCACGATGAGGTCCTCGTTGGTGCGACTCGCGCACTGGGCGATCCAGTGCTGCTTGGCGTTCACCTTGTCCACCTTGATGCCCAGCTCGTCCATATAGCGGGAGTTGATGGCGCCGAAACCGCCGCCGCGGCCGTTCCAGCTGGAGGACTTCTCCACGACGGTCACCTTGCCGCCCTTCTCGGCCGCCGCGGCGGCGCAGGCGCAGCCCGCCAGCCCGGCGCCGATCACGAGGATGTCGGTGTCCACGGTGCTGGCGATGTCGGTGATAGGCTCGGGCGCGATCTCCCACTCATAGGTGGCCTTGCCCGTAGCGGCCATCTGACCGCCCTGCGCGCCGGCGTCCTTGGTCTCGGCAGCCGGCGCGCAGCCGGCGAGCCCTGCGGCGCCCGCGGCCACAGCGGCGGTGGCGCCCAGGCCGAAGAACGCGCGGCGAGACATTCCCTTGTTAGTGATTTCAGACATTGAAACCCCTTCCGTTTCGCGGAGCGCCTCCGCTCCGCTTCCTTTCTTTCGGGGATCCACAAACCGTACGGCTGTGTTCCCTCCCGCAGCGCATCATGCCTCTGCCGGCCGCTGGGGCCATCTAGCTAATCGGCACATTTTCCCACATGAGCGCAAAATGGGCCGAAACGGCCCATATAAGTTTCCTCGCACTTCTTGTGGAGAGGGGCGGTTTAAGGTAGATTGGGAAAGCACACTTGGCCAGGGAAAGGGAGGGAGCCAAGATGTCCGCAACGCATCGGACGCGGGCCGAGGAGCCGCGCTTCGCCGATTGGCGCCTACTGGGTCTGGGCTTTTGGCAGGCCTGGCAGATGGTTGTGCTCTGCACCCACAAAGTGGTGGCCGCCGCATCGCCGGAGGTTCCCGGTGAAAACCCGGTTTTGATTTTACTGGCACTGATGACCGCCAGCTACGCGCTTGTGGTGCTGCTCTCGCGCCGCTTCGCGCCCTTCTTGAGCCGGCGCGACTCGTTTATCTTAGCCGGCGGTCTCACGGCCTTGGGCACCGCTCTCATACCGGTCAGTCTGGGCCTGCTCGCGGGCGCGGCAGCCTTGGTGCTGTTCTTGATCGGCGCGGCAGCGGCCTCTTTCGGCAACGCCCTCCTTATTATTATGTGGGGCGAGCTGTGGAGCGCCCTGGCCACCGGCCGCGTGGGGCGTCACCTCTATGCGTCCTACACCTTCGCCTTCGTGCTGTTCTTCATCGCCTACGCTATGCCGAAAGCGGTGGCTATCGGCTATGCGACGGCGCTGCCGGTAGTGTCGGCGGCTATTCTGGCGGCGTGTAAGAGCGAGCCGCGGCGCGAGCCGTCGGTCATCCCCCTTGATACCAAAACGGTGCCCGTGGGCCGCCTTCTGCTCTGCGTCTTCCTTATCAGCGTGGTGTGGGGCACAAGCCAGGGGATGCTCGACCCCTACGCGGGCAACGATGGGCACTTCATGGCGAGGGCCCTGCTTTTGGCCGGCGGCGGCATCGGTGCCATCACCCTCTCCATGATGGTGTCCCAGGCGCCCTCGGAGGCCGCCGCCCTGTACCGTCCCGTGATTCCCGCGATGGTCATCGGGCTGATCCTGCTGCTGCTAGAGCCGATGCCCTACCCGTTCATCGGCTGCGGCCTTATCATCATGGGCGTCTACTGCCTGGACATGCTCATGATGCTCGTTTCCACTGACGTGGCCTTCCGCGGCCGCATCTCGGTGGCAGCCTCCTTCGGTGTGACCATTCTCGTGGCGCGCACGGGTACGCTCACCGGCACGTTTCTCGCTGATTGGCTGCCCATGCTTCCCGTCTGGTCATCGCAGATGCACACCGACGTGTTTTTGCTGGCCGTGCTGGTCCTGGCCATTATCGGCATGCTGTTTTTCACCATCGCCGATGTGCAGAGGCTCTACGTCACGCCTCGCAGCGGCGCGGCCGACACCAGTTTGGAGGAGAAGTGCGCCGCCATTGCTGCCATGGGCAAGCTGACCAACCGCGAGTCGGAGGTGATCGTGCTTCTGGCCCGCGGTCGCTCGGTGCCCTATATCAGCGACGAGCTGTCCATCGCCCAGGGCACGACGAAGCACCACGTGAGCAACATCTACCGCAAGTTGGGCGTCGCCGACCGCCAGGGCCTGCTGGACGCCATCGAGCAGGGCGGCGTGGGCAAGCCCGGCTGGGAATAGGGACAGCCCTGCTCGCCGGCGCATTTGCCGCGCGAAGCTCGAGACCGGAGCGCGGCGCGGAAGGCGACGCGCTCCGGTCGGCGGTTTACCTCACGATAACGATGAGGGACAACCTCAGGTTTGCTCACCAAGTCGGTGCTATCATGGACACAGTCGGGGATCGGACGACTAGGGCGCCGATTCGCGACGTCCCATTCCGCAAGCCCCAAGGAGATTCCCCATGCTTTCCGAGCGCTTCCTCACTACGGTCGTGCGCACCATGACGAAAGACCAGCTGGCCTTAAACCCCACTCCGGGCATCACCCTGCCCGATCCTGAGCCCGGCCGCATCTATACCCTGTACGCCCATGTGCCCTTCTGCGAGCGTCTCTGCCCCTATTGCAGCTTCAACCGCTATCCCTTCCGCGAAGAAGTGGCGCGACCGTACTTCAGTGCCTTGCGCCGTGAGATGCGGATGCTCGCCGAGCGCGGATACGACTTCGAGAGTCTGTACGTGGGCGGCGGCACGCCCACGGTGATGATCGACGAGCTGTGCGAGACCATCGACCTGGCCCGCGACCTGTTCTCCATCCGCGAGGTGAACTCCGAGACGAACCCGAACCACCTTATTCCCGCCTACCTGGACAAGCTGGCCGGCCGCGTGCAGCGCCTGTCCGTGGGCGTGCAGAGCTTCGACGACGACCTGCTGCGCCAGATGGATCGCTACGACAAATACGGCAGCAGGAAGGAGATCTTCGAGCGCATCGGAGCGTCTGCGGGGTACTTCGAGTCGCTCAATGTGGACATGATCTTCGACTTCCCCTCCCAGACCGAAGCCGTGCTGCGTAGCGATTTGGAGCGCATCGCGAGTTGCGGCTGCCAGCAGACAACGTTCTCGCCCCTGTACCAGTCCAACGCTACGATGAGGAAGATGGCCGCTACCTTAGGTCCTTTGAGCTACGACCGCGAGCGGTGCTTCTACGAGATCGTCGACGAGACGCTGGCCGGCGGCGAGCGCCCAGACTTTGAGCGGCGCACCCTGTGGACGTTCAATCGCCTGGACGGGGAGAACCAATCCCAGGAGCGCCTCGAGGTGGATGAGTACGCCGTGGCCTACGAGGAGTGCGTGGGCATCGGCTCGGGATCGATCACTCATCTGGGCGGCGACTTGTATGTGAACAGCTTCGGCTTGAACGAGTACCGCGCCGCCGTGGAGGCCGGGCGCCTGCCGCTGCTGGGGAAGACGGCGCTGTCGCGCCACGATCTCATGCGCTATCGCTTCCTTCTGCAGTTGTACGCCCTGCGCTTCGACAAGAGACAGTTTCGGGCCGACTTCGGCTGCAGCGTGGATGCGGGGCTGCCCATGGAGATGGCCTTTCTACGCCTGAACGGGGCCTTTGCCACCGACAACGCCGATGAGCTGACGCTGACGCCACGGGGCCGCTATCTCACCGTGGTGATGTACCGCCAGTTCCTCGCCGGCCTGAACAACCTGCGTGAGCAGGCCCGCGCCAACCTGCCGGGCCCCGAGCGCGAGCTCCTCTTCGGCGATGGGCGCCCCGCCGCTTAGGCCGCCTCGCCTCCGCAGAGGGCCACCAGTTCCTTGCGGCTGTGCACGCCGACCTTCACGTAGATGTGCTGGATGTGGGCCTTCAGGGTGCCCGGCGCGATGAACAGCTCGCGTTCGATCTCGGCGTTGGTCTTGCCCTGGGCGATCAGGCGGCAGATCTCGTCTTCGCGCGGACTCAGATGGTACTGGGCCGTTACGGCATCGCAGCGCTCGGCCATGGCCTCGGCGCGCAGGCTGTCGGCAGCTAGGTTCTCGGTTTCCAGCAGCTTGACGCCCCAGCGCGATGCAAGGTCCTTCTCCGACAGCAGCACGAGCGTACTCGCCAGCACGAGCATCACCACGGCCACGGTGATAACGATGTCCTGGGTCTGGGGTGCCAGCCCCGTGCCTGCCAGCAGATCGGCGCAGTTTCCACCCCAAATGGTGAATAGCGGATTCACGCACATCGCACCGGTCAGCGCCAGGACGGCTACGCCCATGCGCTTCGACAGATCGAAGAACAGCAGCGATACGAGCAGCGACATCAGCGTCATGCCCATGGAGATGAGGTATCCCGCAGCCGCAGTGCCCAGAATGCCCTCAGCGGGAATGAGCAGAAGGCCGCACACCATGAGCAAAAGCGGCGAGCGGAACAGCACGCTGACGCTGAAACGGTTCGAGAAAAAGTACACGATGACAAAGAACACACCCATGACCAGGGCCGTCGAGAGCGACGAATGGACGCCCGCCCCTGCCGGCAGCTGGCTGGCGCGCATGCCGTAGGCAAAGGCATAGATGCACAGCACCGCCAAGGGCTTCCACGGGTAGGAGAACTTCGGGTAGGGACCCGCCTTCCGGTCGCGCTCGGGCAGCTGGCGGAAGGCCAGCGTCAGGCTGGCCAGGGAGAGCAGGGGCAGCAGCACGAGCATGAGCGAGAAGCGCTCGCCAACTAGTCCCTGGCACAGGTAGGTAAGCGGCACGGCAATAAAGCGGGAGGCCGCCATATACAGGGCGATGCGCACCAGGCTTAAAGGCGCGATGGCCTCATTGAACATGAGCAGAGTGGTGCAGAAGCCGAAAGCGCCCAGGATGGCCCCCGCAAACAGGAGGGGCGCCGCCCCATCGCCGGCGCCGGGAGCGCCGATCATGCAGGCCGAGGCCGCCAACATCGCGAGCAGCGCTGCCGGCCGCGCCCACGGTTGAGCATGCAGCGGCGCGATGCGGCTCGCGGCCAGGGTGGCCAGGATGCCCGTCAGCGCATAGGCGTAGTCGAATACCGTATGGGGATCGAAGCCCACGGACAGGGCGATGCCCTCGGGGGCCGCGAAGGTGAGCGTCATCCACGCTCGTGCGCAGCCAAGAGCGAACAGGTAGGGGATCATCTGGTCGAGATGATCGATGCGCTGCCAGGGGCGAGGTTTGCGATCGGTGGAGTTCATGGGGCCATTATAGCGACTCTACCGTCCCGATGGGCGCGAGGAGGAGGCTTCTCGTGCCGCCCGCGATGCGGGAAGGCCACAGCGCCCGCCAGGGGGAGGGAGGCCGGCGGGCGCTGTGCAAGGGAAGGGACGGGAAAAGACGGGATGGGATGGCTCTACAGGGCGGCCACGTAGCGGCCGGTAACGTAGCCGGAGGTGATGGCGCGGCCGACCGACAGGCCCTCCACATCCATGGGGTAGTCAATGCCGCCATAGAACTGGCCCGAGGCATTGCCCACGGCGAACAGACCCTCGATGGGCTCGCCATCGGCATTCAGGCACTGCTGGTTCTCGTCTACGGTCAGGCCGCCCAGTACCGCTGACACTATATTCGCGCCACGGGGCACCGCGAAGAACGGACCCTGCTCGATAGGCGTCATGAAGGCGGCCCGCTTGCCGAACTGGCCGTCGACCCCGGTGGCGCACAGCTCGTTGTAAGCCTCGATGGATTCGACGATGGTCGCCTCGTCAATGGGGTCGATATTCCACTCATCGGCTTTCATGTAGGCGTTCATATTCGCCGCCAGCTCGGCAAAGGTCTCACCGCGAACGAACTGGTCTTCGGTGGGAAGCTTCATGTTGCCCACGTTGAACTTCACCTCGCCGGGATAGGCGGCCTGCCACTGCTCGCCGATCTCGACCCAGTTGGCTGGCATGATGGTGAAGAACTTCGCTGCCATGGGATTCTCGAAATCGTACTCCTCCAGATACCCGCGCATGAGGTTGTTCAGATAGGCGAAGGACAAGACCTCGTTCATGAAGCGCTTGCCGTGGATGTCCAGGTTCAGGAAGGGTAGCTCCAGGCGGGTGAGCGCGCCGCCGCCGTGAACCATCTTCGAATGGTTCACCGGGGTCATCTGGGCGCCGGCCCACACACCGGCCATCATGCCCATGCCATCGCGGAAGGAACTCGCGCCCTTGAAGCCACGCTGGTCGGGACAGTAGTAGTCGCGCATTTCCTGGTTGCCCGAGCAGTCGCCCGAGGCGAGGATGACGCCCTTGGCGCCTTTGAACAGCACGAATCCGTTCTCGGTCTCGCAGACAACGCCATCAACGCGCTCGCCCTCCTTGTGCAGCTGCACAGCGGGGGAGTTGAAGAAGAACTCGGCTCCCTTGGCGGCCAGAGCGTCGCATATCACCAGGGCGGCGGCGTTGTGCGCGCCTTCCACATGGTTGTAGGTGTTGGCGTGCAGCGAGTAGGCATAGCCGTTGTACTCGCGATCGCTATCGTAGGGCTTCGACTCCACGCCGCCGGCCGCCGCCGTCTCGGCCCACCAGGTCACGGCTTCATAGGAGTTGCGCGCCCACGCCTCCAAAAGCTTGCGGTTGGAACGGTAGGCGTTCTTCTCCATGAGGAAACCTACGCAGGCTTGGATGCCGGCCTCGTCGGTTTTGGTGGTATCCACCGATGCGCCCATGTTGCCCGTAGTCTGAGCCGTGCCGATGTTCTGCACGCAGGCCACCTTCGCGCCGCCCTCCAGGGCCGTGTGCACAGCGGCCAGACCCGACTCGCCCGCGCCGATGACGACGATGTCGAACTCCTTGGTATCCGCGAAGTCGGTGATGGGCTCGGGGGCCTGCAGGAACTCTGGCAGGCCGGCATCAGCGGCCCCGGTCTCGGCAAGGCCGGCGTCGGCGGCCGGCGACTTCGGGGCGCAGCCGGCCAGGGCGCCGGCTCCCATGACGCCAGCGGCGGCCAGACCGGAGAGCTTGAACAGATCGCGACGGGTGACTTCCATGATTTCCCTCCTAAGAGATGGGCGGCGCTCTCTCAGGCGCCGCGTTCCCGATGCGCTTAACGGGGGCCGGTATCCCTGGGGATCGTCGGCGGTACCGCGTGCCGTTCAGCGCTTCTGACGGCCCGCATCATGCCCGACGAACGCGCTGCGGCGCATCGGGCGAGGGGAAACTTTTGGGTTAAATGCCTAACCCGCGCCATAACCCAAGGCTATGAACTGGGAAAATGAAGAAGCCTCCGCTGCGGGAGGGAGCAGCGGGCGCGCATACGGGAACAGCGCTGAGATGCGCTGACAGGTGGCGAGGTACGCTGAAATGTGATGAAATCGACGGTTCTTGTAGTTTTCAGGGCGAACAGCGCCTTCCCCTGGGACAGTACGCGAGCGTTTCCCCAGTTCGCGGAATTTCCGAAGCGCCGTCTGCGCCGGCGAGGGTACGAGAACCGTGATTTTCTCCGCAAAACGGCCGGGCCGGGTGAGATTCCGACGCGAGGCTGTCGAGGATGGCGGGGGGGGGGAGCTGTATGGGTAGCCTCTCGCGCACGTTGGCACCGCTGGGGCCAAAAATGGAAAATTACCTCTTGCAATGCTTCGGGGGTAAGGTTATTATAATCAAGCTGTTTGAGCAGAGGCTTAAACGCACAACGGGTTGTGGCGCAGTTTGGTAGCGCACTTGACTGGGGGTCAAGGGGCCGCAGGTTCAAATCCTGTCAACCCGACCAGCTTGTTTCAGGCTCTGGCATCGCAAGGTGTCAGAGCCTGTTTGCTTTCAGCGGCTCCATTCGGCCGCAGGGCTCGCGCTGGCACGGTTTCGGCCGCACGGGGCCCGCACCAGCCCGGGCACCCTGGTGCACCGGGCCGATGCGAGCCCAGGGGCGCGCTCGGGCTGACGGGCCGTTCGCGGGGATGGCATCCTGGCCGTTTCGGGCAGCCGAAACCTGCGGGTAACAGAGCCCGCCTACAATGGGCAAAACCGCGAGAAAGGCAAGGTTATGGCCCATATCAACGAGAACTACGGCAAACTGCCGGGAAGCTATCTCTTCTCGGAGATCGCACGGCGCACGGCGGCGTTTGCCGCGAAGCATCCCGATGCCGATCTGATCCGCATGGGAATCGGCGATGTGACGCGGCCGCTTGCGCCGGCAGTCATCGAGGCCATGCACCGCGCCGTGGACGACCTGGCGGCGGCCGAAACGTTCCACGGCTACGGTCCCGAGCAGGGCTACGCCTTCCTGCGCGAGGCCATCGCCCAGGGCGATTTCGCGGCGCGGGGCGTGAGCGTCGATGCCGATGAGATCTTCATCTCCGACGGCGCCAAGTCGGATTGCGGCAACATCGGCGACATCTTCGCCACCGACAACGTCATCGCCGTGTGCGACCCGGTGTACCCCGTCTACGTGGACTCCAACGCCATGGCCGGACGCGCCGGCGACTACGACGAGGCATCCCAGCGGTGGGAGAACATCGTCTACATGCCCACCACGGCCGAGAACGGCTTTTGCCCGGCGCTGCCCGAGGTGCCGGTGGACATCATCTACCTGTGCAGTCCGAACAACCCCACGGGCACCGTGCTCACGCGCGGCCAGCTCCAAGCCTGGGTGGATTACGCCAACGAGTGCGGGGCGGTCATCATGTTCGACGCGGCCTACGAGCGCTTCATCGTGGATGCCGACGTGCCCCATTCCATCTTCGAAGTGCCCGGTGCCGAGACCTGCGCCATCGAGTTCCGCTCCTTCTCGAAGACGGCCGGCTTCACGGGGGCCCGCTGCGGCTACACCGTGGTGCCGCGGGCCCTCGTGCGCGGCGGGCAGAGCCTGCACGATATGTGGAACCGCCGCCAGTGCACCAAGTTCAACGGCGCCTCCTATGTGATCCAGCGCGGCGCCGAGGCCATCTACACGCCCGAGGGTGCCCGCCAGGTGGACGAGGCCATCGCCTACTATCGGGCCAACGCCCGTCTCATCAAGGAGGGGCTGGAGGCGGCCGGCTACACCGTGTACGGAGCGGTGAACAGCCCCTATATCTGGTGCAAGACGCCCGAGGGCATGGGCTCGTGGGAGTTCTTCGACCGGCTTTTGAGCGAGGCGGCCGTCATCACCACGCCCGGGGCCGGGTTCGGCCCGGCCGGCGAGGGGTACGTGCGCCTGACCGCCTTCGGCGAGCGCACCGACGCCGAGCGGGCCATGGAGCGGATCGGCGCCCTCGGGTAGCGGTACCACTCGAGCGCGCTCCCCGCCGCGCGTCCGCGCCCTCAAAGCTGGCCCTGCACGTGAAACGCCCCCGCAATCGCGGCTTTCGCCATGATTGCGGGGGCGTTGTCGTGCCGGGGGATAGGGGCTTCGCGCGAGCGCCCGACTGCCGCGGAGGGTTACAGCTCCACCTCTCCGATGAAAGCCTCCTCGGCCGGGCCGGTCATGATGACGTGGTCGGTCTCGTCCCAGAGAATATGCAGGGTGCCCCCGCGCAGGCGTACGTCGTTCTCGCGCTCGGAGCGCCCGGTGAGGGCCGCGGCCACCAGCGTCGCGCAGGCGCCGGTTCCGCAGGCCATGGTCTCGCCGCAGCCGCGCTCGAAGACGCGCATGGCGATGCCGCTATCATCCACGCAGGCGAATTCCACGTTGGTCTTCTCGGGGAAGGCGGGATGGCTCTCGAAGTAGGCGCCCACGACATCCACATCGAAGGTCTCCAGCGACTTCTCGCCGCCCTTGAACAGATGGGCGGGCAGCGCCTCCCAGTCGTCGATGAGGCACACGGCGTGGGGGTTGCCCATGGACACGCCGACGAAGGCGAACGAGGGGCCAGTGGGGTAGGCCAGCGTCAGTGTCGTGGCGGAAGAACGCGCCTGCCCGTCGCACGGGCGCACCGCCCGCTCTTCCAGCACCACCGCGCAGGCCTCGTCGGCCGCGGCGGCATTCAAGGGAACCTCGGCGGCCTCCAGAACGGGGGCGCCCATGTCCACCTGGGCCATGGCAAGCTTGTCGGCCTCGTCCACCGTGAAGCGGATGGCACGCGGCCCGGCCAGGGTCTCCACGGTCAGGCTGCCGCGCGCGGCGTCCACGATGCCGCGGTCCACCACGTACTTCGCGAAGCAGCGCACGCCGTTGCCGCACATCTGGGCCAAGGTGCCGTCGGCGTTGATGTAGTACATGAGTCCATCGCAGCCCTCAAGGTGAGCGGGCCGCACGAGGATGACCCCGTCAGCTCCGATGCCGAATCGGCGGTCACACAGCTGCTTCACCTGGTCAACTGACACATCCATCGTCTCGTCACGGTCGTCGAAGAACACGAAGTCGTTGCCGAGCCCGTGCAGCTTCGCGAAGGGGTAGCGACCCGCAACGCCTGCTCCCGTTATCTCCATGGCCATCACCTTTCCCTGAATATCTCGTCGCGCGCGCCTAGGCATAGAAGAGGATCTCATTGTACGACGGCACGGGCCAGTCGCTGTCGGGCACGAGAATCTCCAGGTTGTCCACGGTCTCGCGCAGGCTCTCCATGAGCGGCAGCAGCTCGTGGGCGTTGGCGTTTGCCGCGGTCTGGGCGTCGTCGATCTTCACGATCTCCTTGTGCTTGGCGGCCAGGGCGTCGAACTTCTCCTGGGCGTCGTTCAGTCCGTCCATAATACGCGCGAGCTGGGCTTCCTGGGCAGATGTGTTGGCGGTGGGCATGGCTGTCTTCACCGAGGTGATGTGGTCGGCCACCTTGGCGGCATAGGCGCTGATGGCCGGCAGGTACAGCCGCCGCATCATGCGCCGCATCACGCGGGCCTCGATGTTGATGAGCTTGTTGTACTTCTCCAGCTTCACCTCGTAGCGGCTGCGCACCTCGCTTTCGGAGAGCACGCCGAACTCCTCGAACAGCTCGATGGACTTCGGCGCCACGAAGCAGGGCAGCGCATCAGCCGTGGTCTTGTGGTTGGCCAGGCCGCGACGGGCGGCCTCCTCTTCCCACTCGGCGGAGTACCCGTTGCCGTTGAAGATGATGCGCTCGTGATCGCGCAGGGTCTGCTTTACGTAATCCCAGGCCGCCTGCACGAACTCGTCGCCGGTCTTGCCCTCCAGGGCGTCGGCGAAGTCCTTCAGCGATTTTGCCATGGCCGTGTTCAGCACCATGTTCGCGTCCGACAGGTTCACCGCCGAGCCAGGCATGCGGAACTCGAACTTGTTGCCCGTGAAGGCGAAGGGGCTCGTGCGGTTGCGGTCGGTGTTGTCCTTCTGGAAGTTGGGCAGCACGCTTACGCCGAGGTCCATGGACACGCGGTCTGCCTCGCTGTAGTCGCGGCCTTCGATGAGCGCGTTCACGACCGCTCCCAGCTCGTCGCCGAGGAACATCGAGATGATGGCCGGGGGCGCCTCGTTGGCCCCCAGGCGATGGTCGTTGCCGGCGCTGGCCACGGTCATGCGCAGCAGCTCCTGGTAATCGTCGACGGCCTGCACCACGCCGGCGAGGAACACCAGAAAGCGCAGGTTGTCCATGGGGTGCTCGCCGGGGTCGAGCAGGTTCTTGGCACCCGCCGAGATGGACCAGTTGTTGTGCTTGCCCGAGCCGTTCACGCCCTCGAAGGGTTTCTCGTGCTGCAGGCACACCAGACCGTAGCGGCTGGCCAGAAGGCGCATCTTCTCCATGGTGAGCAGGTTCTCGTCGATGCCGCGGTTGGCCTCGGAGTAGATGGGCGCCAGCTCGTGCTGGGCCGGGGCCACCTCGTTGTGCTTGGTCTTGGCGGGCACGCCGAGCTTCCACAGCTCGTCGTCGAGCTCCTTCATGTAGGCGCTCACCGTGGGGCGGATGGCACCGAAGTAGTGCTCTTCCAATTCCTGGCCCTTACAGGGGGAATAGCCGAACAGGGTGCGGCCCGTGAGCATGAGGTCCATGCGGCGCTCGTAGTCCTTCTCGGAGATGAGGAAGTACTCCTGCTCGGCGCCGACGTTGGTCACCACGCGGCCCGCATCCTCCTCGCCGAAGAGCTCCAGCACGCGGCGCGCCTGGGTCTCGATGGCCTTCATCGAGCGCAGAAGCGGCGTCTTCTTGTCCAAAGCCTCGCCGGTGTAGCTGCAGAAGGCGGTGGGGATGCACAGCACGTCGTCCTTGATGAAGGCGTAGGAGGTGGGATCCCACGCGGTGTAGCCGCGGGCCTCGAAGGTGGCGCGCAGGCCGCCGGAGGGGAAGCTGGAGGCGTCCGGCTCGCCCTGGATGAGCTCCTTGCCCGAGAAAGTCATGATGGCGTGGCCGTCGGAGGTGGGGTCCACGAAGGCATCGTGCTTCTCGGAGGTGATGCCGGAAAGCGGCTGGAACCAGTGGGTGTAGTGGGTGGCGCCCTTCTCGATGGCCCATTCCTTCATGGCGTGGGCCACCACGTTGGCCACCTCGGGCGCAAGCGGCGCGCCCTCCTTGATGGTGTCCATGAGCTGCTTGTAGGTGGCTTTGGGCAGGCGCTCGCGCATGGTGGACTCGTTGAACACAAGGGAGCCGTAGATCTCGGGAACGTTCGTCATGGGAATCTCCTTTTCTGTAGGCGGTGCTCAGGGCGAATACAGGTGAAGCGACAGTAAAGCGACGGGCAAAGCGGCGGATCGGCCTAGTGGGCGTACAGGCCGCCGTAGGGGCGGGCGCTGGCCGGGCGCAGGCGGTGCCAGCTGCTCAGGTCGCCGCCGAGGGGCGGGCTTTCCCCGGCGAAGGCCTCGTCGTAGGCATCAAGCAGCGCCGTCAGGGTGGGAACATCCTCCTCTCCGACAGGTTCCTGGATAAGGCCGTCCATGATGCGGTCGGTGCTTAAGGGATGGCGCAGGTAGATCACACCGCCGTGCATGCCGGTGCCCAGGTAGTCGCCCGGCGTGCCGGCCAGCACGATGATGCCGCCGGCCATGTACTCGCCGAGGAAGGCGCCGGCATCCCCGCCGATGACGATGGCGGGGCGCTTGGCCTCGTATTCCTTCATGTGGATACCCGCGCGCCAGCCGCAGTCGTCGCGCACGAGGATGGTGCCCCCGCGCATGGCGTAGCCGGCGGCATCTCCCACGCGCCCGTGGATGGTGATAGCGCCGTTGTTCATGGTGTTGCCCACCTGGTCCTGGCCGTTCCCGAACACCTCGATGCGGCCGCCGTCCAGGTAGCATCCCAAATCGTTGCCGGGTGTGCCGAAGATGTCGAGGGACTTGCCCGCGGGAAGGGCGCAGCCCAGGTAGCGCTGGGCGTTTGCCTCGCGAATGGTGACTGCATCAGCGCGGGCGAGGGCGGCGCGCACCTGCTCGTTGGCTTCCTTGAAGTGCGCAAGCCCCAAGGTCACCTCGGCTGCGGGCGTTGGCGCCTCGGCTGCGGTCTCCTCGGCGCTTAAGGTAACGGTCGCGTCGGTCATGGCTTCCTCCCGTCCTACTCGCCGGCGTACTTCACGCCGAGGATGTCCAGTTCCTTCTCGTTGAGCCCCACGCCGCGCAGCATCAGGCGGTTGCCCCGCAGGCTGTCCACGGCGTTGATGCCCATGCCGCCCATCATCTCCTGAATCTCGGCGGTCCACGCCCGCACGAGGTTCACCACGCGCTCGGCCGCCGCCTCGGGGTGCAGCCGCTCGGTGAGTGCCGCACGCTGGGTGGCGATGCCCCAGTTGCATCGGCCGCTCGAGCAGTCGCGGCATTGGTGACAGCCCATGGCGATGAGGGCCGCCGATCCGATGGAGCAGGCGTCGGCCCCCAGGGCGATGGCGCGCACCACGTCGGCGGAGTTGCGGATGGAGCCGCTGGCCACCAAACTCACCGTGGAGCGGATGCCCTCGTCGCGCAAACGCTGGTCGATGGCGGCCAGGGCCAGCTCCACCGGGATGCCCACCGCGTCGCGGATGCGCTTGGGGGCGGCGCCGGTGCCGCCGCGGAAGCCGTCCACCACGATGATGTCGGCGCCGGTGCGGGCCATGCCGCTGGCGATGGCGGCGGCATTGTGCACGGCGGCGATCTTCACCGCCACGGGCTTGCGGTAGCCGGTGGCCTCCTTGATGGAGAAGATGAGCTGGCGCAAATCCTCGATGGAGTAGATGTCGTGGTGCGGTGCCGGGGAGATGGCATCGCTGCCCTCGGGGATCATGCGGGTGCGCGACACCTCGCTGTTGATCTTCTCCCCGGGCAAGTGTCCGCCGATGCCGGGCTTGGCGCCCTGGCCGATCTTGATCTCGATGGCCGCTGCCGTGTTCAGGTAGTGCGCATCCACGCCGAAGCGCCCCGACGCCACCTGGGCGAAGGCGTGGTCGGCGAAGGGCTCCAGGTCGCGGTGCATGCCGCCCTCGCCCACGTTGAAGAAGGTGCCCAGCTCGGCGGCGGCTAGGGCCAGGGCCTTTTGGGCGTTCAGCGAGATGGAGCCGAAGGACATGGCCGAGAACATGATCGGCACATCGAGCTTCAGCTGCGGCGGCAGGGGCTCCACCACCTGGCCGGCGCGCTCGTTCACCTTCAGGATCTCAGGCCGACTGCCCAGAAACACCCGGGTCTCCATGGGCTCGCGCAGAGGATCGATGGAGGGGTTGGTCACCTGGCTCGCGTTCAGCAGCAAATGGTCCCAGTAGATGGGATAGGGCGCCGGCGTGCCCATGGACGACAGCAGCACGCCGCCGGTCTGGGCCTGCTTGGCGATGTCGGCCATGGCCTCGGCCGTCCAGGTGGACGAGCCGGTGCCCACCTGGGGCCACGGCTGGATGGTCAGGGCCAGCTCGGGACAGAACACCACGCAGCGCTGGCAGTTCACGCAGGCGCGGGAGTTGATGACGATGCGATCGGAGTCTTTCCGCAGGCGGTGCACGCCGTTGGCGCAGGAGCGCACGCACTGGGCGCAGCCGGTGCAGGCCGCCTCGTCGCGCACGACCCGGTAGCGGGGGAGCACGCAGTTGGTCGTAGCATCCATGGCGCTCACACCTCCCTTCTCTTGCGGGGCAGCACGCCCACTTCGTGTTCCAGCGGCCAGTCGCGCACCGCCCGGTTTTCCGCGGCCTCGCCGGCCTTGGCGGCCGCAACATCGTCGCGCTGCACGACGAAGGGCATGCCGCCCTCGATGGAGCGCACGTTCTCCGCGTCGGGGCACACCACCTGGATGGCCGCCTGCTCGCTGGCCAGATACACCATCGGCCCCTTCTCGGCCACCATGAGCGCCCGCAGCTTCAAGCGGTCGTTCAGGGCCAAAAGCCCCTCCTCGGAGCCCACGATGATGGAGAAGGGCCCGTTCACGAGCGCGCTGGCGTACACCGTGCGCAGTGCCGTCTCGAAGGCGGCCCGGTCGGGTTCCATGGCGTCGATCTCGCGCCAGGAGGGGGCTGCCATGATGTGGGCGGCCATCTGCTGGGACAGGCCGTGGCGGCGGGCCAGAAGGTCAAACAGGTAGGTGATCACCTCGGTGTCGGTCTGCAGCTCGCAGTCGTAGCCGAACTGCTCCACGTAGCGGCGGTTCGCGTCGTAGCTGGAAATCTCGCCGTTGTGGACGACCGACCAGTTCAGCAAGGTGAAGGGGTGCGCCCCGCCCCACCAGCCGGGCGTGTTGGTGGGAAAGCGCCCGTGAGCCGTCCAGGCCCAGGCGCGGTAGTCGCCGATGCGGTAGAACGCGCCGATGTCCTCGGGGTACCCCACGCCCTTGAACACGCCCATGTCCTTGCCCGACGAGGCCACGAAGGCGCCCTCGATCTTCCCGTTGATGTGGAAGACGTGCTGCATGGTGTATTCCGCCTCGTCCAGGCCGCTCGCGGCCAGGCGCATGGGATGGGGCGCCATGAAGTAGCGCCAGATGTCCGGTGGATTCTTGATGGACGGGTGATCCTCGGTGGGAATGCGCTCCTGCTTCTCGCAGAGGTAGAAGTGCTCCAGATAGGCCTCGGCGGCGGCGCGGGCCTCGCGGCTCTCGTACATAATATGGAAGGCGTACAGGTCGGCGTAGTCGGGGTAGATGCCGTAGGCGGCGAACCCGCCGCCCAGCCCGTTGCTCCGATCGTGCATGAGCGCGATGGAGCGCAGGATGTCGCCTCCGTCGTGGCGCGCGCCGCTTCGATCCATGATGCCCGCGATGGCGCAGCCCGAGGGGATGCGGACCTCGCCCTCGCGGGGAATGTTCCTGCGTGTCATAGCTGCGACTCCTCGTTCGTGGTTTCCAGCGTCTCCATGCTACGGACGAAAGGTTACGCGGAAAGGTCGGATTTGTTTCCGCCTCGTGCAAGTCTTGTTTCCGATGTATTTCCTCTGCGCCTCGCGCGCCCCTGCGCGCGTATGAGTTGGCTACCATGGGAAACCGCCGATAAGACGAGCAGCCCTACCGTCGTTGAAGGAGCGATGCGATCCATGGAAACCGTTGTGCGCGAGATGCCCGATGCCCTTGAGGAGGAGTGCGGTGTGTTCGGGGTGTACGCCCCGGGCGAGGATGTGGCCCGCCTGACGGGCTACGGTTTGCAGGCACTGCAGCATCGCGGCCAGGAAAGCGCCGGCATCGCCGTGGGCGACGGGGCGCACCTGAGCTGCTATAAGAATGTGGGGCTCGTGACCCAGGTGTTCGACGATGCGGTGATGGACGCCCTCGTCGGCGATCTGGCCGTGGGGCACGTGCGCTACTCCACGAGCGGTGCCGCCGCCTCGCGCGATGCGGCCCAGCCCCATCTGTCGTCCATCGACGAGGTGGAAATCGCCCTCGTTCACAACGGCACGCTGCTGAACACCGAGGTGCTGCGCGCATCGCTCGAGCAGGAGGGCGCCGCCTTCGCCTCCGGCACCGATACCGAGGTGGCGACGCGCATCATCGCCGAGGCGACGCGACGTACCGGCTCGGTGCGCGAGGGCATTCGCCATGCCATGGAGGTGCTCGAGGGCGCCTACGCGATGATTCTCGCCACGCCCGAGGCCCTCTACGCCTTCCGCGACCCCCATGGCATCCGCCCCCTGTGCATCGGGCGCTTGCCCCAGGGCGGCTGGGTCGTGTCGTCGGAAACCTGCGGCCTCGATATCGCCGGCGCCGCCTATGTGCGCGATGTGGAACCGGCCGAGGTGGTGCGCCTCGGGCGCGACGGCCTCGATGCCGAGAGCGGTCCTGCCGCGCCGCGCCGCGCTTCCTGCATTTTCGAGTACGTGTACTTCGCCCGCCCCGACAGCGTCATCGACGGGCAGAGCGTGTACCAGGCCCGCCGCGCCATGGGGGCGATTCTGTCGCAAGAGGCGCCCGTTGGGGCCGACCTGGTGCTCGGCGTGCCCGATTCGGGAACGCCGGCGGCGGTGGGCTACGCCGAGGCGAGCGGCATTCCCTACGCCTTCGGCATCGTGAAGAACCACTACGTGGGACGCACGTTCATCCAGCCCACCCAGGCCATGCGCGAGCGGGGCATCACCTTGAAGCTGAACCCGCTGCCGAGCGTTATCGCGGGCAAGCGCCTCGTGGTCATCGACGACAGCATCGTGCGCGGCACGACGAGCCGCCAGCTGGTGGCCATGCTCTACGAGGCAGGGGCGGCCGAGGTGCACCTGCGCATCGTGAGCCCCGAGGTGCGCTGGCCCTGCTTCTACGGCATCGACACGGCCACGCGCGAGCAGCTGCTGGCCGCCGACCGCTCGGTGGAGGAGATGAACCGCTGGATCGGCAGCGACTCTTTGGCGTTCATCTCCCTTGAAGGGCTGCACCGGGCCGTCGGCGGAGCGCGCCACCAGGGGTGGTGCGAGGCGTGCTTCACGGGAACCTACCCGATATCCTGATTCCCCAGGGCTTTCCTATGGGGTAGCGGCAACGCCTATGAATGGGTTCGCGCAGCTTGTGGTACGCTGGCGCAAAAACTCGAACCGAGGAGGCGCGCTATGCATACTTTTCTGGCGGTGGAGCCCTGCGACTACGAGATTCGCGGCCTGTACCGCTTCGCCACACTGAAGGACACCGGCCTGGCCGAGGCTTTGGCCGACGTGTGGCCCGACCAACCGCGCCTGCTCATGGTGGCGGCCGATCCCGCCGATGCCACCACCACCGAGAACCTGGCTCTCGATCTGGCCTCGGCCCTGACCAAGGCGGGGCGGGAAGTGGGGGAGGTGCGCGTGCTGGAGCAGGACACCGCCGAGCACGCCGCCCCGCTTCTCGCCGGCGCCCACGTCATCGTCCTGGCCGATGGCGACGACGAGAAGCGCGCCGCTTTCTACGCCGACATTAACTTGGCCGACTGTCTGGCAGCTGCCGACGAGAACGTCGTGCTCATCGCCCTAGATGCCGCAGCCCTAACGGCCGCCGGCCTTGCGGTTCCCGCCGATCGCACGTTCAGCTAGGCGCGGCGGCTCGTGGCGAGCAGGGCTCACAGCGTTCTGCTCATATCGTCTGTCCCTTGAATATGGTGAGACGAGGTAGTACTAGTAGTATTGTCTTACGACATGCAAGGAGCAGCTATGACCACCGTATCTGTTACCATTCGAGTTGATGAGGCCACGAAGCAGGCTGCTGCCTCGATTGCCGAGGACTTCGGATTCGATCTTTCCTCCGTCACGGGGGCGTTCTATTGCCAGATTGCTCGAGAGCAGCGTATCCCGCTCAATCTTGCTTACCCAAAGCCGAATAGGGAGTCACTGGAGGCAATAAGGGAGATCGGAGAAATGCTAGCTTCCGGTGTTACCGGATATGATTCCCTCGATGACATGTTCAAGTCGATGGTTCCCTTCGTGCGGTAAACTCTCTTGTCTACGAAATCGCTTCAGGGAGGAAGTGCGGCATGAGCTCGACCAAAGAAGCGTCTGATTCGCTTTCCAGCGGGCTCGACCGTGCGCGGCTGGACTCCCCGAC
The DNA here is from genome assembly GCF_000422625.1 of Adlercreutzia mucosicola DSM 19490. Classification (GTDB taxonomy): domain Bacteria; phylum Actinomycetota; class Coriobacteriia; order Coriobacteriales; family Eggerthellaceae; genus Adlercreutzia; species Adlercreutzia mucosicola. The sequence continues at coordinate 213,983 of NZ_AUGK01000004.1, read as the reverse complement.
GACCTTATCGATTTCATCAGCGGAAAGCCCCTTGCGGCCTTGTGCAAGTTTGGTAAACTTGCACTCATGCAGATTCTGAAGCGCGAACATATTGCCTGGGGGGGGTCACTAAGACCTCTTCTTGCCTCGTGCGCTAGAGCTCCCTTATCGCGGACACGTGTCCCGCATCACCCAACCCATCACAACGAAATAGCGAGCAGCCGGGCGACTGCGCCCTATTCCGTCCTGCTCCTTCGCAGAGAGGAGCAGAGATGAGCGCGAACGGAAACATCCAAGACTCCTCGCACGGAACCTTCTGCGGCGTTCGGTTCGAGAATGAAAACGCGGCCGACTATTTCTACGAGCTCGCAGAGCTGTTTTACAGGGGGAATTTTGGAACGACCCCAAAGGCTGAAATCGATCTACGAATGTTCGACTTCTTCGACAGAGAATCACAGCGCGTCGAGGGGGAGCAGTTAACGGATTTCATGCTAGCCAGGAAACTCGGTATAACACCCCAGATGGTCCGAAACCGTAGAACGAAGATAAAGCTCCGCGACGCAGGCGAGACGAGCGGCTGGATTTCAACTTTCCTTGGCGTGCTTGAACATAAGACCTACGTACTTCGCAAGGCGAAGAGCGGATGCGAAATGAAAATCATGCTGCCCGATAAGATGAGTGTCTATGAGTTTGAGGATGTTTTAATCAGACGCCATCACTATTTTGACAACTCGTTCAACAACCTCGTTGTGGCCACCCCGATGTCAGCTGTTTTCGACATCCTCTTCAGGGAAATAGCTAACGTACCTCTTCCGTACGGGTGTGAAAGGCAGACAATCCTCGGCGATGTCCTTTTTCGCATTCAAGCTGACGACACGATCGACCCTCGCGTCAAAGCCGCCGCAGAGAAGTTGTGGGACGATGAGACAAGGGAAAAAGTCCGTAAGGCTCGAGACGATGCAATACAAGGAGCAACGAGGGGCATCGGAAAAAAGCTTGTCGATGCGCTTCCGGGACCATTGTTTGGCGGAATTGGCTTGCTCGATATAAAGCCAATAGCAGGGGGAATTAAGCGAGTGGCATCAACTGTGCAGACGCATATCGAAAAGAGGCAAAACAGAGAAGACGCAAGTGAAGCGGATGTCGCATTGGCGGACGTTGATGTTGAGGGCGGTGAACTGTGCGACGGAGTGATATCTGCCCTGGATTATTTCGAAGACCCTAAGAACTTATCCATAGATTGGGATTCTTTCGGCGAGACGGCTCGTGAATCATTTGAGGAGAACGGAGTTGAGTGATGTATTGTCCGAAGTGCGGAAATGAAGTAGCGGAAGGTGCAGCGTTCTGCATAAATTGTGGGGCGCAGCTCGGAAGTGGCCAGGCTGGCGCTCAAACACAGGCAGACACGCAGATTGCGGGCGCGGCCCAGGCGCAGGCGCTCGCGCCTAAGAAGGCGAGCCCCAAGGTGATCGGCATCGCTGCAGCAGCGGTGATCGTCGTTGTGCTGATAGCCGGATTCGCCACCAACTGGTTCGGGCTCGCCGGCGTGCAGCCCAAGAAGGCGGTGGACGTTCCGGCACCCGCGCAGAGCGAGCAGCCGAGTGGTTCCGTTGCTGAAAGCGACGGTCAGACTGACAGTAGCAGCGCGCAGACTGACGATGCGCAGACCGCGCAGGCGGCCGTCGCCGTGAAGTCGGCGGTGGAGGCCTACACATGGGACGAGTTGTCGCAGATATCCAACGAGATCGCGGCGGCGGGCAGCGAGGATGCGGCCGTCGATGTGGCGAAGAAGTACAATCTGTGCACGCCCGACGGTAGGCTCGACGGCACGCAGGTGAAATCGGTGACGCTCGCCGACGGCACGCAGACCACCGTGCAGATCGTCGGCTTCGCGCACGACGACAAGACGAGCGGCGGCAAGGCCGGCATCACCTTCATCTTTGGTGACTGTATCGCTGAGGCTCCCATGAATCCGTCGGAAACCAATGCGGGTGGCTGGGAGAGCTCTCAGATGCGAGTGTTCCTGAACAGCGAGGGTCTGGACCTCCTTCCGAACGATTTAGCCTCGGTCATAGTTCCCGTCGACAAGCTTACCAACAACGTGGGCCAGACGGAGAGCGTGTCCTCTGTTTCGATCACATCCGACAGGTTGTGGCTCTTTTCAGCGACGGAACTTTGCGGAAAGATTGATGCATATGCGCAGTTTGATGTCGGAGACTCCCAATATGATGCGGTACTCAATGCAGAAGGCGCTGAGTACAAAATCTTCCGCGACTTGATAGTTGATCCAAATAGCTCTAATTCAATCTTAGTGAGGAATTACGATGGATCTTCCATGGGTTGGTGGGAGCGGTCTCCTCGTCCAAAGAATACGGAACTCTTTGGTGCCGTATTTTCTGATGGCGATCCGAGTTATCGTGACGACGCAGACTACCCAAAGGGCATAGTGCCTGGCTTCAGCGTTTAAGCCCTCTGTAAACAAGATCTCTGTATCTGCTTGGTGTAGTGGCGATATAAAGGAAGTGACCTATGGGGCTTATGGACAACATTACCTCGGCGGTGAACCGCGGCACGGCGGCCGCGGGGCGCGAGACCGAGAAGATCAGGCTGAAGGTCCGCATGAACGAGCTTACGAAGCAGCGCCAGGGGCTGGCGGCCCAGCTGGGCGCGAGCCTGTACGAGGCGACGCGGGAGGATGCCGCGCTCCGCGTCGGCCGCGAGGCGCTCTACGACGGCATCGCCGCCTGTGACGCCGAGAAGGCGGAGTGCCAGCGCCAGATAGACGAGTTGGAAGCCCAGGCGGCGGACACGTTCAGCTGCGCGGTGTGCGGGGCCCGCATGGGCAGCACGGACCTGTTCTGCTCGGGTTGCGGCGCGCCGGCGGACAAGGCGCGGCCCGCAGCCGCCGCTGCGCCCTCGGGGCGCGCATGCGCCAAATGCGGCGCGCCCCTCGGCGAGGGGGGCCTCTTCTGCATGAGCTGCGGCGCCAGGGTCGAGTCCGAGGACGAGTCCGGTATCGGCGAGTCGGAGCACGTGAGGGCCGATGGAGACGGCAACGTAACCATCACGTCTGGCGGCGAGTCGAGGGCCTAGGAGAGGAGATAGCCATGTTCTGTCCGAAATGCGGGAACCAGCTTCCCGACGGAAGCGCGTTCTGCGGAAAGTGCGGCGTGCAACTGGGCCAGTCTAAGACCGCGGCACCAACGGCGAGGGTTTCTTCGGCTCGCCCTGGTGGGAGCGTCTCTCCCGCCAGCATAGCGGCCGCCGTCCTGGCCGCTATCGCGATTATCGTATCGCTTCTCGGGTGGTTCGACGTATACCCTGGTTACACCTCCCTCACCAGTTACGTGGATCAGGCGGCATCCTTCCTCGGCCTGGGGTCGTTCTCCTCGTTCTCTTTCGGCGAGGCCTACGCCCCCTGGGCGCTTCCGGGATTCGCGGGCACCTTTAGCGAGTATGCCTCCCTCTACGGCGCGCTCGGAGGATCGGACGCGGACGCAATTACCGCAATCGTGGCCATTGCGTGCTGGGCCTGCACGCTCCTTTGGGCCGTTGCCGCCGTGCTTCTCGTGGTGGGCGTCATCGGTGTCCTGCGCGGCAGCGGCTGCGCCCCCATGCTGGCAGCTGCCGTCGTCGCGGTTGTGTGCGCCGTGGCCTTCCTCGTCTTCTCCGGCATGGCGTCGGATATGGGCGAGGGCACCATGATGCCCTCGCTGTTCGCCGCAGCCTCCATAGCCGCCGCGGTGTGCGCCTTCGTCGGTAGGAGGGCGTAGGGCGCGCGGGGGCGCGAAGATTTGAGCTGCTATTGCCCATATCCCTGCTAAGATGGGTTCTCGAAAGAGGTTTCGGCGGGAGGCAGATACGGCGATGGAGCAACAAACGTTGAGGCGGGGGAGGGGCGACGGCAGGACGATCCGCCAGTTGGCCCTGCTCGCTATTCCGACGTTCGGGCAGCTTATCGCGGAGCCGGCGTTCGTACTCATCGACACCGCCATTGTGGGGCACGTGGGGACCACGGCGCTTGCGGGGCTTTCGCTCGGGTCGACCATCGTACTCACCGCCGTGGGGCTCTGTATCTTTCTGGCCTATGCGACCACCTCGCAGGTCTCCCGCCTGTTCGGCGCCGGGAAAAGGCGCGAGGGGCTCGCGACGGCCGTGGACAGCCTGTGGCTTGCCCTCTTGATCGGCGTGGTTCTGGCGGCGGCCATCTTCTCGTTCGCCGAGCCGCTCAGCTACGCGCTCGGCGGCAGGGGCGAGGTGCTCGTCCAAGCCGTCGCGTACACGCGCGCCGTGGTGCTGGGCGTGCCCGGCATGCTTCTGGTCTACGCATCGAACGGGCTGTTCCGCGGGTTGCAGAAAGTGAACATCACGCTGGTCGTCGCCGTCGGCGGGGCGCTTGTCAACACGGTGCTCGACATTATCTTCGTCATCGGGCTCGGTTGGGGCGTCGGCGGCTCGGGATTTGCCACGTTTATCGCCCAGTGGTTCATGGCCCTCTGCCTGCTCGTTCCGGCGCTGCGTTGGATACGCGCCGAGGGGGTCTCCCTGCGCCCGCGCGTGGCCGGGATAAAGGCGGCCGGCGGCGACGGGCTACCGCTGTTCCTGCGCACCCTGGCCCTGCGCGTCGCCCTTGTGGGCACGGTGGTCGCAGCCGCTGCCATAGGCGATGAGGCGCTGGCGGCCTATCAGGTGGTGAACGCCGGCTGGAACTTCGTACTGAACATCCTTGACTCTGTCGCCATCGCCGCCCAGACGCTTGTCGGCGCCCGCCTCGGGGCCGGAGAGAGGGAGGAGGTGCGCTCGATTACGCGGCTCTCCGCGCGGGTGGGGCTCGTCGTCGGCATCTTCATGGGCGCTGCCTTCGCCCTGGCAAGTCTTCCTGCGGCCCCCTTGTTCACGGAAAGCGCTGGGGTGCAGCAGCTGATCGCGGCGGGTATGATTGCCGCCGGCGCAGGCCTGCCGCTGGAGGGATGGATGTGGGCGCTCGACGGCATCCTCATCGGGGCTGGCGATTTCAAGTACCTCGCGAAGACCTGCGCCGGGGTGGCGGCGGTCTACTTGGTCGCGCTGGTGCTGTTCGCGGTTGTTCTGCTGCCGCGGATCGGCGATGGGCTGGCGGCCATGGCGGCGTTGTGGTTGCTCTTCGATTTCGTCCTCATGGGCGGCCGCGCCGTGACCAACGGCCTGCGCGCTCGGGGCGACAACTGGATGAAAGGGCCTATGGCCCCATAGAAATACTCGATGGAAGCGGAGGGCGCGGCACCTACTGCGTCCACGCCGGCAACTACGCCCTCATCACCGCCTCGGTGGAAACCGCATAGCCGGAAGGGGAGGGGTCGGCTATCGCGCTTCCGCCCCTCCCTTGACGATTTTATGCCGCTTTGGGGGCGCGGGGGTGCGCACCTGGGCCTATGCGTCATTATGAATCATTCCGTTTGCAGCAATGGGCGGGGTCGGAACGGCCCTACTTATATAGAGGGTCGCGCGGTGCGCGCACCGCGGCCAGGGTGTTTCAAGGGAGGGCGCATGAACAAGAACGCGCTGGTAATCGGATTGGCGCTGTTCGCCATGTTCTTCGGAGCGGGCAATCTCATCTTCCCGCCGTTTCTCGGCCTGGAGAGCGGCTGGGACTGGCCACTGGGCTTGGCCTGCTTCGTCTTCGTGGACGTGGTCATCTCCTGCGTCGGCGTGGTGGCCATCAACCGTGCCGGCGGCTCCATCCTCTCCATCGAGGGCGTGCTCGGCAAGCGCGCCGCTTTGGCGCTGAACACCGCGGCCATCCTGTGCACCGGCGTCATCATCGCAAGCCCCCGCACCGCCGCCACCACCTACGAGATGTCCATCGCCCCCTTGCTCGGCGACCAGATCGGCCTTTTGCCCTTCTCACTGCTGTTCTTCGCCGTGGTGCTGCTGTTCACCCTGCGCCCCACCCGCATCGTGGGCATCGTGGGCAAGGTGCTCACCCCGGTGCTCGTCGCGGGCATCGTGATCATGGTGGTGGCCGGCGTCGCCAACCCTCTCGGCCCCGTGACGGCTCCCGAAACGGCCACGGTGGTAGCCGACGGCATCTCGGCGGGCTACCAGACCATGGACATCCTCGCCGTGGTGGGCTTCGCCATTATCGTGCAGGAGTCGGTGCGCGCCGCGGGCTATGCCGACGGGAAAAGCCAGCTGTCGGTGACGGCTCGGGCGAGCCTGGTGGCCTGTGTGCTGTTGACCCTGGTCTACGGCGGCCTCACCTACCTGGGCGCCACGGCGGCCACCGTGGTCTCCCACGACGTGAACCAGGCTACGCTCATCACGCTCATCACCGAGCAGCTCATGGGACAGACTGGCCTTGTCGTGCTCGGCGTGGTAGTGGGATTCGCCTGCCTGACCACGGCCGTGGGCCTCGTTGGCGCCACGGCGGCCTATATGGAGCGCATCACCGACCGTCGCGTCAGCTACCGCGCGGCGCTTATCGCCGTGGTGGTCATCGCGCTGGCCATCTGCAATCTGGGCCTCACGAACATCATCAACTTGGCGGCCCCGGTGCTCTCGGTCATCTGCCCGCCGTTCATGATCACCGTCGTTTTGCTGCTGTTCCGTAAGCATATCCACAGCACCTGGACGTTCAAGGGCGCGGCTCTGGCCGCTGTGGGCGCAAGTCTGCTTCTGACCACCCACGACCTCACCGGCTCCCTCGCCTTCGTGGAGGCCGCGCCCCTCTACAGCTTCGGCTTCAGCTGGCTCATTCCCGCCGTCGCCGGCGCCGCCATCGGCGGTCTCCTGGGGAAACGGTTCGACCGAAATTTATTGCAAGCGCACAATTAGCCCAACCCTTTTACCGAACAATCGCCCCTGCCCTGGCGAAGGGGAGGAGGAGCGCAGTCGTTCTTTGCTATGGTAGAGCGAAGATCGCACGCGATCTCGCCTATGCGGGCGATGCTCTTCGCCGCGCAGGGCCGATTGAAGGGTAAGGAGGGCCTGCATGGAACTCAGTCTCGGACTGCTCGGCTTCCTCATCGTGTTCCCCCTGGTCGTCGCCGCCATTCTGCTTGTTGTGCGGCATGAGGCCCCGCGCCGCGTCATCGTGTGCGCCGCCGGCATCGTCATCGGAGTCGCGTCCGTCGCGCTGGTGGTGATGAATTTGGGCGCGACGTGCACCTTGTTCGAATTCCAGAGCGAGGCGCTCGATTTCGTGTGCACGGGCATTTCCGTCGCCATCGCCGCTGTCATCATCGGATTTGCCGTGCGCTACCGCAACCCGTGGGCCGCCGTGCTCGCTGTGGTGCAGATCGTGGGCACCCTGGTGCTGGAGTTCGTCTTCGCCCATGACATCGAGGTGACCTACGGCCTGTACTTCGACTCCCTGTCGCTTCTGATGACCTTCATCATCGGCGTGGTGGGCAGCGGCATCTGCATCTACGCCGTCGGCTACATGGAGGATTTCCAGGCCCACGAGCCCGCCGGCGCGCCGGATCGCCGCCCGCTGTTCTTCGCGCTCATGTTCATCTTTTTGTCTGCCATGTTCGTCATCGTGTTCGCGAACAACATGGAGTGGATGTTCACCGGCTGGGAAGTGACCACGCTCTGCTCCTTTTTGCTGATCGGCTACACCCGCACCGAGGAGGCCATCCGAAACGCCTTCCGCCAGATCATCATGAACCTGGCCGGCGGCCTGGGCTTTCTCGTGGCGCTGTACTCCTGCGCGCTTACCGTGGGCACCTTCTCGTTCTACGAGTTTCTGGCCATCGGCATGAGCAACCCGGTGCTGACCACGCTCGCGGTGACCGCCCTGGCCTTCGCGGGCATCACGAAAGCCGCCCAGATGCCCTTCCAGACCTGGCTTCTGGGCGCCATGGTGGCCCCCACCCCCACGAGTGCCCTGCTGCACTCGTCCACCATGGTGAAGGCCGGCTGCTTTCTGCTGGTGAAGCTGGCGCCCGTGCTGCACGTGACCCCGGCCGCGGCCATCATGGTCATGCTGGTGGGCGGCATCACGTTCGTGCTCTGCTCGTTCATGGCCATCTCCCAGTCCAACGCCAAGCGCGTGCTGGCCTATTCCACCATCGCGAACCTGGGCCTCATCACCGCCTGCGCCGGTGTGGGCACCCCCGAGGCCGTGTGGGCGGCCTGCTTCCTCGTGCTGTTCCACGCCATCGCGAAGTCGCTGCTGTTTCTGTGCGTCGGCACCGCCGAGCACCACATCGGCAGCCGCGACATCGAGGACATGGACCTCTTGTTCGACCGCATGCCGCGCCTGGCCCGTTTCATGATGCTCGGCATCATGTGCATGTTCATCGCCCCCTTCGGCATGCTCATGGCGAAATGGGCGACGCTGGTGTCCTTCGTCGACACCCACCAGGTGGCGCTCATCCTCATCCTGGCCTTCGGCAGCGCGGCCACCTTCATGTTCTGGGCCAAATGGCTCGGCAAGCTGGCCGGCATCGCCGGGGCGCCCGAGAACGTGGAGACCACGGTGAAGCCCACGGAATGGGCCTCGCTGCTGCTCATGGCGGTACTGCTGGTGCTCAGCTGTGTGTTTCTGCCCTTCATCTCGGTATTCACCGTGGAACCCTACCTGCTGTCGGTCTACGGCACCTTCGGCCAGGACATCTCCACCGACAACCTCTGGCTCGCCTCCATCTGCACCATCATCGTGGTGGTCGTGCTGTTCGCCGGCGTGGGGCGCAACCAGAAGAGCCGCAAGGTGAGCGTGTACCTGGCCGGCGTCAGCCGCGACGACGACTCCCGCGCGTTCCAGAACGCCCTGTCGGGCACCGCCGTGGCCCAGGCCCGCAACTGGTACATGACCGACGTGTTCGGCGAGAAGCGCATCGCGCCGGTGGGCGTGGTGTTCAACTCGCTCATCATGGTGGTCGCCTTCGTGGTGGCCTTCGTCGTTACCCCGATGTTCATCTTCTAGGAAGGGTGTGATCGCTATGACTTTGGTATCGACCCTGATCGGCACCCTTCTGTTCACCCTGATCGCGCCTGTGGTCGGCTGTTTTCTGGCCGGGCTCGACCGCATCGTCAGCGCCCGCATGCAGGGGCGTGTGGGGCCGCCGCTGCTGCAGCCCTACTACGATGTGCGCAAGCTCTTCGAGAAGGAGCGCGCCAGCGTGAACTCGGTGGAGTCGGTCTATGTGGGCGCGGCCCTGCTGTTCGCCCTGCTGGCCGGAGGCGTGTTCTTCTCCGGCGGCAACCTGCTGCTCTGCGTGTTCGTCATCACGCTGTCCAGCCTGTTCTTCATCATGGCCGCCTATTCCACCCGCAGCCCCTACGCTGAGGTGGGCGCGGCCCGCGAGACGCTCCAGGTGATGAGCTACGAGCCCATGGTGCTGCTCATGGCGGTGGCGTTTTTCCAGGCCACCGGCTCCTTCGACGTGGGCGCCGTCTTCGCGCAGCCTCATCCCATCATCTGCGCCATCGGCCTGGTGTTTCTGGGCGTGCTGTTCATTCTCACCATCAAGCTGCGCAAGTCGCCCTTCGACCTGGCGCTGTCCCACCACGCCCATCAGGAGATCGTCCGCGGCGTGACCACCGAGATGAGCGGCCCCACCTTAGGTCTCGTGGAGATCATGCACTGGTGCGAGAACGTCCTGTTCATGGGCTGGATCGGCCTGTTCTTTGTGTGGGGCAACCCCATCTCGGTGGCGCTCGCCCTGCTCATCGTGGTACTGGTGTACTTCCTCGAAATCTGGATCGACAACAACTTCGCCCGCGTGAAGTGGCAGTTCATGTTCAAGTCGGCGTGGCTCGTAGCGCTCATCGCCGGCGGCGTGAACATCGCCCTGCTCGCGTTTCTGTAAGGAGGGATGGTCATGGCATTCGCATCCAAATCCCCGTGGGTCATCCACTACGACGGTTCCAGCTGCAACGGCTGCGACATCGAGGTGCTGGCCACGCTCTGCCCCGGCTTCGACGGCGAGCGCTTCGGCGTGATCAACACCGGCAACCCCAAGCACGCCGACATCTTCTTGGTCACGGGAAGCGTGAACGAGCAGAACATCAATGTGGTGCGTGAGATCTACGACCAGATGCTGGAGCCAAAGGTCGTCGTGGCCTGCGGCATCTGCGCCTGCTCGGGCGGCGTGTTCCACGACTGCTACAACGTCATCGGCGGCGTTGACAAGGCTATTCCCGTGGACGTGTACGCCCCGGGCTGCGCCGTGCGCCCCGAGCAGCTCATCGACGCCATCGTGGCCGGCATCGCCGTGCTCGATCAGAAGTCCGCGGCCCTGGCGGCCGCGCGGAAGGGAGCGTGAGGCGCCCATGGATAAGTTCACCCAAACCTTTGCGCCCCTCAAGTTGGGCCAGGTGCACGACCTGGCGGCCGCCCGCGCCGCTGAGGGCTGGCGCTACGTGCAGATCCTCGCCGTGAACACCGAAGAGGGCATCGACCTGGTGTACTCCTACATGAAGGACGGCCATCTGGAGAACTTCACGGTGAAGGCCGTGCAGAAGACCGACGTGGTGCCCTCCATCACCGATGTGTTTCTGGAGGCCTTCGTCTGCGAGAACGAGATCCACGACCTCTACGACGTGGCCATCGCGAACATCGCCATCGACTTCGGCGGCATGTTCTACCAGCTGTCGAGCAAGGCGCCCATGACCGTGGTCAGCCCCGAGCAGCTGGCGGCCCGCGAGAAGGCCAAGAAGATCGCCGCCGCCAAGGCCGCCAAGGAAGCCGCTGCGGCGCAGAAGGCGGCCGAGCCCGCCGCGTCGGCAAGCGCTCCGACCGGCCCCACCGAGGAGGAGATCCAGGCCAAGATCGCCGGCTTGGACCCGGAGAAGGCGGCGAAGGTGCGCGCGGCCATGGAGGCGAAGGCCAAGAAGGCCGCAGCAGCCGCAGCGTCGGCCCCATCTCCGGCGCCGGCCGCGACCGGCCCCACCGAAGAGGAGATCCAGGCGAAGATCGCCGGGCTCGATCCCGAGAAGGCCGCCAAGGTGCGGGCCGCTCTGGAGGCCAAGGCGAAGCGCGCGCAGCAGAGCGCGGAAGGGAAGGGTGAGTAACCATGGGCAAGGCAACCGTCATTCCCTTCGGCCCCCAGCACCCGGTGCTGCCGGAGCCTTTGCACCTCGATCTGGTGGTGCAGGACGAGACCGTCGTCGACGTGCTTCCGCAGATCGGCTTCGTGCACCGCGGCCTGGAGAAGCTCGTGGAGACCCGCGACTACAACCAGTTCATCTACATCGCCGAGCGCATCTGCGGCATCTGCGCCACGGGCCATTCCGTGGGCTACGCCGAAACCGTGGAGGAGCTCATGGGCGTGGAAGTGCCCAAGCGAGCCGAGTACCTGCGCGTCATCTGGCACGAGCTGTCCCGCGTGCACTCGCACCTGCTGTGGCTGGGCCTGGCCGCCGACGCCTTCGGCTTCGAGTCCATGTTCATGCACTGCTGGCGTTTGCGCGAGCGCGTGCTCGACATCTTCGAGAAGACCACCGGCGGCCGCGTCATCCTGTCCGTGGTGAAGGTGGGCGGTGTCGTCCGCGACATCGACGCCACCCAGATGGCCGAGATCATCGCCACCCTGGAGGGCATCAAGGACGACTATACCAAGATCATGAACACCCTGCTCACCGACACCTCGGTGAAGAACCGCACCGTGGGCGTGGGGTACCTGTCTGCCGAGGACGCCGCGGCGCTGTCCATGGTGGGTCCTTTCGCTCGCGCCTCCAACCTGCCCTACGACGTGCGTTCCTTCGGCCGCGGCGCCTATGGCGATCTGGTCGACTTCCAGCCCATCGTGGCCACCGAGGGCGACTGCTACGCCCGCGTGAAGGTGCGCTGCCTGGAGGTGCTCCAGTCTTTCGACATCATCAAGGAGCTGGCGGCGAAGATGCCCGCCGGCCCCATCGAGGTGGCCGTGAAGGGCACGCCGGCCGAGGGCGCCGAGGCCTCCAACGTGCTGGAGCAGCCCCGCGGCGAGTGCTACTACTATGCCCGCGGCAACGGCACCAAGAACCTCGAGCGCATGCGCATCCGCACGCCAACCTCGCAGAACCTCGCCGGCATGACCGTGGCCCTGAAGGGCTGCGATCTGGCCGACGTGAACATGATCATCCTGACCATCGACCCCTGCATCAGCTGCACGGAAAGGTAGGCATCCATGGGTAGCTTCAAGCTGGGTGGCATGACCTTGGGCTCGCTCTTCAAGAAGCCCGAGACTCTGCTGTACCCCTTTGAGACCAAGCCGGCCCCTGCGGGACTGAAGGGCCACATCGCCATCGATGCTGCCGATTGCATCCTGTGCGGTATCTGCGCGAAAACCTGCCCGGCCGATGCCATCGTGGTGGAGAAGAAGGACCGCACCTGGTCCATCGACCCTTTTCGCTGCGTGCAGTGCGGCAGCTGCGTGCGCGCCTGCCCCAAGGCCTGCCTGTCCATGGATCCCGCCTACACCCCGGTGGCCACGGCCCAGAGCTGCCGCGTGGTCGAGGTGCCCGACCCGAAGGCCGCCGCGACGACGCCGGTATCGGCAGCCGAGACGGAGACCCTAACGGAATCGTAAGGTAAAGAGCGCGTTAAGTTTCATGGCGAACCCTTGAAGGCCGCTGCGATCTGGTAGAATTGCACAAGCTGGCATGACAGTCCGGACTCCCTTGGGGGTCCGGATTTTTTGGAAAGGGGAGGCTTGTTCCTATGGCCGAGAAGCTGAAGAACGCAAGCGGTGCGACCGAGGAGGTCACGCACCGGATCTTCACCCTGGCCAACATCATCTCCTTCGCGCGCCTGCTCATGGTGCCGGCCTACCTCGTCCTGCTTCTGAATGATTACGACCTGGCGGCCACCCTCGTGTTCGCCGTGGCCGCCGCCACCGATTTCCTCGACGGCCAAATCGCGCGGCGCACCCATACGGTGTCGCGCTTGGGCCAGCTGCTGGACCCGGCCATCGACCGCATCCTCATGATCACCGGCGTGCTCGGCGTGTTTATCGTGGGCCGCATCCCGCTGTGGGTCATCGTCGTGGTGGTCGTGCGCGATCTGTACCTGCTCATCGGCGGGGGCATCCTGCTGTCCCGCTTCCGCATTCGCGTGCCCGTCATCTACCCGGGCAAGTTCGCCACGACGTTTCTGTTCGTGGGCTTCGCGGGCCTGCTGCTGAACTGGCCCCTCGTCCCGGGTCTGGGACTGACCGACGCGGCGTGGCTGCCCGGCTTCAGCGACGGGATGGTGTCCTGGGGTATCTGGTTCATCTACGCCGGCCTCATCCTGTCGCTCGGCGTGACGGTATACTATTCCGTCGCCGCGGCCCGCGCTCTGAAGCGGGCCCTGGCCGACGACCCGAAGAGGTGCGGTCATGGTGCAGCGTAGGGGCTCTGCCGCTGGCTCCCCGCACCGGCCGGGCCGCTCGCAGACCGAGCGCGGCGCCAGCGCCCGGGACGCCTCTTCGGCAACGCCCCGCACCGGCCGCCCGCGTTCGGAGAGGGGGGCGGGAAAGGGAGGCGGCGCATCTGGCCGTCCTTCGCGCACCGTACACACCCGTCCGGGTCGCAAGGCCGAGGACGGCTCCCGCCCGCGTTCGCATACCGCCTCATCCGAGAGCCGCGGCCGCCGCGCCGCTGGGACGACGGGGGCGCAGCGTGCCGCGCGCACGCGCATAGATGCCCCGTCCCCTCGCGCCATCGCTCCCCGCGATCGGGTGCGCGAGGGCAGCGCCAGCCGCACGGCCCCGCGGACGCGCCCCGCCGAAGCACCGGCAACCCGCCCGGGCGCGAGCCGGGAGCGTGGCACCGAGCCTGCGGGCCGCGCCACCGCGCGGCGCGGGAGCGCCCGCGAGGCATCCGCGCGCGACCGCATCCAACGTCGTGGCACTGAGCATCCGCATGCGAGAACGGCGCGGCGCGCCAAGAAGGCCCCTGCGAGCAACGGCGGTCCGCGTGCCATGATCCCCGCCACCCAGCTTAGGCGTCGCAAGTCAAAATTGCCCCTGATCGCGGCGGCTTTTCTCCTAGCGGGTCTGCTGGTCGGCGGTGCCTTCGGCATCGATCACCTGCTCAACGGCGAGCGCATCTACCGCGGCGTGTCCGTGGGCACCGTCGATCTATCGGGCATGACCCGCCAAGAGGCAGCCGTGGCCCTCGATGAGGCCTACGGCGATCATGTGAGTTCCGGTGCCGGCATCATTTTCGCGAGTGACGAGGCGGCCCAGACCGTCGACGTGAACACGGCGCTGACCGAGGAGGCCGCCCAAGCCGAGCAGCTGTCGGTGGAGGAGGCCCGGGCCGACAAGAAACTGTGGGTCGCCGAGGCGGGTACCTTGGGCGCGCGCATTCCCGTTACCGATCTGGTGGAGGAGGCGTTCGCCATCGGCCGCGACGGCGGTCTGAGCCAGCGCATCGAGGCTGCCACCCAGTCGGTGACCCTGCCCGTGCGCCTCTTCTTCGACGAAGAGGCCCTTGAGGCTTTGGCCACCGAAATCGACGAGACCATCGGCGAGCCCCGCGTCGACTACAACGTCGCCATCGAAGAAGGGGTCACGTCGCTGGTCGAGGGCCACGACGGCACCATCGTCGACCGCGATGAGCTGCGGGGCAAGCTCGCCGAGGGCTTCCTCGGTGCCACCCCCGACAACTTCTCCTTCGTCGCCCACGCCTCCTGGGCCCCCTCGCGCATCGATGCCGAGGCGGCCGAGGCCTGCCGCGCCTTCATCCAGTCCGTCCTTGACCGCGGCATCACCTTCACTTTCGAGGGCAACCAGTGGGATCTGGGCGCCGCCGAGATGGGCCGCTGGATCACCACCGACGTGATCGAGCGCGACGGGGTCGCGCGCCTGGCCCCGACTTTCGACGAGAAGACGGCCTGCGCAGACCTGCTCGCCCTCATTCGCGATGCGGGATTCGTCTCCGCCGTCACCGTCTCCTTCGCCAACGAGGGCGGCGAGCTGTGGGTCTACGCCCAGGACGGTTCGCGCTACCCGCTGACCGCCGACGCGGTCAGCGCCGCCGACACGGGCATCTTCGCGGCCTTCCGCGACACCGGCGCGGCCGAGGTGGCGCCGGAGCGGCCCAGCATCGCCATCGGCTGGGGCGCGGCTCCCGCCAAGACCACCTTCGACGAGGCCCTGGAGAAGGGGCTCATCAGCAAGATCAGCTCTTACACGACCGAATACAACGACGGGGCCGGCACCGCCAACCGCCGCCACAACATCCATCTGGCCGCCGACCTGCTCACCGACTCCATCGCCCGAGCCAACGGCGGCATCTGGTCGTTCTCCGAGGTGCTTGGCGGCGAGGCCAACGAGGCCATGGGCTTCAAAGGCGCCGGCGTCATCTCCGGCGGCGAGTACACCGACGCCATCGGGGGCGGCATCTGCCAGGTGGCCACCACGGTGTTCAACGCTGTCTACGAGGGCGGCTACCCTGTGACCGAGCGCCGCAACCATTCCCTTTACATATCCAGCTATCCCACGGGCCGCGATGCCGCGATCGCGTATCCTTATCTTGATCTCAAGTGGCAAAACGACACCACCTCCGACGTGCTTCTGCGCACGCGCTACACCGACGGCTCGCTCACGGTCACGCTCTACGGCATCGACCCGGGCTACGTGGTCACTACCGAGACCGGCGACTGGCGCCCTGGCGAGGCCTATCAGACCAAGACCAAGGTAGACGAGAACGAGGCGCCGGGCACCCGCTACGTGAAGACCAAGGGCGCCGACGGCCGCAGCGTCACCGTGCACCGCATCGTGCGCGACCGTGCGGGCACCATCCTGCACGAGGAGGATTTCGAATCGAACTACAACCCGATCAACGAGGTGATCGTGGAAGGGCCGAACGCACCGGCCCCCGACGAAGGGGATACGGACAAGGACAAGGAAAGCGACGGCAAGGAGGACGCCCGTGTATCAACCGGAGATTGAGGCGATGCCCCGTGAGGAGCTTCGCGAGCTGCAGCTGGAGCGTTTGCGCGAGTCGGTGCGCAACGCCTACGAGAACGTACCGCTCTATCGCGAGCGCTTCGATGAGGCCGGGGTCACCCCCGACGATTTGCACAGCCTGGAGGACCTGGAGAAGTTCCCCTTCGTCGTGAAGCAGGACATGCGCGACAACTACCCCTTCGGCATGTTCGCTCGCGAGAACGCCGACGTGGCCCGCATCCACGCCTCCTCGGGCACCACGGGCCAGGCCACCGTGGTGGGACACACCGCCAACGACCTAGCGAACTGGGGCGATTGCTTCGCCCGCGGCATCGCCATGGTCGGCGGCTCGCGCGAGTCCACTATCCAGGTGTCCTACGGCTACGGCCTGTTCACCGGCGGTTTGGGCGCCCATGCCGGCGGCGAGGCCATGGGCTGCACCGTCATCCCCACTTCTTCGGGCAACACCAAGCGCCAGGTGCAGATGCTGAAGGACTGCAAGACCGACATCCTCTGCTGCACCCCGTCCTACGCCCTGCTCATCGCCGACACGGCCATCGAGATGGGCTATGACCCTGCCACCGAGTTCCAGATCTCCGGCGGCATCTTCGGCGCCGAGCCCTGCTCGGAGAACATGCGTCAGGAGATCGCCGACAAGCTGGGGCTGCAGTACTGCGACGTCTACGGCCTGTCGGAGATTATGGGTCCGGGCGTGGCCATGGAGTGTGCCGAGCGCGGCGGCCTGCACATCGCCGAGGATCAGTTCTACTGCGAGATCATCGATCCCGATACCTTGGAAGTGCTGCCCGACGGGGAAGTGGGCGAGCTCGTCATCACCACGCTCACCCGCGAGTGCTCGCCGATGATCCGCTACCGCACCCGCGACGTCACCACCATCCACGCCGAGATGTGCGCCTGCGGGCGCACCCACCGCAAGATCGGTCGCCTGCTGGGCCGCACCGACGACATGCTCATCATCCGCGGCGTGAACGTGTTCCCGTCCCAGATCGAGCAGGTCATCACCGAGTTCCCCGAAATCGCCACCCAGTACCAGATCATCCTCACCATGCAGGGCCCGCTCGATCACGTGGAGCTGCAGGTGGAGACCGAGCCCGATTTCCCCATCGACGAGGTGCGCGCCCTGGAGGATCTGCGCAGCCGTCTGGCCGCCGCGCTCAAGAGCAACCTGCAGGTGGCCGTCGACATCAAATTCGTGGAGCCCAAGACCATCGCGCGCTCGGAGGGCAAGGCCAAGCGCGTCATCGACCTGAGAGGGGAGACGAACTAATGATCTCGCAGCTGACGGTATTCCTCACCAACGAGAAGGGCCGCCTGGCGGCCGCCTGCCGCACCCTTTCCGAGGCGGGCATCAACATGCAGGCCCTGTTCGTGGCCGACACCGCCGACTTCGGCATCGTGCGCATCTTCTGCGACACCCCAAGGCGCGCCGCGGCCGTGCTCGCCGAGGCGAACTTCCGCGCCACGGTCACCCCGGTCATCGCCGTGTCGGTGGCCGACGAGCCCGGCACCTTGGCCTCGCTTCTGGAGTTCTGCAACGAGGCGTCCATGAACATCGAGTACGGTTATTGCTTCTCCACCGCCGCCGGCGCAGCCATCGATGTGCTGAAGATCGCCGGCGAGGGAGCCGAGGCCGCTCTGGCCGAGGCCGGTTTCAAGATCCTTTCTCCCGAAGAGGTTTATGTTGTTGATCCGAGCTAAACATCCGCATACCGCTCAATCCCGCAGCCGACGCGCCTGTCTGACCAGACGGGCGCTCGCCTGTTTGCTGGCCGCTGTTCTGGCCGGCGGTATCTTCGCGCCCGCACCGGCCCTGGCCGAGGTACGCGGCACCGACCAGCTGCTGGGCACCACCGTGGCCGAGCGGGGGCTTCCCGCCGTGGCCTGTCCGAACGTCACCGCGAAGTACGCCATCGTCGTCGGGGCCGACGGCACCGTATACTTCTCGCGCGATGCCGACACGCAGACCCACATCGCCTCCATCACCAAGGTGATGACCGCCATCGTGGCCCTGGACTCCGGGATGCCCCTGGACACCACGGTCACCGTGAGCGAGGCCGCGGGCACCGTGGGCGAATCGTCGGCCGAGCTGGCCGTGGGCGACAAGCTGTCGCTGCAGGCGGCGCTCACGGGCCTCATGGTGCCCTCGGGCAACGATGCGGCCATCGCCATCGCCGAGACCGTGGGAGCCACCCTGGCCGCCGAGGGGCAGGACCCCAACGAGGCCTTCGTGGCCGCCATGAATGCCAAGGCGGCCGAGCTCGGCATGACCAGCACGCTGTTCTCGAACCCCCACGGCCTGGATGTGGGCGAGTTCGACAACGAGATGTACTCCACGGCCCGCGATGTGGCCGTCATGTGCGCCTACGCCATGAAGAACGAGACGTTCCGCGCTATCGTGGCCATGCCCACCGCCCAGCTGACCGTCACCAAGCCCGACGGGGCCACCCACATCATCGACCTCACCTCGAGCGACCTTCTGCTCGACAGCTACGAGGGTGCCTGTGGCATCAAGACCGGCTTCACCGACACGGCCGGCTACGCCTTCGCCGGCGCCTGTAACCGGGGCGAGGGCGACTTGTACGCCATCGTGCTGGGCACGCCGTCGGAAAGCGCCCGCTTCGAGGACACGAAGGCGCTGCTGAACTGGGTGTACGACAATCGCATGACCTATGCCCTGGCCCACAGTCCCCAGACGGTCTCCATGGACAAGGACGGCGCGGCCACCGAGGTGCCGCTTATCGCCGAGGTGCCCCAGACCGCCTGGCCCGACAAGTGCGTGAAGGCCACCCTGGCCGATCCGAGCGCCACTGTGGAGGTGTTCGCGCCCGAGGGCAACGTGAGCCAAGAGCTTGTCACCCGCGACCTGCCCGGGGCCGTGGCCGCAGGGGATGTGGTGGGCACCCTGAACTTCTACCAGGGCAACCAGCTGATCGCCTCCCAAGACCTGGTGGCCACAGAAGACTCTCCGGCGCCGGATCTGCTCCAGTCCATCGGCTTTTGGTGGGACCGCCTCTGGGCCGGCTTCGGCGGCACCGAGCTCGTAGCCGAGCCGGTGCTCGTCAACGAGACGCCGCTTATCTACAGCAAGGCCGCCACCGATCAGAACATCGACGATATTCGGGCCATCGCCGCCGGCGAGGCGCCCTTAAGCGAGGGCGATTCGTCCTCCGACGATTCCAAGGAGGAATAACATGAGCGATACGTGTCCCGTTTGCTCCCACCCCGTCGCCCCCGGCGATACCGCTTGTCCCACCTGCGGATTCAAGCTGCTGGGAACGACTCAGGCCTTCAAGCCGCTGACCATGGACGGCCCAGCGCCTGCCGCCCCCGAGGGCAACGCCGTGCGCGCCTCGCTGAACGTGGTGCGAGGGCCCCAGGTGGGCATCACCTTCGAGCTGGGCAGCGAGCCCCTCAGCGTGGGTCGCAGTCCCCAGTGCTCCATCTTCCTGAACGATATGACCGTCTCGCGCATGCACGCCACCATCGAGCCGGAGGCCGGCTGCTACGTCATCCGCGACGCGAACTCGTTCAACGGCGTGTGGGTGAACAACGACACCGTCGAGGCCAAGGCCCTGCGTCCCGGCGACATGATCCAGATCGGCACTTTCTGCATGCGCTACGAGGAGCACTAGGGCACAGCTCGCTGCGGTCGGCGCCAGAGGCGCGGGGCCGACCATCGGGGGAAACGGCAGGGGATGAGAGGAGAGAGTATCTTATGGAACTGATGTCGGGAAACGAGGCCATCGCCCAGGGCGCCTGGGAGGCCGGCTGCACCATCGGCGTGGCCTACCCGGGCACGCCCTCCACGGAAACGCTGGAGGCCTTCGCTCGGAAAGAGGGAGTCTACGCCGAGTGGTGCATCAACGAGAAGGTGGCCGTGGAAGTGGGCATCGGCGCCTCGGCCGCCGGCGCGCGGGTGCTGGCCACCATGAAGCACGTGGGCGTGAACGTGGCGGCCGACCCGCTGTTCACGGCCGCCTACACGGGCGTGGGGGGCGGCTTCGTCATCCTGGCTGCAGACGATCCGGGCATGTACTCGTCCCAGAACGAGCAGGACTCCCACTACTACGCCCAAGCCGCCGCCATCCCGTGCATGGATCCGGCCGATTCCGCCGAGGCCCTGCGCTTCGCCCGCGACGCCTTCGCGATCTCCGAGCAGTTCGACGTGCCGGTGATGCTGCGCTCCAGCGTGCGCATCTCCCATACGAAGACGCCCGTGACCTGCGGCGCGCGCGCCGAGCACCCGCTGCGTCCCTACGAGAAGGACCCGGGCAAGTGGGTGATGATGCCCGCCTTCGCCAAGCCCCGTCGACAGGTGCAGCTGAATCGCGTCGACGCGCTGCGCGCATGGGTAGAGACCTGCCCCTACAACGAGGTCGTCCGCCGCGGCAGCGCAGTGGGCGTCGTCTGCGCCGGCGCGACCTACCAGCACGTGATCGAGGCGCTACCCGAGGCCTCGGTGCTGAAGCTGGGGGTCACCTGGCCTGTGCCCGCGAACCTGCTGCGCGACTTCGCTGCCTCGGTGGATCGCCTCTACGTGGTGGAAGAGGGCTCGGAGTATTTGGCTGACGCTGTGCGCGCCTGCGGCGTTGCCGTGAGCGAGCCGCCCGCGCCGCTGCCGCGGGCCGGCGAGCTGTCGCCCGGGCTCGTGCGCGCCGCCTTCGGCATCGCCGAGCCGCCCCACGCCCCGGCCGTGGAGGGCCTGCCCAGCCGTCCGCCGGCGCTCTGCCCGGGATGCCCTCACCGCATCGTGTTCAAGGAGCTCGCCCGCATGAAGGCCATCGTCACCGGTGACATCGGCTGCTACACCTTAGGCGCCCTGCCACCGCTGTCCGCCATGGACACCACGGTTGACATGGGGGCCTCGGTGTCCATGGCCCACGGCTTCGAACTGGCCTTAGGCCACACCGAGCACAAGCCCGTGGTGGCGGTCATCGGCGACTCCACCTTCGCCCACTCGGGGCTCTCATCGCTCATCTCCACGGTGTACAACCGCGGCGCGGGCACCGTGTGCGTGCTGGACAACCGCACCACGGCCATGACCGGCCGCCAGGGCAACCCCTTCAACGGCGTCACCCTGCAGAACCGACCCAGCCGCGAGCTGAACATCGAGGCCGTGGTGGCGGCCTGCGGCGTGGAGGACGTGCGCGTGGTGGATCCCAACGATATGGCCGCCGTGCGCAGCGCCCTGAAGGAGGCGACGGCCATCGACGACATCTCCGTCATCGTGTTCCGCTCGCCCTGCGTGCTGCTGGAGCGCAAGCCGGCCAAGCCCTTCTGGGTAAACGCCTCCTGCACCGCCTGCGGCTCCTGCGCCACCTTGGGCTGCCCGGCCATCGCTCGCGACGAGTCGGGCGTGGCCCTCATCGACGCCGGCCTGTGCATCGGCTGCGGCCAGTGCGTGCAGTACTGCCGTTTCAACGCCATCGTTCCGGAATAGGGGAGGATCATCATGGAACAGACGAAAACCGTGCTTCTGTGCGGCGTGGGCGGCCAGGGCACGATCCTCGCCGCCGATCTTCTGGCCTTCGGCTGCATGGAAGCCGGGCTGGATGTGAAGGTGTCCGAGATTCACGGCATGGCCCAGCGCGGCGGCGCCGTGACCACCGTGGTGCGCATCGGGGAAGCGGTGCAGTCCATGGTGTCCGATCCGGGCTGCGCCGACATCATCGTGGCCTTCGAGACCACCGAGGCCCTGCGCAATCTGCCCCAGCTGGCCCAGGGCGGCGCGCTCATCGTGAACGACGAGGCCATCAAGCCCTTGCCCGTGCTCATCGGCGCCGCCTCGATGCCCGCCGACGCCCGGGGCCAGCTTTCCCGCGCTGGCGCCCTGCTCGTGCCCGCCGATGCCATCGCCCGCGGGCTCGGCAATGCCAAGTGCGCCAACGTAGTGCTCGTGGGCGCGCTCACCGCACGGCTCGACATCCCCGCCGAGGTATGGGAGCGCGCCGTGGCCGCCCGCGTGCCCGCCCATACCGTGGAGGCGAACCTGGCCGCCCTGCGCGCCGGCCGCGACCTCGTTGCGAATCAGGAGGCCTGAGATCATGACCGTTTCCCAAATCAGCGTTTTCGCCAACAGCAAGCCCGGCCACATGGGCCGCGTGCTCGACCTGTTCGAGGCCGCCGGCGTCAGCGTGCGCGGCTTCTCGGCGGCCGACACCGGCGAGTACGGCATCCTGCGCTTCGTGGTGGACAAGCCCGAAGCGGCCCTTGCAGCCCTGCAGGAGGCCGGCTGCGCCTGCGTGATCACCCCGGTGCTCTGCCTGAAGTTGGAAGATACGCCCGGCGAGCTGTCACGCGTCATGGGCGTGCTCGCCCGCTGCGACATCAACGTCGTGTACAGCTATTCCATGATCTCCACCTACATCGTGCTGTCCACCACCGACACAAAGCGCGCCTTCGAGCTCCTCTCCGGCGAGCCGGTGGTGATGATCAGCCAAGACGATATCGCCCGCTTCGTGGCCGATCGCAGCGAGAAGGAGGCCGTCAAGTGAGCGCTCCCGCCATCAACGTGACCGAGAAGGGGGGCGCCCTGCGCGCCGCCGCCGAGGGGCGCTTCGACGCGCTGCCCATCTACAAGCCCGATATCGAGTGCGCCCCGCGCGAGCAGATCGAGGCCGTGCAGCTGGCGAAGCTCAAGGACACCGTGGCCTACGCCTACGAGCGCGTGCCCTACTACCGTGCCAAGATGGACGAGATGGGGGTGGCGCCCGCCGACATCCAGACCTTGGCCGACGTGCGCAAGCTGCCCTTCACCGATAAGGCCGTCCTGCGCGACACCTTCCCCTTCGGCCTGTTCGCCGTGCCCCTGGACGAGATCCGCGAGCTGCACTCCTCCTCGGGCACCACGGGCAAGCCGGTGGTGGTGGGCTACACCGACGACGATATGGATATATGGAGCGAGTGCATCGCCCGCCTCGTGCAGATGGCCGGCGTCGTGCCCGGCGATCGTGCCCAGATGGCCTTCGGCTATGGCATGTTCACCGGCGGCTTCGGGCTGCACTACGGCCTGCAGCGCCTCGGATGCGCCATGATCCCCGCCGGCTCGGGCAACACCGAGCGCCATATCCAGATGATCGAGGACTACGGCACCACCGTGCTCGTGGCCACGCCCTCCTACGCCATGCACATCTGCGAAGTGGGGGAGAAGATGGGCTACGACTGGGAGGCGTCGCCGCTGCGCGTGGGCCTGTTCGGCGGCGAGCCCTGCCCGCCGGGCTTGAAGGCCGAGATCGAGCGCCGCATGCACATCGTGTGCACCGATAACTACGGCCTCACCGAGGTCATGGGGCCGGGCGTGTCCGGCGAGTGTTTGGCCGAGCGCTTCCAGCAGCACATCGCCGAGGACCACTTCCTGTGGGAGGTCATCGATCCTGAGACCGGCGAGCCGGTGGGCGAGGGGGAGATGGGCGAGCTGGTGCTGACGCCCCTGGGCAAGCAGGGCATTCCCGTGCTGCGCTACCGCACCCACGATCTGACGGCCGTGCACACCGAGCCCTGCGCCTGCGGGCGCACCCTGGCGCGCATGGACAAGGTGCGCTCCCGTTCCGACGATATGCTCATCATTCGCGGCACCAACGTGTTCCCGTCCCAGATCGAGGACGTGCTCACGGGCATCGATGAGGTGACGCCGCACTATCACATCATCGTGCGCACTAATCGCGGCATGGACGAGCTCATCGTGGAGACCGAGCTGCGCCCCGAGGCCTTCTCCGATTCCATGGCCTCTATGGAGGCCCTGCGCGGGAAGATCGCCGAGAAGCTGAAGAGCACGCTGCTCGTGGCGCCCACGGTGCGCCTCGTGGAGCCCGGCGGCATCGAGCGCGCCATCGGCAAGGCCAAGCACGTGGACGACCAGCGCGCCAAGTAGGCAAAAGGACCGCGGCTGCTTCTTCGGAGGCACCGCGGTCCTTTTGCGAGCCGCTAGGAGAAAGGTGGGGAAGTCGTGAGCTCAAGCGCGCCGTCGCCGACGCCCGTGGTCGGGCGCTTCGCCCCGTCGCCGACCGGGCGTATGCACGCGGGGAACATCTTCGCGGCTCTGGTGGCGTGGCTCGTGGCGAAGTCCCAGGGCGGACGGATGGTGCTGCGCGTAGAGGATCTGGATCGGGAGCGGTCGAAGC
The DNA here is from genome assembly GCF_000422625.1 of Adlercreutzia mucosicola DSM 19490. GTDB lineage: Bacteria > Actinomycetota > Coriobacteriia > Coriobacteriales > Eggerthellaceae > Adlercreutzia > Adlercreutzia mucosicola. The sequence continues at coordinate 190,018 of NZ_AUGK01000004.1, read as the reverse complement.
CCCGTTTCGTCAGCGACGTGCAGCACGATTTCGAGGCCCTGGGGCTGACCTGGGACGAGGGCCCCTACTTCCAGCACGATCGCGACGAGGCCTACCGAGCGGCCTTCGATGCCCTCGCTGGCCGCAACCTGGTGTATCCCTGCTTCTGCACCCGGGCCGACCTCCATGCAGCCTCGGCACCTCATCGCGGCGAGAAACCGGTCTATCCGGGCACTTGCCGCTCCCTCAGCGCCGATGAACGCAGTGCGCGGGCTGCGGCGACGGGACGCGTGCCGGCCGAGCGTCTCATCGTGCCCGATCGCGTCTACGGCTTGGACGACCTGGTGCAGGGGCCCTACACCCAGAATCTGGCCCGCGATTGCGGCGACTTCCTCGTCCGCCGCTCCGACGGCGCCTTCGCCTACCAGCTGGCCGTGGTGGTAGACGATGCCGAGCAGGGCGTGAACTCCGTGGTTCGGGGCATGGACCTGCTCTGCTCCACCCCGCAGCAGATCTACCTGCAGGAACTGCTCGGCCTGCCCGGGGCCGTCTACGCCCATGTGCCGCTGATCGTAGGGGAGCGCGACCGCCGCCTGTCGAAGCGCGATCGCGACGCGGCCCTCGACGAGCTGCTCGTCCGCTTCAAGACCCCGGCGGCCATCATCGGCCATATCGCGGGCCTCACCGGCCTGGCACCCAGCGCCGACCCCGTCACCCCCGAAGAGCTGCTGCCCCTGTTCTCCGCAGGTCAGCTGAAGTCCTGCTTCCCCGATCCCATCCAAATCCAGTGGCGGTAAGAAGCCATTGAAAACGCCCCGTCGGGACGGGCTTCAGCCAGGCAACCGCGCACTCGCCGGCATCTCCGTAGGGGCGGGCTTCAGGCCCGCCCGCAACAACCGACCGAGCCAGCGTGTCCTTCCCATTCCCTACAGCATAAGAGCTGCGGCGTAAAACGCACCCAAGGCCACGTTGATGCTGCCGATCTGTCCCATGGCCCCGATGCGCGACGGAGGAGCAAGGGGGCTCTTCCACAGCGCCGCCAGCAGGGGATAGGTGGCCAAGACCATGAACGGCATCACCACGAAACCGTTCACAAACCACAGGCGCACGATAAGCACCACGGCGACCACCCAGGCGACGAGGAGCCCGTGATAGACGGCACGCGCCCGCTCGCGCCCGAGCAGCACGGGCAGGGTGCGGCGGCCGGCGGCGATATCCTTCTCGATGTCGCAGGTGTTGTTGGTCATCATAATGAGTCCCACGCCGATGATCGCAGGGATCGCCCACACCAGCATCATGAATTCGAGGCGCCCCGTCAGCACCTGATAGCAGGCCAAGGGGATAAGACCGCCCATGACCAAGCCACTGACGGCCTCGCCGATGGGCAGATAGGAGATGGGCGTCTTGCCTCCCGAATAGGCCACCACGATCACCGCACCCACCGCGGCAATGACCAGCGGGATGAGGCCGGCATAGTACATGACGTAGATGCCCGCGAGAAAGGCCGTCGCGAGAAAACCGATGGCCAAAGCGAGCACCGAACGGGGATTCACCGCATTGTAGATCAGCACAGCATCGGCGACCTCCACATTGTCATCGGCCGAGTCAGTGCCCTTCACGTAGTCGAAGTAGTCGTTGAATGTGTTCACCGACGCCTGCATGAGGACACAGATGACCAGCAGCACTATGGTCATGAACGGGGAGAGGCGACCGGTCGTTGCCGCAGCGCACCCCGTCGCGATCAGCACGGGCATGATGGAGGCGGGCCAGGTATGGGGGGCGGCCAGCTGCAGGGCCAGACGCGGCGAGAGGGGAGTGAACGCTCCCCTCTTCTCATTTTCCATATTCGTACTCATGTTCGTTTTCATTCCTTAGCGAAAGGACGGTCGGAGCGTCCGACACGGGCGCGACTTATTGGCTGAGTCCATTATAGAAGAAGGCGCTTGGCAACCAAGCGCCTTCGGGAAGCAACTCGGGCCGCAGGTCGGCTCTAGTTGGTGATGAGCGCCGCTGCGATATCGCCGGACGTGGACGACGCCGGCTTCCATTCCTCGCCGTCGCGCGTATAGGTGATGGTCACCGGCTGCGTGGCCGCCAGGCCGACACCGTCGAGCGAGCCGATGACGATGTCGCCGATCTCCTTGTTGATGTCGTCGTTGGATTTGCCCGCCAGCTCGTCGGGATTGGCGATGCGCAGGTTCACGGCATCGCGCAGGGCCTGCAGGTAGGCCGTGTAGCTCTTGCAGGTGAGCGTGATCTGGGCCTGAGCCGTGTCGCCCTCGACGTTCACGCTGTCGATGGTGTAGTCGAAGCCGTCAAGATAGGCCTTCATGAACTTCACGCCGTCGATACCGTAGACCGACAGCTGGCTCATGTCGATAGACTCGGAAAGCTCGTTGACGAAGTTCTCATCGAGGTTCTTGATGCTGTCCAACTCGGAGGTAAGTGAGTCGCGAATAATCTGATCGTCGCTCTTCTGACCCGAGCAGCCGCTGAGCATCGCCAAACTACCCATAAGGGCCAGTACCACCAGAAGAGAGATTAAAACCCCCTTGGTATGGTATCGTCTTTGTGACTTTACATAACCCATATTATCAGACTTCTTCATAGATCTATCTTTCTCTCAAGCGGGGCTCTCATATGTCCCGATCATTTTACCCGAAAGGAGTTCGGATTATGCTTACGCAATGCAAAGGTTATCTGCTGGACGAGCAGAAGGGCGATTTTGTCAATGATCGCGGCGAGAAGATCAGCTACCACAAGGCGCGGTTCTACGATCTGGACAGCCGCAAGATTTTCAAGGTTTCCGTTCCGACCGATGCCGACGCGCTGCCCGAGGAACAGGTTCATTGCGAACTCTCCTTCGATGTGATCGCTGGCGAGAAGTTCACCAAGCTTGCCTATCGCGGCTATAACTTCCTCTAGGCTCGCAGGTTTACATAACATCTGCCATTCTGAAAGGAGGTCGCTATGGCACCGAACAAGCACATTGTTTTTCCGCTTGAGCACGTCGATGACGTGGCCCAGCTGGTCGCCATCCCCTACGGCGAGTTGTTCCATGTGTCGATGAACCGCTGGAACGGCAATGTCGTTCTCGCGTTCCAAGACCATCCCGAAGCCCGTTTCTTCATCCGTCTTATTGTCGCCCAGCTGGCCGACATGGTGGACATGTTCGACATTGCAGAGTACGGCCCAGAGCGTCACGGGCTTATCGACTACGAGGACGAGGGCCGTTACGAGGAAATGTACGGCGCTCCTCCTCGGCCCCGCCCTGCCGTCCCTCAGCGTGTCGGTATGGAGGTGGCCTAGATGTATCGCCATTTCGTGGATGACTTTGGTTGGACGGCGCTTTTCGAGGGGTGCCCTGGCGGCAATGTTTGGGGCGTTCTGGTAGCCCCTGACGGCTATGTTGTCTGGGACAAGTTTTTTTCCGATTTCGATTCTGCTATTGCCTACTTCAATCTGTTGTTCCCGTGCTTCCGTGAGGTGGTCTGATGGATGAGCAGACCGCTGTAAACCTCGCCCTCGACGCTTACCGTGCTCTTGACTCCATCGGCCAGGACGTGGCCCAGCTGCGCGATCTTGGTTCCAAGCAGCTTGAGCTTCTGCAGAACCAGCCCGCCGAGGTGCCTAACCCTGCCGATGACGAGGCCCAGGCCCTTTCTGCAGAAGCCGATTCCGCTGACTGGGTGACCGAGGTTCATACGTCCGTTGAGGTTCCCCAGACCTTTTTTGCCGATCTCATGGGCATGCAGTATATGCAGGTCGCTGTCTCGGCCTTTATCCTCGTCGCCCTGCTCCTCAACGTCGGCGTCAATCTCTTCCTAGCGTTCTTTAAGCATTGGAGGTAACCGTGGATTTCGTTTTCAATGTCCTGTTCGTCCTCTCGCTCCTCGGTGTGGTCGCCTATGCCGTCTGCGTCTACCAGGCCCTTACCGTCTTCTTCCGCTGGGCGCGTGATCGTTGGTCTGACGATTGGGGCCGCCGCCCGCTCCTGCTGCGCGTCCCGCCCAAGGTTCTTACCGGGGTTCTCGCGCTCGCGTTCCTGGCGGTGCTTCTCTGATGGATGTTCTCGCGTCCTACCAGGTTGAGGGCTTCGCCGATTTCATGGCGTCGCTCTTCGCCGCCGTCCCCTCTGGGTTTCTCCTGGCCGCTTTCCTCGGGCTGCTGGGTTTTGCCGTCGGCAAGCTGTTCGGCTTGCTCTTGTCTCTGTTCAGTCGATAGAAAGGAGTTTCAAAATGGAGACTATCACCACCGCCCTGGGCACGGCCATCACGAGCCTGTCCACCAACATCCAGACCGCCGTTGGCGCGAATCTTCCCGCCATGCTGTCGGTGGCTGCTATCTTCATCGTGATCACCGCCGTTTGGCGCCTTGTCAAGCGCTTCGCGAAGTAGTTCTTTCTTCGCTGCTGACTCGGGCTGGGGAGGGCTTCGGCCCTCCCCTTTCTTTAAGGAGGTGATTTCCATGTTTACTCGCTCTCGTGCTCTCTCCCTCGCCTTGTCGGCCCTGCTGGCCCTCTCCTCGTGCCTGCCGTGCTATACTCTTGCCTATGCGGACGATGGCGCGGAGGTGGTCGTGGATGGCCAGCAAGACGATAGAGCAGCTGGAAGCGGAGATGAACTCGAAGAGGGTTCAGCGCAATCAGCGGCTGATTACGAAGCTGGAGAAGGAGCAGCAGCGGGAGAAACCGAAGCGGAAGATATTCGGGAAGTTCCTTCTGGTTCTTCTCCTGATTCTGGCGGTCCTGCTGATTCTGGCCTGGATGGTTCTGCAGAGGACGCATATAGTTCTGGTTGGGGGTACGTTGAGCCTTCCCTTTCTGACTCTCTAGACTTATCTTATCAAGGCGGATATTTTCCTGATCTTATTTCCCCTGCTGATTCTGGCATTATGCTTTTGGCTGGTTTTGGTGGCGGCTTCGGCTCTGATGGCCCTGGTTTTGGCGGCGCTTTCGGTACTGGGTCTGGTCGCGGTAAAATTGCCAACAATACCGATATTGCTGATATTCTCACTTCGCAATGGGGCTGGGGGTATGGCTCTGGTACTACCGCCATTCTTTATAAGAACTCCCCTGCTGGCTGGCTAAGTGGCCTTTACTCTAATTCCTCCTCCATTTATAACCGTATTGTTTCTCCGTCTGTCATTATCACTATTTCCGAGAATCTCCTTAAGGTCATTTCTGGTCTTACATCGGTTAAGGACGCTGTTGTTTCCAACTCCGTCTCTCAGAATACGGTTTCCACTATTTCCGTGAATCTCCTTAAGGTCATTTCTGGCCTTTCCTCTGTTGTTGATGCGGTTAACGCTAATGCCGTCAGTCAGAATACTCTTTCTACCATTTCGAATAACATTTTGAGGGTTATAGACGGTCTCGGGTTGGTCAAGGATAATCTTATCAGTCAAAATACTGTCTCTACTATTTCTGTTAATTTGCTTGCAGCAAAAAATACCCTCGATGGCATTTTGTCTAAGCTGGATGATTTGCATTTTGACGCTAACGTTACTGTGGATATGTCGGGCGTTGAGTCGCGTTTGGACGATATAAAGAGTCTCCTGCTGCTAGCTGGCACGAAGGACATTATCGATACCATTCTCGGCGACTTGGACGATATGGCTTCTGCTGCGCTGCTCGGCGAGGTTCAGGCGTCCGCCCAGGATGCCTTCCCATTCTGCATCCCCTTTGTCGTGAAGCAGCTTCTGGGCCTTGTCGAGTCCGACCCCGCCGCGCCCGAGTTCGATTTCGTCATCGGCGGCGAGACCATGCACGTTGATCTGGCCTTCGCTCAGGGCTTTGTCGATATCCTGGGCTGGGCCTGTCGCTTCCTGCTCGTTTTCGGCCTGGTCGTTTCCTCGCGGAGGTTCATTTATACGGGGGCGGTCTCATGATCTCTGGCATTCTTGATTTCATCTTCGGCGGCGCTCTGGGCATTGTCCTTCTTGTCCTCGGATTGCTTCCCACCGTGTCCCTGGCTGATCTCCCCTTGCAGATGCCCCAGCCCGTTCTGGATGCCATGGCGGCGCTCAACTGGTTCGTCCCCATCGGCGATATGATCACCATAATTTCTTGGTGGGTCGGCTTGCTCATCTTGGTTAACGCCGTCCTTCTTATCGTCCGTATTCTTGAGATCGTAGGAAAGTAGCGGATGCGGTATTGCTTTCGCTTTGGATCCATCCAACGCGAATTTTTGTTCGTGTTTTAAGGAGTTGATATGATCTACCTTTACAGTGGCACCCCTGGCAGCGGTAAGAGCCTTCACGTCGCCCGCGATATCCGCGATGCCCTTCTGTACAAGCGCCGTCCCGTCGTTTGCAATTTCGATGTCAATTCCAAGCTTCGCAACTACGCCAGCCTGTTCAGCTACCGCCCCAACTCCGATCTCACGCCCGAGTTCCTCTATACGTACTCGCGGCAGCACTTTGCGGGCCGCCCCGTCCGCGAGGATTCTATCCTGCTCGTTATCGATGAGGCCCAGCTGGTGTTCAACTCCCGCACGTGGCAGGACCGGGGCGCTTCCCAGCGGCGCATGGACTGGATAGAGTTCTTCAGCCAGCACCGCCATTACGGCTACAAGATCGTCCTTATCGCGCAGTTCGATAGGATGCTCGACAGGCAGATTCGCTCGCTCATCGAGATCGAGGTTAACCACCGCCGTCTTTCCAACTTCGGTTTTCTGGGCCTGGTGCTCTCGGCCCTTTTCGCTGGCAAGGCTTTCGCGGCGGTCAGCTACTACTACGGCCTTCGGGAGCGCGTCGGCATGTCCTGGCTGCTCCCCCGTCGCGCCTATTTTCGCGTCTACGACAGCTATAACCGCTTCGAGCAGGTGCCAGGCGGGGCGTGATGCGCGGGGCTCGGGGTCCCCGCGCGGCGCGGCCCGTCTGGCACCCGCTCCGCGCTCTCGCGCCGTAGACGGGGTATGGGGCGCTCGCGCCCCATCACTGCGCCCTTCCCCCGTCCCCGCGCATCCTGGGCTCTTTCGCGGCCCTCTGCCGCTTCCCAGGGGAGGTCCCCCCTCCCCTTCACTGCGTTTTTTGCCCGAGGGGACGCGCCTCCCTACTTGATATAGGAGGCGTGTTCCGTGTTCCAAAGAGAGAGGATTTACTATATGGCCGCCGTTAAGAAGTCCCGCTGCTGGTGGTTCGTGCAGCTGATCGAGAATCTTCCCGACGATTGGGCCGATCAGTTGCACGGTCTCATGCTCCCTGGGTGCTACATCGTCCATGATCGAGATTTGAAGATCGAGGAGGACGGTACCGAGGTGCCGAAGAAGCCCCATATACACTGCATGGTGGAGTTCGGAAGCCCCGTTGTCGCGTCATCGGCCCTGGATGCCATCCCGTCCGATTTCGGCGTTGCCTTCGTGAAGCCCGTCCCCAACAAAGTGGGCGCGTACCGCTATCTGCTCCACTACGACCAGCCTGGCAAGGCCCGCTACGAGCAGGACGAGGTTTCGCATATGGCTGGTTTCCGTGTTAACATATCTAATGTGTACAACATCGACTTCCGCGACGTGTACGATCTTATCAATGAGTTGAGCATCACCAACTTCGCGGCGCTCATGTCGGTGTTGGTTGAGTTCCGTCCCGAATACGTGGATTATGTGAGTTCCCACGTGAATCTGGTCAAGGCCTATATGACAGACCTTGCCCGTTGCGGAATTTGATGGGGAAATGCACGGCTGAACATAATATATCTTATCGCGCCTTTCGCCGATGATATGCAGCCGTTTACCTCTATTTACCCCTTCCCATATTATCAGACTTCTTCATAGATCTACCTTTCTCCTTCCTTAACCCCAGGGATTGCCGCCGCCGTTGCCGTCCGACGGGGCTCCGGTGCCGCCCTGCAGAGACGCGGCGCTCTCGCCGAGGATGGCGCTGTAATCGCCTGTCCGCATAGCGTCCATCAGAATGGGGATCATGGCCATAAGTCCGATGAGGTTCAGTACGAGGGCCACGCAGCTGATGAAGATGCCCATGACGGCCGTCTGCTTCACGATATTGGCGAAACTGCTGTTCGGGCCCGAGCCCTTGCGCAGCACGCGGCGCGTCTTCGTGAACGCCAGAATGGCGCAGACGAGCGCCACGCTGCTGAGGGCCACACCGCCGATGATGAACGATACGGGACCGGCGATGGTGGCCACCGTCGAAAGCGTGCGGGCTGATTTCAGTTCCATGAGATCGAACTGATCCGCCGCGCGCTGATCGGGATTCGGCTGCGGATTCTCGGGCGCGCCCGGTTGGAGCGGCTCGGGCGCCTCGGGCCGTTGCGGCAAAGGATCGTTCGAAGGTGTCTGCTGTTCCATGGATATCTCGTTTCTCAGTGAACGCCGCTGCTTCCGAAGCCGCGCCCACCGCGGTCGCTCTCGGAAAGGCTGTCAGTGTTATGTAAAGTAATGGAGGGAGTGGCCACGACCATCAGCTGGGCGATGCGATCGCCCCGCTCGAAGGCGAACGTCTCATGCGGGTCAAGGTTCACGAGCACCACCTGGATCTCGCCGCGATAACCCGCATCGATAAGTCCCGGTGCGTTCACCACCGAGATGCCGTGATGCGCGGCCAGACCGCTCCGGGGAACGACCAGACCCGCGTGCCCCTCGGGAAGGGCCAGAGCGAAACCGCAGGGCACCGTCATGCGCTCGAAGGGCGCAAGACTCCCCCCCACCGTCGCCCGCAGATCGAGGCCCGCATCGCCTTCGTGGGCGTAGCGCGGCATCTCCAAAGCCTCGTCGAGCAGGGTGATATCGACATCCATCGTCTATCCCCCTACCCGAGCTCTCCGAGCGCCTGGGAGAACTCCTCAACGCTCTGGAAGTCTTTGTAAACGCTGGCGAAGCGGATATAGGCCACATCATCGAGCTTGGCGAGGCGCGCCAACACCATATCGCCGAGGTCTTTCGACTTGATCTCCGTGCGCTGGGTAGAGCGCAGCTCCGCTTCCAGATTCACAATAAGGCCCTCGATCTTCTCAGGCGTGATCGGGCGCTTCGCGCAGGCGATGAGCAGACCGCGCATGAGCTTCTGACGGTCGAACACCTCCGATGAGCCGTCGGTCTTGATGACGAGGATGGGATGCTCGGCCAAGCGCTCGTAAGTGGTGAACCGGTTGCCGCATTCGAGGCATTCCCGGCGGCGGCGAATGGACGAGCCCTCGTCCGCCGAACGCGAATCGACCACTTTCGATTCTGGGTAGCCGCAGGATGGACAGCGCATGAGTTCTCCTAACCGTGAGTTGATAACCCATGATACCCCAGGAACCGGCCGGCCGTCCCCGACTTCAAAACATTGCTACCATCGCGATATGCGTACGGCGGCCAACGCGACCATGGCCTTTCGCCTAGGCGAAGAAAATCACGAACGACGCGACTGTACTGAGAGCGAAGGCGATGGAAAACTCGATTCTGGTCATTTTTCTCTCCCTACCTCTTGCGTAGAACCTTTGTTCGCAGTTATAATAGAGCGAACAAAGGTTCATGTCAATGATTTTTCAAACAAATGTACGCCTATTTGAAAGGATGCAGATATGGCACAGAAGGTAACCAAGCGACAGCAGGCAGTGCTTGACTGCATCGAAGCGTGCATCCGCCAGAAGGGCTACGGTCCCACGGTGCGCGAGGTCTGCCAAACCCTCGGGCTCTCCTCCCCCTCCACCGTGCACGTGCACTTGAAGGCGCTCGAAGACAAGGGCTATATCAAGCGCGATCCCCTGAAATCGCGCTCCATCGCCCTGACCTACCCCATTGAGGAAGTGCCGTCGGCCTCGGTCGTGGCCGCCACCTACAGCAACCTCGTCAACGTGCCGCTCGTGGGAGATGTAGCTGCCGGCGCGCCCATCCTCGCCGAGGAGAACATCACCGACACCATCACCCTGCCCACCGACATCGTGGGCGATGCCCCTTCCTTCATGCTGTCCGTGCACGGCGACTCCATGATTGAAATCGGCATCAACGACGGCGATTACGTGGTGGTGAAAGAGCAGCCCGTGGCCAACAACGGCGACATCGTCGTGGCCATCGTGGACGACGGTGCCACAGTGAAGCGCTTCTACAAAGAGAGCGACCACATCCGCCTGCAGCCGGAGAATTCCTCCATGGACCCCATCATCGTCAGCGACTGTTCCATCGCCGGCAAGGTCGTCGCCGTGTTTCGCCGCCTCTAGCGCCACTTACTATCGACGACATCGAGCGGGGCCGGGAATCATATCCCGGCCCCGCTCTCATATAAGGATCAAAACCGTGCGGAGCGCTGTGGCGCACGGGCGCCACAGTCCCCTTCCCTATTCCACCGCGAAGACTTGGAAGGTCGAAGCGTAGGCCGGACCGACGAGCATCTGCAAGTGGGTGCCGTCCGCCTCATGGGTCTCGGAGATGATATGGCAGCGCTCATGGGCGAGCGACACCAGATCGCCCCGCTGATAGGGAATCACCACATCCAGCTTGGCATCGGCCGCACTGGCCGCGGCGGCAATGGCGCCCACCAACTCGTCAACGCCCGCTCCCGTGCGCGCTGATACGAATTGGGCGTGCGGGAAGCGGCGGCGCAACCCCGCCATCATCTCCTCGTCAAGAAGATCGCACTTGTTGAACACCTCGATCGTCCCGATAGAGGCGGCACCGATCTGGTCCAGCACGTCGCACACGGCGTCGATCTGCGACTCGAACTCGGGCGACGAGGCATCCACTACATGCAGAATCAAGTCGGCCCCGGTAATCTCGTCCAGGGTGGACTTGAACGCCTCCACAAGCGTGGTCGGCAGCTTCTGGATGAAGCCGACGGTATCGGTCACGGTAACCTCGCGACCCTCCGGCAGCTCGAACTTGCGCGTCGTGGAGTCCAACGTAGCGAACAGTTTGTCGTAGCTGAGCACATCGGCCCCGGTCAATCGGTTGATGAGCGACGACTTCCCCGCATTGGTGTAGCCGGCCAGGGCCACCTTGAACATGCCGCTGCCGTAGCGGCTCTCTCGCTGCAGCTGTCGCACTTCGGAAAGATGGGCCAGTTCGCGGCGAATGGAGGTGATGCGCTTGCGCACCATGCGGCGGTCCACTTCCAGCTGGCTCTCACCCTCGCCGAAGCGCGATCCCACGCCGCCGCCCATACGGTTCGAGGCCAAATGCGCCCACATGCCGCGCAGGCGCGGGTAGAGGTACTGGTTCTGGGCCAGCCGCACCTGAAGACGACCTTCCTTGGAGGTGGCGTGCAGGGCGAAGATATCCAGGATGAGAGCCGTCCGGTCGATGACCTTCACGGACTTGTCCATGGTCTTCTCGAGATTCGCCTGCTGGGAGGGGGTCAGCTCATCGTCGAAGATGACCAGGTCCGCCTCGCAGCTGCGGGCCAGCTCGGCGATCTCCACGGCCTTGCCCGATCCCACGAAGGTGCGGGGATTGGGGGCATCGAGTCGCTGGGTCGTGGAGGCCACGACATCGGCTCCGGCCGTATCGGCCAGACGCTCCAGCTCGGCCAAAGAAGACTCCAGGGGCCATTCGAGCCCCGGGCGATCGACGCCCACGATAACAGCGCGCTCGCGACGATCTTCCGCCTGCGTGACGGGACCCTTTTGGATAACAGATTGATATTCGGTCATGGGGTGCTCCTTATGCGTAGTGTGCGACTAAAAGGCGCCCTTGGCGCCGAGAAATGCCCGACAGGGGTATGGGCTAGCCGACAAAGCGCACGGACAACACGCTCCCCTCTCTACCGGTCGCTGAGACGCGAATGAAGAATGCCCTGCTATGATAGCACAGGCGCCCTTCTTCGCAAGAAGGGGCCTAGGCCAATGTTTCCAACTGGGCGATGATCTCATCGGCCACGGCCCGGGCGTCCCCCGCGTCGGCATCGATCCATCGGATGCGCCCGTCGCGGCGGAACCACGTGCGCTGGCGCTTGCCGTAGCGGCGCGTCGCCTGCTTGATGGTGGCCACGGCCTCGTCCAGGGTGCAGCGTCCCTCCAAAGCCTCGACAACCTCCTTGTAGCCGATGGCCTGGGGCGCCGTCACGCCCTCGCGGAAGCCCGCGGCCAGAAGCCCGCGCACCTCCTCCACCAGACCGGCCTCGACCATAGCGTCCACCCGAGCATCGATGCGCGCGTTCAATACCTCGGGAGTCACGGCCAGGCCGAACTGAAGCGCGGGAACGGCCTCGCCGATTAAGGCCAGATTCCGCTTCTGCTCGGCATAGGAGCGACCCTCGGCCAGAAGCTCGAAGGCGCGCACCACGCGGCGCACGTTGTTCGGATGCAGCTCGCGGGCGCTCTCGGGATCGCGGCGGTTCAGTTCGTCCCACAGCGCCTGGGCACCCTCGCGCTCGGCGAAGGCCGTCCACTGGGCACGCACAGGGTTTTCCACCTGCTCGCCAGCAGGAAACTCGTAGTCGTCGATAGCGGCCCGCACATAGAGTCCCGTGCCGCCGCAGAGCACCGCTCGCTTGCCCCGCGCGGCAATGTCATCGAAGACGGCGCGGGCGTAGGCTTGGAACAGAGCGGCGGAATAGGGCTCCCCCGGAGACACCAAATCGAACCCGTGATGGGCCACGATGCGCTCGGCCGCCGGCAGCTTCCCCGTGCCGATGTCCATACCCCGGTAGATCTGCATGGAATCGGCGCTGACCACCTCGCCATCGAGGGCGCGGGCGACCAGCTGGGCGGCATCGGTTTTGCCCGATGCCGTCGGACCCACGATGCAGATGACCGGGCGCGCCTTAGCCATCGATGACCGTGCCGGACAAATACCAGGTGCGGGCCTCGTCGATGCGCATGGGCACGATGGTGCCCACCAGCTGCTCGGCCGCCCGTCCCGTGGGAACCGGCCCGTGCACCGTCTGGTTCTTGGGGCTCTTGCCGGCCAGCACGGTGCTGTCGCGCTTGGACGTGCCCTCGATGAGCACCGGAACCACCTGCCCCAGCTCCGCTTGGTTCGTCTCATAGGCCTTGCGCTGAACGAGGTCCACCAAACGGTCGAAGCGCTCCTGGATGACCTCGCGCGGAGTGTCGTCCTCCATCTTCGCTGCGGGCGTTCCCTCGCGCTTCGAGTAGATGAAGGTGAACACCTGGCTGTAGCCCACCTCTTCCACGAGGCGGTAGGTATCCATGAAGTCCTCCTCAGTCTCGCCGGGGAAGCCCACGATGATGTCGGTGGACAGGGCGATATCCGGCACCACGGCGCGCAGCTTCTCGATGAGGCCGAGGTAGTGCTCGCGGGTGTAGCGACGGTTCATGGCCTTCAAGATGCGGTTCGAGCCCGACTGTACCGGCAGATGCAGGGCCGGCATGAGCGAGCGCAGTGTGCCGAAGCGCTCGATGACGCCATCGGTCAGGTCCTTCGGATGGCTCGTGGCGAAGCGCACGCGCTCGATGCCCGTAGCGTCGATGGCATCGAGCACCTCGGCGAAGCGCGGCTCACCGTACAAGTCGCGGCCGTAGGAGTTCACGTTCTGTCCCAACAGAGTGATCTCCTTCACGCCCGCATCCACGTAGCGCTGGGCCTCTTCGATGATGTCCTCCAGCGGACGCGACTTCTCGCGACCACGCACGTAGGGCACGATGCAGTAGGAGCAGAAGTTGTTGCAGCCCACGGTGATGGGCAACCAAGCGGCCCAGGAATGCTCGCGGGCCGTCGGCAGGGCCGACGAGAAGGTATCGGCCGACTCGAGCACCTCGACCGAATGACCATGGCGCTGCACCGCATCGGACAGCAGGGCCGGCAAAGATGCCAGGTTATGGGTGCCGAACACCACGTCCAGGTGGGGCAGTGCCTCCACGAGCTTCTCTCCGTCGCGCTGGCCGATGCAGCCGCCCACCGCGATGTAGCGCTTTAAGAACGGCGAGCCATCGCGCACGGGAATGTTTTTCATCGAGGCCACTTGGCCGTAGAGACGCGTATCGGCCGCCTCGCGCACGCAACAGGTCATGAACACGACGATATCGGCTTCTTCGATGGTCTCGACCGGCAGCGAGCCGAGGCCCTCCAGCATGCCGGCAACGCGCTCGGAATCGTGCTTGTTCATCTGGCATCCGAACGTGTGGATGCAGAAGGCGGTCCCTTCAAAGCAAGAGGTCATGGGAAATCCGTTCGATTACGCCAAAACCGCCGTATCGATACACGGCGCAACGCTGCCGCGCGGCTCCACCGCGAAGCGAATGGCCGTGCGGTACTCGCCATCGATCACGATATCGGCGAACGAGGGAATGCAGCAGATCTCGATACCCACCGGCGAGAGAAATCCGCGCGAGATGGCCACGGCCTTCACCGCTTGGTTCACGGCACCGGCGCCCACCGCCTGAATCTCGACGGAGGAGCCGTCCTTGATCATGCCGGCAATGGCGCCGGCCACAGAAGCGGGGGAAGACTTCGAGGAAACCTTGAGGCAGCCGATGGTCGGCTTGGGTTCTGAGGTGCTGGACACGTCGCTGATCCTTGTCGTTTTGGCTTGGTTTATGTTTCGGTTGTCGTAGGTTTAGCGCTGAATCGCGGGGCGTTCCACCCCCGATGCAAACGTTAATATTTTATCCGTTCGCCTTCTAGGGTGCAACCGCCAACGCGATCCTAGTGCATCTTGTCGATGGGAATGGTGATGCGCACCGCATCGGCCCCCACGCTGATCTCCGGCTGGCCCACTCCCGCGAGGAAGTAGCGCTCGGCGATGTCGTCGAAAGCCTCGCTCACACGGCTTTGAATGAGAGCCAGGTCGTCGTCGGCCAGCTTGAGCCCGCGCCCATCGGCCCGCGCCGGGCGCTTGGCCTTGGAACGACCGGCGCCCGCGCAGGGAAGCGCCTCTATCTCCAGGCGCTCCATCAGCGACGGCACCGGCCGCAGCGTGCCGTCCATGATGCGCCGCGCCGAGCGGGGTGAGAGCGAAAGCCCCATGGTCTCGGCCAGCTGGCTGAGATGTCCGTCGTCCACCGCCAGGGCCAGCCGCTTCGCCAGCGGAATATCGTCAGGATCGCCCTGGAAGGCGCGCAGGGCCGGCGAAAGCGTCGCGGCGCCGTAGGCGTACAGAGTGGCGGCGATCTCGGTGGCCGTGCCCTCGTAGACCGTGCACTCCCCGCGATGCTCCAGAGCGAACTCGGCGGCGGTGCGCACGATGTTCTTCGGCCCGCGCATGGCGAGCGCGCCAGCGGCTCCCTTCTCAAAATGGGGAAAGGTGGATTGGTCGGTCTTCTCGCCGAGGACGGTGGTGTCGGTCTGCACCACGATGCTCGTGCCCTTCTCGGGCGCGGCGTTGTACACGCGCGCCTCCTCGGCATTCACCGAGATAGAGTACAGAGCCATGCCGCGGCCGTGCATGCCCCACTTGTCCATGTGGGCCGTGTCCAGCTTCGAGGTCACGCGCGGTTCGAAGATACGCTCGTGCTGCGAGGCGGGAATGCCCGCGCCGTCGTCGATGATGGTAAGACAGCGGTGGTCGCCGTAGCGCTGGGAAGCGAGGAAGATATGGCGAGCACCGGCATCGCGGGCATTGCGCAGAAGCTCGATGACGATGTCCTCGCTCGAGCGGATATCCTGGGCCGCCTGTCGCCGCTCCGCCTCGGAGCTGCGCAAACGAACGAAGCCATCTCCGAGGTCGGCCTCGACTCGGAGATGGCTCTCACCGCAAACGGAATCTATGAACTCGGTCAGCGACTGATCGTCCATGGACTATTTCGCGTAATCCACCGCACGGCTCTCGCGGATGACCACGACCTTCACCTGGCCCGGATACTGCATCTCGTTCTCGATCTGCTGGGCGATATCGTGGGCGAGCACCACCGAAGCAGACTCGTCGACCACTTCGGGCTCCACCATGACGCGAACCTCGCGACCAGCCTGGATGGCGTAGGTGCGCTCGACACCCGGATGGGCGTTGGCGATCTCTTCCAGCTTCTCGAGGCGCTTGATGTAGGCATCGAGAGTTTCCTTGCGGGCACCGGGACGGGCGGCCGACACGGCGTCGGCAGCCTGGATGAGCACATCCATGGTGGAATTGGGCTCGATGTCGTTATGATGGGCCTCGATGGCGTGCACGATCTCGGGACGCTCACCGAAACGGCGGGCTAGATCGGCGCCGATAACGGCGTGGCTGCCCTCCACCTCGTGGGTGACGGCCTTGCCCAAGTCGTGCAGCAGGCCGGCGCGCTTCACCGGAATGGGATCAAGCCCCAGCTCAGAGGCCATGACCGAGGCTAAATAGGCCACTTCCAGGGAGTGGTTCAGCACGTTCTGGCCAAAGGAGGTGCGGTAGCGCAGACGACCGAGGGTGGTCACCAGCTCGGGATGCAGATCGTGAATGCCGGCATCGAAGGTGGCCTGCTCGCCGGCTTCCTGCACGCGCTGGTTCACGAGGCGCACGGCCTTCTCATACATCTCCTCGATACGGGCCGGATGGATGCGCCCGTCGGCAATGAGGTTCTCCATGGTGACACGGCCAATCTCGCGGCGCACCGGGTCGAAGCACGAGATGGTCACGCACTCGGGGGTGTCATCGATGATGAGGTTGGTGCCGGTCAGCTGCTCGAAGGAGCGGATGTTGCGGCCCTCGCGGCCGATAATGCGGCCCTTCAGATCGTCAGAGGGAATGTGGATGGTAGTGACCGTAGATTCGGCGGAGTGATCGGCTGCCACGCGCTGGATGGCAAGGCTCAAGATCTCACGGGCCTTCTTGTCGGCCTCGGCCTTGGTGCGCATCTCGGAATCGCGGATGATGACGGCCGACTCGCGGGTCACCTCGTCGCGCAGGGTGTCGAGCAGTTCAACCTTGGCCTCTTCGGAGCTCATGCCGGCGGCGCGCTCCAGGGCCTGGTTGATCTCCACCTGGGCCTCCTCGCGATGGCGCTCGATGGCGTTCTCGGCGTCCTCCACATCGCGCTCGCGGCGCTCGACCTGGCCCTGGAGCGACGAGATCTGATGCTCACGGGCGTCGAGGGACTCCACACGGCGGTCGAGGGACTCCTCGCGCTGGGCCAGCGATTCCTCGCGCTGGGCGATGCGGGACTCGGCCGAGCGCACTTCCTTCATGCGCTCCTTGTTCTCCTGCTCCATCTCCTGCTTGTAGCGCAGGGCCTCGTCCTTCGCCTCCACCGCGGCTTCACGTCGAAGCGTCTCTGCTTGCTTCTTGGCATCCTCCACCAGGCTGGCCGCTTCGCGGGCAGCGCTCTTGGAAGATGAGTTCGCAATGAAACGGTTGACGATGAAACCGAGGACAACGCCGGCGACAATACCGAGGATGATCAAGACAATCATCAGGGGATCCATGGCGATTTCCTCCTTTCATCTGGGCTAGTATGCCCAATCGTAGTCATAAAAAAAGCCCGTGGCACGGGCACGAGCGTATGCAGCCAAGGATAGTGATGCTATACCATTGTCTATATCAAATACCCGTGGGGTACATTGCTCATAAAGCCACGCAGAACAGTATAGCCGATACGAGCAATAAAAGAACCCCCTAATGGGTTAGAGGGTTCCAA
This sequence comes from Adlercreutzia mucosicola DSM 19490, assembly GCF_000422625.1. GTDB lineage: Bacteria > Actinomycetota > Coriobacteriia > Coriobacteriales > Eggerthellaceae > Adlercreutzia > Adlercreutzia mucosicola. The sequence goes on along the minus strand of NZ_AUGK01000004.1, from coordinate 172,599 downwards.
TGTCCGCGAAATGCTCTTCGGACCACAAACGGGCGGCCGAAGAGGCAATATCGGTGGAAAAGCCCTGGCCTACCAGTTTGCGAAAGGCCGCCTCCCGAGCCTGCTTGGCCCGGGGCGGCCGCCGGCGCAGCAGCGCGAGGGCGCGCTGCACCTCGGCATCGCGCCCTCGCTCGGCGTGCTCCTGCCAGGCATCCAAAGTGGACGGGTCGATGCCGAGCCCGATGATCTCCGCCTCAGCGGCCCGCAGCCCCTTGCCCGCTGCCAGCTTCATGCGGATAAGGGCGTCGCTGTAGCGGCGATCGTCCACGGCGTGCACGCGCACCGCGCGATCCAGGGCCTCGTCGATGGCCTCAGGGGGAAACTCATCCTTGGCAAGACGCTCGCGCACATAGGCGCTCGACCGTTCCCGCACGGAGACCCACCGCAGGATCTTTCGAAAGGCCGCCTCCCCCGTCCTCTCGCCGCCGCCGCGCCTGTCGCCCTGAAGCTCGCAACTACTTGCATCAGAGGCGCGCTGCCCGCCCGCCGCCCCAATGGCAGCAGGCGCAGCGGTGCAGCCCGCGCCGCGAGTACCCGCGGTCCCGCCGGTGTCTTCAGCATCGCCACGGGCGGCACGGCGATCGCCGCAAGAGCTGTCGGCAACGAACGCCCCGCTCCCCTCGCCGCGCTCGATAGCGGCCATAGAGGCCCGCAGGTCGGCGAGAATGGCGGCTTTCGTGGCCATGGGCTACTTCTTCTTGCCGGTGGCCTTGGGGGCCGGGGTGAAAGTATCGCCGTCGCCGGGGCGCTCAATAACGGGGATCTCGAAGGCCTCGCGCACCTTCAGCTCCAGTTCGTCGCGCAGATCGGGGTTCTCGCGCAGCGTCTGCTTGGCCGCCTCGCGGCCCTGGCCCAGCCGCTCCTCGCCGTAGGTGTACCAGGCGCCAGACTTCTTGACTACGCCGGCCTCCACGGCCATGTCCACGATGCAGCCCTCGCGGGAGATGCCCTCACCGTACATGAGATCGAATTCGGCCTGGCGGAAGGGCGGGGCCACCTTGTTCTTCACGACCTTGGCGCGCACGCGGTTGCCCACCACATCACCGTTCAGCTTGATAGAATCGATGCGGCGGATATCGATGCGCACCGAGGCGAAGAACTTCAGGGCGCGGCCGCCCGTGGTGGTCTCGGGGTTGCCGAACATCACGCCGATCTTCTCGCGCAGCTGGTTGATGAAGATGCAGGTGGTGTTCGACTTCGACAGCGAGCCGGCCAGCTTGCGCAGGGCCTGGGACATCAGGCGCGCCTGGAGGCCCACCGTGGTATCGCCCATCTCGCCCTCGATCTCGGCCCGGGGCACGAGGGCCGCGACCGAGTCGACGATCACGCAGTCGATGGCGCCGCTGCGCACCAGCATGTCGCAGATCTCCAGGGCCTGCTCGCCTGTGTCGGGCTGGGAGATGAGCACCTCGTCGATATCGACGCCGATGCGCGCCGCGTAGACGGGATCGAGGGCGTGCTCGGCATCGATAAAGGCCACAATGCCGCCCAGAGCCTGGGCCTCGGCCAGAATCTGCAGGGCCAAGGTGGTCTTGCCGCTGGATTCCGGACCGTAGATCTCGATGATGCGCCCTCGCGGCACGCCTCCGATGCCGAGGGCGGCATCGAGGGGCAGCGAGCCGGTGGGGATGACGCCGATATTCAGATCGGCCCCTCCCTCGCCCAAGGTCATGATGGCGCCCTTACCGAACTTCGACTCGATCTGATCGGTCGTGAGCTTGAGCATTTTCTCTTTATCTTCGTTCATGGAGTCTCCTTGTCTGGGGCGCACATACGAACAAGTGGCCTATTTCTTCCCTATTATACGAACAAACGTATGCACGTCAAGACGTTTTCGCCAATTCAAGATATCCCGACGGTGCAAGGCGATCTTAGCAGGCCCCAACCGCAGTTCCGTCGCGGGAACCACCGTGCGCCGACCGTTCCCGAGCCGTCGCGCGACCGCCCGGGAGGCGCCCCGAACCCGCATCGACCCCGTCGGCGAGCCGCCAGTCAACCGCCAGCCAGCCGCAGACACGGCAATCGACGGCTCCGCGCAAACCGCACGCCGCCACAGAAAAGGCGCCCCGATCCAGCGACCCCCCCCCGAGAGCCGTCGGCACCGCAGCGCCATCCCGTTGAAACCGAAGGTTGGATCCCCTACCCTTCCAGGGCCTCCCCCATCACCTGGAGGGCCGCCAGCACGGTCTGCAGGCGCACGGCCTCGCGGCCGCCCTCGAACTGGTAGCGGGTCGCGTGGGTGCCCCGTACCGTGGCGCAGCCGATCCACACGGTGCCCACGGGTTTGCCCGGCTCGGCCCCAGCCGGCCCGGCGATGCCCGTCACCGACACCGCCACGTCGCTGCCCATATCGCGCAGCGCGCCGCGGGCCATCTGGAGGGCCACCAGCTCATCCACGGCGCCCTGGGTGCCCAGCACATCGCCCGATACGCCGAGCACCTTCTCCTTCACATCGTTCACGTAGCTCACGATACCGCCGCGAACCGCCGCCGAGGCACCCGGTACCGAGGTCAGCATCGCCGCGATCAAACCGCCCGTCAGGCTCTCGGCCGTGGCCACGGTCAGGCCACGGCGGCTGGCCGCGGCCACCACGAGCGCCGCCTGGGCGTCGATGGACTTCTGCAGAGCCGCGATCTCCGTCGGCCGCTCCTCGGCCGACGGCGCCGGCTTGGCCTTCGGCGTACCCTTCAGCAGATGGCGCGCCTTCACCAGGTAGTCCAGCATGGACATGATCGTGAGCACCAGGGCCACGACCATCACGAGCCACGACAACACGAACAGCGGGTTGGTGAAGGCCCCGGCCGCCGTTTTGAACACGAGCGAGTCCTTCGCCAAGAACAGCACGATGGCGATCATCTGGAACACCGTCTTGGCCTTGCCGTACCAGCTGGCGGCGATGACCTCGCCCTTGCTGGCCGCCACCATGCGGATGCCCGACACGATGAACTCACGGGCCAGGATGATCAGCACGGGCCAGCCGGGCAGCACGCTCAGCTCCACCAGGGCGATCAGCGCCGCGGCCACGAGGATCTTGTCGGCCAAGGGGTCCATGAACTTGCCGAAATCGGTCACCTCGCCCCGGCTGCGGGCCAGATAGCCGTCGATCCAGTCGGTGCACGAGATGAGGATGAAGATGCCCGCGGCGATGAGCCGCTTGGCCTCCGTGGTGATGTCCGGCAGCCCCATCCACTCGGGCCAAGGGCTCACGATGGCCAGCACGAATACGGACACCAGGCAGATGCGGATCAGGGTGACGATGTTCGCCGGCGTCCAGAGCTTCTCGGGGGCGGTGGGCTGGATGGTGGTCATGTTACTCGCCTTCCATTTCGTAGAGCAGCGTATCGGTGATCACCACGTCGACGAAGGAGCCGATCTCGCCGGCCTCGATGAACGTGACGCCGTCCACCTCGGGCGCCTGACACTGGGCACGGCCGTAGAGCTGGCCGTCCTCCTCCGCGCCCTCCACGAGCACGCGGTAGGACCGCCCGATGCGCGCGGCCACCCGGGCAGCGCAGGCCGTGTCGGCCACGTCCCGCAGGATCTGGGCGCGTTCGGCCTTCTCGTCCTCGTCCAGCTGGTCAGGCAGATCGTAGGCCGCCGTGCCCTCCTCGCGGGAATAGGGGAACACGCCCACGTAATCGAAGGGCGCCTCGGCCACAAAATCGCACAGAGCCTCGAATTCCCCTTCGGTCTCGCCCGGGAATCCCGCGATCAGCGTCGTGCGCAGGGTGATGTCCGGCACCAGGGCGCGGATGTGTTCGATGGCGGCAGCGAACTTCTCCGCCGAGCCGGGGCGGTTCATGGCGCGCAGCAGGGGCTCGCTCACATGCTGCAGGGGAATGTCCAGGTAGGAGCAGACGTTCTCGCGCGCGGCCATCACAGCCAGCAGCGCGTCGGTGACGCCCTCGGGCTGCACGTACATCACCCGCAGCCAGGTGTCCGGGAACGCCCCGGCCAGGGCATCCACCAACCAGGCCAGATCGCGCCCGCCGGGCAGATCCTGGCCCCAGCGGCCCGTGTCCTGGGCGATGAGCACGATCTCCCGCGCGCCTTGCGCCACCTCCCGGGCCACCGCCGCGCGGATGTCCTCGTAGGGAAAGCTATGGTAGCGCCCGCGAATGTGCGGGATGGTGCAGTACGAGCAGAAGCGGTCGCAGCCATCGGAGATCTTCACGTAGGAGAACGCGGGCCGCGCCAGCTCGGCAGGCGCGCCGGCGCTCGTCGCCGTCTCGCCGGCCGCGGCCGGAACCGGGCCCACGATGGCCTCCACGACGGCCACGATGTCATCTTCCTTGCTGCAGGGAACGAAGGCCCGGGCCTCCTCCAGCTCGTCGGCCAGATCGTCACCGTAGCGCGCCGGCATGCAACCGGCCACCACGATGGCGGCGTCTCCGGCGGCCACCCGGGGCAGCCGGGCCGCCTCGAAGATCGCCTCCAGGCTCTCCTCGGTGGCCGCCTGGATGAACGAGCAGGTATTGATGACGATGACGTCGGCGCCCTCCACGTCCTCGACCACGGCGTAGCCGGCGCCGGAAAGGGCGCGGGCCATGGCCGCCGAGTCCACCTCGTTCTTGGCGCAGCCCATGGTCACAAAAGAGATACGGGGTGCCGATACGCCGTCGGCACGCCCGTCGCAAGCAGAAAGTCCCATGAATGCCCGGGTCCTATCGGTAGTTCACGTACTGGAGCGGCTGGCCGTAATCCTGGCCCTTCAGAAAGGCGATCACCTCTTGCAGCGTATCGCGCGACGGCGAGCTGACGCGCAGCTTGTCGCCTTCGATGGTCACCTTGCACTTCAGCTTCTGGGCCTTGATGTCCTTGTTGATCTTGCCCGCGGTGTCCTTGTCGATGCCGTTGACCACCGTGGCCACGCGACGCACCGAGCCGCCGGAAGCGGCGATGGCATCGCCCCACTTCACGGCCGTCAGATCGACGCCGCGCTTGATGAGCTTGCTGCCGATAACGTCGATGACCTGGCCGGCCACGAAATCGGCCGGGGCCGATACCGTCAACGTGCCCGCGCCCTTGTCGAGCGTGATCTCGGCCCCGGCATCCTTCAAGTCGTAGCGCTGGGCGATCTCCTTCTTGGCCTGCTGGAAGGCGTTGTCGACTTCCTGGATATCCACCGTGGAAACCACGTCGAAGCTGGACTCTTTTGCCATGAAACTCCCTTTCTGTACCGCAAGCGCGCCGGCTTGCCCGAAATTCTAGTTACCGCTTCCCGACGAGGAGCCCTCGTCGGAACCACCGGAATCGCCCGAGCCGGAGCCCTGCGACGAGCCCGGCGAGGACCCGTCCGCCGCCCCGTCCGAGGCGCCGTCGGCGCTCTGGCCCGCAGGCTCGCCGCCCGCAGCATCCCCGCTGGTACCGCCGCCGACGCCGTTCTCGCGGCGCCAGTCCTCCAGCACCGTGGCGAAGTCAACGGTGTAGGAGTACACGCCGCCCTTGGTCTCGGTGGGCTCCACTTTCTCGCCGTCCACCGTAAGGTCGACGCTGGACGGATCGCCCGACACGACGAACTTCAGCGTGCCGGTCACGTCGTAGGAGTTCTCCTTGGGGCCGGTCACTGTGTCGGCCTCCTTGGTCTTGCCGTCTACGATCACCTCGATATACACCTTCTTGCCATCGGCGATCTTGTAGGTGAACTTGGCGCTGGTAGGAGCCACCGGCTGCACCGCCGGCGCATCCGGTGTGGGATTGTTCGCATCCGACCCCGTATCGGTGCCGGCGGGGTTCGGCATGCCGGAGATGGGAATGGAGGGCGTGTCCTCGGCCGGAGCGCTCTTATTGCCGAAGGCGAAGGACAGCACCACGATGAGCAGGATGAGGATGATGGCGCCCACGACGAGCAGCGGCAGCATGGAGCCGAAGTTGGCCGTGAAGCCCGGGGCCTGGCGCCCCTGGACCAAGTTGGTGTACTGGGGCTGCGGGGCCGGACCGCTCCGGCGACCGCGATCGGCGCTGCGGCTCGGCCGCTGCGGACGGCCGTGGCCGTCGTCGTAGCGGTCGCGGGAGGCGCGCCCCGGAGAGCGCCGCGGCTCGGGATAGTCCCCCACCCGCTCGCCGCGGCCGCGCTCGGAGCGAGCACCCATGGGTCGACGGCCCGTCTCGAACTGATAGGCCTCGTCGCGGTAGGCGCGCGTCGCCTCGGTGGGGTTCACGCCCACCAGCCGCGCGTAGGCGCCCACCATGTTCGAGGTATAGCCGCGCGGGGGCATGCGGGCGAAGTCGCCGTCCTCGATGGCGCGCAGGATGTCCGGGCGGATGCGCAGCTTGCGGGCCGCCGTCGCAAGGTCGAGTCCCTTGCGCTCGCGCGCCATTCGAAGCGTATCCCCGAAGGATGATTGTCTCGCCACGGTCTTACTCCTCTATATCGTTGCAACGCAGGCGCCTCCGCGTCCGGAGGCCCTATTCGTCGTTGGCCTCGAAGGCCTTCAGCGTTTCCAGCTCCATGGCATCCACGAGCACCTCGCGCGGACGGCTCCCGTTCGCGGGGCCCACGATGCCCTTTTCTTCCAATTGGTCCATTATACGTCCAGCACGGGCATATCCGACCTTCAGGCGGCGCTGAAGATTGGAAGTGGAGCCCAAATCGCTTGAAACCACCACATCGGCGGCCTCCCACAGCAGCGGATCGTCCGCCTCCGAGCCCCCCTCGCCCGCCGGCGAGGAATCGCCGAGGGTCACCACATTGGTCTTCAGGATCTCGGAATGGTACTCCGGCTCGCCCTGGGCCTTCAGATGGGCCACTACCGCAGCGATCTCCTCGTCGGGAATCCAGGGGCCCTGGACGCGCACCGGCTTGGGGTACTCCGGCTTCGAGATGAGCAGGTCGCCCCGGCCGATGAGATTCTCGGCGCCCGTGGAGTCCAAAATGACGCGGGAGTCGATGCCGGAAGCCACCGTGAGGCCGATGCGGCAGGTGATGTTCGCCTTGATGAGGCCCGTGACCACGTTGGTGGAGGGGCGCTGGGTGGCGATGATGAGGTGGATGCCCGCTGCGCGCGCCAGCTGGGCGATGCGGCTGATGGAGAACTCCACCTCCTTGCCGACGTTCATCATAAGATCGGCCAGCTCGTCGATGACGATGACGATGTAGGGAATGGGCTCGCCGTAGGGGTTCTCCGGCGCCTCTCCCCCGTCCTTCTCGGCCGCCTCGGCAGCCATCGCCGCCGCGCGGGCCTTCTCGTTGAAGGAGATGATGTTGCGCACGCCGCACTTCGAGAACATCTTCAGGCGGCGCTCCATCTCGGCCACGGCCCACGACAGCGCGCTCGAGGCCTCGCGGCACTCGGTGACCACGGGCACGTACAGATGGGGAATGCCGTCGTAGGGAGCGAACTCCACGCGCTTCGGGTCGATCATGATGAAGCGCACCTCGGCGGGAGTGGCCCGCATGAGGATGGACATGATCATGGAGTTCACTTCCACCGACTTGCCCGAGCCGGTGGTGCCGGCGATGAGCACGTGGGGCATCTTGGCCAGGTCGGACACGATGGCGTGGCCCTCGACGTCCTCGCCGATGGCCACCTGCAAGGGTCCCGGCTCGGCCTCGGCCAGCACGTCGGGCAAATACACCATCTGGCGCACGCGATTGGGCACCTCGATGCCCACGTAGTTGGTGCCGGGGATGGGCGCGAAGATGCGCACGCCGGGAGCCGCCAGGGCCAGCGCGATGTCGTCGGTGAGGTTCGTCACCTTGCTCACGCGCACGCCCGAGGGCAAATCCACCTTGAACAGGGTGACCGTGGGACCCTCCACCCAGCCGACGACGCTCGCGAACACGCCGAAGTCCTCCAGGGTGCCCTGGAGCTCGGCGGCCACCTCCCGCAGCTCCTCCTCCGTGGAGCCGCGGCGCTTGCCGTCGCCGGTGGCCAGCAGGTCCATGGAGGGCAGCTGGAAGCCGTCGCGCGAGGGCGCGGGGGCCGCGGCCTCCTTCTTGGGCTTCGGCTTGGCGGTCGCCTTCTTGCGCGGGTTGGCCGTGGCCGCCGCTGCCGCCGCCTCGGCGGCCCGAGCCTCCTCGGCGTGCTTGCGGCCGAGCTTGCGGGTCATGGGACGAGCCGGCTCCTCGGCGGAGATGTCTCGGATGGCGGCAGTCTCGCGCGGGTCGGGCGCGGCCACGGGGGCCAAGCGCTCGGTCAGGGGCGCCGCACCCGGCACGGCACCGGCAGCTCCCCGCGCGTCGTACGTCGCGCCGAGACCGTCGCCGGTCGCGTCCAGGCGCTGGGTCAGGGCGCCGGCCGCTTCGGGATCGAGGGCGCGGGAGCGGCGGCGCGGCTGCTCCTCCATGGCCAAGCGCGACGTGACTGCCCCCGGGCGGAAAGACGCCTCGGGCAGCGAGTCGTCGGCCGCCCCCGACGCGCTGCGACCGCTGTGGCCCCGGCGCATGGCCCCGAAGAGCCCCTCAGGCATAGAGGGGGCCCGGGCCGCCCATTCGGCCTCGTGGCGGGCGCGCACCTTCTCGATGAAGGCGGACACGGAGAATCCGATGATGATCACGCCGCCCACGGCCAGGCCCAGAAGCAGGATGGCCGAGATGATGCCGCCGAACAGCGTGAGCCCCACCCAGGCCAGGGCCGCGCCCACGTACCCGCCGTGGGACACGAGTGCCCCGTACTCGAACAGGTAATCGGCCCCGCCGCCCGGCGTCACGGGCGTGAACAGGGCGATAATGCCCAGCAGCGCCACGAGAATGAGGCCGAGGCCCACGGTGATGCGCAGGGGCATGCGCTCGGACTGCTGGCGGTAGAGCACCGTCGCGCCCACCGCCACCAGGAAGAACGGCATGATATAGCAGCCCACCCCGAACACGAGGTGCAGCGATTCGGACAGAAACGAGGTGACGATGGCGCCCGTGGGCGCCACGGCCGCGATGAACAGCACAATGCCGAGCAGGACGAAGCCCACTCCCACCATGTCGCGGCGAGTGCGATCGTCCAGGATGCGGGGCTCGGGCTCCACTGCCCGGCTGCGCGCCGCGCTCGGACGCCTCGTACCGCTTTTAGAAACACCGCCGCTTGCGTTCTTCTTCGATTGAGCTGCGTTTTTAGCTTGCTGCGAGTGTCGGGCCACGGGAAATCTAAACCTCCAAGATGTTCACGACGACCATGGGGCGCTGCTTGGTGCGCTCCCACAACAGGGACAGAAGCCCGTCGCGGGCCGCCTTGCGCAGCTCCTTCACGCCGCCATCCTTACCGAGACATTTGCGCAGGGCGCCGGCCACCGTGGAGGCCGCCTCATCGGCCAGGTAGTAGTCGTCCCCGCCGGTGATGCCGTGCATGGACACCTGAGGGTCGCCCACCACGCGCTTGTTCTTCATGTCCACGGCCGCGGCCACCGAGGCAAAGCCCTGGTTGCCCAGGGTGTTGCGCTCGTCGAGCACGTCCTGGGAGGTATCGCCCACCGACAGGCCGTCCACGTACACGATGCCCGAGGGCACGCCCTCGCCGCGCTCGATGCCCGCCGCCGACAGCTCCAGGGAATCGCCGTTCTCCAGGATGTAGATGTTATCGGCGTCCACACCCGTGGCCTCGGCCAGCTTGGCGTGGGCCCGCAGGTGGGTGGCCTCGCCATGGACCGGCATGAAGGCCTTCGGCTTCACCAGAGTGAGCATGATCTTCAGCTCCTCGGCGCCGGCATGGCCCGACACGTGCACCTTGCCGCGGCTCTTGTCGTACACATCAGCGCCGATCTTGGCCAGGGAGTTGATGACGCGGGTGACCGCCTTCTCGTTGCCGGGCACCGGCGTGGCCGAGATGATGACGGTGTCGCCCTCTTCGATCTCGATGGTCTTGTGCTCGCCGTTGGCGATGCGCCCCAGGGCGCTTAAGGGCTCGCCCTGGCTGCCGGTGCACATGATGACCACCTGGTCGGAGGGGATGCCCTTCAGATCGTAGGCGTCGATGAGGTTGTCGTCGGAGATCTTCAAATATCCCAGGCGCCGGGCGATGTCGGTGTTCTGGATCATGGAGCGGCCCGTGACCACCACCTTGCGGCCGTTCTTCACCGCAGCGTCGCAGATCTGCTGCATGCGGTGGATGTGGCTGGCGAAGGAGGCGATGATGACGCGGCCGGGGGCCTGGGAGATGATCTGCTCCAGCGTCTTGCCCACCTCGGCCTCGCTCGGCGTGAAGTTCGGGTTCATGGCGCCCGTGGAATCGCTCATCATAAGGTCGACGCCCTGCTCGCTAAAGCGGGTGATGGCGGCGAAGTCGGTGGTCACGCCGTCGATGGGCGTCTGGTCCAGCTTGAAGTCGCCGGTGTGCAGCACGTTGCCGGCCGGGCTCTGGATGAACAGGCCCACCGCTCCGGGAATGGAATGGTTCACCGCGAAGAAGTCCACCTTGAAGCAGCCCAGGCGAATCTCCTCGCCGGACTTGATCTCGATGAGGCGGGCGTTCTTGATCTTGTGCTCGGCGAACTTGCCCTCGATGAGCCCCAAGGTGAGCTTCGTGGCGTAGATGTTCACCGTGCGGTCCAGGTCCTTCAGCAGGTAGGGCAGCGTGCCCGTGTGGTCCTCGTGGCCGTGGGTGATGATGATGCCGCGCAGCTTGTCGGCGTTCTCCAGCACGTAGGTGTAGTCGGGCAGGATGAGGTCGACGCCGGGATGGTCGTCGTCGGGAAACATCAGGCCCGCATCGTCGAGGATCATGTCGTTGCCGCACTCGAAAGCGGTCATGTTCTTGCCGATGGCGTCCAGGCCGCCGAGCGGGATGATGCGCAGCGTGGCATTGGGGTCCTTCGAGGCCTTCGAGCCGCGACGGCTGCGACGGCGCTCGCCGGCCTGCTGGCTGCCGTCGGCGCCCTCGCCGCGCGACAGCTGCGGACGCTTGCGCTCCAGGTTCACCCGCTTGAAGGTGGTGTTGTTCTTGCGGCTGCCGTTGCCGCGACCGCGCTGGCCGCCCGAGCGAGCGCCCTGGCCGTTCGAGACCTTGTCGCCTTCGCGCGACGAAGCCGTTTTCTCCTGTTGTTCTTTAGCCATTGATATCCTTCTCTTGTTCGGTCCCGCCGCGCCCTGCGGCAGGTCTTATCTTGCAAAAACGCCGACCCGCCCGTGGCGGACCGGCGTCTACCATGTCGGGGAATACGCCCCTAATCCAGCACGCCCACCTCGCGCATGATGGCGGCCAGGCGCTTGGACTGCTCGGGAGTGGCATCCACCAGCGGCAGGCGCACGCCGCCCACCGGAAAGCCCACCAGGCTCAGCGCCTCCTTCACGAGGATGGGATTCGAAGTTTCGAACAGGCCGTTCATCAGCGGCAGCAGGGCCTCGTTGGCGGCCTCGGCGGCGTCCCACTCCTCGCGGGCGGCCAGATCCACGATCTCCTTCATGCGCTCGGGGGCCACGTTGCCGATGGTGGAGATGACGCCCGCGCCGCCCAGGCGCATGATGTCGAGCGTAGCCGAGTCGTCGCCGGAGTACACGGCGAAGTCGGCCGGCGCGTTGTCGATGATGAACTTGATCTGCTCCATGCTCCCCGAGGCCTCCTTGATGGCCACGATGTTGTCGCAGTTGTGGGCCAAGCGCAGAGTGGTCTCGCCCTCCATGTTGATGGAGCAGCGGCCGGGGATGTTGTACAGGATGATGGGCATATCCGTGGAGTCGGCGATGGTCTTGAAGTGGCGGTACAGGCCCTCCTGGGGAGGTTTGTTGTAGTAGGGCACCACGCACATGAAGCCGTCGACGCCCAGCTTGGCGGCATCCTGAGCGAAGTACACCGTATCGGCGGTGCAGTTATCGCCCACGTTCGCGATCACGGGCACGCGCCCGTTCACGGCGCGCACCACGGCGCGGAACAGCTCCAGCTTCTGGGGGTAGAACACCGTGGGGCTCTCGCCGGTGGTGCCGTTCACGATGATGGAGTCCACGCCACCGCGCACGAGGCGGTCGGCCAGCTCCTGCGCCCGGTCGAGGTCCAGTTCCAGGTCGCGGTTGAAGGGCGTGACCATGGCGGGAATCAATCGTCCGAAACGAGGCTCTTTTTTGAACTGCATCGATCTTTCTCCTTATTGCCCAGCGGCGGGCACGGCCGCCGACCATCAAACTCGCCCGCTATTATGCCACTGATGTTCGCCTGAGAGAACACCGCAGCGTCGAAGTTCGCCAAACGAACAAGCAAACGGCACCCCGCCGGGTGGGAGCCCGACGGAGTGCCGCTGAGAGTATTCGCGGGATGGCGCCCTAGTCCATAAAGGTTTCCAAGCCCACGATGAGGCCCTCTCGCTCGCCCACGCTGCGGATGCCGAGCAGCACGCCGGGCATGTACGAGGTGCGGTCCCACGAGTCGTGGCGCAGGGTCAGCGTCTGGCCGAGCGAGCCGAAGATGACCTCCTGGGAGGCCACGTACCCCATAGAGCGCACGGCGTGCACCGGCACCCCGTCCACGAGCGCCCCGCGGGCGCCCTCGGCCCCGGGCATCTCGGTCTCGCGGCCGGGCGCCTCGCTCACCCGCGGGCTGCGGGCCTCGGCGATCAGCTGGGCCGTGCGCACCGCCGTGCCCGAGGGGGCGTCCTTCTTGTTGCAGTGGTGGAACTCGATGACCTCGGCCTCGGGGAAATAGGGCGCGGCGGCCTTGGCGAACTCCATCATCAGCACCGCGCCGGTGGTGAAGTTGGGCGCGTAGAACAGCGCCGCGCCCGCAGCCGCACCGGCGGCCAGGGCCTCTAAGGTCTCGGTGGGAAGCCCCGTGGTGCCCACCACGCAGTCGACGCCGCGGGGCAGCGCCTCGGCCAGGTTGCCGGCCACCACGGCCGGCTGGGTGAAGTCCACGAGCACATCGGCGTCCACGGCGTCCAGGGCCTCGGCCACCGTGGCGAACACCGGGAAGCCGTCGCGGGCCGACCCGTTAGGATCGATGCCGCAGACCACGACCATGTCATCGGCGGCGCTCACCGCGTCCACCACGGCCGTGCCCATGCGGCCCCCGCATCCTGCCACCGCTACGTTGATCATAGGGAACCTCCTCTGAAAGGCGAGGGGCCGCGCGGCCCCGCGTTCATCGTTCGACGGCCCCATGGTACACCAAGGGGGAGCCGCGCCGGGCGACTCCCCCTCTACAGGAACATTACGCCGGCGCTGCGGCGGCGCACGGGACGCGGGCGCCGCCTACCGGGCACCCTCCTCGCGCCCGCGGCGCACCAGGCAGAGCACCATCGCGGCCGCTGCGGCCGCGCACAGAAGCAGCGGCAGGCCGACGAGACCCCACACCTCGTCGCCGGTCTGGGCGAGCGGCTTCTTGTCGGCCGGCCTCACGCCGCCCTTGGCGTCGGTGCCCTCCGGATAGGCGGCGTCGGCGTTGGCGACGCCCTTGTGGTTGCGGGCAAAGGATTCCCAGCCCTCGGAGGGCTTGAACGGCTCGCCGGGGGCGGGGCGCGCCGAGCCGCTGGCCACCTCGCTGGGGTCTACCTGGGAGGGAGGCGTGCCGTAGGCGTTGGCGACGTTGCCGATGTCGGCGCCGATGGCCGCCTCGGTCACCTTCACGTCGAACACGAGAGTCGACTGGCGGCCGCCGGCCACATCGCCCGCGCGGACGCCCAGGGTGCGGGTGGCCGCGTCGTAGGCCGAATCGGGCACGGCGCGCTCGGTGCCGTCGGGGCCCGTCACCTTGATGGATCCGGGCACGAGCTCCACGCCCTTAGGCAGCTCGTCGCGGAACACCGCGTCGTACCACATGGTGTGCGGCTCGGAGTTGGCGAGCACCACGGTGTAGCGCACAGTGTCGCCCACATGAGTCGTCTTGTCGTCGCGACTCGTGTTCTTGGCCGTCTTGGTCACCGAGATGTCGGCGTCAGAGCCCTCCACCTGCGGGTCGCGCGGCAGCACCGGGGGCATGTCCGGGTCGGTGGCCGGCGGCGTGGACACCAGCTCGTCTTCGATCTCGGGCCAGGGCTTCGTGGGCACGAAGGGCGTGCCGGGCTTGGGCTCCTCCGTCGCGGGCGGGTTGCCCGGGTCGGTGCCCTCGGGGTGCTCGCGCTCCCACTCGTCAGTGGGCGTCTCGCCCAGGGTGCCTCCCTCGATGGGGAAGTCGTCGGGTCGGCTCGGGGCCGCCGGGTCCTCCCCCTCCTCGGGATCGCGGGTGTCCACCGTGGAGGTGATCTCCACCTCGAAGGTGAGGGTGGCCTCCTCTCCGCCGTACAGGTCGCCGGCGTTCACGGCCACGATGCCCGTCTTCGGGTCGTAGGCGCTGTCGGGCACTTTGTACTTGTTGCCCTGGGCGTCGACAAGCTCGATGGTGCCAGGCTTCAGATCGGCGCCCTTGGGCAGCGTCACCTTGATCACCGCGTTGGCGAGCTTCGAGTCGGGGGCCACGTTCTCGGAGGTGGCGGTCACCGTCAGCGTGTCGCCGATCAGAATGCGGTCGTCCTCGTGCTTGACCTCGGTGTCCTTCGTCTCCACCTTCACCGTGGTCACGATATCGGCCGCCGCCGGGTCCTTGGGCAGCACCGGCGTGGGGCCCACGGTGCCGGGGTCGGCGGGCTGGGGGTTGTCAGGGTCGTTCGGGTCGGGCTTAGCGTCGTCGCCGACGATCACGATGTTGTCAGGAGGCAAAGGCGTGGCGGGCTCGGCCGTCTCGCCGGGGTCCAGGCCGTCCTCGGGCTTGCCGTAGCCGCCCGTGCCGCCCGGCTCGTTCTTGATCTCGGGCAGATCGCCGTCCTCGGGACGCTCGCCCAGGCCATCGGGCACCGTGGCGTTGAAGCGCACCGAGGTGGACTGGCCGCCGTAGACGGTGCCGATCTCCTTCTTCAACGTGGAGGCGCTGAAGGTGTAGTCGCCCTTGGCCACCTTCTTCCAATCCAGGCCATCCCAATCGAAGCCGTCGTAGAAGGCGCTGGTGCCGAGCGCCGTGCTCTTGTCGGTGCGGGTGGCGTAGTTCGGGGCCACCTGAACGCTGCCATCGGCGAAGGTCAGGCGCGCGTCGATGGCGTCCACCAGCTCGGCGCCCTGCCAGGCGGAGCCCGGCGTGAGGTTCAGGCCGGTCACCGTGTACTCGATCATATCACCCGGGCGCGGGGGCATCAAGGTGCGGTCGGCCGCGGAGCGCGCCGCTAGCGCAGTGACGCCCGCGGCATCGGACGCCGCCGGGAACGCCGCGAGCGAGAAGGCCGCCACCTGGGCGCCTGCCGCCTCCGCCAGTGCCGTCAGGTTGCGCTGGGTCAGGCGGATCTGCACCTGGGGCTGAATCGAGGGATCTGGCGTCACGTTCACCGTGAGGATGTACTTGATGCCCGTGTAGAGGGCGTTGGGCTTCTGCTCCATGGTGATGACCGAGGTGCCGCAGCTGTTCACGCGGATCTGCACCTTGCCGTTCTTGTCCAGCGCCGGCTTCCCATCATCGCCCATGATCAGGTCGGCCACAGCCCCGTTCGACACGCTCCACGTGCCCGCCGCCGACGAGCTGGAAGTCACCTCCAGGGCGAAGAAATCGCTCACCGCGTCGGCAGAGTCCTTCTTATGGAAGTCGCTGTAGTTGGCCGTGATGGTCTTGCGGATGATGGTCATCTTGCCTGTGGGATTGTCTGGATCGGGATCGATGGGGTCGTCGTCTTTGATAGTCACGTTACCTTCGGGCTTCACGTCGCCCTCGGGAGCTACGGGGATGATAAAGGTATCGTCGTCCTTGGCATTCTCGGGGTTCTTGTCCACGCCCTGGATATAGTTCTTATCGGCGAGGTACTCGATGTTCACCTTGTGCTCGCCGCCGTCGCCCGCCTGGGCAAGCAGCTCCAGCAGGCCGTCGCGATTCGCCGGGTCCAGGTAGTAGGTGACCACGGTGGCATGGCGCGTCTCCTTGCCGCCCTTGGCCGCGTCCACCTCGATGTCCTTGATCTCGAAGCTGGAATGGGGCGATGCCTCCACGCCTTCCTCGGTCAGCGCGATGGCATCGCCGGCGTTCTTGCCGTCGATCTTCACCTGAAACGACCCGGTGGGCGCGGCGCAGGTCAGCGCCGTGGTGTTGGCACTGCGCACGTTGAAGGTGAGCTTCAGGCGATTGCCGGCCACCCCGCTTGCCGAGCTCTGGGTGATGGGCTTCCAGTCGCCCGTGGCCACATCCAAATGGCCCCATTCCACGCCCTGCAGGTCGAGCACCGCGGGCACCGGCGTGATCTCGGCCCATCCGGTGATGCGATGGCCCCAGTACAAGTTCGCGAACTCCGGCGTCTCGGCCTTCTCCTTGGAGACCAGCTGCACGCGGAAGACGCCGGTGTCCGAGGGCATCGTCTTGCCGGTGACCACTTCGCTGTCGGGCAGCGGCGAGCCGTCCCGCTCGTCATAGGGCTGGTAGGACACCTCGATCTTGTCGGAATTCTTCAGCTCGGTGACGGTGCCGTCCTTCTCGGTGATTTTGATGGGCTTGTCCGCCGACACCGTGAAGGGCTCGAAGGCGAGACCGTTGTAAGCCTTCTTGAGGCTGCCGAAATAGGCCTGCTGCTCGGCCGAGAGCGTATCTACATCGATATCCACATAGGCCTTCAGCGTAGAACCCTGGCTGCCGCCCACTTCCTCCACGTACAGAGGCTCGATGTCGTGCTCCTTGCCTGCGTCGTCGAGATAGGACATCGTTACGGTCACGTTCTTGCCCGTAGCGTCCTCAGGCACCCATAGATACAGCTCTCCGTTATTCAGGTACGAGGGGGCACCGTACTCCTGCTCAATGTTATTGATCTCTAGCTTCCATTTGGAAATGGGAACAGTCTTATTCTCCCCCGCACTGAACCGACTGGACAGATTGATGGTGAGCATCTGCACTTTATCAGCGTCGGGAAGCCCTGATACATTGTTGTCCGACTCATATTTTTCAACGTCATCCCACGAGGTGATACCCTGGGTATTGTAGGCGGTACCTCCGATACCCTGGAATGCCGGAGTGCCATTCGAACGATTCTGAACCAGCACCGAACCGCCGGTCACGATCGTGTAACCCAATGCGGCACCAACCGAGCAGAGCGGAGGATTCGTGCCGTCGATGCCCTCCACTTCGGTAATAAGCGTACCACCTGTAACGCGAACAATATGATTGCGATTCGAAGAAGGTCCGTGAGCGCAACTCTGACCGAAAGCGTTACCGTGGCCTCCATTTTTGGCAGTTACATAACCGCCATTCAAAGTGATGTCGCCTGCCACCGTGTGATAGTTGTCATACTGCGGGTACTGAATGAGGTGAACGCCAGTCAGACTCTTAATCCAACTCGCAATGGGCCCGAGGAAGCTGTAGCCGTTGGAGTTCTCCTCACCTCGAGGAATATCAATAGCGTCGGGCTTGGGCGAGCACGACATGTTAACGCTGTTGCTTGCGTTTTGGACGAAATAGCCCAAACCCGAGCCGATACCAGAACCGCAATAACCCGATCGGGAGGTGATCCTGCCACCATTGACCGTAATGATCGTGCCCGAACCAGCAGCACCACCACCGATGCCAGCTCCGTTGGAATAGCTCGTTTTCCCAGTAAAAGCATCGGCGTTGACAACACCGCCGTTAATGACTATAGTACCCGCGTTTTCCTTCGGCCCCGATCCGATGGAAGCTGATTGGCCGCCGGCCAACGTCTGCAAAGAGCCCGGCTCATCAGAGTCCATCTTCACGAGCGGATCGCCACTGGAGAGAACCGCACCCCCTACGAGAGACACGTCGGAACCAATCATTCCGTTAGCAGGGGTAACGATATCGTTCAGATTGAATTTCGAACCACCGGCCCTCACGTTGGTCACGCTGTCGTCAATAACCAGAACAGAGCCCCACCCGCATCGAATCCCAGGCCACCCGTTGGCGTTCGCATTGGTGTTCTTCAGCACATTGGCCGTTCCGTCGGCCAATGTGAGATAGAGCATCGTCTTGTTCTTGATCTGGTCGGCATGAGTTACCTTGACGCCATCGCCATCTTCGTCGGAATTCGTAATCATGTTGAGGGGCGATGCCGTAGCAGTAGAGATGTTCACGCCGGCGAGCGTGAGGTCGGCTTTTACGCCTTTGTCAATCTGAATGGTCTGGGCTGTGGTGGTCACGCCAGCAGCCATTTTTATGGTAAGCGGTTTAGAAGTAAGAATGTGGAGAATGCTGCCGTCGAAGCTGAAGTCAACGCCTTCGGTGCCGCCGGTGATTTCGAACTGGCATCCGTTGGGCGTAGCACGGCTGCCCTCCGAAGCGCCCGCAGCGAACACCGAGGCCGCAGCGTTCACGACCATTGCAGCGGCCGCGTTTGCAGTATCTTCGGAAGAGGAGGGGTTGTCGGCCGGGACATCGGCCTCGGGACCAGCCGGATCGGGCTGGTCGGGCGCGGGGGCGGCCCCGTCGTCGGCAGAGGGCTCGCCGCCGGTCGATGGCTGCTCGGCGACGTCGTCGAGCGGGGCGTCGAAGGCGCTCCCGTCAGAAGTTATCTCAGAAGCGAGGGGGGGGGGTAGATGTGTTTTCACCGTCCGCGTACGCGGAGATCGCCGTGGTCGGGATGGACAGACCGCAGGCGAGCGTCACCGCAAGGGCGCAACGGAGAAACTTATGCTGGTGCAGGTTCCTCATGATCTTCTCCTGGCTCTCTCTATCGGGATGAGTCGCGAAATCGGCTTCGATGCCCTTTCGCAACACTCTCGTTACCAAGCTGTAGATAACGCCTGATTATATACCGACTCCGAGCCTAAGGAAACCCCAACTTCCCCACCAACCAAAGAGAGCCGCGCGACGGCGGCTCTCTGGGGGTGCGGATGGCGCGAAAGCCATCCGTCATGATATAAGAGGTTGAGGGGTCTAGGCCTCGTGGCGACGGCGCGGGGTGCGGCCGGCGCGGCCGGGACGGTTGTCCTCCCGGCGCTCGCGACGCTCGCCATGGCCGTGACCGCGCTCGCCGCGGTCCTCGCGACGGGCCGGGGCGCTCCCCTCGGGGGCGTCCGGCTTGTCCAGACGATCGAGCGAGATCTTACCGGTCTTCGGATCCACCTCCAGCACGACCACCTTCACCACGTCGCCCAGGTTCAGCACGTCCTCCACCTTGCCCACGCGGCCGTTGGCCACGCGCGAGATGTGCAGCAGGCCGTCCTTGCCGGGAGTCAGCTTCACGAAGGCGCCGAAGTCCTTGATGCCGACGACCTCGCCCTCGAACTCCTCGCCCACCTCGGGCTCCTTCACGATGCCCAAGATCATGGCCTTGGCGGCCTCCATGGCGGTGCCGGATACGGCGCCCACGTGGATGGTGCCGTCCTCCTGGATGTCGATGGAGGCGCCGGTCTCCTCCTGGATGCCGCGGACGACCTTGCCGCCAGACCCGATGACATCGCGGATCTTGTCCACGGGAATCTTGATGGTCTCGATGCGCGGCGCAGTCTCCTTCATCTCGGCACGCGGGCCGTCGATGGTGGCGAGCATGGCCTTAAGGATGTGGGCGCGGCCCTCGTGGGCCTGCTTCAGGGCGCGGGCGAGAATCTCCACGGACAGGCCGCGGGCCTTGTTGTCCATCTGCAGGGCGGTGATGCCGTTGGGCGTTCCGCACACCTTGAAGTCCATGTCGCCGAGGAAGTCCTCGATGCCCTGGATGTCGGAGAGCACGACCACGTCGTCGCCCTCCTTGATAAGGCCCATGGCCACGCCGGACACAGGGGCCGAGATCGGCACGCCGGCGTCCATGAGGGCCAAACAGGAACCGCAGGTGGAGGCCATGGACGATGAGCCGTTGGACTCCAGCACCTCGCTCACCACGCGGATGGCGTAGGGGAAGGCGTCGGTGTCGGGCAGCACCGGCAAAATGGCGCGCTCGGCGAGAGCGCCATGGCCCACCTCGCGGCGCTTCGGGGCGCCCATGCGGCCGGTCTCGCCGGTGCAGTAGGGCGGGAAGTTGTACTGGTGCATGTAGCGCTTGCCCTCTTCGGGCCAGATGGTGTCGAGGCGCTGCCACTCGTTGAGCATCCCGAGGGTGCACACGGACATGACCTGGGTCTGACCGCGCTGGAACAGGCCGCTTCCGTGGACGCGGGGCAGGTAACCCGGCACGATGTACAGCGGGCGGATCTCATCGGCACTGCGGCCGTCGACGCGCTCGCCGGTCTCGATGATCATAGCGCGCATGGCCCGCTTCTCCAGGGACTTCAGCGCGGCCTTGATGTCGCTGCCCCAGGCAGTGCGCTCCTCCTCGGTGAAGTCGTTCTCGGTGATGGCGGCCTTGAGCTGCTCCACCTTGCCCATGCGGGCGGCCTTGTCGGCGTCCTTCAGGGCCGCGGACATCTCGGCCAGGTGCGCGTCCACGCGCTCGGCCACCGACGGGTCGGCCGCATGGATCTTGTACTCCATGGGGGTGGGGTTCACGCGGGCGAGGAAAGCGGCCTGCTTCTCGCAGAAGGCGGCGATGGCCTCCTGGCCGAAGGTCATGGCGGCCAGCATGTCCTCCTCGGAGATCTCGTCGGCGCCGGCCTCCACCATAGAGATGTAGTCAGCGGTGCCGGCGATGGTCAGCTCCAGATCGGAGGTCTCCATCTCGGTGTTGGTGGGGTTCACGATGAACTCGCCGGTCTCGGCATTGCGGCCGATGCGCACCGCGGCGGCCGGCCCGTCGAAGGGGGCGCCGCCCACGAGCAGGGCCGCCGAAGCGCCGGCCACGCAGATGGTGTCGGGCAGGTGCTCCTCGTCGATCACAAGCGGGGTGGCAACGATGTGCACCTCGTTCTTGTAGCCGTCGGGGAAGCCGGGGCGGATGGGACGGTCCACCATGCGGGCCACGAGCGTACCGTGATCGGACGGCTTCGCCTCGCGCTTCAGGTAGCCGCCGGGGATACGGCCCACGGCGTACATCTTCTCGATGAAATCGACGGTCAGGGGGAAGAAGTCGTAGTCGCGCTCCTGGTTGGAGACGACGGCGGTCACGAGCACGCTCGTCTCGCCGCAGGTGACGAGCACAGCTCCGGTGGCCTGGCGGGCCAGCTCACCCGTCT
Organism: Adlercreutzia mucosicola DSM 19490; assembly: GCF_000422625.1. GTDB lineage: Bacteria > Actinomycetota > Coriobacteriia > Coriobacteriales > Eggerthellaceae > Adlercreutzia > Adlercreutzia mucosicola. The sequence goes on along the minus strand of NZ_AUGK01000004.1, from coordinate 151,652 downwards.
CCAGGCGGTACTGCTTGCCGTACAACTCGAATTCTTCGACAATCTTGGTCATGTCTTCTTTTCTTTCTCTTCTCCTCCGCGCCTCATTGCGCGGAAGCTCCTTCGGAAGCGGGCTACTTATATTCCCCCGCTCCCGCGACCGCGGCGCACCCTTGCGCCTACGACCGCTCTATACAGCAAACGGGGCCCCGAGGGGCCCCGTACCTGCTCGAACTAGATGTTGTCGCGGATGCCGAGCTTCTTGATGAGCTCGCGGTACTCGTCGATGTTGCGGTTCTTGATGTACTTCAGCATACCGCGGCGCTTACCGATGAGCATCATCAGACCGCGACGGGTGTGGTTGTCCTTCTTGTGCACCTTCAGGTGCTCGGTCAGGTTGCGGATGCGCTCGGAGAGGATCGCCACCTGCACCTCGGCGGAACCGGAGTCCTGCTCGTTCTTGCCGAACTCGCGCATGAGCTCGGCGGTGCGCTCCTTGGAGATGCTGTCCTTGTTGGCCATGATTGCCACCTTTCTTCTGCGGGAATGCCCCGCGTACCTTCGCCGCTTCCTGCGGCTTTTCCTTGTCGTCGGCTCCGAGCGGGAAAGCGGGTGGCGCATTCGAGCCAGGGGCCGATGGGCTATTTGCACAGCTTGCCCAGTATAGGCGAGCACTCCCCTATCCACAAGGGCCGATCTCGTCAGCGTCACGGTATCTGCACAGGGCGGCGGCCGGCGGCACGGCGGCACAACGGCCGAGAGTCGGGCAAATGCCTCCGGGCGGACATACTCCCCTTCCCTAGAACAGCCCGCTGGCGAAGAGAAACTCGAGCGACTTCAGCGGGCTGCCCACATGGGCGCGCACGAGGGACTGCACCAGGTGCAGCACGGCGAAGGAGGCCGATTCGTCGGCCGGCCCCGCAGCGATGGCGTCGAAGGTGCTTGCGAGGAAGTACTGGCCCCAGCACAGGGTGGCCGCGTCCACCAGCTCGGTCTCCAGCAACGCGCGGCAGCGCTCGCAGGCCACACCGCCCTCGATGGACGAGAACGGCAGGCGCGCGCCCTCCTGCAGCGCCACGGGCTCGCCGCAGCCGACGCACACCTCCAGGCTGGGGCGCAGGCCCGAGAACGCGAGGGTCTTCAGCAGATGGGCCGCCGACAAGGCCAGGCGGTGGTTGTCGTCGACGTCGTCCATGGCCTTTAGGGCCCGTTCGGCCGATTGGAACAGCCGCGGGTTCGCCAGCCCCGTCTGAGACAGGCGGCCGAGCAGCTCCAACATGGGCATGGCCGCCGCCGAGGCCTCGACGGAGCAGCGCAGATGATCATGGGCCGCTACGAGCCGCGCCTCCTTCACGATGTCCAGGCTGCGCCCCCGGGCGCAGAGCAGGTCGGCCACGCAGAAGGGCTCGGTGCGCGCAGCGAAGGGGCTCTTCGGCTTGCGGGCCCCCTTCGCCACGGCGCGCAGCTGGCTGCCGTCCTCGGCGAGCATCGTTAAGATGAGGTCGCTTTCCGAGAGCTTCGTGCGCCGCAGCACGAGCACCCGCTGGTTGTAGGTGGGAGCCGCCACGGCGCGCGGGGCCTAGTAGGTGATGGCGGGGTTGGCGTAGGACACCTTGTTGTTGTCGTCCCACACGATGCCGCCCTCGACCACCGAGGTCTCCTTGTCGTAGTAGGTCTTCTGACCCAGGCCGAAGGGCAGGTCCACCACCTCGAACTGGCGGGCGACCACCTTGTAGCTCACCTCGTTGTCGCCGCGGTAGGACACGCTCTCCACCGATTCCACCTTGTAGCTGGCCTCATCGGTCTTGAGAATGGCGCCGGGCAGGATGGACTTCGTCAGCTCCACCAGCTCGTTGGCCCGCGACTTGGCGATGAGCAGGGTCACCTCTGAGCCGGAGTTCAGCTCGGTGCCCGCCTCGGGATCGGTGCCCACGGCCGTGCCCTCGGCCACGTCCTCGGTGTAGTAGCGCTGGGCGTTCACACTGTAGCCCTCGGCCTCCAGGGCGGCCACGGCATCATCGCGGCCGAGCCCGGCCACCTCGGGCACGGTGAAGGGCACCGCCACGGTGAGGGTGACCGTATCGCCGGAGAGCGCCTGGGTACCCGCCTCGGGACTCACGGCCAGCACGGTGCCGGCAGCCTCGTTGGACTTCTGCTGGGTCATCTCCACCGCGGTGAAGCCCTCGGCCGTCAGAGCGTCGGTGGCCTCTTGCTGGGACAGGCCCGCCACCGCGGGAATCACGCGGGGGGTGGCCACTTCCAGGGCGATGGTGCTGCCCTCGTCGGCGCGGGTGCCCCCGTTCGGGCTGGCGGACAGCACAGTGCCGGCGGCCTCGTCGGACTTCACCTCGGCCACCTCGGCGACAAAGCCCTTCTCCCCCAGCTTCGCGATGGCCTCGTCCTTGGTCAGGCCCACCACCTCGGGGATCGTCTTGCCGCCCCACATCTCGGCCGCATAGGTGCCGGCTGCCACGCCGACGCCGCCCAGCAGCACGGCCACCACCACGGCGGCCGCGATGATGAACGGCTTCTTGGAACGCGGGGCGTGGAACTTCGGGGCCCTCGCGGTCTTGGGAGCCTTCGGCGGCTTCGGGGCCTTCTCCTTCTTCGCGGACTTGGCGGTCTTGGAAGCCGCCGCGGCGCTGTCAGAGGCCTCGTGCGGCGCCGTCTCGTCAGTCGCAGGCACGCTGCCAGCCGCCTGCTTGCGCGGGGAATGTCTGCCGGCATCCTCGGCGACTTCGTCGGCGGGGCCCGCCTCGGCCTTGTCGCGCACCACGGGCAGCTCGCTCGTGCCCGCGGCCTCGCGCACGGCCATACCGGCCGCGCCGCCGAGCACGAGACCCGCGCCGTCGGCGGCATCCGCGTCGGGCACGGGCGTCCCGTCGGCGGCGGCGCTCTCGATGCCGCGCTCCCCCAGCACCGCCAGGCCGCGCTCGGCCGTGGGCAGTTCCAGAGCGGCGGTGCGGGCGGCCTCGGCGGTCTTGGCGCGGCCCTTGCCCCGCCGGCCGGCGCGCTCGAAGAGCCCCACCACGCCATCGCCGGTGAGCAGCACCGAGTTCAGCTCCTCGGCGTTCAGGGAGGCCGCCCCGCCGCTCAGCTCGCGGCGCCAGGAGCGCACCTCTTCCTCGGACAGGGTGCCCGTCCGCTCGAGCAGCGCCGCGGCGCCGGGGGCCTCCACGACGCGCTCGCCGTCGTCCTCGTGCACGACGGCCTCGGCGACCGCGGCCTCCGTCGCAGCCGCCGCGGCCCCGGCCGCCAGCGTCGCCTCGTCCTCGCTGTAATCCTCGCGCTCGGCCGCCTTCGCCGCCCGAGCCTCTTCCCGAGCCGCAGCAGCGGCGGCCTTGGCGGCCTGCTTGGCGGCGCGCTTCTCTTCCTTGGCCTGCTGCTTCTCGAACTTCTTGGCCATACGGCGCTGCTCGCGCTCGCGCCGGCGCAGCTCGCGCTCGGAAAGGCCCATGGTGTAGTTGCGCGCCTGCGGCACGTACTCGTCGCGGATCACGGGAATCTCGGCGGTGTCGCCGGCATGGGCATCGGCCACGGGCGGCACGTAGCTGGAATCCACCAGACGCTCGAAGCCCGAGAAGTCCGGCTCGCTCGCCGGCTCGGGCAGAGGCTCCAGTACATCGGCCACCGACGGGCGCGCCGCAGGCGCGGGCGGCACCACGTCGGGCACCTTCAAGATGGGGGGCACGGCGGTCAGCGCGGCATCGCGACGGCGCTCCATCTCGGCGGGATCGGGCACTTCGGGAATGCGGTCGCTGGACAGAAAAACGTGGCCGCACTTCTCGCAGAAGGCGGCATCGTCGGTATTATCGAATGAGCAGTGGGGGCATTTCATCAACGGTTCTCCTCATTGTGTACGCAAGTAGGAGAATTGTAGCGCAGATATACCGCCTACGCACCTTCTCCGTAACCGAATCGGCGAATTTGATTCGCGTCGCGCCGCCAGTTCTTCCGCACCTTCACCGACAGGTCCAAAAACACCTTGGAACCCAACAGAAGCTCCAGGTCGCGGCGGGCCTCGGTGCCGATGCGCTTGATGGCCGCGCCGCGCTTGCCGATGATGATGCCCTTCTGGCTGTCGCGCTCCACGTAGATGACCGCGTAGATGCGGTAGAGGTTCGGCTTCTCGAACTCCATCTCCTCCACCCCCACGCCGATGGCATGAGGCACCTCGTCGAAGAAGTTGCGCAGCACCTTCTCGCGGATGAACTCGGCCACCATCACTTCCAGGGGCTGATCGGTCTCCATGTCGGCGGGGAACCACGCCGGGCCCTCGGGCAAGAGGAACTGCACCTCTTCCACGAAGGCGTCCACGTTGCGGCCCGTGGTGGACGAGAGCCCTACCATGGCGTCCCAGTCGCACAGCGCCTCGGCCGCCTCGCGCTGGGCGCTGATCTGGGCATCGCTGGCCATATCGGTCTTGGAGAGCACGCAGATCTTCGCCGAGCCCTTCGCGGCCCGCACCTGTTCGGCCACCCACTCGTCCCCTCGGCCGATGGGCTGGGAGGCGTCGATGAGCATGGCCACCACGTCCACGTCCTCCAGGGCCTTGATGGCCGAGGTGTTCAGCTCCTCGCCGAGGGCGTCCTTGGGCTTGTGCAAACCCGGCGTGTCCACGATGATCATCTGCATCGCATCGGTGGTGTACACGGCGCGGAAGCGGTGGCGCGTGGTCTGGGCGGTATTGGAGGTGATGGCGATCTTCTTCCCCATGATGGCGTTCAGCAAGGTTGACTTGCCCGCGTTGGGGCGTCCCACCAGGGTGACAAATCCGCTCTTGAAGTCGGGGTTGGTGGGAAACGAGCCCCCCATGGGGTTTTCAGCAAAGTAGGCGTCCAGATCCATGACTGTCCTTTCGATGGGGGCTTGCGCCCTAGGAGAAACGTTGCACGATGTAAGGGAAGAACACGATAAGCCCCACCACGACCGAGCCGACGCTGGCCACAAGCACAGCCCCGGCCCCGGCGTCCTTGGCGGCGCGGGCCAGATCGCGCCATTGGGGGCTTGCCAGATCCACCGCCGATTCCACGGCCGTGTTCACCACCTCGGCCACGCCCACCACCATGATGGCCAGCACGATGGCGAGCCAGTCGGCCCGCGAGATGCCCAAAACGATGCCGGCGCCCACGGCGAGCACGGCCACGGCGAGCTGAATCTTCAGGTTGCGCTGGGTGGCGAAGGCGTAGGCGACGCCGCGGGCGGCGCAGCGAAACGCGCACCACAGCGGGAAGCGTCCCGCCCCGGCGGCACGGCTGTCGGCGGCGGTGCGCACCAGATGATCGTCGCAGCCGCAGGTGGTCGGGGCCGTCCCATCGGGACGGGACTTTTCGGCGCCGCCCCCGATCATCGGACGGGGGCTGTCCGCCCTGCCGCAGCGGTCGCGCTCTGCGGACACGATCCGCTAGCGATTCTCGTCGATAGCGGGCAGATTCCGCTCCGACCAGGCCGTGAGCAGCTCCTTCTCGCGCCCTTCCATGACCTCGGCCTCATCGTCGGTGATGTGGTCGTAGCCGCACAGGTGCAGAAGCCCGTGCACGAGCAAGAGGCTGATCTCCTGCTCGAAGGAATTGCCGTACTCGTCGGCCTGGGCTGCAGCCACATCGGGGGCGATGATGATGTCGCCCAGCTCGTAGAGCGGGCAGTTCGGTCCGTCGGCGGCGGTCATATCGTCGGCGATGTTGTCGCACTCGAAGGACAGCACGTCGGTGGGGCCCTCGATACCGCGAAAGCGCTCGTTCAGCTCGGCAATCTTCTCGTTGTCCACGAAGCTGATGGACACCTCGGTGTTCACGGGCTTGCCCTCGCGCTCCAACACGAACTGGGCCAGGCGCGCCAGGGGCAGCCCGCTCAGCGCGTCCTCGCCGTGGCTGCAGGTGATCAGGATTTCCATGGGAATCAAGCCTTTCTGTCCGCGCGCTCGTAGGCCGCCACGATGGTGGCCACCAGGGAATGGCGCACGACGTCCTTTCCGGAAAGATCGCAAAACGCGATGTCGTCGATGCCCTCCAGGATGGAGCGCACCTGCACGAGGCCGCTTTGGCCTCGCGGAAGATCAATCTGGGAGATATCGCCGGTGACGACGATCTTCGCTCCGTTGCCGAGACGCGTCAGCGCCATCTTCATCTGCTCGGGCGTGGTGTTTTGAGCCTCGTCCAAGATGATAAAGGCGTCGTTCAAGGTGCGGCCGCGCATGAAGGCCAAAGGCGCAACCTCGATGACGCCAGTCTCGATGAGGGCGGCGGCGCGCTCCATGTCGAACATGGAGTACAGCGCGTCGTAGAGCGGGCGGATGTAGGGGTCCACCTTCTCGAACAGGGTGCCGGGCAGAAAGCCCAGGTTCTCGCCAGCCTCCACGATGGGGCGCGACAGCACGATGCGGCCCACTTCCTTGCGCTTTAAGGCCGCCACCGCCATGGCCATGGCCAGGTAGGTCTTGCCCGTGCCGGCCGGTCCGATGGCGAAGGTGACGGTGTTCTCGCGGATGGCGTCCACGTAGTGCTTCTGACCGGCGGTTCTCGGGCGGATGGCCCGGCCGCGGTAGGACAGCAGCACGTCGTCGCGCAAAGCCGACGGGGCGAACTCGGCGTGGCGGAGCAGCTCGATGGAGTGGCGCACGGAGTCGACGTCGGGAGCCTGGCCGCTCTCGGCCTGGCGGAACAGATCGGTGAGCAGTGCCGTGAGCTGCTGCACCTCGATAGGGTCGCCGGCCAGGGTCACGGTGTCGCCTCGCACGGTGATGCGGGCGTCGAAGGCCTCCTCCATCTGATGGAGTATCTCATCATGGGCCCCCACGACACACGCCATATCCACCGAAGGCGGCGCCGCGAGCGTTGTCTGCATCAAATCAGTCATGTTCGCTATTGTACCCCAAGTTGCGCGTCCGCTCAAAATGACGTTTCCCCCACGGCTCGGCGCCGCCCCTCGCCCTCGCCGCGCTCTTCTTCCACGAGATTGATCAGCTCTTGCTGGGAATGGACTTCGAACTTGCGGTAGACGGCCTTCACGTGACTCTTCACGGTCTCGTCGCCAATACCGAGCTCCTTGCGAATGAAGGCGCGGTTGCGGCCACGGGTCAACAGCAGGAACACGTCGTTTTCCCGCGTCGGCCGCGAGCGATCCGATCAGCTGGCCCGTCTGGATGGCGAGTAGGCTACGGGTAGCCGGACTGATGCACCGCCGTGCCGATAATGGAGAACGGCTCGTGCAGGGGCAGACACAGAAAACCAGCGGCCATGAGCAGCGGGGCCACCTGGTAGGTCAGGTGGTCGAAGTCCATCTTGAACACGACGCTCGTCACATAGAAGACCACAGCGGCCCCGACAGGGCCTCTATGTCTGCGGCTCGGCGGCGGGCGACTCCTTCGGCGCGGGCGACTACCCCACCTACGTGCCCGGCATCGGCCACGGCCGTTGCGTGACCTTCGACCGCATGGCCGGCATCAACGCTGCCGGCGGTAACGCCGATGAGAAGATTCCGGACTTGGATCCGTTCGCCTAAGGCAACCTCGACTGGGACGAACCCAGCCCTGCCATACCCCCCCCTCTCTCTCTTGAGCCCCGCAGGCACCAAAGCCTGCGGGGCTTTTGCCGTTTGGTGTTCAAGACGTATGATGCGCTTTGGCTGACGAACTATCTCGAAATTGCACGAAATCGCGAGTTATGAGCGTCTGAGGATATCCCAGTACGCAAAGCCCGCGACATCAGAGGTTGCAGCGATATTCTGACCAGGCGTTTTCGTGGAAGGTGCCGTGGAATTCGGCCCTTCGCCGGCCCCGAGACGCTCATAACTCACGATTTCGCGCAGAAACGGGGGTGTTCGCCGACCGAAAGAGGATCCTCGCAGAGCGCAAGCCGCAATTATGGGCGCCTCTTGCTCGGGGGGTATCGCGCCCCGCGTGGCTATCCTATTTTTACCGGGACAAGAGAACCGATGGCGGCACCGGCGGGCACGGGCATCTCGTGGTAGCTTTCGGTAGTGGCAATTCCGGGGGTTTCCACAAGAGCAAGCTCGACCGTGCCCGCACGCGCGGCGCGATCGGCCGCGGCCAGCTCGTCGGTCAGGGCGCGCAAACAGGCCGCCCGGGCGGCCTTTTCCCCGGGAGGCACCTGGTCGGACCGCTCAGCCGCCGGCGTTCCCTCGCGCCGCGAGTACGGAAACACATGGATCTTCGCGAAGCCGACGTGGCGGGCCAAGGCACAGGTGTCCTCGAAGTCCTCGTCGGTCTCGCCCGGAAAGCCCACGATGATGTCGGTGGTGAGCGCGATCTCGGGCACCATGGCGCGCAGGTAGTCCACAAGCTGGCGGTACTCTTCGGCATCGTAGGGGCGGCCCATCTCCCGCAGCACCTTCGACGAGCCCGATTGCAGGGGCAAGTGCAGGTGGCGACAGAGGCGCCCCCCGGCCTCGGCGAGAAGGCCGATGAGGTCCATCGACACGTCCATGGGCTCGACCGAGCCGATGCGGAAGCGGCAGGGCGGCTCGCCCGGCGCGTGCAGCTCGGCCGTCTCGGCGAGCAGGCGGCGGCACAGGTCGGCCAGATCCAGGCCGTCGGCGTCGTAGGACCCCAGGTTGATGCCCGTGAGCACGATCTCGCGCACCCCGGATTGCGCCAGGGCCACCGCCTCGGCCACCACAGCCTCGGCCGGCCGGCTCGTCGCGCGGCCCCGGGCCACATGCACGATGCAGTAAGTGCAGGCGTTATCGCAACCGTCCTGCACCTTGATGCCGATGCGGGCATGCCCATGGTGCAGCCCCGCCCCGCCCTCGCCGGAAAAGCCGCTCCCATCCGCAGCCAGCTCGGCCAAGAACGCCTCCATCTCGGCCTTGGGCACCACTATAACGCGCTCTCCCAGCTCAGCGAAGAACGTCGGGTCGATAGCCGAGGCGCAGCCTGTCACGATCACGCGGGCGTGGTCGTTGGCCCGCAGGGCCTGGCGCACGCTCTTGCGCGTCTTCTTCTCCGCCTCGCCGGTCACCGTGCAGGTGTTCACAATGATGAGGTCAGCCGCCTCGGGCGCGCTGTAGCAGGCCGAGGCGCGGCCGAGCAGCTTCTCGAAGGCGTCGGACTCGACCTGGTTCACCTTGCAGCCCAAATTGACGATGGAGAATCTCATGCGTTGCCCATGCCGCCCAGCTCGTAGAGCGCCAGCGCCGGAGCCACGATGCCCGCGGTCTCGGTGCGCAGGATGGAGGGTCCCAGCGTCACGAGACGGGCCCGGGGATTGCAGGCCAGAAGCACCTGCACCTCGTCTTCGGTCAGACCCCCTTCAGGACCCACCACTACGGCCACCCGAGCATCAGCCGCCGGTGTGCGGGTTGCGACGAGGGCGCCCTGCACCGCCTCGGAAAGGCGCGCCGTCTCGGGCGCCTCCTCCCAGCACACGAGCACGCAGGTGGCGCCCACTATCATCTCGGCCGCCGCCCTCACGCCCACCGGCTCGCTCACCTCGGGGATGCGGAGCTGGCCCGATTGCATGGCGGCGCTCTTGGCGATGGCGCGCCACCGCTCGGTCTTGGTCGCGGCCTTCTTGCCGGCGAGCTTCACGACCGAGCGCGCGCAGGCCAAGGGCACGAAGGCCGCTACGCCCACCTCGGTGGCGTGGCGGATGACCGTCTCCATCTTGTCGCCCTTGGCCAGGCCCTGGAGCAATACCACCTGAGGGCCCGATACCCCGCCGTCATCGTGGCGCGCGATGGACACCAGCGGCAGCCCGTCGGAGAAATCGGCGATCACGCACTCGAAATAATCCTGGGCCGCATCGATCACGGCGATGTGCTCGCCCGCCGCCAGCCGCAGCACCTTCGCGTGCCTGGCATCGTCGGCGGCCAGCCGCAGCGGAAATACCGCCTCCGTCTCGGCGGCCAAGACCTGGTTTTCCAGGAAGAATCGCGGAAGGGACATGGGATCGCTCGCTTTCCGCCTACTCGAAAATGTCGCGCAGCTTCTGCAGGGGCGTGCGGCCCTCGTTCACGCTCTCGCCCATCTCGGCGGCCAGTTCCTCCAAAAGCTCGCGCTCGCGCTTCGACAGCTTCTTCGGGATCTCCACGTCGATATGCGCGAACAAATCGCCCCGCACATCGCTCTTCAGCCGCGGCATACCGAAGCCCTTCACGCGCACCACCTGGTTGTTCTGACAGCCCTCGGGCACCTTGATGGTAACCTTCTCGTCCTCGAAGATGCCGTCGATCTCCACATCGGCGCCGAGTGCCGCCTGCACCATGGGCACTACCAGCTTGCAGTGCAGGTTGTCGCCGTCGCGCTCGAAGAACTCGTCCGGCGCGATACGCACGGTGACGATGAGGTCGCCGGCCGGCGCGCCCTGCATGCCCGCCTCGCCGAAGCCGTGGATGCGCAGCTGCTGGCCGTCGCGGATGCCCCGCGGCACCTCCACCGACACGCGCTGGCGATCGGGCACGCGGCCCTGGCCCTCGCACTCGGGGCACGGGTTCTCGACGATCGTGCCCGTACCGTGGCACTCAGGGCAGGTGGTGGCCGACTGCATGTCGCCCAGGAAAGTGTGCTGCACCGTGACGACGCGGCCGCGGCCGTCGCACTCGGGGCAGGTCACTTCCTTGCCGTCCTCGCCCAGGCCCGTGCCGTCGCAGTCGGGGCACGGCGCCAGACGGTCGTAGACGATCTCCTTCTTCTCGCCCGTGGCCGCCTCGGCCAGGGTGATGCGGATGCCCACACCCATGTCGCGGCCGTCCTTGCGCACCGTGCGGCCCGCGCCGCCGGCCGCGGCCCCGCCGAAGAAGGTGGAGAAGATGTCGCCCATGCCGCCGAAGCCGCCGCCGAACAAGTCCTCGAAGTCGATGTTCACACCGCCGTAGGGGCCGGCCCCGCCCGCTGCGCCCGGGATGGTGCCGAAGCGGTCGTAGGCCGCCTTCTTCTGCGGGTCGCTCAGCACGTCGTAGGCCTCGTTCAATTCCTTGAACTGGTCTTCTGCATCCGGTGCCTTGTTCACGTCGGGATGCAACTCGCGAGCCCGATGGCGGAACGCCTTCTTGATCTCGGCTTCGGAGGCGTCGCGGGAGACGCCGAGAATTTCGTACAAGTCCTTGTTTGCGGCCATGGTGAAGCGTCTTGCCTTTCTTGATCAGGGAAATGATGCAGGTATTGCTCGGTTACTCGTCGTGCAGCACGCACTGGGCGGCGCGCACGGCGCGGATGGCGGAGGCGTAGTTCATGCGGGTGGGACCGATGACGGCGACGATGCCGTCGGCCTCGCCGCGGCCGTAGGGGCAGGCCACGATGGACACGCCGGCCAGTTCGGAGGCGGGGTTCTCGTGCCCGATGCGCACCATCACCGGGCCGCCCTCCTGGGTCGTCTCGTCGAAGGTGTGCAGCAGCACGCGATCGTCTTCCAGCACCTCCATCACCGGCAGCAGGGCCTTGGCATCGCTGAACTCCGGCTGGCGCAGCAGCGACGAGATCCCCAGGCTGTGGGCGCGGTTGCCGTCCGACTCGCCCAGACAATCGATCACCTCATCGATGATGAGCTGCACGAGCGGATCGCTGAGGGCCTCCACGGTGTTCGCGTCCAGGCTGCGACGCACGTCGCGAGCCGACTGACCCACCAGCACGCGGTTGAGCAGATTCTGCGCGCCAGCCAGCTCATCGGCGCTCACCTCCTCGGTGAAGGTGATGGTGCGGTTCACCACCTGGCCATCCTCGGCCACCACGATGACGATGGCCTGCCAGTCGGACAGCGACACCAGCGTGATCTGGTGAATGCGCCCGGCGAACACGGAAGGGGCCATCACCACCGACAGGCAGTTGGTCAGCCGCGCCAGAGCCGCCGAGGTGCGCTCCATGAGCGCATCCAACTCGGAGGCCGACGAGCGCAGCTCCTCCACCATATCGCGATGGGGGCGCTCCTCCTCGGCCAGGCCCGACAGCAGCAGCTCGTCCACGAAGGTGCGGTAGCCCGCATCGGTGGGAACGCGGCCGGCGGAGGTATGGGGCTGCTGGATGAAGCCGGCATCCTCCAGGGCGGAAAGGTCGTTGCGCACCGTAGCGGGGCTCACGCCCAGATGGTGGCGCTCAGTCAGCGTGCGCGAACCGACGGGCAGCGCGTACTCGATGTAGTCCTCGATGAGCGCGCGCAGTACCTTTTGGCGTCTCTCCGACAGCATCGCCTTCTCCTTTCCGTCCGTTGTTGACGCCATTTTAGCAACCGCGCAACGAGAGTGCTAAGAAGAGCGCCCATCTTGACGCAAGCGACACACAACAGCAGGTGGAAGGCCCGCGAAGAGACGCGGAGTCTCCCAGGGGCGGCCTTCGCAGGGGCGGCCTTCGTGGGAGCGGGCTTCAGCCCGCCCGCAAGCGAAGAAGAAGCGGGGCGCAGAAACCGCCCCCTAGGGCGCCAGATCGAGCAGCCGGCCGTACAGCTCGTTGCCGCAGAGCCACCCCACGTCGGTAGGCCGCCAACGGCCGCCCACGTGGCGCACCAGGCCGAGGGCGGCCAGCTCGTCGAATACCGCCGGCGCATCGGGCAGCCGCTTCGCCGCCGCAGCCACGGTCTCGTCGGCCACCCCCCGGGCCATGCGCATGGCCAGCATCAGATCCTCCGCGGCCATCTGCCGCGCGTCCAGATCGTCCACCACCCGGCCGTCCTGCACCCGCATGCGCCGATCGGCGTTCTGGGTCATGGTCACCGCCGAGGCACCCAGGCCCAGGTAGGGTGCGCCGGTCCAATAGGCGGTGTTATGGCGACTCTCGAAGCCGGGCCGCGCGTAGCTGGCCACTTCGTAGCGCTGAAAGCCCGCGTTCTCTAAGATGAGTCGGGCGGCCTCCATGGCCGCGGCCTCCTCGTCCTCGTCGGGTTCGGCCATCTCACCGCGCATCACCGCACGGTCGAAGGGCGTGTGCGGCTCGATGGTCAGGGGGTACACCGACACATGGGTCACGCCCAGGCTCACCGCCTCGCGCACCGACGCCTCGAAAGAGGCCGCGCTCTGCCCGGGAATGCCGCACATCAGGTCCAGCGACACGTTTTCGAACCGCGCCTGAGCCGCCGCGACGGCCCGGCGCGCACCATCGCCGTCGTGGGCCCGACCGAGCCGTCGCAGCACCCCATCGTCAAAGGACTGCACGCCGATGGACAGACGGTTCACCCCCAAAGCCCAGATGTCGCGCACCATGGGCACCGTCAGGCTCTCGGGATTCGCCTCCATGGTGCATTCCACCTCGGGCGTCAGGTGCATCGACAGCGACAGGGCGTACAGAAGGCTGGACAGGCGCGCTATGCCCAGATGACTCGGCGTGCCGCCGCCGATGTACACCGTCTCCAGAGCCCCCAGCTCGCCCCCCTTGGAGGCGCGGCGGATGTCCAGCACGAGGGATTCCACGTACTCGTCCATGGCCGGCGCGTCCGCGGCCGCGGCCGTCGTGGCGAAATCGCAGTAGCCGCACCGCTTCACGCAGAAGGGAATGTGCAGGTAGAGCGCCTTATAGGGATCGTGCGCCATGGGCTATCTCCAAAAGCTCGTCGAACACGCGATCGAAATCGTCCAGGGTGGTGCAGTAGTTGATGCGGCCCCGGGCGGCAGCGGCCCCGGGCAGGCCCGCCAGGTACCACATGGCGTGCTTGCGCATGCGCACGATGTTGCGGCCCTCGCGATGGGTGAGCAGCTCGGCATGGCGGCGCGCCATGGCGATGCGCTCGTCAACGGTGGGCGGCGCGGGCTCCGGCCGGCCCGCGAGGGTGGCCTGCACCTGGGAGAACAGCCACGGATTGCCCTCGGCGCCCCGGGCGATCATCACCCCGTCGCAGCCCGTGGCGGCCGCCATGGCCGCGGCGTCAGCCCCCGAGCGGATATCGCCGTTGCCCACCACGGGCACACTCACCGCCGCGCGCACCCGGGCGATCACGCCCCAGTCGGCGCTGCCGCGATAGAGCTGCTCGGCGAAGCGGCCGTGCACGGTGACGGCATCGGCCCCCGCCTCCTCCATACACCGCGCGAAGGCGGGGGCCGTCTCGTCGCCCAGCCCCCATCCGCGGCGGAACTTCACCGTCACGGGATGGGCCACGGCCGCCTTCACCGCCCGCACGATGGCGGCGGCCAGATCCGGGTCGCGCATCAGGGCCGAGCCGTCGCCCTTCGAGACGATCTTGCGCGCCGGACAGCCCATGTTGATGTCCAGGTACGCCAGGCTCTCCCCCATCTCCTGCTCGATCCAGGCGGCCTGGGAGGCCATCACAGCGGGCTCGTGGCCGAACAGCTGAACGGCCACCGACTCCTCGCCCTCGGCCAGGGCCAGCAGATGGCGCGTCTTCTCGTTGGCGAACGACAGCCCCTTGGCCGACACCATCTCGGTGAAGGCCATATCCGCCCCCGCCTCGCGGCACAGGGTGCGAAACGCGATGTCGGACACGCCGGCCATGGGCGCCAGAAGCGCCCGGTACTTCCCGAACAGACCTTCCATAGGTGTCTACAGGATACCGAACAGCAACAGGGCGATGAGCGCCACGAAGCCGATGACGAACAGCACGCAGCCGACGCCCACGAGCGCCTTCGAGGTGCCGCTCATGCCATAGCGCTCCTGCTCCTCGGCGATCTTCTTCTCATTGAACGGGTCGTTGACCCAGTCGTATTCCTCGTTTGTATCTCGTGCCATACTCACATACCTTGCGAAACGATGGGGGGTTGCGGGGTAGAATAGGCACAGTTTAACGGACGCGGGCCCCCGGGCCGCGCGAAAACACGAGAAGAGGAGACAATCGTGAAGGTACTGCTCATCAACGGAAGCCCTCGCATGAAGGGCAACACCCACCGGGCCTTAGAGGAGGTCGCCGCGACCCTTAAGGCCGAGGGCGTTCAGACCGAGATCGCCTGGATCGGCAACAAGGAGATACGGGGCTGCATCGCCTGCGGCATCTGCGGCAAGAAGGGCGATCACCGCTGCGTGTTCGCCGACGACCCCTGCAACGCGCTGATCGAGAAGGCAGCCGGGGCCGACGGACTCATCGTGGGCTCCCCTGTCTACTTCGCAGGCGCAGCCGGATCGCTCATAGGGCTCCTCGACCGCATGTTCTACGCGGGCGGCAGCCTCATGCGCTTCAAGCCGGCCGCCGGCATCGGCGTGGCGCGGCGCGCCGGGGCCATCGAGACCGCCGACCAGATCAACAAGTACTTCCAGTTCAACCACATGCCGCTGGTGTCGTCCAGCTACTGGGGCGTTGCCTTCGGCCGCCTGCCCGGCGAAGCTGCCGGCGACGGCGAGGGCATGCACACCATGCGCAGCCTCGGCCGCGACATGGCCTGGATGCTGAAGAGCCTCGCGGCGGCCCGCGAAGCCGGCATCACCCCGCCCGAGGTGGAGCCGAAGGTCATGACGAACTACATCCGCGAGGACGTGCTGCCGGTCGAGGGCTAAAGACGCATGGGCACGGTAGCGCCCGCGGCGGTACGAGAGGCACTGCGGTGCCCACGGCGACACGAGAGGCACGGTAGCGCCCGCGGCGGCAATCTTTTTGTGGCGCAAACGACCGCTTTGGTTCCCCAACTGGCGGCACAAAACGGTCGTTTGGTTCCCACGCGCCACAAAACCCCTGGTCAATTGCTTCTCATCTGAACTGCCTGGGAACCAAACCCGCTGTTTGCGACACAAAACGGACGGGCGTGTCAGGAAACGCGAGTTTGGTTCCCTTCCCCTGAAAACGCCCCGCCCTCCCGTCAACGCAAAGCGAGCCGCTCGAAAGCGGCCCGCTGGGAGTGCGAATGCGACGTGCAAGCTACTCGGCGCTGTCCTCGGCCGGAGCCTCCTCACCCTCGGCAGCCTCGGCGGCAGCGGCCTCAGCCTCGGCCTTGGCGGCTTCCTCGGCCTCCTTGGCCTTGCGCTCGGCGGCCTTCTTCTCCTCCTTCAGCTGCTTCTCGCGGCGCTTCGCCTTCTCGGCGGAAGCCTCGGCCATGGCGGCCTTCCGGGCCTCCTTGGCAGCGGCCTTCTTGGAGCCGGTCTTCTGGGCCTTAGGCGCCGGCTTCACGTAAGCGGCCTTGTCCTCGGCGGTGGCCACGGAATTGGCCAGGGCCATGATGCCGCTCTTGCGGTTGGCGGCCTGGTTCTTGTGGATGACGCCCTTGGAGGCGGCCTTGTCCATCAGACGGCAGGCAGCGCAGGCGGCAGCGTAGGCCGCGGCGCCATTGCCCTCGGCCACGGCGTCCTTCACGCGACGGGTCGCGGTCTTCAGCTCGCTCTTGACGGCGCGATTGCGCATGCGGCGCTTCTCGTTGGTGATGATGCGCTTCTTCTGGGACTTGATGTTAGCCATGATTGCTAGCCCTTTCTGGTTCGGTCGTTTCAGATCCTTTTCCTTTGCGGTATCCAACGACACGAACGCGCAGCGGCAAAGCCCGCCCGGGCATCGTGCGAGATGGAAAGCGGCGGGATTTGCCCGCTTTCTCAGCCCCGGGCCCTGAGCCCGGAAGGCCGCCAGCAATCGCAATCTCTCAAGCGCAGCCACGTCTGCAGATTTGGCGGTGGAATCACCGCGCGTGCGTATCGCTGGATACACAATGCGGTAGAATACCAAAGATTCGCATCAGCACCGTGAAGAAATCTGCCCGGGAGGGGCAATTCTTCGCGAGACGCACACATACGCAGGAACCGACCGCGATAAGAAAGCCATTATGACCCACGAACTGTCCCATATCCGCAACTTCTCGATCATCGCGCACATCGACCACGGCAAGTCCACGCTCTCGGACCGCATCCTGGAACTGACGGGCACCGTGGCCAAACGCGACATGCAGGCCCAGCTGCTCGATTCCATGGACATCGAGCGCGAGCGCGGCATCACCATCAAGAGCCAAGCCGTGCGCGTGAGTTACACGGCCGACGACGGCGAGACCTACCAGCTGAACCTCATCGACACCCCGGGCCATGTGGACTTCACCTATGAGGTGAGCCGCAGCCTGGCCGCCTGCGACGGGGCCGTGCTCGTGGTGGACGCCACCCAGGGCGTGGAGGCCCAAACGGTGGCCAACGCCATGCTGGCCATGAACGCCGATCTGGAGATCATCCCGCTCATCAACAAGATCGACCTGCCGGCCGCCGAGCCGGAGCGGGTGAAGGCCGAGATCGAGGACGGCCTGGCCATTCCCGCCGACGACGCGGTGCTCGCCAGCGGCAAGACCGGTGTGGGCGTCCACGACCTTCTGGAGGCGGTGGTCTATAACATCCCGGCCCCCGCCGGCGACGGCGGGGCGCCCTTGCGCGCCCTCATCTTCGACAGCTACTTCGACGCCTACCGCGGCGTGGTGGCCCTCATCCGCGTGGTGGACGGCCAAATCAAGAAGGGCGACAAGATCCGCATGATGGCCACGGGCACCGAGACCCTCGTAGAGGAAGTGGGCGCCCGTCACCCCCAGGAGGTGCCCGAAAAGGCGCTCTACGTGGGCGAGGTGGGCTATTTGGTCACGGGCCTCAAGGATGTGAGCCAAGTGAAGGTGGGCGACACCATCACCCTGGCCGACGGGGGCGTGAACGCACCGCTGCCCGGCTACCGCGAGGCGAAGCCCATGGTGTTCACGGGCCTGTTCCCCATCGACGGCGACCAGTACGAGCCTCTGAAGGAGGCCCTGGAGAAGCTGTCCCTGAACGACCCGGCCCTCGTGTGGGAGCCCGAGACCTCCCACGCCCTCGGCTTCGGTTTCCGCGTGGGATTTCTGGGCCTTCTGCACATGGAGGTCATCAAGGAGCGCCTGGAGCGCGAGTTCGGGCTTGACCTTTTGGCCACGGCCCCCTCGGTGGAGTACCACGTGTACCTGAAGGGCGGCGAGATGGTCTCGCTCCACTCGCCCCAGGAGATGCCCGACCCCGGCTCCATCGATCACGTGGAAGAGCCCTACCTGAAGGCGAAGATCCTCATCCCGCCCGACTACGTGGGCGCCGTGATGGATCTGGCCGTGGGCCGGCGCGGCAACTTCGTCACCATGAACTACCTGTCCCAGACCACTGTGGAGATGCTCTGGGAGATTCCCCTGTCCGAGCTCATCCTGGACTTCTTCGACAAGCTGAAGTCGAACACGAAGGGCTATGCCTCCCTCGACTACGAGATGGACGGCTACAAGCCCTCGCAGCTGGTGAAGCTGGACATCCTGCTGTCGGGCAAGCCCATCGACGCCCTGTCGTTCATCGTGCACAAGGACAAGGCCTACGACCGTGGGCGGGTGCTGTGCGACAAGCTGAAGGAGATCATCCCGCGCCAGATGTTCGAGGTGCCCATCCAGGCGGCCATCGGCGGGCGGGTGCTCGCGCGCCAGACGGTGAAGGCCAAGCGCAAGGACGTGCTGGCCAAGTGCTACGGCGGCGACATCACCCGCAAGCGCAAGCTTCTGGAGAAGCAGAAGGCCGGCAAGAAGCGCATGAAGGCCATCGGTAATGTGGAGGTGCCCCAGGAGGCCTTCATGGCCATCCTGAAGGTGGACGAGTAACCCTTGGCCATCGCTTTCCCGACAAGCAACCCTGCGAGCCGCCCTTCGGGGCGGCTTTCGCTTAGAATGAGACTTGCACCGAGTCGCTGCGCGCGAGCATGCGGCCCAAGATAGACAACTACCGGGAGGAACCATGGACGAGGAACGCGACACGCCGCGCATCACGCTTGACGAGGGGGCGCTGCTGGCCGCCGAGACAGCCGCCGACGCGCCCTTCGGCAAGCCCGTGGCCCTCTACCCCAACCTGTACCTGGTGCGGCTGCCCCTGCCCCACAACCCTCTGCGCGCCATCAACTCCTACTTCATCCTGGACGACGACGGCACCACCACCATCGTGGACGTGGGATTCAACCATCCCGCCTGCGAGCAGGCCATCGATGACGCCCTCGCCGCCCTGGGCCGCTCCTGGGACAAGGTGCAGGTGCTGCTCACCCATTCCCACCCCGACCATACCGGCAACCTCGACCGCATCTGGCGGACCGGCATGCCCGTGTTCGCCAACCTGCACTCCTTCCAGGAAGTGAAGAACCTGATGGAGATGGAGGACAACGTGTACGGGCCGCTGCTGCTGCAGGCCGCTACCTTAGAGCAGCAGAAGGACATGACCTTCGGCGACGAGGGCCCGCGACTGCACGTATCGGCCGAGCTGCTGCCGCTGTCCACCTACCCCGCCATGACCTACCTGGCCGACGGCGATCGTCTGACGCTCGGCGACTTCGAGTTCGAGGTGATCGAGACGCCGGGCCACGACCCGTGGCACATCTGCCTCTACGAGCCGAACCATCGCTTCATGATCGTGGGCGACCATGTGCTGGAGCGCATCACCCCGTCGGTCTCGTCGTGGTTCCCCGCCTACAACGCCCTGGCCGAGTTCCTCGACAGCCTGGAGAAAGTGGGCGCCTACGATGTCGATCTGGTGCTGCCGGCCCACGGCAAGCCCTTCACGGGCCTGCACCAGCGCGTCAACTTCCTCATCGAGCACCACCGGGCGCGCCTCGAAGAGATCTACGAGTTGGTAGCCGCCGGGCACGACGACATCGTGCAGGTATCCCAGCATGCCACGTGGCGCTACCCCAACTGGAAGAGCTGGCCTTTGGACCAGAAGTACTTCTCCATGGGCGAGACCCTGGCCCATCTGATCTATCTGGTGCGGGAAGGGCGCATCCTGCAGGGCATTTGCGGCGCAGAGTACTACTTCCGCATGCCCTACGACCGCAAGCACACCGCCATCGTGGCCGTGGAGAGCAACGGCTAGGACGAGCGCTTCAGCGTATCGACGAGCCAGCGGTAGAACACCGCGTCCGGATCCGATCCGCTCTTCATGGCCCGCTCGGCATCGCGGGCAGCCACCACGGCGCGCCGCAGCTCTTCCGGGGTGAAGTTGCGGGCCCAGGCCGTCATGGTCTTCACCTTCCAGTCCGGCACCTTCAGCACCCGCGCGATGGCGGCCACCTCGCCACGGGCCCGCAGGGCCTGCACGCCCATGAGATCGCGCACGCGACCGGTGCACATGGCAATGAGCGCATGGGGCGAGGCGGAATCCATCTTGCTCAGCAGCCCAAGGCACTTGGCCAGGTTGCGCTCGGCGAAGGCGTCGGTGAGCGCCCAGGGCTTCACCTCGGAGGTGCGGGCCACCAGCTGGCGCACCTCGCGCTCGCTCACCGGATCGCCCCCGTTGTGGGCCAGGGCGATCTTCCTCAGCTCGTTGTCGAGATGCACGGTATTCTCGCCCACCAGATCGACCAGGGCCGCCGCAGCCCCCTCGCTCATCACGATGCCGTGGCTCGTGGCCATGGCGCGCACCTGGCGGGGCAGCTCGCGCGCCTTCGGCAGAGCGCAGTCGATCACCGCCTTAGGGCCCACGCCGGCCACAGCCTTGCACAGGCGCGTGTTCTTCGCCAGCTTCTCGGCCTCCAAAAGCAGCACCGTGGTCTCGTTGGGAGAGCCCAGATAGGCTACTAATGCCTCGGAGTCGGCCTTCTTCAGCTTGTCGGCGTTGCGCACGTGCACCAAGCGCACCGGACTGGCAAAGGGGATGGTGTTGCAGGCGGACACGATCTCCCCGCCCTCGGCGAGCTCGCCGTCGAAGTCGTCCGAGTTGAAGGCCATGTCCCCCATCTTGGCCAGACGGGTCCGCAAGCGCTCGATGACGGCGCTGCGCTTGAGCGCGTCATCGCCCACGGCCAGATAGGCGGCCAGCAGATTGTTCTGTTCGTTTCCGTTGCTCATGGGACCATTGTACCCGATTAGGACGACGGCGCCGCGTGCTCGGTGCTCACCTCGATCTTTTCCATGGAGAATGCAACGGTCACATCGCCCACCTCGTCGGTGCGCAGCACCGTGCAGCCGCCCTCGGCCAAAAGGTCGCACACTTCGGGCGCAGGATGCCCGTAGCGGTTGCCCGCACCCACGCTGACCAGAGCGATACGGGGCGCCAGCCGCTCGACCAGCGACTCGTCGAGGCTCTTCTTCGATCCGTGATGGCCCACTTTCAGCACATCGATCCCGTCTGCCGGCAGCGACGGCGCCATGACGCGCAGCTGCTCAGCCTCGGCATCGCCGCACAGAAGCGCCGTCCACTCGGCCGCCCCGTCGCCATCGCCGTCGTAGGAGCAGAGAAACGACAGGCTGTCGCCGTTGCCGCCCTCGTCGGCAAAGGAGGCGGGCCACACCACTGTCAGAGTGAAGCGGCCGCAGGTTACCGCATCGCCCACCTTCAGGCCGCGCACACCCGCGGGATAGCGCTCGCTCCCGGCTCGATCTCGCAGATCGCCGCAGCCCTCGCAGGGGCACTCCAGCAGATCGTCGGCCACCAGCAGGCCCTCCACTGCCGCCACATCTCCCAGGGCCTCCAGCGAGCCGCAGTGGTCGTCATCAGGATGGGTCACGACCACGCGATCGAGAAAGCGCACCCCCTGTCGGGCGCAGGCCTCCTTCAGCAGACCGTCCCGATTGCCCGTATCCACAAGAAGGGCCGCCCCCTGGCTGCGCACGAGAAAGGCATCGCCCTGGCCCACGTCCAGCATCACGATCTCGTCCGCGCCCGCGCGCCACGGGGCCGCCGCCAAGAGCGCCGCCGTCGCCAGCGCTCCCGCCGCGGCCGCCAGCGACCGCCCGCTCGGAGAGGGCCACCATGCCCACAGCCCCGCTACCATCACCACCGACAGCAGCACCATAGCGGCCGCGTCGCCGTCCACGGGAAGACAGGTGCCCGGCACCGCGGCCAAACCCCGCACCGCCCAGGCCAGAGGCGCGGCAGCCGCACCCGCCGCGCCCAGCGACAGCGGGGCCACAGCTGGCACGAGGCAGGCGGCGAGCACGGCGGCGAACCCGGTCACACAGGCCACGGTAAACAGCGGGGCTCCGACCATATTGGCCACGGGCGAGAGCAGGGGCACCTGGGCGAACAGCGCCGCGGCATAGGGCTGCGTGGCCAGAGCCGAGGCCGCCGTCAACGCCAGCGGCGCGCTCGCCGCCGCCACGGCGGGACGGGCCCTGGCGGCCCATGACGTGAAGAGCGGCGCCAGCACCACGATGCCCAGAGTCGATCCCGCCGACAGCACGAAGGAGGGCGACAGAAGGGCGGAAACGTCGGCCGCGCCGAACACGATGAGACAGAGCCCGAGGGCCGCCAGGGCCGAGGAGCGCCGATCGGTCAGGAGAGCCAAAAGGCCCGTGGCGGCCATGGACGCCGCCCGCAGCGCCGAGACGGGCATCCCCGTGAAGCCCACATAGCCCACGAGGAACAGCGCCGTGACCACGGCGATGGCCCGTCGGCCCAGGCGGACCAGGCGCAGTCCGCTCGTGACGAACAGCGTCACGATGGACAGATGGGCCCCCGATACCGCCACCAGGTGGGCCAGCCCCACGCGCTTGAACTGCTCGTAGGCACCCGACTCCTCCATGGGCCCGCGCCACCCGCACACGAGGGCCTGTACCAAAGGCGCGTCCTCGCCGCCGTATCGCTCGATCAACCCGATAGCGTGGCGCCGCAACCCCGCGAGCAGGGCCCCGCGGCGCTCCTCGGGCGCGGGCAGGTCGCGCACGGTGAGCGATCCCGCCAGGCCGCTGTTCCAAAACGATTCCGCCGCCGCGGCCGAGGGAGCCCTCAGGGCAGCCCGCACCGTGAGGCGCTCCCCCCGCATGAGGCCCCCTGCCTCGGCCGGCAGGTTCAGCCTCACAGCTATGACGCGCCCGTCGCTCGCAGCGCGCGCCGTGGCCGTCGCACCGAAATCCGACTGACGGGCATCCGTTGTCAAGGTGCACTCCCATAGCCGCTCGCCTCCGGCCATCGAGGCGGCGGCCGTCAGAGACCAAGCCGCGGCGGCGCAGGCCACCAAAGCTGCGGCAACACCCAGAGCCGCCACCGCCGCCAGGGGCACGACGCGCCGGCGCACGCACACGGCCCCCACTGTCACACCGGCCGCCATAGCCGCCGCGCCCAGGAAGACGCACCCCTCCGCCCCGACGTTCCGCAGGAACGGGTGCACCAGCGCCCCGGCAGCCCAGAAGGCCAGCCCTGCCAGCAGTACCGGCGGCAGATGGGGCCGCGGAGGCACCAGCGGCTCGCGGGAGCTCACACGCATACCAGCTCCCGCAGGGCCTCGAACTTCTTGTCGCCGATACCCGACACTCGCTTCAGATCTTCGATGGCGCGGAAGGGTCCGTTGGCCTCGCGGTCTGCCACGATCTTGGCCGCCGTGGATGCCCCGATGCCGGGCAGCGCCACCAACTCGTCCGCCGTGGCCCGATTGAGGTTCACGGGAGCCGCAGCACTGCTCGATGTCGCCGCGCCCGCGCTCCCGCCCGCCGTCGCCGCGCCCGCGGCTCCCCCTTCTGCCTCGTCGGGAATCACCACTTGCTCGCCGTCCTGCAGCACCTGGGCCAGATTCACGGCGGCCGTGTAGGCCGTCTCAGTCAGGCCGCCCGCCGCAGCCACGGCGTCCACGATGCGGCTGCCCGCAGCCAGGTAGTACACGCCCGGCGCCCGCACGGCTCCGTCCACATGCACGCACAGAGATGCAGCCTCCTCCGCTCCCGACGAGGGCAGCACAACATTCTCCCCGCTCGGGCCCCCTGCCGACGCAGTCCCCGAATCCCCGTCAACTCCAGCCGACGCCCCGCCGCCATTATCCCTGTCCCCACTCCCCGCCACTTCTGCAACCGCATCATCGGCCGTGCGCACCTCGAAGGCACTCCCTCCCGAAAGCGCCGTCAAGCCCACCGCCACAACTACGGCTACGGCCAACAGCACGGCGATGCCGATGAACACCGGGCGCGGCACCGCCGACAGATGCAGTCGAGTGGCGAAGCGATCCGCCTGATCCTGAAAGGCCATGTCACCTCCTTTGAACGAGATGCCCACAGCCTACTCCCCCGCAACCGCAGTTTCGTCTCGGGAACCACCGTCGCCCGTTCGTCTGAAAACCGCCCGACCACCTCTTCCCAGCCGTCCGCGGCTCGCGCCGGGGCCGCCCCGCAACCGTCCTCGATTCGGCCGCCAATCGAAACCGCCCCCCATAGCCTCACCCTGATACAAGAAGGCCCCGGTGCCGCAGTTCACAGCACCGGAGCCTTCAAGCCGTTCGGTAGGTAATCGGTCGCTACGCCGGCCTCTTCTTCGGGGGGCGGTAAGCGGGGCAGCGGTAGTCGCGGGGTTCGGCGGCGTCCGCCAGCTCGGTCACCCACGCCTCCAGGGGGAACGCCGCCTCGGCCGCCTCCACGTCCTCCAGCTTCGCGTGGGTCTCGGGGTTGCGGGGCATGAACAGCGTGCAGCAGTCCGGCGCGTCCATCGAGGAGATCTCGAAGGTGCCGAGCGCCTGGGCCTGGTCGATGATCTCCAGCTTGTCCGACCCGATAAGGGGCCGCAGCACCGGCATCGCCACCGAGGCGTCGGTGGCACGGATGTTGTCCAGCGTCTGGGAGGCCACCTGGCCCAGGCTCTCGCCTGTCACCAGGGCCCCGGCGCGCTCGCGCCGCGCGATCTCCTCGGCAACGCGGAACATCAGCCGCCGGTACAGGATCACCCGCAGGGCCGGGGGTGCCGAAACGGAGATCTCGCGCTGGTAGTCGCCGAAGGGCACCACGTACACGCGCCCGATGCAACCCGTGCGCTCCAGCACCCGGGCGATATCGTCCACGAGGAACTCCGAGGCATCGGAGGTCTGGGGCCGGCCGGAGAAGTGCACGCCCACGCAGACCGCGCCGCGCCGCGCCATGCGCCACAGCGCCACCGGCGAGTCGATGCCCGAGGATAGCAGGCTCACCACCGTGCCCGAGCTGCCCACCGGCAGACCGCCGATGCCGCGCTCGCTGCGGGCATACACATAGGTGGAGCCCTCTACCACTTCCACGCCCACGGTAATATCCTGGCCCTTCATCTGCACTTTCTTCGCGGGAAAGGCCTCGCAGAGTACCGCGCCCACATCGCGGTTCATCTGCATGGAGTCGATGGGGAACGTAGTGTGGTTGCGCCGCGCCGCCACCTTGAAGCTGGCGAAGGGCTCGGCCTCGGCCAGGGCGATGCAGGCCGCGCGGCCCATCGCCTCCATGTCCTGCTCGCACTTGAAGCCGCAGGACACCCGGGCCACCCCGGGTATGCCTAAGATGGCGTCGGTGCAGGCGTTGGCCGCTTCCAGAGACGTTCCCTCGCGCAGAAACACCAGGATGCGCCCGGAGATACGGTGGATGGTAACGATCGGGTATGCGCCAAGAAGCGCCTCCAAGTTCTTCTGAAGGCGCTTCTCGAATACGCTTCTATTCCGTCCCTTTAACCCGATCTCGTGGTAATGGACGAGAATGATCCGCTGGAACTCTTCCATTAATGGTTCTTCACGTCAATCGACTCGGGATCGTAGGAAACCTCGCCGCGGGCGATCTCGTTGAAGGCCATGGACAAAGGCTTCGTGTCGGCCGCGCGGGCGATCTCCACGGCGGTCTGCAGCTGAATGGCGCGATCGCGCTGGCCGCGCATCATGTCGTTGATGTCGTGGGCGCGCTTGGACGCCAGGGCGCACAGCAGGAATCGGTCGTTATCGGTCTCGTCCAGAAGGACGTCGATCTTCGGTTCGATGATGCTCATAGACTAGGTATCCTCTTACTTCTGTTCGGCAGTGTCGTTCACGTAAGCGACCAATTCGGCGACGGCTTCGTCGAGATCGTCGTTTACCAGCCGTATATCATACTCCATTTTATGGGAAAGCTCCACCAGAGCGGTGTCCATGCGCTTCTTTACCACATCATCGGTCTCGGTGCCCCGCCCGCGCAGGCGCCGCTCCAGCTCTTCCAGCGACGGCGGCTCGATGAACACGAGATGGGCCTCGGGCATCTTCTCCTTCACCTGGAGGGCGCCCTGCACCTCGATCTCCAAGATCACCTGCTTGCCGGCGCCCATCTCGCGCTGCACCGAGGAAAGCGGCGTGCCGTAGCAGTTGTCGGAATAGGTGGCCCACTCCAAAAAGCCGCCCTCGTCGGTCAGGGCGAGGAACTCCTCTTTGGGCAGGAAATAATAGGAAACGCCCTCGACCTCGCCGGGTCGGGGGCGCCTCGTGGTAGCCGAGACGGACACCCACGCATCAGGCACCTCCTCCACAAGACGAGCGACGAGCGTTCCCTTGCCGGCCCCCGAGGGGCCGCTGATTACGAAGAGGTTTCCGGTACGCATGGAGTCCTTTTCAGTCGTAGTTACTTGGTCAAGCGAGCCAGCAGGGCCTCGCGCTGACGCTCGCCGATGCCCTTGATGCGGCGGCTCTCGGCGATCTGCAGCTCCTTCATGATGCGCTCGGCCTTGGCCTTGCCGTAGCCAGGGAGCGTCTCGATGAGAGTGGAGATCTTCATGCGGCCCACCACATGGTCGTCGCGCATGTCGAGCACCTGGGCAACAGTCAGCTTGCCGGTCTTCAGTTCTTCTCGAATCTGCGCCCGCTTGATGCGTGCCGCCTTCGCCTTCTCAAGTGCCTCGGCGCGGGCTTCGGGGCTGAGTTCGGGGATAGCCATGGTTCTGTTCTCCTTCCGGTTAGGGCTGCCGAAATAGTACCATGCATTGATGACAAAACAACACGTAAATTACGGCGAATGAGGAATTGGGGTAAATTCCTGCAATTCCTCCACCTACGCAGGGCGTTTATATTGAAGCACACTCCAATTCCGCCGCAATGGCCTCGAAAGCAGCCACCGGATCGGCGGCCTCGGTGATCGGACGCCCCACCACGATGTGCGAGGCACCGTTGGCGAAGGCCTGGGCCGGGGTGGCCACGCGGCTCTGATCGCCCAGGGCAGCGCCGGCCGGGCGCACGCCGGGGGTGACGATGAACCCGTCGGGACCCAAGATCTCCCGCAGGACGCTTGCCTCCTGGGGCGAGGCCACCACGCCGGAGATGCCCGCCTGCTTGGCCTGGGCCGCCAGGGCCGCCACTTGCTCGGGCAAAGGCCGCGTGACGCCCGTGGCCGCCAGGGTGGCCGCATCCATGGAGGTGAGCACGGTGATGCCCAGGGTGGCGGGCACTTCCCCGCCCCACTCGGCCGCGCCGACCGCCGCCCCGCGCTGGGCCGCCTCCATCATGGGGATGCCGCCCACGGTGTGCATGGTGATCATGTCGGCCCCGCTTGCGGCCGCCGAGCGGGCCGCGCCCTCCACCTGGTGCGGGATGTCGTGGAACTTCAGATCGAGGAACACGTTGAAGCCGCGGCGCTTGAACATCTTCACGATGGCCGGCCCCTCGGCGTAGTACAGCGTCATGCCGATCTTCAGCCACTGCGCATGGCCCTGAAGCTTGTCGGCCAGCGCGATGGCCTCCCAGGCGTCGCAGTCGAGGGCCACGATGACGCGGTCGCGGGCGGGAATGGAATCGAAGGAGGTTAGCACTTGAGGGCTCCAATCAGCTCGTTGACGTCGGCGACGCCCTGTTCCTCGCAGTAGTCGATGACACCGTCGATGACATCCACGGTGGCGGTGGGGTTCACGAAGTTCGCGGTGCCCACGGCCACGGCGGTGGCGCCGGCGAGCATGAACTCCACGGCGTCCTCGCCGGTGGAGATGCCGCCCATGCCGAGCACCGGCACCTTCACGGCCTGAGCCACCTGCCACACCATGCGCAGGGCCACGGGCTTCACCGCCGGCCCCGAGAAGCCGCCCACCACCCGGGCCAGCTTCGGCGTGCGGGTGCGCGCATCGATGGCCATGCCCAAAAGCGTGTTGATGAGCGAAATGGCGTCGGCCCCGGCCGCCTCGGCGGCGCGGGCGATCTCGGCCACGTCGGTGACGTTAGGGGTGAGCTTCACGATGAGCGGGCGCTTCGTGGCGGCCCGGCACATCGATACGACCTTCTCCACGGAAGGCCCGTGGCAGCCCATGGTCATGCCGCCGGCATCCACGTTCGGACACGAGATGTTCACCTCGTAGGCGGCCACGGGCGCCTCTTCCAGGGCCTCGATGACGGCCACGTACTCGTCGAAGGAATGGCCGGACACGTTCACCATGGCCGTGGCGCCCCGCTCGGCGAGCCAGGGCAGCTCCACCTCCTTCAGGTGCGCGACCCCGGGGTTCTGAAGCCCGATGGAGTTCAGCATACCCGAAGCGGTCTCGGCGATGCGGGGGCTCGCGTTGCCCTCCCAGCCGTTCAGCGACACGCCCTTGGTGGTAACGGCGCCAAGGGCCGCCACGTCCACGAAGTCGTGGTACTCGCGTCCGGCGCCGAAGGTGCCCGAGGCGGTGGTGACCGGGTTTTTCATGGCCAGGCCGCCGAGGTTCACGGCCAGCTTGACCGATGTCTCTTTGGGGGAACGCTGCATTACCACACCACCTCGCTCGCGGGGAACACCGGGCCGTCCACGCAGGCGCGGCGCTTGCCGGCCACCGTGTCGACCACGCAGGACAGACACGCGCCCACGCCGCAGGCCATGCGGCGCTCGAGGGACACCTCGCAGAACACGCCCGCATCGGCGGCCATGGCGGCCACGATGCGCATGAGGGGCTCCGGCCCGCAGCAGGCCACGTAGTCGTAGGGAGCGCCCTCTGCGGCGGCTGCGGCAAGGGCCTCTTCCACGAGCGGCGTGCAGAAGCCCGCGCGCCCGAAGCTGCCGTCGTCAGTGGAGCAGGCCGGCTCGCAGCCGAGAACGGCGCCGTAGCGCTCGCGGGCCACGAGGGCATCGATGGTGGAGGCGCCGAGCACGGCCGTCACCTCCGCACCGGACGCCTTTAGCTCTTCCACAAGCGGGTACAGAGGCGCGCTTCCCACGCCGCCGGCCACGACGAGCGCCCGCTTGCAGCCCGCAGGGGGCTGCCAGCCGCGGCCGATGGCGCCGATGAGCTCCACCGCATCGCCGGGGACGAGTGCGGTCATGCGGTCGGTGCCGAAGCCGAGCACCTGGTACATCATGTCCACGGTGCCCGCCTGCGCATCGGCCACGTAGATGCCTAAAGGCCGGCGCAGGATATGGTCGTCCATGCCGGGCACGCGCACGTGCACGAACTGCCCCGGCCGCGCCGCCGCCGCGATCTCGGGCGCGGCCACGGTCATGAGCCAGATGTTGCACCCCGCTTCCTCGTTCACCAGAATGGGGGCGTTCTCGTTGCAAAGCGCCATAGGCTCTCCCGTCACATCGCGTCCGTCAAAACATTGGATGACATTCTAGCGCATAATGGCCGCTCCCTACCCCGCCGTCGTCTGGAGGCTGGCCCCGAATCGGCTCTCGTGTCGGCACAGGCGGCGATTTGGGGCCGGAAGCAACCCCGCAACACGCAGAATGGCCCCGAAGCGAAGGACGTGTCGCCACATCCGCCGATTCGGGGCCGGAAAGTCGGGAAGCGGGGCCGACGGCGCTACTTCCTCATCTTTACTGCCTTGGCCTTCGACCAGGCGGAGTAGTAGTACGTGCCGCCCGCCTTCTATGCATTTGCGCAAAAGCAACTGGCCTTGGAGCCAGATTCAGCGGCACTGGCGAGCCAAGCAGCGTCGGCCCGGCGGCCGTCGGGGAAGACGGCTCGTCGCTGCGGTTTTCCGCGAAAGCCCCGACCACCCGCTGCGGCGAACATCGCGGCCGCGGCCCCTAGGAGGCCAACTGGTAGCTCACGAGGCTGGGACGGCCGGTCCAGGGGTCGGGCTCGATGAGGGCGTCCAGGCCGAACACCTCGCGCAGCATGGCCGGGGTCATGACCTCCTCGGGCGTGCCGGCCCCGCGGATGGAGCCATCCTTGAGCGCGATCATCCAATCGGCGACGCGGGCGGCCAGGTTCAGCTCGTGGATCACCAGCGCGATGGTCTTGCCCTGCTCCTCGTTCAGCGAGCGCAACAGTTCCAGCACTTCCAGCTGATGGGCCATGTCCAGGTAGGTCGTGGGCTCGTCCAGCAGGATGAGGTCGGTGTCCTGGGCAAGGGCCATGGCGATCCAGGCCCGCTGGCGCTGGCCGCCGGACAGGGCGTCCAGGGCGCGGCCGCTGAAGTCGTCCAGGTGCGTGATGGCCAGGGCCCAGGCGATGATCTCGCGGTCGCGGGCCGAAAGGCGCCCGAAGCCCCTCTGGTGCGGATAGCGGCCGAGCGCCACCAGCTCTCCCACGGTCAGGCCGCCCGGGGCCTCGGGAGCCTGGGGCAGCAGCGCCATCTTGCGGGCCACCTCGGCCGTGGGCATCTCGGCGATGGCCCGGCCGTCCAGATACACCGCGCCGGCCGCCAGGGGCATGGTGCGGGAGAGGGCCTTCAAAAGCGTTGATTTCCCACAGCCGTTCGGGCCGATGATGGCGGTGACCTCGCCGGCGGGCACGGCCACGTCCATGGGCTCGATGATGAGGCGGTCCCCGTAGCCCACGGCCACCCCCTCGCCCCGCAGGGCTGCATCGGCGAACCGCTCGCAGGTGCGGTCGCAGGTCTCGCAGAAGGCAGTTTTCTCGTTGTCCGGTGCCATCGACGGCGATGGCGTCGCAGTCGGCTCCACAGCGCTCCCCTCTCTAGGATCTGGCTAGCAAGTACAGAAAATACGGGGCGCCGATGACCGCCGCCACGATGCCCACCGGAATCTCGTTGGGCGCGAGCAGCGTGCGCGAGACGATGTCGGCGATAAGCATGAGGGTGGCCCCCACGAGCACGCTGGCCGGCACGAGCACGCGGAAGGAGGGTCCCACCAGGCGCCGGGCCACATGGGGGCAGACAAGCCCCACGAAGGTGAGGCCGCCGCCCACCGCGCAGCAGAGCCCCGAGGCCCCCACGGCCACGGCCGTGAGCGCCGCCGTGGCCCGGGGCACGTTCGCTCCCAGCCCCGTAGCGGCCGCCGCGCCGAGCCCCAGCACGTCCAGGGTGCGGGCCTGATAGAGGGCCAATGCCGTCAGCACCCCGAGCCCCGCAGCCAGAATGGGGATGTTCTCCCAGGTGGCTCCCCAGATGTTGCCGGCGATCCAATTCTGCACGAAGGCGTAGTCCCCATCGGGCAGCGACAGCATGAGCAGCGAGGTGGCACTGGAGAGCCCCGTGGCTAGGGCCACGCCGATCAGCAGCAGCCGCCGCGGGCTGGAGGCGCCGCGCACCACCGACAGCCGCCAGCCGGCGAAGGCCACGGCCGCCGAGCCGGCGAAGGCGAGCAGGGGCAGGGCCACCGTACTCGGAACGAGGCCCGCGGGCACGAACACGATGAAGGCGGCCACGAGCAGCCCGGCCCCGGCGTTGATGCCGAGCACGCCTGGGTCGGCCATGTCGTTGCGCGACACCCCCTGCAGAAGGCAGCCGGCCAAAGAGAGTCCCGCGCCCACGAGCAGGGCCGTGAGCACTCGGGGCAGGCGCAGCTCCACCAGGGTGTAGGTCAGGCTCGCCGGGGCCGTGCCCCGAGCGATCTGCCCCAATTCGTTCAGGGAGATGCTGCGATAGCCGGCGTTGATGTCGGCCCAGAGCGCGAGTGCGGCCGCCAGGGCCAGAAGGGCGATCATCGCCGCGCCGCGATGGCGCCTCAGCGTCTCAGTCAAGGCCCGTCGCCTCCCTTCGGGCGCACCAGATGAAGAAGGGCACGCCCACGATGGCGAAGATGATGCCGATGGGCACCTCGCTCGGGGCGATGAGGGTGCGGGCCGCCGCGTCGGCCAAGAGCATGAAGGTCGACCCCGCCACAAGGGAGGCGGGGATGACGGCCCGGTAGTCGGCCCCCACGAAGCGTCGCACGATGTGGGGCACCATAAGACCCACGAAGGCCACGGGGCCCGCCAGGGCCACGGCGGCCCCGGCCAGCACGAGAACGACCGCCAGGCACAGCGCCCGGGACTTCCCCACGGCCACGCCGAGACCGGCCGCCGCCTCGTCGCCGAGGGACAGCACGCTCACCCGCCGGGTCAACGCGCAGGCCGCGGCCAGGGCCCCCACGATGAAGGGAGCCGTCATGGCAAGGGTGTCGGCGCGGATGCCGGCCACCCCGCCGGCCGTCCAGAAGGTGAGCGCGTAGCCGATGTTGAAGAAGATGGCCACGCCCTGGGCCAGCGCCGTGAGGAAGAGCCCCACAGCGCAGCCGGCCAGCACCAAGAGCACCGGGTCCATATTGCGCCGCCGGAAGCTCACGGCCCCGAACACCACGGCCAAGGCGAGGGCGGCGCCGGCAAAGGAGCAGGCCACCACCCCCGCGAAGCTCATGCCCGGAAGCAGCGCCAGGCACAGCGCCAAAGCGAAGGCGGCGCCGGCGTTGATGCCGAGCAGGCCCGAATCGGCCAGCGGGTTGCGCGTGACCCCCTGCATGATGGCGCCGGCCACGGCGAAGGCGGCACCCACGAGGATACACCCCAAGGTGCGGGGCCCGCGCAGCTCGAGCACGGCCACGTGCTCCTGGTTCGCCATGTCCGGCGCCACGAGCGCGCCGATCACCTGGTCGGGCGCGATGGGGGTGCTGCCGACGAACAGCGACAGTCCGGCCGCCAGGGCCACGGCCGCGATGCCGACGAGCAGGAACACCGATGTTCTCAGGCGCGACAAGGGACCGCTCCCCTAGGCCGCCGCATCCGCATGGGCGCGGAAGAAGTCCGTGAACGCCTGCAGCTGGTTGGTCAGCGTGATGGGATCGCGGTGCATGAAGGCCACCTGCTCGTAGGGCATCACGAGGCCGTTCTTGACAGCCGGCAGGTTCTTCCACAGCTGGGAATCGTCCACATAGGCCGCATCGGCCCCGTCCAGCACGCCATAGCAGATGAAGTCGCCGGCGTAGTCGGGCAGCGCCTCCACCGCGATCACCTTATAGGCCTCGTCCCCGTCTACCATGGGGTCCTGGATGGCCTCAGGCGCCTTCAGCCCCCACATATCGTAGAGGATGGAACCGCCGCGGGCGAAGTGGCTGCCCATGGTGTAGATCTCCTGGGGCCATACCTCCAGGATGGACACGGTGCGGTCTCCCACGATGCCCACGATCTCGTCCTTCACCGTGGCCACCTTGTCGTTGAACTCGCTGATGTAGGCCTCGGCCGCCTCGGCCTTGTTCACGAGCCCCGCGATGTAGCGGAACAGATCCTCGTCGGAGCGGGTGCCGTCGGCGATGTAGACCGTCGGCGCGATCTTGGCGTACTTGTCGTAGTCGGCCTCGGTGATGGTAACGATGAGGTCGGGCTGCTTCTCGGCGATCATCTCCAGGGAGGTCTCGGCCGACGTGGTGTTCAGCGCCTCGATGCCGTCGCACAGCCCCGCCAGGAAGGGGTTGTTCAGCGCATAGGGGCTCGCGATGACCGGCTTTGCGTCCACGGCCAGAAACTCGCCGAGATAGTAGTCGGTCACAATGGTCTGGGGGTTCGCGGGAATCTCCACCGGCCCCTTGTCGGTATCCACGGTGCGCATGCCCGAGCCGGAAGCGGCGGCGCCTGCGTCACTGACCGTGCCGGTGTCACCGGAGCCAGAGGCAGTGCCGGTCACACTCGAGGCGCAGCCCCCGAGCACGGGAGTCAGCGCGGCAATGCCGAGGAAGGCGGCGAAAGTGCGGCGGGAAAGAGGGGCCATGGTCAGTTCCTTTCTCTTTGTTGACGAGATTAGTTAGCTTTAGCAAACTTACGGCGGGAGATGTTAGCATAGGTTTACTTGCTCCGCTCAACTCCGGAGAAAACCTCCACAAGCGCCGGTGCACCCCATTGTAGGAGAGCCTTCCCGCACCGAAACGACCCGATCACCCACACGTTTTCTCCCTGAGGCCCTTTCGTATAGAAAGAGAGAAACCGTCCGCCCCGCAGCCCTTGCCGCCTGCCCCATAGAAAAGACCCCCTTCGCTGAAGGGGGTCTCGCACGAGCACTGGTATCGAAGCCGGGGCTACTCGACGATGGCGCCGTCCTCCATGGTGGCCCAGCCGCCCACGTACACATCGGTGGCGCGGCCCACAAGCTCGGCGCCGATAAAGCCGGAGTTGTTGGCCTTGGAGCAGAAGTCCTCCACCTCCACGGTCCAGACGGCCTCCGGATCGATGACCGTGAGGTCGGCGGTGCTGCCGGCCTCAATCTTCACCGGCTCCTGGCGCAGGATGGCGCGCGGGGCCACGGCCATGGCCTCGACCATGCGGCCGTAGTCGATGACGCCGGCGCGCACGAGGTGCGTGAGCACGAGGCCGAGGGAGGTCTCCAGGCCGGTCATGCCGAAGGGCGCCAGCTCGAACTCGCGGTCCTTCTCCCAATCGGTGTGGGGGGCGTGATCGGTCACGATGGCGTCGATCACGCCGTTCTTCAGCCCTTCCACCAGGGCGGCGGCGTCCTCGGCGGTGCGCAGGGGCGGGTTCACCTTCAGCGAGGTCTGGTACTCGGCGGTGATGGCGTCCTCGGTGAGGAACATATGGTGCGGGGTCACCTCGCAGGTCACGGGCAGCCCCTCGGCCTTGGCGGCGGCCACCAGATCGAGCCCGCGCTTGGTGGTGATGTGCTGGATGTGCAGGGGGCACCCGGTCAGGCGGCAGAGCGCAATGTCGCGGGCGATTTCCAGCTCCTCGCCCTCGGCCGGCCAGCCCACCATGCCCAGGCGCGTGGAAGCCACGCCCTCGTTCACCTGGCCGTCGGCCACGAGCGAGTCGTCCTGGCAGTGCACCATGATGGCGGTGTCGAACTGGCGGGCGTAGTCCATGACGCGGCGCATCATGCCGGCGTCCTGGATGCCGTGGCCGTCGTCGGTGAACACCGGGGCGCCGTGGGCGTACATGTCGCCCATGTCGGCGAGCACCTCGCCCTTGAGATTCTTCGAGCAGGCGCCCGACGGGATGACGCGGCACTTCCCCACCGCGGCGGCGCGGGCCTTCACGTACTCCACGGCCACGGCGTCATCGACGACCGGGTCGGTGTTGGGCATGGTGCACACGGCGGTAAAGCCGCCATGGGCCGCGGCGCGGGAACCGGAGGCGATGTCCTCTTTCTGCTCCTGGCCCGGATCGCGGAAGTGCACGTGCATGTCCACGAGGCCCGGGGTGACGATCTTGCCGGAGAGGTCGCGCTCGATGCCCTTCTCCATGGTGAGATTGTGGCCCACCTCCACGATCTTGCCGTCGCGGATGAGGATGTCGGCCACCTCGTCCAGGCCGATCTGCGGGTCGATCAGACGGGCGTTTTTAAGCATCAATGCCATCGTTGCTACCTCCTAGGAGCAGGTACAGGGCGGCCATGCGCACGAGGACGCCGGCGTAGACTTGGTCGAGGATGATGGAGCGCTTGGGGTGGTCGGCCATGAAGCTGTCCAGCTCCACGCCGCGGTTGATGGGGCCCGGGTGGCACACGCAGGCATCGGGCTTCAACAGCTTGTCGCGCTGCTCGGTGAGGCCGTAGAGCAGGTTGTACTCGCGCAGGTTCGGGTAGGGCGCGCCCTCGAAGCGCTCGCGCTGGATGCGCAGCATGTACACCACGTCAAGCTCCGGCAGGGCCTCGTCGAGGTTGCTCGTCACATGGTCGGCGCCCAGGATGTCGGGGCGAGCGGGCAAAAGCGTCGGCGGGGCCACCACCGTCACCTCGCAGCCCATGATCTTCAGCGCCGGGATGAGCGAGCCGCACACGCGGGAGTGGGCGATGTCGCCGACCACGCCGACGTGCAGGCCGGCGAGGTCGCCCTTCTCCTCCCAGATGGAGTACAGATCGAGCAGGGCCTGGGTGGGATGCTGATGCTTGCCGTCGCCGGCGTCGATGACCGACACGCCGGACACATCCGCGATCTTGCGGGGCACGCCGGCCCAGCGGTCGCGCACCACGATGCAGTCGATCTTGTAGGAGCACAGCGTCTTCACGGTGTCCACGAGGCTCTCGCCCTTCACCGTAGCCGTGGAAGACCCGCCGAAGTTCAGGGAGTCGGCACTCAGGCGCTTCTCGGCGATCTCGAAGGAGGAGCGGGTGCGGGTGGACGGCTCGTTGAACATGTTCACCACGGTGAAGCCCTTGAGCGTCGGTACCTTCTTGATGCGGCGCTCGTTGACCTGCTTGAAGTTCTTGGCCGTCTCCAGGATGGTCATGATATCGTCGGCGGAATACTCCGTGATGTCGATGAGATGCTTGTGGTTGAAGGCCATGGCCCTACTCACCCCCGTTGTTCTTGATCGGCGCGGAACCGGCGCGCTTGCCCGGCTCGATTTCCAGGATCTCCACGGCGGAGATGCCGTCCACTTCCTCGAGGAACAGACGCACGTTCTCGTCGGAGGCGGAGGGCACGTTCTTGCCCACGAAATCGGCGCGGATGGGCAGCTCGCGATGGCCGCGGTCCACGAGCACCGCCAGCTGCACGGCGGCCGGGCGGCCGATGTCCATGAGGGCATCCAGCGCCGCGCGGATGGTGCGACCGGTGTAGAGCACGTCGTCTACGAGCACGACGGTCTTGCCGTCGATATCGAAGGAGATGTCGGTGGAATGGACCTCCGGGGCGAAATGGGTCGCGAAGTCGTCGCGGTAGAAGCTGATGTCCAGCTTGCCGAGGGGCACGTCCACCCCCTCGATCTCCTGAATCTTGTGGGCGAGCATCTTGGCGAGAAGATCGCCGCGGGTCACGATGCCCACGAGCGCCAGGTTCTCAGCCCCCTTGTTGGCCTCGAGGATCTGGTGCGCGATGCGCGTCACCGACCGCTCGATCTCGTCTGCATCCATGCAGACGGACTTGACCAAGCTTGCGTCGTTCATACACACTCCCTTCTCAGGTTCAGTGCGTACAGACGAAACCCGAAAGCGCGTCCGAGTTTTCCGCGCTTCCGCTGCCGCCGGCGGGCAATAAAAAAGCCCGTCGGACGACGAGGCTCACTGAGTGCGCTTATGTTCGCGACGCTTGCCAGTCGCGCCCCCGCGCACGGGGTGTACCTTGTCGGCCTCTCTGTACCGCATTTAAAGGACGGTTGCACCATACACCCCGAAACGCTGACGCGCAAGCATTGGTTTAGATTTTTTCGGAAAAGGCAGAAAACGGGGCGCCTCGCGCGCCCCGCATCACCTTCCTAATAGTTCTCGGCCTTGATCTCGAAGTGACCGCGGGGGTGGGCGCACACGGGGCACTTCTCCGGAGGCTCGGTGCCGATCTCGATGTGGCCGCACACGGTGCACACCCACACCTTCACTTCCTTGCGGCGGAACACCTCGTCATTGTTGATGCGCTCGATGAGCAGATCGAAGCGGTCCTCGTGGCTCTTCTCGATGGCGGCCAGGCCCTCGAAGAAGTCCGACAGATCGGCGAAGCCCTCCTCCCGGGCCACGCGCGCGTAATCGGTGTAGATCTTCACCTCGGCGTCCTCGTCGGACCGCGCGTCCTTCAGGTTCTGCAGCGTATGGGGCACGACACCGTCGTGCATCTTCTTGAAGTGCAACTTGGCGTGGTGCAGCTCGTTGGCCGCCGTCTCGTTGAAGATGTCGGAGATCTGGGTGTAGCCGTCTTTGGCCGCCTGCTGGGCGTAGAAGGTGTACTCGGCATAGGCCACGGCCTCCTGGCTCAGAGCCGATTCCAGATTCTTCCAGGTTTGGGATTTCTCGAGTTCCATAGGTGCGCTCCTTGCTCGGTCCGATGGGGGTCGCGGCGACGACATCGACAGCATCGCCGCCGCGCCGTGCTGTCGCCTTCCATAGTGAACCGCGACGCTCATCGAACGGCGGGGCGTTGTCCATCGGACAACCAACCGTAACGTCGCCCTTACGGTTCTGCAAACAAAAAAAAGGGGGCCGCCCGAAGGACGGCCCCGCATCTGCGCAAGAGCAGCTGGTTGATTGGCTATTCGCCGGCCTCCACAGCCTTGACGAGCTTCTTGCTCTCGGCGCCGGTGATCCAGCCATCGGGCACCTCGGCGTCGTTGTGGCAGTTGGAGCAGTACATCACCGACGCGCGGTGAGCCTTATGGCACTCGCCGCAAGCGACCTCGCCGTGCTGAGCCACGTGCGGGTTGCGCTTCATGTCAGAGGTGGCCTGGATCAGATCATCGCGAGTCATGTTGTGGCAGGACTCGTTCAGGCAGAACTGGTCCGGCTCAAGACCGCGGGCCGCGACGAGGTCCTCGAGGGTCTTCTCGGTGGGCACCGTGAGGCCGGCCTGGGTATGGTAGACCTCGTAGTTGCCCGTCACCCAGTTCATACCCTCCTGGATCTGCTCGCCCAGGGTGGGCACATGGCAGCCGAGGCAGGTGGTGTTGTCGCCCTCGGCACGGTGCAGCGCGGCCATCATGGCACGGCTGTTGGTCACCTCGTTGCCCCACTTGTCGATACCGGCCTGATCGACCTCGGCCTCATAGGTGGGGAGATAGGCGTCCATGGGAGTATGGCAGATCGCGTTGCAGAAGCTCGGCTGCTCGTGCCACACGAAAAAGCCAGCGCCGGCCACCACGAGCACGGCCACGACCACGCCGACGACCACGGGCCACTTCTTGCGCTTCTTCTGGGGCGCGGCGGTCTCCTCGACCACCACGTCCTCTGCGACGCTCTTCTCTTCTTCGGACATGCTTTACATCCTTTCATCTGGGGATCTTCGAGGCATCAGGCCTCCTTCTTATCGAAGCGAGCAGATCTGCCCTCCCCAGCTGACCCAACCACGAGAGACCATGGCGACGCCATATGATGACGCACTGGCCCCTTGCGGTTTCGCTTCGCAACGATGATACCCGAAATTAACGCTCGCGTACATGGTTCAGGGCAACGGATTTTCGACTATTTGCAAGAAAGCCGCCCTCGCGGGGCGGCCCTCTCCATTGACTCCGTATATCGAACCGCTCGCCTTGGCAAGGGCTCCCCGAACCAGCGGCCCCTTTCCCTGTCGCGCAACCGCGACACCCCTCATCGGGGACGCCGTTACGCTGGGGCGAGCCGCGTCTCATTCGCCAATGCCCTGCGCGTCCGTCGCCTCCACCCCTCCCCTGGTGAAGGCCCGAGAGCGCACCCTCGCGGAGCGCAGGGCACTCTTATTTTACCACCGCGGGGACCCGTTGCCACGATGCGATGCGCGATAAGGGCGGGCGGCGCGGGAAACGAGGGGCTGCGGCGGACGGAGCGGTCGCTCCGGGGCTACTCCTTGATGCCGTCGGTCTGGCGGATCAGCTTGCGCTTGATCTTGCCGCCGATGGTCTTGGGCAGCTCGTCGGTGTACTCGATGATGCGCGGGTACTTGTAGGGCGCGGTGGTCTTCTTCACGTGCTCCTGTAGCTCGCGGGTCAGTGCGTCGGTGCCCTCGTAGCCCCGGGCCAGCACCACCGTGGCCTTCACCACCTTGCCGCGGATAGGATCCGGTGCCGCCGTGACGGCGCACTCCACCACGGCCGGGTGCTCCACCAGCGCGCTCTCCACCTCGAAGGGGCCGATGCGGTAGCCGGAGCACTTGATGACGTCGTCGTCGCGGCCCACGAAGAAGCAGTAACCGTCCGAGTCGCGCCAAGCCAGGTCGTGCAGGTTGTAGTAGGCGCCGCCCACGGCCTCGGCCGTGCGCTCGGGCTCGCCGTAGTAGCCGACGAACAGGCCCGGCGGATAGGCCTCTTTCAGGCCCGTGACGCAGATGGCGCCCTCCTCGCCGTCCTCCACCTCGCGGCCGTCATCGTCCAAAAGCCGCACATTCAGCAAGGGCGAGGGCTTGCCCATGGAGCCGGGGCGCGGCTCGATCCACGGGAAGGTGGCCAGAAGCACGGGGCCCTCGGACTGGCCGAAGCCCTCGCGGATCTTCTTGCCCGTGAGCTTCTCCCACTGGATGGTCACTTCCGCGTTCAAAGGCTCGCCGGCCGTGGCGAAGTTGTGCACACTGGACAAATCGTAGGCCGCCACGTCCTCCTGCAGCATGAAACGGTACATGGTGGGCGGCGCGCAGAAGGTGGCCAGGCGGTAGTCCTGGATCTTCTGCAACAGCTTCTCGGGCACGAACTTGTCCATGTCGTAGGCGAAGATGGACGCGCCGCAGATCCACTGGCCGTAGATCTTGCCCCAGCCGAACTTGGCCCAGCCCGAATCGGTCACGGTCATGTGCAGCTCGTTCTCGCGTACCTGCTGCCAGTACTTCGCCGTGATGATGTGGCCCAGCGGATGGGCGAAGTTGTGCTCGACGGCCTTGGGATTGCCCGTGGTGCCGCTCGTGAAGTACATGAGCATGATGTCCTTCGAGGTGACCGCAGCATCGCCCGTGGGCCGCTCGAAGGTGTCGGGGAACCCGGCGATGAGATCGTCGAAGTCGACCCAGCCCTCGCGGCTGCCGTCCACGATGAACTTCTCGATGACGCTCGGACAGTCGGGCATGGCCTGTTCCACCTGGGTGCACACGTAGTCGTCGTTCACGGCCACAATGGCCTTCACATCAGCGCTGTTCACGCGGTAGACCACATCCTTGCGCGTCAGCTGCAGCGACGCGGGGATGATGGTGGCACCCAGCTTGCACAGGGCCACGGCACAGATCCAGTACTCCCAGCGGCGGCGCAGGATGCACAGCACCACATCTCCCTTGCCGATACCCAGCTCCGCAAAGGCGTTGGCGGCCTGGTTCGACAGGCGCTTGATGTCGGCGAAGGTGAAGGTACGCTCCTCGCCGGCGTCGTTGGTCCACAGAAGGGCCCGCTTGTCGGGCTCGACGGCGGCCCACTCGTCCACCACATCGAAGCCGAA
Source organism: Adlercreutzia mucosicola DSM 19490 (assembly GCF_000422625.1). Classification (GTDB taxonomy): domain Bacteria; phylum Actinomycetota; class Coriobacteriia; order Coriobacteriales; family Eggerthellaceae; genus Adlercreutzia; species Adlercreutzia mucosicola. The sequence continues at coordinate 111,237 of NZ_AUGK01000004.1, read as the reverse complement.
GTTGAAGGCCTCGGGCACCTCGATGCGGAAGTTCTCAGCGAAGTCCTCGTAGGAGTCGAAGTCGATTCTCGGGCAGTATTTCTTCAGAACGTGATCCATGGTTTCCTACTCCGCGATGATGGTGATGAATTTACAGGGCGCCTCGCCGTTGCAGCGCTGCCCGTGGGGATAGGCCGGGTTGAAGTAGATGCTGTCGCCGGCGTCCAACTGGATGTCGCGATCGCCGAAGGTGAGTATGAGCGAGCCTTCCAGCACGTAGTTGAACTCCTGGCCGTCGTGGCACACCAACTCGGCGGGCGCATCGCACGGATCCAAGATGACCAGCAGCGGCTGCATGATCTTACGGGCGTAGCGGCTGGCCATGTCCTCGTAGTGGTAGCCGGGGAAGCGCTCCACCTTCTCGGTCTCGCCGCGACGCACCAAGTGGTAGGTGTCGAGCTTGGGCGCCGTGCCCGTGAGGATCTCGGTGAGATCCACGGAGAACTTCCGTGCCATATGGTAGATAGCGGAAATGGGAATGTCCTCGCCGGTTTCCTCCCACCCCCGATAGGTGTCGATGTCCACACCGAGCTCCTCGGCCATGGTGTGGCGGGACACATCGCAGGCCTCGCGCAGACCCTGCACGCGCGCGCCTAGATCCTTCAGATTCTCGTCCACAGCAAACCTCCTACGCGTTGATGCCGAGCTCGATGGCTTGGCGGTTCTGGGCGAGCTTCTCGGGCTTGCTGGCGGGCACCACGCTGGCGATGGCCGCGTCGAGCGACTCGCGGGTGCAGAAGCCCGTGGTGGCCCACAGCTTGCCGATGAGCACGATGTTGCCGAGGCCCTTCAGCCCCGCTTCCTCGCACATCTTCGTGGCGGGGATGCCGATGACCTCGATGCCGGGACGCTCCTCCACGTTCGGCACCATGGCGGTGTCCACCACCACGACGCCCCCTTCCACCACGGTGTCGAGGAACTTGTCGAAGGAGGGCTGGTTCAGCGCGATGAGCGCATTGGGATCCAGCACGAGCGGGCTGCCGATGGGCTCATCGGACAAGGTCACCGAGCAGTTCGCGGTACCGCCGCGCATCTCAGGACCGTAGGAGGGCATCCACGACACCTCGCGGTCCTCCATGAGGCCGGCGGTGGCGATGACCTTGCCGGCGAACAGCGATCCCTGGCCGCCGAAGCCGGCCACGACGCATTTCAGATCCTGGCTCATTTCGCCTCACCTTCCTCGGCCTTCTCGGGGTGCGCGATGGGGCACGCGGCGTTGCGGGCGCTTGCGGCCTCGGCGGCGTTGGCAAAGCCGTCGGCCACCACGTCGCGCACGACGCCGAGCGGGTAGTAGGGCAACATGTTCTCGCGCATCCACGCGAAGGCGGCCTGCGGCGTCATGCCCCAGTTCGTGGGACAGGTGGACACCACTTCGATGAACGAGTAACCCACGCCGTCGATCTGGTTCTGGAAGGCCTTCTTGATGGCCTTCTTCGCCTTGCGCACGTTCTTGGGCGAATCCACCGTCACGCGCTCGATATAGGCCGGGCCGTCCAGCGCGTTCAGAAGCTCGCTCACGCGGATAGGGTTGCCCGCCGTGGCCACATCGCGGCCGTAGGGGCTCGTCTGGGTCACCTGGTTCGGCAGCGACGTGGGGGCCATCTGGCCGCCGGTCATGCCGTAGATAGCGTTATTAATGAAGATGACGGTGATGTTCTCGCCGCGCGTGGCCGCGTGGATGGTCTCGGCCATGCCGATGGAGGCCAAATCCCCGTCGCCCTGGTAGGAGAAGACCACCTTGTCGGGATGCACGCGCTTCACCGCCGTGGCCACCGCCGGCGCGCGACCGTGGGCGGCCTCGATCATGTCGCAACCGAAGAAGTCGTAGGAGATAACGGCGCAGCCCACCGGCGCCACACCGATGGTCTCGCCCTCGATGCCCAGCTCGTCCATGGTCTCGCAGATCAGGCGCTCCACGATGCCGTGGGGGCAGCCCGGGCAGAAGTTCGTGACCACGGGCAGCAGCGAATGGGGGCGCTCATAGACGACCTTCATGTCCTTGCTCTCGGTCTCGGCCATGCTACTCACCTACTTTCTCGTTCAGCGCGACGATGGCGGCCAGCACTTCGTCGGGGGTCGGAATCACACCGCCGGCGCGGCCGTAGAACTCCACGGGCACGCGGCCCTCCACCACCAGGCGCACGTCCTCCACCATCTGGCCCATGGACATCTCCACGACCAGGAAGGCCTTGGCGCCATCCACCTGGGCGCCCACGGCGCGCTCGGGGAAGGGCCACAGGGTGATGGGGCGCACGAGCCCCGCCTTGATGCCCGCATCGCGGGCGGCGTTCACCGCCGAGCGGGCGATACGGGCCGAGGCGCCGTAGGCCACGAGCACGATGTCGGCGTCCTCGGTGCGGTAGCACTCGGCCTCCTGCTCGTTCTCCTTGATCACGGCGTAGCGCTCGTAGCGCTCGCGGTTGAGAGCGTCGAGGTCCTCGGCGGTCAGGTACAGCGAGTTCACCACGTTGTGGGGGCGCGCCATGCCGTGGCCGCAGGTGGCCCAGGGCTTCTCGGGCAAATCGCCCGCGGCCTTGGGCTCCGGCAGCACCACCGGCTCCATCATCTGACCGAGCAGGCCGTCGGCCATGATCATCACGGGCACGCGGTACTTGTCGGCGGTATCGAAGGCCGCAAATGCGTAGTCGGCCATCTCCTGCACCGTGGAGGGCGCGTACACCACGATCTGGAAGTCGCCGTGGCCGGTGGCCTTGGTGGCCTGCCAGTAATCGGCCTGGGAGGGCTGGATGGACCCGAGGCCCGGGCCCCCGCGCTGCACGTTGATGATGACGCCCGGCAGATCGGCGCCGGCCATGTACGAGATGCCCTCGCTCTTCAGCGAGATGCCCGGCGACGAGGACGAGGTCATGACGCGGGCGCCGGCCGCGGCGGCGCCGTAGACCATGTTGATGGCCGCCACCTCGGACTCGGCCTGCAGGTAGGTGCCCCCCACTTTCGGCATGTTCTTCGCCATGTAGGCGGCCACCTCGGTCTGGGGCGTGATGGGGTATCCGAAGAAGAAGCGGCAACCGGCGCGCATGGCCGCCTCGGCCATGGCCTCGTTGCCCTTCATCAGTACTTTCTGAGCCATGGAGCTACCTTTCTACCGTGATGGCCACGTCGGGGCACATGAGCGCGCAGGTCGCGCAGCCCGTGCACTTCTCTTGATCGGTGCAGTGGGCCGGGTGGTACCCCTTGGCCGTGATGACGTCCGGATCGAGCTCCAGGATGGAAACCGGGCAGACGTCCACGCACAGGCCGCAGCCCTTGCAGAAGAAATCGTCAACGGTGATTCGTGCCATACATACCTCTCTCGCGCTCGTATCTCCTCGGGCGCACCGCGCGGGCGGCCCCTTCTCTCGCTTGGCGTCTATGCGTCGGCCGGCGCCCAGGGCACCGACACAAGCACCCGTACAGGATAGCTTTTCGGGATGGTGGCCAGCGCGGCCGCCTCGGCGTTTTCCCGCCGAATGGCCGACATTGGCACCGTAATGCAACGGAGGGGCAGCCCGGCCTGCGCCGCTGTCATCTGGGCAAAGGGAACAGATTCGATGATGTGTCCCAGACGGGTCTCGCCCTGCAGGTGCGAGTTGCCCGCCACGGCCGTGACGGCCAGGCGGCTCTTCGCCTCGATCTCGCGCAGCACCGCCACGGCCTCGGCCGGCTCCTGGGTCAGGTTGCGGAAGGCGTTGGCCACGTAGATGACCTCGTGGGGCCCCGCCTGGATGGCGCCGGCGAAGCGCGCCAGGGCCGTGGCGCCCACGTCGTCGCCGCCCGCGTCGATGATGACGAGGGGACGCCCGACGGCCCCTGAGGCGACCGGCGCGGGGGCCGCCGCCTCCGCATAGGCCGCCTGGATAGCGGGCACCACCGCCCCGGTGAGCGAGGGCACGTCCAAGCTCGTGCCCGCCCCGGCGAACACGGGGGCGACGAGGCGCACGCCGGCGGCGTCCAGGACTGCGGCGTACTCGCTCGAGCGGAAGTACGGGTTCACCACGTCCATGTCGGCCAAGGTGACCGCCCGCCCGGCCGCAGCGGCATCCAGAGCCAAGTTCAGGGCGAAGTTGGTCTTCCCCACCCCGTAATGACCCACCACCACGACCACGGGCGCGAGGCTTGACACCTCGAAGGGCGCGGTCTCCCGCTCCATGGCTAGATCAGCCCCTCGGGGGTCTTCTCCGACGCGCGGTGGGTCTGGTCGGCCTCGCGGATGGCGGCGCGGCGGATCTTCCCGTTCACGGTGCGGGGCAGATCGTCCACGTACTCGATGATGCGCGGGTACTTGTAGGGGGCCGTCTGGCGCTTCACCCACTTCTGCAGCTCCTGGGTCAGGGCGTCGGAGCCCTTCCATCCGTCGGCCAGCACCACGGTGGCCTTCACCGCGAAGCCGCGCACCGGGTCGGGCACGCCGGTGACGGCGCACTCGCGCACGGCCTCGTGCTCCAGAAGCACGCTCTCGATCTCGAAGGGGCCGATGCGGTACCCGCTCGACTTGATGACGTCGTCGTTGCGGCCCACGTACCAGTAGTTGCCCTCCTCGTCGCGCCAGGCGGTATCGCCGGTGTGGTACCAGGTGCCGTCCATGGCCTCGGCGGTCTTTTCGGGGTTGCGGTAGTACTCCATCATGATGCCCGCCGGATGCGGATCCACATGGATGCAGATCTCGCCGGTCTCGCCGGTGTCGCACTCGGTGCCGTCGCCGCGCAGGATGGCCATCTGGTACAGGGGCACGGGCTTGCCCATGGAGCCGGGCCGCGGCGTGGAGTTCGTCAGGTTCGCCACGGTGAGCGGCGTCTCGGTCTGGCCGAAGCCCTCGTAGATGGTCAGCCCCGTGTGCTCGCGCCAGAAGTCGAACAGATCGGGGTTCAGCGCCTCGCCGGCCGTGGTGGAGTACTCCAGGCTGGACAGGTCGAAAGCGTCCATGTCCACTTCAGTCATGAGCCGGTACATGGTGGGCGGGCAGCACAGGGTGGTCACCCCGAAGCGGCCGATGAGCCCCAGGATGTCGGCGGCATCGAAGCGGTCGAAGTCGTAGGTGAGCACGGCGGCCTCCATGAGCCACTGGCCGAAGAACTTGCCCCATACGGCCTTACCCCAGCCGGTGTCGGCGATGGTGAAGTGCAGGCCCTCGGGGTTCACGTTGTGCCAGTGCTTGGCCGTGATGAGGTGGGCCACGGCGTAGCCGGAATTATGCAGCACCATCTTGGGGTTGCCCGTGGTGCCGCTGGAGAAGTACATGAGCATGGGATCGGCCGCGGCCGTCTCGCGCCGGGCGAAGTCGGCGCTGGCGGCGCGCACCTCGCTGTTGAAGTCGCGCCAGCCTTCGCGGGCCGCAGATGCCGCGCAGATGCCCTCAGGGCCCGAGAGGGCCGGGCCGGCGGGCTCGTTTTCGGGCAGCGCCCAGCTTCCGTCGGCGTTCTGGGGCGTCAGCCCCGCGCCGGCCGGGTTCACCAGAATGAGCGATTCCACGCTGGGGCACTCGGCGACCACGGCGTCCACCACATCGGCGATGTCGCCGGCGCTCGTGCACACCACGGCCTTGATGTCGGCCCCGTTCAAACGATAGATGAGATCGTGCTCCTTCAGCATGAAGGTGGCGGGCACCGCCACGGCCCCCAGCTTTTCCAGAGCCAGCATGGTGAACCAGAACTGGTAATGGCGCCGCAGGATGACCATGACGAAGTCACCCCGCCCGATGCCGCATTCCGCGAAGAAGTTGGCCGTCTTGTCGGACCAGTGCTTCATATCGGCGAAGGTGAAGACGTGATCCTCCCCTTCCGGGTTGCACCACACCATGGCGGTGCGGTCGGGGTCGTGCTCGGCGATGTCGTCCACTACATCGTAGGCGAAGTTGAAGTCGGCGGGCACGTCCACGTCGAACTGGGTGAGCAGGCCGTTCTCGTCATAGGCCTCGGTGACGTAGCGTTCGTTGATATTGCGCATGATAGTTCCTCAGGTGAAGTCGGGTGCGAAAAGATCAGGGGCGACTCCGCAGCGAGGGCCTTTGCGACCCACTGCGGAGGCGCAGCGCCCGAAGGCGCGTCTCATGGAGTCGGGCGACGCCAGGACCGCGGAGTGCACCGCGGCGAGCCGGGCCGCCTAGATAATCTTCTCGTCGCCGGGCTTCATCACGATGGCGAGGAACACACAAGGCGCGCCTCCCGTGGCGATCATGCCGTGGCCGCGGCCGGAGTCGTACATGACCACGTCGCCGGGATTCAGAATCTCCTCGTGGTCCTCGTAGGCAAAGCGCATCTGGCCGGAGATGATGAAGTCGAGCTCCTGGCCCTCGTGGCGCGACAGATGCACCGGCACGTTCTGCTGCTCTTCCAGATACGGTGCCGTCACCACGAAGGGCTCGGCCAGCTTGTGGCGGAAGTGCGGCGCCTTGTGCAGGTACTCGAAGCCCGCGCGGCGCTTGATGGAAAGACCGGTGCCGGCGCGGGTGAGCGAGTAGCCCGTCAGGTGCGGGTTCTCGCCGGTGAGCAGCTCGATGACGTCCACGCCGAACTTCTCGGCGCACTTGTACAGGAAGGTGAAGGACAAATCCTCCTCGCCGGCCTCCTGAGCGGCGTACTCGGCCACACTGCGGCCCGTGGCCTCGGCCATCTCCTGCATGGTGAGATCCAAGTCCTCGCGCAGAGCACGGATGCGCCCCGCCACCTCTTTGATATTCGGCTCCACGACCTGCGACCTCCTTTTCGATCTCGGCATGCCCGCGCGGCACGCGTTCCCTGACGGTTGATGTAACGATTCATTTTACTGACACTGCGCCGATCGACATTTCGAAAATGTTAATTAATCGGCCGCGCGCCCATAGTTTTTCCCACAGGCAAGCCATAGCTCGAAGCGAAACGAAGGGGCGGCCATCGTCGAGGTGCCAGAAACGACTTTTTTCTGTCACAAACGACTGGTTTGGTTCCCCAGGCTGCTTTTCCAGCTTTTCACGACCTGCGGTTTTGCTGCGCAAGGGAACCAAACCCCTTGTTTCGGCCACGCAAAAGGGAACCAAACCGGTCGTTTGCGCCACAAAACTTCTCGCGACTGTCTCACATGACGGGTTTGGCTCCCGCAAACGATGTCGCGACCCGAAAAAGCGGCCACCGGGGTGCCAGGGCAGGACGACCGACAGACCAGCTTCCGGCTGCATGCGAAACAAACGGCCCCGGCTGTTTCCAGCCGGGGCCGCACTCTCAGGTTCGCTCTCGTTTCCGACTCTAGGCCTTCCGCCGCAAAAGTGCGAGGAAGTGGGCGTCGGGGCTGCCGGGCTCCAGGGTGACGGAGAAGAACGGGGTCTCGATGCCCAGCTCGGGATCGGTGTAGGGAATCACCTCGAAGGCGGCGCCGGCCTCGGTGGCGAGGAACTTCTCCACGGCGTCGGCGTTCTCCTCGTGGGTGATGGTGCAGGTGGCATAGGCCAGGATGCCGGCCTCGGCCACGTGGGGCGCGGCGCTGGCGAGCAGGCGCGCGTCCAGCTCGGCCGCCTCCTCGATGGTCTCGGGGCGCAGGCGCCAGCGGATGTCGGCATGACGGCGCAGGGTGCCCAGGCCCGTGCAGGGCGAGTCGATGAACACCCGGTCGAAGGTGCGCTCGCCCACCAGTTCGGTCAGGTCGGTGGCGTCGCCGATGATGGACTCGGCCACGTCCACCCCGTACTCCTTGACGCGCTCTTCCAGGACCTTCGTCTTGAAGGCGTGCAGGTCCACCGTCACGTAGTCGGAAATCTGATGCCCGAAGCGGCGGCACGACACGCTCTGGTCGAGGATGGTCTTCGTGGCGCGGCCGGCACCGATCTCCAGAAACGACGCGGGGGCGTCCTCCCCCACCACCAGGCCGGCCACGGCTTGGGAGGTGGCGTCGGACACGAGCAACAGCCCCTGGCTGAACATGCGGCGCACGCGCCCGTCGAGCAGGGGAACGCCCGAGCACACGCGGTAGCAGCCGGGCACGGGACGGCCGCCCACGGCGACGGGCTCCGGCTCGCCATGGGCCGCGGCCAGCACGCTGGTGACTTCCGCGTCGTCGGCGACCTTGGCAGCGTTCACGGCAATGTAGACCGGCGCCGGCTCGTTGGAGGCCACCATGAAGTCGCGGGCGCCCTGGGGGCCCAGCTCGGCGATGAGGCGCTCGGCGAGCCACACGGGGAATCCGTGCAGGCGCGCGTAGGCCGCGATGTCGGTGCGCGGGTCGCCGAAGGGGAAGCGTTCCTTGGCGCGCACCACGCGGCGCAGCACCGCGTTGGCCAAACCGCCGGCGCGCGGGGCCACCGACTTCACCAGTTCCACACCCTGATCCACCGCCGCATGCGGGCTCTTCTGCAAAAAGATGATCTCGTAGGCCGACAGGCACAGCGCGTCGCGCACCGCGGGCGCCGCATCCTGGGGCGAGTCCATGCAGCCGGACACGATCTCTTCCAGGGTGCCGCGCGTGCTGGCCACGCCGAGCACAAGGCGCGTGGCGAAGGCGCGATCCTCCCGCGAGATGCGGGAGGTGTCGATGGTCTTGGCGATGATGTCCTGGGCGAAGGCGTCGCGGCCGCGCATCTGGTGGAGAGCCGCCAGGGCCAGCTGCCGCGCCGTGGTGGCGTGGCGGGCCTTCACGCCCTGCACCGCGTCGCGACGCGGGCCGCCGGCACGATTACCGCCGCCGAAACCGCCATCGCGATCCTCGCGGGAACGGGGCTCCTCCTGGTCGGGAGCGGCCATCAGCTTCCCATCGACGAACACCTCGCGCGGATGGCTCCGTTCGCGGGAATCGCGGCGCGGGCCGCGGTCGTCCTTGCGGAAACCGTCCTCGCCGCGAGGCGCGAAATCCTTGCGGGGGCCGCGATCGCCCGTCGGCCTGCCGTCACGGTCGTGGAAGTCCCTGCGCGGGCCGCGCGGACGATCCCCGTCGAAGGATCGCTTCTCAAAGGGCTTGCCGTCGCGGGGGCCGTCCTTGCGGGGCCCGCGGTCGTCCTTGCGAAAACCGCCGGGCTTGCCGTCGCGCTTCGGGCCGCGGAAGTCGCGATCGCCGCGCGGGCCGCCCGGCTTCCCACCGCGGAAGCCACCGGGCTTGCCGTCGCGGTCGCGGAAATCCTTGCGCGGGCCGCGGTCGTCGCGGGGGCCGCCCTTGCGGAAGCCGTCGTCGCGACCGTCGTCGCGCTTCGGGCCGCGCGGGCCCTTGAAGCCGCTGCCGTCGCGCTTCGGGCCGCGGAAGTCGCGGTCGCCGCGCGGGCCGCCCGAACGGGGGCCGCGATTCTGGCGGGCGCCGCCCTGGGCGTTGCGGTCGCCTTGGGAGGCGCGGTCGTAGGAGCGACGCTGATTGTGAGAGCGATGATCGTTATGCACGGGACCAAGTTCCTTCCTCGCCCCGCAGCGCGGGCACGCCGGCTGCAAAGGCAGAAGCCTCCATGGCGCGCTTGCCATCGGGCTTTACTTCGATTACTTCCAAAACACCCTCGGCGCAGCCGAGGTACACCTTGCCGGCCGCCAAGACCGCGTGGCCCTCGGCCAGAGCCGGCGTGCCCCCTGCGACCACGCGCCCGGAAAGCACCGTCACGGGACGGCCCGCGATAACGCAGCGCGCCGGATGCGCCGCTCCCGACGCCCGCACGCGGCGATCGTTTACCACCGCCGAGACTGCGGGGTCCAGGTTCAGCTCGCCCTTGGCGATCTTCTCGGCGTAGGTGACCTCGTCCTCGTTCTGGGCCACCCAGTTCACATGGCCCGCCTGCACCTGGTTCAGCGCCACTAGAAGCGCGCTCGCGCCCAGATCGGCCAGATCGGCCGTGAGCTGCGCTGCCGTGGCGCCCTCGGCGGGAATGGAGCGGCACACGCAGAAGTCGCCGGTGTCCAACCCCTCCTCCATGGCCATGATGCACACGCCCACTTCCTCATCGCCCGCCAGGATGGCGCGTTCGATGGGGGCCGCGCCGCGCCAGCGGGGCAGAAGCGAGCCGTGCACGTTCAAGCAGCCATGGGCCGGAATGTCGAGCACTTCCTTGGGCAGGATGGCCCCGTAGGCGGCCACGCAGATGACCTCGGGGGCCAGGGCGGCGAGCGCCGCCTGCTCGTCGGCATCGCGCAGAGTGCGCGGGCAGCGCACGGGAATGCCAGCGGCCTCGGCCACCATCTTCACCGGCGAGGCCGCCAGCTGCTTGCCCCGGCCGCGCACGGCATCGGGGCGCGTATAGACGGCCGCGATCTCGTGCTGGGGGATCAACTGCTCCAGAATATCGGCCGCGAACTGGGGGGTGCCCATGAACACGATGCGCACGTCACTTCACCTCGATGTCGGTGTCGCCGGGACGGGCCCCGGCGGCCCGGGCCTCCTCGTAGGCGCGCAGGGCCTCGATGCGGGTGGCCGCATCGCAGCTCTCGAAGAGGGTCTTGCCGTTCAGGTGATCGATCTCGTGCTGCAGGCAGCGGCCCAAAAGACCGTCGCCCTCGATCTCCCACAGCTCGCCGTCCAGGTCGTAGTACTGCACGCGGGCCCAGGGCTGGCGCTTCACGGGCACGGTGACGCCGGGGCATGACAGACAGCCCTCGCCGCCCTCCTCCGGCTCGCCGGCCAGCTCCACGATCTCGGGATTCACCAGCACGATGGGGTTTTTCTCCCCCTTCTCACCGTCCCAGTCCACATCGATCACCACGAGCCGCTTCGTCACGCCCACCTGGGGCGCCGCGATACCGCAGCCGTAGTTCTTGTACATGGCGTGGGCCATCTGCTTGGAGAGGCGCTTCAAAGACTTGTCCCCGAGGTCGCACGGCTCGCATACCGTGGCCAGGATGGGATCGGGGGAAATGACGATGGGCAGCACCGAGGCTCCTTTTCTCTTGTATGGAATCCCACGCCCTGGGGCGGGCGGGGATGGCATGAAGCTGCGTTTAACTTATATATTGTGACCTGTGCGGACCGCTCTGTCCATACGGGCCGCGAAATCTACGAATGCTGCACGGCGCGATGGGCCACGCGGCGGGCGGCCACGTCCATCTGCAAGGTGGCGATGGCGGCGTGGAGCAGCTCGGCCTCCTCGGGAGCCGCCCCGCCGGCCAGCTGGGCGGTAAGCGCGCCGATGGCCTCCTCGGCATCGCCCAGGGCCAGCTCCTCGGCCAGGTAGGCGCCCACGGCTTCCGGCTCGGCCCCCTCGCGCTGAAGCCCGCCGGTGAGCACCCGCGGCGCATGGGGCGTGACCAGGGTGGCGCGGGTGACGATGTCCACGCCGGCCGCGGCGGGGTTCTCCGCCAGGGTGGCCAGGATGGAATCCGCCAGAAGGCGGTGCACCTCCTCGTGCCACTGGATCTGGGCCAGAGTGTCGGCGTGGGCCAGGGCCACTAGGGGATGCTGGGCTGCCAGGCTCAGAAACTCGCGCTCGAAGCGCAGGCGGTTGCGCTCGGCCCGGGACAGGGCGCGCTTCGCCCGCGGGGGCGGCGCCGCAGCCGCCTCCTCATCGTCGCGGCCCTGGAAGCGGGGCGGCTCCTTCGCTGCCAGCGCCTCCAGCACGTCGTTCTCCCGCAGGCGCAGACGGCCCGCCAGGCGCACGGCGTAGTCCTTGGCCAGGATGGACTCCTTGATGGGGGCGAGCACCGCCAGGCAGTCGTCCAGGGCCCGGGCGCGGCCCTCGGCGGAATCCAGATTGTGGCTCGCCAGGCGCCGATCGATGCCGTATTCCAGAAGCGGCTTCGCGTCGTCCACGAGCTCGCGCAGGGCATCGGAGCCGCGGGCCTGAACGAACTCGGCCGGGTCCAGGTTGTCGGGCAGGGTGACGGCCACCAGATCCACCTGGGAGCGCCCGGCCTCGGGCGTCATGGACTTGTCGATGAAGGCCAGCGCGCGATCGGCCGCCCGCTGGCCGGCGGCATCGCCGTCGAACAGGTACACGATGCGCTTGGAGGCATGGCGCGACAGCACCCGGATGTGCCGCATGGTCAGCGCCGTGCCCAAGGTGGCCACGGCGTTCTCGATGCCCGCTTCGTGCAGGGCGATCACGTCGGTGTAGCCCTCCACCACGATGGCCACGCCCGTGGCGGCCATGGCGGCCTTGGCATGATCGAGCCCGTAGAGCACCTGGGACTTGTGGAACAAGGGCGTCTCCTGGGAGTTCAGGTACTTCGGCTCGCCGGTGCCGATCACCCGGCCGCCGAAGGCGATGCAGTCGCCCGACACGTCGAAGATGGGGAACATCACCCGGTTGTAGAAGCGGTCGCGCAGGGCGCCGCGGCCGTCGAGGGCCACGTTGGCCGCCACCATCTCGTCGGCCTTGAAACCGAGCGACGACAGGTGGCGCACGAGTGCCCCGCGGCCCGGAGCGAAGCCCAGACACCACTTCCCCGGCACCTTCCCGCCGAACCCGCGGCTCGCCAGGTACGAGCGGGCCGCATCGGCCTCGGCACCGCGGCCGCGCATGAGCTGGGTGTGGTAGAACTCGGCCGTGCGGGCGCAGATGTCCTTCAGGCGCGCCTTGCGGCTAGCCGGCACCGAGCCGCGGCCGCCCGCCTCCACGATGTCGATGTGGGCGCGCTCGGCCAAGCGGCGCACCGCCTCGGGAAAGGTCATATCCTCGGTCTTCATGATGAAGGAGAACACATCGCCCCCCTCGCCGCAGCCGAAGCAGTGCCATAACTGGGTAGATGGATCGATCTTGAACGACGGCGTCTTCTCCTGGTGCAGCGGGCAGCAACACCAGAAATCGCGGCCCTTCTGCTTCACCGGCACCCGCTCGCCGATAACGGCCACCACGTCGTTGGCGTCGCGTACTTTCTGGATGTCCTCGTCGCTGATGCCCGCCACGCTGCCGCTCCCCTTTCCGCTGTGCTTTTTCCTGTGAAGTATAGCACCTCGGCCGCAAACATTTGTTCCGACGCTACAATAGGCCGCAAACACCGACGAACGCGAGAAGCGAGAAAGCGAGCGAGCCGTGAGCCCTACCCGTCCCGCCTACCTGACCTTGGATCCCTTGGTGGAGCAGGCCATTTTGGAAGACCGCGCCACCCACACGCTGTCGCCCTGGCGCACCCCCGATGCGGCCGTGGTGCGCCGCGACGACTTTCCCCACGACGCGGCCACCCTCACCCGCCCCGCCTTCGTGCGCGACATCGAGAAAGTGCTGAACATCCCCGCCTACAACCGCTACGCCGACAAGACCCAGGTGTTCTCCTTCGTGCAGAACGACGAGATCTCCCGCCGCGGCCTGCACGTGCAGCTGGTGAGCCGCATCGCCCGGGGCATCGGCGGGCTGCTCGGTCTGAACTGCGACCTCATCGAGGCCATCGCGCTCGGCCACGATGTGGGCCACACCCCCTTCGGCCACGCCGGGGAGCGCTTCCTGTCGGCCTGCTACCACCGCCGAACGGGACGCTATTTCAACCACAACGTGCACTCGGTGCGCGTGCTGGACGAGCTGTACCGCCGCAACATCTCGCTGCAGACCTTAGACGGCGTGCTCTGCCACAACGGCGAGTTCGCCCAACAGGTGCTGCGCGTGGGCGACACGACCTCCTTCGAGCAGCTGGATCATCTGGTGGCGGCCTGCAACGCCGACGAGCAGGCCATCAAGACCCTGCGGCCCACCACCTTGGAGGGCTGCGTGGTGCGCGTGAGCGACATGATCGCCTACATCGGGAAGGACCGCCAGGACGCCCTGGCCATGGGCGTGCTCGGCGACTACGGCGCCTTCGACTCCGACGTCATCGGCACCACCAACGCGCGAATCATCAACAACCTCACCGTGGACATCGTGAACAACTCCTACGGCCAGGACCGCATCGCCTTAAGCGAGGAGGTGTTCTGCGACCTGAAGGCGGCCAAGCGCCAGAACTACGAGGTCATCTACTTGAAGGAGGGCATGGTCGACGAGACGGAGAACATCGTGGAGGAGATGTTCGAGGACATGTACGCGCGCTTGCTGGACGACCTGGTGGCCGGTCGCGAGGACTCCCCCATCTTCCGCCACCACGTAAAGCGCCTCTGCGCCCAGTCGCGCTCCATCACACCCGAGGGCTACCTGGCCGGCGAGCCCAATCAGATCGTGGTGGACTACATGGCAAGCATGACCGACAGCTACTTCGTCGCCATCTACGAGCACCTGTTCCCCGGAAGCACCCGCCGCATCCAGACCCGCGGCTACTGCGCCGACCTGTAGGGTTCGGCCAAACAGGGACCCCGCCCTAGGGCGGGGTCCAGGGGAGGGTTAAATTGAAGACGAGATGTCCTACAGCGCGGCCACGGTCTCGCCGACGATCTTGCCCATGGTGGTAGCCCAGCCGATACTGATGCCGGCGATGGGCGTGCAGTACTGAAGGGCGAAACGGCCGCCGCAGCTGTTGCCCGTGGCGTACAGACCGGGAATGGGACGATCGTCGCCGTCGAGCACCTGCTGGTTTCCGTCGGTCACCAAACCCGACAGCTCCACGAGACCGAGCTTGAATTCGCTGCTATCGATGCAGGAGGCGTAGAAAGGCGGCGTGGCGATGGGGTCCATCAGGAAGCTATCCTTTCCAAAGTCCTCATCGACGCCCTTTGCGCACAACTCATTGTAGCGGGTCACTTCGGCAAGGAAGGTCTCCCGAACTTCGTCCTCAAGCCCCAGGTATCCGGCAAGCTCCTCCAGGGTGTCCGCCCCGTAAGTCACGCAGCCGCGAATCTTGTGGCCCTCGGCACCGGCAGCCATGACCTGGGGCAGCTCCTCCTCCAGCGACTGGAGGAATCCACCGTCGTGGAAGCCGCCCGTGCCGGGGTACACATGCTCGGGAGCGTTCTTCTGCACATAGTCCTTCCAATTCGCGTCGGCCACGCCGAACACGATGCCCTTAGGCTGGCGCATCACCTGGAAGAAATTGCCCCACACGCCGAGCATGCCCTCGTTCATGAAGCGGTTGCCGTCGCGGTTGAACTGCGGAACGGCGATGCCGCCGAAGGCACCGGCGCCCATGGCCCGCCCCATAGAGGCTCGCGGGCCCGGCTCCATACGGCCTCCAGCCCAGCAGCCGAGACGCTGACCGTCGCCGGCCCGACCGTTGCCGACAATCTCGGTGTAGTCCTGGCCGCGGGCCTGCACGAAGTCGCGGTACTCGTCGTTCAGCGCAAATACCATCTCGGGGTTGCCGCTGTAGTCGCCGGCCGCGATGATAACCCCCTTGGTCGCCGTGAACAGACGCTGAGAGCCCTCGGAAGTCTGCCCCACCACCCCGGTTGCCCGGCCATCCTCCATGACGATCTTCACGGCCCGGCAGTCGAACGTCCACGTGGCGCCCAGCGCCTCTGCGGCCGCCTTCAGCGCCTTGGCGGCATCGGGCCAGTCGGTGCCCTCATCCTGGAAGTGGATGGCCGACGACCAGCACTTATAGCCGGATATCTCGCCCGGATAGGCCGTAGGCTTCGGCACGCCGAAGATGCCGCAATTCTCGACAATGGCACTATCGAGGTGATCGAGAATCCAATCCAGGGTGGCGCCGCTACGGGACGCGAACTGGCGCACAAGCAGCGGGTTGGTGCGATTCATGTTGCGCCGAGCCCAATCCTGAATGAACTCAATCTCGTCTATGGCATCCCCGCCATGCTCTCGGGCCCAAGCCGAGTTCAAGTGACCGATATCGTGGCCGAAGAAAGTGTAGTCGGCCTCGGTCTGCGCCTCCACGAC
Organism: Adlercreutzia mucosicola DSM 19490; assembly: GCF_000422625.1. Taxonomy (GTDB): domain Bacteria; phylum Actinomycetota; class Coriobacteriia; order Coriobacteriales; family Eggerthellaceae; genus Adlercreutzia; species Adlercreutzia mucosicola. The sequence continues at coordinate 95,579 of NZ_AUGK01000004.1, read as the reverse complement.
CGCCACTCGGGCGCCGGCTTCGGCTGCGGCCAGGGTGGCGCAGACGCCGGAATTGCCGCCGCCGATAACAACGATATCGGCCTCCACGGTATCCGTGATCGCAGTCTCATCGATCTCCGGCGGCGCCCCCAGCCAATCGAAGTAGGTCAGATAGCCCGCCTCAACCGTCCCGTTGGCTGCCGCGGCCTCGCCCGTGGCAGCCATGGCACCGCCCGCGGGAGCGGACTTCTGGGGAGCGCATCCCGTCAGACCGACCAAAGCGCACCCGGCACCGGCCGCAAGAGAGCCCGCGAGGAATGAGCGACGCGTGCAGGCTTTCTCCATCGAATGGGTTCCCATGGTATTCTCTCTGTTGTCCATAGTCTCCTTCTTTCCCTTCCATGGACCGGGCTCCTCTCGCCCGCCAGAAGCCATCATGGCCCCGCCGGAACCCCAGGCGCAATCGCCATCGACTCGTTGGCCCGCTACCGCGACCAGTTGGGCACCGCCGCCCCCGGCAGGACGGCTATACTGGGAGGAAGGAGGGATGACCATGCTCACTGTCGTTATGGCAGAAAACTCTCCGGATGACGCCCGCATCATCCGAGACCATCTGAACCGTTTCCTCGCCGATCAGCATGAAGAGGGGCACCTTGTCCACTACCCCGACGGCGAGGCGGTGGCCTCGGGGCTGGCCGGGGACGCCGATCTTGTGCTCCTCGACATCGACATGCCGCGGCTCAACGGCCTCGATGCGGCGAGGCGCCTGCGGGAGCGCGGCGTCGATGCCCCGCTATGCTTCATGACAAACTACGGCTCCCTCGCCCCGGAGGGCTACGCCGTCGAGGCCATGGGTTTCCTCGTCAAGCCCGTCAGCTATCGGGCGTTCGCCTCCATCATGGAGCGCGCCCGCGTGGCCAGCGCATACCGCCGACCCCGCCTCACAGAGTTCAAGCAAGGCAAGCAGGCCATCTTCGTGGATGCAGGCGAAATCCTCTACATCGAGACCGAGCGCAAACATGTGGTCATCCACACCAAGCGCGGCGCCCTTCCCTGCAGCGAGACCATGAAGATCATTGAGGGAAAACTCGACGGGCACCCCTTCTTCCGCATCCACAATGCCTACCTCGCCAATCTCGCCTTCGTCCAAACCATCACCCCCACCGATGTCGTGGTGGGCGGCACGTCCCTGCCTGTCAGCAAACATCGTCGGCGCCGCTTTCTCGACACCTTGGCCCGCTACATGGGGAGCGCCCTATGATAACCGATCTCATGACCCACTACGCCTCCCCCCTCTGGCTGGCCTCCACCATCCTGGAACTCGGTCTTCTCCTCCTGTTCGTGCGACCCTTAGAGCCTCGGGTCTTCCGTCACCCGGCCGTGGTCGGGGGAACGATGGCGGCTTTGGCCCTGCTTTGGCACGGCAACCACCTGCTGCACCTCGATTTCGCCTTCGACTTCCTCATCAATATCGTCTTCGTGACCGCCTTCATCGCGCTCACCCGTCGCACGAAACGCGGCCAGGCCCTCTATCTGGCCTGCGTGTTCCTGCTCTGCACGGAAATCGGGAAGATTGTCGCCGTGGACCTGTGCATGCAGCCGCTCTACGGGACCTTGGCCCCCCTGCCCGCTGAGGCCATCGCTGCACTATGGATCGCTCTGTCCACCCTCTTCAGCGCCGTGGCCCTCGCCGTCGTTCGCCGATGGGTCTTCTGTGCGGGCATCAGCCTGCTCTCGTGGGGGCAGAGCCTTTTCATCATGCTGCCCCTCATCCCCTACACATTCATTCGGAATGCCGGCTATGTGTACGACTACTCAAACCCCGCCCTCTACCAGGACATGGTCATCGTGCTGCTGCTCCTGAGCCTGTGCACCGTCGTCATCATCGTGGCCAACGCCCATAACTTGGCGGCCCAGGTAAGCGCCAACGAGGTGCTCTCCATGCAACAGCTCCTTCGGGACCAGCATCTTCACATCATCACCCAGCGCAGCGCCGTCGAAGCAGTGAATCGCCGCCACCACGATCTCAAGCACGTTATCTCCCAACTGGAATCCCTCGCCGAGAGCGGCTCCGACGACTCCCTCGACGAGCTGCGCGCATTCGCCGGAACCCTCCAACGCGAGATCGACCCCTACGTCCCCGATGTGCGCACGGGCAATGACGTCCTCGATGTCCTGCTAACCGAGAAGTACCGTCAATGCCTCGGAAGCAACCTGCGTCCCCACTTCTTCGTGGATGGCAGCCGCCTCTCCTTCGTCAACGACTTCGACCTGTGCGCCCTCATCGGCAATGCCGCAGACAACGCCATGGAAGCCACCTCCCGGCTCTGCGCCGATGAGCCGCGGGACTTCTCGCTCTCGGTCACCTACCGCGCCGACATCGCCGTCATCCGCTGCGTGAATCGCTTCAATGGAGCCATCGACGCAGGCACAGTGCTGCCCCGCACGACCAAGAAAGACGACGGGACCCATGGCATCGGCATGCGCTCTATGAAAAGGACCGCCGAGAAGTATGGCGGTCACCTGTCCTGGTCGGTCGAGGGCGACCGGTTCACCCTTGTCATCATGCTGCCCATCCCGCCGAAACTGGAGCAGGTCGGCGCCATGGCCTAGGCGCGAAACCCCGCATCCACCTGGTGGCAGGCGGGATTGTCGGCAGCGGCGGTGGCCAGGGCGTCGCAGCGCTCGTTCTCGGCGTGGCCGGCATGGCCCTTCACCCAGACGAAGGTCACCGTGTGAGGCTCTTTGGCCGCCAGCAGGCGCTTCCACAGATCGACGTTCTTCACCGGCTGCTTCTGCGCGTTCTTCCAGCCGCGCTTGAGCCAGCCGGCCACCCAGTTCTGGTTGAAGGCGTTCACCAGGTACTGGGAATCGGAGTACAGCGTCACGTTGCAGGGGCGCTTGAGGGCCTCCAGGCCCACGATGGCCCCCAACAGCTCCATGCGGTTGTTGGTGGTGCAGGAAAAGCCCGCCGAGAACTCCTTCTCGTGCACGGTGCCCGAAGGGGCCCGATAGCGCAGGATGGTGCCGTAGCCGCCCGGCCCGGGATTGCCGCGGGACGAGCCGTCGGAGTACAGGGTAACGTCCATAGAAAGCTAGTTCCTTTCATGAAGCTCGCGCTCGGTGCGCTCGCCCAAATCGATGAGTTCCTGACGCGTGTGCACCCCGCACTTCGCGTAGATGCGCCGCAGGTGGGTGTCCACGGTGTTCTTCGAGATGAAGAACTCGCCGGCGATGCGCTCGGCGGTGCGGCCGCGCAGGGCCAGAGGCAGAATCTCGGACTCGCGCTTGGACAGCCTGGCGCTCGCCGCGATAAGAGCGCAGGCCTCCTCGAAGCGATCGGTGCGCGAGACCACCACCGACAGGGCCGCCATGTCGCGGTCGGTGAACAGGAACAAGTAGGCGTAGAGCGCCGCCACCCCGGCCAGCGTGACCAGGACCGGAGCCGCCCCCGCCCCACCGAAGGCCGCCAGGGCCCCGGCGCCGACCAGCACGCCGAGGATCTCGCCGGCGAACAGGGCCGCGAAGCCCCGGGCGATGGAGGCGGTGGCGTCGCGGCCGGCGATGCGGCCCATGACAAGGAACAGCGACACGAGCACCGAGAACACGCCGAGATAGCCCGCCAGCACCACGGCCACGCCGGCCACCCCCACGCGCTCCAGAAGCGGCACGGCGATAAAGCCGCCCACCATGAGCAGCACGGCCAAGCGGTAGGCGCCGCCGAGCGGGCCCGTCTCCTGGCCGGAGCCGCTCGGCAGCACCGCCCGGGTGCCGAGCGACAGCGGGCGCGCGCCGTAGAGCTGCAGGGCTGCCACACAGTAGAGCACGAATAGGATGAAGGTGACGGAGAGCGAGGTATGGGAGGCTGCCTGGGCCCGGGCCGTCATGGCCTCGATGGCACCGGTGGCCAGGCCGAACACCACGGTACCCGCCAGGATGCGACCCGACAGCTTCGAGGCCTCGTCGTCGGGGGCATCGGAGGTACCCGCGGTGCCGGCGGTCTCACCGGCAGCACCTTCCCCGCCCGCGGAAGCCCTGCCGCCCGCAGGATCGGCATCGGCCAGGGCCGCCAGGGCCCGCAGCCCCCAGGCGCTTCCCAGGGGCAGGGCGTACAGCAACAGCGTGGCCCCGGCCACGGGCAGCGCCGCTACCAGAAAGCAGACGGCCGCCCCCAGAGCGCTGCCGATGAACACCTCGGGCACCGACCGGTCGATGGGCGCCGCTCCCAGGGCGCGGCCCCACAGGCACAGCAGCAGCGCCAGGGGCACCCCCACGAGCAGGCCCTCCAGCAGGGCGAGCCCGATCCACGGCGCCTCGGGCAGCAACGCTCGCAGCGCCACGAGGGCCACGAGGGCCAGTACGAGCGGGGCGGCGAACAGGTTCACGAGCCCGTCGCCGGCCCCCAGCAGCGCCGCACGACATCGACGGTGCAGCATGAGGGCGAAGGTGACGGCCATCACGGCGAGCAGGCAGAGCAGATCGGCGCGATCGGCCAGAAACCCGTGCTCGGGCCCGGCCACCGAGCCGTCCAGATACAGCATTGTGAAGAGGAAGGCCTGGTTGCAGCCGAACCCGATGATGGCGCATCGCGCCTGCCGCAGCCGCGGCGATGCCGGATAGCCCACGAGCCCTCCCCTCTCATTCGTCGTTCGTTACCAGCCGTCTATTGTACCCCAAAACGAAACGAAGCGACGCTTGCCAAAAGGCAGCAGCCGCTTCGTTTGGGGAGGGAGGGTTGAACACCCCGCGCCTGAGGGCGACGGGGTCGGTTCACGAAAGGAAGTTACTCGGCCTTCTTCTTGACGACCTTCTTGACCGCGGTGGTCTTGGCACTGGCGGTAGCGGGGGCGGGCTCGTCCTCGACGATCTCCACCATTTCCTCTTCCTCGTCGTCCTTCTTGTCGAAGGCCATGCCGTCGCGCAGGCTCTTCACCGTCTTGCCGAGCGACGCGCCCAGTTTGGGAAGGTTCTTCGGGCCGAAGATAAGCAGCACGACGATGAGGATGATGACGAGCTCCGGTACGCCCAGTCCGAGGATTTTCATGAGTTCAGCTCCTTCTTGCTTCGATGCGCCGGCGACTTTCGCGCCGCCGAGCGCTCCAAGGTATCTGCGCTTTCAACGCCGCCCACTATGCCCTCAAAGCCGGCCGCCGCCTATCACGCAGACCCGTGATTTTGTCACGCAAGCCGAAAATTTTCCCGTCACCCCTTTACGTGACAAAGACCGTTTGCCCTGTTCAGAACGGTTAAGAGAAAAGGGGCCGACCGAGGTCGGCCCCTCTGGGATGGGGATGGGAGACTTCCCTACTCGCAAGTCCACGAGAACATGGAGCGAATACGCTCGCCGGTCTTCTCGATCTCATGTTCATTGATGGCCTCGCGCTGCTCATGGAGCCAGGGGCTTCCCTTCTCGTAGTCGGCCACGAACTCCCGGGCGAAGGAGCCGTCCTGGATGCGGGCCAGAATCTCGCGCATGGCCTCGCGGCTCTCGTCGTTGATGACCTTGGGGCCGGCGTAGTACTCGCCGTACTCGGCGGTGTTGGAGATGGAGTAGTTCATGAAGTGGATGCCGCTCTCGTACATAAGGTCCACGATCATCTTCATCTCGTGGTAGCACTCGAAGTAGGCGAGCTCGGGCGGGTAGCCCGCCTCCACGAGCGTCTCGAAGCCGGCCTTCACCAGTTCCACAAGACCGCCGCAGAGCACCGCCTGCTCGCCGAAGAGGTCCTCCTCGGTCTCCTGGGCAAACGTGCACTTGATGATGCCGGAGCGTGCCCCGCCCACGCCCCAGGCGTAGGAGAGCGCCGTGTCCCAGGCGCCTCCCGTGGCGTCCTGGGCCACGCAGATGAGGTCCGGCACGCCAGAGCCCTGGGTGTACTGGCGGCGCACGATGTGGCCGGGGCCCTTCGGCGCGCACATGATGACATCCACGTCCTCGGGCGGGGTGATATAGCCGTAGTGCACGTTGAAGCCGTGGGCGAAGGCGAGCGTGTCGCCGGCCTTCAGGTGCGGGGCGATGAACTCCTCATAGACGGCCGGCTGCAGCTCGTCGGGCACGAGGATCATGATGAGGTCGGCCTCCTCGGCGGCCGTGGCCATGTCGCACACGCGCAGCCCGGCCTCCTCGGCCGCGGCCCGGGACGCCGAGCCCTCGCGCAGGCCCACGCGCACATCGCAGCCGGAATCCCTCAGGTTCAGCGCATGGGCGTGGCCCTGGGATCCGTAGCCGATGATGGCGATCTTCTTATCCTTGATAACCTCGGGGTTGCAATCCTTTTCGTAGTAGATGGTGACAGCCATGGGTTTCCTTTCTCGTCGTTGGCTGATGTTCGGTAAATAGAAGCTAGTCGCGGCTCGAGCGCGACAGGGCGATCTTGCCGGTGCGGACGATCTCCTTGATGCCGTAGGCGCGGAACAGATCCTCCAGGCCCGTGAGCTTCGCGTCGTCGCCGGTGGCCTCCACGGTGAGCGTCGCACGTCCCACGTCCACGATCTTCGCGCGGAAGATGTTGGCGATCTCGATGACCTCGCTTCTTCGCTCGGGAGGCGCGCTCACCTTGAACAGCGCCAGCTCGCGCTCGATGGCCCCCTCGTCGGTGAGATCGGTGATCTTGTGGACGCTGATGAGCTTGTGCAGCTGCTTAGTGATCTGCTCGAAGGCCACATCGTCGGCCATGACGATGGCGGTGACGCGCGACATGGTGGCATCCTCGGTAGGGCCTACCGACAGCGACTCGATGTTGAAGCCGCGCCGGGAGATGAGGCCGGTCACGCGGGAGAGCACGCCGGGGCGGTTCTCCACCAGAACGGACAGGATGTGCTTCATCGCCGGTCCTCCTTTCCCTCGTCGCCGGCGCGGAAGAGGGTCTTCCAGTCTTCGGGGCGCACGTCCACCGTGGAGCCGTCCTGGCCCAAACGCGCGCCGGTGTCCTGCGGGTCGACCTCCCATCGACCGCCGAACTGGGCGTCGATCTTCGCGCACGGCGACGCGGCCCCGGACGGCGCGCCGGCCGTGCGGGCCCGCGGGGATCCAGAAGCGGCGGGCACATCGGTGCGCACGGCCCCCACGGCCACGTCGATGGCGCCCATGACGTTGTCGAGGGCCGCCCCCGGGGCCACCATGGGATACACGTTCTGCTCGGGCGAGATGGCCACGTCCAAGAGGTAGGGGCCCGGCGCGGCCAGCATGCGGGCGATGGCCCCGGCCACCTCGCCGGGCGCCTCCACGCGCTCGCCCTCCCAGCCGTAGGCCTCCGCCAGCTTCACGAAATCGGGCACCGGCGCCAAAAGCGTCTGGGAGTAGCGGCGGCCGTAGAACAGCTTCTGCCACTGGTGCACCATGCCCAGGCAGCGGTTGTCGAGTATCATCACCTTCACGGGAACGCCGTTGATGGCGGCGGTGGCCATCTCCTGGGAGTTCATCTGGAACGACCCGTCGCCGGCGATGCAGACCACCGTGGCCTCCGGGCGCGCCACCGCGGCCCCGATGGCCGCCGGGAAGCCGAAGCCCATGGTGCCCAGGCCGCCGGAGGACAGGAAGGTGCGCGGCCGCTCGCGGTGCAGGAACTGGTGGGCCCACATCTGGTGCTGGCCCACCTCGGTGGTGACGATGGAGGCGTCCGGGTCCAGCTGGCGCCCGAGCTCGGCGATGACCAGCTCGGGCACGATCTCGTCCTCTTCCTCGTTCACCGCCATGTTGGGGTGGTAGAACGGGTAGCGCTCCCGCCAGGCGGCGATGTCGGCCACCCACTGGTCGTCGCGCGGGGCGGCCCCAGCCTTGGCCAGGCACTCCAGCATGCCCGCGAGCACGCCCTTCAAGTCTCCCACGATGGGCACGTCAGCATCGCGGATCTTGCCGATCTCGGCCGGGTCGATGTCGATGTGCACGATCTTGGCGTTGGGGGCGAACTCGGACACGCGCCCGGTGACGCGATCGGAGAAGCGGGCTCCCGCCGCGATGATGAGGTCGGCCTCGGTCATGGCCATGTTCGAGTACTTCGCCCCGTGCATGCCCACCGGCCCTAAGTTCAGCGGATGGCTCGCCGGCACGCCGCCCTTGCCCATGAGGGTGACAACCGCGGGCACCTGCATGGCGTCCATGAGGGCCACAAGCTCCTCGGTGGCCCCCGAGGAGACGACGCCGCCGCCCACGTACAAAAGCGGCTGCTCGGCCTCTTCCAGAAGGCGGCAGGCCGTGCGGATCTGCTTGGCGTTGCCGCGGTAGGTGGGCTTGTAGGAGGGCAGGCTCACCTCGTCGGGGTACTCGAAGACCATCTCCTCGCCGGCCACATCGCTCGGGATGTCGATGAGCACCGGGCCGGGCCGCCCGGTGACGGCGATGTGGAAGGCCTCGCGGATAGTGCGCGTGAGCTCGTCGGTGGACTGCAGCAGGTAGGAGTGCTTCACCACGGGCATGGTGATGCCCACGATGTCGGATTCTTGGAACGAGTCGGTGCCGATGACCCCGCGTCCCACCTGGCCGGTGATGACGACGAGCGGCACCGAATCCATGTAGGCCGTGGCGATGCCCGTGACGGTGTTGGTGGCGCCCGGGCCCGAGGTGACCATCACCACACCCGGCCGCCCCGTGGCCCGCGCATAGCCGTCGGCCATGTGCACGGCCCCCTGCTCGTGGCGGGCGAGCACATGGGTGATCTGCTCGGAGCCGTACAGGGCGTCGTAGAGCTTGATGGCCTGGCCGCCCGGGTACCCGAACACCGTCGTGACGCCCTCGGCCTCCAGGCTCGCCACCACCGCCTCGGCCCCGAGCATGGAGGCGCCCTGCTTGGCCGTGCGGCTTCCCAGACCGCGGCACGCGCCCTCGCTCGCGGCGCTGCGGCGCGCGGGCTGCGCCCCTTCCCTGTTATCGGTCTCGGTCATTGGATGATCGCCCCCTTGTCGGCAGAAGTTACCAGTTTCGCGTACTTGGCCAGCACCCCGTGGTGGTGCTTGGGCGCCGGCGGCACCCAAGCGGCGCGGCGCCGGGCGAGCTCGTCGACCTCCACGTTCAGAGTCAGAAGGCCGCCCTCGATGTCCACGGTGACCGAGTCGCCCTCGCAGATGAGCGCGATGGGGCCGCCGGCGGCCGCCTCGGGGCTCACATGCCCCACGGCCGGCCCCTTGGTGGCGCCCGAGAAGCGGCCGTCGGTGATGAGTGCCACGCTCTCGGACAGCCCGCGGCCGCAGATGGCCGAGGTGGGAGCGAGCATCTCGCGCATGCCCGGGCCGCCGGCCGGCCCCTCGTAGCGGATGACCACCACATCGCCGGGAACGATGGCCCCGCCGTTGATGGCCGCGCAGGCCTCCTCCTCGGAGTCGAACACCCGGGCCGGGCCGGTGTGGCACAGCATGGAAGGGGCCACGGCGGCCTTCTTCACGATGGCCCCGTCCGGCGCGATGTTGCCGTGGAGCACCCGCAGGGCGCCCTCGACCGAGAAGGGGTTGTCGTGGGCGCGGACGACCTCGCCGTCGGCCCCGGCGCAGGCGGCGTGCATGCAATCGAGGTAGTCCCCCATGGGCCCCATGCAGGTACGGGCGTCCCGGTCGATGAGGCCCAGCCGGTCGAGCTCGGCCAGCACCACCGGCACCCCTCCCGCGCGGTACAGGTCGATGAGCGGGCGCGGGCCGGCCGGCGCGAGCTTCACCAGATGCGGCGTGCGGGCGCTGACGGCATCCCATGTGTCCATGGTGATAGGGCAGCCCGCCGCATTCGCGATGGCCGTGAGGTGCAGCACCGTGTTGGTGGAGCCGCCGAAGGCCATGTCGCATCCCATGGCGTTGCGCACGGCCGCCCCGTTCAGGATGTCTTTCAGGCGCACGTTCTCACCCACGAGCTCCATCACCTTCATGCCGGCGCGCTTGGCCAGCCGGATGCGCTCGGAGTACACCGCGGGCACGGTGCCGTTGCCGGGAAGGGCAATGCCCAAGGCCTCGCACAAACAGTTCATGGAGTTCGCCGTGAACATGCCCGAGCAGCTGCCGCAGGTGGGGCAGGCCGTGTCCTCGAAATAGGCCAGCTCCTCCTCGGTCATAGTGCCGGCGGCCACCTTCCCCGCCCCGTCGAAGAGCGTGTTCAGGTCGGTGGCGGTGCCGTCGGGTGCCACGCCGGGCAGCATCGGGCCGCCCGAGACGAACACCGTGGGCACGTTCACCCGCAGCGCGCCCAAGATCATGCCGGGCACGATCTTGTCGCAGTTGGGGATGCACACCATGCCGTCGAAGCCGTGGCCGGCCACGGCGCATTCCACCGAGTCGGCGATGACCTCGCGGCTCACGAGCGAGTAGTGCATGCCCTCGTGGTTCATGGCGATGCCGTCGCACACCCCGATGGTGGAAATCTCGAAGGGCACGCCGCCGGCCATATAGATGCCGGCCTTCACGGCCTCGCAGATCTTGTCGAGATGGGTGTGCCCGGGGATGATGTCGTTGCGCGCGTTGACGACGGCGATGAAGGGGCGCTCCATCTCCTCGTCGGTGATACCGTCGGCCTTCAGCAGGCTCCGATGCGGCGCACGAGCCACCCCGCGCTTGATCTGGTCGCTGCGCAGTGCCACTGGCTCTCCTTTCTTCCCGTGCCGGCTTTTGCCCCGGCAAACAAAAAACCCGCTGCTTTCGCACCGGGTCCGGGATGAGCCAACCTACGCCAGGGCAAGCCTGACCATAGAAGAGCCTCGACATATGACGGTGTCGCCGGTCCGGTGCTACTTGCGCACCCGCACCCGGCGGTAAGCCGGCAGCGCGGGCGTCGTTCTCACCAAACTGCTCGGAGGGCTTGTTCGGAACGGCCGACGCCTGCTCGCAGATTCCGCAGGCTTGCTGTCAGTCGGCTTGGCCCCTACTGGTCCTCGTCAACGCATGTGCGCTATGAACTTGGCTGCGCAGTATACCCCTTCCCCGCGCCAACGCAAGGCGAAACGCTCAACTTTCTTTTCGACGGCTCGGAAACGGGCGCCCTACAGCGCGTAACAACGAGCAATCGACCCCGTGACAGGTCGTCATCTGCGCCGTGACGGTTGACGGGCCGTCACCGCGAGCGACCCTGCGGCCCCTATGATCGAAGATGCAGTGCCAGGCGCCGACGAGAGAGGGGAAGTGACCATGGGCGCGCCGAAGGTTAAAGTGCATCGTCGAAAGCCGCATTCGAAACCGAAGACACCGAAGCTGGAAGCCATCATGCCGCCCGTGGCCTCGGCGGGAGCTCCCGTGTCCGCGGCAGCCGCCCCCGCCCCCACAGCCGTCCGCACCGCGGCACGCAGCCTGACAAGCCGCATGCGCCCGGCCACGAGCCGCCCGGTCGCAAGCGCCTGGGGCGCCTTCCGCGCCGATCCCGTCATCGCGGGCCGGTCGCTACGGGGCACCTACCTGCTGCGCGCGCCCTCGGTGGGATCGTTCTGCCACTACATCACCGACGGAGCCGACCTGGCCGAGCTGAGCACGGTAGGACTTGCGACCATGATGCGCGAGCGGCGCACCCTGCGCTGCGCGATCATCGCCGTGCTGGGAGCCGCGGCCCTGGCGGCCGCCCTCTTCGTCGCCTACTTCTGTCTCACACCGGCCACCGCCGATGCCGATTCACCCTATCTCACCGCCGAGGTGGGCGAGGCGAAGAGCACCTCGTCAGCCCTGTGGAAGGCCGGCACCATCCCCTCGCTCTACCAGGCCGACCCCGCCTGGGCCGACATGCCCTACGGCCAGGCTACCTTGGGCGAGGCCGGCGCGGCCCCCTGTGCCTTGGCCATGGCCTATGTGGCCGTCACGGGTAACACCGACCGCGCTCCCGCCGACTTCGCCCAGTGGGCCATCGACCACGACCTCACCGCCTCCGGGGCCGACACCGTGGACGCCTACCTCACCTCTGCGGCCCCCGATTTCGGTCTTGCGCTCACCCCCATCAAGGCCGAGGGGCGCGCCCTGCGCCATGCCATCGTGTCGAACACGCCCGTGCTCGTGGTCACCCGGCCCGGCACTTTCGCCCCTACGGCCATCGTGGTGGTACTGGACGACATCGACCGGGACAGCCACATCGTGCTGCACGATCCCACGAGCCCCACGCGCTCGGGCAAGGGCTGGCTGTTCACCGACATCGTGGGCGCCGCCGAAAAGGTCTTCGAAGTGCGCGCCGCCTGAGACGGCCCCGTTTTCCCGCGCCAATGCGACGTTTCGCGCACTTTGGGCGTTTTTTCCACAGCCGTTCTGCGCTAAGGTGGGCAGGAGCAATCCTTGCAGGCAACCGGAGAAGGACAGAGACATGGATTACCGCCAAGTGAAGATTCACCCCGAGGCGCGCATTGCGCCCAACGCCACCATCATCGGACATGTGGAAATCGATCGCACCGCCACCGTGCTGTTCAACGTCACCATGCGCGGCGACTACGACAGCTGCATCCGCATCGGCGAGGGCTCCAACGTGCAGGAGAACAGCTGCCTGCACCTCGATTACCACCAAGACTGCACCGTGGGCCGCGGCTGCACCATCGGGCACGGGGCCATCGTGCACGGCTGCACCCTGGGCGACAACGTGCTCGTGGGCATGGGGGCCACGGTGATGAACGGCGCTGTGGTGGGGTCGAACTCGCTCATCGCAGCCGGCGCCCTGGTAACGGAAGGGGCCCAAATTCCCGAGGGATCGCTCGTGGTGGGCGTGCCGGGCAAGGTGCGCCGCGCCCTCACCGCCGAGGAGATCGCCAGCAACCGAGAGGCCGCCGAGGGCTACGCGGCGGTGGGTCACGATCTGGCCGAGCAGGGCATCCTCTACTACGGTGCCGACCTGCCCGGCGACATCCGCACCATCGCCCTGGCGTAAGACGAGCGCAGCCCGGCGCCCTGTCGGCCCGGCAGGCAAGCAACCCAATTCGCTTGCCTGCCGGGCCGCGACGCGTGCAGGCTCAGTTGGCGCGGGAGCAGGCGAAGGAAAGCAACCGCTCGGCCATATCCGATCAGCGCAACTCCGCCTCGAATCCGCGCAGCGCGCGATTTGCCCCCTGCGGTGTCATGAAGCACGCCTCGGCCGCCTTGGACACCGACCCTTTTCGATACATCCCCTCGAACAACGTAAGCGCCTCGATGCTCACCGTCCGCCCCTTCCCCAGCCCGCTTGCGGCCACCGGCCTCCTACAGCTGCTCCAGAATTCCCTCGACGAGGCGGCAGAAGTCCTCCTCACGGGTTTTCGCCACCTCGTGGACTTCCTCGTCGGAGGGGCTCGCCCCTTCCACCCCACAGGCCATGTTGCTCACGAGCGACATGCCGAGCACGCGCATCCCCCGATGACGCGCGGCGATCACCTCCTCGCATACCGACATGGCCACCGTATCGGCTCCCCAGGCGCGAAACATCCGAATTTCCGCCGGCGTCTCGAAAGAGGGGCCCAGAAGCCCCAGGTACACTCCTTCCTGCACGGGGATGGCCAGCTCGGCCGCCGTTTCGCGGGCAAGCTGGCGCAGCGCAGGGTCGTAGGCGTCCAGCATGCTGAAGAACCGCGGGGCCATGGCGTCGGGCTCGGTGCCCACAATGGGATTGCGCCCGGTGAAGTTCAGCTGGTCGGCCATGATGCAGAAATCGCCCACTCGGTAGCTCTCGTTGATGGCCCCGGCCGCATTGGTGGTGATGAGCGTCGCCGCTCCCAGGCGCTCCATGAGCCACACGGGGAAGGCCACTTCCTGGGCCGTGTAGCCCTCGTAGCCGTGAAGGCGCCCCTGCATGGCCAGCACCGGCCGGCCGCCGAGCATACCGGCCACGAAGCGCCCCACGTGCCCGTTGGCCGTGGACGTTCCCATGCCCGGCACCTCGCCGAAGGGAATAAGCACGGGATCGGCGATGCGCTCGGCCAAGGACCCCAGCCCCGATCCCAGAATGAGCGCCACGTCGGGCCGGAAGGCGCCGAGCCGCTCCTCCATCACCGCCTGCGCCGCGTCCAGCGTTTCCAGAAGGCCGCCACGTACCATGAGGATTCTCCGTTCTCCTTTATATTCTCGATGCTTCGAACCGCTTTTCTTGTCCATGGACGAAAAAGTGGCACTCGATTGCGAAAAGTAAACGCCCGAACCCACTTTTCGCTGTTTTGCGCCAAATAGATGCGCATTTTGCGGGGTCGCGTTTTTCTTTTCTGCCGCTCAAACGCGAAAAGTAGCCAAGGGCGTTTACTTTTCGTATTTTAGCGCCACTTTCAGAGCTTTTTTGTCAAAAGAAGCGGCACCCGCAAAGGGAAGCAGGCAACCGTTGCGCGCATCCGGACATCAGCGGGCGGGCGGCTTGCGGCCGACCAGCACCCGCGGACGGCCGGTCAGGTCGTCCACGATGCGACAGTCGGCAAAACCAGCCGCCTCGGCGACGGCACGGGCCGCGTCCATGTGGCCCTCGTGCAGCTCGCAGGCGAGCACACCGCCGGGCTTGAGCGCGCGGGCGGCCCACGCGACCAGGGGACGGAACAGGTCGAGCCCGTCGGCGCCCCCGTCCAAGGCTAAGGTCGGCTCGAAGTCAGCCACCTCGGCCGGCAGGGCGGCCATCACCTCGGCGGGCACGTAGGGCGGGTTGGAGACCACGGCGTCGAAGGTGCCGAGGCGCTTCTCGCCGATACCCGACCCCAAACTGCACTGAAGCACCGCCACGCGATCGGAAAGCCCCAGCGCCTCGATGTTCTCGCGGGCCAAAGCCACGGCCTCAGGGGCGATGTCGGTGGCGATGACCCGCACATCGGGATGCTCGAAGGCCAGCGAGCAGGCGATGCACCCCGACCCCGTGCACAAATCGGCCAAGAGCAGCGGGCGCGCGGGCGCGGCCTGCTCAGCGTCCTCGGCTGATGCGGGACGGCCGAAGCCGTCCCCTACGGGGCGGTAGGCGACGTTCCCGTCACCTGCGGTCGCAGAACCGTCGGCCAATGCGGGGCGGTCGGCGACACCTTTCGTGGAGGCGGGCTTCAGCCCGCCCGCGGCGAGGCCTCCGACCGACTCTGCCGAAGCGACCCCCGCTTCCTCCAGCGCTTTCTTCACGGCCTCCACGGCCTCGCGCTCCTGCTCGGCCGCTTCGGTGCTCCACCGCGCCTCGCGCTTGCCGGGAGCCGGCAGGGCCGCCAGCACCTCGCTCACGAGCACCTCGGTCTCGGGCCTGGGGATGAGCACGCCGGGGCGCACCTTCACCGTGATGTGGCGGAAGGCCACCTCCCCGGTGATGTACTGCAAGGGCTCCCCCGCCCCGCGCCGCCGCACGAAGTCGCGCAGCACCCCGCGCTCTTCTTCCGAGAGCGGCCGGTCGAAGTTCACGAACAGGTGGGTGCGGGAAAGCCCCGTGGCCTCGGACAGAAGCCACTGGGCCGACAGCCGCGGGTTCTCATCCCCCTTCTCGGCCAGATACCCCTCAGTCCACTCCAGAGCAGATTTTATGGTCCAGATATTATTCAACAATATCGCCCTTTGTCACATAGGTTCGCCCAAGGAAGTCAGCGAGGATCCGACAGGTGCCTGGAATTGCCTTGAGCGAACAGCCCCGTGGGCTGTTCGGCACCGTCCATGCGCCCGAGAGGGCGCGTTCTGAGCGGCATCGCCGATCAGAACCAAGCAGCCTCAGGGCTGTGAGGGAAAGCGCTGAATGGCAACGCCAGGTGCCTGTCGGATCCGCAGCATCGGCTCGTCCGCTCGTCCCGTCAGGGCGAACGGAACCATTAAACCGCCGCTTCCAGCTTCTGGGCGCGATCAGCGGCCTGCAGGGCCGTGATCACATCGCCCAGGTTGTCGCCCAGAAGCACGCCGTTGTAGGTGGAGTTGAAGCCGATGCGGTGGTCGGTCACGCGGTCCTGCGGGCCGTTGTAGGTGCGGATCTTCTCGGAGCGGTCGCCCGAGCCGATCTGGGCCAACCTCTCGGCGCCCTCGGCGGCCTGCTGCTCGGCGAGCATCTTCTCGTAGAGGCGGGCGCGCAGCACGGCCATGGCCGCGATCTTGTTCTGCAGCTGGGACTTCTGGTCCTGGGACTGCACCACCAGGCCGGAAGGCAGGTGTGTGATGCGCACGGCCGAGTCGGTAGTGTTCACGCACTGGCCGCCCGGGCCGCCAGCGCGGTACACGTCGATGCGCAGGTCGCCCTCGTTGATCTCCACTTCCACCTCGTCGGCCTCGGGCAGCACCGCCACCGTGGCCGTAGAGGTATGGATGCGGCCCTGGCTCTCGGTCTTGGGAACGCGCTGCACGCGGTGTACGCCGCTCTCGAACTTCATGACCGAGTACACGTGGTCGCCCTTCACCTTGAACTGGATCTCCTTGAAGCCGCCGGCTTCGGAGGCCGAAGCGTCCATAGTCTCGGTCTTCCAGCCCTGGGCCGCGGCGAAGCGCTCGTACATCTTGTAGAGGTCGCCGGCGAAGATGGCGGCCTCATCACCGCCGGCCGCCGCGCGGATCTCCACGATGATATCCTTCTCGTCGGCCGGGTCGGCCGGGATGAGCATGAACTTGATGTCCTCTTCCAACGAGGGCAGCCGCGCCTCGATGCCGGCGATCTCCTCCTGGGCGAACTCCTTCATGTCGGCGTCGGAGAGCATCTCCTTGGCCGCTTCCAAATCGTCCATGGCCGCCACGTACTCGGCGGCCTTCTTGGCCAGCGGCCCCTGGGCGGCGTACTCCTTGGCCAGGCGGTTGTACTCCTTCTGGTCGGCGAGCACCGCCGGATCGCCCATCTTGGCCTGCAGCTCGTCGTAGGCCTCGATGATCTTGACGAGCTTTTCCTTCATATCAGTTTCCTGCATGGGTGCGTCCTTTGCGTGAAACGGGGTGGGTTCAATAGCGCCCGCAAGCGCAACGTCATATTGTAGCAGAAAGGCACACCGATGAGGCGCCTGTCGGCCAATGCCCACAGGCGCGACAATGCGGAAGGCCGGCAGGGAGCCTTAGGCGTTCAGGAAGTCGGCGGCCGATTCGGCGCAGTTGGCCCCGTCGGCCACGGCGGTCACCACCTGGCGCAGCTCCTTGGTGCGCACGTCGCCGGCGGCGAACACGTCGGCGGTGGCGGTGCGCCCGGTGCCGTCGGCGATGATGTAGCCGCCCGCATCCAGGGCCAAGGCCCCGCCGAGGAACTCGGTGTTGGGAGTGGTGCCCACGGCGATGAACACCGCCGACACGGCCAGGTCGCGCACGCCATCGGTCTTCTGGTTGCGAATGCGCAGGCCGCTCACGCGCGGCCGCTCGTCGTTCTCGGTCAGAAACTCGACGGCCACGCTGTCCCAGCACAGCTCCACGTTGTCCAGCTCGGCCAAGCGCTGATGGTAGATGGCCGTGGCCCGCAGCTTGTCGCGACGGTGCACCAGGTACACCTTGCGGCAGATGCGCGCCAGATAGATCACGTCGGCTGCGGCGGTGTTGCCCCCGCCGATGACCGCCACGTCCTTGCCGCGGAAGAAGTTGCCGTCGCAGGTGGCGCAGTAGGACACCCCGCGACCGCGCAGCTCCTCTTCCCGGGGCAGGCCCAGCTGGGCCGCCTTGGTGCCCGTGGCCACGATGACCGTACGCGCGTAGTAGATGCCGAAGGGCGTGGTCAGCTTGTTCGGCT
Organism: Adlercreutzia mucosicola DSM 19490; assembly: GCF_000422625.1. Lineage (GTDB taxonomy): Bacteria > Actinomycetota > Coriobacteriia > Coriobacteriales > Eggerthellaceae > Adlercreutzia > Adlercreutzia mucosicola. The sequence goes on along the minus strand of NZ_AUGK01000004.1, from coordinate 78,073 downwards.
CGGCGGAGAAGTCGACCGCCGTCACCTCCTCGGAGATGGTGCCCGCGCCGAAGGAGGACGCCTGTTCGTACATGTCCATGGACAGCTCGAAGCCGCTCGTGGAGCGAGTGTATCCCGGGTAGTTCTCCAAGTGCTCGGTCTGGGCGCACTGGCCGCCGGGCGAGAGCATCTCGAACATGGCGCAGGAAAGCCCCGCCCGCGACGCGTACAATGCCGCTGTGAGCCCGGCCGGCCCGGCGCCGACAATGGCCACATCCAGCACCTCGCGCTCCGCGGCCCCAGCCTGTTCTGTCATAAACGCTCCCCTTTCGGAAAAAGGCGACCGAAAGGCCGCCCCTAAAAAATAATTACCATCTCACCCCATCGGTTCGCCCAAGGAAGTCAGCGAGGTTTCGACAGGTGCCTGGAATTGCCCTGAAGCGCGGCCGAGCGGCCTTCGCGCCGCGAGGGAAAGCGCTGAATGGCAAGGCCAGGTGCCTGTCGAAACCGCAGCATCGACGTTCCCGTCGTTGCGTTAGCAACGGCGGAACTTTAAAGCATCGCCAGGATGTTCTGCTTGGGCTGGGCGCCGAGGCGCTCGTTCTTGATCTGGCCGTTCTCGAAGACGATGAGAGTAGGCACGCTGGAGACCTGGTACTTGAAGGCCAGATCCGGGCTCTGATCGATGTCCACCTTGTACACGGCCACCGAGCCGGCCTTCTCAGCCGCGATCTCGTCGATGACCGGAGCCACCATGCGGCACGGGCCGCACCAGGTGGCGAAGAAGTCCACAAGCACCGGAGTGGTCGCCTCGAGCACCTTGGTCTGGAACTCATCGGCAGTCTTGATTACCTCTGCCATGATCAACCTCCTAGGAAGTAGGGAATCCGAACAAAGCGACGACGGGCATCTGCCGCGCCGCAGTGCTTCAAATTGTAGCGTCCCGCCGACAGCGGCGTTCGGGTAAGCGGGATTGTCAACCTATTGACACAAAATCGTGCGATCCCCGATGGGCGGCCGCCCGCGCTGCAGGGCGACACTCGGTGTATCATAAGGCCAATGGTCACACTCGGAGAAGGACCCCCTATGGTAACCGACCTCGTATCCCTCGCCTTCATCGCGCTCATCGCGTTTCTCTGCCCCATCCTCTGCCGCCTCATCCCCAACAAGGCAGTACCGGAAACGGTGCTCTTGCTGGCGGCCGGCGCCCTGTGCGGCCCCCACGTGCTGAACATCGTGCAAGTAACCGACGCCACGTCGCTTCTGTCCGATCTGGGCCTGGCCTTCCTGTTCCTTTTGGCCGGCTACGAGATCAGCCCCAAGAACCTCACCGGCGCCGAGGGCAAGCGCGGGGCGGCCACCTGGGCCGTCACCTTCGCCATCGCGGCCGTCGTCGTGGCAGCGTGGCCCTCGTTCTCGCTGTTCTCCGTGGACGGCATGGCCGTGGCCATCGCGCTCACCACCACCGCCCTGGGCACCCTGCTCCCCATTCTGCAGGAGCGCAAGCTCATGGACACGCGCATCGGCAGCGAGATTCTGGCCTACGGCACCTGGGGCGAGCTTCTGCCGGTGCTGGCCATGACCCTGCTCCTGTCCACCCGGGCGAAGTGGGAGACCATGCTCATCCTCATGGCCTTCGTCGCCATCGCCCTGCTCACTGCCGCCGTGCCGAAGCGGGCCGAGCGGCTGGGCGGCTGGGTCTACCGCTTCGTGGTGGAAAATGCCAACACCAACTCCCAGATGCTCGTGCGCACGGTGAACCTGATGCTCATCGGACTCACGGCCATCTCGGCCCTGTTCGACCTCGACATCGTGCTGGGGGCCTTCGCCGCCGGCTTCATCATGCGCTACCTCATCCCCGACGGCGACCCCACCCTGGAGATGAAGCACTCGGCCATGGCCTACGGCTTCTTCATCCCGCTGTTCTTCGTCGTGTCCGGCGCGAAGATCGACGTGACCGCCATCGCCGCGAACCCGGGACTTCTGCTCATGTTCATCGGGCTTCTGCTGTTCGTGCGGGCCCTGCCCATCTTCATCTCCCTCAGCCTGGGGAAGACCTCCCGCGACATGACCGTGCCCGAGCGGCTGACCGTGGCCTTCTACTGCACCACGGCCCTGCCTATCATCGTGGCCGTCACCACCGTGGCCGTAAGCGCCGGGGCCATGGGTCAGGCCACGGCCAGCGTGCTCGTGGCCGCCGGCGGCATCACCGTGTTCATCATGCCGCTTCTGGCATCGCTCACGGCCCACTCGGTCAACGCCGATCTGGGAAGTGCTTTACGGGAAATCCGCGAGCATCCCCGGGCCGTCGGGCACATCCTCGCCGAGCACCGCCGCCGCGAGCGCGAGCTGCACCGCCAGCTGAAGGAGCGCCTGCGCGCCGCGGGCCTTAGGCACAGCGACGTCTTCGACCTCACCGAGCGCTGCCCGGGCGGCGTGTGCCCCGCCCCCGAAGCCGAGGACGACGGCCGCTAGGAGCGCGGCCCCGCGCCAATGGCGGGATATGCGGTACATTCGTGCAGGTATCTCAGACGGCGCTTCTTTTTTGCTATACTATGGGGCCGTGTCATCAATTCTGGTGACCTAGTCATTCATCGGTCCGCCGCGCGCCCCCGCGAGCGGCCAGAGGATTCAAAGAAGAGGTTTTCAATGAGCGAGCTTTTGGCGCAGCTTTGGACACCGGAGCTGCAAGCTGCCTTCACCGTCGTGCTGGTTCTTCTGGTCATCCTGTACGTGCTCTCCATCGTGTGGGTCGTGCGCGACGCCTACCTGCGCGGCACCGCCTGGTACATCTGGGCCATCGTGTCGCTGGTGCCGGTGCTCGGCGTGATCGCCTACTGCCTGCTGCGTCCGCCCCTGCTGCAGCTCGACCGCGACGAGCAGGAGCTGGAGATCGCCCTGAAGCAGCGCCAGCTGATGAAGTACGGCGAGTGCGCCGCTTGCGGCTACCCCGTGGAGGCCGATTTCGTGCTCTGCCCGAACTGCCACACTCAGCTGAAGAACCTCTGCATGCGCTGCAACCACGCGCTGGAGCCCTCCTGGACGGTGTGCCCCTACTGCGCCACCCCCGTGGGCGCGCCGGCCGCCTCCACCGGTCGTCGCCGCAGCTCGCAGGGCCGCTCCGGCTCGCAGAAGTAAGCACGAGCCTGTTGCGGGGAGGCGAATCCGTTTGTTTCCCCCTTGTTTTCCGATTAGAGCAGAGTCGCCCCGGCGGCTCTGTTTTAATAGTACGGGCCGGAAACGCCGGCCACTCTGTCAATCGCTCTGGTAGTCAACGCCCGGGCGGAAAGGCGCAGGTGCTCTGTCTGCACCCGGCGCCGGAAAGGAACCAGTATGGAAATCGTATTGCCCGACGGATCGAAGAAGACCCTGGAAGCCGGTGCCACCGTTGCCGACGTGGCCGCCTCCATCGGCGCGGGTCTGACGCGCGCGGCCCTGGCCGGCATCGTGAACGGCACCCCCGTCGATCTGACCGCTCCCGTGGCCGACGGCGACACCGTGGCCATCGTCACCGCCAAGAGCCCTGAGGCCCTCGATCTGCTGCGCCACTCCACGGCCCACCTCATGGCCGCCGCCCTCACCGACCTGTACCCCGGCGTGAAGTTCGGCGTGGGCCCGGCCATCGAGAACGGTTTCTACTATGACGTGCGGCTGCCCGAGGGCGTCTCCCTCTCCCCCGAGGACTTCCCGGCCATCGAGGCCCGCATGGCCGAGATCGCCAAGGCCGCCCCGGCCATCGAGCGCGAGGAGGTCACCCGCGAGGCGGCCCGCGCCCTGTTCGCCGACCAGCCCCTGAAACTGGAGCTCATCGACGAGCTGCCCGAGGACGAGACCATCTCCGTCTACCGCCTCGGCGCCTTCACCGACCTGTGCCGCGGGCCGCACATGCCCGGCGCCGACAAACTGGGCGCCTACAAGCTGACGAAGGTTGCCGGCGCCTATTGGAAGGGCGATTCCGACCGCGAGATGCTCACCCGCATCTACGGCACCGCCTTCTTCAACAAGAAGGACCTGGAGGAGCATTTGCACAACCTGGCCGAGGCCGAGAAGCGCGACCACCGCAAGCTCGGGCGCGAGCTGGGCATCTACATGATGGAACCCATGGCCGGCGTGGGCCTGCCGCTGTACCTTCCCAAGGGGGCGCGGGTCATCCGCACCCTGCAGGAATGGCTGCGCCGCGATCTGTACGAGCGCGGCTACGAGGAGGTCATCACCCCGCACATCTACAACGCCGACGTGTGGAAGACCTCGGGCCACTACGGCTTCTACCACGAGAACATGTACTTCTTCCAGATCAACGAGGGCACCGAGGAGGAGCCGCGCTATTCCGAGTACGGCGTGAAGCCCATGAACTGCCCGGGCCATGTGCTGCTGTACAAGAACGAGCTGCACTCCTACCGCGACCTACCGCTGCGCTACTTCGAGTTCGGCACGGTGTACCGCCACGAGATGAGCGGCGTGGTGCACGGGCTTCTGCGCGCCCGCGGCTTCACCCAGGACGACGCCCACGTGTTCTGCACCAAGGACCAGGTGGTCGACGAGGTAGTGGCGATTCTGGAGCTGGTAGATTACATCATGGACACCTTCGGCTTCACCTACGAGGCCGAGATCTCCACGCGCCCCGACAAGTCCATCGGCACCGACGATATGTGGGAGCACGCCACCAACTCGCTCATGGAGGCCTGCAAACAGCGGGGGCTCGCCTATGAGATCAACGAGGGCGACGGCGCCTTCTACGGCCCGAAGATCGACATCAAGGTGAAGGACGCCATCGGCCGCACCTGGCAGTGCTCCACGGTGCAGATCGACTTCAACATGCCCATGCGCTTCGGGCTGACCTACCGCACCGAGGACAACACCGAGGAGACTCCCTGGATGCTGCACCGCGCCATCTTCGGCTCCATCGAGCGGTTCCTCGGCATCCTCATCGAGCACTACGCGGGCGCCCTGCCGCTGTGGCTCGCGCCGGTGCAGGTGGCCGTCATCCCCATCGCCGACCGTCACAAGGAAGCGGCGGCCGAGTTCGCCGGCGAGATCAAAGCCGTCGGCGGCCGTGTGGATCTGATGGACGCCAACGAGCCCATGAAGGTGAAGATCGCCAAGGCCCAGAGCCAGAAGATCCCCTACATGGTGGTCTTGGGCGACAAGGAAGTGGAGGAGCGCGTCGTTTCGGTGCGCGACCGCTCCGAGGGCGATCTGGGCCAGTGGGACCGCACCAAGTTCCTGGACGTGATCAGGGACGCCGCGATCTAACCTATCGCCAAATTCTATGGGTCTTGCGACCCATGCCGCGCGACACCGAGGGTACACTGCCCTCGGTGTCGTTTTTCAATGAGAGGAAAACCCATGGGAAAGAAGAGGTTCGCCACCTACGCCGCCAAGATGCGGCAGGCAAACCGAGAGGCAGTGGCCACCGTCGTGGCGCTCGCCGTGATTGTGGCCGCCTGGTTCGCCGGCGGCATCGGGCTGGCCGACTCGGGCATCGAGGTGTTCTCCACTCCCGTCTGGATCATCGGGGGAACCGTGGGCACCTGGCTGGTGGCGGTGCTGGCGGCCATCGTGCTGGCCCGCGGCGTGTTCGCCAACTTCAGCCTCGATGACGACGATGAGGAAGGAGCCGCCCATGAATAGCCTGCTGGAATCCTTCGGCAGCGACGGCACCTTGGATATGCTCATCCCGCTGGCACCCCTCGTGCTGTTTCTGCTGGTGGCCCTTGTCGTCAGCATCATCGTGCGCGCTCGCAGCCGTGCTGCCGGCGGCTCGTTCGTGAACCGCTACTTCATCGGCAACCGCGCCCTGGGCGGCTTCGTGCTGGCCATGACCACCATCGCCACCTACGGCTCGGTCAGCTCCTTTGTGGGCGGCCCCGGCCAGGCCTGGCAGATCGGCTTCGGCTGGGTGTACATGGCCGTGGTGCAGGTGACCGCGCTCGTGCTTCTCTACGGCATCTTCGGGAAGAAGATGGCGCTCGTGGGGCGCAAGCTGAACGCCGTGACCGTGGTGGACATCGTGCGCGCCCGCTACGGCTCCAATGCCCTGGCCAACATCTCGGCCCTGGTGATCGTGCTGTTCTTCGCCGCCACCATGGTGGCCCAGTTCGTCGGCGGCGCGAAGCTGTTCGAGGCGGTGACCGGTTACTCCTACACCGTGGGACTGGCCCTGTTCGGCATTGCCGTCATCCTGTTCACCACCATCGGCGGCTTCCGCGGCGTGGCCGTAACCGACGCGCTGTGCGGTATCGCTATGCTCGTGGGCATCGTGGTGCTGGCCGGAGGCATCCTGGAGGCTGGCGGCGGCTACGAGAACATCATGGAAACCATCGCTGCCACCAACCCCGCCATGCTGGAGCCCTTCTCCGACGGGGCCATGCCGCCCTCGCTGTACCTCACCCAGTGGCTGCTCGTGGGCGTGTTCACCTTCGTGCTGCCTCAGTCGGTGGTGCGCACGTTGGGCTACAAGGACACCAAATCGCTGCACTCGGCCATGATCTGGGGCACCGTGATCATCGGCGCCATGATGATCGGCGTCACCTCCTTGGGCGTGCTGTCGGCCGGCGTGCTCATGGAAGATCTGGCCGCCTACGGGGGCAGCGTGGACAACATCATCCCCACGGTCATCGTGGAGTCGCTGCCGCCGCTTCTGGCCGGTGTGGCCATCGTGGGGCCCGTGGCCGCCTCCATCTCCACGGTGTCGTCGCTGCTCATCTCGTCGGCATCGGCCATCATCAAGGACATCTGCCTGCACGCCTGTGCCACCCACGGCGTTCAGCCCCGCGAGCGCAAGGTGGCCGTATGGAGCCAGGCGACCACGCTGGTCATCGGCGTCATCGTGTTCGTGTTGTCCATCGTGCCGCCCGACGTGATCTGGAAGATCAATATGTTCGCCTTCGGCGGCTTGGAGACCGCCTTCTTCTTTGTGCTGGTCTGCGGCCTGTTCTGGAAGCGCGCCAACGCCACCGGCGCCCTGCTGTCCATGGCCGGGGGCACGCTCGCCTACTGCGCCTGCATGGCCGTCGGCTTCAAGGTGGCCGACTTGCACCAGATTGTGATCGGCATTGTCGTGGCGGCCGTGCTCATGCTGGTTGGCAGCCTTGCGGGCAAGCAGCGCAAGGATGCCAACCTGGCGGTGTTCTTCCCCGAATAGCTGGTTGTGGGCCGAGTCGTGGGTTGAGGGCGGACTAGAGCCCTCCCCTCTACGAACCTCTACCAGCCCCTACGACCCCCCCAGAGCCGCCGCTCGCGGCACCCTGTAGGGACGGGCTTCGGCCCGCCCGGACTGCTCGCATAACCTACTTTCACAAAGGGTCCCGCCGGGGCCCTTTTCCATAGCTGGACATGATATTATTATTGCGTTATCGCAATAATAATGGAAGGAACCGCCATGCTGTCAGTTTCCCAAGCCTCCGAACAGCTGGGCGTGTCACCGGCTCGCGTACGGGCGCTTATCAAGGCCCAGAGTCTTCCCGCCCGCAAATGCGGCCGCAACTGGGTGCTCCGCGAGGAGGACGTGCTCGCACGGCTGACACAGCGCCCTCGGGCCGGCCGCCCCCCTATCCAACCCGTCGAAAAGCACGTCGATCAGGAAGCGCCCGAGAAAGCCCGCGAGCTGTACCGCCAGTGCCGCGACCATTTCCAGCATTGCCCCTCTAGTGCGCTCATCGCCGCGGCCGAAAGCCAGGAAGAGGCCTCGTTCTACATGGCCGTGGCCGACTTCTTCCTTCAACAGCGCCAGGCCGATCTCATTGCGCGCGGAGTGTTCTGATGCAGCCAACCTACCTGGTGTTCGGAGGAGTCAACGGCGCGGGGAAGTCGACTTTCTTTCACACCGGCTTTTGGCGCACCGACGACTTGCCCACCTGTCTGCCGCGCGTCAACTCCGACGAGATCGTCATCTGTCACGGCGGCGACCCGCGCTCCGATGCCGATCAGATCAAAGCGGGCCGTACGGCTTTGGCGCTTATCGGCCGGTACTTCGAGTCGGGCACGAGCTTTAACCAAGAGACCACGCTGACGGGGCATACGGCCGTGCGAAACATCAGGCGCGCCCGCGCTGCCGGCTATCGCGTGGTCTTGTACTATATTGGCGTCGCCACACCCGAAGATGCCCTGCATCGTATCGCTCACCGGGTGGCCGTGGGAGGCCACCCCATCGACGAGCAGACAGTGCGCCGCCGTTATCGCGCCTCGTTACGCAACCTCTCGCACGCTCTGCCCCTCTGCCATGAAGCCGTCCTCCTCGACAACACCGTTGAATTCGTTGCCATTGCCCGCTGGACCAACGGCGTCCTCTCCTGGGTTGGCAACCTCGCCAAGCACGGCACCTGGCTCACCTCCGCCATCAGAGACGATACCCTCTGGAAAGCCTGAGGCGCCCTTACAGGCCGCCCGCACAGCAAGCGGACGATCGCCGCCCCACCCGTGGCGCCCGCAACCCCGACTACAACGAACAGGCTTGCGGAAAACGGAGCGAAGGGGTATATTCGGTCAGACCTCGCGCCGAAAAGGCGCCCGAGAGAAGGAGAAGCACCATGAAAGAGAAGCGGCAGGGGTCGCTTCTGCGCCTCGGATTAGCGGCGGCGCTCGCCTGCGGGATGACGCCCGCGGTCGCGCTCGCCGAGCCAGAGGCCCAAATCACAGAGACCCCCCCCCATCGAGTTTTCTGAGCCGGTAGCCGACGCTACCGACCCCGGCGAGACCACCCCGGCCGAGGGCGATCCGTCCGACAGCCAACCGCAGGGCCCCGATGCCGCAGGCTCCGCTTCTCCCTCTTCCGAAAAATCCGACACCGCTCCCCAGACGGGCGCTCCCGACGTAGCGCCCGGCAGCGCCCCCGACCCCGTGGCGCGCGCCCTCGCCGAGGCGGGACTCCCCCTCGCCGCCGCGCCCCTGGCCGATCCCTCCCCCGACGCACAGGGGTGGGTCACCTGCGGCGACCTGCGCGTGAAGGGCGGGACCTACGGCGTGGACTTCACGTACACGCCCGGCGCCGTGCAGTACAACGGGGCTGATTACGGCACATCGGACGTCGTGGAGGTGCTCACCTCCGCGCCCCTCGTCTTCTCGGATGCCGCCGGCCACAGCAAGGACGCGCCGGGCGCCACGGGCATCCAGGTGAACCCCGGCGTGCACGCGGCCATCACCTTGAACGGCGTGCATGTCTCCCATCAGATACCCCTCAATGTCATGACCCATAGCCTCGATACCGACAACGGAACAAAGGCGATGGAAGGCGCGCAGGTCAGGAACCGGACAAGCCTATATCTGGTACTGGCCGACCAAAGCGACAACAGCCTCGCGTCGTCGGGTGGACATCGCCCTGGCATTCGGTGCGGAGAGGGCTCGGATCTCGTCATTGACGATGCCGTTCGCAACCTCGATGCAGCCGGAAACATGGTGATTCCCATCGGTGGTGTTATCAACCGCGAAGTCACGCTCATAGACGGTAAGAAATTGACCGCAAACAGCACCCACACCGCCCTCGACAGTCGTAGCCCCGGAGTACTCACTGTTTCAGGCAGCGGGGCGGCCGCGGGCATCGGAGGCTCATGTCAGGAAAGCGGCGGCAGAATCACTATTAACGGGGGCAAGATAACAGCAAGCGCCTCGTATGGCGGCAACGATTCCGACACAGGAGCGGGGATCGGAGGAGGATCGGGCGGCAATACCACTGACACGACGCTCGCTATCAATTCAGGGCGTATCGAAAGCCATGGCGGCTTTCATTCAGCAGGCATCGGAGCGGGCGCCTGGAACGGCAATAACTTCGCCTCGCTCGCTCCTCCAGACACTATTCTGAGCAGAAACTACAACTACCCTCTCGCTGGCAACATTGAGATAAACGGAGGTCTCATCACCTCGGTGGGCGGCTCTCACGGCGGCGGCTTCGGCACCAGCTGCCACGGCGGCACAAACGCCGGCAACGTCATTAAGGTGACGGGCGGTACGCTGATCCCTAGTACTCTCGGCAGCACGTTCATGGACTTCGATGCTGGAAGCGAAGGGCGTGTCGTCATCGCGGGAGGCTCGGTTTTCTCATCGGGCCGCTTCCAAGGCCTCGGCGGTACAGCCTACGGCAGCGAAGGCGAGTACCGAGAAGAGGACAAGGTGTTCATGATCACCGTCGACCTAGCCTCGGACGGGGTCGGCAACGAGACCATAAACAAATGGGGCCTGAGCATCGACGGGGTGCCGCAGGGCTACGGCGCGCCCGCGCAGTTCCACGAGGGCAAGCTGTACCTCTGGCTGCCCGCGTCGGCCAAGGACAAGGTGATCTCCATCGACCTGGGCTACGAGAGGGAGGACGGGACGCGCGTGGAGCCGGACACCCTGTTCCGCGATCCCGCGAGCCCCGCCGACCCGGAGGACCCGAACCGCACGAAGCTGAAGCGCTACGAAGAGTTCGAGCTGGACCCGTCCTACCTGGCCGGCCTGAAGAAGTACTACGACGGACTGCCCCTCGAGGCCTACGACCTGGCCGCCAGGCCCATCGCCCCGCCGAAGGACCCCGACCGCGTGCTGAACGACCCCCTGGCCTGCGACTACAAGTACCAGCGCTTCGACGCCGTGGGCGGAAACGCCGTGTCCGGCGAGGTGTCCACGGGCAACAAGATGCCCTCCGACGTCGGGATCATGAAGTTCATCATGATCTCGCGGCAGTACTCCACCACCGAGGGCTTCAAGGAGAACTACTGGGGACACCGCGCCTTCGGGTGGTGCGAGATATGGGCCATCCCCTCGAGGGTGACAGATGTGAAGGCCTCGTGGGGCGCCGGGGAGGGCGCCGACCGAGCGCTGGCCGTGGAGGCCGTCGTCGAGCGGGGCGCCACCGTGGACGGGGCCGCGCCGGCAGCCGACGGGTCGAACCTCACCAAGCCCACCTGCGCCTCGCCCGAGGGCCGCGTGCAGCTGTACGTGGACGGGAAGCCCGTGGGCGATCCGGTGGAGCTGCGCTTCGAGGACGCGACGCTGCCCGACGGCACCGTGCTGCCCGCCAACGCCGTGCGCGAGGGCGACGACGCCGCGGGCCACCGCACGCGGGTGTCGCTGTCGGTGACGGCGGCCGCCGCGGGGCTCGACGCGGTGACCGCGGGCGCGGGCGAGCACCGGGTGTCGGTCCGCTTCCTGCCGCCGGACGCCGACCAGCAGGCCACGGGCGCGCCGGCGAACTACCTGGCCAGCGAGGAGCCCTCCGGGGACTCGGAGGCCCCCTGGGCGCCGGTGCAGGTGGACCCCGATCCCGCTATCGCCCCGGCGCCGAAGCTCGTCAAGAGGGCCGAGAACCTGACGCACCCGGGCGGCCCGACGCAGCCCGGCGACCGCATCCGCTACACGGTGACGGCCTCGAACGGGGCCAAGGGGTCGCTGTGGACCGACGCGGTGGTCACCGACCCGCTGCCGGCGTGCCTGGAGCTGGACGAGAGGTCCGTGAGGCTGGACAACCCGTCGGCGGCCATCGCCGACCGCGCGCTCTCGAAGGCGCCGTCGGTGGCTGCGTCCGACGTGGGGAGGTTCTCGCTGTCGGCGCCGGGCGCGGGCGGGAGGCCCGTGCTGACGGTGCCCGTCGGGGACGTGGCCGGCGGGGCCGCCGCGACCGTGGCCTGTCGCCTGTTGGAGGCCCCTTTTTCTTGGGCGACACATATTCGAACCGCCCGGCAACTCGGACATGATGCCCTTCGCAATCGAATATGCGAGCGTATTGCGAGCCTCACCTTCAAATCGCACCGACAGAACTTTTCGAGAAAATTCGCCAAAAAGTGGCACTCGATTGCGAAAAGTACGCGATACTCGCCCCAGCCTAGCGGCAGCCTGCCAGCCACCGTGCATTTACCAGGGAAAATGCCACTGCTTCCAACGGGCGATGGCGCTAAAGCTCGAAAAGTACGCACACCGTGTTTACTTTTTGAACTCCAGCGCCACTTTCAGCCCGCACAATTTGAAACGCGCTACCAAGGCCGCTCGCGCCACAGCCGCCGCCCGCTCGCCCTGCGCTATCACCGCTGCCCGTCGATCATCGACTCATCACCGAGGCGGTAGCCCTCGCGCCATACCGTCTGCAGATAGCGGGGCTTGGCAGGATCGTCCTCGATCTTCGCGCGAATCTTGCGCACGAACACGGCGATGCTGGCCGAGTCGGGCTGATAGGCCTCGCTCCATACGTTGGCCATGATCTCCTGAGCGGAGAACACCTCGGCGGGATGGTTCGCCAAAAACGCGATGATCTGGAACTCCTTGGGCGTCAGATTCACATAGCCGCCGCGCACCAGCACCTCGTTGCGCTTCAGGCGCACCTCCATGTCGCCCACCTTCACCACGGCCCGACTGCGACGCGCGGGCCCATCGTCGGCCAGGCGCACCCGCCGCAACTGGGCCTCGATGCGCATGGCCAGCTCTTGGCTGTTGAAGGGCTTGGCCACGTAATCATCGCACCCGGCAGCAAAGCCCACGCCCTTGTCCACAATGTCGCTTTTGGCCGACAGCATGATGATGGGCACCCGCGCATCCCGAGCCCGCAGGTCGCGACAGAGATCGAACCCGTTCACCTCGGGCATCATCACATCCACGATGACGAGATCGGGCCGCTCCCGCTCGTAGGCCTCCAAGGCCAAAGCGCCGTCGTACACCGCGATGCAGGTGTGCCCGGCGCGCTCCACGATGCGCCGAACCGCCTCGCAGATATCCCGCTCGTCATCGGCAATCAAAATCTTCATCGAGGCCCTCCTCGTCTATCACCGTCACAGGCACGCGCACGGTGAACACGCTACCCTGACCCAGCACGCTTTCCACCGCCACCGAGCCGCCCAGGGCCTCGGCCGTCTTCTTCACCAGGGAAAGGCCCAGGCCACTCCCCCGGTACTTGCGCGAGATGGAGGCATCGGCCTGAACGAACCGGTCGAAGATCCCCTCGAGCCGATCGGGCGCAATACCGATACCGTCGTCGGAAACCGACAGCACCAGCATACTCGCCGCCTCATCGAAATCAATGGCCAGGCGCACCCGACCGCCCGCATCGGTAAACTTCACCGCGTTGCTCAGCAGGTTCCCGACGATCTTCTCCAACTGCGCCCAATCGCTGCGCACCAAGGGCACCGCAGGAGATACCTCGCACGCAGTGCCCACCCCGCGCTGGGCGGCCAAAGGCTCGATGGGCGCCATGACCGTCGCCGCGAAATCCACGGCATCGATGACATCGTCGGCAATCTCCAGAGTGCCCGACTCCACCCGCACCATGTCCAGCACATTGTTCACCATCTCCAAAAGCACGTGGCTCTGCCGCTTGATCTTCTCGAAGCACTCGCGACTCTCGCGGCTGTGCTGCTCGCCGGAAGCCTCCCACAGATCGACGAACGCCAGGATGGACGTGAGCGGCGTGCGCAGCTCGTGACTTAAGATAGCCACGATGTTGGTGCGGTACTCGTTCTCCTCGGCCAGCTTCTCGTTGGCCTGCTCGAGCAGGGCGTTCGCCCGAGCCAGAGCGCCGCGCTGCTCTTCCAGCATCTCATTGGCCTCGCGATACATTCGCGTGCGCGTATCAACTTTCTCCTCCAGCGTCGCGTACAGCTCGCCCAGCTCGCCGGCCATGGACTTCACCCCTTGGGCCAGGGCGCTGATCTCGCTCACGCTGCCGCCGTCGGCCACCGGCGCCTTCAGATTGCCGCGCCCCATCTCGCCGACAGCCTCTTCCAGGTTCGTCAAAGGACCGGTCACTTTGCGGCGAAAGAACAGCAGGCTCCCTCCGAAGGTGGCCGTCAGAAACAAAAGGAAGAAGCCGATCATGAGGATGGTGCTGCGATCGATGGCGCTCTGGTACAAGTCGGTGGGCATCGTGATGCTGACCGCGCCGCCGATGTCGCCCACGCTCATGCCCTCTTTCTCAAAGCCCGTCACATCCAGCTCGCCGGCCGGGCCGCCGTGGCATTCCATGCAGGTATCGGTCAGATAGATGGCCCCCACGTAGCGGAATTCGCGCTTGCCCTCGCCGTTGTCCACGAAGCCGGTGTACTCGGTCGCGCCCTCGTTCTCGAAGGCCGCGAAAGCCGCGCGCTCGAAGTCGTCGGGCTCGTCCATCACGTTGCGCGGATTCAGGCGCGTGTAGCGCAGCAGGTACTGGTAGTCGGTGCTCATAGTGAAGAGCTTGCCCACCGATTTGCCCACCAGCGAGCAGTACAGCCCCTTGAAGTTGTAGGTGCCGTCACGGTCGTAATTGATATTGGGCTGCTCGTGGTCGATGAAGTCCCAAGTGGCGCGCACCGACTTCTCCAGCACGCGGGCCTCGGCCAACATCTGGCGCTCCATGGACTGGGCCTGCTCCTGGTACGAGCACCAGCCGTACAGGGCAATCAGCACCGCACCGATCAGCGTCATGAGCGCAATGTACTGCACCGCCAGCGGTCGTGGACGGCGCGCGCTTTTCTCCAGTCGCTCCCCCATGGCCTCTCCCTTCGGCTTTCGTCTCTGCGCCACCGATTTACTTTATCCCCAAGGCGACAAAGGCCGCAAGCCCGAGATGGGCTTGCGGCACGAAAGACAACACGCGCTCGCTTACAGGACGAGGGGCGCGCCCGCATCGGTCAGGGCCACGGGCCGGGCCTTGATCTGCGTACTGGGCCCGGTGTCGCCCTCGCCGATGGCGGGAAGGGCGTGCACCAGATCGGCCCCGTACTTCGCCGCCAGCTCGTCCACATCGCCGAAATCAAGGGCGCGATAGGGACAGGCCTCCACGCACGCGGGCAGATAACCCGCCTCGCGCCAAGCCGCGCACCCGTCGCACTTCACCGACAGTCCCGTGGTCTCGTCGATGGCGGGATGTCCGAACGGACAGGCGTTCACGCAGGTAGAGCAGCCGATGCACGCCTCGGCATCGCGCACCACCGTGCCATCGTCGTTCTTGGCAATGGCACCGGTGGGGCACTTCGCCATACAGGCCGGCGCATCGCAGTGGTTGCACGATGCCGACACGTGGTACATCTTCACTGCGGGATAGGCGCCCACCTGATGGCTCGTCACTTTGCGCAGCACAGGCCCTATGCCCAAGCGGTTCTTGTCCTTGCACGCAACCTGGCAGGTTTTGCAGCCGGCACAGCGCGTTTGATCGTAGTAGAAGCCAATGCGAGTCATGACACGCCTCCCTTACGCCACTTCGACGGCGCGCTGGGGCAGCTCGCAATCGGGCACGAGGGCCTCGCCGTCGTATTTCTCGTAATTGCAGTTGTAGTTGTTGTACCCCGACGTTCCCATGCCGCTCGTTACTTGACCGCACAGCACGTTGTCCATGCCGCCACGATCCACGCCTGCATCGGCATCGTAGTTGAGCCACGCGCCATGGGGCAGGGCCACGCAACCCGGCATGATCGTCTCGGTCAACGTCGCCGTGCGCAGCGTGGCGCCGTGGGCGTTGAACAGTCGCACCGTGTCGCCGTCAGCGATA
Source organism: Adlercreutzia mucosicola DSM 19490 (assembly GCF_000422625.1). Lineage (GTDB taxonomy): Bacteria > Actinomycetota > Coriobacteriia > Coriobacteriales > Eggerthellaceae > Adlercreutzia > Adlercreutzia mucosicola. Next base: position 62,670 of record NZ_AUGK01000004.1, on the reverse strand, counting down.
CCGCGCGCCGTCGCATCGACGGCGTTCAGGAAGACCGGATTCGCCCAGGCCTCGCGCAACCACGGCGAGGAATCCATCACGCCGTGGGCGCGCCGCAGATAGTGCGGGTTGTACATGATGAAGGGGTACTCGCTCGCCTCGCCGCCCACTTCGCGGTCGCGGAAGGTGCCCTCACGGCCCTCGGGCGATTCGACGTAATTGGGATAGGGCTTGTAGGTACCCGCGGGACTGTAGCCCATGGCGTTCAGCGTATCGGCCTTGTACTGGGAATAGATCTCGAACTTGCCCGACGGACTCGGCAGCGGATTAGCCGCTGGGTCGGCCACGAAGTCGGCGTAGCCAATGAAGGAGTAAGCATCCCCTTCCGAGCGCTTCACCGTATAGCAGCCGGCCGCCAGGAAATCTGCCAGAGCGATGTCGCCCTCCTGGGGCTCGCCGTCAACGCCCCACTCGGCGATGTCGTCCGCCGTGATCGTCACGAGCGGCGCGGTCTCGCCCCCGGGCGTCAGGTACGTGCTCGTGGCGATCTGGTTGAAGAACGCCTGCTTCTCGCTGATGGGCCACAGCTCATCGGGATTCATGCCCAGCTTCTGCGCAAGGGCACGGCCGATCTCGAACTCGGTCTTGGCCTCCCACAAGGGCTCGGTCACCTGGTTGTACACCACAAGCGTCTCCCGCGAGCGCTGATGGCCGGGGAATCCACCCACGCGTTCCCATTCCGTCGCGCAGGGCAGCACGATATCGGCGAAACGAGCCGTCGTGTCGAAGGTGTAGGCCACGTCGGTCACGAAGTCCAGCTTCTTGATGGCCTCCATCGCCGCCATGGTGCCCACAGCGGTCTGCAACGTGTTGCGCCCCTCCACGCACAGCCACTTGAAGTCGGCCTCCTTGATAGTCTCGGCATTGAACTCAGTGCCGTAGGCGGCGCCGGTGCTGTTGTAGCGGCCCTCCTGGATGCACTGCCACATCAGCGGCTCGGGCATCGTGTCAGCCACAGGATTCTTCGTTGCCGGCAAACCGGTCTTTCCCATGGTGACCAGCTCGGGACCGCCGGCGCCCGCATAGGTCTTGTAGGCGCCGCCGCAAGCGTGCCCCGACTTGCCGAAGTGCGCGCCCATGGCCCCCATGGTCATGAACAGCTGGGGAACGTTGTCGGCGCCGTTGCATCGGGCCAGGGCGTAATTGTGCATCAGCATAACCGCATGGTCGCGCCCGATGGTCTCAGCGAACCACACGATGTCGTCGACCGGCGTTCCGCACAGGGCGCTGGCCCACGCAGCGGTCTTGGGCACGCCGTCGTAGGCGCCTTCCAAATATCCGCGGAAGTGCTCGTCGGTGGTGGCGTCGGCGGGCATCGATTCGGCATCGAAGCCGACGCAGTAGGTATGCAGAAAGTCGAGATCGGCCACGCCCTGGGCGAGCATCTCATAGCACACGCCCAGCATGAAGGCGGTGTCGGTGCCGGGCAGCACGGGAATCCAACGGGCATCGAAGTAGGCGGCTGTCGCATTGTAGGAGGGGCCTACGTAGACGAACTGCACGCCGGCATCGACGGCCTCGTTGAAGTTGTTCATGGTGCTACCGCCCGACGACCAGGCGGAATTGCCGCCCATGAGCACGATAGTCTCGGCGTTCTTGTTGTCGAAACGGTCGTTGAGCTTCCCCAAGTCCTGGGAGGGCAACCCCAGCGGCCCCAGGTTGAAAGAATAGGTGCCGGCCGAGCTGGTGTCGGACAGATTCACGTGACCGCCCAGCTGATGCAGGATCTTGCCTACGGCCAAGGCCTTGGTGCCGATCACCGCCGTGGGACCGAAATCGCGATAGATGCGCTCGGCCTCCTGGGCGATGTAACCGAGGGCCTCGTCCCAGCTGATCTGCTCCCACTCGTCGGTGCCGCGCAAATCGCCGCGCGCGTTCTCTCCGCCGCCAGGCTGCCAGTGCTTGCGCTTCAGGGGGAACTTCACGCGGTCCTCGCCGTACACCTGCTGGGCCCGGGCGCGTCCGCGCGGGCAGCCCCGCTGCTGCAGCCAGCCGAAGCTGTCCTCGTGCGACGTCTCGCTTCCCTGGCGCACCACTTCCCCGTTGCGCACCAGCACGCGGTTCACGCAGCGGCCGCCGCAGTTGTCCCAGCACGCAGCGGCGATCCACGTTCCCTCGTCGATGGGCGCCTGGTCGCCCGTCTCCGCCAAACTCCCGCTCGCGCTCGGCTGCGGAGCGCAACCGGTCAGACTCGCCAGCCCCGCTGCGGCCGCCCCGGCAGCCGTCGCGGCCAGAAAGCTGCGTCGGGTCAATCGACGCCCGTCGGCGGCAATGGTATTGCTCATCGCTTCCCCTCTTTTCCGTCTCGCTCTCGTCGCGGGGCTCGTATCGATCGACGCCGCCGCCTTCAACGCATCCCAATATAAAGAGCGCCCGACCTGCCCACAAGATAGCATGACGGTAACCACCCTGGTAATCGATTAACCCCGATTACCGGCTGGTAAGATTTGAGGCGGTGACGGAAGGGGCGGGGAAAGCGTTGTGGCGGATCCCTACCGAGACGCCGCTTGCCTTACGGCCTGCTTCAGGGCGGCGATCACGGGCTTTTCGGCGGCGCCGAGCTTGGTGGCCAGACCGAGGGGCAGGGTGAAGGCGTCCCGTTCAGCGAGGGGAACGTAGGCGATGCCCTCATGCGGCGTCTCGGCGTTGTGCGCGGGCGAGAAATCAACGCCCCGGCCGCTGCGCACGAATTCGCGGGCGGCGTCCAGGCTGAAGGGCACTGGGGCGTAGCGGGGCGTCAGGCCGTAGCGCGCGAACCCCTCCACGATGCGGCGATAGGACATATCCAGATCGGGCACGGGGAACAGCTCGATGTCGGCCAAGTCGGCGAAGCTGATCGCCTCACGGGCAGCCAGCGGATGGCCGGCAGGCACCGCAACGAGCAGATGGCCATCGCCCAGGTGGGTGAACTCGAACACCTCGGGATCGGGGCGGCCCACCACGAAGGCCATGTCCACCGACCCGCGCTCCACCGCGGCCAGGCAGGCATCGCTCGTCAGCTCGAACAGACGCAGGTCCACCTCGTCATGGGCTGCGCGGAAGGCCCGTAACGTCTCGCGGGTGAAGCCGTCGCCGTCATCCTGCAGGCTGGCAGTCGCATAGGCGAAGGCGGCTGTACGCTGGGCACTCTCGCGCCAACGGGCCGCAAAGTCCTCGGCCTCGCGCACGGCATTCAGCACCGCCTCGCCCTTGGCCAGAAACTGAGCGCCGAAATCGGTGAGCTCGATGCCCTGGCGGCGGCGATGGAACAACGGCGCTCCCACCTCGTTTTCCAACGATGCCACCGACGCCGACAGCGTCTGCTGGGTCACGAACGCGCTCTTGGCCGCCGCCGAGAACGAGCCGGCCTTCGCCGCCCGGCAGAAGTACTCGATTTGCCGTATGTCCATGGATGCCCTCCCTTCGCTTCCCCGCTCATCATACTGCACCGAGCCCTGCGCGCCTTCCCCGCCACGCAAAAGGAAGGGCGCCGCTCGGCGAAGCGACGCCCTTCCAGAGAGGGGAGGCAATGGGCGCAAGGAGGGGCGGGGCGGGAGAAGGCCCGGCGCGGCCCTCAACCCCTAGGCCTGGGCCGCCGTGATGCCAGCCAGATAGCCCGAGCCCACGCAGAAGCCCTGAGCGGAACCGCCCTCGAAGTAGGGCACGGCCCAGAAGTCACCGTCGACGCCGGCCACAAGCAGGCCGGGAATGGGATTGGCCTCGGCGTCCACCGCGCGGCAGAAGCCGTCGGTCTTGATGCCGCCAAGCGTCACCCAGGCAGCGATGTTCAGCTCCACCACGTACAGGGCACCAGTGTCCACGGCGCGCAGGAACTGGGCCTCCTTGAACATCTCGTCGTCCACGCCGGCGGCGCAGTAGCCGTTGTAGGTCGCAAGGGTGTCGACCAGGTTCTCCATGCCCACGGCCTCGGCCAGCGCCTCAGCGGTGTCAGCCTTCCAAATCCAGCCCTCGTCGATACCCTGCTGCACCATGTCGGGCAGCGCCGTCAGCGTCTTGCCCTCAAAGCCCATCTGCACGCCAGGGGCCATGTTGCCGAAGGCGTCCTCGGAGATGAAATCCATGATGGGCGTGGTGGACAGTTCCTGAATCAGACCATCGTCGATGACCATGTAGTACACGCCCTCGCGCAAAAGAGGCTCGCCGCAGTACATGGTGTGCTTGGCCATGGTGCCCTCGTCCATGAAGCGAGAGCCGCGCTTGTTCACCATAAGACCGCCGAATAGGGGCAGGCTGAACACCGGCGTGGCGTTGCAGTCCTCCAGGCTGACGAAGCGGGCGCTCGACTTCATGTTGCAGGCGCCCGACTCGTTGATAGAGGTGCTGAAGTTCTTGCCCATCTGCGCGCCGGCCGACTGGGCCAGCTTAATGCCGGCGCCGTCGTTGTACTGGTTGCCCGTGCTGTACATCACCGCACCGGAGTAGTACTCGCGCAGCATATCCTCGTTCTGGATGAAGCCGCCCGTGGCGACGATGGTGTTGGCGGCTTTCACGTCGATGGCCTTCGAGCCGTCCTGATAGCGCACGCCCACTACCTTGCCGTCTTCGACAAGCAGGCTGGTCACCTCGGCGTCCCAACGGGAATCCACGCCGAACTTGTCCAGCATGCCCTGAAGCGCTTCGGCGCGCTCGGCACCGGCGGTGGCGTAGATGTGTCCGCCGCGGTTCAGCATGAGCGTGTTCTCGTCGGCGCCCTGGAAGGCGAACATGAAGGGCACGCCGCCTTCGATCATCAGATCGATGCCCTTGCCCGAAGCCGGCAGCACATTGCGCAGCAGCGGCGCATTGGTCTGGTAGTGCGTGCCCGTCCAAATGAAATCGAACATGTCCTTCACCGTGAGGTAGTTCGGTTCGGCCAGCTCGGGCGTGGACTCGATGGCCCACACGCCGGACACCATGGAGGCGTTGGTGGCGCCCATGGAGGCGGAGCGGTCCAAACCGATGACCTTAGCACCTTCCTTCGCGGCGGCGGAGGCGGCCACAAGCCCGCTCGTGCCGAGGCCCACGACCACCACATCGCAGCTCTCCTCAGCATCGGCCGGAGGCAGCTGGTCAGCCGCGGGGGCATCGCCCGCATCAGCAGCCGGGGCGTCGTCCTTCGACTGCGGGGCGCAGCCGGCCAGGCCCAGAGCCGCCAGACCCGCGGCGCCCAGCGCGCCCAGGCCCAAGAACGACCGGCGGGACATGCCCGCGGCAACCTGCGATGCTTCTTCGATGATTTCAGTTTCCTTATGCACGGGAACCCTCCTTAGACTCGTTTTTCCCTAGAGGAAAGCATAGTCACCAAGCGGCCCGCTGCATAACAAACGCTACCGAGAACGTCCCAGAAAATATTTGTGGCATTCCCCCGGTTAGCGAAATCCCCTGTTTCTGCTTAAGATCGCCAGTTATGAGCGTCTAGGCAGTTGAAGATCGGCTGCTTCAGCTTTTTGACTCCGTAAAACCCCAGGTCGCAAGAACTCAGCTTGCTTTCTCAGAGGAAAGCTTTTATTCGAGACGCTCACAACTGGCAATCTCGTGCAGAAACAGGGCGCTCATCGACCCCAGGCCGATGAGCGCCCCGACGGAGGGACGAGGCGCGTTCCCGCCTACATACGGCCGCCCTTGATCTCCTGGCCGCTCGCGAGCAAGCCGGCCACGCGACCCGTGGTCATAGCGCGACCCAGGCTCATGCCCGGAATGATCATCTGATGCTCGAGACCGCCAAAGAAGTTGCCCTGGCAGTTGCCCACGCAGTACAGGCCCTCGATGACCTCGTGGTTCTCGTCCAACGCCTCGCACCGCTCGTTGGTGATAACGCCGTTTAAGGTGCACAGCACGCCGGCGCGCCGCTGCACCGCGTAGAACGGCGCTTTGCGCACCGGCTTCAAGCGCGCAGCCTGCTTGCCGAAATCGTCATCGTAGCCGGCATCGCACAGCACGTTGTAGCGCTCCACCGTGGCAACAAGGGCATCGGCCGGCACCCCCATAGCGCCCGCCAGCTCTTCCAGCGTGTCGGCCTCGAACACCTCCCCCTTAGCGACGCCTTCCTCGGTGGACGCCACGATGTCCACCGGCGGCTCCTTCTTCATCATGCCCGATCCCATGTCTTCCCAGTCGGTGCGGAAGTTGTCATCGAAGATCTGGAAGTGCAGGTAGTCCGGCTGGTTCATATCCTGGGCATACAGCTGCCCGTAGGTCATGTCCTCGTTGCAGAAGCGCTCTCCCTTCTTGTTGACGAACAGCCAGGGCTCGCCCGAACCGCCAATGTCCGGCACGTCGATGGGCGGATCGTAGTGGATATTGGAGCAATGCGGCGACAGCTGCATCTTTCCGCCCACCCACATGCTCATGAGCTGCCCGTCGCCCGTGTTGATCTCGGGCTGGGAGTAGGCCGACTTCAACCCTTCGACCTGCGGAAGGTACTCGGCGCGCATCTCGGGATTGTTGCCATAGTCGCCCGCCGCCATGATGACGCCGCCTTTCGCCACGACCTTCACGTACTTGCCCTCGGCATCTTGGGCGATAACCGCGCTCACACGACCCGTATTGTCATTGTCGCGCACCAGCTGCACCGCAGGCGTACGGTACAGCACCTGCCCGCCCAGCTCTTCCGTGTAGTCTAGCAGCCATTGGGCGAGGGCCTGCATCTGCCCGATCCACATATGCACGCAAGTATAGGCCCGATTGTGAGCATCGGGATATTCCATAGCGGTGGTGTCAACGAGCAACGCCGGCCCAACGCCCTCGACATCCCCCGTGAGTCCCATGGCCCAGTCCATAGTCGGACCGCTGTTGTATATCCACGTCTTCAGCAAACGCAGATCAGCGCGATTCTCTCCCCGGCGCGTCCACTCCGTCACCACTTCCCAGGGGTCGAAATCCACACCCAGATCCTGCTGGGCCTTCGAATTCCACGCAGCCGCGCCCGACCCGTGCGAGAGGGCCGTAGCCGCTTTCTGCAGCACGATCACGCTCTTGGCCGCCTCGGCCGCCGTAGCGGCGGCAACGGCACCCGAGATGCCACCGCCCACCACGACCACATCCGCTTCGAGCGTCTCGGCGATCCGATCGTCGCCGATAGGCGCGGGTGCGGCTTTGTAATCCCCCGCCCCCGCGGCTCCCGTTGCCGACAAGTCCTCCGCGGCATCTGGGGAGGCCGCCGGCGAGCAGCCGACCAGACCGCCCGCAGCAACGGCCGCAGCCGCGCCTCCTACCCCGAAAAAGGCGCGGCGAGTTAACGTGCGCTCCATGATGTCTCCCTTCCTTCGTTAGTCCAAGCGCCTTATGCGCTTTCGCAACTTTAGGAAAACCACGGGCGTAAAACACCAGGCAAACCATACGGTTTTGCGAGAAACCCCATCGTATGATTCATCCTACGGAAGTATCATTCACCGTCCTGATCGGGCATTACACCATCGATGACGTCGATGAATTCCTGACGCGAGTGAACTTGAAGCTTGCGATAGATATGGGTGAGGTGCGACTGGGCGGTTCCCTGCGAGATATGCAGCTCCTTCTGGATAAAGGGAAGAGATCGCCCCCGGGCCAGCAGTTCGGCCACGTCGCACTCCCGCGGCGTGAGGGCGAATCGATCCTGAAGCAGTTCCTCCAGAGAACGCGGAGCCGCCGGGACCTCCACGTGGGCCGTCGCGTCACGCGAAGCCGCCGCCGGCCCCTCGCCCTCCCCGAAAGACCTTGCCTGCGGCACCAGCCCCCAGGCAATCTCGAAGTCGCTCTTGCTTGTGGCCAGCACGGCCACCACCACAATGAGGAACAGAAAGGTGACGGCAATGGCGTCCCAGGCCACCGCCCCCGATGCCACCGCCCGCGAGAGGCGCTGGGAAAGGGGCACCCCGACCACCACCGCCAAGGCAAAACTTGCCTGAACTATACCGAAGACCGTAAAAGACGACGCCCTCACCCGCCGCGAGACAACTGCGCAGTACGCCCACACCACACAGCGACAGAACATGAATCCCGCGCCAAAGACCGCATACCCCATGGCATAGGATGTTCCGAACAGCACCGTGCAGAGGAAGCTCAGCGCCATGATAACGAGCACCGACTGCATACCGGGAAGCGGATGCCCGTCGGAATGGGAAGAGCGAACGCGCACCGCTATGGCCGCGCCGAGCACCACCAGGCCAGCCACGCCGCCGGCCATGTACAAGTCTCCCATATGGCCCAAGTCGGCGGGACTGCCCGAGGGGACGGCAAACCCCCGGAACATCTCCCCGCCGAAGGCGAAGAAAAAGAGCACGGCCAGCAGCATGGCAGCCCGCCAATTGATCCGGAGAGAGGGATGCCCCTCCTTTTCCGTCGCGCCCTTCACCCCGGATCCGGGAAGAAGCAGCGCCAGAGCAGATGCCGCCGGCAATACCAGCGTAGTGGCGATGGCCACGAGCGGATCGAAGGCGCGCACCAGGAAATAAACGATGCAGCTGAGCAGATAGGCTCCCCCGATGGCCCAAAGGGCACAGGCGGCATCCTCCCGCGCGAATAGCCGACCGTACAGCAGAACCAACCACGCTGTGGAAACGCCCGTCGCCACCGCACCCATCACGGGCAAGCCCCAGGAAACGGCAAATCCGCAGGCGGAAAGCCATTGGCCGAGGGGGACGCAGGCCGTTCCCGCGGTGCAGAGGACCGCCGTCCCCACCACAACGCGCCGAGAATCCGCGAACGCCGAGAGCCGGTGTCCGAGCGCCGCGCAAACAAGCAGGGTGAGTGCATGGGCCCACGCCGCCCAACTCCAGGCTTCCCGAGCCAGATCGGCGGCGGCATCGGCGGCGGGAAAGAGGACGGGCGTGTAGAACGTGACGAAGAGCCATGCCCAGTACAATCCCAGCCCTAAAAGGCGCTTGTCGAACCTCTCTGCCAGCTCCATGCGATCCGCTGCCACCGATAGACCCTTCCCTCGTTTCGCCCCCTGGAGGGGGCGCCACCGTGCTCCCCACCATGAGCATACCCTAACCTTCAACGGACGCGCGTTAGAAAGCCAAGACGCCGCCCGCAAAAGAAAGGGGGAGTCGGCCCGAGAGCCGACTCCCCTTCCCTGATTGCTTGATCTCGCGGCGCGCTTACTCGGCGGCGTAGAGGTCCTTCAGCTTCTGCAGGTGATCCCAGCGGTCCATGGCGGCGCGCTCGTTCTCGGCGAACAGCTCGCCCGCCCGCTCGGGGAACTCGCGGGTCAGACGGCTGTAGCGGGCCTCGTTCATGAGGAAGTTCTGGTACTCGCCCTCCACGGGCTCCTTGGAGTCGATGACGAGCTTCTTGCCCGGAGCGCCTTGCGGGTTGAAGCGCAGCAGGTTCCAGTAGCCGCAGTCCACGGCCTTCTTCATCTCGGTCTGGCAGTTGGTCATGCCGCCCTTGATGGAGTGCATCTCGCAGGGGCTGTAGCCGATGATGAGCGAGGGACCCGGATAGGCCTCGGCCTCGGTGATGGCCTTGATGGTCTGGTTCAGGTTCGCGCCCATGGCGATCTGCGCCACGTACACGTACCCGTAGGTCATGGCGATCTCGGCGAGGCTCTTCTTCTTCACGTCCTTGCCCGCGGCGGCGAACTGCGCCACCTGGCCGAGGTTGGAGGCCTTCGAGGCCTGGCCGCCGGTGTTGGAGTACACCTCGGTGTCGAACACGAACACGTTCACGTCCTTGCCGGAGGCGAGCACGTGGTCCAGGCCGCCGTAGCCGATGTCGTAGGCCCAACCGTCGCCGCCGAAGATCCAGACGGACTTCTTGGTCAGGTAGCTCTTGTTGGCCAGGATGGCCGCGGCCAGCTCGGCCAGGGTGCCCTCGCCCGCAGCGGCGGTCTCCAAGGCCGCAATGTAGGCGGCAGCGGCCGGCTGGGAGGCCTCGGCGTCGGTACGGGCCTCAAGCCACGCGGTGGCGGCATCGGCCAGGTCGCCGGCAGCGCCCTCGCAAGCCAGCAGGGCCTCGGTGTCGGTCACCACCTTGTCCTGCACGGCCTCGTAGCCGAGCAGCATGCCCATGCCGTGCTCGGCGTTGTCCTCGAACAGCGAGTTCGACCAGGCCGGGCCGTGGCCGTCGGCGTTCACCGTATAGGGAGAGGTGGCCGCCGGACCGCCCCAGATGGAGGAGCAGCCGGTGGCATTCGCGATGTACATGCGGTCGCCGAACAGCTGAGTGACCAGGCGGGCGTAAGAGGTCTGAGCACAGCCGGCGCAGGAGCCGGAGAACTCCAGCAGGGGCTGCTTGAACTGGCTGGCCTTCACCGAGGTACCCTCCAGCTCGGGCTTGCGGGCCACGGACTTCACGCAGTAGTCGAACACCGGCTGCTCGTCCAGCTCATCGGCGATGGGCATCATCGTCAGCGAGTCGGTGGGACACTGGATGACGCACAGGCCGCAGCCCATGCAGTCGAGCGGCGAGATGGCCAGCACGTACTGCATGTCGGCGCCCACCTTGCCCTTCACGGGGATATGCTTGGTCTGGGCCGGGGCCGCCGCCATCTCGGCGTCGGTCAGCGCGAAGGGACGCACCACCGCGTGCGGGCACACGAACGAGCACTGGTTACACTCGATGCAGGTGTCGGGATTCCACTCGGGCACCGACACGGCCACGCCGCGCTTCTCGTAGGCCGAGGCGCCCAGCGGGAACTGGCCGTCCTCGTAGCCGACGAAGGCGGACACGGGCAGCGAGTCGCCGTCCATGCGGCCCACGGGGTTCATGATGCTGGTGACCAGATCCACCGTCTCGGGGCGGCCCTCAACGGTCACGGCCTCGGTCGCCGCCTCAGCGTCCTTCCACGACGCGGGCACTTCCACGGCCACGAAGGCGGTGGCGCCGGCGTCGATGGCCTTGTGGTTCATGTCCACCACGTCCTGGCCCTTGGAGGCGTAGGACTTCGTAGCCGCATCCTTCATGTACTGGATGGCCTCCTCCTGGGGCATGACGCCGGCCAGGGCGAAGAACGCCGACTGCAGGATGGTGTTGGTGCGCTTGCCCATGCCGATCTCGATGGCCAGGTCGATGGCGTTGATGAGGTACAGCTTGATGTCGTTCTCGGCGATGTAGCGCTTCGCCTCGGCCGACAGGTGCTCGGCCAGCTCGTCAGGCGTCCACTGGCAGTTGATAAGAAAGACGCCGCCGGGCTTCACATCGCGCACCATGGGGAAGCCCTTGGTGATGTAGGACGGGTTGTGGCAGGCCACAAAGTCGGCCTTGTTCACGTAGTAGGGGCTGCGGATGGGGGCATCGCCGAAGCGCAGGTGCGAGATGGTCACGCCACCGGTCTTCTTGGAGTCGTACTGGAAGTAGGCCTGGACGAACTTGTCGGTGTGGTCGCCGATGATCTTGATGGAGTTCTTGTTCGCGCCCACGGTGCCGTCGCCGCCGAGACCCCAGAACTTGCACTCGATGGTGCCGGGGGCGGCGGTGTTCGGCGCAGGCACCTCGGGCAGCGAAAGCCCGGTCACGTCGTCCACGATGCCGATGGTGAACTGGCGGCGCGGCTCGTCCTTCTCAAGCTCGGTGAAGATGGCGAACACGGAAGACGGCGGGGTGTCCTTGGAACCGAGACCGTAGCGGCCGCCGGTCACGGTGATGCCGTCGCGGCCCTCCACGGCCAGCGCGTTCACCACGTCCATGTACAGCGGCTCGCCGATGGAACCGGGCTCCTTGGTGCGATCGAGCACGGCGATCTTCTGCACGGTGGCGGGCAGGGCCTCCACGAACTTAGCGGTGACGAAGGGGCGGTACAGGCGCACCTTCACCAGGCCCACCTTCTCGCCATGGGCGCACAAGTAGTCGATGACCTCTTCGGCCACGTCGCAGATGCTTCCCATGGCCACGATCACGCGGTCGGCGTCGGGGGCTCCGTAGTAGTTGAACAGCTTGTAGTCGGTGCCCAGCTTCTCGTTCACCTTGTCCATGTACTCCTCCACCACGGCGGGCAGCGCGTCGTAGATGGGGTTGCAGGACTCGCGGTGCTGGAAGAAGATGTCGCCGTTCTCGTGGGAGCCGCGCATGGCCGGGCGCTCCGGGTTCAGCGAGTGCTCGCGGAAGGCGCGCACGGCGTCCATGTCGCACATCTCGGCCAGATCGTCGTAGTCCCACACGGCGATCTTCTGCACTTCGTGGGAGGTGCGGAAGCCGTCGAAGAAGTTCAGGAACGGCACGCGGCCCTTGATGGCGGCCAGATGGGCCACGGCGGACAGATCCATGACCTCCTGCACGTTGCCCTCGGCCAGCATCGCGAAGCCGGTCTGGCGGCAGGCCATGACGTCGGAGTGGTCGCCGAAGATGTTCAGCGCCTGGGTGGACACCGTACGGGCCGACACGTGGAACACGCTCGGCAGCGCCTCGGCGGCGATCTTGTACATATTGGGGATCATGAGGAGCAGACCCTGGCTGGCCGTGTAGGTGGTGGTCAGCGCGCCGGTCGCCAGCGAGCCGTGCACGGCGCCGGCGGCACCGCCCTCGGACTGCATTTCGCACACCTTCACCGTGGTACCGAAGATGTTCTTGCGGCCCTGGGCAGCCCAAATGTCGACAAAGTCGGCCATGGGGCTCGAGGGAGTGATCGGGTAGATGCCGGCAACTTCGGTGAACGCGTAGGACACGTGCGCCGCGGCGTTGTTGCCGTCCATCGACTTGAGAACTCTCGTCATGTTCCTCTCCTTTGCATCTGGCCCGCACGGATTCGGCCGGCTTGCGGCCTCGTCGCTCATCGCGCGGGTGGTACTGTCGCGGAGGAGTCGAGAGGACGGAAGCGCCTCCGATGCGGGTCGGATTTGCTCTGCGAACAGAAATACCTGTCCGATATTAGCAGCACCGCGCGCCTTGACCCACCGTCAACCCGCCCGCACCCCCGCCAAGGCCCTGACCAGTCGGTCGGCGGGGTGAACGGGGGAACGCAACGGGGGAATGCTTTCGCCCCGCAAAGCAGAGAGGGGCGCGTGTCGGGGAAGATGCCCGCCAAAGGGGCAATTTTGCGCAGCAAACTGCGATATGTAGACACCTCTGCCCCAGATTCCTGCCCAAAGCGGGATAAATATAACGCTAAACGTTTATTTCGCGCTTGAAGCCTCCGAAGAAAGTCTACCTATCGGAGTTTGTTGCACAATTTACCAGCGGAGGGGGCTCTGCCATCACCGCACCTGCGACGAAGCCGTCCTCGCCGAAGTCGCCGCGGCCCTCAAAGACTCCCCCTCCGACCATGCCGACCGCAGCTTCGCCGTTCCCCTCATCCCGCTTTACTGACGGGTGCGCCCGCAAAAACGGAGGGAGCCGCCCCAGACGGCTCCCTCCGCAGAATCATCCATCGAGCGCTCATTCCTCCCCGCGAGTCCCTAGGAAGCTGCTGGCTCACTAGCGAATGGGAAGGGTGCTCGCGCCATCACCCGCGCAATCATTTCGCTTGGGAATCGCGAGCAAGATGATGAGACTCGCGATCGGATCGAACAGAAGCGCTGCGGCGAGGAACGTCCAGAGATTGTAGCCCTTGCGTTTAGCATAGTAGGCAGTGGGCAACGCTATGGTCGTCTTGATAAGCAGTGGACCACCCATGGCGGAAACGGCCCGCTATCGAAGAAAAACGTCATTTTGTCCCGCCATCCTCCCACCCGTGACCCCAAGGACCAGTCCCAACATGCGCCTATAGATCATTTTCGGGTTTTCTCGATGCCCCCAGCTCCCCCTCAGTCCGCTCGTAACGTCTGGGGATGGCAATCATAATAACCGCGCTCGCAAGGATGTCGAGCAAGAATGTCACCACGAAGAACAACCAAAAGCTGTACCCCTTGCGTTTGGCGAAATATCCGACGACAAGCGCCGCAATTAATCTGAAAATGATTACCAGGAGCGTGAGATGCATTTCCGGAGAAACACCCGGAATCTCAAAATACGGTAGCCCGAAACCAAACATGACTGCCTCCAAGTAAGTCACCGCCACCACGCTGGCGTTAGCCAGCCGCAAAGGCCCAACCCCACGCCAACCATTCGGTGGGTCGTCGTCACCTTTTTATTCAATCCTCGTGTCGACCATTTCCGGCGCATCCCCATTCAATGATTTGATGCCAGTTCGATGCACATGGCCGTTGCCATCGATAATTCCCGCAACAATTATCCCATCTGGCGTGAGAAATTGAAAATAGGGATTGTTTCTGATCATGGCGCCATCAGGAGCAAAGAAAATGATATTTGCCGGGTCGTTAAAGAAATACTCATACAAACCGATCTTGCACAAACCTCGTACCATTTTCCCATAATCGGCACTATTAAAGCCAATTCCTATTTCGCTGTTAGCGAGGAAATACCTGTGGTCGCCATCATCGAACCAACCCGTTCGCATCTGGCCACCCGGCTGGAATGCATAGCACTCTCCAGCAATCTCAATCCAACAGTTAGCCACCATGGCGCCATCGGGGCCTCCTACGGGCACATTGTTGGCGGTTCTAAAGTAGTACCAATAACCGCCGTCGGCATGAAAACCACGCATCATCGCACCGCTGTCGTTGAGCTTGTACCAATAGCCCCCATTGGATAGCCAGCCCACCACCATAGAACCCTCGGGACCGGCGTTGGGAACATTGGTCGCGGTCCTCAAATAATACCAGTTGCCGCCATTGCTCTGCCATCCCTTAAGCATTCGACCAGCATTATCGAAAAGGTACCAGTATCCGTCCACGGCTTTCCAGCCAACCGTCCACTTGCCGTTGACGAAATAGTACCAATCACCCGAATTGGACTTGTACCATCCATTGTGAGCGGCCGCTAAAGCGATCAGGACTTCTCTCGACTCGATAATTTCCGCATCAAGGGGAAGTGCCTCTCCCTCAAGTTCCGCTTCCTGAATTTGAAGCGTGCCGCCCTCATCCACCTGAACCGTAAGGCATAGATCGGAATCAACTTCGACCTCCCTCATCACGGTTCTGCCGCATAGGCCTTGGTTTGAAAAACGAGGCACACGCAGAAGATGACCGCTAGACTCACCAGGGCACCTTTGCAGAGCCTTCCGGGACCACTCCTCATGATTCCTGCGTTATCTCTCATCGCCTTACTCCCTCCTCGTATATAAACAATGCTTCTCCTAGCGCTGGGAGTGCTTTCAGTATAGGGGGCGATGTGGCGTGCGGATGACTGCGCATTCTCAACGATTTTTTCCGATTTGTTCCAATATTTTGCGAATGCGAGCTCATAAGGGAGTCCGCCTTGGAACGCACTGTGGCCCTTCGGCTCATTCCGATCCCATTCCGCATCGCCATTCGTCGTCGACGAATGCCACGCACCCCACATTTCCCTTATACTGGCATAAGGAGGGTGCCATGGATATCCAGCAGCTAGAGTATGTCGTTTACGCCGTGAGACTTGAGAGCCACACACGAGCAGCCGAGGCTCTTTACGTGCAGCCTCAGACGATCTCCAAGGCCGTGTCGAACACCGAGACGCGTTGCGGGCGCAAGCTGTTCGTGCGCGAGGGGCGCAACGTCAGGGCGACCGATTTCGGTCGCCAGTACGCCGACCTGGCCGAACAGGTGACCCGCGCCTACGCAGCTCTCGAGAATCTGGAGCAGCCGCCCGTCAACCTCGCCCTTCTTGCCGACACGCTTTCCCTTGCCGTCGCTACCACCGCATATCGCGGCGACATTTGTCCTCCCGATGCGATACCGGCTTTCCTCGAGCGGCCCCCCCCATGTTCAGATAAACCTGCTTCGATACCCAAACGATACCTGCCTGCGCGCTGCGAAGAACGATCTTGCGGATGGCGCCGTTGTTTTAGGGCCTTACGAGAGCAGCGGTTACGAAAGCAAGCAGATTGGCGCCGTGACCCCTGTTGTGCTTCTTCACCATATGCACCCCCTTGCCGGCAAGCAGCACTTAACGCTGCAAGACCTCGCTCCCTACACCCTCGCCTACCCCGAGGACATCCGTTTCGTATACCCCGGGCTGGAAAAGCACTTCTGCTCTTTCGGACTCCCTTTGCCGAATCTCGTTCAAATCGCACCCCACGCGCAAGAATTGCTCGCTTTTCTTGCCGAAGACGGTTTGGTGCTCTCATATACCAACAACAAGCTAGCTGTTTCCCGCGACGATCTGTGCATTATTCCCCTTGCCCCCGAACATCAGATCTCATTCCCCATCTGCCTTGTGACCAAGCAGGCCACCAACAACGAGACGCTTCGGTGCCTCGGCGGCTTTCTTGCCGAATACGACGCGCTTTAGCCATTCGTTTAGCCCCATCGCCAGCGCGTTCCGCCCCCGCTCCAACTCGCTTCAGTTTCCGAAAGAGGCGGTTTTGCGCAGCAAACTGCGATATGTAGACACCTCTGTTCCAGATTCCTGCCCAAAGCGGGATAAATATAACGCTAAACGTTTATTTCGCGCTTGAATCCTCCGAAGAAAGTCTACCTATCGGAGTTTGTTGCACAATTTACCAGCGGAGGGGGCTCTGCCGGTCGCCGCCCATTCTCCCTCGCGACTTTGGTGTGAGGTTTCGGTTGGGGCGGAGCGGGACTTTTATAATAGTGGGGACTTTGGAACGGGCTCTCAGTGGCAGGAGTTTAGTTTATGCGGGCTTTGGTTAACGGACGAAGCAGTGCGGTTTCTCGGCGGCAGTTCCTGGCCGCGGCGGGCGTGGCAGCGGCTGCACTGGCCCTGGGCGGCTGCTCGCGAGGAAGCGAGCGGCCCGCAGCTGGCGATGGCCCAGCACCGGGGACGACGCCGCCCGACGGGGGCGTGGCCGACGCCATCACGGCGGTTTTGCCCTACGAGGGCGGCAGCTGCAACCCGGTGGGCGCCTCCTCGGCGCTGTTCATTGCCGCGGGCTGGCACGTATACGAGGGCCTCTACGAATTGAACCTGCACACCTACCGTCCCGAACTGGGACTGGCCGCCGACATCCCCATGCAGATCTCGGAATTGGAATATGAGGTGACCCTGCGCGAGAATCCCCGGTTCTCCGACGGCTCGGTGCTCACGGTAAACGACGTGTGCGAGGCCTTCCGCCGGAACATGGAGAGCGACACCTACGGCGCCCTGCTGTCCTTCATTCGCTCGGTCACGGCCAAAGACGACCGGACCCTCCTGTTCACCCTGCGCTCTCCCATGGGGTCGCTCTTGCGCGAGCGGCTGGCCCTCGTGCGCATCTTCCCCGCCCATCTTGCGCCCGAGGAACTGGAAACGGCGCCCATCGGCAGCGGGCCGTGGCGCTACGAGACCATCGATCTGGTAGAGGGCGGCCGCATCGCGTTCACGCCGAACCCCTACTACGCCGGCACTTTTCCCGCCACCTGCGGGCGCATGGAGTGGTCGGTCATCCTGGACGACGAGAAGCGCACCGGGGCCCTCACCGACAAGCGGGCCCTGTGCATCGAGGCGGCCCCGGAAGTGCTGGCCGATCAGATCACCGCCGCCGGCGCCACCATCGAGTACGTGCCCGGGTTCTCGGCGCCCTTCCTCATGTTCAACTGCCGCAAGGAGCCCTTCAACGATGTGCGCGTGCGCCAGGCGCTGCTGTACGCCCTGGACGTCGACTCGCTGATCGCCCGCATCACGGACGGCCACGCCCGGGCCTGCACCTGCCTCCTGCCCGACTACTTTCGCGGCTACCACCGCGCCTCCACGGTGTACAGCTACGACCGCGAGAAGGCCCGCACCCTGTTGACCGAGGCGGCTGCGGAAGAACTCACCCTCACCCTGCGCTGCAACGACAACTGGGCAAGCGAACTGGCCGCGGCGCTCACGGAAGATTGGGCCGAAGTGGGCATCACCGCCACCGTCGTACCCTATGACACCGCCGAGCTGTTCGCCGACCTGTCCACGCCGCCCGAGGCCGGTGACGTGCTGGACTTCGACGTGGTGCTGTCGCCAGGCGATCCGTCGTGCTTCGGCAACGACCCCGACCTGCTCATCAACTGGTGGTACGGCGACAACGTGTGGACGCGCGCCCGCAGCTGCTGGGCCGATTCCCCGCAGTTCGCCACGCTTTCGCAACTGGTGCAGGACGCCCGCGTGTCCACTGACGAGGCCGAGCAGCAGAACCTGTGGAACCAGTGCTTCGACCTGATCGCCGCCGAGGTGCCGCTATACCCGCTGTTCCACCGCGAGACGGCCACAGCCTACTACGATTCGCTGCTGGACAACTACGATCCCATCTCGGCCACGGGCCTGCTGTTCTTGGGTACGACGCCCATGAAGGAAGCGACCACGCTGTAGCACCGGGGAAGACGGCCGACCCTGCGCCGTAGAGACCGCAAGACCGTCCGAGGTGCCCCGAGCCGCCCTACTTCCAGAACAGGAACGTATCCAGAATGTTCTGGTACGCCCACGGGTACACATCGGCGTACCAGCCCGTCTCGGGCACCAGGCACAGCAGCGTGCTGTAGAGCACCGACACCCCCACCAGCACGATGAACACCGTCAGCATCAGCTGGCGCGTCGAGCCCTCGGGGGGCACCTGCTCGTTCACCACGAAGCACAGAAGCACGGCTGCGGCCAGAAACATGAAGCTGAAGTCGGCGTAGTAGCGCTGGAGAATGCCCGCCAGCTCGGCATCAAGCAGGGCCACCACCACGCCCGACACGATCAGCGTGATGATCACGCCCATGATAGTGCGTGTGAACCGCTGCCGCGCGCGCATCCCCAAGATGCGCCGCGAGAACGCGAGCACCCACAGAATGGGCAGGCAGGCGAAGATGCCGCCGAAAGTGACCTCCTTGATGGTCTGCCCCATATAGGTGGTGTCGAAGGGCGCCGGCTGCAAGAAGGGAAACACCCCGGTCATGCAGGGCGGCTGCAAAAAGTAGGCGAAAAAGGCCGGGGCCAGACGACCTACGTTCATACCGCGCTTCGTCATGTCGTTCACCGTGAGGTTGTAGTTGGCCCCGAAGTCGGTGAGCGATCCGAAGCGCGCGTAGTTGTACCCCATGATGCCGACAGCCACCAGCACGTAGGGCGCCGCCAGGCAGGCGAACTCCCGCGCGCCGGCCGCCGTCAGCAGGCGGCGCTCGGTGATGTAGGTGCGCCAGAACAGCGGGAAGGCCAGAAGCGACAGCACCAGCAGCTGCGGGCGGCACCCGGCCACTAGCGCCATGCACAGCGAGCCGGCAAACAGCCACGCGCAGCGATGGCCCGACAGCCGCGAGCGCATCCAGCAGTATAGGCCCCACACCGAGAACGCCAGGCCGCACATGATGGGCAGCGAGTAGAAAGTGGGGAACTTCGCCAGATACAGAATGCCGCTGCACGCCACCGTGGGTATCTGCAGCAGCAGGTACACGCCCAAACTCACCGACCGGAAATGGTAGCGCGCAAAGCGGTCGAGAAGGGCCGTGGCCCCCAGCACGAAGGCAATGGCCATGACGAGCACGCCGATGGCCGTGGGGAAATTCGCCCCCGTGAGCAGATAGAAGGGCAGATAGAACAGCAGCACCGGCACCACGCCGAAGTACACGTAATAACGTCCCTCGTAGTAGGCCACGTCGAACAGGTACTTCTCCCCCGTCTCCTTCTGCAGCTCGTCGCGGGCGCCCTTGTCGTAGGGATCGTTCATCTCCTGCAGCCAGGCGGGCGGCTCCTCCTCCAGATACAGCCGGCCCTCGGCCATGGCACGGGCCAGCTCGGCATACTGCTGGGCGTTGTCGCCGCCCACTTCGAAGGTGTTCACGAGCGAAGTGCCGTCCCACGAGCCGTAGTTGTAGGACGAGGTGGCCACGCCCACCAGGTTCGATCCGAACAGCAGGAAACTGGTCAGCAGAGCCACTTCCACGGTGACGGCGAAGATGATACCCACCTTCGACTTGCGCGGGTTCTCCACGATGCGGATGCGGTAGATGGCCGAACCGGGCCGGAAGGCGTAGCCCAGAAGCAGGATGCCCACAGCCGTGCCGAAGCGCAGCAGGCTGAACTCGAAGGGACGGTGCGCGTTCAGGTAGATGCCGTCGAGCAAAATGGGGTAAGAGACCTCGTCGCCCACCACCTCGATGCGCAGGTTCTCCACGAGACCGGCCGTCTGCAAGTTGATGTACTGCGTGCGCTCGCCCATGGTGGACACGTCCACCGGCGGCACGCCTACGGTGTATTCCGTGGAGTCGAAGTAGGTGAGATGGGCCGCATCGGTGAACTGGATCTTCAGCGTGACGTTCTGAGCCGGCTGATCGGGAGCGAAATCCACCTTGATATTGTGAATCTCGGTGTTCAAGTGCGAGAACTCCAACACGTGATCGATGGAAGTGAGCGCGTAGGTGCCGTCCTCGGATTCCATATCCAGACGGTTCTCCAGATTGATGGTCTGGTAGCCGGCCGAGGCGAAATAGTTGAAGTTGAACACGAACACTTCCAAAAGTGCCGCCACCAGCACCAGCAGCGCCACCGCGCGGGCCACCCTCAACAACGTGCCGCGGTACACCAGCATGAAATGCTGGGAGGCATAGGCTATGTTCTCGCGCACGGTAGGCATAGGCCCCATTATAGAGAAATCCCGCACCCCCGTGGCGGGGATGCGGGATTCAAAAGGCAAACAGCTTAGCGAAAAGCCCCGAAGAGGCGGGCCTCAGCCCGCCCGCGAAAAGCCTACGCCAGCGCTTCCTTCACGTCGGCGTACACGACCTCGGGGTCGCGGTCGCCGTCGATGGTCACGAGCAGCTCGCAACCACGGTAGTAGTCGATGAGCGGGCTCGTGGAGGTCTCGTACACGTCCAAGCGGTTGCGCACGGTGGCCTCGTTGTCGTCATCGCGCTGGTACATCTCGCCACCGCACTTGGGGCACACATCCCCGTCGGCAGCGCTGCCGATGTAGCCGCAATCGCGGCACATGCGGCGCGAGGTGAGACGACCCACGATGACCTCGGGGTCGACATCGATGAGCAGGGCGCCGTCCAGCGGACGACCCAGCTTGCCCAGCTCGGCATCGAGGGCCACGGCCTGGGCCGAGGTGCGGGGGAAGCCGTCCAGGATGAAGCCGTTGGCCGTGTCGCTATCCTGCAGACGCTCGGTCACCAGACCGATGATCACGTCATCGGGAACCAGATCGCCGGCGTCCATGTAGGACTTGGCCTTCAGCCCCAGCTCGGTACCGGCGGCCACGGCAGCGCGCAGCATGTCACCCGTCGAGATGTGGGGCAAGCTGAACTCCTCCACCAGCTTGGCCGCCTGGGTGCCCTTGCCAGCACCGGGAGCTCCCAGAAGTACGATGTTCATGAGAAACATCCTTTCGTCTTAGCCTGCGTATCTTCCCCTACTTGAAGAAGCCTTCGTAGTTGTACATCTTCAGCTGACTCTCGATCTTGCTCATGGTATCCAGGGCCACGCCGATCATGATGAGGATGGACGTGCCGCCGAAGGCCTGAATCAACTGGTTGCCCGTGAAGAAGAAGATGATCGTGGGCACCACGGCAATCAGCGCGATGAAGATGCCGCCGGGCAGCGTCACGCGGTTGATCACGTTCTTGATGTACTGCACCGTGGCCGTGCCCGGACGCACGCCCGGAATGAAGCCGCCCTGCTTGCGGATGTTGTCGGCGGTCTCCTCGGGATTGAACACCATGGAGGTGTAGAAGTACGCGAAGAACACGATGAGCAGCACCGTGAGCAGCCAGTTCAGCCAACCGGTAGAGCACCAGTCAGCGAAGGTGGTCAGCCAGCCCACGTTGAAGATGGCGGCCAACTGAGCCGGGAAGTAGATGATGCAGCTCGCGAAGATGATCGGGATAACGCCGGCCGCGTTCACCTTCAGCGGGATGTAGGTGGACTGGCCACCCATCATCTTGCGACCCTGCACGCGCTTGGCATAGTTCACCGGGATGCGGCGCTGGGCGCGCTCCACGAAGATGATCAGCGGGATGCACACCAGCACCACGGCCAGGATGACCAGGGTGAGCGCGATGCCCGTGCCCAAGTCACTCGTCAGGTTCACCGACGAGAAGATGGCCGAGGGCACGCGCGACACGATGCTCACGAAGATGATGAGCGACATGCCGTTGCCGATACCGCGCTGGGTGATCAGCTCGCCCATCCACATGATGAAGGCGGTGCCGGCCACCAGCGTGAACACGATGATGGCGTCGGTCAGAAGCTCGGGCACTTCGCTGGAAAACTGCACACCGTAGGCCGGGGACTTGAACAGCAGCAGGTAGCCGATGGCGTTGATCAGGCCCAGGCCCAGCGTCAGGTAGCGGGTCACCTGGGTGATCTTGCGGCGACCGGTATCGCCCTCGCGTGCCCAGCGTCCCACGGCGGGGATAACGCCCTGCATCAGCTGCATGATGATAGATGCGGTGATGTAGGGCATGATGCCCAGCGAGAACACCGAGAAATTCGAGAGCGCACCGCCGGTGAACAAGTCCAGCATGGTCATGGCCACACCAGTGTCTTGGAAGGCCGTGGCAAACTCATGGAAGGGAATGCCCGGCACCGGCACGTAGGCACCGAAGCGGTACAGCGCGAGAATCGCCAGCGTGAAGAGGATCTTCTTGCGCAGCTCCGGAACCTTGAATGCGTCAAGAATTGACCTTAGCAAGGCTCTTCGACCTTTCCTCCGGCCGCCTCGATCTTAGCCTTGGCGGAAGCGGACACCTTATCGACGCGCACGGTGAGAGCCTTGGTGATCTCACCGTCGCCGAGCACCTTCACCAGCGCGTCGGCATGCTTGATGATGCCCTTGGCCTTCAGGGACTCGCCGTCCACCACGTCGCCGGCCTCGAACTTGGCGTCCAGGCGGCTCACGTTCACGGGCAGGTACTCAACACGGTTGATGTTGCGGAAGCCAGGCAGCTTCGGCAGGCGACGGGCCAGCGG
Source organism: Adlercreutzia mucosicola DSM 19490 (assembly GCF_000422625.1). GTDB lineage: Bacteria > Actinomycetota > Coriobacteriia > Coriobacteriales > Eggerthellaceae > Adlercreutzia > Adlercreutzia mucosicola. The sequence continues at coordinate 39,897 of NZ_AUGK01000004.1, read as the reverse complement.
AGTCTGGCCGCCCTCGAAGCCGGCGCCCTTGCCGCCGCCAGCGCGGGACTTCTGACCGTTCATGCCACGGCCGGCGGTCTTGCCGGTACCGGAGGCGGGGCCGCGACCCACGCGCTTGCGGTTCTTGGTAGAGCCGGCAGCGGGCTTCAGATCCTTGAGTTCCATGTTGTCTTTTCTCCTTTGTTTCGCTTTCCGACCAGGCATTTCCTTCAGCCCCAGTCGGTGCTGGCAGCTCGCCGCCAGCAAACTTCCTTCTATCATGGCAACGGCGTGCCCGTATCGGACACGCCGGAAACCATCAACTTGGGTGGTGCGAGAAGCTTAGATCTCCTCGACGGTGATGAGGTGCTTCACGGTGAAGATCATGCCGCGCACGCTCTCGTTGTCCACCTGATCCACCGAGTCACCGATGCGGTGCAGGCCCAGGGCGCGCAGGGTGCGGCCCTGATTCGGCTTGCGGCCGATGGAGCTCTTCACCTGGGTGAGGCGCAGGGTCTTCTTAGTCTCAGCCATTAGTTCTCCTTCCCACCGAACATCTCGGCCACGGAGATGCCACGGCGCTCGGCGACCTGGGCCGGGCTTTCCATGGACTTGAGCCCCTCGGCAGCCGCCTTCACGATGTTCATGGCGTTGTCGGTGCCGAGCGACTTGGTGATAACGTTCTGCACGCCGGCGAGCTCCATGATGGCGCGGACCGGGCCACCGGCCAGCACGCCGGTACCGGGAACGGCCGGCTTGATCAGCACGCGGCCGGCGCCGTACTCGCCCAGGATCTCGTGGGGCACGGAACCCTCGGCGGTCAGCGGCACGGTAAACATGTTCTTCTTCGCGTCCTCGACGCCCTTCTTGATGGCGGTGGGCACTTCCTGGGACTTGCCCATGCCCACGCCCACGCGGCCATTGCCGTCGCCCACGACCACGAGCGCGGTCAGGCCGAAGCGGCGGCCGCCCTTGACGACCTTGGACACGCGGTTGATGAAAACAACGCGCTCCTGCAGCTCGGGAGTAGTGCTCTCCTGCTGCCTGTTGTTGTTACGAGCCATAAGCTAAAACCCCTTCTAGAATTTCAAACCTGCTTCACGGGCAGCGTCGGCCAGAGCCTTCACGCGCCCATGATACAGGTGGCCGCCACGGTCGAACACAACTTCCGTCACGCCGTTTTCCTGAGCCAACTTGGAGACGATGGTGCCGAGCTCGGCAGCGCCCTCCACGGTCGCGCCGCTCTTGCCGGTGGCCTTGAAGGCCTCGCCCAGCGTGGAGACGCCGCAAATGGTGGTGTGGGCCACATCGTCGATGACCTGCGCGTAGATGTTGCTGTTGCTGCGCGTCACGCAAAGGCGCGGGCGAGCTGCAGTGCCGGAGATCTTACCGCGAACGCGACGATGGCGACGGGCGAGACCGGCCTGCTTCTTCTGTTGCTTATTCATAGGTTAATCCCTTCAATCAGCTACCGAATAGAGGCTTAGTCTTTGCCGGCCTTGCCAGCCTTGCGGCGGACATGCTCGCCCTCGTAGCGGATGCCCTTGCCCTTGTAGGGCTCCGGCTTGCGCCACTTGCGGATGTTCGCGGCAACCTGGCCGACCTGCTCCTTGCTGGGACCGGACACCACGATCTCGGTCTGGGAGGGCACCTCGAAGGTGATGCCTTCGGGAGCCTCCACCAGCACCGGGTGGGAGTAGCCCAGCTGCATCTCAAGGTCCTTGCCCTTGAGAGCCGCACGATAGCCGACGCCGACGAGCTGCAGCTTCTTGGAGAAGCCGGCCGACACGCCCTCCACCATGTTGGCGAGCAGGGTACGGGTCAGGCCGTGAGCGCTCTTGGACTCACGGGTGTCGTCGGGACGGGACACGATAAGCTCATCGCCCTCGCGGGTAACGGTCATGGACGGCAAAAACGTGCGGGTCAGCTCGCCCTTGGGGCCCTTCACCGTCACCGTCTGGCCGTCGATGGTCACGTCAACGCCGGCAGGAACGGGAATGGGCATCTTACCGATACGAGACATATGCTCTACCTTCCTTTCCTACCACAGATAGGCGATGACCTCGCCGCCGATGCCCTCTTTGCGGGCATCGCGGTCGGTCATAACGCCGCGGGACGTCGAAATAATGGCGCAGCCGAGGCCGCCGAGCACGCGGGGCAGCTCGTCCTTGCCAGCGTAGATACGCAGGCCGGGCTTGGAGATGCGCTTGATGCCGCGGATGGTCTTGGCCTTCTTCGGGCCGTACTTGAGGGTGATCTCAAGGGTGGCACGGGGTTCGCCGTCGATCACGTCGAAGCGCTGGATGTAGCCTTCCTGCTCCATGATGCGCACGATCTCGACGAGCTTCTTGCTCGACGGCATGGAAACCGTCGCCTTGCCAGCAGACTGGCCGTTACGCACGCGCGTAAGCATGTCTGCAATGGGGTCGGTCATTGTCATGTTGAGTTTCTCCTTTGATCCGTGATGAACCGTACGTTCGGTTCGTCGGCGCCCATAGCGCCTCCGCCTTTAACGTCGGCACACCCTGAAACGTGGGCCGCGATTTCCTACCAGGAAGCCTTGGTCACGCCGGGCAGCTCGCCTTTGTTAGCCAACTCACGCACGCAGATACGGCACAGGCCGAACTTGCGATAGTAGGCGCGGGGACGTCCGCAACGGGTGCAGCGGTTGTGCTGCCGCGTCGAGAACTTCGGTTCGCGCTTGGCTTTGGCGATCATCGATTTCTTAGCCATGCATTCCTTCTTTCTTATGCCTTCAAGCCCGCACTCCTTTTCGCGAGCTTAAAACCTGAGGTTACGCGACGAGCGCCGCAGGGGCGCCCGATCGTTTTACTTGCTCTTGAACGGGAAGCCGAGCGCCGTCAGCAGCGCGAAGGCACCCTCGTTCTCACCGGCATTGGTGACAAAAGTGATGTCCATACCGCGAGTGCGGTCGATCTTGTCGTACTCGATCTCGGGGAAGATCAGCTGCTCGGTGATGCCGAGCGTGTAGTTGCCGCGGCCGTCGAAGCTCTTCGGCGAGATACCGCGGAAGTCGCGGACACGGGGAAGGGCGGTGGCCAGCAGGCGATCGAGGAACTCCCACATGCGGTCGCCGCGCAGGGTCACCTTGCAGCCGATGGCCTGGCCCTCGCGCACATGGAAGCCGGCGATGGACTTCTTGGCGCGGGTCACGCAGGGCTGCTGACCGGTGATGATGCGCATGTCGTTCATGGCGGCATCGAGCAGCTTGGAGTCGCCAGCGGCGGCGCCAACGCCCATGTTCACCACGATCTTCTCGAGGCGGGGCACGCAGTTGATGTTCTTGATACCGAGCTGCTCAACGAGAGCAGGCACGATCTCGGTGGTGTACTTGACCTTCAGACGAGGAGTTTCAGCCATCAGTCTCTTGCCTTTCTTCGATGGATTAAACGCAGGATTTCCGACCCCGCGTCCCTGGGACCTTCCCAGGGCCATAGCGCGCGAGCGCGCGATTGGATATTGTCCCACAACAAGGGCCTTTATCCAAGGAAAAATCCGCTTCCTTCACAGGAAGCGGATTTAAGCGGTTGCTACTCGGCGGCGGGAATATCCTTACCGCACTTCTTGCAGACGCGGACGAGCTTGCCCTCGTCGCGGCGACGGGCCACGCGGGTGGCCTCGCCGCAGCTGGGGCACACCAGCATCACGTTGGACACGTGAATGGGGGCCTCAATGGTGGAAATGCCGCCCTGGGGATTCACCTGGGTGGGGCGCATGGCCTTCTTGGCCATGTTCACCTTCTCCACCACCACGCGGGACTTCTCGGGAACGGAGCGCAGCACCTTGCCGGTCTTGCCGCGGTCCTTGCCGGTGATCACCTTGACGGTGTCGCCCTTGCGGATCGTCATCTTGTTCTGAGCCATTCTGACACCTCCCCTACAGCGTTTCCGGTGCCAGAGACACGATCTTCATGTACTTCTTGTCACGCAGCTCGCGCGCCACGGGCCCGAAGATACGGGTGCCGCGGGGAGAGCCGTCCTGGTTGATCAGCACGGCGGCGTTCTGATCGAAGCGGATGTAGGAGCCGTCGGCGCGACGGACTTCCTTCTTCACGCGCACGATCACGCAGCGCACGACCTCGCCCTTCTTGACGTTGCCGTTGGGCATCGCTTCCTTGACGCTGCAGATGATCACGTCACCGAGGCCCGCGTAACGGCGCTTCGAGCCGCCCAGGACCTTGATGCACTGCACCTTGCGAGCGCCGGAGTTGTCGGCCACGGCGAGCATGGATTGCATCTGAATCATGTGATGTTCCTACTTTCCTTAACAATAGTTTTCGTGCCAGAGCACCAAAACTATTTGGCCTTCTCGACGATCTTCAGCAGACGCCAGCGCTTCATCTTGGACAGCGGGCGCGTCTCCATGATCTGAACGGTGTCGCCAACGCCGGCCTCGTTGTTCTCGTCATGGGCATGGAACTTCTTGGTGGAGGTAATCATCTTCTTGTAGATGGGGTGGGGCTTGCGCTCCTCCACGGCCACCACGATGGTCTTGTCGTTGGCGTCGCTGACCACGATGCCCTGACGGACCTTACGCAGGTTACGCTCTTCAGTCATTGTTTGCACCTTCCTTGATCTACGCGCTCAGCTCGCGAGCCCGCATCTCAGTCATGATGCGCGCGATGTCCTTCTTAACCTGCTTCACGCGGGCGGTGTTGTCAAGCTGGCTCGTGGCCATCTGGAAGCGAAGGTTGAACAGCTCAGCCTTGGCCTCCTTCAGCTTTACCTGCAGGTCCTCGGCAGAAAGTTCACGAATCTCTGCTGCTTTCATTATTGCTGCCCCTCCGTTTCACGAGTGACGATCTTGCACTTGATGGGCAGCTTGTTGATGGCCAAACGAAGTGCCTCGCGGGCGGTCTCATCGTCCACACCGGCGATCTCGAACATGATGCGGCCCGGCTTCACCACGGCAACCCAGCCCTCGGGATTGCCCTTACCGGAACCCATGCGGGTCTCGGCGGGCTTGGAGGTGATGGGCTTGTCGGGGAAGATCGTGATCCACACCTTGCCGCCACGCTTCATGTGACGGGTCATGGCGATACGAGCAGCCTCGATCTGACGGTTGGTGATCCAGTGAGCCTCGAGGGCCTGGATACCGTACTCACCGTGGTTCAGGCGCGTGCCACCCTTGGCCTTGCCCTTCATGGAACCACGCTGCACCTTGCGGTGCTTGACGCGCTTAGGTACGAGCATTTACTTGTCACCCCTCTCGCGGCGATCGTTACGACGGGAACGGTTCGGGCGGGAAGAGCCCTCGAGCGCGGGCTGGGGAGCCTTCTGGCCCGGCAGCACCTCGCCGTGGTACACCCACACCTGCACGCCGATGGAGCCCATGGTGGTGGCGGCGGTGGCGAAGCCGTAGTCGATCTTCGCACGGAGGGTGTGCAGCGGCACGCGACCCTCGCGGTACCACTCGCGGCGGCTCATCTCGGCGCCGCCCAGACGGCCGGAGCACTGGATACGGATACCCTTGGCACCGGACTTCATGGCGGACTGCACGGCCTTGCGCATGGCGCGGCGGAAGGCCACGCGGCCCTCGAGCTGCTCGGCCACGGACTGGGCGATGAGAGCGGCGTCCAGCTCGGGACGCTTCACCTCGACCACATCGATGGACACCGGGCCGTTGGCGACCTTCTCCAGGTCCTTGCGCAGGGCGTCGATCTCGGCGCCCTTCTTGCCGATGACCACGCCGGGACGGGCGGTGGTGATGACGACCTTGATCTTGTCGCCGGCGCGCTCGATCTCCACCTTGGAGACGGAGGCGCGGGCGAGACGGGCATCCAGGAACTTGCGAATGGCAATGTCGTTCTCAAGCGTAGCGGCGTAGTCTTTGCCGGCGTACCAGCGGCTGCGCCAATCCTCGGTAATACCGAGGCGGAATCCGGTAGGGCTGACTTTCTGACCCATTACCTTATGCCTCCTCTCGGGGTGCGACGACAATAGTGATGTGGCACGTGCGCTTGTTGATGCGCGACGCGGAGCCCTTGGCGCGGGGACGAATGCGCTTCAGGGTGGGGCCCTCGTCGACGAACGCGGTCTTCACGACCAGGTTGTCGGCGCGCAGGTGGTTGTTGTGCTCGGCGTTGGCCACGGCGGAGTTCAGCGTCTTGGTGACGGTCTCGGCGGCGGCGCGCTCGCAGAAGGCCAGAATCTCGCGGGCCTGGGCGACGGACTTGCCACGAACCAGGTCGACCACGACGCGGGCCTTGCGGGGAGCGATACGGACGTAACGCGATACTGCTTTAGTTTCCATGTAACTTCTCACCTATGCCCTATCGCTTCTTCTTGTCGGCCGCGTGACCCTTGAAGGTACGGGTCGGCGAGAACTCGCCCAGCTTGTGGCCAACCATAGACTCGGTAATGTAGACCGGCACATGCTTGCGGCCATCGTACACGGCGATGGTGTGACCCACCATTTCCGGGAAGATGGTGCTCGCGCGGGACCAGGTCTTGATGACGTTCTTTTCGCCAGCCGCGTTCATTGCCTCGATGCGGGCAAGCAGGCGCGGTTCTACGAAAGGACCCTTTTTCAAACTTCTGCTCACTTAAGACTCCTTCTCTTCCGCTACTTCTTGCGACGACGGATGATGAGACGGCTCGAGGCCTTCTTCGGATTGCGGGTGCGATGGCCCTTGGTCGGCACGCCCCACGGGGTGACCGGGTGACGACCGGCGGACTTGTTCTTGCCCTCGCCGCCGCCGTGCGGATGGTCGACCGGGTTCATGACGGTGCCTCGGACGGTGGGACGGACGCCCATCCAACGCTTGCGGCCGGCCTTGCCGATCTTGATGTTGGAGTGCTCGGCATTGCCCACCTCGCCGATGGTGGCGCGGCAGGTGATGAGCACGCGGCGCATCTCGGAAGAGGGCATGCGCAGGATGGCGTAGCCGCCTTCCTTACCCATCAGCTGGATGGAGGTGCCGGCGGAACGGGCGATAGCCGCGCCCTTGCCCGGCTGCAGCTCAACATTGTGGATGAGGGTACCCACGGGGATGTTGGCCAGGGGCAGCGCGTTGCCCGGCTTGATGTCGGCCTCGGGGCCGGACACCACGATATCGCCCACCTTCAGGCCCTTCGGGTGGATGATGTAGCGCTTCTCGCCGTCAACGTAGTGCAGAAGCGCGATTCGAGCGGAACGATTGGGGTCGTACTCGATGGTGGCAACCTTGGCGGGCACGCCGTCCTTGTTGCGCTTGAAGTCGATGATGCGGTAGCGCTGCTTGTTGCCGCCACCCTGGTGACGGACGGTGATGCGACCGTAGCAGTTGCGACCAGCCTTCTTCGGCTTCGGGGCCAGCAGAGACTTCTCCGGCTTGGACGTGGTGATCTCCGAGAAATCGGAGACCGTCTGGAAACGTCGGCCGGGGCTCGTCGGCTTGTACTGTTTGATTCCCACAGTAACAACCTTTCTTGACTTCGGGCTTCCCCTCTTCGCAGCTGGTAGGGCAGCAGCGAAGGCGAGTCGCCCCTTACTTCGGATCTTCCGCTCGCGCGCCTCTCCGCACACCGGAAGCTCCCCTACTTAAGTGGCCAGGCGATTGCCGATCGGCTCAGATGGAGGCTCTGGACCGCGACGCCGTCTAACCACGCGCCCGGGTGTATCCATAGGCACACAGACGCAAAGATGCATTATAGGCGTGGGGTAAAGGGGTTTCAAGAAGTTTTTCCCGGGCAGCGCGACCGTCACATTTCCCGCACATACGGGGAAAGCGCGGGCAGGTCCTCGGGGGCGCTGCAGACGGAGGCGGGAACCGAACCGCCCGTTTGCGACACGGCCGGGAGAAAAGATGGCGCAAAAACGCGGTTTGGTTCCCACGGGGCGATGGCGAGCTTTTGCCGACCTGGTCTTTCTTCGCACCTTGGGAACCAAAGTGACGTTTTAAGGCAAAGCCAGGGAACCAAAGTGGCGTTTTGCGACGGGAAGCCTTGGCGGGGTGTCGCAAACGGGCGGTTCGGTTCCCTGGGCGAAGGGCACGATGGGCGATGCGGATACCGCCCTTGCGGTCAGCGTCCCTTGCGGATACCGCCCTTGCGGCCGTTGGCCTTGGGCGGCTTGCCGGCGCGCTCGGGCCGAGCGGGGCCGGGACGCCTGGGCGAGCCGGCCTTCGGGAGGCTGCCCTTCCCCGGCTTGCCACCCTTGTCGGCGGCACCGGGTCTGCCGGCCCCGGGCCTCGATGGCTTGCCCGATTTCGACACCTTCCCGTTTCTGCCGCTTGCGCCGCGGCGGGGCGCCTCGCCTTCCCCGTCACGCTTCTTGGGACGGATGGGGCGGATGAGGCACTGCTCGTCCCAGCCGATGAGGTCTTGGCGGCCGGCCCTCACCAGCGCCTCGCGCACGAGGTCGTAGTTCGCGGGGTTGCGGTACTGGATGAGCGCCCGCTGCATGGCCTTCTCACGGGCGGATTTCGGCACGTAGATGGGCTCCATGGTGCGCGGATCCAGCCCCGTGTAGTACATGCAGGTGGAAATGGTGGAAGGCGTGGGGTAGAAGTCCTGCACCTGCTCGGGGTTGAAGCCCACATCGCGCACGTACTCGGCCAGTTCCACCGCCTCGGCGAGCGTGCTGCCGGGATGCGACGACATCAGGTAGGGCACCACGAACTGGTTCTTCCCCGCCGCTCGGTTGGCCTCGTCGAAGGCCTCGCAGAAGGCGTCGTAGACGGCCCGAGGCGGCTTGCCCATGGCGGAAAGCACCGCATCGGACACGTGCTCGGGAGCCACGCGCAGCTGGCCGGACACGTGGTGGGCCGTAAGCTCGCACAGAAACGTGCGATCGGGATCGGGATCGGCCATAACGTAGTCGAAGCGGATGCCGCTGCGCACGAACACCTTCTTCACCCCGGGCAGACACCGCAACTTGCGCAGCAGCCCCGTGTAGTCGCGGTGGTCGGCCTTCAGCGCCGGGCAAGGCTTCGTGCCCAGGCAGCGCCGGTCGACGCAGGCGCCCCGGGTGCGCTGCTTGGCGCAGGCCGGTCCGCGGAAGTTCGCCGTGGGACCGCCCACATCGTGGATGTAGCCCTTGAAGTCGGGCTCGGCGGTCATGGCGCGGGCCTCTTCCAGAAGCGACTCGTGGGAGCGGCCCGTGACGATGCGGCCCTGGTGGAAGGTGAGCGCGCAGAAGGCGCACTCGCCGAAGCAGCCGCGGCAGGACGTGAGCGAGAACTTCACCTCGGAAAGCGCCGGCACGCCCCCGGCCGCATCATAGGAGGGGTGCCAGGTGCGCGCGTAGGGCAGCCGGTAGACAGCATCCATCTCGTTTTGCGTGAGGGGCGCGGCCGGCGGGTTCTGCACCACGTACACGCCGTGGGGGTAGGCCTCCACCAGGCGGCTACCCGTGATGGGATCGCTCTCGCGGTACTGGGTAGCGAAGCTTGTCGCGAAGGCGCGCTTGCTGGCGGACACCTCCTCCCAGCTCGGCAGCATCTCGTAGTCCACCACGTGCTCAAGGGAGCGGGTACGGAACACCGTGCCGTCGATGAATGTAAGGTCTTCTACGGAAAGCCCCGCAGCCAGCCCGTCGGCGATCTCCACGATGGAGCGCTCCCCCATGCCGTAGGAGATAAGATCGGCACCGGAATCCATGAGGATGGAGCGCTTGAGGGAATCGGACCAGTAGTCGTAATGGGCGAGCCGCCGCAGACTGGCCTCGATGCCGCCCAGGATGATAGGCGTCTTCTTGAACGTGCGGCGAATGAGATTGGAATACACCACCGCCGCGTGGTTGGGCCGCGCCCCGCCGCGGCCGCCCGGGGTGTAGGCATCGTCGTGGCGACGTTTCTTGTTCACCGTGTAATGGTTCACCATGGAATCCATGTTGCCCGCCGACACGAGAAACCCGAGGCGCGGTTCGCCAAACACGGCGATGCTTTCAGAGTCGTTCCAGTCGGGCTGGGCGATGAACCCCACTTTGTAGCCGTGGGATTCTAGCACGCGCGTGATGATGGCAGCACCGAAGGAGGGGTGATCCACGTAGGCGTCGCCGCAAACGTAGACGAAGTCCAGCTGATCCCAGCCGCGCGCATCGGCCTCGGCGCGCGTGGTGGGCAGAAAGGCCGATGCAGACACAGGCTCGCGCGATGCCCGCGCAGCGCCCTTTGCGGACGAGGGGGACTTCGGACGCTTCGATGCGGTTTTCTTCGACACGAATACCTTCTTCATAGAAAGGGGCGGGGAAACCTCCCCGCCCTGGTTGATCCTTTGGCGCAGGGCCGCGCGGGCGGCCACGGCGATTAGTTCTCGGCGGCCTTCGCGTCGGCCTCCACCTCGGCGATGGTCTCCTGGGGCGCGGGGCTCTCCAGGGTCTCGGCCGTGGTGATGACGGCGTGGGCGGTGACGAAGCGGGCAGCCTTCAGGCGCTCAGCGGTCTCGCGCAGGGCGAAGCCACGGCCCGAATCCTCCAGCTGCTGGCGCATCATCTTGGGATTGGCCTGGGGATTCATGCCGTAGCAGGCGTCCTCTAGATCCTTATCGGTCAGCGTCATGCGCTCGTGGCGGTACACGGCGTCCAGGCAGAAGCCCTGCACCAGCACCTCGCGGGTCTGCATCATCAGCATCATGCCGAACTGCTGCTCGCCGCCGTTGGCGGCCACGAACTGCTCCCAGGTCATGCCCTGCTGCTGCAGCTCGGCGCGCAGGTTCTGCATGAGGTGGGTGCGGGTGGCCTCGTAGATCTCGTCGGCGATGCGGCCCTCGAAGCGACTGGTCAGCTTGCCCACGGCCATCTGCTGCACGTAGCCCTCGTAGGCCTCGCGCTGCTGTGCCTCGAACACGCGGCGCATATCGTCGCGCAGGGCCTGAAGGCTGGCGAACATCGGCATGTTCGCCTTCACCCAGGCGTCATCGATCACGGGCACGACTTCCTTCTGCACGCTGTTCACGGTGACGGTGCATTGGATCGGCTTCATGACCGCCTTGCCGTCCTCCATGCCGAGCGGGGCGTCGAAGGTGAATTCCTTCGTCTGCCCCGGCTCCATGCCGAGCAGCGCCTCGTCGAAGCCCTCGGGCATGTAGCCGCGGCCCAGCACGTAGGTGCGGTCCTTGGTGGTGAGCGCCTTGATCTCCTCGCCCTCGTCGGTGCACTTCATGGCCAGCGAGCAGGCGTCACCCTCCTGCAGCGGACGCGGATCGATCGCCTCGTAGACGAGCGAGTTCTTCGCGATGTCCTCCAGCTGACGATCGATGACCGACTCGTCGAACACGAAGGGCTGCACGGTGACCTCCACCGGCTCGTAGGAGGTCAGCTCGTAGGTGGGCTTCACAGTAACGTCCATGGTGAAGGAGAACTTCTTGCCGCGCTCGAACTTCACCGAAGGGGTCACCTTCGGCGGGAAAGCCGGCACGAGGTTGCGGCGATCCAGCGCGCGGGGCATCAGCACTTCGATGGCATTGGGCTCGATGATCTTGTCCAGATCGGTGATGCCCATGGTCTCCTGGCACACCTCGGCGATGGTCTTGCCAACCTGGGGGCGGATGCCCATCTGGGCGGCGAAGCCCTCGGCGGCCTCGCGCAGGGCATTGTTCACTTCCTGGGCCGTGGCCTCGCAGTCCAGCTTGATGACGCCGTCGGTTAGCTTCTTCTCGGTAACTCGCATCGGTGGGATTCCCTTCTCGGCGAACGAGGGCCGCTCTTCTGCGGGCCCTTCCCTAGTTTGGCCGCTATGGTAGCACAGGCCGCTCCAAGCCCCTTATGCACCTGCACAGTTCCAGCCATATATCACAATCGAGAACCATTGCCCGGGAAGAAAGGGGTCCGTTGACGGCAGGGAGGTCCTGGTTGCGTGGACGGGCCTTTGTGAGGGGCTTCAGACCGCCTGACAACCATCGCAGACCGGGCGGCCCGAAGCCGCCCCTACGAAAGAAACAGTCCGCCCGGCCCTACCCCACCTGTTCGGCGAACTTGTAACCGACACGCCAGACGGTGAGAAGGTAGCGGGGCTGAGAGGGGTTGTCTTCGATCTTCTCGCGGATCTTGCGCATGAACACGGTGATGGTGCTCTCGTCCACGGTGGCGTCCTCGCCCCAGATGTGCTCGTAGATCTGGGCACGGGTGAACACCTGACCTGGGTTGGCCGCCAGAAGCGCTAAAATCTCGAACTCCTTGGCCGTCAGGTTCACCGGCTCGCCGCGCAGGTACACCTCATATTGGTTGAAGAGGATCTCCAGCTCGCCGGTCACGCGGGATCCCTCGCGGCTGACGGCGCGGGCGAAGGCAAGATCGTCGCGGTGGCGCCGCAGGTGCGCCTGCACGCGCAGCAGCAGCTCGTCGGAGCTGAAGGGCTTCACAACATAGTCGTCGCCCCCGGCATTGAACCCGATGGACTTGTCCACGATGTCGCCTTTGGCCGACAGGAAGATCACCGGGATGCGCCGCCCGCTCTCTCGCATCGTGCGGCACACTTCGAAACCGTTCATGCCCGGCATCATCACGTCCAACAGCAGCAGATCCGGCTTCTCGGCAACCAGCATCTCCAACCCCGACAGGCCGTCCATAGCACCGCAGAACTCGTAGCCGGCCTCCTTCATGATACGCCGCATGTAGGCGTGCAGGCTGCGATCGTCGTCGATCAGCATCACTTTCGCCGTACTGCGCCCGCTCCGGCGCCCCGTTCCCTGATCCATGTCAGTCCTCCTCCCCCGTTACGGGCAGGCGCACGGTGAAGGTGCTGCCCTGCCCCAGTTCGCTCTCAACGACAATGGTACCGCCGTGCATTTCCACGTATTCCCGGGCCAGGGCCAGGCCCAGTCCCGTGCCGCTGTACTTGCGCGACACCGACGAGTCGGCCTGCACGAAGCGTTCGAAGATGCGCTGCTGGTCGACCGGCGCGATGCCGATGCCCGTATCCTCCACGCTGATCAGCACCTCGTCCCCCTCGGCCGTGCCGGCGATATGGAGCCGCACCCGACCGCCGACGGGGGTGAACTTCAGGGCGTTGCCGCAGAGGTTCTCCACCACGTGGCGTATCTTCTCGAAGTCGGCGCGCAGAAGCGGCACGTCGGGCTCCACCTCGCAGGTGAAGGCGACGCCGTTGCGCTCGGACAGCGACCGCATCACATCGGACACCATGCCGGCCACGTCTCCCAAATCCACTACTTCGCGAGTCAATTCGGTCCTCCCGGCGTCAAGGCGCGTCATTTCCAGGATGTCATTGATCATCAGCAGCAGCGCGTGGCTGTTCGCCTCGATCTCGCGGCGCGTCTCCCGCTCCTCGTCGTTGAGCGGGTCGCCTTCGCGGTTCAGAAGCTCGGTGAAGGCGATGATGCTCGTGAGCGGCGTGCGCAACTCGTGGCTCATCATAGCGAGGAAGTCCGACTTGTAGCGGTTCTCGTCGCGCAAGCGCCCATTGGCCTCTTCCAGCTGGGCCCGCTGGCGCTTCAGCACCTCGTTGGCGGCGGCCAGCTGGGCCGTGCGGTCGGCCACCTGGGTTTCCAGGTTGTCGTAGATGTCGGACAAATCGGAAGCCATGGCATTGAACCGGCCCATGAGGTCGTTCATTTCCCGCGACGACTGGGTGTGGGCGAAGCGCACGTCCAGGTTACCGCGCTGGATGCTCTCCACGCCCTCCCGAATACGGGAAAGCGGACGCGTGACCAGGTATTTCAGTGCAAGATACACCACCAAGAGGCACACCACCAGCATCCCCGAGAAGAAGATGACGTCCTGCACCACGCTGGCTCGCTCACTTTCCATGTACACATCCAGCGGCATAACGATGCTGATGGCACCGCCCACGTCGCCCAGCTTCCACCCTTCCTTGGGAAAGCCCGTCACGTCAATCTCGCCGGCCGGCTCGCCGTGGCAGTCGAGGCAGTTCTCCTCGATGCGCATGGGAGCCACATAGCGAAAGACCTCCTTGCCGTCCACCTTCGCGATCTCGGAGAACTCGGTGGCGGTGCCGTCGTTGAACGCGGTGAGCGCCGCCGATTCGAACTCATCGGGCTGGTCGGCCGAGTTGCGCGGGTCGAAGTTGACGAACTTCGTGGAATAGGTGGACTGCGAGGTGAACAGCGCGCCAATGCTGCGGCCCACGATGGCGCAGTGCAAGCCCTGGTAGACGCCCTCGCTCGTGTAGGAGATCTGCTCGAGACGCTCTTGGTTGGAGGCCATGAACTCCCACACGGCGTCCATCTGCTGGGCCAGCACCTGGCCCTTCTCGCGCAGCTCGTTTTCCATCTGGGCCCGGGCGTTCATCGACGTCCATCCGATGTTCGCCACCAGCGACATCGCAATGAGCGCCACGATCAGCAGGCCGAACTTTGTTTTCAGCTTGATGTTGCCCATAGCACCCCCCTGGCATGCCGGTAACCCGTCAGTCAAGCGCAGCCAGCTCTGCGAGCAGGTCGCTGTCGCGCCGGCATACGAGCGCGGCCACCGAGGCCGCCGCAGCGTATACGCTACGGGGCCCAGCAGCATCCGTCAAGCGAAAAGCGTACTCATCGATCCAAACCAGCAGATGCTCATCCAGAAAACGCCGCTGGACATCCACCAGGACAGCGAAGCGCTCGACACTGGCCGCGGTGCCATCGGTGCCGGAACCATCGGAGTCATCGGTGCCCTCAGCCGCGGCCAGGGTCTGCTCGGCCAGAGCGGCCATGAAGCTAAGCTCGGTGGCCAGATGGTCATCGGCTTCATGGGGATAGCCTGCGGCTTTGAAGCCGGCCGCACGGTAAGCGGCGCGCACCGCCAGGGTGCTCTCCTGGAACAGCACGGGTTTCTGAGCCCGGAAGACCGACTCCCATGGCGGCGCGGGCAACGACGCCGGGCCGATGAACTGACGCGTGTACTCGCTGCGCAGGCCATCGACGGTCGCCGCGCGGGCAGCCTCGACCAGAGCCGTGCCACAGGCAGCGCCAGCCGCACCAGCATCCCCGGAAGCGTCCCCCGCGGCCGCGACGCCCTCGCCGCACGCCGCGTCTCCACCTGCGCCGGCTTCCTCGATCACCGCATCATCCAAATACGCGCATTCCCCCACCACGTGATCGTCGCGCAGCACAGCCAGCAGCGCCTCGTCGGGCTCGGCGGCGAACACGCGGAACAGCAGCTCGTACAGGAACCGACGGTTCTGGAGCAGGGACTTCACCGCTTCGTCGTTGTGCATCGTTCACACCCCCCCCTCTACCAGCTGCGGCGCCGATGGCGACGCCGCAGCATTTACTTCGCTCGAACGCGCCCTCCTACAGCACAACAGTGCGATAGCCATTCTCCAGCGCGGCCTTGCGCGGCGTGATCACGATCGACGGTGTCGTCTGGGACGGATCGGGCAGCACGCTGATCTTGTCCACCCCGTCGGGGTGGGCCGCCCGCAGCTCATCGATATCGCCGAACTCCAACGCCCGCATGGGACAGATGGCCACGCACGCCGGCTGCTCGCCGTTGCGGCGCAACGTGATGCAGCCATCGCACTTGTGGGTCAGAGAAATCTCCTCGATGTAGCGCGGCACCCCGTAAGGGCAAGCGTTCGCGCAGTACTGGCACCCGATGCACTTGCTGTCATCGTGCTGCACCGTGCCGTCTTCCTCGTCGATGTACATGGCCTCGTTGGGGCACACCTCAACACAGGCGGGACTCTCGCAATGGTTGCAGGTCAGTGAATAGTGGAAGCCGCGCGCCTGAGGGAACGCGCCCGTCTCGAAACTGCTCACCTGGCGAAACGTCACATCGGCACTCAGGTCATTCTTGTCGCAGCACGCTATCTGGCAGGCGCGGCACCCCGTGCAGTTCTCCTCGTTATAGTAAAAGCCCTGTCGCATGTATGCTCACCCCTTCTTAGAAGATAACCGTCTGCGGCTTTTCGATGTCAGCCATCAAAGGCTCGCCATCGTACTTCGCGAAATCGATCAGGCAGGAGTTCCAGCCGATAACGCCGGACACGCTGGTGTGCGAGCCGCACAAGATATTGTCGGCACCACCGCGATCGATGCCCGTCTCCTCGTCGATGTCGACCCAGCCGCCGTGGGGCAACCCCACCACGCCGGGCATCAAGCGCTCGGTCACGCAAGCGGGGCGCAAGGTCTTGCCGTTGTCGTTCCACAGGATTACCGTGTCGCCGTCGGCAATACCCTTCTCCCGGGCATCCTGAGCGCTGATGTACACCGGATGGGCCCACGCGTTGCGCAGCCAGCCCACATTGTCGAAGGTGGAATGGGATCGACGCAGGTAATGGGGGTTGTACACAATGTAGGGGTACGGGCCCTTTTCCTTCGTTTCCCAATTGGCGAAGGAGCCCTCATAGCCATCGAGAATAGGCTGCCACACTGGCGTGGCCGAGGCAACGCCGTTCTCCCGCGTCGTGCTCGCGAACATATCGCGCACCGTCGGCGAGTAGATCTCGAACTTACCGCTCGCTGTGGGACGCGGATTGGCCACGGGGTCTTCGATGAACGCAGCGTAGCCGATGCAGGCAGCATAGGCGTCGTCCTTGGAGCGCGGCACCGAGAACACGCCCTGGTCGATCCATTGCTGCAGGGGGATCAGCCCCTCTTGAGGCGTCCCTTCCACGCCCCAGGCATCGATATCCTCCTGGGTGATCGTGGCCACAGGCTGCGGCGTGCCCGTTTCGTCCAGCAAGGCGGCTGTAGCCAGCTGATTGAAGTACTGCTGCTTCTCGCTGATGGGGAAGGCGTCATCGGGATTCAAGCCCAGCTTCTCCGCCAGCTCGCGAGCCACCTGCTGGTCGCTCTTCGCCTCGAAGAGAGGCTCGCACACCTTTCCGTAAGCGATCATCGCCTCTTTCTGGTAGTTGAACAAACGACCCTCGCGCTCCCATTCCGTGGTCACCGGCAGCACGATGTCGGAATAGCGCGCATCGGTGTTGTAGGTGTAGGCCTGGGTAACGACGAAATCGACTTTGCGATGCACCTCAATGCCCTTGTTGAGGTTCGGCTTCGTCTGCAAGCTGCATACCTCGGTACCGACGCTACCGCCATTCAGGCCACCGTGGTAGATGATATGGATATCGATGTCGCGCACCTCACCTGGCTGGAAGAGATAGGTCATGCCCGTGTGCAGGTACTTTCCTTCCAAAATGGCGTCCCATGCGTCCACGTCGTTGATCATGTCGTCAATGGGGTTCGGCAACGGCTCAAGTCCCGTTTGCCCCGCCACGAACATATCGGTGCGCGAGTTGGCCGCCCATGAATTGGAGGAGGTTGTCACACTGTTACCCGGCTTGCCGATATGACCGCCCATGAGTCCCACCGTGGCGAAGATAGCCGGGAAGTACTCGGCGTTGATAATGCGTCCCGGCGCGAAAGCCGAGAATAAATTGACGTTGTTGGCCTTGCCCATCACTTCGGCAAGCTTGCGGATAGCCTCGGGCGCAGCCCCGCAATGCTCGGTCGCCCATTCGGCTGTCTTGGGAACCCCGTCGTAGGTACCCAGGACGTAATCCATGAAGTTCTCCTTGGGATCGGCCCCCTCGGGCATCGATTCCGCATCGAAACCCGACGCATAGGTGTGCAGAAAATCCCAATCGATAAGGCCCTTCTCGCCATCCTCTGCCAACATGGTATGGGCCACACCGAGCAGAAGCGCCGCATCCGAACCAGGGTAGACGGGGATCCATTCCGCGTCCAGCAAGTCGTAGCTGTCGTTGAAGAAAGGGTCGATGGCGATGAACTTCACACCGGCATCCTTAAGGTGCTTGTAGAACCAGCTGGGATTGCCTGCCGAGCTCCATGCGGGATTGCTGCCGAACATCACCACATAATCGCTGTTGAACAAATCATAGCGATCGTTGCCCTCCAAGCCGATGAAGCCATAACCATAGTTGTGCAACCACGCCCAGTTGCCCACCGAACTCGTGGAGTGGGAATAGGTGTAGCCGCCGTTCAGTGCAAGCGTGCGAAAGATGTCGTCGCCGCCAGGACAGTAGATAGCTCGCGGGCCATAGGCGTCCATCACATGTTTGATCTCATCGGCCACGTAGGTGAGGGCTTCATCCCAGCTGATGCGCTCCCACTCATCGATGCCGCGCAGGCTCTTGTCGCCGCCGGTGAGCGGCTCCCAGTGTTTGCGCTTCATGGGGTACTTCAGGCGATCGGCCGAGAACACCTGCTGGCGTTGGGAGCGGCCGCGTCCGCAGCCGCGCATCTGGGGATGGTCATAGCTATCCTCGTGGGTGTCGTCGGTCTTCTGGCGCACCACGACGCCGTCCTGCACGAGCACCTTGTTCACACAGCGACCGCCGCAGTTGTGCCAGCACGCGGCGCTCACCCAGGTGCCGTCCACCAGGTTGCGGCCATCCGAGCCCACGTTCGGGCCGGCCTCGCCCGTATCGGCCGTCTTCACCTGGTTCGCGCAACCCGTAAGACCCGTCGCCGTCAGAGCGGCCGTGGCCGCGGCACTCGCCTTTATGAAGTTACGGCGGCTCATCGCTGACGTTTCACGTACTTTTTCGAGATAATTCGTCATAGCGTACCCTCCTCTTATTTTATTGACATTCCCCCTAGGAGCAGCCCTTTTGAGGCCTAACCATAGCCTATGAAACCCAAAGATTAATCACCATACTCGGAATCCTTAGTTTTCCTTAGGAGAATCTTTCCGAATTCTTAAGAGGAGCCGTCAGATGCGGAACGCCCTCAACCGCAGGCGGCCCTGAAGGCTGCCCCCACGAAAACCAGTCCTCCCTGGCCTGGCGACCTTCCCGGCCCCATAATCGCCCCCTGCCTGACAACCAGCCGCACGGAGCCCCCGCCTCTGCCGTTGGCGGACGGCCTCCCAACGCCGAAGAATTTCGAAACCCCAGGGCAACATCAAAGCCTATGATGGGAGGCACCCCCTAAGAAAGCAGAAAAGGGCATCGCCCCGAAGGGAGGCCCCGTGCCGCACAACCGACAAAAGAAGATCGCCCTCGTGAACGACTACACCGGCTTCGGCCGTTGCTCGGTGGCCGTGCAGCTGCCGATCATCTCGCATCTGGGCGTGCAGTGCTGCCCGCTGCCCACGGCGGTGCTTTCCAACCACACCATGTTCGACAGCTTCAGCATCCAGGATTTCACCGCGCACATGGACGCGCACATCGCCGAATGGCGCAAGTTGGGCCTGCAGTTCGCGGGCATCTGCACGGGATTCCTCGGCTCGGCCGACCAGATCGCCATCGTCGACGGGTTCATCCGCGAATTCGCGACGGACGGTACCGTGGTGGTGGTCGATCCGGTGATGGGCGATTACGGGCGCCCCTACGCCACCTACACACCCGAGATGTGCGCGCGCATGGGCGAGCTGGTGGCCCGCGCCGACATCGTGACACCGAACCTGACCGAAGCCTGCATCCTGCTGGGCGAGCCCTACCGCACCGGCGCCACCTTGGCCGAAGTGGAAGAGCTGGCCGAGCGCGTGGCCGCCATGGGGCCGGCGCGCGTGGTGATTACCGGCAACGTGCGCGACGGGCAGGTGGTGAACGTGGGCTACGAGCGCGGACGCGGCACCTTCACCGTGGCCACGCCCCAGTGCGGCGGCGACCGCTCGGGCACGGGAGACGTGTTCGCGGCCATCATCGCCGCCGACGCGGTGAATGGCGTGCCGCTGCCGACGTCGGTGGAGAAGGCCGCCGCGTTCATCGGGCGCTGCATCGAGCGCTCGGCGCAGCTGGGCATTCCCGTAACCGACGGGGTGGCCTTCGAGGAAGTTATTCGGGAATTGGACTAGCCAGAGACAATCCGTTGGATGAGGAGAAGCCGAAGGAGACACAGCTATGACACGCGCCATGACCATGCTGTACGAGGTGTATGACGGCCTGTACGTGAACCTGACGAACCGCTGCTCGTGCCGCTGCACATTCTGCCTGCGCAGCCAGGGCGAGGGCGTGTGCGGATCGGACAGCCTGTGGCTTGAACGCGAGCCCACGTTCGAGGAAGTGCGCGACGAGTTCGCGAAGTTCGATATGAGCCGCTACGACGAAGTGGTCTTCTGCGGCTTCGGCGAGCCCACCGAGGCCTGGGAGGCGCTGAAGCAGGTGGCCGCCTATGTGAAGGAGACCTACGGGCTGCCCGTGCGCGTGAACACCAACGGCCAGGGCTCGCTCATTAACGGGCGTGACATCGCGCCGGAGTTCGCGGGGCTGGTGGACGCAGTGTCCATCTCGCTGAACACGCCGAATCCCGTCCGCTACGCCGAGCTCACGCGCAGCCGATTCGGCGCGGAGGCCTTCCCCGCCATGCTGGATTTCGCCCGTGAGGTCCGCCGCTATGTGCCCGACGTGACCATGACCACCGTGGAAACCACCCTCACCCCCGAAGAAGAGGCCGCCTGCCGGGCCATCTGCGACGAGCTGGGCGTGACCTACCGCATCCGTCGGTGGGTCGAGCAGGGCAAGATCACGAAGTAAGGGGGCCACCTCGGTCGCGGGCGGGCTAAAGCCCGCCCCTACAGGGTCGCCCCCTCAATTGTGGGGCGCCCGTCCCTCTACTCGTTGGACTTCAAACTCTCCACCATATCGATCTTGGCCAGCTTGGGACGCATGACCAGCATGACGATAGCGGTGAACACCATGGTCAGGGCGAAGGCGATTCCGTAGCTGGGCCAGTGAATCGTGCGGCCGAACATCACCTGGTCCACCTCGGCCGTGACCACCACGAAACTCTCCAGCACCACGCCGAGCCCCAGGCCCACCACGGCTCCCAGTATCGTCAGCAGCACGATCTCGCGGAAGATGTAGGCATTCACCTCGTGGGGCGTGAATCCCAGCACCTTCAGCGTGGCGATCTCGCGCGCTCGCTCGGTAATGTTGATGTTCGTGAGGTTGTACAGCACGATGAACGCAAGCGCCGCCGCGGCCACCACGAGCACCACCACGACCATGTTCACCGACCGCAGCATCTGCTTGTAGGAGGCGATGATCTCGTCGTTGTAGGCCACCGTGTCCACCGCGCCCGTGGCCCGCAGGGCATCGCTTAAAGCCTGGCGCTGCCCCTCATCGCTTGTGGCCTGGGCGTACACCGTCAGGTTCGTCGGCTCCTTCCCGAAGACGCGCTCGAAGGTGGCCGGGGTCATGAAGGCGTAGTCGCCGATGTAGTTCTCGATGATGCCCGCCACGGGCACCTCGAAGGTCTTCGCCGTGGCATTGCCCAAATCGTCCTGCTCGGCAAAGGTGAGCGTGCCCCCCACCGCAAGGCCCAACTTCGATGCCAGCTTCTCGGTGATCACGGCACCGTCGTTGGTCAGCGGTACCGTTTCGTGGCCAGTGCGCGTGCGGAAGGTCCACAGGCCCTCGAAGGCCAGCGAATCGTCGGGGGCCACGATGGTGGTCATGGCCTCGGTGCCGTCGGCGCCCTGGGCGATCATCGATTCCTCGGTGGCCCGCACGCTCACGGGCAGCACGGCCTTGTCATCCATGAGCGCGGCGGCCTCGGCCCGCTCCGACTCGGTGGCGCCGTCCTTCTCGGAGATGACCACGTTGTAGTCCACCAGCTCGCCGTACTGCACGTCGATGATGTCGTTGATGGAGTTCTGCAGCCCCAGGCCCGTCAGCAGCAGGGCCGTGCAGCCGGCGATGCCCACGCAGGTCATGAACAGGCGGCGCTTGTAGCGGAAGATGTTGCGGAAGGTGACCTTCCACGAGAACGACAGGCGCCGCCACACCGGCCCGATGCGCTCCAAGAGGATGCGCTTGCCGGCCTTCGGCGCCGGCGGCCGCATCAGCGCCGCAGGGCTCTCCCGCAGGGTGGCCGCGGCGGCGGCCCAGGTGGCCAGAAGCGTGATGCCCACGCCGAAGCCGGCCGCGGCGGCCGCGATGCCGGCGTCTACGGGCATGGCGCCGCGGGGCACGTAGTACACAATGGAGTAAGCCTCCATGATCACCCAGGGCAGCACCTGCGACAGCACGGCGATGCCCACCACGCTGCCCACACCCGCGGCCAGGGCGGCGTACAGCAGGTACTTCGACGTGATGCGCCCGCGCGAGTAGCCCAGAGCCTTGAAGGTGCCGATGAGCATGCGCTCTTCCTCTACCATGCGCGTCATGGTGGTCAGGGCCACGAGGGCGGCCACCAAGAAGAAGATGAAGGGGAAAAACGATGCGATGGCATCGATGCGCTCGGTGTCGTTCTCGAAGCTGACCAGCCCGAAGTTCTTGGCGCGGTCCATGACGAGCCAGTCGGGCGGCTCGATGTCGTTGATCTTCTCCTGGGCCTCGGCCAGCTCGCGCTCGGCGGCGTCCAGCTGTTCGTTGGCCTCGGTAGCCGCCACGTCGTAGTCGGCCACGCCCTGCTCGTACTCGGCACGGCCCGCTTCCAGGTCGGCCTTGGCCTGCTCGTACTCAGCACGGCCCTCTTCCAGGCGCTTCTTACCCTCTTCGATGTCCAGCTTGGCCGTGTCCAGCTGGCGCTGGGCGACGGCGAGGTACTCATCGGCGCGGGCGCGCTCGGTGGCCATGCTCTGCTTGGCCTCGTCCAGAGCCACCGCGGCCTGCTCGATATCGGCAATGGCCGCTTCCAGCTCGGTCTTCTGGGCTTCGAGTTGCGCGCGCTGGTCGGCGGGCAGGCCGGGATTCGCGAGCGCCGCCGTCACCTGGGCCAGGGATTCCTGCAAACCGGGCAGGGCCGCCTGAGCCTCGGCCAGGTTGGCCTCGTTGGCGTCGATGGCGACCTGGGCCTCGGCGAACTGGGTCTCGGTCTCGGCGCGACGGTTCTTCAGCTCCTCGCCGCCCTGGATGTACTCTTTCTCGCCGTCTTTGATCTTGCGCTCGCTCTGGCCCAACGTGGCCGCAGCGGCATCCAGCTTGCGCTGCCCCTCGTCAAGCTCGGCCTTCGCCTCGTCCAGCTGAGCGCGGGCGTCGCCCAGCTCGGTCTGGGCCCTCAGCTCTTCGTTCTCGTATTCTATGCGGGCCTTGTCCAGCTCGACCTGGGCCTCGGCCTGCAGGCCGACCACGCGCGCCTCCTCGCGCTCGGGAGCGATGGCCTCGATGGCGTCCACCACTTCCCCGACGCGCTGCTCGTAGGCCGCGCTGTCGGCCGGCAGCTCGGCGGCTCCGTCCACGGTGAGGTAGGCCTCCACGTAGGGCAAATCGGGACTGAAGTCCTCGGGCAGCACGTACATGAACTGCTGGATGGTGCCCGACCCGATGGTAGTGGTGCCCATGGCGGTGGAGCTGACGTAGAGCGGCGAATGCACGCGCCCCACAATGGTGAACTCGGTGCGTGACAGCGTGTCGTCCACGTCGCCCACCGTCGTATCCACGGTGATGGTGTCGCCCAGGGCAGCCGGCCCGCTCATCACCTTGTCGTTGAACACGACGCACTCCCCCGGCGCCTCGGGCCAGCGGCCCTCCACCAGATCGAGCCGGTTGAGGTAGTCGCCGTCGTCGGAGACGATGGCCGCCCCGTCGCCCTTCTGGCTTGCAGCCGCGGTAGCGGGCAGGGAATGGACGCGCATCACGTACTGGTCGCCGTTCAAGCTGGCCAGCACATCGGCCGAGTAGGCGGCCATCACGTGGGCCACGCCATCCACCTGGCGCAACGCCTCGATGTCCTCGTCGGTAAGGCCCAGGGTGGACACCACGCGGATGTCCATGAGCGAGGTGCCGTCGTAGTAGGCGTCGGCGGCCATCTTCATGTCGGGAGCCGTCATGCGCAGGCCCGCGTAGAAACCCGTGCCCAGGGCCACGATGGCGGCAATGGCGATAAAGCGACCGAGCGAGTGACGGATCGACCGCGCAATATCCTTGTTGAAGGCCTTCATCGGCGCACCGCCCTCGGCGTAAGGCGAGCGCGAACGAAGCTTTCGGTCCCACGGGCAGCACCGCTGGCGCGGACGGCGCAAACGCCGCCGGCGCGAATGGCGCGAACCCCTACCATTCCAGCACCTCGGCGGACAGGGGCGCCTCGTTGATCTCCACAGCGGCCACCGACCCCTCGCGCACGTGGATGACGCGGTCGGCGATGGCGCAGAACGCGGAATTGTGCGTGACCACCACCACAGTGCGGCCCGTCTCGCGACAGGTGTCCTGCAAAAGCTTCAGAATGGCCTTGCCCGTCTCGTAGTCCAGAGCACCCGTGGGCTCGTCGCACAACAGCAGCTTGGGATTCTTCGCCAAGGCGCGGGCGATGGCCACGCGCTGCTGCTCGCCGCCCGATAACTGCCCGGGGAAATTGCGCACGCGCGCCTCGAGGCCCACGGCGGCTAGCACCTCGTCGGCGGGCAGGGGGTTCTTGCAGATCTGCGAGGCCAGTTCCACGTTCTCGCGGGCCGACAGATTCGACACCAGATTGTAGAACTGGAAGACAAAGCCGATGTCATAGCGGCGGTACTTCGTCAGCTGCTTGCGGGAAAACGAGCTGACCTCGGCACCGTCGAGCAGAATAGTGCCCGACGTGCAGCTATCCATGCCGCCGAGCATATTCAGAAGCGTGGTCTTGCCGGCGCCCGACGGCCCCACGATCACCACGAACTCGCCCTGTTCGATCTGGAAGCTCATGTCGCGCACTGCGGCCACTTCCACCTCGCCCATCTGGTACACCTTGCTTACATCGCGAAACTCCACGAACGACATAACGCCTCGCATTCCCCGCCGATAGATATCTCTTCCACGATACACGAGAACCTCAGCTCGGTCACCCCACGGCCCCCGAATCCCGCAGAAAAGCCCCGCAGGGCGGGGGCGGTCCTGAACGGAGCGGAACGGGCCTCAGCCACGGACACCGATTCGCCGGCCCGGGCGAGCACGACAAGATGGCTGGCGAAATTATCGTACTTCTTCGTAGCTGAGCCGCCCTTCCCGCGCAACGGTCTCGCGCAATTCCTGCTGAACGGAGCCGTCGAGATCCACGAAGTCGAATGAAGGCAAGGTGGGGACATTTTCTTCCACATCAAGCGCGAAACGCACCTGATCGCCGCCCGACAAGGCCAGGTCGATATCGCTTTTCGGCCGTTGTTCCCCGCGAGCTCGCGAGCCGAACAACGTAACGGCGCGCAACCCGCACCGCTGAGCGCTCAAACGAATCGCCTCGATCACCGCTGGATGCATGCCCGTCTGTTCCACACCACCCCGAAAGCAGGCGAGCGATCGCCCGCGGAGCCCGGGCAACAGGGCGACGGTTAAATCCCTAACCGAGGGCGGCTTGGGCCTGGGCGAGGATTTCGGCTACCGCGACGGTCTCCAGCTGGGCAAAGGGGGTCACCGGGGCCGGGGTGCCCTCGAAGGAGCCAAGGGGTTTGTGGAGCCAGGCGACATCGTGCCAGGCACCGTGCTTGAAGCCAGCGCAGGTTTGAGTGCCCATGGCGGTGAAGCCCCGCTTCTCGTGGAGGCGCAGGCTGGCCTCGTTGGGTACGGTGATGAGGCTGTAGGCCGTGCGCACCCCCTGCAGCGCCAGCAGATCCAACAGCGCCCGCAACAGGACGCTGCCCCAACCGCGGCCGGTGCAGGCGGGGGCGAAGTAGATGGACACTTCGGCGTTCCACGCAAAGGCCGCGCGCTCGCCGATGCGATGGGCATAGGCGTAGCCGAGAATGACGCCAGCCTCCTCCACCACCAGATAGGGATAGTCGCCGATGATATCCTCCATGCGCACGGTGAACGCCGGCAGCGAAGGCACCGTCGTTTCGAAGGTGATGACCGTGTCCTCGATATAGGGCGCGTATACCGCGAGCACCCCCGCCGCATCGGCCACCGTCGCCAACCGCACCCGCGGCCCCGCCGCGCCGGCCGCTGCCGGAGATGCCGGCGCGGCAGGCATCGCTAAGGGAGCTTGCTCAACGCCCACCCCGGCGTTTTCTGACTGCTCAAACGACATTGCCGATGCGATCAAGCCAGTGTTTCGGTCCACGACCCTCCCCTTCCCGTTGAATTGGCCCCATTATGCTAGCACGACACGTAACGCATGGGCTGCGCCTTGGCCCCTCTCGCATCCTTTCCGCACTTTATCGGAGCCGCTGGCACTGCGGTAGCACCGAAGAAGCAATCACCTCGGAGCGCATCCCCGCAAGCGGAGAACCCGATATCAAATCGCGACGCGAGCCGCCGCATCGTCAAGCCGCCGCACCAACAAGCCACCGCATCGTCAAGCCGCCGCCCTGACATGCCCATGCAGCGCCGGACTCGCCGCGCAGAACCCATCGCGCCTGTGCCCATCATTTCGCCCCACTTCAAAAAAATGTCTTTGAAAGTGGCGCTGGATTGCGAAAAGTATGCAGCGCTCGTCCGAAATTCCCGATACTTTTCTCGCTCGAATGCCTCCACCAGGGAAAACAGTTCCAACCCGTACAACAAATGGCACTGAATTGCGGAAAGTATACGCACCCCGCCAATTTTTCGAAATCCAGCGCCACTTTCGGCGACTTCCATGGGAAAGCAGCGGGCAGCGACTCTACAGATCCACGACGGCGAGATTGGCGGGGCCGCTGACGATGAAGCCGACGTTGCGCACATAGGCGCCGGCGGCCACCTTGCCGTTATTCGCATCGCTGGCCACGGTCAGCTCGTTGGCATCGGCGGTCGCCTGGCAGTTCCAGCTATCTTCCAGCAGCAGATCGGCGCTGAAGGGGATGGTGACCGACCAGGCCTCGGTGCCGGCGCCGTAGTTGTTGCCCACCATCTCGTACTTGAAGAAGGTGCGGCCGTCCTGCTCCCAAGTATCGGTCACGTTCAGCTGCCACTGGATGGTGTCCTCGGCGAAGGCCATCATGGCCGAGTCCTTGGTGTTGGGCTTCTTGTCGGCGCGGGCCAGCTGCACTTCCTTGCGGTCGAAGCCAGGACCGCGCAGGGTATCCACGAGCCACAGGCCCTCTTCGCTCAGATCGTCCAGGGAAAACTCACTCGTCTTCGCCACATCGGGTTTGAACAGGGCCGACTTCTCGCTCTTATTGGAAAGGTTCCAGCAGATGTAGCTGACGTTCAGCTCGTCCATAAGGCGCACCCAGGCATCGGCCGAGTCGTAGTCGATGGCACCGTCGCCGGATGCCTCGCAGATGCCGAACTCGGACACGAACACCGGCAGGCCGCCTTCCACGGCCGTACGCAGGCGGTTGCGCAGGTCGTCTTGGTGGGTGGCCGCGTAGAAGTGCATGGCGTACATAACGTTGGGGTCGGCCAGGGGATCGGCCGCGGCGGGCTCCACGTCCTGGGACCAGGTGGGCGTGCCCACGATGATAACGGCATCGGGATCGTTGGCGCGAATGATGGGGATGACGGTTTCGGCATAGGACTTGATGTCGGCCCAGGTGGTAGCGCCGTTAGGCTCGTTGCAGATCTCGTAGATCACATTGTCGTAGCCAGCCAGGTCGCGCGAGACAATGGCGAAGAAGTCGGAGGCTACCCATTCATTGGTCCAGGGATTAGTGTCCGAAAGCGTGTGCCAGTCCACCACCGCGTACATGTCGGCGGCGGTGGCGTACTCCACACCTCGCATCACCAGATCGCGCAGCTTGCTGCGCTCCCCGTCGGTGGCGTAGCCGCCCGATTCGGCCGAGTACAGGGCCAGGCGCACCACGTTGGCGCCCCAGTCCTCGCGCAGCTCGGTGAACAGCGGCTGATTCACGTACTGGGGAAACCACGCCAAGCCGTGGGTGGATACCCCGCGCAACTGCACGGGGTTGCCCGCGGCATCCACCAGCTGCGAGCCCTGCACCGCAAGCGCGCCGTTGGCCGACGGCGTGGCCAGAGGCCGTGCGGGCTCTTCGGACGCCTCCTCGGCCTCGGACTCGGGCTCGGGGGTCGTCGCGGGCTTCTCGGCCTCGGGCTTGGGCTGCTGGGGGCGCGTGGGCTCGTTCTCCACGGCCATGCCGGCGCCGTAATCGGGCGCCGCGGACTGGCTCGTCGACACAATGGCGAGGCCCACGCCGGCCGCCGCGAGGGCCGCCAAGATCAGGCCTGCGATCACCAGGCGCTTCGCGCGTCCCTTCTTCCCTGCTTGCGCGGCCATAGGCACCGCCCTTCTCTATAGGGGCCGCACTGATGCGGAGGCGGCCCCGTGGCCCGAAGCACTGCGGGCGCTTCGGCTGCGTTTAGTTGAGCCTGACATTGTATACCATGGCGTCGCTGGCGAGAAGCGCGGCGCCCAAGCTGAGAAATTCCTGCTGGCTGAGGGTTTCGCCGCGACGCTTCGGATCGACGGCCGCCGCCTCGAACAGCGCAGGCAGTTGGGTCGCCGCAGCGGGGCCGTCGACAGCCAGCGGGGCCGAGGCGCCGGAAGCATGGGGCGCAGCCGCGGCGGGGCACGTCTCGGCCGGCAGGGCCAGCGCGATGGTGCCGCGACCGGTGAAGAACGTCTTGCAGGAGTTCGCCAAGGTCTTGCGGCGGTTGGCGAAAGCGGCATCGGCCATAAGGCCCGCGGCGGCAATAACGGCCGGGGATGCGGGGCTGCCGTCGGCCATCAGCGGCACGCGGCGGTTCAGGCGGATGACCGCGGAATCCACGCGCGGCGGCGGGAAGAAGTTGCCCGGCCCCACGGTGAAGCGTCCCGCGGGCTCGGCGTACAGGCCGAGCTTCACGGTGTAGGCACCGTAGTTCTTCGTACCGCGCTCGGCGGCCATGCGGTCGGCCACCTCCTTCTGCACCATGACGGTGGCGGAATCCACGAAGGGGAACTGCTGGAAGTAGTCGAGCACCACGGTGGCAGCCACAGCGTAGGGCAGATTCGACACAAGCTTGTTCGGCCAGGGCGCGGCCATATCGGCGGCGACCAGATCGAGGGCGTCCTTCTCGATAAGGGCGAAGCGATCGCGCCAGGGATGCAGTGTGTCGGCCAGTACGGCGGGCAGATCGGGATCGCGCTCGACGGCCACGACACGAGCGGCGTGTTTGAGAAGCGCGATGGTCAGAGTGCCGATGCCGGGGCCCACTTCCAGGATGCGGTCGGCCTCGCCCACCTCGGCCAGGGCGACGATCTTTTTCAGCACATCGTCGTTCACGAGAAAGTTCTGGCCCAGGGTGTACTTGGTGCCGATGCCGTGGGCCTCCAGCACGAGCCGCGTGGCGCTGGGGGTGGAAAGGGGCGAGAGGCGCCCGTCGTCGCCGGCGCGGCCCTCGGGAGCAGATCCGCTAGCGATGGCCGCCACGGCCGTTACCCTTCTTCTTGGCGTTCTTCTTGCCGTAGGCGGGGCCGCCCTTGCCTCCCGACTTGCGGTTGTTGCGGGAATGGGCCTTGCGACCCTGGGCGCGACCAGTGCCGTTACCGTCGGCCGAGATGGCGTTCTGCGGGGAGGGGACTTGGCTGACCGAGAGCTTGGCGCGGGATGTGGATCGATTGGCGTCGGCGTCGTCCCAAGCGTCGTCCCAAGCGTCGTCCCGGGCGGCGTCAACATCATCCCCGTCGTCGGCATCGGCCCCATCGCCAGCGGCATCCTCGTCGGCGTCTTCCCGGGCCAGGGCGCCGAAACCACCTATGGGGGGCAAGGGATATTCCTCAGCTTCGGCGGTGATCTCGCCGTTGGCGCGGATCTTCCCCACCCAGTCGAGTACCAGCTCCACGGTGAAGCCCGCGACCGACAGGGCCGAGCGCAGGGTGCCGATGAGCGGCTCGAAGCCGTGGGGGTCGCCGCCCGCGCCCACCACATGGATGACCGCAGGGCGCTTCGGACGCGTGCGCAGGTCGGTGTAGTAGTAGGGCTGCAAGCGGTCGAGCAGGGCCTTCATCTGGGCCGGCACGCCGGCGAAGTACACCGGGCACACCACGATCAGCTCGTCGGCCGCATCCAGGTGCTTGCGCACCTCGTTCATGTCATCGTCGATGACGCAGGGATGGAACAGCGCGCCGGATTCCACCACGGTCTCGCAGGGCAGCAGCGGATCACCCTCCTGGAACACGTGGATGGGCTCGTCGGCCTCATCGCGGCACTGGTCGCATCCCGTGCAGGGCTGGATAGGCGTGCTCGCCACCGACACGATGGACACGCCGTCGTCGGGGCACTCCTCGATGCAGGCGTTGAACAGCTCGTCGGCCAGAGCGGCGCTGCGACCGTCGACACGACACGAGCCGTGCAGGATGACTCTATGCATGGGCCCTCTCTTCTGATTCCGAGGCGGCGGACAGCTGCCAGGCCGTGGGCTCGCGGTTGAGCAGCCCCGTGGCATTGGCGTACAGCTGGGTCAGCAGCGCGCGGCGCTCATCGGCCGTGGCAGCGCCTAGCACGTCGCAGAGCACGTCGGCCGTCCAGACCACGTGGGCCGGCCCGCACAGGGCGCCGCGCAGGGGCTCGGGCGTCATGTAGGGCGCGTCAGTTTCCGTGAGCAGGCGGTCGATCGGCACCGCGCGCGCCGCCTCGCGCACCTCGTCGGCCTTCTTGAAGGTGAGCGGACCGCCGAAGGCGATGTAGCAGCCGGCCTCCACCCAGCGGGCCACCTCGGCCGCGTCCAGGTTGAAGCAGTGCAGCAGGGTCCCCGCCTCGGGAAAGCCCTCCTCGGACAAGATGGCGAACCCGTCGTCGTGGGCCTCGCGCATGTGCAGGCAGACCGGCAGCCCCGCGGCCTTCGCCAGGCGCAGCTGGGTGCGGAACACCTCGCGCTGCACCTCGCGCGGCGACAGGTCGTAGTGGTAGTCGAGCCCGATCTCGCCCACGGCGCTGACGCGGCGGTCGGCCAGGCGCGCCACCAGAGCCGCCTCCAGCTCGGGCGTGAACATGCTCGCGTTGTGCGGATGCACGCCCGCAGCGATGCGCACCCGGGGCAGAGCCACCACGCAGCCGTGCACGTCCTCGCCCGGCTCGCTCGTGATGCGGCGCAAATCGCCGGCCGCTTCCATCAGCCAACCCGGCAGCGCGCCGAAGGTGGCGAAACCGTCGTCGGCGGGATCCACGATGGCCTCCACAAAGCCCACGTGGTGCGCGCCGGCCCGGGCCAGCGACAGGGCCGGGTCGCGCATCATCTGGAGATGCGCGTGGGTGTCGGCCACGGGCCCCTCCATCACCGGCGCCTCCACGGCGCACCACTGTCCGTGCTTCCGCTTCTGATAGAACGTCGCATCCTCGAATAAGGGCTCTTCTTCACTCATCATGTTTCCTCTAGCTGACTTCGGCGAATAGGGCTGCAACCGCTACAGTTCGGGAAGGTTGTCAACGTCCAGGCGCGGGAACAGCGGCTCCCCCACTTCCACGGCGTTGCCGGCGGGCAGAAGGCCCCAGGCCGTCTCGTCCTGGATATCGGTAACGGCCAGGATGTCCCCCAGACCCAGGCGGCAAAACACCTCGGCCGAGGTGTTGGGCATGAACGGCGCCATGTACAGCGCGATGATGCGGATGGCCTCCAGACAGTTGTACAGCACACCGGCCAGCTCGTCGGCACGCGCGGGATCTTTGGCCAAAGCCCACGGGGCGCTTTCCTCCACGTAGAGGTTCACGCGGCTCGCGAGCTTCTGCACGGCCGCGGCCGCCCCGGTGAAGTCCACCTCGGCCATGCAGGCGTCATAGTCCGCGTACAGCGTATCGGCGATCTCGCGCAGGGGGTTCTCGGCCGCGGCGGCCGGCGCCTCGGGCACGCGGCCCTCGAAGTACTTCGTGGTCATGTTGGTCACGCGAGAAACCAGGTTGCCCCAGGTGTTGGCCAGATCGGCGTTGTACACCTGCACCATGCGCTCCATGGAAATGGAGCCGTCGTGGCCGAACTGCACGTCGCTCATAAAGTAGTAGCGGTAGGCGTCCACGCCGAAGACCTTCACCAGATCGGCGGGCATAAGCCCGTTGCCCTTGGACTTCGACATCTTCTCGCCCTTGGTGAGCAGGAAACCGTGGCCGAACACCGTGTGGGTGATGGGCATGCCGGCGGCCATGAGCATGGCCGGCCAGATCACGCAGTGGAAGCGCGTGATGTCCTTGCCCACGAAGTGGTACTGGATGGGCCAGCGACGGTCGAACTCGCC
This sequence comes from Adlercreutzia mucosicola DSM 19490, assembly GCF_000422625.1. GTDB lineage: Bacteria > Actinomycetota > Coriobacteriia > Coriobacteriales > Eggerthellaceae > Adlercreutzia > Adlercreutzia mucosicola. Next base: position 8,116 of record NZ_AUGK01000004.1, on the reverse strand, counting down.
GGCGCGCTCAGCGTCGCCGTAGCCATTGCCGGTAAGGTACGCGAGGAGCGCATCGGCCCACACGTAGAACACGTGGCCCTCATCCCACGGCACGGGAATGCCCCAGTCGAAGCTGGAACGGGAGATGGACAGGTCGTTCAGGCCGCCCTTCACGAAGGAGACGATCTCGTTTCGGCGCGTGACGGGGCGGATGAAGTCGGGGTGCTCGTCGTAGAAGGCCAGCAGGCGGTCCTGGAACTCGGACAGCTTGAAGAACCAGTTCTCCTCGCCGGAGGCCTCGTAGCGCACCGGGCGCTTGCAGTCGGGGCAGACGAACTCGCCCTCGTCGTTCTTCTCCAGGTCGCTCTCGGCGTAGTAGGTCTCCTCGTGGACGCAGTACCAGCCCTCATAGGCGCTCTTGTACAGCCAGCCGGCATCGTGCAGGGCGCTCCAGAACTTCTGCACCGCGCGGGTCTGGCGGTCCTCGGTGGTGCGGACGAAGTCGGTGTAGTCGATATTCAGCGTCTTCCACGCGTCGGTGAAGGCCGGGGCCAAAGAATCGCACCAAGCCTGGGGGGTCATGGCGTTCTTCTCGGCGGTCTCGGCGATCTTCTGGCCGTGCTCGTCGGTGCCGGTGACAAACGACACGTCGTAGCCGTTCATGCGCTGGTAGCGCGCGATGGTGTCGGCCGCCACCGTGGTGTAGGCGGTGCCCAGGTGGGGCGCGGCGTTGATGTAGTAGATGGGCGTGGTGACGCCGAAGGTTCCCTTAGCCATGAGGAATCGGTGCTCCTATCCGGAAGACGGGCGGCCAATGACGCCGCCGCTTCCCTCGAATATACGTGCTGGCTATCTTAACACTGGGAAGGGGCGCGCTACCCGAGGATTCCGCGCAGGGTGGCGGCCAGATCCTTAATGCTGATGGGCTTGGAAAGGTGGTCGTCGGCCCCGGCGCGCTTCGATTCCAGCACGTCCTCGGCAAAGGCGTTGGCCGACAGCACCACCACAGGCAGATCGCGCAGGTCGGCGCGCTCGCTCGCGCGGATGCAGCGCGTGGCCTCCAGGCCGTTCATCACCGGCATCTGGATGTCCATGAGCACCACGGCGAAGTGGCCGGGCTCGGCGGCCTCCAACATAGCCAGGGCCTCCTGGCCGTCGAAGGCGCATTCTACGGTCATGCCGAGGGATTCCAGCAAAGCGGCGGCGATCTCGCTGTTCAGCTCGTTGTCTTCCACCAGCAGAGCGCAGGCACCGGGCAGCGGGTCGGCGGCGGGGGCGGGAACACCTTCGGAAGCCGGCACCTCGGCAGCCGCAACGTCGGCGGCACCGGGGGCGCCAGGGGCACCGGGGGCACCGGCAGAAACGCCCCCGCCAGCGGAAGCCTCCGCAGCGACCGCACCGTCTGCGGGCCCCGCCGCCACCGACGGCGCGCCCGCCTTGGCGGCGTCCTGCGCATCCGCGCGCTCCACATGGGTCACGTTCCCCTTCCGCGCCGAGGTTCCGTGGCGCAGATTCAAATGCACGGTGAAGGTAGTGCCGCGCCCCGGCTCGCTTTCCACATCGATAGTGCCGCTCATGAGCGATACGACGCTCTGCACGATGGACAGGCCCAAGCCGGTGCCCTCCACGTGCTCGGTGCGCGAATCGTGCTCGCGGGTGAATGGCTCGAAGACGTGCTCGACGAAGGCCGGATCCATACCGCAGCCGGTGTCGGAGAAGATGAACTCGTAGTCGCTGCAGCCCTCGATGCGCACCGGATGCTCGATGAGGCGCAGCGTGATGGAGCCACCGGTCGACGTGAACTTCACGGCGTTGCCCAGCATGTTCGTGAAAATCTGCTGAAGGCGCAGGGCATCGGACTGCACGATGGGATGGATCAGGTGCCGCACGTCCACCGCGAAGCGGAGGCCGGACTCCTCACAGCACTGGGCGAACATAGTCTCCATCTCGTCCACCAGCGCGCGCAGATCCACCATGCCCATGTTCAGCACCAAACGGCCGTTCTCGATCATGGACAGATCGAGCACCTCGTTGATCAGCCCCAGCAGATGGTTGCTCGACAAGGTGATCTTCGCCAGGCAGTCGTCCACGCGCTCCCAGTCGCGCCCGCTCATGCGCGCCAGCTCGGTCATACCGATGATGGCGTTCATGGGGGTGCGGATATCGTGGCTCATGCGCGAGAGGAAGTCGCTCTTGGCGTTGTTGGCGGCGATGGCGGCGCGATAGGAGTCCTCCATAGCCTGCTGCAACTGCTTCTCGCGGGTCTTCATCACCGTGACGTCTTGGGTGGTATACACCACGCGCGCCGGCGTGCCGTCATCGTTGCGCTCCACGCAGATGAGGTTGATGTCCTCCCATTTCAGCTCGCCGCAGCGGTTGAGGCGGTACTCGAAGCCGAGGTTGTCCACGCCGGGGACCATGGCCGCGGCAACGGCTTCGCGGCTGAACTGCTCGGCCACCTCGCGCTTGGCGTCCTCGCCCACCACGAGCCGCGTCAGGCGCGTCACCATCTCGTCGTAGCTGCCCTCCAGGTTGTAGGGGTCGCCCGGCGTCACCGGGCCGCTCATGTAGCGGAAGCGGTCCTGATTGAAGTCGATGAGCACGAGCCGCTCGGTCAGCTTGCCCACACCGGTCTGCACGTCGATGCGGTCCTTCATGGACAGCGCCAGGCGGCGGTGGCGGCGGTTGTTGAAGACGATGATGCCCACAATGACCACCATGAAGACGAGCACGATAATGAACAGCGCGCTCCAACCACCCTCGTTGGCGGCGTTGATCATCTGCTCGGTGGCCGGCGCGGGGAAGGTCTCCAGCACCATCCAGTCCAGGCCAGGCACGCTCTTCAGACAGGCCGAGCCCACGCCGGCGGCGGTGTCGTAGGTGAAGGTGAGGCCCTCGCGAGTTTCGAAGGCCCGCTCCAGCTGGCGGCCACCGGAGCCTCCGCCCTGAAGGGCGGCCTCCTCGAGCAGATTCTTGCCCGTGAACCGACCGTCGGAAGCGGCGATCACCTCGCCGTCGTACAGACAGAGCAGCACATGGGATTCATAGCCGAAGAAGCTGTTCTGCAGAAGCTCCGTGAGGCGCTCCTCGTTGTAGTGGGCCAGCAGCAGACCGGTAATGGGCCCGTCGGCGCCATCGCGCACCGGCGCGTAGAAGTACACGAGATTCTCGTGGGTGAGCCGGGTGTTGAGCACGCACTCGATGCCCGACTGGCCGGCCATGGCATTCTGGTAATAGGCGCGATCGCTCACATCCACCGGGTCACGGCCGGGAGAATGCTGCATACCGTCGGCGTCGACGAAGTCGATGGTGTCGAAGGGGGCGATCTCGCTCACGCTGAGCAGCCATTCCTCGCTCGTAGCCGCCGCAGCCGCATCCGACGAGGAAGATGCCAAAGCGGCGATGGTCTCGATGTCGCGCTGGGTATTGCCCATGAAGGTGGACACCAGCTTAGCCGTTTGGTCGGTGGCATCGGACACGTACTGGCTCGACTGGGACACGATGCGGTTGGAAGTTTGCTGCATGAACATGGAGAACGTAATGATCACGGCCACGAACACGACGACGAAGGCCGCCACCGACAGCCAGTACTTCCTGCCTTCGTCCTCCATACGCACCCCCTCGGGCCGCTCGTCTCCATCGCTTCCATGATACGGGATGAAGGTCCCCGTCGCGGTTACAAGTTGAAACCACACTGACTTTGCGCAGGCTCCAAGGGAAATTTTGAAGCGCCGGGCTCTCAATTTAGGAAATTTATACGAATCTCATGCGAATATTGAACGGTTATACCACGAGTTTGCAGAGAAATAAATACGAATTATGTGCGAATCATTGTTTACTTTTTCACGACGGGGCAGTATGATGCGAACAAATATTCGATATAGTGCAAAAGCGAAGGTCACACGACCCTTTCCTTTGTGCGCTCTTCGCCCGCACTGCTGAGAGGAGAAGTCATGAGAGCACCCCGCATTGTCATCCTCGCCGTCGTTCTGGGCAGCGCCCTCGCCCTCGGCGCCACCGCCGCCGAGGCCAGCCACCAATCCCCTGGAGAACCATGCGCCCCAGCCGCAGCCGCCTCCCCTTCCGACGATCGAGAAGAGGCCGGGCGAGGCGCCGGTCTCATCGCGCCTCCGGCTCTCGGTCCCGCGCTCTCGCATCAGGATGCGGGCGGCCACCCGCCAATCCGCAACGCTAAGCGGGCCACCGCCCCCGATGCCCCCGATACCCACCAGGCCCCAGAACCCGCGCTACCAGCCGCAGAAGCCGCGCACCGGGCTGCCAGCGACACCTCAGGCGGCAAGCCCTCCCCCGCCGATGCCGCTGCTGACCACGGCCCCACCGCGCCTTGCGAGACCGTGACAGAGCAGGAGCAGCCGGTCGACAGCGCGCCGGAGGCGGCCGCCGAAGGCACGCCAGCGCCAGCGCCCGACCCTGCACCGGCGCCGGCGCCCGACCCCGCGCCGCCTGCATCCAGCCCGCGCACGCTGTACATCGGCGGGGCCGCCATTCCCTACCGCGACGTGCGCGGGGGCACCACTCCCGATGCGGGCGCCGGGCTCTGGCTCGGCTCCGACGACACCGCCGACGGCAGCTGGGGCTACTTCGTCGGCCACAACCCCGGACCCTTCGCCCCCGTGAAAACCCTCGGCTGCGGCAGCACCATCACATTGTGCGACGCAGCGGGCGCGACGCGCACCTACATCGTGCGCGACGTATTCACCATCGAGACCACGGCCACCTGGAAAACCATCGCCGGGCGCGTGACCGGCTATGGGGAATCCCTCGTTCTGCAAACCTGCACCGGCGACGGCGCCACCAACACCATCGTCGTGGCCGCCTGAGAACACAGCGACCGCCCCCGAGGGGACGGCCGCTTGGAAGAGCCACAGGGGTGGCGAGCATCGGCCCGAGGGCCGCAAGGGGGAGGGCACGCCACCCCGGCACCAACGGACACCTTCGCTGCGGCGTCTTCCGCGAGCTCGGCGTCTGCCTTGCCGTTCGCGCCACCAGGCCCCCAAGGCCCGCGGCGTCAGGCTTCGGCGCCATCGTCGATGCTAGTCCTCGTCTTCTACCAGGTCGTGATGGTGGTCGTGCTCGCCGATATCGGTCACCGGCTTCTCCAGGCCCTCGATGACGAGGTTGTTCTTCTCGGCGTAGTCCCACAGCGCCGCGTGGATGGCCTCCTCGGCCAGAAGCGAGCAGTGCACCTTCACCGGCGGCAGGCCGTCCAAGGCATCCATCACGGCCTTGTTGGTCACCTCCAGAGCCTCTTGCACGGTCTTGCCCTTCACGAGCACCGTGGCCATGGAGCTGGTGGCGATGGCGGCCCCGCAGCCGAAGGTCTTGAACTTCGCGTCCTGGATGACGTTGTTCTCGTCGATGTCCAGGTACACGCGCATGATGTCGCCGCACACGGCGTTGCCCACGGTGCCGCAGCCGCTCGCGTTCTCGATCTCGCCCACGTTCTGGGGGTTGGTGAAGTGCTCCATCACCTTATCGGAGTAGTTCATTGCCATGGTTGTTCCTCATTTCGTTCAAAGGGTCGTCGTTGAAAAAAAGGGGGGGTTCGCGCCGTCCGGGCTAGTTCGCGTAGGGGAAGCCGTCGGCCTTGAGGCGCTCGATGACCGAGGCCACCTTGCCGTGCTGGAAGTCCTCGTACAGGGGGCTCATCATGCGCAGGTTCGCCAGGGTGGTCTTCAGGGAATCGATGGCGAAATCCACATCCTCCCGCGTGGTGTCGCGGCCGATGGTCATGCGCAGGCTGCCGTGGGCGATCTCGTGGGGCAGGCCGATGGCCAGAAGCACGTGGCTCGGATCCAGCGAGCCGGAGGTGCAGGCGCTCCCCGACGACACGCAGATGCCGCGGGCCGCCAGCTGCAACAGCATGCCCTCGCCCTCGATGAACTCGAAGGAGAAGTTCACGTTGTTGGCCAGGCGGCTCTCCCAACTGCCGTTCAACTTCGCCGAGGGAATCTCGTCCAGAATGCGGCGGATGGCGTGATCGCGCAGGGCCAGCAGCCGGTCGTGCTCGGCCGTCATGTCAGCCGCAGCCAGCTCGGCCGCCCTCGCGAAGCCCACGATGCCGGGCACGTTCTCGGTGCTTCCGCGCCGCCCGCGCTCCTGCTGGCCGCCGTCGATGAAGTTTTCCACCTTTACGCCCTTGCGGATGTAGAGCAGGCCTACGCCCTTGGGCCCGTAGATCTTGTGAGACGAGGCGGACAGCATATCGATGCCCATCTCCTTCACGTCGATGGGCTCGTGGCCGAAGGCCTGCACCGCATCGGTGTGGAAGACCACGCCGTGCTCGTGGGCGATGGCGGCCAACGCGGCAATGGGCTCGATGGTGCCGATCTCGTTGTTGGCGAACATGATGGAGGCCAAAATGGTGTCGGGGCGGATGGCCGCGGCGAAGTCCTCGGGGCGCACGAGGCCGTGCTCGTCCACGGGCAGATAGGTCACCTCGAAGCCCTCCTTTTCCAGGGCCTCGCAGGTGTGCAGCACCGCGTGGTGCTCGATGGCACTCGTGATGAGATGCTTGCCCTTGCCGGCGTTCGCGCGGGCGAAGCCTTTGATGGCCCAGTTGTCGGCCTCGGTGCCGCCGCTCGTGAAGTACACCTCGCGAGGCGCGGCGCCGATGAGGGCGGCCAAGGTCTCGCGAGCGGCGGCCACGGCGTCGGCGGCCTCCTGGCCGAGCGGGTAGATGGAAGAGGGGTTGCCGAACTGCTCGGTGAAGTACGGCAGCATGGCCTCCACCACCTCGGGGCGCACCGGCGTGGTTGAGGCGTGGTCAAGGTAGATCTGCTTCATGGGGCTCACGGTTCCTCGTTTTCTTTGCGATGGGGCCCTCGGTGCCGCTCGCTCCTCCGAGGGCCCCGCAGCCGTCCCATCTAAGTCTAGTAGTTTGCTAGGTTTTAATATAAACTGGAAAATGAGAATGTCAAGGAGAGAATGGTGGCCCTGTGAAGATATCAACGAAAACTCGCTACGGCATGCGCGCCATGCTCGATCTGGCCTCGCGCTACGAAGAGGGCTGCACGCCGCTGAAGGATGTGGCCGAGCGCCAGGGGCTTTCCAAGAAGTATCTGGAACAGGTGGTGGCGCCCTTGGCCGCGGCCGGCCTGCTCACCGTCACCCGCGGCTACCAGGGCGGCTACCAGCTGTCGCGACCGCCCGCGCAGATCACCCTGGCCGATGTCATCGCCGCCTCGGAAGACGGCCTCGACCTGATGACCTGCACCAGCGACCTACTCGCCTGCGAGCGCGCCGACGCCTGCCCGAGCCGGCTTGTGTGGGGCGGCCTCCAAAACGCCGTGAACACCTACCTGGAAAGCAAGACCCTCGCCGACATGATCTGAACCCCCGCTTACGGCACCCGTAGGGGCACGATGCTAGTTGCGGGAGGGCTGAAGCCCTCCCCTACGGAACATCTCCGGCAGACCCACCAGCCGGCCACCGCTTGCAGCCCGCCCGTAGGGGCGGCCTTCAGGCCGCCCGCGGTAATGGCCGCAGGCGCTCGTTTTTCGAAATTCGTTATCACGTATCACCCAGCGGGGAGCCTCCCTCGATCCGAAACAAGGCCGCCAATCCCGTTGCGTCTTGCGCGAGAGAGACGTTAGGAGTATATTCGGGCTGTTTTCGCGCCGGAAAGGCGCTCGAGAGAAGGAGAACCACCATGAGAGAGAGGCGACAGGGGTCGCTTCTGCGCCTCGGCCTGGCGGCCGCGCTCGCCTGCGGGATGGCTCCCGCGGCGGCCTTCGCCACCCCGGAGGCCCAAATCACAGAGACCCCCCCCCCATCGAGTTTTCTGAGCCGGTAGCCGACGCTATCGACCCCGGCGAGACCACCCCGGCCGAGGGCGATCCGGCCGCCTCTCCCCCCTCTCAATCTCCCAGCGCCCCCGACGGCGCTACCGATTCCGGTTCCGCAATCGGCTCCGACCCCCAAGCCAATCCCACGGCCGATCCCGCAGGGACGGTCTCCCGGCCGGGCCCCAACGCCGCCCCGGCCGGCTCTCCCGCCGGCGCGCCCGATCCCGTGGCCCGAGCCGTCCTGGCGGCGGACCTCCCCCTGACGCCCGCCCCTGCGCCCGGCGCGGCGGCGCCTCTCGCCCAGGCGCCCTCCAATGCCTTCGAGCTGG
>NZ_AUGK01000003.1 GCF_000422625.1 Adlercreutzia mucosicola DSM 19490 | reverse complement strand
TGCGCTTCTTGGGCACCACGGTTTCGGATGCGACCAGACGGTTGACTTCCTTGCTTATCTGAATCGCCGAGTTGTAGAACTCGAAGGTAGAGAGATTTCTGTTTCTAACGAAAATACCGCTCATAGTGGGTATCCTTCCAGAGAATCCGTACGAAGGTACCCCCCCCCCTGCGATTTTGCAAAAATCCAGCGACTCCCGCTTCGCGGGAGGGGGATGCGCCCGCGCAAGGCGGGCGCTATGAGGAGTACATTATACGGCTGCTGCTTCGCATCAGCCTACGAGGAAGCAGGGCAGCGGGCGAACCCACGTGTTCGCAGCCGAATTGTAGTTGGCATGGCCAGTGCTGTTGACACTGCACACGTTCGACGCCGACGCGCCGTGCGCGGAGCGCAGCCACCAGTTGACCCGCTGTCCCTGAATGCGGTCTTTGGTCTGCTTGAAGATCGGGAACTGGCAGTCCATACCGACCGAATATCCCGGGGTGCCCCAGACGCAGCAGCCGTAGACCTCCATTTCAGAAGGAGACCAGATTTCCCCGAGGTTCTTCCACTCCCAGCCGTTGGAAGCGTTGAGAGCGCCGGAAGCGCTGTAGCGGGTCTCGGCCAGCGACCTGTACGGAAGGATCGCGTTGCGCACCATCTGTGGCAGCGACGGCAGGTAATCGTTGATCTCCCACTTGTGCAGATTGCTGACGAGGTAGGGCGACTTCTCCGCGCTGGTGCCCTGATTGGTGGCTGTGGTGTTCCACATGATGTAGCTGCCGTTAGTGACGTAGGTTGTCGAAGCGTTCAGCTCCACGGGTGCTGTCGGCACCATTATCACATGGTGAGACAGCGGCGAATCGGAACACTGGTAGTAGGGGTCGAACGCCCCGATCTGGTAGCGCACGGTGCCGTATTTCGTAGTCACCACGTCGATGTAGTCGCGAATGCGCAAACCGGTGAAGTTCGCGGCTTGAACTCTGGCCTTGAGCCAAGCCCAGATGTTCGCGTAACCGGCGATCTCGTCGGCGAAGACGATAGCAAGGCTCCTGCCTGCGATGGTATCGAGGTTGTCGCTCTCCAAGTAAGCGATCCGATCCTCTTGGTTCTCGTCGGTGTCGTCGAGTCCTTTTAGTAGACCGTCGATGATGTCGGCGTTTCCGTTGATGACCGCGATGTCCACGTCGTCGCCGTATGCCGGTTTCTCAAGATTAGCGAATGATGTCATAGTACTCATAATCGTTATCCCTTCAATTCTCCCCAAGTTGTCGTTCCGTTGAGGTCGCCCCAAGTGACCGTGTTGTGAATCCTGTCGAGCTTCTGCTTGTCGTCGGATGTCATGAAGCCGTTCGCGGTGGCCGATGCCGGTGCGTGGACATGGATGAGCGGTGCGAACGCAGCCGTCAGCTTCGACCACAGCACAGACCAGAAATAGGCCAGCCCTGTCAAGGTGACCACTTCCGAACCAGTGGGCGTCTCGCCGTTCGCGATACCGTCGATTTGGGAGGTCGTGACAGGAGCGATCTTCGACTCGGTAGTGCCAAGGCGCTCCCAGCCGTCATCGTCCTCGCCTACGATCCACTCGACCCACATGTTGTCGTCCGAGGGGTCGTCTGAGGGAACGAAGTAGATTGTCGCCGTGTTCGGGTTCTCGATCGTCGGCACGAGGGTGTCGGGGTCGTACTCGCCCTCAAGGCAGTAGTGGCGCAGCCATCCCTTAGACAACAACTCCATCTGAGCGAACCGGGCAGTCCTGCGGGCTTCCTCAAGCTCGCGGTTGGTCTCTGCCGTCTCCCTGCCGCTCTCCGCCGCAACACGCGCCCGTTCAGCCGCAGCCCGTTGAGCTTCCGCTTCCTCGCGGTTTTCCTCGTTGCCTTCGCGGGCAAGTTCGTGTACCTGACGCTGTTGCTCGTTGAACTCGCGAATCTGCTCGGCTTCGTCGCGGTCGGTCTCAGCTGCGTCACGGTCGCCTTCCGCCTGAACACGGGACACTTCCTGAGCTGTGGCCGTGGTGATGAATTGCTCGGCCTTTGAGACCGCACCGCCCACCTGATCGGTGAACTCGTCTTCGAGGGCTTGGGCGATGTCGTCCATGTCCTCGAATGTAGCCATGCGCTTGGCGCTGCCGGTGGAGAAGCAAATATAGAGAGCCTTCCCGTCCTCGACGTTCGGGTCGCCTTCGAGAACGACCGCGCCCTCGCCGGACACCAGCTTCGTCGGATCGAACTGGTCGTAGGAGCCGCGTCTAAGTTGGATAGCCATAGCGAACCTCCTAAGCCTTCACGAGGTACTTCTCAGAGCCGTTGGACGTGCCGATGGCGACGTAGCGCGTCGCGCCGCTATATGCGGTGTAGTGCGCCCATATGTAGCCATCGCGCTCCACAACGTCGGCTGCGATGCTGTTGATGGTCTGCCCATAGCTGTAGGAAGCGACGACACTTCCAGACATACCGGGCGCATCGCGGACGTTGAGCGAGGATGCGACGACCTTGTAGGTTCCGGCGATGATCCTCGGCTTGCCAGTCGAAGTGCCAGCTGCGTTGGGCGTTCCGTTCAACAGCTCGTTGACGCGAGCCTGAACCTGAGCGTACTTGTCTCCAAGTGCCGCTTTGCGGGCTTCTCCCGTGCCGTAGCGACCGGCGATGACTGCCCGAGCAAGCTCGTCGATGGTGCCGCCGACCACGGTTGCCGTAGAGCCTGCGGACGCGGAACCGCTCGGAGCGTTGCCGCTCACCACGATCACGGCATGCCCGCCCGAAACGAGAATCGAGCCGACCTGCGCCTTCTGCTGGATTTGCGAGTAGGACAGCCCGCGATACACGGTCACGAGACCCGTCTGCTCAAGACGCTCGGCGAGGTTGCCCGTGTAGCCGAGATTGCCACCGGCGTACATGATCGACTTGGCTGCACCGGCGGCGATGCCGCAGACGCTCGCGAGGGACGAGCAGTCGCATTCGCAGTCCTTCGCGATCTTCGACAGGTCGTAGCTGACCGCTTCCGCAGGAGGAAGGATGGTGTTGCGCTCGCCTTGGTCGTAGCCGATATGGAGGTTCGACACCGCCCTCGACGCCGCAGTAGCACACGCTCTAGCGGCATCGGCGCTCTTCCACACGACCAGTGAAAGCCAGTTGTTGTCCCAAAGCGCACGAGTGTTAAGCTCCGTACCCGATTGGTTTCCCGCTTGACCGCCGACGTACTTGCCGCGCTCGTCGCAGGAAGCCTGTGCGATATATGTGGTCATGGCTCCCTCATTTCCCGCAGCGTCGTACTGCGTGAGATCGAATTGCTTGACGAGAGCCATGCAGGAACTCACATAAGTGGAGCTTGTCGTATAGCCGTCGTCCTTGATGGTCTGTAGGTACTTCTCGGGGTCGCGAATGCCGCGAAGGTTGCTGTAGCGCGGGAGCTGAATGAACTCGAAGTAGCCCTTGATCCCGTCCTCCATGCTGTCGTAGACGCGGAAGTTGTCGGTGATCGTGGTGAGCGTTCCGGGTTCGTACTCCTCCTTGGTGCTGAGATTCACCGATCTGCCAGTCCACTTCGTTCCGCACTTGAGACCGAAGTAGTTGTGGTAGACAGCGGCCAGAGTGGACTCACCCCAGCCGCTTTCCAGAATCGCCTGCGCGATGACAGCCGACCTCGCGTAAATCTCGTAGGAATCCGCGTACTTGGCAACGCAAGCGGCGACAGCCCCGATGAACTGCTGCCTGTCCATGTCTATTTCTCCTCGGATTCCTTGATGTTCGCGGCAGGCTCGGTGTAGGCTAGCGCCCGCTTAGAGTCAGACCAGTCGTCTGTGGTGGGGTCGGCCACGATGCCGAGAATCGCCAGCAAGACGAACACGGTATCGACGACCGCTAGAATCTGCGTTTGCAGAATGGAGAAGTCGAGCGACAGTCCGAAGATGTCGCCGATCTGTACGACGAGAAGAAGAATCGCAGGGATAATGGCGATCCAGAACGCCTTGTTCTTGATGCGTACTTTCCAGTTGATATTCATAACAATCGACGCTCCTTGCTTGTTCACTGATAAAGGAAGCGTCACCTCTCCGCCGCAATGAATGTCACCTTAGTCCGCTTTGTCGATACCAGCCCTGTCCATGCGATTGTGAGCGGCTTCCGCTCGCTCTTGTGCGTGAAGGGCGATGTCGCGCACCTCGCTTAATTCGTTGGTGTGGTTCTCTCGCATTTTCTGAATGTCGCTTGCGGTGCGCCTGTTCTCGGCCTTGATGTCCTTGATGTCATTCCCGATGAACTCCAACTTCAAGTTAGTCTCGGCTCGCTCGGCAGCATCCCCTTGTACTACCTGCTTGCCGCCACGCATGTAAGTCGCAAGTGCCAGAAGGGCGCTCATGACCGCAACGGTGACCGACACGGCGGTAACGATCTCAGTAGGCATTTTTGCTCACCTCCTCTCGTCGTCGGGTCTGCGGTCATTCCGAAACCAACTGAGCCTTAAGCTCAGCAGTATCGTCGTAAAGCTCTACGAAGCCCTCAAGAAGGTCTTTGGCACCGGCGCTCGCCTGCTCAAGACCTGCCAGCAAGTTTTCCAGTTTCTCATCGGACGTGGCTCCCTCTACGTTGCCCACGGACAGGAGGAAGGCCGCAAACGCCCTTGTAACGTCCATGTGCATCTGGCTAAGCACGTCGGTGTTGCCGATAATCTGCGATGTGATTTCCTGCGTCTCGTCCATTGCTCTCTCTCCTTAGTCTTCCAGCATCCATTCAATTTCGAGCATTTGCCTGCCGCTGAGGATTCCGATGCACTTCTCCGTTGGAATCTTGTAGATGGGCGGCTCATGCTCTATCTCAGCCCATTCGATGATCTCGTCCGAGTAGTCCTTGAACTTGGGGCTGTCGAAACGCAACTCAATCTGCCCCGTAGGATTGCCCTCGTCGTCAAGCACCTCTTCGCCGTATTTGGCAACAAGCTCCTCACGGCGAGTGATATATTCCTGAATCTCGTTCGTTAGGATTCTGGTGTTGCGAGCGGCTGCATAGCCTACGATGTCCGTGTGATCCAGAAGCGGTTCGAGCGATTTAATCATCAGCTCCATTTCGATGTTCTTATAAGATGTCATAGCGTGTTCTCCTGTTCTTCGCCGACTACGGCTTCCACTTGATTCTGTCCGCTCTCGCTGTCAACACCCTCTTCTACGGCATTTACGGCGGCTTCGTTCATCGGCGTCAACGTGAGCTGATAGATTTCAAAACCAGCCTGTTCCCACATTTCAATTTGGCTCGCTGGCGCGTAAAACGAAGCGTTGCCCTTCTTCACTAGATACAACTCGTCCATTCTCTCTCCTAACTTGTGTCCATGATTCCCTTGGTAAAGTGGATGTTCTGGGTGTAGTACCTGCTGACATAGGGAATCGTGAATGTTGTTGAGTAATACTTCCCGTTCGATATGCTCGTCACGCATGTGAATGAGAAGTTCTTATATTCCAGCGAAGTCATGAAGGTCTTGGTCGCAGTAATGCCTATCGACATGGTTGATCCCTGCCCTCGGCTGTAGTACGCCCCCACTCCGAGATAAGGGGTGAGAATCGCAACGCAGCCTTTACCGGCAATTCTTGTTCCCGGAGTATTCGTCGGGGTGTATCTGGTGTTGAAGCTCAGATAACCGGTTTCTGTTCCGCTCGAATAACCTCCAAAGAATGCTGCGTTACTCATGGCATTCCATTGGGCACCATTGCCGGTGCTGATGCCAGAGGTATTGAGCAACACACCAGCTGTGTTGCCTGTGTGGCTGTTTCTTCCGTTGTAATTGAGAGCGCCGTTAGCCAGCGTCAAATTGCCGATGGTACCGCTCTTTGCCGTGATGACGCCCGTGCTGGTGACAGAGAAGTTCGTGCTGTTCACGACGAACGTGTTCGAGTTGAAGGTGACTGTACCGCTGCTGATGGTGATTGCGGACTTATCGTTGGCGAAGGCGCTGCGAACCTTTGACATGTCGATGTTCTTGGTTTGCGTCTCGCCATTGACGCTCAGTTTTATGGAAGCGGTGCTTCCAAGCGATCCGGTCACGGACAGCTCGATGCTGTCTGCGGTCTGCTTTATGAGGGATAGCGTTGCCGAGTCGATGGCTACCCAGTGCGAACCGTCATAGCGGAACGTCATGACGCCCTTGGCTTCCCAATAGTAGTCATCGGACATGTAGGTGTCGTTCACGTAGATGTGCGCCGCGCCTGTGCCGTTGACGTTCAGTCTCGGGTTGGCGGCGGTGTTCTTATTGGTGAACTTGACCGTGATCTCAGCACCCGTGTAGAGCGTGAAACCCGGAGCCGTTACGACCTTGGTCGCCGTGGCTGCGGCAGTGGCGCAGGTGCCGTAGGCCACCTTCATGGCACTAACTGTGGAAGTGAGTCCGTCGGCTGTCTGCTCAAGCACGTTCACACGGTCGGTGAGGTCTACGATGAGACCGCTGGACGTGTCCTCATCGACGTTCCAAGCGTTGTCCGCGTAGATGAAGGTCTTGATGTCACCGGCCTTCCACCACTGCGAACTCGTCATGGCTGCACCGTCCACGAAAATCGGTATGCTACCTGTGCCGTTCACATTCAGCTTCGGATTGCTGACTGTGTTGGCATTCGCGAACTTGACGCTTATGGCCGCTCCTTCGATAAGCTCGAAGTCCTCGCACACAACGACCTTGTTCGCCACGCTCGCGGCAGTGGCGCAGGTGCCATAGCTTGCCGAGAGCGAGGAGACTGTTGACTTCAACCCGTTCACGGTCTGCTCAAGGACTGCCATGTCTCGCGTGTAGCCGTTGAGAGCCGCTGTGAGCGTCCCAGAGCCTACTGTAACGCTGTCGGCGGCTATGACAACCTCACCTGTATTCAGGTCTGCCTTGAACATCGTCTTGGCTGTGTCGGGCTGCTTCACGACGAGAGCGCCCGTGATGATATAGGATGCGTCGATGCCGATAGCGTAGATTCGGTTGAGGATGCTGTCGCCGTCAACAGTAAGCCCGTAGGGGTAGGTCTCGCCGCCATCGGTGGACATGGCGAGCGCTTCCGCAGTGAGTTTCCATACGATCGAGGACTCTTCAAGCGTCGGCTTGTCGTGCATGTAGTAGATCGTAGAGCCGTCGGACTGCACGTCCTCGGTCACGAACATACCGCCCGATTCGGCCAGTCTGGTAGCAAGCTCCTCGATGGCAAGCTCGCGCTTGGTCTTCTCGCGTTCGATCTCCTTGTGAGCCTTGAGGTAAGCCTTCGTGGTAGCGCTGTAGGACGTGGAGCTGTTGCGGGCGGGCGTCTCGGCGTTGCAGGCGATCGACTGGTAGTTACCGATCTTGTATGTCTGGTTCGTAATGAAGGACGCGAAGCGGGTGCCGTTGCGGTCGATGATCGCAACGGGGTCTCCTGCTTCTGAGAGCGGGTTTCCCACCACGGACGCTTCGTAGGGGCGGAAGATCATATGCAGGGCACCGCGACCGATGCGCTCGGCCACCTCCGCTGCCTGCCCGATGGCGATGAGCGGGTTGTCCAAGACCTTGAGGACGTAGCCCTCCACGCCCCATAGCGCTTCGTCGAACTCGTCGTCCTCGCCCTCGACCTCCACCTTGATGCCCGTGACAGTAACCTCGTCGGTACACATTGAAAGCGATGAGAGGGCGTCGATGGTACCCACCTCGCTCAAGCCCGAGTACGTGACGAAATCGCCGCCGTCAACAGACCAAGCTGCCGCGTAGTTGATGAAGTTGCCGCCGTCGGCTTCGTCGCCGTCGCCGTAAAGGCCGTCCTCACCGGTGACATCGAAGGTGCCGCCGTCGAGGTTCACCTCTCGCAGCGCCAGCAGGGCGTCGCGGTCGTACCAGTTCATGACGATGCGGCCATGGGTGTCGGTCTTGACCCAGCATCCGGCCACCTGAGCCGCGTAGGAAAGGATAGACAGGCATGTCTCATCGTCGTCAGGGCGCATCTGCACAATGAAGTCCCAGTTCTGAAAATCCGACTTGAACAAGGTCAGCCCTGCGAATTGGCAGATGTCCTCGACTATCGTGCGCAACGTGGCCGGATAACTCGTCTGAACATAAGCGTAGTCCTTCTCAAGGAGAGATAGGTTGTCGTAGCAATCAAGACCGATGGTGCTTCCGTAGGTGTCGGGTTGCTCCACACGGTAGACGCCCTTCTTCACCCATTCCTCGCCGCCATTGGCAAGCTCGATGCCTACGTAAGGCTCGATCTTTGCGCCGGTGAAGTCATAGCCGTCGAAGCGACGATCCCAGTTGTTGAGGGTGCAGGAGAACTTTCCGATGACGGCAGCGCCTATGTCGAAGGCCGACGAGGACGACGTTGCTTCTGTGAACGAAGCCGTCGCATCCATGAAATCATCGCCCTCTAGGCTCCTCACCTCGCCGTTGGCGAATGTCATCGTCGCCTTGAGAAGTAGCTTGCTGTTGTTGGCGACCTTCTGCCTGAACTCCATACTCGCAGTTAGCATGTCCGCCTACCTCTCGATGATGTCGAACGAGAGCGTCGCGAAACGGGTGCCGCCGTTCACGTTAAACCACTTGTAGGGGGCGGTTCTGTCGCCGACGTAGGCTTCCATGGTGCGCCAAGTGCCGGTCATGGCGTCCTCGTACTTCACGTAGAAGTACTCAGGGTTGACGGCCTGCAAGATCGCAGCGGCCTGAGCCTTCGTCGGCATAGTCCACGTGAGAACCAGCTTGCGCTTCTGGCTAGTGCGCATCTTGTACATAGTGTTCCCGCCGTTCTGGACGCGGCCTGCGTCGGATGCGGAAATGTCCTGCAAGCCCCACTGCATCGCGGAGGGGTCTGGGGTGATGGGTCGCAGGTTGTTGGGGCTTTCGCCAATATAGATCATCGCCATTTCAATCACCTCTAACCAAACGACATCCCAAGCTCGCCGCGACGCTCAAGGTCTTTGAATCCCTTGTAGGTGGCGCGGGCAAGCTCGTCGTTGCCGACTCTCAAGACGACCTCCACGGGGCGCTCGCCTTCGGAGCGGCCTGAATCGGAGAGTGTCATGACAGAGAGCATCGCTTCGATAACGCCCTGCTTGATGCCGTCCACGATCTGCTCGTTGTTCGCGACGGTCGCCTGACCGCCCATCTGGCCGACCAGCTCGGGCATGCCGTTCTCACGGGCTACGAAGAGCTGTCCGCTCATCACTTGACCGCCTGTGGCGAGATAGGGAATCTGAGGTGCGCTGATGTTGCGCAATCCGCTGAACGGGTAGACGCCCGCGATGTTGAAGCCCTTGATGAAGTTAATCGCCGAGTTGAGTCCGCTGAACGGGATCGAGATCACGTAGTTCACACCGCTGATGAGGTTGTTGATGATCGACTTGAGACCGTTCAGGATTCCGCTGCCGAGGTCGCCGAACATGGTGCCAACGGCACCGAAAATGGTGGTGACGCGGCTCCAAGCATTCGAGAAGATGCTGTAGAAGAAGTTCCCGACCGCGCTGAAAATCGTCACGATGCCATTCCAAGCCGCCTGAGCGCCGTTCTTGATGGCGTCCCAAGCGCCGGAGAACCAATCGGACACGGGTTTGATTACGTTGTTGTAGAACCAGCTCGACACTGCGTTCCATACGCCGACGATGCCAGACCAGCAAATCTTCGCACCCAGTGACAGAGCGTTCCAGAGAGTCGAGAAGAAGCCGCTGATTGGCTTGATGATGTTCTGGTCGAACCAACTCGATACGACGCCCCAAATGAGCTGTATCGTTGTCCAGCAGCCCTGCGCGATGACTCCGATGTCATAGAAAACGTCGGACACCGTTTGCCAGATGCTCCCGAAAAGCTCGGCGAACCACGCGACGATAGGCGACCAGAAATCAATGAAGGGCTGGATCACGGTGTCTTGGAACCATTGTGCGGCACCGTTCCAGATGCCCACGATAGTGTCCCAAGCGCCTTGGAAGAACCCGCAGATGGTGTTCCAGCAATTCTGGAACCACTCTCCCACCGGCGCGAAGAAATCGCATATTCCTTGCCACAGGTCGGCGAAGAACTGAGAAATGGCTTCCCAATTCGCAACGACAAGGGCAACGATCGCCGTTACGGCCGCGACAACTGCCGCCACAGCCAGTGCAGGCCATCCGAAAATGAGCGCCAGACCGGCTCCGATTGCCAAGATGCCTGCACAGATGAGAGCGATATTCTCTACCGTGATGCCGTTGTTGAAGGCGTCGTAGAGACCCACTGCGATTAGCGCCAGACCTCCTACGACCAAACCTATGGCAGCTGCCAGCACCCCGAGGGTCACCGCGTGACCGGCCACGGCCACGTATGCGATTTTCAGCATGTTGCCGAGGTTGGTGAACGCGAGATAAAGACCACCGACCGTCGCCACGAGACCCACGAGGATCGCGGCCACGTTCGTGAAGTTCAACCCGTTGTTCACGGCGTCGATGATCCCGGCAGACAGCAATGCCAGACCGCTGATTATAAGTCCTATAGCTGTGCCGGTTGAGCCGAACGCAAGTCCAAGACCTCCTACTAGCAGCACCGCACCGGAGAGCATCATCAGCAGGTTGTCCCAATTAAGCCCGTTCACCAATGCGTCGCACCATCCCCATACGAGCAGAACAGCGCCAGCAGCGGACATAGCGATTCCCAAGAGCCGCTTCCAACCAAGCTCCAATCCGAGAAGGTCGTTGAGGGCGCTCGCGATCTTCCATGCCGCGATGCCAGCACCAATGGCCGTGACATAGGGAATGATCTTCTGGAAGGCCGTGGCGAGCTTCTGCGCAAGAGCGTCGGTCTTCTGACCGATGGTGTCGGTGAGACCTGCGAGGAAATCGTAGGTGTCGAGCGGAAGGTCGAGACCGATTCCGCCGCCGTTGCCCTTATCCTTGCCGCTTCCGCTAGAATCCTCCGGAGGGGCGTTGAGCTTGTTCAACTCGTCGAAGCCCATGACGGTGTTCTTGTATTCCTTAGCGGCCTTTGAAGCCTTGTCGAGGGCATCTGCCGCGTCGTTGGCGTCGTCGCCAGTAGTGGCGATACCCGACGTGTCCAGAGAGCTGTAATCGACCTCAAACGTGGCGTCGATGCCGAAGAAGTTCGCGATTGTCTGAGCGAGCAGGCGGATTGCCTTAACGACGGCGATAGCGACGGGAAGGATCATATTCAACGCCGGAATGAGCAGATTGCCTATTGCGCGAGCCGCAAGCGTGACCTGAGCCTTGAGGACTCGCAGCTGGTTCGCGGGACTTGCGATAGTACGAGCCATGTCCCCATGCACGATGGTCACCTGATTCATGATGAGGTAGTAGCGAAGCGCCACCTTTTCCGCCTGCGTCATCGACTCGGCGTTCGCGTCAATACCCATCTTTGTCAGCTCAAGGTTCATGCGGGCGTTGGACAAGTCCCAACCGATACGGCGCAGCGGCTCAAGCTCGCCAGCGATGCCCGACTGAATCTTGAGCATGGCGTCTTCCGTACTCATGTTGTAGAAGGAAGCGATGTCGTAGCCGAGCTGGGTTAGCTGCTGGCTCATAACGGACGCCTTGTCGGCTGTCATACCCATGCCCGTAATGAGCGTTTGGAACACGCCTTGGTTACGCGCCCACTCGCCGAAGTCGATGCCGAGCAGTTCTTGACACTTCATGCCGAACTCGGTAGCAGCCTGAGTGCCAGCGCCCATGGACGCCTGAAACAGGTTCATGTTCTCGATGTAGCTGTTCGACTCGTTTATGCAGCTCGCCAAGACGTTGATGACCTTGCGCCCTGCGGCGACGAGCATGGTGAACTTGCCGATCACGTTCAGCGTGGATCGCGACACCTGCACATTGCTGTCGTTCAGATACTTGTTGGAAGCCGCAAGGCTTCGAGCAGCCGCGCCTGCGGTTCGCATCGAAGTGGGTAAACTCTTGAAAGCTGTACCGAGACGGTAGATGTTCGCCGCCAGTGGTTTCAGCTGGGTATTCAGCATTTCCATCTGTCGGACGAAGCCCGTTACATCCAAGTTCTTATACAGGGCAAGAACATCTGGCAGCTGCTCAAGCTGCTTGAGCGCCGTCTTGATGTTCATTCCGTTCAACCCCTTGAGCGGCAGCAGAACAGACGCGAGTCCTTGGAACTTCGATGCCCCATCAACGGGGAAACGAGTGATGGAATCTCCTAGCAAACCGAGATTGGTTGCAGCAGACCTGCTGATAGTCAGACCACTCAGGGCGTTCAGGGAAGCGAGCGGGCGAACCTTCTCGCCTGCATCCATCGGAATCTCCTTGGCGGCGTTCGCCAGCAGAAGAAGGCTGTTGCCGAGCGTTCTGCTGACAGTGACCTCGCCAATGCCCTTCAAGGAATCGAAGGCGCTCAGTCTGGCGTTGGCGTCTGCCGGAATTGCCGCGATGCCATCGGCGAGTGACGACAAGTTCGCGCCTAGATTGGACGCTACCTTGATTTTGCCGACCTCTGCTAGTTTTGACAGATTCAGGTTGGCCGCGCTGTTCTTGAGATCGTTTACAGCACCGGACGCTTCGCGAAGACGCGCATATCCTGAACCGGTGCTTTTCTCTAGCCGTTCAAGAATACCAACGAGATCGGAAAGACCCTTAGCGGCACCACCAGCATTGCTGCTGACCTCAATGGCTAGTTTATCTATGGTGCCGTCTGTTGGCATTTCCGCTCTCCTTCGCATTCTCGTGGAAAGCGGAACCTCTCCTGTGTCGAGCTATTCCCCTTGCTCGAACCTCGCATTGAACTTCGCAGCGAAGGCAGTAAACACCGCCTTGTTGCGCTCCATGCGAGCCTTTTCTTCCTGCTCCTTGGCGATTTCCTTGGAGCGCTCGGTAGAGAACAGCGGCTTATCCGGATAAGGATGCTCCGATGTCTTCTGGAACTCGCGGTACGCATTGGCTGCGCTCAGAAGCGCTTCAAACATGTACACGCCAGCTCGCCATTCGGCGACATACTTGTTCTCCACCGTGATCGAGTAGGCTTCGCGATATGCTTTGCAAAGCCTTAAATCTCCGTGCCAGAACTCCTCTGCCGACATGCCTATCGCTAGGTACTCCGGCAGAACCTTCCAAAACAGCTCTTCCAAGCTGTCGAAGGCATTCCCGCTGGAAGGTTGCCCGTCTGGGTCTAGCGAGCCTTCCAGCCGATCCCTTTTCCCTGTTCCGGCTCCTCAAGAACAGACCCAGCAGTATTGCCGTACATGCCGACAAGCACCTCGTAGAGACCCTGCTTGTCTTCGAGCTTGTTCCAAAGCTGCTGCATGGTGCGAGGCTTGATGTGAGGGTGGTTCTTGATGAACGCGGCGAAGAAGAGGGACTGGATGGCCGAAGCCTTGCCGCTCATAGCTTCGCTAAGCGACAGGTCGAACATCTTCTCTGCCTTCATGGCTGAAGCGCGATCAAATCCAAGCACATAGGACACGCCGTTGTCAGTGAACACGATTTCCGTTGGAACCGTATCCTCCTCGGGGGCGGTCTCTACGGTCTCCTCGACCAACACGGCGATTTCCTCTTCACGATTCTCATTCTGTCCAAACATTGCGGAACCTCTCTTTCATTCGTCAATAAATCGAATCCCAATTAGTTGCCGGTCTTAGGCAGCGTGATCTCCGTGGAAGGAGCAATAGCAATGCCCATTTCCACCGCCGAGGAAACACTCGCGCCCTTGACGTACACAGCGAGCTGACCCTTGAACTCGAACTTACCGGCGTTGCCATCCGGCGTGTCCACGCCAGCGGTGGTCGTAGCACCAAACCACACGGCGAAGTAGTAGTCCTTATGAGCCATAGCGGCCAGCTTCTTGTAATCGTCCAGATCGTAGTTCGAGGTGAACTCAAGCTGACCCGTGTCGAGGATGTCCTGCAAGTAGCGCTTCTGGGCATCCGACAGAGTGGTGATGTCCACGGTATCGGGAGCCTTGCCGAGATCGGGAATCTCCTTCACATCGACCAGCTTCTCGTAGTCCGTGCCGTCCTCCGAGAACATCAGATAAGTCTGGTAGCTTGTACGTGCCATTTTCTATCTCCTATACATGACTAGGTTTCGGTCAACAAATCCCGTGTAGCGGGCGATCATTCTGTACACGGTCGGGTCTCTCGCGTTATCGACCGTCGAGGACATGATTCGCGTCATGTTGCAAAGGCGCATCCTCTTGTCGATCACGTTTAAGATTGCCTTGCATTCCTGCTTGGCGTTGCTCTGCGAGTTGCTGTAGACGTTCACCGTGTAGGTGAGTGCCGCCATAACTTCCTCGCCTGAGCTGTCCTCGGTTCCCTCGTTCGTGACGTTGTTCGTCTCGATGATCGAGATTGCCGGGAACTGGGGTGGCGCTTCGACGTACTCCGAGGACACGAACGATTCCGGGTACTCTGCAAGGATCGCTCTTGCAAGTTCGTCGAAGAGGTCTACTTCCACATCAATCAAATGCGAACACCTCCTTGGCGATCTCAAGCACCTTCTGGCGCATGTCCTCTCCGGACTTAGCCATGTACGATGCCGCCTGCTGCCCTCGGGTTCTATGCCGAACGCCGTCAGCGTCGTAGTAGTACCAAGCCGTAGGGTCTTGAGGGTCGTGCGCTTCGGGGGTCTCGCGCGTGTCGTAATCCCAGTCAGAGGGAAGCTCTCCCTCGTAGGTGCCGGAACCGACGACGCCAGTGCCGAACTCCACGAAAGCAGCGTGACCGCCAACCGAGACTACGAGATAGTCAGCGTCTCCGATGCGTTGAACCGAAATACCTCCGGCCAGCTCGCTAGTGTCGATCTTCACGTGGGTAAGCGCAGCGTCCATGCCGATCTCGCTCAATCGCCTAGCGAACTCCTCGCTCATAGCGGGAAGTGATGCCGCATATTCCTTGATCTGCTCCCGAGCCTTGCGAATCGACTCGGCTGAAAGCTCTATCTGCAAGGTCTTCACTTCGCCACCTCCACGTGCTTGATCGCCACAGCGATGCAGTTTGGGGACTTGGCTACGCGCTTCACCGTGTAATCGTGCGACTTGCCGCCTGTGTAATACACGTTGAAGCCCTCGTCGATCTCATCGCCCGACTCAGGGATAGACACGTTATCCACCCAGAAGACCGAGCTTTCATCGACGGGGCAAGACGTGTCTTCGATGATGACCGTCTTGTCGTAATCCAAGTCGATGCCGAACGGGCTGTTCTCGACGTTGCCCTTCGATGCCGACACGCTGAGGTAATAGGGAATTGGCTCCGTCCGTACCACCTCGTGCTTGCCGGTGAGCCTACCCTGCTCGTCCTCGCGAGCCTTCTTCTCGATGAAGAAGGAAATGAGTACGAGTTGTTTGTCTCTATCCAAGCACCTCATAGGACTGCTCCGCAGAACGGAACGATGCCCTCGAAGTAGCTCTTCGGAATACCGGCGGACTCGTAGCTGCGCGACACGCCGTTCTCGCTGTGTGAGACCTCTCCCTCAGCCCCGCGCTTGTTGATGAGGAAGACAGCGATCTCGCAAGTTCTGGCATGGTGCTTCTCTGGAACGTCACCCCAACTGGCGTCGCTCTTGTAGGGATACAAGTGAGAAATCACCGCATCCTTAGCTATTGCCAGATAAGATTCGATCAGTTCGTCGAAGCGCGGATCGCCGAGAAGGGTCGAGACCAGTGCTGTCATTTCCTCATCAGTCATGGCCGTCTCCTATCGGACACCCGGGGTGATGAGCTTCGCGATCGGGATAGCATCCACGTCGCTGTAAGCTGGTGCCCAGTTACCCGACGCCTTGAGTTGGGTGTCAGTCGGAGAATCCGTGTAGCCGGACTTGGGCTTGGAGAAGGTGAAGCCGTCCGGGTGGATGGTCTCGCGCAGGCGGTTGACGAAGTAGTCCTCGCCGCCGTTCTTAAGCGGGTCGCGACCGAACTCGAACGGGTTGCTCACAGGAGCGTCGCCATGGCGCAGGGAGCCAGCCCCGAACAGGTAAGTCGCGTACGTCGCAGGCTGCGCATCGACCTTGGAAGCTCCGGAACCGGACTCGGGAACGGCTGCGGTCTTCGGAACACCGTTGTAAACCACGACGGGGATGCCGTTGATCTCGTAGATGTTAAGCTCACGAGTGAGACCGTTAGGATCGGTGTACTTCAAGTACTCGACGCGCTCCTTGTCCTTGTAGAACTGGGCGACGGAGGAGTGCATTACAGCCAGTGCGATCTGGCTCGCGTTGTCGCCGAAAATCTCCTCGCAGGCGTCGTCGAGCGTGGTTTCGGTGAGCGCGTCCTTGGTGAGGACGTGACCCGCCATCTTGGTGTTAGCAAGACCAGCTTCAACGATGCCGAGCATGGTGTTCTGCTTCTTTACAGCCCACCACTTCTTTGCGCGAGCAGCCATAGCGGCCATGGGATTGGCGGCAGTGAAGTCGGTCACGAACTGGCGAGCGCCCCAAGCGTGAGCGCGTCCGTAAACAACACCGGTCTGAGAGCCGCCGGAAATGCTGCCGACGGTGATGTCAGTGCGACCGTCGTAGTTCTCAGGCTCAGCATCGTAATCGAGCAGGCCGTAGAACGGGATGGTGTAGATGTCCGAGCCATCCTTGATAAGCTCATTGATGTAGCTGTCCTCTACCATCGCACCAGAGGTGAGCAGGGCGACGCTCATGAGGTC
Organism: Adlercreutzia mucosicola DSM 19490; assembly: GCF_000422625.1. Lineage (GTDB taxonomy): Bacteria > Actinomycetota > Coriobacteriia > Coriobacteriales > Eggerthellaceae > Adlercreutzia > Adlercreutzia mucosicola. The sequence continues at coordinate 306,287 of NZ_AUGK01000003.1, read as the reverse complement.
AGGCTCATCGTTGAAATACGCGGCGAAGATTTCCTCGTCGTAGGGAATCGACATATTGCCGAGAGTGAGTGTACCGGGCATTTTGATTACTCCTTAGTCAGTTGGGACATGATTTCAGGGTTGTCAGCCTTGAGCTGCAACTGCGTCTTGTACGGAAGAGCCAAGAACTCCTTCATGGTCTTAGGCGCTGTCGGGTCGGACTCGCCGCCCGCGCCTTGGAGCTTCGGATTACCCTTGAGCAGTTCGTTCTTGGTGTTCTCCTCGACAGACTTTCCATGACGTTGCACGACCTCGATGATCGCGTTCGCCTTGGCAATCGTGGCGTCGAGGTCTTCCCCGACTACTTGCTCCACGAGGGCTGCGATCTCCTCGTCCTCGAAGCAGCCTGCGGCGACGAAAAGAGCCTTGGCATCTACGCCGTTGCTCTTGAGCTGGAACTCGCGCTCCTTCTCCTCGGCCTGCGCCCGCTGCTGCTCAAGAAGCTCCTCTGCGGTCATACCGGCCTGCACCTTCGCGGACAGGTCATCGACCTGATCCTTGTAGGCTTTGTTGTCGGCTTCCGCCTTGGTCAGCTTCTCCTGAGCTTCGTCGCGGCTCGCGGTCGTCTCCTTAAGCTCCTTTTTGAGCGGATTCAACTCCGAGCCGAACTGGTTCAGGATGTTGTCGATCTGCTCGTCGGTGGCTCCGGGGAAAATCTTTACAACGTCTTCTCGCTTCATTTCCTTATCCTCTCGATACGCTTTGTTGACGCAGTTAGCTCTGCAAGGACGTTTACGTTGCCATTTGACGCATGGCTGCTCTATGCGCTCGCGGCGGCTGCTGCCGCGTCATCGCCTTCCTCAAGTTCCGGCGCACCGGCTTGGGAGCCGACCTTCGGGTCATCTTCCTCGCCAGTAGCGACGGGTGCGAACTGGAATTGCTTCTCAGCCTTCTCGTCCGCGTATTGCTTGCTTTGGTAGTAGGCCGCTTCCGGGTCTGTGAACATCCCACATGCTTGGAACGCAAGCTCGGGATGGATTTGATTCGACTTGAGCATCGTCGTGAGAACCTGCGCCTTCGTGAGGATGTTCTCGTAGTTGCGCCTGTTGAACGCAAGCTCGATGTCCCGGATGCGAAGGTCGATGTGGGTATCGCTCGACTGCCTGCAAATCTCAAGTACAACGCGCAGCATGTCGCGCTCGCTGCGCTTGAATTGCAGCTCGTAGCTCTTCGCATGGGACTCGGCCAGCGTCCAGCCGTCACGAAGAAGCACCGCAGCGCCCGTGTCTGACGAGCTGCCGGAAGTGCCGTTGCGATTCGGCATGCCGCAGATGTTCACGATCGCCTGATAGAGGTCGTCCTTGGTGACCTGCGTCTGTGTCTGATCGAGGTCGTTCTTGATGATGTCAACGTCGCTCTGAACGCCATCGGTAGTGGTCACCTTTACGGCTCCAAGCTCGACCATGGCCTTGAAAGTAGTTTCGTCGATGTCGCAATTCACGAACTTCATGAGTGCCTGAACCGTCTGCTCGATACCGTCTAGCCTGTTGCTCTCGACGGCATTGATTGCGTCCAAAAGCGGAAGCACCGGCTCGAACACTCCCATGCGGGCGTTGTTCAGCTTGTACTCGACGATGGGGTTGTGCTTATAGGTGTGGGGCTTGGTGTCGATAATCTTGCCGTCGCAGATTACGTACAGCACCTCGTCGGTGTAGACGTTGTAGATTACCTTCTCGGTAATGACTTCCTTGCCAATCCAGACACTCATGATCTGCCTGTGGTGGTAGGCGCTGGAATAGACGACGTAGGTGACGCGGGGGTCGAGGGTGTAAAGCTCGAAGGGAGCGCCGCCGTCCTCGCGGTCGTCCTCGGTGTCGGATTCCGTCATGCGATAACCCAAGCCGCAAACGCACATCCACTCGAACAGGTCGCGGTCGCACGACGCCTTGTCCTCGGCGAACATCAGGGTATTAAGCTCATTGATCTGCTTGAGGTCGTCGCCCTCGACATCATCGGAATCGCTGTTGTAATTGCGGCAGGTGTACTGCAACGGCTCGGCGAGCTGGTAGCCGATCTTGAAGGCCACGATCTCCTGAGCATGGTTCACGACGATCTTGTTATTGATCTCGGGGCGCACTTCCTTCTCGCGCTTGAGAATGGGCTGCTGCCCACGGTAGTAATCCCAGAGATACTGAACCTCTGCGGCGTTCACGGAGTGCATGGGCAAGGTGTCGTTGAGAGCGGCCACCACGTTGTCGGCGTCGATCTTCTCGTAATCGGAGAAGATGCGATGACGACCCTTGAACAAGGTGCCGCTACCGCCGAGATTCGCTTTGGGCTGTTCTGTGTTCTGCTCTTCCGACACGTGCCGTTCCTTCTTTCGATGATTTAGACGGTGACGCCAGCCCGCCGAACACATAGGGGGGTGTGTCCGCCGAAGCGGAGACGGGCTGGTTCATCGACGACGGAGAGGTTCCGCCGATCGGGATGCTCGCTCATCGGAAAGCGGCGCGTAAATACTTTCGTGCTATGCACTGCAATGGATTGGTTTGTATCGCTTTGTCTCGTTTTCGCGCAATCACATGAAGCGCTTCACGGGTTCAACCTTCGCCTTGCGCATGGAAGAGACGAATCGCTTGTACATCGACATGGCGTCGGGCGGGTCGTCGTAGCGGTTCTTGCCCGAGATCGTGTAGTGGGTGAGAAGGCTCATGAAGCGCTTGTAATCGGCATCGGGGAAGTCCGACCTGAAATAGCAGTGTTCTTTGATCCACCCGGAGTCCGCCAGTATTCGCGTCTCCTTGTTGGTGGTCGAGAACTTCTTCGAGATTTTGACGACATGCCCCTCGTCGAGACACGCCTTCTGGATGTCGTCGGCTACTCGACCACCGGCGCTGTTCGACTCATAGCGAGCCAGCGACACATCGTTTCTGATGAGTGAGTCCTTCAACCTCGGCTCCACCACCTCTGGCAGGCGGTTGTCGCACACGACCGAGTGGATGTAGTGCCTGTCGCCGTAGACGTAGCCTACGATCTGGCAGGCGTAGTCAGTGCCGCGATCCTTGGTGTCGCATACGGCGACCACCATGTCGCACTCTTCATCGGGAAGCTCGGCGTAGTACCTCAGCTCGTCCTCTGGAAACATGAGACCGGTCATCCAATAGGGATCGCCCATGTACTTCGCAGCCCATGAGTCGTCCTCACCGGCGTCTATGAGCGAATCGCGCATGTCCTCGTAATACGCCGTCGAGAACCCAAGCCCGTACTGATAATCGAAATTGCTCAGGCCGTTCTCGTCTAGCGCCGGTACCGCAACGAAGCGGTAGCGCGGGTTTCTAGCGTACTGTTCCTCGATCCTACCAATCGGGTCGTTGGGCACCCAGCGCGTAGCCACGAAGAGCTGTTTCGCACCGTCGTTCATACGGTCTTTCAACTGGTTCAGGTAGGCGGAGTAGAGCTTGTCCATTCGGTCTACGTTCAGGGCTTCCTCGCGGTCTTCCACCAAGTCGTCCATGTATAGCAGCGCGTATCGACCCACCTCCACGGCACCGGTGAGGGTGCCCTCGATCGAGCGGCACGTCAGCGTCGGGAAGCGCTCGTTGCAGCCCTTTAGCAGAAGCGTCTCGTCGGCCATCGACTTGTCGTAAAGCTCTGATTTCGGGAACACCTCGGCGAACCTATAGGTCGGGTCGGTGATGATGGACAGCGCTTCCTTGTGGAAACCCTTGGTCAGCTTGTCCGAATGGCCGCTCATCACGTTCGCCCTCTCGGGATGGCGACCCATTGTCCAAGTGAGATAGAAGATACACGTGGTGGACTTTCCCGTTCTGGGCGGCATGGATATGGAGAGGAAGTCAAGTTCGTCGTCAGCTAGGTCTTGCAGATGCACGACCACTTTCGGGTAAAGCACGTGCCGTCTCGGCTGATAGAACTTCTTCTCGGGAGGGCGGTTCCATTCCATGAACAGCATATAGCTGTCGAAATCGTCTCTGGCGTTGAGCTTCAAGATCGACTCGATGCAGGACATGATCCTGTCCGCGCTGTCGGTGTCGCCCACGGCGCAGCACTCCATGACCTTGTTGCCAGCAACCTCGCGAAGGTATCTGGCGTAAGCCCGTTCGACGAACATGTCCTCTTCGAGAAGATTCGGCAGCAATGCCAGCGCGTCCTCGAACGGCTCGGGAGAGCATCCGCCCTCGGCTGACGCCACGATGGCGTCCAAGATTATCTGGGTCTCCATTTCTCGCTCCTAAACAAAAGAGATTCTTAGCTGTCAGCTAAGAACCTCTCCGTCCAAGAGCGCCGACCCCTATGGCGCTATGTGAATCCTAGCAGCCCCTCACAGGACGTGGGACGTGCCGCTCGAATAAGATGATCTCCTGCTCTGGAAGTCCTTCACGAAGAGCGACGGCTTCTGCCAGTCGGCGTTGCCCGCCTTCGGGTCGTCGTACTGGAACACTAGGGACGCGGGGCTTCCAGACCTGTCCGTGTAGTCGATCACGAGGAACATCTTACGCACGACGCTCCTCTTCTCCTTGGTCATCGCGGCACCGGCGACGGCTCCGATTATCCCGAGCGTCGCCCCACCGAGGAGCGCCATCCCGGGGCGGTTCTTCAAGTGCGTCTGGACTTCCTTCTCGGTGAAGGTCTCGACGTTTGTGACCTTCTCCTTCGCCAAGTCCCAGCTGTCGCCGCTGCCGGTGCGGATCATATAGCGCTTCTCCAACATGTCGATGGTGACAGCCGTGCCGTCGGCTATCGGAAGCCCCGACCTGTGGACTGCTGGAAACGGCTTCGCCCCGTACCTCTTTCCTCCGAAGCTCATGCGATCAGCCTTCCTTCCTCGATCATCCTGTATATCGTAGCGCGGTTCACCCCGAGCATCTTAGCGGCTTCGGTCTTAGCGCCGCCGTCTCGCAGGAACAGCTCCACCTCGCCGAGGAGGTCTCCGTCGAACTCGGTCGGCTTCCTGCCCTTGTAGACGCCGCGCTCCTTGGCAAGGGCGATACCCTCCGCCTGCCGCTGCTTCATCTTCTTGCGCTCGGTCTGGGCGACGTAGGCCAGAAGCGACAGCAGCATGTCCTCGACGCACTTGCCCACGTCTCCCATGGCGCGGAACTTCGCAGAATCGAAAAACTCAAGGTCGAGCGCCTTCAAGTCGCAGCCGATATCGCGGGTGATGCGACGCCACTCTACGGTCAAGTCGTCGTAGTCGCGCCCAAGGCGGTCGAGCGAGTCCAACACGATCTCGTCGCCCGAGACGATGATGCCCATGAGCTTCTTGTAGCTGTCGCGCTCCAAGTTCTTTCCGGACGCCTTGTCGATGAAGATGCACTGCTCGTCGATCCCGAGGTCTAGCATCTTCTTGACCTGACGCTCCTCGTTCTGGTCGGCGGTGGAGACGCGGACGTAGCCGTAGCGCATCCTACTCACCTCCGTGGATTTGGAACTCAAGCTCGTCGTCGATGACGATAGAACCCTTCGGCAGCTTCGAGCCGTCCGGCACGATGACCAACTGGTACCCCAGCTTGCCGAGGATCGCCACTAGGAAATCCGTCCTCGGCGACTTCGCCCTGCGCCTATTGTCGAATGCCTGCGGGCTTGCGAAGCCGAGAGCCGATGCCAGTCTGGCTTGAGTCCAATCGGACATCTTGATGAGTTGCTGTATGGCGTCTTTTGCTTTCATGTCATTCCTTCCGACGACGGTAGGATATAACATCAATAATAGTGTTGTCAATACTTTTGTTTATCCTGTTTCGCTTTTAATTTTTCTGGCTATTTGAACCACTAACCTAGTAGTATCGCGCGTTTCCTATTTACTGCCCGGGTGTCATGATCCGCCGGGTATTTCGATCGTTTGGGGCTAATCCGGCGTCGCGTTTGGGTAGGGGCAAAAGCAACGCGAAACGCCCTAGATAATAATCAACAAAATTATTGATATTTTGGGTTGACAAGACAACAAAAGTATTGATAATAGGGTGTATCAACAAAAGTGTTGATATAAGAAAAGCCCCCGCGCGGATCAAGGCAACGGGGGCAACGTCCGAAGACTAGGGAAGGATACCAAAATGAGCATGACATGGGAAGAGTATCAAAATCAAGTAAAGGCCGACGCTCTGGACGTTATCGAGTCCGAATATAGCGACTATGAGGACTGGGACGAAATGAGCGAAGCGCTTTTCATCGACGACAGCGTAACCGGCAACGGCTCCGGCTCTTATACGTTCTGCACTGCTACCGCAGCCGAGAATGTGGCCGGGATCATCTTCGACCCGGAAGCCGTGGACGCTTTCGAGGAATACGGCTATAAGAGCATCCCGACCGAGAAGGGCGCGGAAGCCTGCGACGTGATAGCCCGTTGTATCGCCCTCGGTTATGTGGGCTATGAATTAGAAGAGCGCTTCGACGAGCTGAAAGCAGAAAACGACTAAACCCAAACGAGAAAAGGGGCAATTATGAAAACTTTACCAAATATCAGCGACGCCGTTATAACCGACTGGGACGGGGGCGTAATAGAATACCACGCGGAAGGCGACAGCACATACACGGCAGAAAACGCCTTCATTTTCACCCCTACCACTCCGCACATGGGACTTTTGACGCTGAACGATCGAAACGGGCGCGAAATGCTCACCATGTGCCAAGAACACGACTTCGAGGACTTCGACGCCTATATAGCGCACCGCGTGGCGTGTCATGTAGAAATGTATTGGTAAAGGGGGATGCTATGAAACGATTTATAATCACTTTTCCACTTTTGGGCGCTCGTGCCCATTGCACCGGCGAAAACGTAGCCGAAGCGCTCGAAAATGCGCGGCGCATGTATGCCGGTTGCATCACTGAAAACGGGCTTGCAACCGTCGCGGCTGAAAAGGGCGTAACCGTTGCCCAGCTTTTCAAGAACGCAAACGTAACCGTAGGGGGTGCGCTATGAAAGAGAAAACCGGCGCAGATATAGCGCTATCAGTGGCAAAAGGTTTAGGGCTAGCGCTTCTGATCGTTTTTGCTTTTCCCGTCCTGCTGATTATGCAACTGCTGAAAATATCGGACTAGAAAACGCCCCGGATCGCCGGGGCTTTTCTTTTGGCCTGATCCCTGAGCCGTCCCGTTACACACGAGGCGGCTTTTCGCGCGTTATAAGCCCGTATAACGCCCGCCCGCGCTCATCTGGTACCTAAGCCCACCCGGGGGCGTTATAGCCCCTCATACGCCGCCGCATGCCCTCAGAGCGCTATATAACGCGTTTGCATACCCTTATATAAGCGTCTCAGAGCGTACAGAAGCCCCGATATAGCCTAAACCCTAGCCCGTACACGCCCCGCGTGTTTGCGCGTCCCGTGGACGCTCTGAGACGCTGAGAACGGCAAACGACACGCGCCCACATAGCCCCAAACGCAAGAAAGCCCCCGACCCAAACGGATCAGGGGCTTTTCTCATGCCTTGATTCGGCCTGTTCGGCGGCTATCGCGATCCCGTCACGGCTTCTGCTACCGGATGCCCGGAAAGTCGAAAGTCGCACGGGGCGCAAAAGTCGAAAGTCGTTTGCGTTTCCGGAAGTCGGAAAGTCGAAAGTCGTTCGCTACTCGCCCTCGGGAAGCTCGTAGACGACCTCCGGTTGGGGCTTGCCCAGCTGCGCAGCGTACTTCGCGGCAACCTCGTCGGCAGTCGGAAGCGCAGCCCGCTCGTCGATGTTCACGTTGATGTGTTCGGACTGATCCTTGTAGCCGAAATGGTTCTTGGCGAGGAAGAAGTACTTCACCGGATTTCCCTTGTCGGCCATCATCAGATTTTCGAGCGTGATTTCCAAAAAACCGTAATGCTTTTTGATAATGTCGAGGGATTCCCGAGTTAGTTTCATGCCCCCGACAGTCACCTGCTGATAGTCGCGCCGGGTCAAGTCCCAGAGTCGCTGCCTGCTGATACCAAGTGCCGCCGCATAAGAAGCCACACCGGCTCTCATGCCCCACTTGTCGCACAAAGCGAGAAAGTCGTAGAACCTCTCGTCGATGGCTTCCGGGTCAGTGAGGTCGCACTTGTCCATCTGGGTAAGCTCTTTCGTGAACTGTATGACCCTATGGTTCACATCCGGGTCTACCTTCTCGGCACCGTTCCCGGCACCCTTGCGTCTACCGCCGCTGCCCTTGCCGCCCATCGGCGTCCACCTCCTTCCATCTTCCGCACCAATCGTTGTCCTTCACGACGGGAAAGCGGAAACGCTCGGAGTACTGATCCGACACGAACACCGGCGGATCGTGCCTGCACTCCCTGTCGTAGCTCTCGCCGTGAAGGTACGAGAAGTCGCAGAACTCGCAAGTCCCTCTAGCCATTCCATACCTCCGTTCTCGTGTGGGTGGAGTAGGTTGACCTATTTCTTATATGTTGCTTATAAAGTTATACATACCCCATAAACACATATATAGATAGGTCTTATATCCACCTACTCCACCTTTGCCTGATAGAACCGTGGATTTACCTCCACCTTTTAGTCCACCTTCGCTCCACCTACTCCACCTTTTTCAACCTTCTTTCCGAGCTTCACGGTCGGCTTGCTAGTCGATTTCGGCGATTTCGGCGTCGTTTTCGAGCTTCTTGCTCCACCTCGGGTGGACTTAGGTGGAGTTGAGGTTGACTCTTTTCCCGACTTCTCGGGAGCTTCCTTGAGGGCGATTCCGTAGAAATAGAAGTAGCCCTTCGCTCCCTTCCTAGAGGGTATGGCGCGGTCTTTCAGCCGAGCCTTGATGTCCTTGTCGGTAAGGTTCTCCTTGTCGTTGTCGGTAGCCCATTGCTTGTAAGCGTCGCAGATGTCGCGCACCTTCTCCTTGGCGCTGGTCTCGATGACGCACTCGGTATCGACGAACTTCTGGAAGTCGTCCCCTCCGGAACCCGCCCAAATCTCCGTGGCGTCCACGATCGACTTGGGTTCGGCCAGCCCCTTCCGCTTCCACTTCTCGTAGCCCTCGATCAGCCACGTCAGCACCGTGTAGGCTCCGTCCTTCGTGCGGAAGCGGTTCTTCAACGTGCTGTCCTGCTCGGCCTTCTCGAAATGCCGCTCGAAGGGGATTACGCGGATGCGCCCGGAGGTGAACACGGTGGTGTCCTCCACCGACGGGAGCCTGTTGCACGACAGCCACATCGTGAACTGCGGGTAGAAGGTGGTCGTCGGGCAGTACTTCCGGGCGACCGTGATGGGGTCGTTGCCGGTGAGCGACTTCACCTTCGCTTCGTCGAGCTTGCGGCCTGCCGTCGGCTCGCTCATGGTCACGAAGCGAACGCCATCGAGCGCCCCGAGCGCGTCGTCGTCCGACGAGCTTCGCTGTTTCGTGCGGGTGAGGAAGTCGCTCGGCATGTTCGCGGCGTAGTCGCCGAGAACCCAAGCGATCGTGTTCAGCAGGGTGCCCTTGCCGTTTCGGGTCGTGGCACCGTAGGCGATGAACATGACCTCCTCGGGATTGCCGCCCAGCATCGAGTACCCGAGCGCCCTTTGCAGATAGTCGGCTCGCTGCTTGTCGCCGCACATGATCTCAAGGATGAACTCGTCCCAGCGCTCGTCGTAGGCGGGGTCTTGGTTGAAGCGGCTCTGAACCTCGCCACGGCAGGACTTTGTGACGTGCCAGCGCTTGGCGTCGTCCTCGTAGCCCTCCATATCGGTGAGCAGCCGACCCATGTCCATATCCACCACGCCGACCTCGGTGCCGATGACGGTAGGCTCGCGGTTCAGCTGCGACGCGGCTATCGTGCGGGTCTTGCAGAACAGCGACACAGCAGAACGCAGCTGGGATGCGTCGTTGGCCTTGGTGACGTGCTTGAGGTACGCCTTGGCCGAGCCTAGCCGCTCCTTGTCCTCGCCAGCGGCCTTCGCTATCTCGTTCATAGCCCACATGCGCCGACCCTCGTTGAACCGCTGCATGAGCTGGTAGAGGTATTCGTCGCCTTCCTTCTCGATGAAGGAGTCCTGACCGTTGCTCAGGATCAGCGAGCGGATGCCGGGGCACCAAAGCACGTCGTCGCGCCAGACGGCGAACTCGGCGATGGTCTCGGCGCTGTTCAGCGACAGTTTCGAGTCGTCGGCCAAAGGGTCGATGTCGTCGAGGGTGCGCATCACGCGCTCGATGTCGCCAGTCACCTCGGTGCCGTCTTTCAATTCGTAGCTCATAGCTTTCCTTCCTCCTTCGGAACGTAGTCGAGGAAGCCTTCGATGAAGTCCAAGACGCGCTTCTTAGACCAGTTGCCGTTCTCGTAGATGAGGGCGTCTGCCATCGCGTAGACGAGATCGTTGCGCACGTCTTTGTCGCGGGCTTCGTGGTTGCGCTCCAACTTGTCGATCTGGGTATGCAACACGGCCTGCCGGTCGCGGCTGCGCTGGTTTTCCTGCTCGACGGCCTTGATCTCGCGCTCGACCTGCTCGCGCTTGTGGGTCTCGGCATCGCGTTCGCGGCGGCACTGCTCTGCGAAGACCTCGGCGCTCGATAGCTTGGCCTTGACATTCTCCATGGCTTCGAGTTGCGCTTCCGCAGATTTGAGCTTCGCTTGCAGCCGCAGCTTCTCCTCGTAGGTCTCGCCGACCATGCGCTCAAGCTCCTCGCCCGAGTAGCGCGGGGCGATTACCTCGACTGCTGCCGGAGCTATCTCGGCGCAGGGCTGTTTCCGTTTGAAGAAGCTCATCGCCCACCTCCGATGTTGCATAAGGCCGTCCGCAGCCGTTCGGTTGTGGCGCTCATGGATTGCTCGTCTTCCAGCTTGGGAAGCACCTCGTTGAGGGCTTCCAGCAACTCCGCGTCGTTCACGACGATGATCTTCGGGATCGTTGCGTTCACCTTGCGGATGCGGAGTCTGTTGGTGCAGCTGATCTTGTGGTAGATGATGACGGTCGCGCATACGAAGATGCTACCGAACATGATCGCTGCCACAAGGGCGCTCAGAAGTTCGCTCATTGTTAGACCTCCTTCTCGATAAGCTCTATTTCTGCCCTGACGGCAGCTTCCTCGTCCTCGATGGTGTCGTAGCGCTCGTGGATGGGAAGCTGCTTCAAGGCATTGCTCAATAGTCTGTCGGCATGCTCGGTGCAGTAGTCGCCCACGACCCTGCTCTCGTAGATGACCTCGCCGGTGACGCTGTGGGCTACGATGAATCCGCATCCGTCGGCTGGCTTGCCGCAAACGTCGCAGAAGCGCTCTTCCACGACCTTCTCTGGTATGATGCGCTGCTTCTTCATAGCCCGAGTCCCTTCTTGTCGTCGGCAGCGCCCACGCTGAATCGGATCAGCATGCAGCACAGCCACACGCCCGTTCCGATAAGAAGGCTCCATTCAAGCCCGAAGCACAACGTGATGAGCCAGCTTATGAGCAGCACAGCTCCCCACGACATGCCGAGAACCAGAGCCACGGTGAGAACCGTCGTGAGGACGCTCACCAAAATCGCCATGAAAGCCTTCATGACCAATCACCTGCCATTCTTCTCTCATAGAGCGCCTTCTCGCGCTCGTATCTCCTTGCTTCTTTCCTGCCCTCGATGATGTCCCGCACGTCTTCGAGCAGGGCATCGAGAACAGGGGTTTCGATCTCGCTGGGTGGTTCGGCATCTTCGAGCGCATAAGGCTCCAAATCCGCTTTGGTCTCATCGACCTCCGCCTTTATCGAGTCGAGAATCTGCCCGATGCTACTCATCGTCCACCTCCATGATGTCGATGAGGTAGTCGATGCACTGGCGGCACTTCCTCAAGTCCTGAACGCCGTTCTTCCAAATCCAGCGCCAGAGGTACTTGAACGCGCAGCCCCACCAGTAGAAACCTGTCGGGGGAATGTTCTTGGCTTTACCGCCGTTAGCCTGCGGCTGGACGCAGTAGACGCTGTTCATCATCGACTGCAACGCATCCATGCATTCGATAGTGCCATCACCCCTATAGTGTCTCGGCGCTGCAACGGGGTCTTCCGCAACGCTCGCGCAATGGTTCATAGAAATCACTTCCTAAAGGACAGCTGCTCCTCGCAGGTGTCTACTATGTGTTCGCACAGGGCTTCCGGGATGCGGCTTCGCTCCACCAATCCCTTGAGTCCCTGTGTGCCCGTCTTAGCTCCTCTCGGTGCCGATACGTGGCATGGGTCGCCGTTCTTGCACGGTGGAAGGAACTTCGGATTGGGATGGTTAGTCCAAATGTCGGTGGGCTTCATACGCGTGTCGCCGTATTGGCAGTAGGTAAGCGTGTAACGCTCTAAGCCGCGCATGAAGTCCATCTTCCTCATGCCACCGCGCGGGTTCTCAATGAACCAAATGGGGGGGGGATCAGCATCATGATGAGGTTGTGCATGTGGAGGTTCACACGATCGCAAATCCTCGCGTAATCGCTGACTCCTGCGAGATTGCCGTGATCCTCGCGCTTGCGGTGATGGCTGATGGCAGCGATGCTGTAGGTCGTGCAGTCCGGGGACGCCCAGATGACATCGGGCTTGCCGATGAGGTCTAGGATGTCACGATAGGTGATCTCAAGCACGTCGGCGTTCAGGTCGATGTCCTCGAAGCGATCGTCCCAGTCTACGGAAAGTACCTCATGTCCTCGACGCTCGAAGGCTCGATCGATGGAGCGGGTACCGGCGAAAAGCTCCACTACTTTCATGGAAGCATCACCACCTTGTTTCCATAGGGGTCACCTATGGAAATGAAGTAGCCGTCGTCATCAGTGGTAATCGAGACCATCTGCCCATTGAGCAGGTCGTTGATGAAACCGCCGTCTTCCCAGTCGATGTGTAGGCAGTCGAGGACTTCCTTCAACTTCTCGGGTGTCAGTTTGATGCTCCCACAGGTATCGGGTTGTCCGATCATGATGCGGGTCTCGAACACACCGTAGTGGCCTATACCGTAGATACCGGCCTTGTTGATGCGGTAGATGTTGCTCACAGCCCACCTCCAAATATCTCTTGGATGGTGTTATTAAGCTCTCCCTCTGTAGGGATGACGTGACCAGCGAACACCGGACATCCGCACTCGCAGTTCTCTCGGTTCTCGAAGCGGTTCATGTCCTCGGTCAGGGGCATCGGCTCGTGAAGGTGGATGTCCTCGTGCCAATCTACATGAGTCATGAAACCGGGTGCGCAGTTCGGGCATGAGATCGTGAATGGCACGGGCTTGTGGTTCTCGTCATGGGTCTCAAGCGTGTCGTCGAGCCACATGACGGCGTGGTGCCCGCAGTTGCCGCAACGGTAGTGCATTCCTTGGCGCGTCATCATGCTGCATCACCTCCATGGTCGCGCTGCTCGGCGCACGTGGGGCAGTAACAGCCTTCGTTGTCCGGGTCGTCGGGGATGTGCCACCCTTTAGACCGAAGGCGCTCTACGATGCCGTCGAAGCCCTCTCCGTGTTGGGACTGCTCCTTGCGCGTCGCGCCGCAGTCGTCGCAGATCGCCCAGGCGGTTATCTTCTGCTTGAACATTTCTGAATCCTCCTCGGAAGGTTAAGCTCGACATCAACACCCAGAAGGTTCTGGATGTTGTTAATCTCGTCGCGATCCTCGATCTCCTTGATGGCGAACTCGATAGTCAGATGCGGCAGCCGGTAGTCGAAGCTGGTATTGATCTCGATATGCTTGGCGGTGATCTTCATGTCTACTCACCGAGCGCCTTGCTGAGCTGGTCGATGTAGTTCGGGAACGTGCGTTTGAGGGACGCGTTAACCACACCCTCGCGACGCCACAGGGCAGGGTTACCGTCGTGGAACGCCTGACACCCGCAGGCACCGTCCTTCGTGCGGAATCGCTTGCACTGACCGCTCATGACGCACTCGTGGCACTTCACGACGGTCTTCTCGCCGTCAGACCAAAAGATGATCGTCGCGGGTGCGTTGTAGAGGACTCGCTCGATGTACCGCTTCTGATCCGGATAAGAAATCAGTGCAACGCTTCCACCGAGGGTGCGCCAATCGTAATAGTTGTCTTTAGATGGCATGTCATTACTCCTTGTTCTCAGAACGCTCCATGTGGAGCAGGTACTCTTCCAATAGCGCCTGACCGATCGACTGCGACACATAGGCGCGAATCTCGTCATCGACCGTCTCGCAACCGAGAGATTCGAGGTATCTGGTGGCGACGTGCGTCGTCTCGTGTACGAGGACGCCCATCATGGCTTCTCGGTCATTCGGGCGCTCGCTCATGCGGACGCAGGCCACGAAGCGCCCCTCGTCGCTCCTGCACGTGATGGCTTCGCCGACCGTCCTGCCGCACATCGGCACCTCCCCGGGCGTCAGCCCGAACTGCATCAGGTGGGTTGCGACCTCTTCCTCCGAGTAGCAGAGCGCCACATCGACGGGAGGGAGCATGTCTGTGATGGACATGTAGCTAAGCGTCGCCGTATCATCGCCGTAGTAGCCGCGATCCTTGTTCTTCGCGACCACGGCGTCGGCTACCCTCAACACGATCTCCGGGTCGAACTCGCGCAACGCGGTCTCGCAGGCATGAATGCAGTCAAGCACCTCCTCGATGTATTTCTCGGGAGGGTTCGCCGCATCGCTGGTCGCTTCCGCGAAAAGCTCGGCGGCTTCCTCGACGATATGGTCTGCTTGACCGGCACGTGTAAGCCCCTCGGGCGGAACGAACTTGGCGGGTGGGAAATTGAAGCAGTAGCTCATCGGCTTCCCACCTCCTTAGCGGCCTTGTCTGCCGCCTTGGCGATGACCTTCGCCTGCGCTTTTACTGCCTTCACGGCATCCTCGATCCCGACGACCGAGCCGCCTTCTTTGAGCAGGCGCTCGTGTACGATGTTCAGTGCTTGATCGAGCGTGGAGGGATAGCATCCTTCCGACACCCACTCTCTCTTCACCGAACCATCCTTCTTCTTAACGTCCCTGAACTTCCAAACCTCCCAGCACAGGTTGTTCGGATAGGGACGTATCTGGTAGTTCTCTATCTCGACAATCATTTTCTGCACCTCAGTAACATGATTTTTCCTTCTTGCCTGTGAACCTTCACTAGGTTCTTGAAGTCGTTCTTGCGACTCACGTTGTAAAGACCCTTGTAAAGCGTCTCGAAATCGAATGGGCAAGATTCGTGTCTCACATAAGCCTTCGGGGCGCAGCCCTTGAGGAAGGCGATCACAAGCTCCTCTGAGAACTTGCTCAGGCTCGTCGTGTTGCGTCTGAGCAACACGGGATCGGTGCAGTCGTCTAGGTAATGCTCCATTTCTACCTCCTGTACCTAGTGACCGAATCTACGATCTGGCGAACCTCTTCCTCCCCCAAGGGCGGCTCCATGTAGTGCTCGTTCACCGTCAGAGCCATCTTCAACAGCGTCTCCTTGTGTGCGAGCGCCCTGTGAATCTGGCCGCAGTAGCTAACGAGCGACAGATGTCTGCTGCCACTCGTCACCGGCTCGAACGTCGGGCAAAGCGGAACCTTCCCGTTGCTTCTGAGCGTGTAGGAGGGCTTCCAAATCTTCTGGCGGTTTCCCGATTTACTTGACGATTCCGCCACCTCATCGGAGAAGTGGGCTTCGAGAACGGCGTCGATACCCTCTTGGGCTTCCGCGATGTCTGTGAACATAACGGTCTGCCCAGTGAGGACGAAGAAGCGCCCCTCGCGGTATATCTCCCATCCCTTGCGGTTGTTCTTGCCACGGAACGGGATGTCGCCCTTGCAGATGATGTGAAAGCCCTTGCCGCTCTTGGACACCTCCGTGTAGCTCTTGCATGCGCTTATGGCGGCGAGAGCTTCATCAGTCGGAAGGCCGTCCTCGTCGAAGCCGCAGTCAATGTCGATTCCGACGAAGCCGTCGGAATCGAAGACGAAGCCCGCGTACTCGTAGATTCCGTCTTCGATGCACTCCTCGGCTTCCTCGAAGGACGCCCAAGTGTCGGGCTTGCTTACGGACGCTGCCGCCGCCGCGAACGCCCTCATGGGCATCTTGCTGTCGGCATTGGAACAGACCCAGCGTTGAAGACTTCTCAGCTCTGGCGGTATGTTTCCCATCAGCGTCGCCATGGCTCTAGTCCTTCTTGGCGCTCTTGGTAGGAACGGCTGTCTCGGGCTTGTCGCCTTCCTCGAAGTCGATCACGTTCAAGGGAATGAAGTGGCAACCGTCAATGTTCATGTAGCCGTTCACCTCTTCGCCCTTCTTGCCCTTGGCGATGATCTCAGCCGCAACTTCGGCGGGCATTTCAGAGACCGTGAAGCGACCGTCACCCGCGTCGAGCTTGTAGGCGACCTTGCCGCCCTTTTTGAGTACTTCGTTCTTGATCTTCATGCAAATCGAACTCCTTGGTCATGACCTCGACGAAGGTGTCGAAGTCGTCTATCACGTAATGGGGGGTTCCCACGGCCTTGAAGCGCCTGCGCCAGATGATCTGATCCGGCTGAACCTTGTAGCCGCTGTCGGCCTTAAGCTCTACGGCCACGGCTTTCTGGTCGCCGAAGACGAGAATGTCCGGGAAACCCTTGTTGGAGTAGCCCCCGCCGTGGATGTTCACGGCGAGGAGCCTGCCCCGGTAGTTGTCCTTGATCCAGTCAAGGCATTGCTTCTGGAAAGCCGTCTCGCGCATCAGTCGAACAGCCCCTCGTCGTCTTCCTCATCGGCTTCGGCGTCGTTGAGGTCGGCGACCTTGAAGTTGCGGACGTGGTAGTAAGTGTTGGTGCGACCAGTGTCCTCGTCGGTAACGATGTCCTTGGTCACATCTGCCTGCACGTAGCAGTCCTCAAGCTCCTGTGGGTCGAACTCGGTCTCCTGCATGCCGAAATCGTTGAGGGCGCACATAGCGAGCGTGGTGAAGATGTTGAGCGCCACCTCGTTCGGCTTGCCGTTCTTCCCGGTGAAGAGGAACTGCTCGGTGCAGGAGCCGCCGCGATCGTCCTTGAAGGTCACCTTGCACTTGTCGTACTTCTCGTCGTAGGTGACCTTGGAAATCTTGAGGGTCTGGTTCTCGCCCTCGGTGAGATTGATGAAGCCTTTTCCGAGTTTCATTAGATCTGTCCTTCCTATTTCTCGAACTTGACGTTGAACCGGGTCGATTCGGTCTCCTCGGCGTATTTGTCGAAGATTCCGTCGTCGCGCATGGCGTCCTCGTTGACCTTCACGGCCACGGTTCTGGTGAGCTTGCAGGTGACGCCGCTGCCCTCGATCGTGAGGGTGTCCTCCTCGCCGATGTTCTCAAGCGCGTACTTCTTGAGCTGTTCCTTGATGACCTTCACGCGCTTGGCGTCCTCCTTGACGGTGGCTTCCGCTACGTCGATGCGCTTCTGGCAGTCGCGCAGCTCCTTTAGCAGGGCGTCGATGTCGCTGTTGGGGTTGAGCGACACGTTGCGCAGCAGCTTGAGGTAGTCGGCGTCCTTCTTCTCGTCGAACTCGGGCGAGTTGCCGGTCTCGATGTGTCGATCCCACCAAGCCAGCGCTGGCTTGACGTACTCCTCCTCGAAGTTCGGGTAGCGCTCGGACACGTTGAACTCGTAGGGCTGCGTGTTCTCAGCGTTGGGGACGAACTCCTCGGGATGCTCGTAGTCCTTGTCGGTCAGGAACGTGACCACCATGACCACGTAGTCGCAATCGAGCAGATAGGCGTAGAGCGCGGCCTGCAACGCGTAGTACTCGGGCGGCTCGACCTCTCCGTCGTCGTTGAGCCAGTCCTGCGGGCGCGAGGTCGTCTTGAACTCAAGAACGCCTTCCACGTTGCCGTCTTCGTCCTTGAGCAGCGAGTCCCACATGCCGCCAAGCACCTCGTGGTCGAAGAAATTGCCGTATGTCTTCGAGAAGTAGTCCTTGCCGAACTCCTGCGTGGGATCGACTAGGTTGTCCATGCCGTAGCTCTCACGCATGTACTCGATCTGCTTAGGCTCGATCGCCTTACCGGCAAGCGTGTACTTGGTGTCCTCGAAGGGGACTATGACGGCCTTGGTGATGTCGCACCAGATTTGGAACGGCGTGTTCCAGCGGTTCATCCCCAGAACGCTTGCGAATCGGGTGCCCGTGAGCTTCTTGGGGCGCTTGGGAGGGTCGATGCTGATGGTTCCGTCGGTGTTCCATTGGATGTCCATTACAGCTCCACCTCCTCTTTGAGGAACTTGATGACGCCATCTGTAGGCGCTAGGACGCCGTAGTCCTTGAACACCCAGTCTTGCAGCTTCCCGAGCGCGGCTCCCATTTCGATCGGGTTGACCCCAACTTCGTCAGCAGCCTCGGTAATCTTGTCGCACAGCAACAGAACCTTCTCCTCGTCGCAGGAGAGGTCTACGACCTCGATCTCGATGTTGATATTCGACATGCTTACTCAGCTCCTTCCGTGTCGAACTTCTCCTTCATTTCGCCGATGGCCTGAATGGCTTCCTCGGCTTGGGTCTTGGTGATGTCCTTTAGGTTGTTAGTGGACGCACCAAGCTCGGTGATGTAGGCACCAACCTCCGGCTTGTCGCCGTATTCGGTCTTCAAGGTCTTGATGGCCTTCTTGAGCTGCGTCACTTGCAAGTTGTTGGCCTTGCCGTCGGCGTTGGTGACCTTCTTCGCAGCAGCCTTCTTGTCGGCTTCGGTAGAGGGCTTGGCAGCGGACTTTCGAGTGGTGGTCTTGCGCACGGGCTTGGCTGAGTCGCTGGCCGACTTGGCCGGGGTCTTCTCCTCTTCGGCACCGCTGTTCGCTTCGTTGGCGTCGGTCTCGGTGAGATCGAGGACTTTCAGCTTGTTGTAGCGGCGCAAATAGGTCGTCTCGCTGCCCTTGCGCTGCAAGGCGTTCTGGGCTTCCTTGCCCGTCTGCTTGCTGACGATCGGCTCAAGCTCTGCCCAGTCGGTGCGGAACTCGATGAACTCCTCAGGCTGGTCGGTGTTGATGACGCGGGACAAGGCGTAATGCTCAGGCTCGCGCTCGTCGATGAGATTGCGGGTACCGTCCTCGCTGACATCGGTCAGGAAGGTCTTGCCGCGCTTGACCTCATCGAACAGCTCGATCAGGCCGACCTTCTCGAAGATTCGGGTTTGCGCCGGTGTGATGTCCTTCAACTCGAAGAACTCGAACTCCAAGTGGAAGTTCTTGCCGCTCGGCACCAGCCTCTCGTCGAGGATCATGCGTCGTGCAATCGCGAGCTTCTGATAGACGTTCAGCTTGCTGTAGTCTTCGGTCTTGCTCGTCTTAGATGCAGCTCGTTTGGGAGCCGACTTGGTTTCTGTCGTAGTTGCCATTTCACTCTCCTTGAAGTCTTGCGCCCGCTTCTCTGCGAGCTGGATGTAGTACGACTTGTCTATTAACGAAATCGCTGGCGGATTCTTTTGAAGGTCGTCGTTCCAGACAAGGCAGTGTTCGGGAAGGCTCTCGATCTTCGCCACCTTGCCGTCGGATTTCTTGACCTTGTAGAGACGCCCGTAGCGCTCGTCGTTGCAGGCGAAGACGCGGTTGCACTTCTGGCGCTCCACTGTCTCTGTGCCCGCTTCGCCGACAGGCTCGGGGAAAATCTCTTGATAAACGCGGCTGTATTTGCCGCCCGCCTTGGCGATGAGCTGGAACTGGTAGGGGTCGTCGCAAGCGTTGATGGTGTCTGCGACAGGGATGCCGTCCAGCAGGTACTTCTTGAGGGCTTCTGCGACGATCGTCGCGTTGAAGTTCACAGACCAAGCTCCGATGGGGTTCACGCCCCTGACCAGATAGCCACCCTTGACCTTCTCCGTACCGTCCATCTTGCGGCAGACGTAGTTGTTCACGTCCTTCTGCCAGATGAAGTCAATCTTGTCCTCTTCGAGAACTAGAGAGGTCTGCTGCTGCCACCAGTCGTTGACGGCGACAAGCTCTCTGTAGCTTTCCTTCGGGATGCTCACCATGATGCCATCGGTGTTGAGTTGGATGATCTGCAAGCCCTCGATGCGTGAGTAGACCACCGCAAGTTCGGTGATCGAGAGCTGGCCGCTGATGCACACGCTCCTCGCCATCTTCGGGTCGTACATGGGGTTGTACTTGTTCAGCATCGCCCCGTACGCTTTGTTGAGGGGCGACTTGAGCGCGTTGGCCGTTTTCTTGTCGCCCTTGGCCTTCGCATCGAATCGCTCTGAGCGGACGTTGGCAAAGACCTCCGGGGAAGGCACTGCGCGGCTTACGTAGCCGTACTCGATCATGAGAGACGGGTACAGGCTCGCCACGTCGTAGTTGAGGATCAGCGTGTCCTCTGTGGCCTTCTGCCTGTACTTCGGAAGCGCCCCGTGGATGCCGCCGAAACCGTAGACCGTCGGGCACCCTCCGATGTCGATCTCCAACTTCGAGCTGAACAGCTCATCGTCGGGAATCTCGTCGTTCCAGATGCGCTCAAAGAACGCTAGAACCTCGGTGGGTATGAAGCGATACTCAAGCCTGCCCGGGAACTCGTAGTCGCGTTCGTCCTCGGCGATGTCGGCCACAGCCGTAGCGCCCATGAAAGCCGCCGCGAGCATCGGGTCTGTCATGTTGAGTGCCCTGATCTGGTTGATGTCCGCCATGCCCGCAAGGTGCATCTTGGTTTCAAGGTAGTCCTTGCGAAGCTCTAGCAGCTCCATCGTGGCGTCAACGTCGTGACGGCAGTAATGCTCCACCTCCTTCCTCTGCTCTTCGGTGAGCTTCTTCGTGTAGGTGAAATCGACCGTGGACTCTTCCACGCTCATTCCCAGATGGCCTTCGATTGATTTCAGGGACGTGCCCTTCATCATGTCGTCCATCAAGTCCGAGTTGTTGAACCAGAACCTCGGCTCGCCCGCTATGTTCAGGTACGGGTGCTGCCAGCCCGGGTCTCCCGACTCGATGATGAAGTCGTTGACCTCTTTCGCTTCCTCCGGAGTGCATCCGGCCATGAGAGCTTTCAAGATGTACTGGTCGTAGTGTTTCGAGTTGAAGCCCACGAATACAGCTTCCTCGTTGGCGTTCATGAAGTCGTAAAGGTTCTCGGGGTCGTTCCAGAAGCTCGTGTAGGTGCCGAGCTGATCCTTGAACACGACCAACCAGTCATGCGCGAACACCTCGAAGTCGTAAACGATGAGGTCGAGGTCGTCTAACTGCATGAGACCACCTCATTAAGGGGCTTACCCTTCATGTTCCCCAGAACGGCTTCCAGCGCTTCAAGACGCTCCCAATAGCGAGGGAGGTTATCGTGGATTGCTTTAAGCTCTTTCCGGTTCTTGTTCCTACAGCACCAACATGAAACTCTGTCGAGAACGTCGTAGAGTCTTACACCATCCTCTAACCATTCATGACCTTGCTCGTAGCAGTAAGCCAAGCACTCTCGCTCTGTCATGTTGTAGTCGAGCAACGGGTAGCACTTGTCGCCGATGCGATTCTTCTCATCGGCTGCTATGCCTACGTATTGGACGACCTTCTCTTGATAGCCGCGCAGGTGTTTAGCAATCGCTAGGTTCTTATAGGTGGTGCCCCAACGGCATGACCCTCCGCACCAACCGTAGCCGTGCTTGTGAACCCCGCCGGTCTTCCTGCTGTGTACGGGATGCGCGAACATCTGGTAGAAGAACGGTTCCGCTGGATGCAGCTCGGTGTACTTAATGTGGCGCTCTTCGAGAAGCGGCAAGATGCGATCGCGCTCTCGGTAGATGCAATCGAACTCCGCCCCTGTGTCGTAGAAGACCACCTCGTCAAGCGACCGTCTCTGCTCAAGAAGCAGGTGCAGCATCGCCAAGCTGTCTTTTCCAAAGGAAACCGATGCAACGAATCTCAATGTTTTCACCTCCTAGAAGTTCACGTAAACGTCGATCACGCCGGAGGGACAGCCGCAGTCATAGACCTTGGCGGCTCCGAATGGCGTGTCGCTGATAACTGATCCGAATGGGTAGTCCTCAGATGCAACGACCGCGTAGCCGTCACTGTCTCGGTAGACGCCCTGAGAATCAGGAGTCCACTCGTTCGTCCTGTAGTGGTGCAGCACGTTCGAGGAGTACCACGTGTACTTGAATCCCCCGTAGTACCAGACCCCATCGCGCTTGAAGCTGCTTCCCGAGTAGGACGATTGCTGCGGCGTCTCAGTTACCTCCTCTATAGAAGGTTGCTCGATCGGCTTAGGTGCGACCTCTTCCTGAACAGGCTCGGGGTCGTCCCCAATTTCAGGCGCAGACTCCGGTTCAGGCTCCGGTTCCGGGGCTGGGAAATCCGAGACCTGCAAGAGCATCGCTTCGTGCATGATTTCTTCGTCTGACCGCTCTTCCGCCGGTGCGGCACTGCATAGGCAGAGCGCCAGCAGGAGAATCGACAGGGGAATGAGTAGGAGCATGAGTTTTCTCATATCCTCGCTCCCTTCGTGTACTCGCCGATGTAGCGCGTGAACAGCGCTTCACCGAAGTCCTCGTAGTTGCATAAGGCTCCGTAGATGGCGGCTTCGATGGTGTGGTCGGTAATCAGGTAGACGTAGCTGCAAGCCCTCTTCTGCCCTACTCTGTGGATGCGGTCTTTGGCCTGCTCGTTGAAATTGCTGGATAGCGTCGGCTCAAAGAAGATGCAGGTGTCGGCGGCGTACAAGTCAATGCCCGCGCTGCCGCTCTGGTATTGGCAGATGATGGCTTGGATTCCCTCGTCGCTTTGGAAGCGCTGCCAGATGGACTTGTCCTGCTGTCTGCCGTCGAGGATCACGTGTTTCATCTTCAACTTGTCCATGACGGCGGACACTGCGTCGATGCTGTTGCGAAACTCGCAGAACACGACGACCTTCTTCTCGAAGTCCTCAAGGAACTCCTTCAAGGCTTCCAGCTTCGCGCACGGGTAATCGACGTGTTCGTCGTTCTCCGTCTCGATGAAGCCGGACGCGATCTGCCGAAGACGCAGAGACCGCGTGAGCGGATTTCCCGCAAGCGTGTCAAGCTCCAAGATCGCCGAGCTTTTCACCATCTGCCTGTAGTCGGCTATGACGCCGCTTTTCAGCTTCACATGAAGAATCTCATCCGGCATCTTCTCGGGGAGGTCTAGGCACTCCTCCTTGGTGATGCGGTAGCTGACCTCCTCCATGACCTTCTGGATGGAAGCCACGTTCTTGTACTTGTACGGCTTGTGGTACTTGTTGAGATAGGCGACTGAATCTAGCCAGTCGGCGTAAGTGGCACCGTCAAAGCACTCCGGGTAGACGCGACCCTTGCGCACGATAGGAGTGATGGCCGCGAACTGCGACCACAGGTTGCAAAGCTGCCCGTTAGATGTCGGGGTGCCTGTGAGAATCCATCGGTACGTCGCCCTAGAAGCCAGCTTCAAGCATCCCTTCGTGCGCTTGGCGGAAGGGGACTTGATGTAGTGGCTCTCGTCGAACACCACGGCGTCGTACGTCGAGTCCGCGATGTCCTTGTGACGCCAAACGATGTCGTAGGACGCGATGACCAGCTCGATGGATTCGAGCGCTTCTCGCTGATCTACCGACAGCTGGCGTATTTTGTCTTCCCAAGAGCTGCAAACGGCCTTCGGAGCCGCTATGAGAGCCTTGGAAATGCGGCCTGTATGAGCAAGCTCGGCGAGCCTGAAAAGAATCGGGAATGTCTTTCCCGTGCCCTGCTCCATGAATAGGGCGAACCCGTTGTTCAGCCGCAGCAGGCTGAGCGCCGTCTTCTGATGCTCGTAAAGCTCTACCATGGGCGCTCACTCCCTATTCGGAGGGATGCGCATGCTAGAATTGGCTTGCAGGTAGCACCTGTGTTCGAGCGCTTACGCTGGCAGGCTGGGGCGCTCGTTCTTTTTCGCCTTGTTGGCACGTGAACCCTCCTCTCATCATTCCGTAGACGATCGCCGCGAAGCCCCGCTTCTCCCACTCGCTGAGTTGGGCGAAAAGGTTCACGTGCGTCGCCTGTTCCTGTTCGCTCGTTTCCAAGCGTTCCACCTCCTAAACGGACTTGGCGGCATCTAGCAGAGCCTTCTGCCGCATCTTTTCCTCGGTGAGGATCGTCAACGCCGCAGTGAGCAGCTTTCGCGCTTTAGGCGTGTTAAGCCCGCTCATAGCTGAGGAGAACTCGGAGCAGTTCGTCTTGTAGCCGTACTGGCTCTTGATCTTCTCGACCACTTCTGCCTGCGAGAACGTCACCTCTTTGAGCAACCGCCGAACCTCATTGCGGATGTCGTCGCTCATGAACTTCACCTCCTAATAAAGGTCAAAGATTTCCAAAACTTTCACCGACCTTTTGACGACTATCTCGGCACGGTCGTTTCCGGCTAAGCCGTTTCCATTCCGTCGGTGTGAACCATTCAGTTGTCAAGGTGCGGATTTACCGAGTTACTTAGTAACTGTGTTGACGGTTACGTAATAATTCGGTAAGATTCGGTCTACAACTCAATAAGGCAATTAAGGGCTAGACCTCGGGTGTTGTGAGGTTTATTACTTTGTGCTTATTGAGTTGTGGTCGAACTAGTATTGGATTATTACGTAGTAACTTAGTAATGTCAAGGGAGTTTCCAAAGAAACTTTGGAGAATGGTATGTTCTACGAGAACTTCGAGAGAATCTGCAAATCAGCCGGGGTGAGTCCAAGCGCTGCGGGGCTGGCTATCGGTGTAAGCAAAAGCACTCCTTCCGCATGGAAGAAGAACGGGACGATTCCAAAAGAAGATGAGCTGAAAGCACTGGCACAGCACCTCCACTGCTCCGTGGCCGACTTTTTCGCCGACGACAGCGGCATGAGGTTCGGCACGAGCGAGGAATCCGCTATCAACGCGCTTTACCAAGCCCAAGACGACGAAGCCCTCGATCTCGACGAGAACGAGGAGGAACTTCTGCGCATCTATGGAGAATGCTCGAAGAAGCAGCGGGCTAAGCTGATGATGCTCGTCTACGACTTCGAGGAAGAGGAGCTGGCGTGACGATAGCCGCCATATACGCCCGTTTCTCAAGCGACCGCCAGCGCGACGAGTCCATCGAGATTCAAGTCGAGCATTGTGAAGCGCTGATCGAGCGCGAGGGGTGGACTCTCGGTGAGATTTACACTGACTACGCCAAGACGGGCACCAACGACAAGCGCCCGTCCTTCAAGCGCTGCATCGAGGACGGCAAGGCCGGTGCCTACGACGTTCTCGTCATCTACAAGCTAGACCGCTTCGCCAGAAACGTCGAGATTTCCCGCCGCTACAAGCGCGAGCTTCGCGACGCAGGCGTGAGGATCGTCTCGGTGCGCGAGGGCGAGCAGCGAGATACGCCCGACGGCCTTCTGCAAGAGGGAATGGGCGAGCTTTTCGCCGAGTACTATTCACGTAACTTGTCCGTGGTAGTTCGCGACGGCATCAGGAAGAACGCCGAAAATTGCAAGGCGAGCGGAAGGCGCATATTCGGATTCGCCGTGGACGCTTCCGATCACTTCGTAGAGGACGAGGTTCAGGCACCGATCGTGCGAAGGGCGTTCGAGCTTTACTTCTCCGGGCGGTCGTCGAACCAGATTTCCGAGTGGATGGCCGATCTGGGATTCCTCACCAAACGAGGAAATTCTTGGTCGCCGAAGGCCGTGCTTAACATGCTGACGAACGAAGCATATATAGGCGTGTACGACTACGCTGGCGTCCGCGTGGAAGGCGGCATGCCAGCAATCGTGGACAGGGGGCTTTTCATGGCCGTGCAGGAGCAGATGAGGTTGCGCAAGGAATCCAAGCGCAAGAACGTAGTGAACGACTTCCTGCTCACCGACAGGATGTTCTGCCTAGAGTGCGGCAAGCCCATGTGCGGCACGAGCGGAACGTCCCACACCGGCAAAAAGTACAGCTACTACGGCTGCGTGAACAAGGACGGGTGCAAGCTGCGCGTGAACGCTGACAACGTGGAGGACGCGGTTCTCGAAGAGCTGTCGAAGCTGCTTCACGACGAGCAGACCATCGACGATATGGTCGCGAGCGTCGTCGAATACGCAAGGGAGCAGCAGAGCATGACGGATATGTACCGTGAGGAGCTGTCAGACTGTCTCTCGCGTAAGAACAACTTGATTAAGTCCTTGGAGGAGGGCATACCAGCATCGGCTGTCAGGGACGCTCTGACGGCTTTGGAAGATCGTATCGAGGAGCTTGAAGGTCTCGTTGCCTTCGAGGACTTCAAAGTGGAGAAGCTGAGGGACGAGGATTCTATCCGCTCGTTCGTGAGAGAAATCGTGGACAGAGCCGAGAAAGACCCCGCCAAGGAGAACCTTCTCATTTCCACCTTCGTAAAGGCGGTATACGCGAACAAGGAGACCATCATTGTCGTGTTCAAGGTCAGCGGGGATGACGGCGATAGGTATGACTTCGAGGAAATCAAGGCTATAGAAAACGCGAACCCTGCCGAACTTCCCAGTTCAGACAGGGTTCGCAAACTCAATTTCTGGTCGGGTTGACAGGATTTGAACCTGCGGCCTCTGCGTCCCGAACGCAGCGCTCTACCAAACTGAGCCACAACCCGAAATGCTCTTCTCGCGAACAGCGAACGATATGATACCACAGTTATCGCCCAGCGCAAGCGGAAACTTGCGCGGTTGCTCAAGAGGAGCGAGGGACCTAAAACGCCGCGGCACCAGCGCGGGCGGCCTCGCGCTCGGCGGCCTTCTGAGCCAGGTAGGTTTTCGGCACCACCTTCACGACGATGGTACCGTCGCTGATCACATCGCCCTCGTCGTCGTAGGCCGCCACGTCCCAGATCAGCTTGTAGCCGACCCGCGAGGACGGCACGCGCTCGGCCAGGGCAGCCACCCCGCGCAGGTTCCCCGCCTTGCCGCTCTTCTTGTGGCGGATGTTCACCTCCACGCCGAAGGGCTGCTCGGTTTCCACGTCGCAGGCCACTTCCCCGCCGGCCGAAGCCACCGATTCCAGAAGCGCGATGGTCGCACCGCCATGGAGGAAGCCGAAGGGCTGGTGCACGGCGGGAGTGATGGGCATGATCGCTTCCAGATGCTCGGGAGTGACCTTCGTGAACTGCACGCCCAGCGTGTGGTTCAGGCCCACGCTCTCCCGCTTCTCTGCAATTTCAGCTGCCATCGATTGGGTATCCGCCATGGCATCTCCCTTCCCGCGAGGCGCCGAGGCGCACCCGCTACTTCTTCAGATGATCGTTATGCGCCGCCGCAGGGGCCGCGCCCGGCTCCTTTGCCAGCGCCGCAGGTTCGGCAACCGAACCCCGCGCCCCTTCCGCAGGCTCGGCCGCAGAAGTCGCGGGCATCTCGCCTGCCGCGTCCTTGCGGGCCCGCACGGTCCCCAGCGGCACCGGCTCGCGCTTGAGCGCCTGCTCGCTGGGCACAAAGGCGCGCATCCGCTGGATGACGAAGGCACCCACCAGAAACGGCAGCCAGAACACGATGCCGCGGTACACCATGACCACGGCCAGACCCGTGGCCGAATCGATGCCGAACAGCGCGAAGGCCACGGTCACCGCCGCCTCCACCACGCCCACGCCCTGGGGCACAAAGGAAATCATAGCAAACAGCGTGGCCACCACATACCCGCAGATCAACGCTTCTGGGTGATGCACCCCGAAGGCGAAGCCCGTCAGCACGAAACAGCCCATCTCGCAGATGCTGGACAGGGTGGTCCACAGAAACGACTGCACGGTCTTCTTCGGGTTCTTCGTGATCAGGTGCGCCGCGCTCGAGAAATTGTGGATGGTGCGGGTCACGGCATCGTCGATGGGATCTTTCTTGAACTTCGCCAGCACCTTATCGGCCAGGAGCACAAAGGGATGCAGCACCTTCAGCACCAGATTGGGCTTCAAGCCGCCCACGGTGATCATCAGCACCAGGCCGCCTACCAGCACGATGGCCACCGCGCCCACAGCCAGCCATCCCGGCTGCAGCCCCACGGTAAACGACAGGATGCCGAAGGTGACCAGCATGATAATCACGAACCCCGTGTCGATGGACAGCTGCATCAGCAGCGCCGCCGTGGCGCCGCGGCCCGCCTGCATGCCGTTCTTGGTGGCCGTGGTCATCACGAGCGAGGTGCCGGCCAGGTTCATGGAGGGGGCCACCGTGTTCATGAAGAACGTGCCGAACACAAGCGACAGCCCCGTGCGGTAGCTGATATGCCCGTTCACGGTGTTGAAGCAGGCCTGAAAGCCACGCCCCTGGGCAAGGTACTTCCCTATTTGAGCCGCAATGGCCGCGCCGATGAACAAGGGCGCGCCCTGCTTGATGGTCTCCACCAACTTCACGAGCGAATCGCCCGAGAAGAAGATGAAGGCCAGCACAATAACGGCGATCACGCCGATCATGATCTTCTGTAAGTTGCCGCGCACGGGTCACCTCCCATGTCCCGGACCCGTCGAGGCGACGGGCTCTTAGCCCTCGCGCCCCTCGGGGCGACTCGCCGGCAGTACGATTCCAGCCGGGCCCGCTGCACACGGCGCGTCGTCCCCGGCCCCGTTTTTGCTCGGTTGCAGCATACCCTCTTCGTGGGCCTTCCCGCTCACCATTTGCCCTTCTTCGGCCTGCTGTTCCCAACCTGTTGTTGTCCCTAAATCTTGAGCCGTGCCACCCCGGGCGGCGGGACGCTTTTGAGCCCGCGCCCGCGCCGCGCCGATGCGCGTGCGGGCATGGCCCAAGGCATCGTCAGTGTAGGGTTGCAGCGAGCCCAGCGAGAAGGGCCGATCGAAGGCAGGGCGCTTGAAGAACAGCCAGACAGCCAGCAGGATGCCCGCGATGCCGATATGGATGGTGCCCTGGAACAGAAACTCCACCCCCGCCACCAGCACGAGCAGGCAGATGGTGAAGGCCCAAGCCGTGCGGAACCGCAAAATGAGCCCAGCGGCCAGCACGAGCATCAGCATCGAGGCGATGATAAGCGGGCCGCCCACGAACACCGTGGACATGTCGATCCACGAGGTGAGCATCGTGTAGGGCGCGAAAGAGCTGGGGATGAAGGCCAGACCGATGTTCACCAGGCCGATAACGGCCACGAGCGTGCCGGAAATCCAGCCGATGTCCTTATGCTTCTGCTCCTCGGTGGCCGTCTTCTTGCTGGCGAAGAAGCCCGACTGGGACAGCAGCACCGCACCGATGCAGAAGGGGATCCAGAACATGATGCCGCGATACACCAGCGCGATGGCCGTAGCCGTGGCCAGCGAGCACCCGTAGGCCGTGAGAATCGCGGCGATGGCCGCCTCCACCACGCCGATGCCCTGGGGCGTGGGGCTCAAGATCACCGAGATGGCCGCCACGGCGAAGGCCGCCACCAAAGGCGCCGCCTCCTCGAAGCCGAAGGCGAAGCCGATGGCCACGAGGGTAGCCATATTCAGGATGGCCGAGAACGACGCATAGGCCACGGTGATGAAGGTACCGCGGGGATTACGGGCCAGGATGTTCGCCGTGTTCTCGAAGGAATGGGCCGTCTTGCGGCCCCAGCCGGCGCCCATGGACTTCTTGAACACGCCCACGATGCGGTTCAGCAGATTCTGCAGCCCCAGGAAAAAGCGGTAGAGCAGCCGCGGCCTCAAATGCCCGATGAAGAACAGGCTGGAAAGCGCGATGAGCGTCGCCGCCAGGCAGAGCGCGCCGGTGACGAACAGGAAGTTCACCTCGCCGGCCACCAGCATGGTAATGAACCCGATGGCCGAGATCACGAAGATGGCGGCGAAATAACCGATCTGGGAGAGGATGGCGCCCCCTGTGGACTGGCCGGCGTCGCAGCCTTCCCGATGGGCGTCGTCGATGATGAAGGCCACGCCGGTGGCCCCCGAGAACAAGCAGAAGGTGTTGATGAACACCAGCGAGAAAATGAGCACCACGTTGTGCCAGAAGCCCGTGGCGTGCCCCACAGCGTCGAAGGCCGCGTCATAGGAGGCGGCCTGCACGAAGTGGCGCGCCAGCATGAGGATCACAGCCAGCACCAGGGGAATGAAGGCGCCGGTTTGCAGCGTATCAACAAACGTTGCCAGATAGTCGGCGTTGCCAATGAGAAAGCACACGGCCACGATGCCCAATATGAGCAGCAGGGCTTTCTTCAAAGGGGATCCTTTCCTCGGGGTGCATTTCAGCGGCGTATGTCTGCCTATTATATAACGGAACGCGGCGGCGCTTTGCTGAGGCGATCCGTCACCATTGGTTTCGCATGGGCGGGAAGCGGGGTCGGGCGCGGAGGGAAAGGGCGGAACCGAGGGGCACCGAGGGGCGTCCAGGGGGGCAGCGGGCACCCCGGGGCGCCACCAACCCGCGGCAACCACCCGAGCCCACCTACTTCGTGCGGCGGCGACTGATGAGAGCCAGGGCTACACCGCTGGCGATGACCACGAGGAAGGCGATCACCATGGGCACGCCGAGGTCATCGCCAGTTTGGGCGAAATCGGGAGCGCTGGACTTATCAGACCGGTCGGCCCCGTCAGGCTGGGGCTTCTCCGCGTTCTGACCGGCGTTTGCGGAACCCTGGCCGTTGTCGCGGCCGCCCACGGCCTCGGGCCCATCGCCGCTCGCGCCGCCCCCGTCCTTGTCGGCGCCGCCATCGGCGGAAGCGTCGCCATCGGGCCGCACCCCGCCACTCGCACCGCTTTCGCCGCCTGTGGGCTTATCCCCCTCGCCGGCGGCCGCGTCACCGCCCGAGGGCTTGTCGCCGCCCCCATCGGGGCCGGGCACCGCTTTCAGATGGTTCTCCCACACTACAGGGCTCGGCTGGGCCGCCAAATCCACATCGACCCAGGTGTCGCTGCCCATGGGCTTCTTCCGCACGTGGGTGATGGCGGCGTCCAGCTTCTGCTGGTCGTTCTGGGTCACCTCCACGGTGATCACGTAGGACGCCTCGTCCAACACCGCCGCATCGGCCACAGCGCGCGCGGAGGCCACCTGCTTCACGGCATAGAAGAAGCGTCCGGGCCCGTCGAACCGCGCGTTGCTGATCAGGGGCACAGCGGCCGTCTGCTCGCCACCGTCGCTGGCCTCGCAGCCCACCTCCGCGTTGTCGAGAACGGTGCCGTCCTCGGCCACCTCGCGCACGTCGAAGCTGAACTCGCCGGCGGCGATGGGATTGCCGTCCCAGGACACCGCGCCGTCGTAGGATTCCAGCACCGTGCCGTTGAACACGTTCACGAAGCCCCGTCCCGCACCGGGCGCAGCCCTTCCGGGACCCTGATCGAAGATGGCGTCGCCCAGGGGCACGAGCACCACCGACGAGGCACCGGCCGCATCCACCGACTCATAGGCGTATATATAGATGCGCTTCACGCTATCGTCGTAGGCGACGCCCTGGTACACATAACGGCCGCTCGCGTCACGGGCGACCCCGTCCTTCAGCGAGCCATCGGCGTTGCGCGGCACCTGTTCGGCCACGGAATAAGAGAAGATCGTGCCCTGGTGGCGTTGGGTCGCCGTCGCTCCCAGCGAGGCCCCGCTGAAGGTGATGGGCGCGAAGGCCACCGTGCCGTCGCTCGCATTCACTGCCACCGACGAGGCGGGCATCGGCTGAACCGAGGAGGGGTAAAATGTCAGGCCGCTCTCCATGATCAGCTGGTATTTCTCGTCATCGGACAGACTGCTTCCCTGGCGCAGCTTATACGCCAGATCGCTCGCTCCGGGCACTAAAGCCGCGCCGCCCTCGCCCAGACGGAACGAGAATTCCCCCGCCGCCAGCGGCCGGCCCTCCAGATACTTCATGCCGGAGATGGTGAAGGATGCTGGAGCGATCGTACCGCTCGCTGCTTTCACCAAGGGCAGTCGATGGTGATCGGGCAGGTCGCTCGACCCCGCCTGGGCCAAGTCGGCTGTTGTCGGCCGAGCCGTCGCCGGGTCAGCCGACGGCGAGGCCGCCAGAGGGGCCTCGGCGGTCTTTGTCGGCACCGACGAAGCAGCCGCGGCCGAAGATGCGGCCGACCCCTCCGCCGCCGGCCCAGCCGCAAAGGCCACGGGGGCCACGAGCACGCAAAGCACACTTGCCATCAGCGCGGCGCACGCCACGGCGGCCCAGCGCCGCGCGCGGCCCGCCGTCTTCTCGGTTGTCTTCGCCACGATTATCACCCACCTCATTCACAGGACGAGGCGCGATCGCACAGACCGCGCCTCGTACAGCATAGGCGGCAAAAGGTGAGCCGCTCAGTGGGCGTTAACTTTGTTCGCGGGCCGTCATCCCCGCGTTAGATACGGGTTTACCCCACGAATTCCATGAGATCGCTGTTCAGAAGCCATTCTCGCTCGGCCGCGCCGGCCCCTTCCTTGTCGGTCTGCAGGAACAGAAAGCCGTAGAAGCCCACGGTCTCGGGATCGAAGCTGTGATACGACAGCACATGAGAGAACCGCTCCAGCAGCCCGTCGCTGTTGAAAGGCTGGGCCAGATCAGCCTCGGGCGCCGGATTCAACAGCGACATGGAGAACACCTGACCCGGATGCGCCCCGTACAGAGCCGCCAGATCCACCGGCTCGTTCTCCAAGAACGCCGCGTAGGTGCGCAGCCCCACGCCGAAGTAGGCCACGTCGGTGCCGCCCAAGCCGGCGAAGCGCAGCGGGTTGAACTCGATAGGGGCGATCACGTCGCCATCGACGCGCAGCTCCACATGGATGGGAATGTTGCAGGCCCCCACCACCTCGTTCACGGCAGCGAGCCAGTTCATGAAGCGCGGACCCATCTCGCTCACGATGGTCTCGTCGGTCAGATACAGGCGATCGGACGTGTCCTCGGGGCCGGCGAAGTCGTGACGCAGGATGTTCAGGATGTGCGGCGCGCCCGCCTCGTCGTAGTAGCAGTCCAGCGCGTATTCCACGCCGCCGATAAAGCCCTCGATGATGTACGTATCGCCGCCCACCACGCTCTCGGGATAGCGAGAATGCCAGCCCTCCTCGCGACGGGCAATGTCGGCCACGGCATCGGCCCAGTCGTCGGGCTCCTCGATAATGTAGACGCCCATGGAACAGAAACCCACCGAAGGCTTCAGAACCACAGGCAGGGGCAGATCGTCCACGGTGACGGCATCCAGCTCTTCGCGGCTGACCGTGGCGTAGAACAAATCGGGGTTCAGCGCGGCCAGCTTCTCGCGCATGAGCGCCTTGTCCTTGAACAGCTCGATGGCCTCGGTGAGCCCGGGATTGTCCACGTGCTCTTTGATCCACGCCAGGGCGTTCTCGGAATTGGTGTACACGCGCTCGCCCGCCTCCAGGCGCCGGGCAGCTTCGGCGTCATCCACCAAGTTCAGCGACCGCGCATCGGCCAGCGACCGCGAGAAGTCGTTGGCCAGCACGGGATGCTGCGACTCCTCCATATAGTCGAGCAGCGGCGCCGAAGCGTAAGGGGCATCGATAATGATCATGGGGCACTCCTTCAAAGCGAATATGAGTCGCGCCCATTATACCCGCAAAAGAATGGCGCGCCCCTAGGGAGGAGGGGGCGCGCCCTTTTCGGAGGGAGGGCAGGTAGGCGGCAGTGCCCGCCGGGGAAGTCGCTGCCTTACAGGTTGGCGACGTAGGTGCCGGTGACGTAGCCCTGGGTATGGGCACGGCCCAGCGAGAGGCCCGGCATGTACATGGAGTAGTCCACGCCGCCGTAGAAGTTGCCGGCGGTGTTGCCGATGGCGAACAGACCCGGGATGGGCTCGCCGGTCTCAGCGGCCAGCACCTCCATGTTGGGGCCCACGTTCACGCCGGACACGATGGCGGACACGCGCACGTGACGGTGGATGCCGTAGAAGGGAGGAGTGTCGATGGCCGTAAGCCACTTGCCCTCCTTGCCGAAGTCCAGGTCCTTGCCGGCGGCGACGCACTCGTTGTAGCGCTCGACGCTCTTCACGAAGGCGGCGGTGTCGGTGATACCGAGCTTGCCGGCGAGCTCCTCCAGGGTGTCGGCCTTGTAGGTGCCGATCTGGTCCTCGAAGACACCGACCTTCTCCACGTCCTCCTCGGGCATGTAGACCTTGATGGCCTCGGGATCGAACAGCTTGCCCGGCCATTCGGCAGCGGCGGTCATGTAGTTGCTGTCGAAGATCTGGTTGTAGTCGCCCTGGTCGGCCTCGCTGCGCAGGAAGTTGTTCATGAGGGACATGCCCAGCGTCTCGTCGCAGAAGCGGGTACCGTCGGTCTTCACGGCCAGGAAGGGCATGTCGGCCATGGAGCCCGGGCCGCCGTCGAAGTCGTGGAGCATCTTGGTGTGGGTGATGTCCTCGATGGCGCCGCCGGCCCACACGGCCATCTTGTGGCCGTCGCCGGTCTTGTTCATCTGCTTGCGACCGAGGTTGGCCAAATCGGGCAGGTAGTAGGCCATCATGTCGTCGTCGTTCTGGTAGTCGCCCGTGGCCAGGATAACGCCCTTGGAAGCGTTGAACTGCACGATGCCGTCGGGGCCCTCGGCAATGACGCCGGTCACGCCGGCCGCGTCGCCCACGAGCTGCTTGGCCTCGGTGTTGTAGAAGATCTCGACGCCCTGAGCCGCTGCGTAGTCGGCCAGCACCTGCATGCCGTTACCGGTGTTGTAGGGCTTCGGGCCGAAGTCGATGGACAGGTAGTCCACAGGATAGCCGTTCACTTCCTTGATGGCAGCAGTCCACTTCATGGTGGTGTCGGACACCTGGGCGCCCTCGGCGGTGGCCAGATCGAGCACCCACCGAATAGCCTCGCCGGAGTTCTTGGCCCACAGCTCCACCTGCTCGCGCTTGCCGCGGTACTGGTGGTCCTTCAGCAGGCGGGACACCACAGCCTCCACGCCGGCCTCGTCGGAGGTGTCCAGCAGGATGCCCGTGGCGGTGTTGCCCTGGGAGATGGCCGTGGCCTCCTTCTGGATGAGGGCCACGGTGGCACCGGCCTTACGGGCGGTGATGGCCGCAGGCACGCCGGAAGCGCCGGCACCCACGATCACCACATCGAAGTCCTTGGTGTCGGCGATGTCGGTGATGGGCTCGGGCGCGGCCAAAAAGCTCGGCAGGCCCTCGCGGGAGTGGCCGGCCACCGTGGTGGTGCCGGTGGAAGCGGCCGGCGTCTCGCCACCGGCGGAAGAGGAGCTGGCGCCGCTCGGCGAGCAAGCGCTCAGCAGCGCAGCCCCACCGAGGCCGGCGGCGGCCAGGCCGCTGATCTTGAACATGTCGCGACGGGTGAATTCTGCAGTCATCTTAGGTCCTTTCTGTACAACCCCTTTGAATGCGTTCGCCATTGGATCTGAGGCGTCCCTCCCCTGGATCCGTCGCTGGCGTTGGGCAGACCTTATCCGTCACCAGGGGGTCGCGCGCGTCGACCATGGCCGCATTTCGCAGGTTTATTTTTATAACCCCCTCCCGTAACCCCTGCACTATCAGCCAAAACGAAACCTACCCGAAAACCGTGATAGAACGGGTTACGGTATCATAGTCACAGCACTACCAAGGGAGGGGTTACACGGCCATGGGAACGAAGGCTCGCGACGCGCTGGCGTCAGAACGCAATTTGCCCGCCAAGACAGCCGCCGATGACAACGAGGCGCACTGGGACACCGGCGACGACGACTCCGTCGCCCATCCCGAGCCGATCGCCATCGGACAGCGGCGGCTTCCGATGATCCCCGTGGCCTTCTTGGGCATCGGCTTTTATCGCGCCTGGATCGAGATCGCCTTCGTGGGGTCGTTCGTTTCGTTTCCCGCCGTGCCCGCCCTCGCTCGAGAGTGGTTCGACGGCGCCGGCGTCATCGTGATGATCCTCTGCGTGCTGCTGGCGCGGCGCATCGGGCCGTTCTACCACCATCCCTCGCTGTTCATCTTGTGCGGCGCGTGCATGACCCTCTCCACCATCGCGCTGTTCGCCACCATGCTCGTGCCGGGCCTGGGATCGGATGTGGTAATGGCGGCCGCCGTCGTCGGCGGCGTGGGCCTGGGGCTAATCATTCTCATCTGGAGCGAGGTGTTCGGCTGCCTGAGCCCCTTGCGCGTGACGCTGTACTACTCGGCCTCCATCGCTCTGGGCGCCGTTCTCGTGTATATCTTCATGGGCTTCCGCCTAGAATGGCTCGCCTGCTTCACGGCCCTGCTACCGACGGTGTCGTTGGCGATGGCACGGCGCAGCATGGCCCGCGTTCCCGAGAAGCGGCGTCCCCAGCCCAGTCAGATCAACTTCAGGCCCCCGTGGAAGATCTTCCTGCTGATGGCCTTGTACGGCTTCGCCTACGGCATCTTGGAAACCCGCGCCTATACCGGGCTGTTCGGCCCTCATTCTTCGCCGGGCGTGCTGGTGGTGGCCCTCGTCATCTTCTTCAGCGTAGCCCTGCGCCGCGAGAAGTTCGATTTCAATTCCATCGTGCGCATCGCCCTGCCTTTAACCGTGGTGGCCCTGTGGCTCGTGCCCATGCTGGGGCTGGAGGCCACGGTGCTCAGCGGCCCCTGTGCCATCGGCGGCTACACGGCGGCCACCATCCTCATCATGGCCCTGTGCTCGAACATGTGCTATCGCCATGGTGTGTCGGCCATCTGGCTATTCGGCATCGAGCGCTCGTTGCGCCTCGGATTCATGTTCCTGGGCCGCGGCGCGGCCTTCGTGGGCATCCACGCCGACCTGAACGGCATAGACGGCGACTTTCTCATCTCGGGCTTGGCCATGATGGCCGTGATCACGGCCACTTTGCTGCTGCTGTCCCAGAAAAACGTCGAGGGCCAGTGGGGCATCTCGTTTTTGAACGGCAGCGGGAAGAGCCGCGCCGACAAGCAGGCCCAGCGCGTAGCCGATCGTTGCGGCGAGCTGGCGGCCGAGTACCACCTGACAGCGCGCGAGCTGGAAATCCTGCGGCTTTTGGCCCAGCGCAAGACCGTGGGCATGATCGAGCGCGACCTGTTCATCGCCAACGGTACGGCCAAAGCCC
Source organism: Adlercreutzia mucosicola DSM 19490 (assembly GCF_000422625.1). Classification (GTDB taxonomy): domain Bacteria; phylum Actinomycetota; class Coriobacteriia; order Coriobacteriales; family Eggerthellaceae; genus Adlercreutzia; species Adlercreutzia mucosicola. The sequence goes on along the minus strand of NZ_AUGK01000003.1, from coordinate 269,698 downwards.
ACGTGCGCCACATCTATCAGAAGCTGGACATCCACTCGCGCGAAGAGCTGTTCGCCCTGCTGGACCCCGCGCCCTTGGATCCGCTGGAGAGCGACCGCTAATCGCTCACGGGACCGTCGGAGCGGGCGGGGCCGGGAAGGGCCCTGAGGCCGTACTTGCGACGGACCCGGGCCAGCTGGTTCAGCAGCGGATTGGCGGCAAAGAACAAGGTGAGGGCCGTGGCCGCACCGTGGATAAGGTTCACAGGCAGGCCCGCCAGGTAGATGGCCACCGCGCTGGCCGGAGTGATCTTCGCCATCATGAGCATCAGCGAGCTCGTATCCAGGATGGGCCCCAGCACCAGCACCACGAACAGGAAGCCCCCTGCCGCCAGGGCGATGCGCCGAGGCAGGCTGAGCTGATCGCGGGGAATGAGCCCGCGCGCAGCCAGGGCACCGGCCGTCAGACCCGCGGCGCCGAAGGCGAGCATTTGCCAGGGCGTCCAGGGCCCTTGACCGAACAGAAAGCCGGAAGCCAGGGCCGCAAGGGCTCCCACGAAAAATCCGCGGCGCGACCCCAAGGCGATGCCCGCGATCATCACGATGGCTGCCATGGGCTTGAAGTGGGGCACCAAGGCGAAAACCGCCCGGGATGCCACGGCCAAGGCGACCAGCACCGCCAGCAGCACCACCTCGCGCGCCGCGGGGCCCTGCCGCTCGAAGGAGGCGAAGAAGGGCACCAGGCCCAGGGCGATCAGGCCCACCGCCGTAAGGTAGGGGCTCACGCCCCATACCGTGGCCGCCGCCACCAGAGCCACCGCCAGCACGGCCGCCGCAACGTTCACGAAGAGGGCAGCGCAACGCGATAGACGGCGGCCGAAAGCGGCGGGCGAGGGGGTCGGGCGATCCGACGAAGGAGCGACGGGGTGCGCGCCCTCGCGAGCAGCTGGGCGGTTTCCCCGCCGGTTTCGTTTCCTAGGCTCCATGGGCGGCCTCTTCCCGGCAGCAGGCCACGATGTCCTCGGGAGTGAGGGCCTCGGGAATGCGGTCACGGGCCATGCGATTGGCCGCTGTGGTGTAGAAGCGCGCCCCAGCGAAGAACCTGCGCGGGGCGCCGTGGCTGACCACGGCGCCATCGAAGAGCAGGGCCACGGCATCGGCGAAGCGCGCGCAGAACTCCAGGTCGTGGGAGACCAGCAGCACAGTGACGCCGCGCGCCGCAAGGGCGGTCAGCTGGGTAGCCAGGGCAGCCTTGGCGGCCACATCCAGGCCCTTGGTGGGCTCATCCAACAGCAGCAGACGCGGGTCAGTCAGCAGTAGCTTGGCCAGGGCCACTTGCTGGCGCTGGCCTCCCGACAGATCGAGGGGATGGGACCCGAGCAGGCCGCCGATACGGCATTGCTCCGCCATGGCCGTCACGGCCGCGTCGTCGGCCCCCATCTCGGCCAGCTCGGCTCCCACGGTGCCGCGGGCAAACAACAGGGTGGGGTCTTGGGGCAACAGGGCCACGCCCGTTGTGGCGGCGTCCGCGGCGCGACGCCCCCTCTTCCGCCCGAACAGCGACACGCTGCCCCGATAGGGCCGCACCAGGCCGCATGCGGCTTTCAGCACCGTGGACTTTCCCGATCCGTTGCCTCCTACCAGGGCAAACAGCGAACCGGTCGGCACCGTGAGCGACAAGTCCCGCAGCACATCCGGGGCGTTGCGGTCGTAGCGGAAGCGAACGTCGCGCAGGGCAAGAGCCGGCGGCACGTCGGTATCGGCAGGTTGCGAAGCGCGTTCGGGCACGGGGCCGGGCGCAACCAGCGACCCCGGATCCGCCGGCAGTTGCCGCTGAAGCCAGAGGCGTCCTTCGCGCACCGTCAGGGGAAGCAGATCGGCCGAAGCCATGCCACGAGGCGCAACGAGGCGCAGGCCCTCGCAGGCTTGCAGGGCGACCGGCAGCGCCGGCCCAAGGGGGTGCCGCTCGGCGCACAGCCGCGCGCCCACAACTCGGGGGGCGCCGTCGGCCACGATGCGGCCGCCCTCCATCACCGCGAGACGGTCGGCATCGGCCAGCACCTCTTCCAGGTGATGCTCGGCCATCACCACCGTGACCCCCAGCTCACGGTTGATGCGGCGCACCAGGGCAAGGAAGCTGCGAGCTGCCACGGGATCCAGCTGACTCGTGGGCTCGTCCAGCACGAGCACCGCAGGTTCCAAGGCCATCACGGCCGCCAGGTTCAGCAGCTGCTTCTGGCCGCCCGACAGCGACGCTGTGGACCGGTGCAGCCATTCCTGCATGCCGAAGAAGTTGACGGCCTCAGCCACCCGCAGACCCATGGCATCTCGGTCGCAGCCGATGTTCTCCAGCCCAAAGGCCAGCTCGGCCAAAACGGTATCGCAGACGATCTGGTCGTCGGGGTCCTGCAGCACGAAGCCGACGGCCCGCGCCTGCTCGCGCAAGGGCAGCGCGTCAACCTCGGTGCCGTTCACCAATACTCGCCCGCTCCGCTCCCCCGCCGGCGCCAAAGCCGGCTTCAACTGGCGCAGCAGCGTGGTCTTGCCGCAGCCCGACAGGCCAGCCAGCACGACGTACTCCCCCGGTTCCACGACCAGGCCCACATCGCACAGCGCCGGCGACGGGGCTCCCGCATAGGTGAAGGTCAGATGTTCGAAAGCGAGCAACGCCATCGCACCTCCCCACCGAGATTCAGAGCCGCGGGCAACAGCAGAAACGCCCCGTACGCCACCAGGACGCCCACCGCCAGGGGCGACGGGGCGACACCGGCGGCGATAGCGTCCGCAGGGACGTAGCCCAGCGGCACCGCGCCGGCGAGCACCCCCGCCCCTATCGCCATCAACAGCACGACGGCCACCGCCACAACCGCGCCATCGCGGCCCGTGAAACGGTAGCTCCTGTAGCTCGTGCGCTTGCCCGAGCCGAAACCGCGCGCGGCCATGGAATCGGCCGTGACCACCCCATGATCCAGCGCCCAGCCCGTCAGCGCCCCCAGCACCGTAGCGCCGGCGCGCACCTTCTCCGCCAGCGACTCCGGCTCGCCCGCATCGCGACCCAGGGCCCGCCGCGCGCGAAAGACCTCCGTGGCGCGACGGCCATAGCCGGGCACCAGGCGCATCACCAACGTCAGCACCGTGGTCAGTGCCGGAGCGGCCGAGCCAAACAGAAAGGTCGCCTTATCGCTCGTCAGCGCCGCGTTCAGCGAGGCGAACCACAGAAGTGCCGCGGCCAGCGTCGCGCCCATCGCGATCCCTAGGATCAGGGCCTCGGCGGTATAGGGACGCCCGTCACCGTAGGCGAACAGCACCGTCGCGCCCTCTGTATTGAACAGCGGGTTCATCGCCGCCACCAGCACCACGAGCGGCACAAGCCCCCCGATGAGCCCCCAGGCCCGACGGCCGCGCACCGTGATCAGGCAGCACGCCGCCGCCCCGAACGACAGCGCGACGAAGGCCGGAGCCGCCACCAGCACCGTCAGCCCCAGAGCACATGCAAAGAACCCCAATGTCACAGCTGGATGAAGCAGTGCAAGAAAGTTGTTCGAGGGAGATTCCACAGCGAGTCCTCTACCAGAATGGGCGCAAGCGGCGGCTCAGCATCGCGACGGCGGAGCGTTTGCGCCGTGCCGCCGCGGCCGCCCCGTGCCGCTCGCGCCCGAAGGCGACCTAGACGAAGAACGCCCACTCCACGGTGTCGCCCGCGGCCAGCGTGCAGGTGCTGCAGCCCTCCATGACCTCTTCGCCATTAACGGTGAACACCCAGCCGCTCATATCCCCTTGGGACCCATTGGCCACGCCATTGATGGCCGTGACGTACTTGCCGTAATCGCTATCGGCGGCCTCGACGGCCCAGCCCGTGGCCACCAGCGCGTCGTAGACGGTGCCGTCGGCGGGGATGGACACCTCAGCGCTCTGGGACTCGGCGTCGGCGCCTTCCGGCATGGTCACCGACACGGTCACCGAGGCCTCGCCCTGCGTCGCAGCGTTCGAGGCACCGCCAGCGGCGCCGCTGGCGCCGGCGTCGGCGCCATCCCCCGCCGCGCAGCCGGTCAGGGCCAGCACGGCGGCCAGGGCGCAGGCACACGCCAAACCCAACAGCTTCTTCGATTTCAAGATAGGGGCATACTGATACATGAGGCAAACCTTTCTCTCCAGGGCTCGTGCCTCTCGGCTTGGTATTCCGACTTCGGCCCGACCGGCCACCGCCTGCGCGACGATCGCCCGAGCACCTTACGGTTACTGGCATAGCGCGGGATTCGCACCCACATTCCCCAAGGCAAAAGCGGCCTCGGCACGGCACCCTGCCGCCCGAACCGCCCGCACCGCTTCCGCGGCCCGATGAGCCATTGACCCGAGCATTATGGCACAAAACGGCCGCCCCACCTGACGGCGAGGCGGCCGCTGTCCGCAAATTGCCACAGAAGCGCTCGTTGTTACGCGCGTCCCAGGCTCTTTTCGTGGCGCTCGCGCGCCGTCTCGCTGTAGCGCTCACGGTAGCGCACATCCACGAGCTCGGCCACGATGGCGATGGCCAACTCGGCCGGGGTCTTCGCGCCGAACTTCAGGCCAATGGGCCGCTTGACGCGCTCCCAGTCGGCCTCGGCAACGCCCGCGGCCAGCACCAGGTCGTGCACCGTGGCGTTCTTCCCGGCGCAGCCCATCATGCCCACATAGTGCACGCCGTTCTGCAACGCCCAGATGCAACCCTCGGGATCGAACATGTGGCCACGGGTGAGCACGCACACGTAGTCGTCGGGCCGCGCCGGCATATTCGCCAGCTCGTCGAAGGTGCCGCCATGCAGCAGGATGCGCTCGGCTGCGGGGAACCGCTCGGCGTTCAGGAACGCCTCGTCGTAGTCGACGGCAATCACGTGGAAGCCCACATGATCGGCCAGGGCCGCCACTTCCACAGCCGCATCCGACGCGCCCAAAAGCCACACGCGCACCCTCCCAAACAAAGGCTCGCTCACCCAGGTAAGGCCGTCGAACTGATCGTTGTGCATAGAGGGGCCGCGGGTGACGTCCTTGGCCTGGAACACGTCGCGCGGCGACAGGGGCCGCGACGCCACGATCTCCTTGGCATCGTTGCAGAAGAACACAAGCGGTTCGCCGTCGGCAGAGCCTTCCTTGCCGTACTTCTTCGTCACCTCGTTATCTACGTTGCCGACCGCCGCGGCCGGGTCGTAAACCACCTTGAAGCCGAGCCAGGCCAAGTCCTCCTCGTCTAAGGCTCGCAGCGCCCGCTCGAACGTGGGAATATCCGCCTCGGTCAATGTGGCTGTGATAGCCGCCAGAGTTTCGGGGCCGATATGGGGGTCGCCCGCGGTGGCCGCCTCGGAGAACGCGGGCAGGTCCTCAGGAGTCAGCGTGGGCACCCTCCCGGCCCGCAAATCGGCGACAACCGCTTCAAGAGTTTCGCGCTTCATTAAGCTCTCCCTTCAGTGAGAGTACATTGGGATTTTCTGGACAAAATGGCGTCGAGTGCGCTCCTTGGCCCCCTGTTAGGGCCGTCGCAGCGTCTTTTTTAGGCTTGCACAAAGCGCGTCAGCCCGTTTTGGCCCGATTGCGAGGCCGAAACGGGCTGGCAGCAGCTCACTCGAGGCCATTTTGTCCACTTTTTCGAAAAGTGCTCCCGCAAAGGCGCCAGCAGCCTACTCGCTAATGCGAACGATGCGCTGCCCGTCCATGGTCATGCGCCCCTCGGCGATGGCCCGCAACACAGTGGGGTAAATCTCGTGCTCCACTTCATGGATGCGCGCCTCCAGGGCATCGACGTCATCCCCGGGCAGCACGGACACGGCCCGCTGGGCCACGATGGGCCCCTTGTCGTAGTCCTCGTTGGCCAGGTGCACCGTCACACCGGTCACCTTCACGCCGGCATCCCACGCATCCTGAATGGCGTGCGCACCCTTGAAGGAGGGCAGCAGAGCCGGGTGCAGGTTCAACACCCGATCGGGGAAGGCGTCCAGCACCACGGGAGTGAGCTTGCGCATGTAACCGGCCATGACCAGGTACTCGGCACCGGCCTCGGCCATGATGGCGGCAATGCGGGCGTCGGCAGCCTCGCGGTCCTCGTACACGGTGCGGTCGAACACCGTCACGGGAATGCCCGCGGTTCGGGCGCGCTCGATGCCGTAGGCATCGGGGCGCGAGGAAAGCACGTGCACGATCTCCACGGGCAGCCCCTCCTGGGCAACGGCGTCGATAATGGCCTGCAAGTTGGTACCGCTGCCACTGAGCAGCACGCCGATCTTCAGCTTGTCAGTCACTTCTGTCCCTTCTTCTGGCTTGAACGCACGGGCCTACGCGAACAGACCGCCAACGTTGGCGTACCGCACCTCGCCGGAACCGGCAACGATACGGCCGACGCGGAAGGTCTGCTCGCCGGCCTCGACCAGGGCGGCCTCCACAGCCTCGGCCTTATCGGGGTCCACGATGAGTACGAGGCCCAGACCCATGTTGAAGGTCTTCAGGGCCTCGGCCTCAGACAGGTTCGCCGCCTCGCAGGCGAAGCGCACCACAGGCGGAAGAGGCCACGTGCCCAGGTCAACCTCGGCGTCCACCGTGGCGGGCAGGGCGCGGTTCAGATTCTCGGTAATGCCGCCGCCGGTGATGTGGGCGAGCGCACGGATGCCACCGGGCACCGCGTCCATGACGGCGCGCACCGGCTTCACGTAGATGCGCGTAGGGGTGAGCAGGGCCTCCAGGATGCTCTGGCCGGCCAAGTCCTCGCGGGCCTCGCGCAGCGCCTCTTCGCTGCGGCCCTCCACGCACACCTTGCGGGCCAGAGAATAGCCGTTGGAGTGCAGGCCCGAGGAGGCCAGGCCGATGAGCACGTCGCCCTCGCGCACGCTCTCGGGATCGAGCATGCGCGGGCGATCCACCACGCCCACGCAGAAGCCGGACAGGTCGTAATCGTCGGGATCCATCACGCCGGGGTGCTCGGCCATCTCGCCGCCGATGAGCGCGCAGCCGGCCTGGCGACAGCCCTCGCCGATACCGCCGACGATCTTGGCCATGGCCTCGGAGTCCAGCTTGCCCACGGCCACGTAATCGAGGAAGAACAGCGGCTCGGCACCTGTGGCCAGGATGTCGTTCACGCACATGGCCACCAAATCGATGCCCACCGTGTCATGCACGCCCAAGCGCTGGGCCACCTTCAGCTTCGTGCCCACGCCGTCGGTGCCGGACACCAGCAGCGGATCGTCCATGGCCTTGGCCGCGGCGATGGAGAACAGGCCGCCGAACCCGCCGATGTCGCCCACCACTTCGGGACGGTAAGTGGAATGCACCGTGTCCTTGATGGCGTCCACAGCCCGGGCACCCTCGACGATATCGACGCCGGCCTCGGCATAGGTCACGCTGTTCTGGTTTTCCATGGGGTTCCTTTCCAAGAATGATCCGCTGGCTCATAGTATAGGGAATGCGGCGGGCCGCCCGCGGACGAAGCCACGGGCGGGACATTAGTCGTTGATACGGTCTTGGGTGGTATCCTGAACGGCATTGATGTCGTCGCCGGCCACCTCGCTGTTGCCGTGATAGTCGCCAGTGCCCACGTACTCGATAGGCACGAACTCGGCCGGCACGGCAAAGGTGATGTAGCGCCACGTGTTGTCATCGCCGTCGCAGGTGCAGAAGCCGAACAGCTTCATGGCCGCCAGGGCATCGGCATCGGTGTTCGGATCGGGCGTGACCACCGACTCGTCCACCAGCCACTGCTTGAAATCGTTGAACTCCTGGTCGGTGGGGTAATTCGGCGTGGCGATGGACCCGTGGGTCATGGGCACGTGTTCCACGGCGAAGGTTTCCAGACGGTAGTTGCCCGCCGGCGTCAGCAGATAGATGGTGCGGTGCTGGTTGAAGATGGCGCTGTCGTAGAAGTCGCCGAAGGTACCGAACATCGATCCGTTGCGCAGATGGTGACCGTAGATGATGTTCACCTGATCGGAGAAGTCGCCGGCATTCTCGCCGGATAACATGATGCAGCCGTACTCGGCACCGTACTTCAGGCCCTCGAAGTCGCTGAAGTTGTGCTTCAAGTAGTACTTGCTGTCACCGGGCTTGTGAGCCACCGGGTAGTTCACCATGGTATCGGGCACATAGACCCAGGCCACCACTTCGGGGTTGATGGCGCGCAGGGCGTCCCAATCCACCACCATGTCGGCCAAGGTGTTCGACTGCTCGTTGGGGAAGGCGCGCGAAGCGATCTCGTCGTATTGGTTCTGGCCTTCCCAGTAGGTGTAGGCGATATAGCCCAGCACGCCCACCGACCCGATGAACACCAGCAGGGCCAGCCAGAACACGATGCGCCACAGGCAGCCGCCTTTTTTCTTCTTTTTCTTCTTCTCCTCGGTTGGGATGTCGTCGGTGGGAATTACCTGGTCGGACATCGAACCCCCTTGCTCAAAACAAAAAGGCCCCCGAAGGGGCCCGGGTGCTATTTCTTCATCTCGTCCATGAAGCCCTTGGCGATGAACACCACAATGACCAGGACCACGATGGCGACGATCGCCCAGATTGCCTCGATGGGCACTTGCATACCGAACAGTTCCATAAGGGACTCCTTCTATAGCAGAGGCGCAGAAATGTCACACCCCATATCCTGTCTCATGATGGGATCATAGTACCCCGAACCCCCTGTTTGCGCAAGCAGCACCCCCACCCCCGCCGCACACTCGCGGTAGACGGAACCCCGCCCTTGCGCGGAAGGCAAGGCGACGGCGAAACACGGCGCGGGAAGGGGCGTCTCGAAGGAGCGACGACACAACGTCGGCGCAACCGCGCCGCGGCGACTCGCTATTGGAAGTGGTCTTCGCCGAGGCGTTCCTCCAGGGCGTCCACGATGATGCGCAGGGCTTTGATGCGAGCGTAGCGCTTGTCGTCGGATTCCAGCACGATCCAGGGGGCGAAGGTGGTGGAAGTCAGGCGGAACATGTCGTTGATGGCGGCCTTGTACTGGGGATACTTCTCGCGATTGCGCCAGTCGTCCTCGGTGATCTTCCACTGCTTGGCCGGGTCGGTCTCGCGATCCTGAAAGCGGCGCAGCTGCTCTTCGGGGCTCACGTCCACCCAGAACTTCAGCAGTATGGCACCCCAATCCACCAGGTCGTGCTCGAACTCGTTGATCTCGTCGTAGGCGCGGCCCCACTCCTCGGGGGTGGCGAAGCCCTCGACGCGCTCCACGAGCACGCGGCCATACCAGCTGCGATCGTACATGCCCACGTGCCCCGCCTTGGGCAGACGCGTCCAGTAGCGCCACAGGAAGGGATGGGCCAGCTCGGGCTTGGTAGGCGCCGGCGACGGGTAGATGTTGTAGGCGCGGGCGTCCAGGGCCTGAGCCACGCGCTTGATGTTTCCGCCCTTGCCGGCGGCATCCCAGCCCTCGTACATCAAAATGAGGGGCACGCGCTTCTGGAACATGATGTTCTCTAAGCGGAATAGGCGCGCCTGCAGGGCCCGCAGCATTTTCTTATAGCGCACAGGATCCAGAGCCAGGCTGTGGTCGATCATGTCCACCTGGGGATAGTCCTCCACGATGGCGAAGCGCGACGAGCGCGGCGCCAGATCGTGGGCTGCCGCGGCCTGGGCGCGGGCGCGGGCCAGGGCAGCGCCCGCCAGCATGCCGCGACCGGGGCGCACTTCCACGGCGGCGGCATCGCCCATCATGGTGCTGGCGGCAGCATCGACCGAGGCCTCGAACTCGGCCTGACGCGCCGAGAAGGCGCTGCGCAGGGCATCGTTGGCCTCTTTTTGGCTGAGTCCGCGCTCCAAAGCCTCCACCAGCGTCTCGGCGATGGTGATGTTCGAGCGACGGCGGTCCTCGCCGTTCAGCAGCACCCACGGGGCAAAGGGATAGTCGCTGCGCTCGAGCAGACGGTCGTACAGCTCGTAGGCCGCCTCGTAGCCATGGTGGCTGTGCAGCTTCTTGTCGGTGACGCGCCAGCGGGTCACCGGATCGTCGTGCAATCGCCGCAGGCGATCGATCTGGGCCTCCTTGGTCATATGCACAAAGAACTTCACGACGATGTAGCCGTCGGCCACCAGCTGCCGTTCGAAATCGTGAACGGAATCCAGGTAGTGGCGCTCTTCATCTTTGGGCAGCAGCAGCTTGGCCGGCGCGTTGTGCAGCATATGCTGGGTAACCGCCGAGTACCAACCGCGATCGTAGAAGGTGATGGAATTGCGCTCGCCGAGGGCCTTCCAGAAATCCTGCATGATGGGGTAATAGCCCGTCACGCCCATTTCGCGACCGGCGAACTCGCGCTCGGACTCGGGGTCCAGATCGAGCCCCACGTAAACGCCCGTGGAGCGCGCGTCCAGGTTGTACATGAGGTCGGAGATACGGCTGCCTTTGCCGGCGCCGTTCCAGCCCTCGAACAGCACCACAAGCCCCACGCCCTCGTTATGCGCCCGCTGCTGCAGCACCACGAGCTTCGCCAACAGGGCATCCCACCGCTCCTTGTAGGCGGCCTTCTTCATTTTCTTTTGAGAGAAATCGACTTTCTCCAACATACGACCGCCTCTTTTCCCTGGTAGCCCGTGATTTTCCCATTCTACCATGGTCGGGAGTCCAGCAGACTCGCATTGGGGCGCCACAAAACGCTCCTATGTTTCACCCAGCTGCTGCGCCAGGTCAATCAGCTCCTGCTTATTGTGAACCCCCAGCTTGGCGTATATATGGCGCACGTGAGTATCTACCGTGCTGATAGACACGTACAGCGTGTCTCGAATATAGGGGCGACTGCGTCCCTGCAAAAGCATACCGAGTATTTCGCACTCCCGATTCGTCAGACCATAACGTTCAGTAATATCTTGAGCCGCCTCGGCGGTACCTGCCGTGGCAGCTATCTCGTCGTTTGCGGAAAGACTCGTTTTCTCATAAGAATTCAAGGAATGAGATCGGCCGAGTCGTGTTTCGACGTCAAGCAGCAAAAGAGAGCTCGCCCCGACGAGAACGGCGAGCACGACCAAGGTAAGGTGCAGCGAATCGATGGCAACCGTCATGGTTACCACCATGTATATGCTCGGCCCCAAAAACGCTCCCGCCATGATGGCGGCAAACCCCCAGCCCACATACAGAAGCTCGTCACCCTGGTTTTTACGGGCAAAGGAAATCACCTGCATGCGCAAAATCATTTCAAAAGCCGCATGGGCGACGGACAGCATCAGGCAAGCTGCCACCAACAGCTCCGGAATCTCCGAGCCGTTGAACAGCAGGCCGCAAGCCATCACCGGCAAGACCCAGCGAGCCGCCGCCACAAAGCCGACGCTCGGCGAGTACTTAACGAACAGCCATATAGCCAACCCCGAAATCATAAAGCCCAGACCGAAGAGAAGCGCCTTGGAAACCATAAGTTCCTGATGCCTGAGCGAGAACATGCACCATACAAAACTGACGATCGTGATAGAAAACGCAACGCTCAAAACCAGCGGCGTGAGAGTGACCCGCGCCGCCTCTTCGCATTCGCCGCGAACCTCCCCATCGCCCTTTCGAATCAGGGAGTCGTTCGGCAAAACAACGCCGTCCATCAGAGCGGAAGCGGCAACAGCCACCGGGATGGCAGCAAGAACTCCGTCCAGAATCGCTTTCGGCGAGCCGAGCGCCACCATGACAATCAGGCCCACCAGAACAAGGATCAGCACGAAATCCCGTTCGATACGCTCAGCGTCGCCACGGCACAAGGCCAGTCCCCAGAAAACCAGAAAAAACGATGTTCCCGTGCCGTTGACAAATGTGAGTATCACAAGAAGAGGCGCGGGGGCCGATGCAGAGACGCCCATGTTCCCCAGCCATCCGGCAAGCCAGAGCACTGCAGCTCCCAAAATCGACCACATGAGCATCTTGCGGTCAAACAAGCGAGGGGCGAGGATGCAGACGATGCAGGGTATAAGCCCCACGGCGCTCAAGCGGATAAGTATCTGAGCACCCGCCGAGACGCCTTCCCAGAAAGTTCCATTTGCACTAATAGGAGGCGCTGCGCAAAAGGCCCATGCCAGGGTCAGGGCCATGCCCAAAACGCGCAATGCGCTGTTGCGATAATCTCTCATTCCGCGCCGACCCTCTTTCTCGTTCACACCGCAGATTGTACTTCACTCTCGGCCCGCATTGCTTGTCATAGGCCACCCAGAATGCCCCTCGCCAGTCAAATCACTGGAAACCAGTGACACGAAAAACCGTTTCCGTGCGATTCCATGGATGCAGTGGTCGCTGAAATCGCGCAAGCTTTTCCACGCACTGTCATTCCGCTTGCCTCTCCGAAAAGAGGCAGCGGCTCACTGGGGCGCCGCATCCCGCGTGCGCCAGAAGGAGGAACGAATGGGAATCGAGAACGCATCTTTGGAGCGCCGCAGCTTCCTTAAAGGCATCGCCGCCCTCGGCGCAGCCGCAGGCGCGACCGCCTTGGCAGGCTGCTCCTCGCAATCCGAAAGCTCATCGGGCTCGCTTTCTCAAACCGGAAGCAACGGCAACGGCGCGGCTGCCCATTCTTGGGAGACCGCACCCGAGCCCATCGACGAGGCCAGCGTCACGGAAACCATCGACGCCGATGTGGTGATCATCGGAGCCGGCATGGCGGGCATGGCTGCCTTTATGCATGCCGCAGAGCAGGGCGCGCGTACTGTTATCATCGAAAAGCGCGACTCCTTCAGCGCCCGCGGTCTCGATTTTGCGGCCATCGGAACGAAGGTGCAAAAAGCCGCCGGGGTCGAGATCGACAAGGGCCAGCTCATTAACGATCTCGTGAAAGCATCGGGGTACAAGGCCGACGGCTCTCTCATAAAGCTCTGGGCTGATCACTCTGGCGAGGTATTCGATCGCTTGATCGACATGATCGTCGCCGATGGCGGCGAGGTTGCCCTTGGCGCTGGTTCCTCCGCGTCCGCCAACGCAGAGGACTTCACCACACGAACCTACCCCACCGATCATACCTTTGGCGAGGGCATGACGGGGCCGGGCGACATCATCGGCCACATGGAAAAAGTCGGTCTCGAAGCCGGCGGTCAGGTGATGTACAACACGAAGGCCGAGCAGCTTCAGAAGGATGGCGATCGCGTAAGCGCCGTGTTCGCCACTGACGCCGACGGCAACATCGTGAAGATCGTCGCCTCAAAAGGCGTGATTCTGGCCACTGGCGACTACGGGAACAATGCCGAGATGGTGGAGGCGTGGTGCCCCCTGGCCGCCGGCGCCGAAGGAAACGTGTATCCGGCGCCCGAAGCGAACACCGGCGACGGCATCAACATGGCACTGTGGGTGGGAGGCGCCATTCAACCCGGCGCTCACGCCGCCATGATCCACCCGATCTTCGGCGGAGGCGCCATGAGCACCGCCTCTTATCTGAAGGTAAACGAGAGCGGTATGCGTTTCTGCAACGAGAACACCACGTTACCGGGCATTTCCAATATGTACCTCACCAACAAGGACCACAAGGTGTGGAGCATTTTCGACGACGACTTCGAGACCCAGATGCCAGCCATGTCCGCCCTGAGCAACTACAACAACAATACCGCCGGCCCGCTGACGGCCATGTTCGGCACCGGCGATGCCGACCCGGCAAATCCCCCGAGTCCTGCCGAGGTGGTTTCGTACTGCCTTGAGAACGGCAGCACCGTTAAGGCCGACTCCCTGCCGGAGCTGGCCGCTGTCATGGGCGTTCCCAGCGACGCCCTTGAGGCCACGGTGACCCGTTACAACGAGCTTGTGGCTGCCGGTGTCGACGAGGATTTTGGCAAAAACGCCGACGACCTGAAGCCCATCATCAAAGCACCTTTCTACGCCTCGGCGCTCACCGCCAAGGTGCTGGTAATCGCTTCGGGGTTGAGTGTGAACAGCCAGATGCAGGTGCTGTCCACCGAGGACGAACCACTCGAAGGCCTGTACGCCGTGGGCAATGTGATGGGAAACTTCTTCGCCAACGACTACCCCATCTGCGCTCCCGGCCTCAGCCATGGACGCTGCCTTACGCTTGGAGCGTTGCTCGGCCGCGCCGTTGCGACGGGCCAAGCACTGGGAGCCTAGGATCACCCTCCCCTTGGGTGCCAGCTCTGCCGATTCCCGTCGGGCAGCGAAGCAGGCCGTCGAGAGGAGGCGGAGCTGACACCACCAGCATTAGACGTTCAAGGCCCGATGGCCGGCTGCCGAAGCAGCCGGCCATCGGGCCTTTCAACATGTTAGCCGAAGAGCTTCTTGAGCAGGCGCGTGAGGAAGTTGCCCTTCTTGGCGTCGATCACCTCGGCGGGGACGATCTCGCAGGTGGGGGCAGCTGCAGACTCGGCAATGGGCGCCGACGTGGCCACCGAAGCGCGCGGCGCGGGCTCGGCGGAGGGAGCCGATGCTGCGGAGGCTGGAGCGGAAGCCGTTGAAGTCGCCGGCGCCGAGGCGGAAGCGGCTTGCGGAGCTGCCGGCGCCGGTACGGAGGCCGGGGCGGCCGGGGCGAACGCGGGCTGCGAGGCCGATGCGGAAGTCGCCGGTGCCGGGGCGGTCGGGCCAGACGCGGGGGCAACGGCCTTCGCGGGCGCCGCAGGCTTGGCGGCCGGGGTGGCCTTGACCGCCGTAGCAGGTGCCGTTGATTGGGCGGTCGGCGTCGCGGTCTTGGCGGCCTCAGCCTTCGCCACGGCGGCAGGTGCCGCTGCCGGAGCGGGCGCGGGCGCGGGAGCCGCAGCGGGCTTGGCCTTGGGGGCGGCCTTCTTCTTGGGCGCGGCGGGAGCCCCCTGCTGCACGGAGGCCGCGGCCCCCGAAGCGGCTTGCAGGGCCGACACCGCTTCCCCCTCTTCGATGCCCTTGGGAGCCGCAGGTGTCGCGGACTCGGCCGCGGGCGCGGCGGCCGCAGCCGGCACGGCAGCCTTCTTCGGCTCAGCGGGCACCGCCGGCGCGGCCGGCTCCTCCCCCGCCTCCCGCGCCGTGGTCGCCGGGCGCGCCGCCTGGGCCTCCAGGGTCTCGGTCATCAGCAGCTCCATGGCCAGCTCGGGATGGGTCACCGCTTGCAGCACGCTTTCCGCCGTGGCCGCCGCCGCTGCGGTCATGGCCGCGGCGGCATCGCGCATGGCCTTCACCTCAGCCTCCACGGCGGCCCACATCTCCGGATCCACCTCGACCATGTCGCCGGCCCCGGCGCGCTCGGCCTGGGTGGCCAGGGCAGCGGCCTTCACCGCCCGGGCCAGATGCCGGTCCACGCGCTCCTCTTCCGTCAGCGATGCCACGAACTCGGACTCTTCCTCGGTCTCCACGACCGCCGGCTCAGGCGTCGTCGCGGCCACCTTCCCCAGGGGGAACACGTAACGCGCGCCCTCGCCGTTCACGGTTTCCTCGCTGGCGGCCAGCTCGGCGGCGGCCAGGTGCATGCGCTGGGCCTCGGCGATGAGGTACTTCTGGGAATCGAACAGCTCCACATCGCCATCCTCGTCGCGCTTCGCGAAATAACCGAGGGGCGTGTAGGAGCCGTCGGCCAGAAGCTCGCGCAGCTTCGCCGTGTCCGACCAGCTGATGTCCAGGTAGCCCAGCACCTGCTCGCGCAGGGTGTCATCCAGGATGGGCCAGGCGATCTCGATGCGCTTGTCCATGTTGCGCGTCATGAGGTCGGCGCTGGACAGGTAGATGGTGCAGCTCTCGCGCGGGCCGAAGCCGTAGATGCGGCTGTGCTCCAGCAGCTGCCCCACGATGGACACCTCGTGCACGTGGTCGGTGTAGCCGGGCACGCCGGGCAGGATGCAGGAGATGCCGCGCACGAACAGGTGCGTTTCCACACCGGCCTGGGACGCCTCCACCAGCTTGTCGATCACTTCCTTGTCGGTGATGGAGTTCGTCTTGAAGAACAGCCCCGCCGGCTCGCCGGCCTTCGCCCGGGCGATCTGCTCGTCGATGCCGCGCAGGATGTTCTGCTTGATCATCAGCGGCGCCACCCACAGCGTGTCGTAGTTGTCCGAGGTGTTCTCCAGAGCCATGTTGCGGAAGAAGTCGGCCGCGTCGGCGCCGATGCGCGGATCGGTGGTGATGAACGAGAAGTCGGTGTAGAGCTTCGCCGTCTTCTCGTTGTAGTTGCCGGTGCCCAGCTGGGTGATGTGCTGCAGGCCGTCGGCGGTCTGGCGCGTGATGGTGCAGATCTTCGAATGCACCTTGAAGTTGCGGAAGCCGTAGATGACATGGCAGCCGGCCGCCTCGAAGCGCTGGGACCACTCGATGTTGTTGGACTCGTCGAAGCGGGCGCGCAGCTCGAACAGGGCCGTGACGTCCTTGCCGTTCTCGGCGGCGGCGATGAGGGCCTCGGCCAGGTGCGACTGACTGGCCAGGCGGTACAGGGTGATCTTGATGGAGATGACCGACGGATCGATCGCCGCCTCGCGCAGCAGCTGCACGAAGGCGTCCATGGACTGGTAGGGGTAGGACAGCAGCACTTCGCGCTCGCTCACCTGTTGGATGAGGGAGCGATTGCGGTCGAGGCACGCGGGCCATTGGGGCGCGAACGGCGCCTGGGTCAGCTCGGCGCGCTTCTTCGCGGGAAGGCGGCCGGCCAGACCCCAGGTGTAGCCCATGTTCAGGGGCACGCGGGTCACGTACAGCTGGTGCTCGGCCAGTTCCAGCTTGTCCAGCAGCAGGCCCTTCACCGTGCGCGACAGCGGCCGCTCGCTTTCCAGGCGCACCGGGGCCAGGCGGCTGCGGCGCTTCAGGATGCGCTTCATGTGCTCGCGGTAGTCCTCGCCCTGCTCCTCGGCGCCCTCGGTGGCGTCCAGGTCGGCGTTGCGCGTGACGCAGATGATGTTGGTGTGCTTCACCGTGTACATGGAGAAGATCTCGGGCACCCACATCTCGATGGCGTGCTCCACCAGCATGTAGGACAGACCCTCGCCGGGCAGCGCGATGACGCGGTCGGTCTGGCGCGGCAGGGGGATGATGCCCAGGGTGACGCCCTCGGCGCCGAGGTTCTTCGACTGCTTGCGCTCGGCTTTGTCGGCTTTGTCGGCTTTCTCCGTCTTGTCAGCCTTCTCGGCTTTGGCGCGGGCCTTCTCCTCCTTGGTCTTCTTCACCTTCGGCGGGGCCTGCTCGTCCAGGCGCACAATAATGTAGAGGCCGCCGTTCTCCAGGTGCGGGAAGGGATGGCGCGCGTTCACGATCTGCGGCGACAGGAAGGGCAGCACGTTGTCGCGCATGTAGTCGTCCAAAAAGACCAGCTGCTCGTCGGTGAGCTTGTCCTTGCGCACCTGGTGAATGCCCTCCTTGGCGAGCAGCCCCGTGAGGTTCTCGAAGGTTTCCTCGTAGTAGGGGTACAGCTCGTGGCAGCGCGCGTAGATGGCATCCAGCTGCTGGGCCGGCGTCATGCCCGACTTCGGATCGATGATGGACTTCTTCAGCAGCGAGAGGTCGGTCAGACTGCCGACGCGCACCATGAAGAACTCCTGGAGGTTGCTCCAGAAAATGGAGATGAAGTTCAACCGTTCGAGCAGGGGCACCGTGGGATCGGCGCCTTGATCAAGCACGCGCTTGTTGAAATCAAGCCAGGACAGCTCGCGATTCTGCATGTACGGGGGCTTCTGAAGAGCGCTCGTGCTCGCCGCGTCCTTGGATGCTTGCTGGTTCATGAGATACCGCCTCCCGAGGTATGTGATCAAAATCGGCACGCCCCCTGGATGCACCTGGGCGCTCCTGCGGCCGATCTCTTGATTTTATCACGACCAAGGGATATTACCCGCAGCTGTGGCCAGTTCGTTACGGGACGGCAACAGCCCAGGTAAAAAACAAAATCCCACCGCCTCGGGGAGGGAATCGAGGCGGTGGGAGGCGGGAAGGCGAAAAGAGGGGCACCTGCGAAAGGTCGGTCGGCTTCGGCCGACAACGCGGCGCGGTGCCCGTCGGAAGTGCCTAAGCGGCGTAGTCCTCGGCCAAGGTGGTGCTCACCAGCATGCCGGAGCCGGCGGCGGGCACAATATCCTCGGTGCCGGCGGTGCAGCCGCAGGCATACAGGTTGGGAATGGGGTTGCCGCCCTCGTCGAGCACCTCCATGCGATCGCTCACGGCCAGACCGCCGCAGCTCTTGTAGCGCACGGGGTAGTTGCGCAGGAAGTAGTAGGGCGGCTGCAGCTTCTGGAGGAACAGGGTCTTGCCGAAGTCGGGATCCTCCTGGTTGTCGCAGATAGCATCCCAGTTCGCCAGGGCCGCCTGCACCGTTTCCAGGGCCAGGCCCATCTTCTCGGCCAGCTCCTCCACGGTGTTCGCCGTTTGGATGGCGTTGCCGGCATGGGCGATCACTTCCTGGTCGATGCCGTTTTGGGCCACACCGTCCCAGATGCTGTACCACTCGTTGTAGCCGGCGGCCAGGGCACCAGTGGCGGCATCGTGCACGGCCGTCTCGCAGTAGAAGCGCTTGCCGTTGGGCAAAAGTCCAATGAGCGGATAGAACGTGCCCAGCATGTGGCCGGCCTCGTAGCGCGGGTTCAGGTTGCTGGAAGCGGTCATGCCCGCCAAGGTGCCGCCTGCGGCCACGCCGGCGGCGATGCCGTCGCCCTTGCGGCCCGACACGATGTTGCCGAGGAAGGCCCACTCGGGCGCGTACTTCACCATCCACTCCTGGTTGGACACATAGCCGCCGGTGGCCAGCACCACGGCCTGGGCCTTGATGTCCAGAAGCGAGCCGTCCTTCTGGACGAAGCGGGCGCCGGCGATGGCACCGCTCTCGTCGGTGATCAGCGTCTTGAAGGTGGTCTCGAACAGGTAGTTCGCCCCGGCCTCGGTCACCTTCTCGTTGATCAGCTCGAACTCGCTCTTCATGGTGCACAGGCCGTCCTTCGGGAAGAAGGCCTGGTGGTAGGGGCTCTCGCGCAGCTCCTGGAACTGGTAGCCCCAGTCGTAGTGCATGCGATCAATGTAGCGGCCGCCCCAGTCCTGCAGCAGCACGGTGCGATCCAGTCCCTCGGGGTTGTCCTCGTAGTAGGGCGCGAACTTCTCGCGCACCTCCTCGGGGCTCATATACTTGTCGGGACGCTCCTCCTCGGTCAGCTTGGCCGTGGAGCACATCTGGCAGGCGGCCGAGTAGATGGCGTCGCCACCGTAGGTGGCGTTCTGGTCCACGATGAGGACGTTCTTGCCCGCCGCGGCCGGGTCGATGGCGGCGAACATGCCGGAAATGCCGGCGCCCACCACGAGGATGCCCACCTCCTGGCCGAAGTTCACGCTGGCATCCCCGATGGCCGTGGCCGCAGGCGCTGCAGCACCGGTGTCGGACAGCTTGCCGCTTTCGTTGGCGCAGCCCACCATGCCGGCGGCGATGGCGGTCAGGGCACCGGCGGTGCCCAGGGCGCAGAACTGACGACGATTCATGCTCATGGTTCTCTCCTTCTGTTTGTTGCCGGCGGCCTCCAGCACCCGAGCCTCGTCACCGTGGCCCGTCGCAGCCGCCGCCTCCCTGAAAAGCCTTTGCGGGCGGTGACGCGTTTACTTGGCCTGGGCCAGCGCCGCTTCCACGGCCTCGCGCACGCCGCCCGAGGTCATGGTGGCACCGGTCACACCGTCGATCTCGGCGGACTGGGCCTCTTCAATCTGCATCTTGAAGGTGCCGTCGGCCACGGCCTCCTTGCCGCCGACGCCGGGGGTCTCGCCGGCCTCGGTGATCTCGTCCACGGCAATGGTGCCGCCGCTCACGGTGAGCGTCACCGTGATGGGGCCGCCCATGCCCTGGCCCTCGCCGGTGTAGGTGCCGTCCTTGTAGTCGGCCTTGGGGGCCGCGGCACCCTCCTTCGCCGGAGCGTTCGCATCCTGGGCGGCTTCCACATTGCCCTCGGGCTGCGCGGGCTCGTTGGAAGCGGCCGGGGAGCATCCCGCCAGCAGGGGGCTCGCCGAAAGTGCGAGGCAGCAGGACAGCGCTACCGCAGGTCGTCTCATAGCTATCATCCTCTCTCGTAGGGCGGGCGACTTCCCGCCGGGACCGTCCGTATTGAAGCCCCAGCGGGAAACTAACGTCAATCAGCCCCGTGAGGTAGCGCGAAAAATAGTGTGGTAGCCATGAGGTAGCAGTGAGGTATTCTTACAGAAGACAGCTCTGAACTGGTAATTTTCAAAATCGTCTTCCCGCTTTGAAGACGGTGTCTTTGGTAAACTAATGCCGCGTTATTTGACAGAGGGCCGATCGCAATCGCCGATACCTCGGATACCTCACGGCCCTGCGACCCTCGTCATCGACATTTCAGGGGAGGATTTCATGAGCAGGATGTCTTCGGCGCGCGCCAGCGGCCCCATCGAGGGCATGTCCACGTCCGCCTTCGCCGTGCTGGCCTGCGGGCTCGGCTTCTATATGGGATGGCAGACCGTGGGCATCTCGCCGACGCTGTTCCCCGCGCCCAAACCGGTAAGCGCCGGGTTGGTCATCGCGGGCAGCCACCTAGAGACGGGGCTGTTTTTAGCCCTGCTCGCGCTGCTGGCGCTGTTCGTGCGCCGTCGCGGCGACCTGATGAGCCACCGCGGACTGGTGATCGCCGCGCCACTGCTTATTTGCGCCGCCACTCTTATTAAGTACAGCTGCGGGTGGCTCTTCGATCTGCCGGCAGGCCTGATAGCCGGCTATGCCCTGAAGGCCACGAAGGCCCTGCTTTTCCTGCTGTGGGCGGAATGCCTGTGCCGCGTGCGCTTCCGCGACACCCTGCTGTGCGTCGCCCTCGCCTACGGCGTCACCTTCGCCCTCTGCCTGCTGGTGGCGGGGCTGACGCCCTTGGCGGCCCTTATCACCCATGCGGCGCTCCCCCTTGTTTCGGGAGCGCTGCTGCTCACCCTGCGCAACGACAGCGCCTTCGCCGGACTGCCCCAGAGCGAGGCGGCGGGAGCCAAGACCCTTCAGCGCCCGCCGTGGCGCCTGTTCGTCGGCGTGGGTATCCTGGGCGGCGTCGTGCTGATCGTGAACACCCTGTCCGAGACGAAGTCCCCCTCGGCCGAGCTGTACACTCTGCTGGCGGGACTCGCCGTGTCGTTCATCACCGCCGCCATCGCCGTGCGGCGCGTCGAGCGGCTGAACTTCACCATTTTGTACCGCTGGCTCACGCCGCTGTTCGTGGGCAGCGTGATCCTCGTGCTGGTGCTGGAGAGCGGCAACCAGCAGTACGAGGCGTTCGCCATCGGCGTCAGCTGGTCGTTCTTCCGCATCTTCACCTGGACGCTGTGGTGCAGCATCGCCCTGCGCTCGCGCCTGGCGGCAGCCTGCGTGTTCGCCATCGGTCAGGCGACACTCACCGCGTGCAGCACCCTGGCCCAGCTGGTTATCGACTACGTGCTGCCCGCAGCCCAGCTCGCCTTCCCCGTGACCGTCTCGCTCGTCATCGTGATCATCGTGGTGAACGCCGCCTTCGTGATGAGCGAGAGCGATGTGAGCCGCTGGTTCAAGAAACGCGGCGAGTCCAAAGGCCTGGTGCGCGAATCCGAGGAGACCCTGGGGATGCGCCTGAGCCAAGCGGCCCGCGACTTCGGCCTCTCGAAGCGCGAGGAGGAGATCGCCCGCTTGGTGATGGAGGGCAAGAACAACGCGGTCATCCAAGAGCGCCTCTGCATCACCGAGAGCACCCTGCGCACTCATCTGCGCAACATCTACGCCAAAGCCGAGGTGCATAGTCGGCAAGAGCTCGCCGACACCCTCGCCACCTATGGGGAGGACGAGTAGCGGAAGACATCCTACAGAGAAAGCTCCTTGAAAAGCGCGCCACGGAAAGCGGCGTCAACCGAGGCCCGCTTCAAATCGTCGAGCCGGCCCGCCTCAAGAAGCCGATCCGCCAACGCCGCAAAGCGAGCCTCGCCCTGGACGGCGCCCAGCCCCCGTCCTTCTTCCAATCCCTCCTCGCGGCCTTCAGCACGAGCCATGCGCAGTTCAATACGACGGCGCCGTGCGTCGTTCTCCTCGATGGTGCTGACTGACCACACTTTGCCCACCCACTTCCGGTCCGCATTGGCCCGCGTGACCGCACGATCAATCTCCCGCGACAGCGCGCCAGCCGTTTCGCCTGTTCCAATGTATCTTAGCAAATCGAACAGACCCCCGCCATCTACCTCGCCCCAATCATGGGCATTCAGCACCATCCAGTGAGATCCATCGCCCACCTCCATCTCCGGCATCTCACAACAGGTTCGTTCGAGGTGATAGACCGGCAGCCCCCGACGAAAGGGATCAGTGCAGCAAATGAATATGATGAAGCTCTCTGGCAACTCGTCATAGTCGGCACCCTGCGGCAACTCGTGCGCATCCAACGACGATTGGTAGTAGCGAAACCGTCGCCCCAAGCATGGCTCCGCATCGATCTGCATCTCGACATCGTACATGCGCCCACTTTCGCGCGCGTACACGTCCATGCGAATCCCGTGGCTCGTCGGATCTGGCTCCATCACCTGTTCAGCATTCAGATACTCGATATGCTCCACCTTAATACCAAGCGCCGCCTCGATCACCTTGCGACAGATCGGCTCCTCCAGCATGACTCGATTGAACATCCACCGATTTGTGAAACTCAGCCTTCGCTGCTCCATGCTATCCCTTTCGCCGCAACCAAACGATGAAAGGAGCATACAGTCGCACAACCGCATTCTCGTCGCGAGAACCACCGCCCAAGAACCGCACACCAACCGCCCGAGAGTCACTTCGTAACCGCTCAAAACCGCTCCCGAAACACCCCACGGCCGCCCAGCAGCCGCTACCCGTTCGCGTCCGCATCATCTTTCGCTCCCTACGCCCGCATCATGTGTCCCAAGTTTCAGACACCATGAGATGTTTCCCTATCCCCTGACAGGCATTTCACAAGGTGTTATACGTATTACTATCTTCGAAAGGAGGCTATGATGGAGAGCACTTTGGTAAGCGCCCGCATTCCGCAGGCTAAGAAGGAGGCAGGGGTAAGTCTGCTCGCTTCGCTAGGAGCGAGCACTTCCGACCTCATCAACAGCGCCTTCGATTATCTGCTGGCCCACCAATCGCTTCCCGCCGACCACGAATCTCGTGCTTGATACGAACATCCTCATCGACTATCTCGGTCGGCGAGAGTCCTTCTTCGTCCAGGCTGAACGCATTGTAGCCGCCGGGTTCTTCGGCAATGTAACCTTGTGGATGGCGGCGCAATCACCCAAAGACGCCTGTTATGTACTTGAGCGGTACACGAGCTCGCAGCGCATCCAGCAGGCCCTCTTGGAAACCTGCCACATCATCACGCCCGTTGCCTTGACCGCCGACGACCTCACGCGCGCCGCACGTCTGCAATGGGATGACTATAGGGACTGCCTCGTTGCCATCGCGGCCTAGAAGGCCGGGGCCGATTATCTTATCACGCGCGATGCCAAGGGCTTCGACCGCTCCATGGTGCCGGCCATCTCGCCCGCCGCATGGCTCGACCTTATGGAAGGCAAGGGTCTCGTCTATGACGCCGGCGCCTTTCCCAAGAACTGAGCGATCGCCTTCGGTCCATACCGCGCATTGGCCATCGTTCTGCCGATAGTTCCGCGGGAGGCATCAGCGAAACGATAGTCTGCAAGCGAGGAGCACAGTCGCGTCAACGGCCCCCATGGGTTCGTCAACAGAGACGGGGACTTCAACAAGGTATGGGGAAAGCCGCCAGCGACTCCCTACCCGATGCCGCCGTAGAAGATGCCGAGCACGATGACCACGGCGGTGATGCCCACGAACACGTAACGGGTCATGAAGTTGAACCACTTCCCCAAGGGCTTCGCGCGCCCGAGCTCCGCCTGCTGCTTCGCGAAGCCCGCCGGGCACACCCAGAAGAACATGACGGCCGCCAAGAACGCTCCCACGGGAATGACGTAGATGGAGATGACGTCCATCCAGTCGCTCACGGCGCTGCCGTTCTCCAGGAACAGGCCCACGGCCACCGCGAGCACCGCCACGATGCCCACCGAGGCCGCCCGCGAAAGCCCCGCTTGCACCTGGAGTGCCTCCACGGGTGCCTCGAACAGGTTCATGAGGCTCGTAATGGCGGCAAACACCACGGCCACGAACAGGATGATGGCAAAGATGCCACCAAAGGGCATCTCCTGGAACACCTGGGCCAGGGTGATGAACAAAAGCGGCGGCCCCGAAGACACATCCAATCCGAAGGCAAACACCGCCGGCACCACCACGCAGGCGGCCACCAGGCCGGCAATAGTGTCGAAGATGGCGACGTTCTTCGCCGCATCCACCACATCCACGTCCTTCTTCAGGTAGCTGCCGTACACGAGCGTGCCGCAGCCGGCCAGCGACAGGCTGAAGAAGGCCTGCCCCAGGGCGTACACCCAGGTCGTGGGGTTCAGCAGCGCCTCCCAGCGGGGCACGAGCAGATACATGTAGCCCGCCTCAGCCCCCGGCAGCGTGGCCACCCGAATGGCGATGATGATGAACAGCACGAAGAAGGTGGGCATGAGCACTCTGTTCGCCTTCTCGATGCCGCGGGAGACACCGAGGATCATGATGCCGAAGGTGATGGCCAAGCCCAGCAGGTGGAAGCTCACGTTGCCGAAGTCCGACGCCATGGCCCCGAAGAAGGCGCCCGTATCGGCTTGGGCCATGAGCTCGCCGGTCAGGGCCGAGAACAAGTAATGGCACGCCCAGCCGAGCACCACCGCATACCCGATGGCCAGGGCCAGCGACCCCAGGGTGGGAATGAGGCCGATGACCTTGCCGATGCGATTGCCGTTCTTCACGCCGCGCATCTCCATGGCGCGCCCGAAAGCGCCCATGGGACCCGTGCCCATGGCGCGACCGAAGGCCATCTCCCCGATCACGCCTGTGAAACCGAGCAGCGCCACGAAGATGAGGTACGGAATGAGGAAAGCCGCACCACCGAGCTGGGCCACGCGGTACGGGAACAGCCAGATGTTGGCCATACCCACCGCGCTGCCCACGCAGGCGAGGATGAAGCCCGTATGCGTCGCCCAGGTGTCACGCCGCCGACCGGCCGTCGCGCCCGTCTCCTCGCCGACCTCGATGGCCCGCGCCTCTTCCGCCACGATGTTGTCGCTTCTGTTCGTCACAGCGTCCTCCTTGAAAGTTCCACGCCCACCACTATAGCGAATGACGGGACGTCTGGGCGCGGCTTTTCGTCGGCAGGCAACAACGACCTCAAGGGGCCAAGCACGTAATGGGAACGACATACACTCCATCGTCCCGCCGATAGGCATACCCGCCAGGCGTTATCACAACGAGGAACGAGGGCTCGCCCATAATACCCCGGTCGATCTTTCCCGCCAGCTTCTTCAGACTGCAAGCGCCCTCCTCAATGAACTTAGCGCCCATTTTCACTTCGCAAAGCGCGTATCTTCCGTCTGGCAGAACGACAACCGCATCAGCCTCCAGCCCGGTATTATCGTGATAATGCATCACTCGACCGCCGAGCGCCTCGGCATAGACGCGCAGATCCCTCGCACAAAGACTCTCGAACAGGAGACCGCACGTGGACATATCCTTCAAGAGAAGGCCCGGAGTGGCCCCCAACGCTGCCGCCGCTATAGACGGATCGGCGAAATAGCGCACAGGGGTAGTCGTGATACGCGACCGCGCATGCAGGGAAGGAGACCACGCGGGCATATCTTCGATCACGTAGAGATTCCTCAACGCGCCGACATACGAGTGCACAGTATCTTTCGATAGGTCGCTCCCACGAGCCTTCAGATTGCTGCGCACCGTCCCCATATCGGCCTGAGTGGCGCTGCACCGGGCGTAGGCCTGAAGAATAACGCGCGCATACTGCGAGTTCCGCGACACTCCGTCCACGCGCGAGATATCCTCCTCGACAATAGCGTCGAGATAGTCGTAGGCCATGCGAAGCGAGGCTCGCTCGCTTTCCGTTGTTACAGCCCGAGGCCATCCTCCGCGGCATATCAAGTAAGCGACATTTTCAATGTCCTTGGAAGAATAGCCCCCTATTTCCCCCTCATCAGCGGAAGCGGTGCGATCCTCCCCCTGACAAGCACGACCGAACAGCATGCGCAAACTCACCTCAGCCGTCGAGTCGCCGGACTCGTAAAGCGTCATAGTGCACATATCGAGGAAGGAGAATCGTCCCGTTCCCGAATGCCGGGGCTTTTCCTGCGGCGTGGCCGAACCGGTGAGCATGAATTGGCCCGACTCATCCGATCGATCCACGGCATAACGCACCGCATCCCACAGCTGAGGCGCTTCCTGCCACTCATCAATAAGACGAGGCTTGCTTCCCGCAAGGAGAAGAGAGGGCTTTGTGTTCGCAAGGATCTGATTGTTATCGCGCTCGTCAGGATCCTGCATGAAGACGGCGCTCTTTGCCTGCTGCTCGGCAGTGGCCGTCTTCCCGCACCACTTCAGACCCCGTATCGCAACAGCGCCAGCATAGGACAAACGCTCTGTTAAATCGGCGTCTACAATACGCGGCAAGTAGGTTTTCATGGCTGCTCCAAATTAGGCGATCTGCTCTTTGCAACAATTTTAACCCACTCTTTGCAACTATTTCAACCTGCTGTTTACAATGAATTCGACCCCCTCCTTGCAATTGGAGGAGGCCGATCCGGACATTAGTTATCGCGGAGGAGGCGGCGGTAGAGCAGCTTGAAGGCCACTACGGCCGCCACCATCCACACGGTCGTCACCGCGAGGGGCGCCACCGCAGCCGCCGGCGTCAGGCTTCCGCTGACGATAAGGCGCAGCAGCTCGTCCGCGCCTCCCGTGGGTGCGAAGCACACGACCGCGCGGATACCCTCGGAAAAACTGCCGAAGATGGGCGCCATGGTCAGCAGGAGCACCGGCACGCTGTACAGGCCCGCGGTCATCTGGTCGCGCGAGGCGAGCCCCACTACGAGCGACACCAGGATGACGGGCACCGCCCCCACGCTACCGAGGAGCAGATACCACCCTGCCAGGCTCCACGGAGCCCCCGACACGGCGAAGCACACCAACTCGGTCGCTATGGTCAGGACGAAGGCCACGAACCCCTTGGCCAGCATGAGCTGCTCGGCGCTCACGTTCGCCAGCATGAGCGTGCGCAGGGTGTGCTTCTCCTTCTCCTCGGCCAGCCCGTAGATGAGCGACACAGAGGCGCCCATACCGATGGACAGGCACAGCGACATCGACAGCACGATGTATTGGACGACCGACGTCACCTGGGGGCTCGCGCCCAGGCCTCCGTCGCCGCGCAGCGAACCGGCCAGGCCCATATCCCCGATGAAGAACCGGTAGAACACGGCGAACCCCACCGGCATCAGCACGCACAGGATCATGGTCGGGTTCTTGGCGAGATCGGCGGCGTCCTTGGCGATAAGGGCGCCCAACTTGCGCAGATTCGCTTGCATCAGAACTCCCTTCCCGTCAACTCCAGAAACACTTCCTCCAGGTTCGGCTCGTCGGAATGCACCGCGAGCAGCTCGCCGGCACAGGCCAGCTCGGGCAGCTTTGCGACATCGGCGGGGTCTTTGGAGAGCTCCAGCGTGCCGCGCGTGCGGGTGCGCACCGCGATGCGGTTGCGAGCATAGCGCAACTTCAGCTCGTCGGGGTCGTCGCAGGCGGCAATGGCACCGTCGGCCAGGATGGCCACGCGGTCGCATACCGTCTCCGCCTCGGCCATGTCGTGGGTGGTGAGGAACACCGTCGCGCCCCGGGCGCGCAGGTCGGCGAGCAGCTTGTGAACCTCGGCACGAGCCACAGGGTCGAGCCCGCTTGTCGGCTCATCTAAGAACAGCAGCTCCGGCTCGTGCACGAGGGCCGCCGCAAGGGCCGCGCGCTGACGCATGCCCTTCGAGCAGTGCTTGACGAGCGTCTTGGCATCCTCGGCCAGGCCGAGCCGCTGAAGCAGCATGGGCACCCGACGTCGCCCTACCCCGCGCAGCCGCGCATAGAGCTCCACGTTGTCGGCGATGGACATGCGGTCGTACAGAGCGCTCGTGTCCGACAGGATGCCCACCCGCTCATAGTCGGCCTCTGTCGCGCGCTCGAGGGGGCGCCCCAGCAGGCTGATGCGACCCCCGTCGCGAGAGAGCTGGCGCGTAAGCAGCTTGATGGTGGAGGTCTTACCGGCTCCCGACGGACCCAGGAAGCCGAATACCTCGCCGCGACGCACCGAGAAGGTGAGGTTGTCGAGCACGCGCTTGTCGCCGAAGCTCAGACCCACCGCCTCCATGGAGAGAATGGCCGCGCTCATCGAGCGGCTCTCAAGGTGCCGACGGCCACGGCGGCGTCGCCGGTCTCGGCCGAGGCGGAGTGGCCGGGCTCTAGGGCGTCCAAGCGCTTGTTCACCTTGGCGAGGCCTTCGTCGATATGGCGCTGCAGGTACACCACCCCCGCGCCGATAAGCACGAAGGCGAAGGCGAGGGCACCAATCAGAATGGTGAGGGCGTGGGTCGTGATCATGGGAAATCCTCTCTTTCAGGGCGCCGCGAGAGCGCCGGTGAACTGACGGGGCCCATGATCGGAAAAGCGACCGCTGCCTGCAATATCTTCTGCACGACGCGCGCATCGGCTGCCCGAGAGGAGCCCACGGGCGCACGAGAGGAGCAGGGCAAGGCCGGCGGGAGGGCCCCGCGCGCAGATTCCGCAGCGGCTTCTACTTCCAGCCGTAACGGTCGCGCATGGCCTCGGCTCGGCCCTTCGACAGCGGCAGCGAGGTATGCACCGCGTCGGACAGCACGAGGTTGAAGGTGTTGCGGGTGTAGCGCTCCACGCGAGCCACCTTCTGCACGTTCACGATATAGGAGCGGTGGCAGCGGAAGAACCCGAAGCGGCCGAGCTCGGCCTCCAGCTCGTCCATGGTGAGGCTCGTGGGGTACAGCTCGCCGCGCACGCTCGCGTAGTTCACCCGGTTGGCACTCTCGATGAAGTCGATGTCGCGAGGGTCGAGCAGCAATGTGGCGTCGCCGGCCTTCGCGGCGATCTTGCACACGCGCACCTCGTCGGAAAAGCCATCGTCCTCCTCGACGTCCGCCTCCTCCACATCGGCCGCGAACAGGCGCCCCTCTTCTTCCCAAAACGCCCGCCCCGGCAAAAGAAGCGCCTCGCGCAGGGGCTGGCCCACGGTGACGAACACGGTGCCGGCCTCATGGCGCTCGGCGATCCACGCCAGCACGAGGGCACGGGAGGGAGCGCTTAAATCCAGCAGGGGCCGTTCGCAGAAGCACAGCTCCGGCTCGAAGAGGCTCATGCGGGCGAAGGCGAGCAGGGCACGCTGCTCGGGCGCGAGCTTCGCCACCAGAGAACGGGTGCACCCCTCCAGGCCGAAATGGGCCAGGGCGTCCCCAACCGCCGTGCCGTCCCGTCCGGCGAGCCGAGCGAAAAAGCGCAGATAGGACCGCGTCGTATCGCGGTCGAAGCCGCCGTCGTCTTCCAGAAAGTAGGCACCGCGGCGCGCACCCTGGATCTCGGCGACGGCCTGGCGGGCGCGCAGGCTCGTCTCGCGGGCGCATTCCACGTGCACGCTGCGGCACGCCTGCCCCGCCTCCGCGCGGATGAGCGCTTCGATGGAGAGGTATTCGGTGGCGAAGGTCTCTGAGGCCATAGCTTCTCTTCCCAGTCGGTTGCGCCGTTTATTATAATGGCGAGCGGAAAGATAAGGGAAGGAAAGACGGTCATGGAGCAACAGGAGCGCGCGACGCCGCGCATCATCGGCGCACTTGTCGCGCGCGATGCGGGTTGCGCCCTGCGCAATCCCACGGTGCTTCTGTGCGCGGCAGTGGCCGCGGCCTTCTCATGGCTCTTCGGGGCCACGCTGGCCGACGAGCTGACCGCAACGCCCGGCTTCGCCGTTTTCCTCATGGCCTTCGCGACGATCCTGCCCACCCTGGAGGCGGGCGGAGTCGTCACCCTGTTCGCCATGAGCGAGGAGGACGCCCACGGCACCTACGACGTCATGGTGCGGGGAGGCGCGAGCCTGGAGGCTATCGTAGCGGCGAAGGTGATCGTCGGCGCCGTGGGATGCACGGTACTCGTCCCCGTGTGCCTGGCGCTCGCGGGCGCACCTCGGGGCTGTCTTGGGCCGGCCGTGCCGCTGACGGCCGTGGGCAGTCTGCCCGTTCTCGTGCTGTTCTGCGGATGCGGCCTGCGCGCTGCCGACCAGATGCGCACGAACGGATGGGCCTGGCCCCTCGTCGTTGCCGGTATGCTGCCGCTGCTCGGTGCGCTCGGGCCGCAGTGGGCGCCGCTCGTCGCGGCAAGCCCTGTGGGGTTTCTCGCCGGCAGCTGCGTCGCGGCGGCCACGGGCACGCCTGACGCCCTGGGCCTTCCCCTCCCCGCGCTCGCAGTCAACCTCGTTGCGTGGCTCATCCTCGCCCTGCTCTGGCTGCGCCGGTGCATGAAGGCGTGGCGCAGCGCCCGGGAGTCGCGCTAGACAGAGGCCTCCACCACGGCGGCGATGGCCTGGGCATGGCGCTCGGCCTCGGCGGGGTCGGCCGCCTCCACCATCACGCGCACCACCGGCTCGGTGCCGCTCGGGCGCAGGAGCACCCGGCCGTCGCCGGCGAGCGCCTCCTCCGCGGCGGCCACGGCGGCGGCCACCTCGGCATTGCCGTCCACAGCGTGCTTGTCGCGCACCCGCACGTTGATGAGGGTTTGGGGCATCTTCTCCATCACGCCGATGGCCTCGCACAGGGGCTTTCCCGAGCGCAGCACGGCGGCAAGGAACTGGCAGGCCGTCATCAGGCCGTCGCCCGTGGAATTGTGCTCCAGCAAAATCATGTGACCCGACTGCTCACCGCCGATGGCGTAGCCGCCCTCGCGCATGGCCTCCAGCACGTAGCGGTCGCCCACCTTCGTCTGCACCACGTTAATGCCGGCCTCGCGCATGGCGCGGACGAACCCGAAGTTCGCCATCACCGTGGACACGACGCAGTTGCCCGTCAGCACGCCGCGCTCGCTCATATCCAGAGCGCACACGGCCTCCACCATGTCGCCGTCCACCTCGGTGCCGTCGGGGCACATGATCATCACGCGATCGGCGTCGCCGTCATGGGCGATGCCCACATCGGCGCCGGATTCCGCCATCAGCATGCGCAGGGGCTCCAAATGGGTGGAACCGCACTGCACGTTGATGTCCATGCCATCGTAATCATCGTTGATAACGACAACCTCGGCGCCCAGACGCCGCAGCGCCTCGGGACTTGTGAGGGCCGACGCGCCGTGACCCGTGTCAAGCGCGATGCGCAGCCCGGAGAAGCTAATACCCTGGTCCTGGATGGAGCGCACCACGTGGTTGATGTAGATCTCCTGGGCCTGCTCCAAAGGCACGATGACCCCCAGCGAGCCGCCCGAGGGCATAGATATCTCCGATGCCAGATAGCTCGTCGCATCGGCGGCGGCCGCACCAGTCGCCTCTTGGGACGCATCCCAAGCCGCCTCTTCCATACGCGCCACCTGGCCCTCCAGGCCGCCCGCGACAATGAAGCGCTCGATCTCGTCCTCCACCGCGTCAGGCAGCTTGAAGCCCGCCGAGTCGAACAGCTTGATGCCGTTGTACTCCGGCGGATTGTGAGAGGCGGAGATAACCGCGCCGCCCGCCGCCTTCATTTCGCGCACGAGCAGGGCCACACCGGGCGTGGGAATAACGCCGGCCTCCAGCACGGTACCGCCCGCGCTCATGATGCCCGCGGAAAGCGCCGCGCCCAGCATGTCGCCGGAACGCCGCGTATCGCGCCCCACCACGATGGTCTTGCCCAGGTACATGGCGGCAGCCTGACCCAGGCGGTAGGCCATCTCGCAGGTGAGTTCCACGTTGGCGATACCACGCACACCATCGGTTCCAAACAATCGGGCCATGGCTACTTTCCCCTTCTCACATATTCCCCGTGCAGGCGCACGGCGCCGGCGGGACGTTCCTCGTCGGCCATGCGCATGTTCAATTCGGCGGCGAACTCGTCGAGCGAGATGCCGTAGCGCTCGAGCACTACCAGCAAATGATACACCACGTCGGCGGCCTCGTAGCGCAGATGGTCCACCGCCTCGCCGTACTCGGGCGGAAGCTGCACCGAAAGGGCATCAGAATCAGCCAGCGCCCCAGCAGCGTCGACGGGGCCAGTCCCCGCACCGGTCCCGTTCGCCGCCGTGTCCAAAGCCACGGCCGCGGCCAGCGACGAGGTGGCCCAGCCCTCCACGTCCTTGGCAGCCAGGGCCACTTCCCCGGCCTCTTCCATGACCTTCTTCAGCACGCCATCTACGCTGCCGGTCAGAAGCCGATAGGTGTAGCTGCCCTCCCCCGCCTCGTGCCGCGCGGCAATCGTGGCGCCAAGCGCTTCCAGCGTGGCGCCGATCTGCGAGGCCGGGGGCACCTCGCCTTCAGGGATGTACGTCTTATCAACCATAGGTGACACTGCTTTCTCTTCGCAGGCGAGCATGCTATACTGCAGATACCGGTAAAGCCCGAGTGACCTTATACTCCGGTCGGGCGGCGCGGGTTGTTTTGAATAGGGGTTAGTGGCAGCTAGCCCCTATTCTTTTCTTCCCACGA
Organism: Adlercreutzia mucosicola DSM 19490; assembly: GCF_000422625.1. GTDB lineage: Bacteria > Actinomycetota > Coriobacteriia > Coriobacteriales > Eggerthellaceae > Adlercreutzia > Adlercreutzia mucosicola. The sequence continues at coordinate 237,323 of NZ_AUGK01000003.1, read as the reverse complement.
CATCCTCGCGTTTATCCTCCCTCCATGTTCTCCATACCTCAAGTATGAAAGCGGCGATGGTCGAAACCATCGCCAGCACGTTAAGAGCTTCCAGGATTATCTCCATAGGCAACACTCCTCTCGAAGCGCCGCCCACGTTCGGACTTTGCCAGCCCGTCTATGATACCCGTACAACAAGAAGAAGGTGACCCGCACGGGCCACCTTCTCCAAATCACTCAAGCCTGACGAGCGCCTACTCCTCGCCGTCCTCCATAGCGGCGTTGCTGGCGGCCTCGTCCTCGGCGGTGGTCACGCCGAACCCGAAGGAGCCCAGCCCCCCGACCGAACCCAGCAGAGCGTCCAGCTCTTCCAGGTTGCGCTGATAGGAGCGCGGGGGCAGCGCCTCACCGAGCATCTCCTCGCCATCGGTGTTGAACACCGGCGGCTCGTCACCGCCGATGAGGATGGTGTCGTCGGGCGAGAACACCATATCCAACAGCTGGCTCATGTCGTCGGAGGAAGCAGCCAAGTCGTCCTCGATCACGTGCATCAGATCGCGGGCCGCCAGGCCTTCCTTCAGCTCCTCGATGGCCTTCACGCCGATGCCCTCGATGCGCAGCAGGTCCTCCTCGGTGTGACCCAGAAGGTCGGCCACGGTCTCGATACCGGCCTCGGAGAACTTGTTCGCCCAACGCTGGGACACGCCCAGATCGTCGTAGATGTACAGGCGCGCGTCCTCGTCGGACAGGTTGTGACCGCGGTGTCCCGAAAGAGCGCTGTAGTAGCCGCCGAAGGAGCCCGCAGAATTGAAATAGCCGTCGTTGTCCAGCGACCAATCCTGGGGCTGGGGCAGCAGGTCCTCGATCTCGCGCAGGGCGTCGGGGGCAAAGTCGGGCAGCGTATCGCCGCTGATGCGATCCACCGGGCGACCCTTGTAGGTGAGGCGCACGTCGCGGTAGCGGCGCAGGCCCGTACCGGCCGGAATCGGCTTGCCGATGATGACGTTCTCCTTCAGACCGGCCAAGTAGTCGGTCTTGCCCTCGATGGCGGCGTCGGTGAGCACCTTGGTGGTCTCCTGGAACGACGCGGCCGACATCCAGGAATCCGTGGCGAGCGACGCCTTGGTGATGCCCAGCAGCAGCGGCTGGCCCACCGGCGGCTCCTTGCCCTCGGCGATCAGCTCGTTGGCCACCTTCTCGAACTCGAAGCGGTTCACCTGGCGACCCGGCAGGAAGTCGGAGTCACCGGCATCCAGCACGGCCACCTTGCGCAGCATCTGGCGCGCGATGACCTCGATGTGCTTGTCGTTGATGTCCACGCCCTGGGACACGTACACGCCCTGGACCTGGCCCACGATGTAGCGCAGCGTGGTGTTCGGGTCGGTCAGGCGCAGCAGGTCGTGGGGGTTCACCGAACCCTTGGTCAGCTGCTGGCCCACGCGCACCTCGCACCCGTCGTACACGCCCGGCAGAAGCTGGGCGCGGGCGCTCACCGTGTACTCGCGGTAGTTGCCCTCCTGGTCGTGGATGGTGATGGTCTTGGACATCTTGTCGCCGGTCACCTGCATGGTGCCGGAGATCTCCGCGAGCACCGCCTGGCCCTTGGGCTTGCGGGCCTCGAAGAGCTCTTGCACGCGGGGCAGACCGTGGGTGATGTCCTCGCCGGCCACGCCGCCGGTGTGGAACGTACGCATGGTCAGCTGGGTGCCGGGCTCGCCGATGGACTGGGCGGCGATGATGCCCACCGCCGTGCCGATGTTCACCGGACGGGCCGTGGCCAGATCCCAGCCGTAGCACTTCTGGCAGACGCCGTGCTCGGCATGGCAGGTCATGATGGTGCGGATGACCACCTCGGTGATACCGGCCGCGTCCAGCTCGCGCAGCTGCGCCATGGAGCGCAGGTAGCTGCCGGCCTCGGCCAGAATCTCGCCGGTTTCGGGGTTGGCCACCGGCTCCAAGAGGCAGCGACCCACGAGGTTCTCGTCCACCTCGTTCTTCTCGTTGCGCACCGGGTAGCTCACGCCCTCGGTGGTGCCGCAGTCGATCTCGCGGATGATGACATCCTGGGCCACGTCCACCAGACGACGGGTGAGGTAGCCCGAGTCGGCGGTACGCAGCGCGGTGTCGGCCAGACCCTTACGGGCGCCGTGGGTGGAGATGAAGTACTCCAGTACCGACAGGCCCTCGCGGAAGTTCGCCTTAATGGGACGGTCGATGATCTCGCCCTTCGGGTCGGACATAAGACCGCGCATACCGGCCAGCTGGCGAATCTGCTTGATGTTACCGCGGGCGCCGGAGAAGGCCATCATGTAGATGGGATTGAACTTGTCGAAGTTCTCCGCCATGGCCTCGCCGACTTCCTCGTTGGCATCGTTCCAGATGTCGACGACCTGCTTGTGGCGCTCCTCGTTGGACATGAGGCCCATCTCGTAGTCCTCGTCGATGGCGGCAACGCGCGCGTCGGCCTGGGCCAGAATCTCGGGCTTGGAGGGCGGGATGGTGGCGTCGTACACCGACACGGTCACGCCGGCGCGGGTGGCATAGTGGAAGCCCGCGTCCTTCAGGCCGTCCAGGATCGGCGGCACCTCGGACAGGTCGTAGGTGTTGGTGACGTCCTCTACCAGGCGGCTGATCTCCTTCTTGTTCATCTCGTAGTTCAGATAAGGATAGTCCGGCGGCAGCACGTCGTTGAAGATGATGCGGCCCACGCTCGTCTCGATGCGCTCGCCTTCCTTGTGATCCTCGAAGGTGTTGAACGCGGTGGCAACCTTCATGTTGTAGGGCAGGCGCACCGAGATCTTGGCCTGGAGGTCCAGATCGGCGCGGGCATCGTAGGCGTTCAGGGCGTCATCCAGGTCGATGAATACACGGCCCTCGCCCGGGAAACCGTCGCGCACAGCGGTCAGATAGTACAGGCCGATGATCATGTCCTGGGTGGGCACCGTGAGCGGGTGTCCATGGGCCGGGGACTTGATGTTGTTGGAGGACAGCATGAGCACGCGGGCCTCGGCCTGAGCCTCGGCACCCAACGGCACGTGCACGGCCATCTGGTCGCCGTCGAAGTCGGCGTTGAAGGCGGTGCACACGAGCGGATGCAGCTTGATGGCCTTACCCTCGACCAGCACCGGCTCGAAGGCCTGGATGCCCAGACGGTGCAGGGTTGGTGCGCGGTTCAGCAGCACGGGGTGCTCGGCGATAACCTCTTCCAGCACGTCCCACACGTAGCTGGCACCGCGGTCCACGGCGCGCTTGGCGGCCTTGATGTTGGCGGCGTACTCCAGCTCCACCAGGCGCTTCATCACGAAGGGCTTGAACAGCTCCAGGGCCATCTGGCTCGGCAGGCCGCACTGGTGCAGCTTCAGCTGCGGGCCCACGACGATAACCGAACGGCCAGAGTAGTCCACGCGCTTGCCGAGCAGGTTCTGGCGGAAGCGGCCCTGCTTGCCCTTCAGCATGTCGGAGATGGACTTCAGCGGGCGGTTGCCCGGGCCCGTGACGGGGCGTCCCCGACGGCCGTTGTCGAACAGGGAGTCCACGGCCTCCTGCAGCATGCGCTTCTCGTTGTTGATGATGATCTCGGGGGCACCCAGATCCAGCAGGCGCTTCAGGCGGTTATTGCGGTTGATGACGCGGCGGTACAGGTCGTTCAGGTCGGAGGTGGCGAAGCGGCCGCCGTCCAACTGTACCATGGGGCGCAAATCGGGCGGGATGACCGGGATCACGTCCAGGATCATGCCGGAGGGCTTGTTGTCCGACTTCAGGAACGCGTCCACCACCTTCAGGCGCTTCACGGCCTTAGCGCGCTTCTGGCCCTTGCCCGTGGCGATGACCTCGCGCAGCTCCTCGGAGGTTGCCTCCAGGTCCATGGCGTCAAGCAAGTCGCGCACGGACTCGGCGCCCATGCCGCCGGTGAAGTAGTCGCGATAGCAAGCGCGCATCTCGCGGTAGAGGGCCTCATCGGGCACGAGCTGCTTCGGTTCGATCTTGAGGAAGGCGTCGAAGGCGTCCTGGCGCAGGGCCTTGCGCTCGTTGAACTCCTCGTAGATGTCGGCGATCTCCTCTTCCACCTCTTCGGGGGTCAAGCGCTCGTCGTCATCCAGATCGTCGACGAAGTCGTCGTCTTCCGGCACGTAGTCGGTGGACAGCTTGCGGGTGGCCTCGATGAGGCGGTCGCGCTCGGCGTCCAGCTCCTCCAGGTCGGCGGCCAGCTCGTCGCGCAGATCGTCCACGTCCTCCTCGCGGGCCTCCTTGTCCACCGAGGTGATGATGGAGCTGGCGAAGTACAGCACCTTCTCCAGTTCCTTCGGCGGAATGTCCAAAAGGTAGCCCAAACGGGACGGGGATCCCTTGAAGTACCAAATGTGGCTCACGGGCGCGGCCAACTCGATGTGGCCCATGCGCTCGCGGCGCACCTTGGAGCGGGTCACCTCAACGCCGCAGCGCTCGCAGACGATGCCCTTGAAGCGCACGCGCTTGTACTTGCCGCAAGCGCACTCCCAGTCCTTGGTGGGACCGAAGATCTTCTCGCAGTACAGGCCGTCCTTCTCAGGCTTCAGGGTGCGGTAGTTGATAGTCTCGGGCTTCTTCACCTCGCCACGGGACCAGCTACGCACATCCTCAGCGGAAGCAAGCGAGATACGCAGGGCGTCGAAATTGTTGACGTCGAATTCCGTCATGCTTTAAGCCTCCTCTCCGCCACCGATGAGGTCGGTGTTCAAATCGAAATCAAGATCGTCCACCAGGCTGCCCACCGCATCGGCGAGAGCGCCGATGGCGTCGGCCTCTTCGTCTTCGGTCTTCTTGGCATCAGCGGCCAGGGCGTTGTACAGGGCCTGATCGTCGTCCACCGCGTCGATCTCGTCCTCGCTGATGGACTGCATGTCGTGGCCCTTCAGCTCGATGTTCAGGCACAGCGACTTCATTTCCTTCACGAGTACCTTGAAGGACTCGGGCACCTCGGGCGCCGGAATGTTCTCGCCCTTCACGATGGCCTCGTAAGACTTCACGCGGCCCGACGTGTCGTCGGACTTCACGGTCAAGATCTCCTGCAGCACGTTGGAGGCACCGTAGGCGTACAGGGCCCACACCTCCATCTCGCCGAAGCGCTGGCCGCCGAACTGGGCCTTGCCGCCCAGGGGCTGCTGGGTGATGAGGCTGTAGGGGCCGGTCGAACGGGCGTGGATCTTGTCGTCCACCATGTGACCGAGCTTCAGGATATAGGTCTGGCCCACGGTGATCGGCTCGCGGAACTTCTCGCCGGTGCGGCCGTCGTACAGCCAGGTCTTGCCGGTACGGGACAGCTGGGGCACCAGCTCGTCGCGGGCCATGTCGCCGTACTTGGCGTGGTTCATGTTGATGAGGTTGCGGTTCGCCTTCTCGATGGCGTCCGAGATCTCCTCCTCGGTGGCGCCGTCGAAGACGGGCGTGGCCACGTGGATGGGGCCTTCCACGACCTCGTCGGTGTCCTCGGCGTCGGACCAGCCCCACTTGGCGGCCCAGCCGAGGTGGTTCTCCAAAAGCTGGCCCACGTTCATTCGCGAGGGAACGCCGAGCGGGTTCAGGATGACGTCGATGGGGGTGCCGTCGGCGAGGTAGGGCATGTCTTCCACGGGCAGCACGCGGGAGATAACGCCCTTGTTGCCGTGGCGGCCCGACAGCTTGTCGCCCTGCTGCACCTTGCGCTTCTGAGCCACGTAGATGCGCACAAGTTCGTTCACTCCGGGAGGCAGGTCGTCGCCGGCGTCGCGGGACGTGCGGTAGATGCCGATGACGCGGCCGCCGGAGCCGTGGGGCACCTTCAGCGAGGTGTCGCGCACCTCGCGGGCCTTCTCGCCGAAGATGGCGCGCAGCAGGCGTTCCTCGGCGGTCAGCTCGGTCTCGCCCTTCGGGGTGACCTTGCCCACGAGCACATCACCGGGGAACACCTCGGCGCCCACGCGGATGATGCCGTCGGCGTCCAGGTCCGAGATCATGTCCTCGGAGATGTTCGGGATCTCGCGGGTGATCTCCTCGGGGCCCAGCTTCGTATCACGGGCGTCGATCTCGTACTCGGAGATGTGGATGGAGGTGAGCAGGTCCTCGGACACCACGCGCTCGGACACGATGATGGCGTCCTCGTAGTTGTAGCCTTCCCAGGGCATGTAGGCGATCATGAGGTTCTGACCGAGGGCCAGCTCGCCGCCGTCGCAAGAGGGGCCGTCAGCCAGCACGTCGCCGGCGCACACCTCGTCGCCCTTGCGGACGATGGGACGGTGGTTGATGCAGCCGGACTGGTTGGAGCGCTGGAACTTCGGGATGAGGTACTCGTCGTACTCGCCCTCGTCGTTCAGGATGATGATGGTCTGGCCATCCACGTAGTCCACCACGCCGGGGCGCTGGGCCACGAGGATCTCGCCGGAGTCCACGGCGATGCGGTGCTCGATACCGGTACCCACGAGCGGGGCCGTGGGACGCAGCAGCGGCACGGCCTGGCGCTGCATGTTCGAGCCCATGAGGGCACGGTTAGCGTCGTCGTGCTCGAGGAAGGGAATGAGCGAGGTAGCCACCGACGTCATCTGGCGCGGAGAGACGTCCATGTAGTTCACCTGCTCGGGCGGCACGTCCATGGCCTCGCCGAACACGCCGTTGGTGTCGGTGGTACGGGCGAGCACGCGGGTGGACTTGTGGAACACGCCGTCCTCGTCGGTGTAGCCGAACTCGCGGGTCTCAAGGTCGAACAGGTCGTTGGCCTGGGCGATGGTGAAGTTCTCTTCCTCATCGGCGGTCAGGTAATCGATCTCGTCGGTCACCTTGCCGTCGATCACGCGGCGGTAGGGCGTCTCGATGAAGCCGTAGGGGTTGATGCGACCGTAGGCGGCCAGCGAGCCGATCAGGCCGATGTTCGGGCCTTCAGGGGTCTCGATGGGGCACATGCGGCCATAGTGGGAGGTGTGCACGTCGCGCACCTCGAAGCCGGCGCGCTCGCGGGACAGACCGCCCGGGCCCAGAGCCGACAGACGGCGCTTGTGGGTGATGCCCGCGGCCGGGTTCGACTGGTCCATGAACTGGGACAGCTGGGAGGAACCGAAGAACTCCTTGATGGCGGCCACGATGGGACGGATGTTCACCAGCGACTGCGGGGTGATCTCGTCGGGCTCCTGCATGGACATGCGCTCGCGCACCACGCGCTCCATACGGGACAATCCGATGCGGAACTGATTTTGAATCAGCTCACCCACCGAGCGGATGCGGCGGTTGCCGAAGTGGTCGATGTCGTCGGTGGCGAAGCCCTCGTCGCCGTTGTGCAGACCGATGATGTAGCGCATCGTGCGGATGATGTCCTCATCGGTCAGCGTGGAGGAGTCGTTCTCCTCGGGGGCAAATCCGAGCTTCTTGTCCATCTTGTAGCGGCCGACCTTCGCCAGGTCATAGCGCTGCGGGTTGAAGAACAGGCCGTCGAGCAGCGTGCGGGCGGAATCGATGGTCGGCGGCTCGCCGGGACGGAAGCGCTTGTACAGCTCGATGAGCGACTCTTCCTTGGTGGTGGCGGGGTCGCGGTCCAGAGTGCGCAGCACCATCTCGGAGGAACCGAGCAGCTCGATGATCTCCTCGCGGGTCTCGGCCAGGCCAAGCGCGCGCACGAGCAGAGTCGCGGGTTGCTTGCGCTTGCGATCGATGCGCACGGAAAGCAGGTCGCGCTTGTCGGTCTCGAATTCCAGCCACGCACCGCGGGAAGGGATGACCTTCGCGTTGTAGATGGTCTTGTCGGAGGTCTTGTCACGCTCGGCGGCGAAGTACACGCCCGGGCTACGGACGAGCTGGGACACCACGACGCGCTCGGTACCATTAATAATGAAGGTGCCGCGAGGGGTCATGAGCGGGAAGTCGCCCATGAACACCTCCTGCTCCTTGATCTCGCCGGTCTCACGGTTGATGAAGCGGATCTCGACGAAGAGCGGCGCCTGGTAGGTGACGTCCTTCTCCTTGCATTCATCCACCGTGTACTTGGGCTCGCCGAACTCATGCTTGCCGAACTCGACACACATGTCCCCGGTGTTGTTCTCAATGGGGCACACGTCGGCGAAGGCCTGGGCCAAACCTTCGTTCTTGAACCAATCGAAGCTTTCCGTCTGGATAGCGATCAGATTGGGGACGTCCATAACGTCCGGAATCTTCGCGAAGCTTCGGCGATCCCTGTAAAGGCTGGTGGGAGCGGATTTTTTTCCTTGAGCCACGAGGCTGTTCCTCCTTCACGTCCATCGCAAATCTGAAAAAAGTTGCAATTCGCTAAAATACTATTGCGCGATGGCCGAGTCAAGAAAAATTTTTAGCAGCTATGGAAATTGTCTGGAAAATGCCCCTGGAACGGGGCGTTGTTCGCCCGCGCCGCGGAGCGTCCCGGAAAGCTTCCCGGCTGCGCCTTCGACGGCTATCCTGTGGTACCATGCAGCAACAGCGGCGCACGAGGGGGCCGCGCTTCGTCTACCCCTAAAGGCAGATCATGGTTGGAAGTCCTACAGTGAGCAATGCCCGGAAAACGGCCCGACTTTTCGCGGCCATCTTCCTGTGCGCCATCGGTACCACCCTGCTCAGCCTATGGTTCTTCCGCTTCTATGCCGAAATCGACGGAGGGCGCTCGCCCCATTCCCTTTTCGTCGTTATGGCCAGCATCTTCGTCATAGCGGCCGGACCGCGCCTCGTGGCATCATTCACTGCGAAACATCTCGCCTACCTGAGCCTCATCGGCATCTTCATCGGCGCCTTCCTCGCCGTCGCGGTGCCCACCTGGGCCCCGGTGGGGAGCGGCATCACGGCCATCGCGGGCACGTTTCTCGAGATATTCGTGTACAAATCGCTCCTCTCCCTCTCCAATGTCGCTATGCGGAAGGTGTTCGTCACAGCGACCGTGGGAGGCATCTTCACCGGCTCCGTTCTCCCCTTCGACGCCCCCACGGCGCTGTTCGCCGCATCGGTGTGCATGGCCCTCGCCGTCGCCCTCGCCGCTTCCCACCTCGATCCCGATCCTGCGACGGGCGAGGGCCGCTTTGCCCTCTCCGTGCATGTTCGTCGACAGATCATCTTGCGGGCCCGACCGGCCGCAGGCCTCATCGTGCTGGCCTTTGTAGCGCACCTCGCCTCGGCCAACGCCATGCCCCTGGGGCCCGGCCTCACCGGAGGGGCCTACCTCGCCGCCCTGGCCCTGTTGTGGCTGAGCGCCATCGCCCACGACGATACGAGCCACATATCCCTCATCCGCTGCCTCGTGCTTATTTCCGCTGTCGTGTGTGCCATGCGCCTGTCCGGCAGCTTCGGCGCCGAGGCAGTGGCGTTCGTGGAAACCGCCCTGGGCATTATCGTGTGGACGGGCATCATCGTCGTCGCGCTCGATCTGGCCACCTACGCCGAAATTCCGTTCTCTACCATCATGGGCGGCGTGTACCTGCTGCTCACGGGCCCGGCGGCCCTCATCTACCTGGTGAGCCTGGCCGCCCCCTCCCTGCCCGCGATGCTCTCCTCCAGCCTCGCCGATGCCGTCATCATCTGCCTTTTGGTGTTCTGCGGCCTCTACCTGCTCAACGAGCAGAGCCTCGACGACTTGTTCTGGGGCGCGCACGACGACGAGGGCAAAACCTCGAACGATGGCGAGGCCCTCCCCGCGACCGACGAAGGAGAAGCCTCCGCCACCTTCCACAACCTCGACTTGTCGGCGTCTCCCTCCGCGACCGCTTCCGAGTGCGAAACCGTCGACGCCATCGCCCGCCTGGCCGCCGAAGCGCAGCTGACGGCCCGGGAGCAAGAGGTGCTCGGACTGCTTGCCGAGGGAAGAAGCGCACCGTTCATCGCCGAGTACCTCTCCATCGAGCGCAGCACGGCGAAGACCCACGTGGCCCGCATTTACGCGAAGCTCGGCGTGCACACCCGTCAGGAGCTCATTTCCCTCGTTCTTAGCGCGAAGGGCCTTGAAGCCACCGAGCACTAACGAGGCACCCCGTCCGTCGTTGGGGTAAAACCCCTGGTCATCGCTGCGCATACACCCATTGGTATGACAGGTCCGCGAGGGAAATTTCCGGCATAAATCAATCCAAAGGCAGGTTTTCCGCCCTCCCGGCGTGGCCTATCGTTCTCTTACCGCCGCAACGCCTTGCCCGAGGGAACGGAGGCGCGGCGCGTGAAACGCCATCAATTGAGGAGGATGACATGACCATGGAGAACCAGCCGTCTATTTCCCGCCGAGGACTGCTCAAATGGGCCGGCGCCGGGTCGATTGCCCTGGCTGCGGCCGGCGCCCTCTCCGCTTGCGCCCCTGCCCAGAGCAAGCTTGCGAGCACCCAGGGCGAAGCAGAAGAGGGAGCCGACTCGGGCCTGCAGGAGCGCTACGCCGACCTGCCTGTTGAGGAGTCGAGCGCCTATGCCGTCGTCGTGGGCGGCGGCGCCGGCGGTCTTCTGGCCGCCTACAAGCTGGCCAAGGAGGGCAAGAAGCCCCTGCTGCTGGAGAAGGGGCCGTCGTGCGCCTCGTCCAACCTGGCGAACCTGTCCGGCCCGGCCGCCTGCAACACCTCGAACCAGAAGGCCAGCGGCATCACCATCGCCACCGAGCGGGCGCTGTACGACCACTACGTGGAATGGGCCCGCGGCTCGGCCAACACCAAGCTGCTGAAGAACCTGCTGTCCAACAGCACCGAGGCTTTCGAGAGCCTCGTCGATTGCGGCCTGCACTTCTACAACTACGTGGAGTACACCGGCGACCCGCAGTACGGCGAATCGCTGAAGTGGGCGCCCCTGCACAACTTCGTGGAAGTGGGCGAGGAGCGCATCCAGCCCATCGTGAGCGCCGTCGAGGCCATGGGCGGCTCGTTCATCTACAACTGCGAGGCCACCGAGGTTGTGCTTGAAGACGGCGTCGTCGCCGGCGTGAAGGCCATCCGCGACAACAACACGGTGCTGTCCATCGCCACCAAGGCGGTGTTCTTGGCCACGGGCGGCTTCGGCGCCAACGAGGACATGATCCACGACCGCTTCCTCGGCGTGTCGCTCGTCAACATGGGCACGCCCACGAATTCCGGCGACGGCATCCGCATGGCCGAGGCGGCCGGCGCGGTCTGCGAGAACTACTACGCGCTCATCAGCAACGAGATCTGCGGCGCCAACCAGAAGCACGGCAGCGCCATGTACGACGCCGACTGGAACCTCAACAACGAGAACCTGTGCTTCGCCATCTACGGCGGCCTCATGGTGGACGAGACCGGCGAGCGCTTCATGAACGAGCAGAACATGGCCTTCGACCCGCTGGTGTACAGCGGCCAGGCGGGCTTGAACAACGGCAACTACTACGTGCTCGTCGACGGGGAGTACTACGACGCCTGCGTGGCCGAGGGCGTGTACAAGCACCTGGGCGAGCCCGACTGGAATTTCGGCCGCGAGATGTTCTACCCCGTGCTGAGCCACGCCCCCGAGCAGTTCGAGGCGGCCGTGAGCGAGGGCTGGGCCGTCAAGGGCGACACCATCGCCGAGTGCGCCGAGGCCTTCGGCCTGACGAACCTGGAAGAGACCGTGAAGCGCTACAACGAGTTCTGCCAGAGCAAGGAAGACGCCGACTTCGGCAAGGACCCCATGTTCCTCACCGAGATCAAGGACGGCAAGGGCTACTACTTGTTCGAGTACCAGTCGGCCTACTGGGCCACCGTCGGCGGCATCCGCACCAACGACCGCCTGACCGCGCTCGATGCCGACAACAAGCCCATCGGCGGCCTGTTCATCGGCGGTCTCAACATGGGCAGCGCCTTCTGCCGCCCCTACTACGACATCCCCGGCACCGCCTGCGGCCTCTCCATCGCCTCGGGCGTCACGGGCGCCAAGGAGATCATCCAGTACCTGGAGGCCTAGCATCCCGCGATCATCTCTCTGGCCCCGGCGCGTTTCCTCCCTCCCGCCGGGGCCTCTCCCACACAGGGCCGAGAAGACATCTTCTCGGCCCTGCGTCGCGTTCCGGGACAAAGTGTTGCCCGGCACACACCTTCGTAGAGGCGACCTCCCGGTCGCCCACCCCCGCGAAGAGCCCCAACCTCGCCGGCCCCAACGACTTCGCAACCGAGGGGTGCCGGCGATTGCCTTGACCTTTCCGTTACGTCATGCTGCATACTGCGAGGCGCAGCGCGAAAAGCGCACGGCTGACAGCGGACGGCAACCGACAGACGGAACGAGGATGAGAGTTATGACCACTGAAGACAGCTTCGAGGCCATGAATCGCGAGGGCCTCCAGCAGTTCGAGGAGACCTACGGCACCGAGGCCCGCGAGCGCTACGGCAACGACGCCATCGACGCCTCCAACGAGCGCATGATGAACCTGACCCGGGACGAATGGGACGCCAAAGAGCTGCTGGAAGAGGCCATCAAGGTGCAGCTACGCCTGGCTCGGGCCACCGACGACCCATCAAGCCCCGAGGCGGCCGAGTTGGCGGCCATGCACCGCAAATGGATCACCGTGCACTGGGGCCCCGGCTTCGACACCGCCACCTACCTCGCCCTCGCCCACGGCTACCTCGCCGACCCCCGCTTCACGAAGTACTACGACGATGCCGCAGGCGTTGGCGCCACCGAGTTCCTCGTCCAAGCCGTAGAAGCCGCCAACACGTAAGAACGGTTTAACTTCCCATTTCAAAGTTAAAAGTTTAAATGCAATGGTGTAAAGGGTTAAATCCGCCGCACGAAACGGGCTGGAAAGATGTTTTCCCAGCCCGTTTCCGCATTCTGTCTTATTGGATCGTCGCTTGACGATCTGCAGCCCAGGCAACATCTTGCATCCAGGGTTTCCAGAAAGGACATTCCTGCCAACCGGGTCTGAAACCCATGGACAGCATGTCCATCTCCGTTCGCCCTTCGAGTTGCGCGAACAGGCGGCAGCGCCATGATGTGTCTGGCGCTATCACCTCCAAAAGGCAGCTCAATATCGTGAGCACGCCAAATATACGGTCGCTTTCCACTTTGTAGGGCTCATGCCATCGCGCATCGTTTTTAGCTCGAGGAATCATCGGCCTCGTGCCAAACGGCCGATTCCAGAGCCTGCTGTGATGAGCACATATATTGCGAACGGTATTCAGAGCAACCAGCCATGAGTCGAGCACCGTTGCCGTCACGCCTACTTCGGACGCAATCTCACCTCGTATGTCGCAGGAAGCACCCTTGTACAGCCGGAGCAACAGCCCCATCTCCATGAGGTTGACCATCACCCAATACGGCGGCATGCCGCACTCATCCCCGTACACTTTGCGGAAATGATCCGCGAAGGGCTCCCTTGATCGACCATAGCAATCCATGCACCGCTTGAGAAAGGAAAGGTATTCCTCTTGACTAAGACGAGGAAGCGCCGGCCTTTCCAGGTAGCCGAATACGCCCGTCTTATCGGCAAGATAGTATGCCAATCGCGAGCGCATGAATACTTCAACCCGTTCGATGGCGTCAAGAGTAGTAAGCCGCAACTGCCTGTCGAAGACATACAGGCCCCAAACACGATCGAACGTTGTCCCAGGCCTGAACGAGTCATCTTCGTCCTTGAAAACGTGCCAATATCCACTCAGGCGATAGTAGCCAACGTCTCTCAGATGCTCAATAACAACGGCCCTATCCCCCTCGAGGCTGCGCTGAGCCAGCAGATCGGCCTGTTCTTCCAACGAAAGCCACGGCTTGTCATATCTCATCCCCCGCACCCCCCCAAATAAAAAACCACCCGGTAGTGTGCATGCAAAGCAGAGGCCGACCGGGTTTGCTGGCGCTCATTTTAGCATGAAACCACCCAGAGGAGAGTGACCCACTGACATTTTTCGCATCCTGGCCAGAACAAGAGAGCGCAGGAAGACTTGAGGAAGCAAGATGACCATTGTGCCTAAAGAGCGCCGACGAGCCTTTCTTTCCGGGGGCGGATGGAGTCGGGTATAATGAGGGGCGTTCCGCGGCGGTGCGGGAAGGGGAGCCCGGCCGTGCGGAAGGCGGCAGCGTGCCCGTAGGTGCGGGCAGCGACGATCGCAGCCACCACAGGGGAATGCGCGACAAAACGGTTTGCGGGGAGGGAGCATTCCCATGACGACACGGGAGATTCGGTTTATCGGCGGCTTCGGCCTGTTCCACGGATGGCTCATCGCCTTACTGACCTATACGGGCACAGAACCGCTCGGCGGCCCGGGCATCTTCGCGCCCATCGCGCTGGTGCTGGCGGGCGGCATGGTCTCGGCCGTGGCGTTCATCGCCGTGCCCCAGCGGCACCTCAAGGCGCTCTCGGCGGCGACCGACGCCCTGCTCGTCGCTGCGGCATGCCTCGTGTTGGCCGCCTTCCTCGCCCCGAGCCCCGCCGTCATCCTCGCCTGCTGCGGGGTGTGCGGCCTGCTCTGCGGGGCCCTGCACTGTCTCTACGGCCTGGCATCCCTCGCCTTCCCCAAGCACGACTTCGCCCGCATCATCGCTCTGGCCACCATCGTGGCCTCGGCCATCGCCATCGCCGCCCTGCTCGTCGGCGAGCATCTGGCCGCGTTCTGGCAGGCCCTCGTACTGGTGGCGCTGCCCCTCTCGGCGGCGTTCATCCTGAAGGCCGCGCCCGCAGCAAGCCCCAGCGCAACCCCAAGTCCCGCCGCGACGGCGAAAGTCCGGACCGCCGCCGCGCCCGATGCGCCCGAGAAGGTGCCCGGGCGTTTCCTGCGCCTGCTGCTGGCCATCCTGCTCCTCGGCATCGTGTGCCGCACCTGCGACGTGTTCACGAGCGCCCGCTTCACCGGCCTCACCCTGTCGAGCGTCGCCCTGTTCGTCAGCCACATCGCAGCAGCAGGGCTGCTCATGGCAGCTCTCGGCTTCGCGCGGAAGCACGGCGGCCTGGCCTTCTTCTACCGCCTGGCCCTCCCCTGCGCCGGAGCCGGCTTCGTCATCCTGGCACTGCCCGACGGGGGCGCGAGCGCCTTCTGGGTGGCGGCGGTGCTGCTCGTCGGCGCCGGCTTCGAGGTCATCAACCTGGTGGCCTGGGTGCTCACCGCCTTCGCCGCCCAAGTGTCGGCGCGGCCGGCCCGCTACTTCGGGCTCTACGCCCTCGTCACCTACACGGCCATGTTGGCGGGACGCCTTGTGAACCTGGCCATTCTCCCCTATGCCTCCCATCACGCGGCCTTCCTCGGCCTGGCCTGCATCGTAGCTCTTGTGGTGGTGGCCCTCGTGGTGCTCCCCGAGGACCAGGTATGCCTCTTCGAGGAATCGCTGCGGCTGTCCCAGGAAGAGCGGGCCGAAGGGGCCGTCCACCGCGAGCGCTGCGCCGCCTTCGCCGCCGCTCACGGCCTCACCGAGCGCGAGACCGAGGTGCTGGAGCTGCTCGCCCGCGGACGCACCCTGAAGGTGGTAGCCGAACGGCTGACCATCTCGAAGGGCACCGCCGGCACCCACATCGCCAACATCTACCGCAAGTGCGACGTCCACGCCCAGCAGGATCTCATCGACCTCTTCGAGAAGTTCGCCGGATAACAAAAAGAGGACGCCCCGGGAATGCAGGGGGCGTCCTCCATCCGAAACGGCGCAGGGAGGGGAGTAGCGCCGAAGATCGGCGTTCCCGTCGTTGCGTCAGCAACGACGGAACTTAGATGGCCCGGGCGCAGAAGTTGCCGGCGCGGATGGCGTACTCGATGTTGTAGGGATCGTCGCAGTCGCCCACCGCGTAGGCCTCGATGCCGGAAAGCTCGTCCAACATGGCCTTGTTCGGCAGCATGTCCATGGCCTCGATGACTGTGTCGCAGGCATAGGGGGTCTCGGTGCCCGTGGCCGTCTTCACCGTAGCCACACCGCCGGCAGCGCTCACGAGCTCGGACTCCTGCCACACCTTCATGCCGTGGGCGTACAGGATGGGCAGCGCGAACCGCTTGCACCAGATGGACTGGCCCTTCGCCAGCATGTTGGCGTTCTCCGGCGTGACGATGGTCACGTTCTTGCCCTGCTCCATGAGGTAGGCCGCCACGTCGGTAGCCTGCATGTTGCCGCCCACGATGGTGACGTTCTGGCCGATAGTGTCGGCGGCGTTCACGATGTCGTCGATGGAGATGACATTGGTCTCGCCGTCGCCCTCGAGCCCCAGGCTGTCGCGGGCGCCGCCCAAAGCGAGGATGGCCACGTCGGGCGCCTGCTCCTTGATGAAGGCGGCGTCCACCTCGGTATCGGTCACGATATTCACGCCCTTGCGCTCCAAGTCGGCGCGGCTCCAGACGCTGTAGTCCTCCAGATTCTGGTGCGGGCCCTTGATAGCGGCGGCGAAGCTCAGCATGCCGCCCGTGGAGCTCTTCTTATCGTAGAGCGTCACCGTGTAGCCGCGCTCGGCAGCGATGCGAGCCGCTTCCATGCCGGCAGGACCGGCGCCCACAACCATGACGTTCTTGCTGCCCTCGCCCGCCGGCGGATCGAACCAGCCGGGCATGCCCTTCTCTTCCTGGCCCACGTTGTCGCGAATGGGATCCAGGCGACAGCAGTAGCAGGAGCCGCCGAAGCCCTCGGTGGAGTAGGGGTCGCCCTTCACCGTGTCGTTCCAGCAGTGGCAGCAGCGGGTGCAGGGGCGAATCTCGTCGATCTTCCCTTCCTTCAGCTTGTTCACGTACTGCGGATCCACGGTCAGCGGGCGGTTCATCATCATGAAGTCGCACATGCCGTCGGCGATGGCCTGGTTCATGAAGTCGGGCGCGTGGGCCGGGTCGAGGTAGGTCACGGTGCCCACGGGAATGGACACGGCGTCCTTGAACATCTTCGACAGGTTCAGCATGAGGCCGCAGCCGTCGTGGTTCGCCACGAGCTTGCCCTGGAAGTGGCGGGTGAAGTCGAACTGGCCGCCGAAGCTGGTGGAGCCGATACCGCCGCGGGTGTCGAAGTACAAGTCACCGAGGAACTGCGTGGCGTGCTGCTCCTGAGGCCCGAGGCGCATGTGCAGGCTGGCCACGCCGGCCTTCTCGAGCAACTTCGCGATCTCGATGTTGTCCTCCACGGTGTTGAACTCGGCGTTCTCGCCGATGAGCTGGTCGGACTCGTTGATGGCGTCCATGAGCACCTGGATGGGGAAGTCCTCGCCCACCTCCTCGTGCACGGCGTCGATGACGCGACTGATGAAGCGCACGCGGTTCTCGAAAGTCTGGGAGCCGTACTCGTCGTCGCGGTGGTTACGCGACTTCGAGAAGAACCACTGGGTCTGGTTGTTGCCGGCGCAGTTCAGCTCCCAGGCATCGAAGCCCCAGGCCTTGAACTTCTTGGCGGCCGCCACGTAGGAGTCCACCATGTAGTCGATTTCCTCCAGGGTGAAGTACTGGGCGTCGTGGCCACCGCGGGCCGACACCTCCTTGTAGAAGGCCGAGCCCATGATGTCGGTCTGAGTGCCGCACTTCGCGCCCTCGGCGTGGATGGCGTCGGTGAGCTGGCGCACCTGCTCGTCGGTGAACTCATCGATGTTGGCGTTGATGGCGTTCTTGTAGGGCAGGAAGATGTGGGCGAAGTTCTCCACCCAGATCATCTCGGTGCCGCCGGCCGCCAAGCGCCGGTAGTACTCCACGAAGGCGTCCCAGCCGCCGTTCTCGTAGTTGGAACCGGCCGCGGACTTCACGATGCGGTTGGAGAACTCCATGTTCCCGAGCTTCCAGGGCGACAGCACCTGGGACAGGTCGCCGGAGTTCTGGCGGTAGTCGTAGTCCTGGGGATTCAGCTGTTCGGCGATGGAAACGTAGACGTTGCCCTCGCCGGCGGTTGCGGCGCCCTCGCCCGTGGCGGCCAGGTCGTCAGCGCCCGGCGCGGCGGCCGGCGCCTGCGGGGCGCAACCGACGAGCCCTGCGCCCGCCGCGGCCGCAGCTGCCAAGCCGCTGCCGAGGAGGAAGTTTCGACGTGAAATTCCCGGAGTGCGTGAAGAGGTCATGGTATCCCTTTCTCCCTCTGCGGAGGCGTGCCGCCGGCCGTCCTCTGCGGCGCGGTCGGCCCCTCCCCTCTTGCCTGAGCCGTGGACGGAGCGGTGCGCCCCGCCTCGCGGCGAGAGCCATTGTGGAGCCGGCGCGGCGCGGGCGCATCCCGTCGAGAACTGCAAATTGAGGCCCAGAAGCCATATCATGCGCAGAACATGAGAGAAAGAAATACCTGGTAGAAGCGTCGCTGGCGCACTGAGGCGCAAAAAAGCCCGGGAACGTACCTTCCCAGGCCAAATTTTGCTGTTAAACCAAATTGACACAGGCCTTGTAGGGCGGGGGCTCTGCCCTTGTCGCGGCGGGGGCAGAGCCCCCGCCCTACAGGGGGAACGATATAGCATGTCAATTCTGGCTTAACAGCGGGGCGCCGCCCCCTTGATGCTAGCTCGCAGTGCTTCCTCCTCGCAGCGAAAACGGCCGCACCCGGAGGTGCGGCCGTTGGCTTTCGGGCCCGTTTCGTGCCGGTTAGTTTCCGGCGGCGCGGGCGGCTTCGTAGGCTTCCACGAGCTTCTTGGTCACGTCGTGGGGAGCGGCCTCGTAGCCTTCCAGCTCCAGGGTGTAGGAGCCGGAGCCGCGGGTCATACTCCGCAGGTCCTTGGTGTAGTTGATGACCTCGGCGTAGGGGGCGCGCATCTTGATGATGGTCTCGCCGGCGGCGAACCCGGCGTCGGTGCCCACGATGCGGCCGCGGCGGGTGGAGATGTCGCCCATGATGGTGCCGGCGTACTCTTCGCCCACGGTCACCTCCAGGGTGGCCCAGGGCTCCAGGATGATGGGGTCGGCCTTCTCGCAGCAGGCGCGGAAGCCGATGCGGGCGGCCGTCTTGAAGGCCATCTCGTTGGAGTCCACGGAATGGTAGGAGCCGTCGAACACGGTGCACCGGATGTCCACCATGGGGTAGCCAGCGAGGAAGCCTTCCTCCATGGCCTCGCGCACGCCCTTGTCCACGGCCGGGATGAGGCCGTTGGGGATGGCGCCGCCCTTGATCTCGTCCACGAACTCGTAGCCCTCGCCGGGAATGGGGGCCAGGCGCAGCCAGCAGTCGCCGAACTGGCCGGCGCCGCCGGTCTGCTTCTTGTGACGGCCCTGGGCCTCGGCGCCCTTGGTGATGGTCTCACGATAGGGAATGCGCACGGGCACGAGACGCGCCTCAACCCCGGACTGATCGCGCAGGCGGGCAAGCAGCATGTCCACCTGGGCCTCGCCCATGGCGTGGATGATGGTCTGGTGCGTGTCCTCGTCGCGGGTGATGCGGATGGTGGGATCGGCCTCGGCGGCGCGGGCGAGGAAGGTGCCGAGCTTGTCCTCTTCCTTCTTCGACACCGCCTCGATGGCCACCGGGTACAGCGGCTCGGGCAGGGGCAGCGGCTCGATGGCGATGGTGCCCTCGCAGGACAGGGTATCGCCGGCGCGCACGTCATTCAGCTTCGGCACCACCACGATGTCGCCGGCCTTCGCGCTCTTCACGTCCATGGCCTCTTTGCCCATCATCACTTGGATCTTGCCCAGGCGCTCCTTCTTGCCCGTGCGCCCGCAGACCAGCTCTAGACCGGGCTCCAGGTAGCCGGAGATGACCTTCAGGAAAGTAAGGCGCCCCACGAACGGGTCGGAGACGGTTTTGAAGGCAAAGGCACAGGGAGGCTTCGTCTCGTCGATGCGCACGGTGACGTCGTCGGCCATCTGGAAGCGGCCGTGGCTGCGCGGGTGCGGGAAGTAGGTGCAGATGTCCTCCATGAGCCCCTGCACACCCTGCATGATGATGGTGCTTCCTACGAACACGGGAATGACGAGCTCCTGGGCGATGGCCTTGTCGAGCAGGCTCTCCAGCTCCTCTTGAGTGAGCTGCTCTTCGCCGTCGAGGTACTTCATCATCAGCTCATCGTCGGCCTCGGCCACCAGATCGCACAGCTTATCGCGGGCGATGCGGGCCTCTTCCTGGTACTTCGCCGGCAGGCTTTCCACGTCTTCTACGCGCTCGGCGGTGCCGCCCGGCTCGAAGTAGCGGGCCTTCATGCGGATGATGTCGATGACGCCCGCAAAATCGGGGCCCTGGCCGATGGGAATGGTCACGGCGCCCAAACGCCCGCCAAAGCGCGCGTGCAGCAGGGCCATGGCGGTATCGAAATCGGCCCCTTCGCGGTCGATGTGGTTGATGTACACGGCGCGGGACAGGCGCATGTCCTCGGCCTCGCGCCACAGCTTCCCGGTCATGACCTGGGGACCGTCCACGGCATCCACGACGAACAGAGCCATTTCGGCGGCCTGCATGGTGGCCAGGGTGTCGCCGATGAAATCGGGGTGGCCGGAGGTGTCCAGCACGTTGATCTTGTAGTCCTTGTAGGGGATGGGCGCAATGGAGGTGGAAATAGTGAACTTGCGCTTGATTTCCTCGGGGTCGTAATCGAGATACGACTTGCCGTCATGGGTGGTGCCCATGCGCGGGGTCTTGCCGGAAACGAAGAGCATGGCCTCGGCCAGTGAGGTCTTGCCGGCGCCATCTTGCCCCACAAGGACGATGTTTCTGACGTGTTCGGGAGCCGGAGCTGCCATGAGCGACCACCTGCCTTCCAGATAGAGGGACACCCGCACCCCTTGCGCGGGCACTCCCTGTGCACCGCTCAGGCCCATCGCTTACTGACACACTGACAGCGAGCGGTCGCCTTTGAGCGGCGAACGGCATTTTCGCGTTGGCATCATCTTAGCAAAACCCACGGCTCTCACGACCCACACCCTCACGATATTTTGCCCGCCCCCCCGCCACGGGACGCGAGCGATCTTCCGACGATTTGCCAGCGACTCTGGCACGATTTCCCGGCGGCTGCTTGGTGGCTCTCGAGCGAATTCCGCACGGCGCTCAGTCGGTCATTCCCGAGACATGTTCACGACACCACGATGCTACGCTACACCCCGGCGCCCGCTCTTATACCAGGAGGCCCCATGAGCAAGCTCGTCCTTTTCGGCACCACCGCCTTGGAGTACTACGCCCACGTCCTCAGCCGACCTGCCAACGCCATCGCGCTCGGCGCAACCGACGACCCGTCGACGCTCGCAGCTCTTGCGCCCCTCGCAAGCGGAACAGCCCATATCGGCGCGTGCTTTCCCCATCTCACCGCGCCCTACCACGTCACCGTGTTCTCCGAACGAGAACGCCGCCAAAAGGTGGCCCGGTGCCACGTCGCGCCTCGCTCGCTCCGTGCCGCCCCTTTCTTCCCCATCGCCCACGGCGTCTATGCCCCGTCGCCCGAACTGGCCCTCCTTGAATTCTCGCGAGGCCGAACCATTCCCGAGGTGGCCTACGGGGGAGCCTTGCTGTGCGGCACGTTCGCTCTCTCAGAGAACGGCGGCGCGGCACGATCCGCGCCCCTTGCCACCATCAAGCACCTCGAACAAGCAACCCGAATGTACGCGGATGTCCCCGGCCGCAAAACTCTCCGCGCCGCCCTTCCCTGGATACCGCCGGCAACGGCATCGCCGCGGGAAGCCGCCCTGGCGCTTGCCCTCACCCTCCCCACGTGCTGGGGCGGCTGCGGACTGCCGCAACCTCGCATCAACTATCGTATCGACATCTCCGTTCGCGGCAAGAACCTCGCTCAACGACGCTATTACGTAGCCGATCTCTGCTGGCCAGATCGCCGCATTGCCGTCGAGTACGACAGCGACGAGTTCCATCTCAGCCCGCACCAGCACTACCTTGACACCATGAAGCGCACGACTCTGGAAGAAATGGGGTATCGCGTCATCACCGTGACCCGGCAGCAGCTGAGCGCACCTTCGGAATTCGCAAAAGTCGCCGTGGTCGTTGCCAAGGCGCTGCGTAGGCCGTTGCGCATCCGCACGCAAGACTTCCACGCACGCCAAAGAGCGCTCTGGCGAACCCTCAGGCTCTCCTTCGCCGTTAGCGAACCAGATGAGCGCACGTTTTCCTCGTCGCCCGAGATGGCCCACTCCCCCCAGGGAACCAAACCAGTGTTTTAAGACACACCTTCGAAGAAAAATGGCGTAAATGCCCACTTTGGTTCCCACGACGATGTCGCAAATAAGCAGTTTGGTTCCCTGGAGATGCAAAACGCCAGGTCAGATAATCTGCCATTTGCCCTCTTGGGAACCAAAGTGGGTGTTTGCGACAGAAAACTTCCCGAGCGAGAGCCCCGGCTCGCCCCACCGGCCGTCGCCGGGTGCGGCCCGGGCGGACTGAAGCCCAGCCCCTACGGAGGCGCACGAAGGGTGAAGGGAGGCGCTGCGGAGGGGCAGCGGGCGGTCGCGGGCGGCGGCGGCCGTCGCCGGGCGCGGCCTGGACAGTGGCGGGCAGGCGCGGGCGGCGGCGGGCGCGGAACGGCGCCTTGCAGCTCGCCGGAGCGCACCCGGCGGTCCCTGCCCGGCGGCCGTCGCCGAGGCGCACCCGGCGCTCCCTGCTCCTACAGCTCGGCGATGATGCGGGCGGTGCGGGCGGCGCACTCGGTCTTGGCCTGCTCCAGGTCGATGGTGGGCCACGTGCCGTCGCGGTAGATCACCTGGCCGTCGCACATCGTGAGCACCACATCCGACCCATCGCCGGCATACACGATGTTGTACACCGGGTCGGGAGCGGGACACCACTGGGGACCCGTCGTGTCCAGCACGCACAAATCAGCGCGCATCCCCTCGGCCACCACGCCGCAGTCGGCGCGCCCCTGCGACAGCGCGCCTGCGCGCGTGGCCGCCGTCAGCGCCTGTTGCGGCGTCACCGCCGTGGGATCCAAGTTCGCACCCTTGTAGATGAGCGCCTGCAGGTACAGGTCGTGGAACAGGTTGTGGTTGTTGTTCGATGCCATGCCATCGGAGCCCAAGCACACGTTCATGCCCCGCCGCAGCATCTCAGGGATAGGAGCAAACCCGCTGCCCAGCTTCATGTTGGACGCGGGGTTGTTGGCCACGAACACGCCGCGCGCCTCCAAAATGTCCAGGTCGGCCTCATCCACCCACACGCAGTGGGCCGCCGTCACCGGCACGTCGAAGATACCGATCCGATCGAAGTAGGCCACTGGCGAGAGCCCCCCGTGGCGCTCGCGGCATTCGCGCACTTCCTTCTCGGTCTCGGACAGATGGATGTGCAGCCGCAGGTCGGTGCCGCGCACGATATCCAGAATGTCGCGGCACACTGGCTCGGTGGACAGGTATTCCGAATGAATGTTGTAGTCGATGTGGATACGCCCATCGCCCGCCCCATGCCAGTCGCGCACCAAGGCCTCCATCTGAGCGCAGATGGGGTATTCCGCGTAGGGCTTCTCCTCAAAGGCTACCAGCCCCTCGCACATGTTGGCCTTCATGCCCGCCTCCAGCACCGCGCGGCAGCGCTCCTCCGAAGCGTAGTACATGTCCGAGAAGCTGACCACGCCGTAGCGCGCCATCTCGGCGCAGGCGAGCACGGTGCCCCAATAGCAGTCCTCGGCGGTCATTTTGGCCTCGAAGGGGAAGCACTTCTCTTCCAGCCAGCGCTGCAGGGGCAGGTTCTCGGCGAAACCGCGCAGCAGGGTCATGGGGGAATGGGCATGGGCGTTGTACAGCGCCGGCATGAGCAGCTTGCCACAGCCGTCGTACACCTCGCCGAAGGCAGCGGCCTCCTCAGGGGCCGGAGCCGCATCCCCGACATAGGCGATCATTCCGTCGCGCACACCCACCCACTGATGCGGGCGCACAACTCCCTGCTCGGTCAACAGGTCGATATCGGAGAAGAGCATGGCGAAACCTTTCTGAACTGCAAACGACCTACAAAAAGGGACCGGAGGCCCACACCTCCGGTCCCGGAAACGGTGCGGCCCGCAGACCGCGCCGTTGCGCGCTGGGAGCTGGCCTAGATGTCGGCCAGGGTGAAGTCGCGCTCGCCGTTGAACACGGCCAGGGCATCGGCCACCGTCCAGTCGGCCAGGGTGATGGCGGAGATGGCCTTGGTCAGGCGCACAGCCTCGTCCAGGGAACGCTGATGGATGTTGCGGCCCGTGGCGTTGCCGCAGGCACCGCCCACGTGAATCTGGTCGTAGAGCTGGGTGAGGAAGGTCTCGGCGTCCACCGTGGAGCCGCCCGCGCACACCAGGCCGCAGCGACCGGCAGCAGTGGAGGCGATCTTCAGGGCCTCGGCGGCCGGGGTGCCGTCCTCGGGCTTCGGCGGGTTCACCTTCACGAAGTCGGCGCCGAGGCACAGGGCCACGCCGGCAGCACCGGCGATGAGGTCCGGGTCCTTCTCAGCGGTGACAGCCTTGCCGCGGGGGTAGATCCACAGCACCACGATAAGACCGTTGGCATGGGCCTGGGCGATGAGCTCGCCGGCCTCGGCCATCATGGTGGCCTCGTACTCGCTGCCCAGATAGATGGTGTAGCCGAGGCCCACCACGTTCACGCCGGCCTCCTTCATGGCCAGCACGGCATCCAGATCGTACAGCTGCGGGGAGTAGGGATCCTCCTGCTTGGTGCCCACGAGGTTAGTCTTGGAGTTCATCTTCACGAGGTAGTTGATCTCCGGGTAGTCGGCCGCGTACTGGGCCACCAGGCCGCGCTGGCCGGCGAGCACGCCGCAGACGCCCTCGGAGCCGATCTTGAACAGATGCTCCGGATCCAGGTCGGCGATGTCGATACCCTCGCCGTAGAAGTCCTTGTTCAGGTGCTCGATCTTCTGATCGCAAGCGAACAGCATGAGACGGCCGGTCTCACGCGTGGCCTTCATGTAGTTAGAGATGTACTCGTCACGGGCCTCCGGCATGACGTCGGCGGGCACGCGCACCTGATCGCGGGTGATCTTCGGCATGGAAATCCTCCTATGGGTTGATAACGCTCGTGCCGACCATTGTACAGAAAGGAAGCCTGACCGCCCATTCTTTCACAAAGAAAGCGACGGGGGACCGCCGCGCGAAACACCTCGCGCAGGGCGCCGACGGCCGCATCGGGCGAGGCGGCATCGCGCGCCAGATGCTGCATCCCGCCGTGGGAGCGCGGGATGGCTACTGCTTCGGGTTGGCGGGTTTTTTGGTCATGCGGCTGTACACCACCAGCGCCACAATGGCGATGAGGGCCGTCACCGCGAAGATGACGATGGACTCCGCGATGTTGCCCGACACGAGGCCGGCGGCGGCGTAGGTGGACAGCACGATGCCGGGGATGCGGGCGAAGTTCGAGATGAGTACGAAATTGCGCATGGACATGTGCGTCAGCGGCGTGATGTAGGTGAACACGTCCTTCGGCAGCCCCGGGATGAGGAACAGGATGAACACGATGACGTTGAACTTCTCGGAGGTTTCCCATTCGCGGAACTTGCCCATGTACTTCTCGGGCACCATGGCCTGCACGAACGGCGCGCCCAGCTTGTGCACGAGCACGAAGATGAACGAGCTGGAGATGATGCAGCCGAGCCAGATGATAAGCGCGCCCACCCAGGGGCCGTAGATCATGCCGGCGGCCACCTGCACCACCTCGCCGGGAATGAAGGCCACCACGATCTGCAAAAACTGAATGGCCAGCAGAATGAGGAAGCCCCAGGGGCCGGCGTCGCGGATGTCGGAGGTGACGCGGTCCACCCCGCCGGGCTCGAACAGTTCGTGGATCATGGGCCAAACGGCCACGCACACCACGATCATGATGACGAAAAACGCGATGAGACCCGCGAACTTGAAGATGTTCGCCGCGGGCATCTCGCGGCCGGCGACGGACTTCTCCTGGTGGGCCTTGGCCTCCAGCTTCTGAAGGCGCTTCGAACGGTGGGGGGTTTTGTTGTGAGTATCCATGGCTCCAGTTTAACGGAGCGCCCCGACCAGCGGGGCGCTCTTCAGCAAGTCTTTATCTTAGTGACGGAATTGTAAGGGCGCCTAGTCTTCCTTGCGCGCCTTATCGTATTCCTCCTTGAAGGCGGCGAACATACCGCTGGCTCGCTTGATCTGGCGACCCGTGGCATAGGCGCCGGCGTTCACGGCCTTGCCCGCGGCCTTCGTAGCCCCCGACACGGCGGGTTTCACGGCCTCCACCGTCTCGCGAGCGCGCTCGGCCACCACGGCCGTGGCCTCGCCGGCCTTCGCGGCCAGACCGCCCTCGGCATCCAGATCGGCCACCTCATCGGCCACGAGGATGGCGCCGAGTACCGGCTCCTCTCCCGTCTCGCCGTTCACGGCCAAAGCCGTGCCGATGCCGCGCTTGAAGCCGCGGATGAGCGACCCGGGAATCTCCCTCACGCCGAGCAGCGCGTTGGCCGTGGCACCCTGGGTGACCTGGAGCGTTTCCACCTCGCCGGTTTCCTCGTCGAAGGCGACGTCGCCCACCGAGCCGTACACGGTGCCGTCCTCGCCGATCACCGGCAGGCCGCCCCACAGCACGCAGTCGTCGTAGTTCACGCCGAGGGCCTTGCAAGCGCCCTTATCGGTAGCCTCGGGAGAACGACTCACGACCACGCGGCCATCCACCATGGTATAGCCGCCCAGGGCCACGAACACGTCCTTGCGGCGGAACATCCACAGCAGATCGGGGCGCTTCACGATGAAACCGACGCAGCGGCGCTGGCTGGGATGAAACACACAGTGGCGCACTTTGCCCAGCTTGCTCACGGCTTCGGGCTTCTTGGCCGAGCTTTTGTCGGCAAACACGCGCTTGCCGACCAGCTCGGACATCGAGGTGAGGTTACCGCCCATGAGACTACTTGTCGGCCTTGTGCTTGGCAGCCTTGTCAGCCACCTCTTCGGCCTTCTCCGCCACATCGTCGGCCTTGTCGGCCACGGCATCGGCAGCGGTGGAAACCGCGTCGCTCACGGCATCGTCATCCACGTTCTTGGCCACCTGGTCGGCGATGCGCTGACGGGCAGCTTCGATCTTCTCGCGCAGCTCGTCGCCCTTCTCGTTGATGGTGGGGGAGATGTTGCTGGCGACCTCCTGGATGGATGCGGCCATATCGGCACCGCGGGCAGCGGCCTCGGAGGCGATCTCCTGGCCCTTGGCGGTCACGTTGTTCACCACTTCGGCGCCCTTGCTGGCAGCCTCCTGGTAGATATGCTGGGCGCCGGCCGCAGCCTGGCCGCCCCACTGCTGGGCGTCGCCCAGGATGTCGTTGGCCTTGTCGGCCACCATGGCGCGGGTCTCAGCACCCGGACGCGGCGCGGCCAGCAGGGCTGCGACGGCACCGACGACGCCACCGATCAGAAACATTCCAAATTTGTTGGCCATAACTGCCTCCTTTATCGACGGAATATCAAGTTCGCTCATTATAGGGGGCGCAAGCGGCAAAACCGTCTGCACTTTGCGGTTCTCACCTTACGGTAAACAAGCTGTCAAACATCATCGATGAGGAAAACTCGCATAAAAAACCGTAGCCTGTGCGCAATATGGTCACAGGCTACGGAAACAAGCGGGGTCGAAAGCACGAGCGGTCGCCATAGCGATCCTTGCGAAGGTGCATCGCCGAAAGCGTCTTGGCCTGGGTCGGCCGCGAAACCCCTACCTGGCTCGCAGGTGGCTCGGATGCGAAAAATTGCGTTATCGCGAGCCCTACTTCAACGACGGACCATTTCAGACTCGCGATAACGCAAATTTCCGCACATTCAGATAAACAAACCTCGCGATAACGCAAATTTCCGCACTTGGGGAAGCTCGGCCGCAGCCTAGAACTTGGCGCCGCGGGCGTAAGCCTCGGTCACCAGGGTGTCCATCACCTTGGGCAGGGTGAGTCCGGCGGCCCCGCAGGCCATGGGGAACAGCGAGTGCGGCGTCATGCCCGGGGACACGTCCAGCTCGAAGCAGCGCGCCTGACCGCCGTCCCATACCAGGTCGACACGGCCGAGGTCGCGGGCGCCGTAGGCCCGATACACTTCCAGAGCCGCGCGCTCGATCTCGGCGCGGATGGCCTGGGCCGCGGCCTCGTCGGGCGACAGGGACGCGGGGCGCACGGGGCAGAAGAACTCCACGGCGTCATCGGCCATGCGGGCCGCTGCGTCGAAGAACTCCCCCTCGCGGGCCACGATCTCCACGGGCGGCAGGGCATAGGCGTCCCAGCCGGTGCCGAGCACCGCCACGGACACCTCCACGCCATCGACCCACTGCTCAATGTTCACGGCCTCGTCGAAGGACAGGGCATCGAGCACGGCCTCGCCCAGCTCGTCCTGGGAGCTCACCTTATGCACGCCGAGCGCGCTGCCGCCGTGGGCCGGCTTCACGCAGACGGGATAGCCGCCGATCACGCGGTCGGCCACCATGTCCAGCGCTGTGGCAGCGCCCATAGACTTGAAGGCGTCCTTGGCCAGGTACACGCCCTGAGGCCAGCTTGCGATGCCCTCCTCGCCGGTGATGTCGCGATACTTCTCCAGGGAGGAGTGCAGGGCATCCTTGTTCCAGGCGCGGTGGCACACGCTGGCCGGCGAGCCCACGAAGGGCAGGCCGAGGAACTCCAGCAGACTCTGGATGGTGCCGTCCTCGCCGTCCTTGCCGTGCAGGGCGTTGTAGACCACATCGGGCCGCTCGCTGCGCAGCGTGGGCACCAGATCGGCGTTGGTGTCCAGCGGCACCACCTTGTGGCCGGCCTCTTCCAAGGCTTCGCAGACCACCTTGCCCGAGGCCAGCGACACCTCGCGCTCGAAGGACTTGCCTCCCATGAGCACTGCTACTTTCATGCACTTCTCCTTTTCGTAGAAAC
Source organism: Adlercreutzia mucosicola DSM 19490 (assembly GCF_000422625.1). Taxonomy (GTDB): domain Bacteria; phylum Actinomycetota; class Coriobacteriia; order Coriobacteriales; family Eggerthellaceae; genus Adlercreutzia; species Adlercreutzia mucosicola. Next base: position 208,781 of record NZ_AUGK01000003.1, on the reverse strand, counting down.
TCCCCGCAGTACGACGACGCGCTTGCGGGCGGGTTGAAGGCCGGCCCTGCGAGTTCAATCGGAAGCCGATGCCCGTGCTCGACGCACCCCAGCCGCCAGCCCTCCGTAGGGACGGCCTTTAGGCCGCCCGTCCGCGATCGAACGCGGACCGAAAACCACCCGACCGGCCGACGCCTGGTTTACTCGGCGGCTTCCTCCTGGGCCTCGGCCACCTTCTGCTCAGCGATCTCGATCTGGGCGGCATCGCCATCGTGGGACTGCATGACGGCCTCCTCGTTCTCCTCGGACGCCACGATAACCTCGTCCCAGTTCTCGCGCTCGTTCTCGGCCATGACGGCCTCCTTTCCGTAACCCGGCAGCGCGCCGGCGTTGATGAACACGCGGTACAGTTCCAGGCGCTCCTCGATAACCCCGGCCAAACGTCGCACCGCTTCGGTGATCGATTCGGGCGTCTCGAAGCTGAAGTTGACGCGCATGGAGTTCTTTCCGGTTACGCCGTCGGGGAAAAACGAATTCCCCGGCACATAGGTTACGCCCGCCTCCAGCGCTTCGGCAAGCATCGAATCGGTATCCATATAGTCGGGCAGCGTGATCCAGAGGAACATGCCGCCCTCGGGATGGGTCCAGCGAGCCTCGGGCGGGAAGAACTCCTCCAGGGCCGCCAGCATGGTGTCGCGGCGCTCTTTGTACACGCCGATGAACTTCTGCAACGTGCGCTGCCAGGGGATGTCGGCGAAGTAGTGCTGCACGATCAGCTGGTCGAAGGCGCTGCCGCACAAGTCGGCCCCCTGCTTCACCAGATTGATGCGCGCGAGCACCGCCTCGGGGGCAGCTACCCAGCCCGTGCGCAGGCCCGGACCCAGCATCTTCGAGATAGTGCCCAGGTAGATGACCGAGTCGTCCATGGCCTTCAAGGGCACCTGATGGCCGCCGTCGTAGCGCAAACGCCCGTAGGGGTCGTCTTCCACCACCATGAAGTTGTACTCGGCCGCCAGTTCCAGCAGGCGACGGCGGCGCTCGGCGGTCATGGTGACGCCGCCGGGGTTCTGAAAGTTCGGGATGGTGTAGCAGAACTTCAGGCGCGGGTTGTTCTTGCCAATGCGCTTAAGTTCCGCCTCCAGCAGGTCCATGCGCATGCCCTCGTCATCGAAGGGGATGGCGCGCACATCGGGCTCGAAGGCGGAAAAAGCCTGCAGCGCCCCCAGATAGGTGGGGCCCTCGGTGATGATGATGTCGCCCGGATCGATGAAGGCCTCGGCGATGAGCGTGAGGGCCTGCTGGGCCCCCGATGTAACGAGAATCTGGTCAGCCTTCACGCGAATGCCCAGGTCGCGCATCATATCGGCGAGCACGGCCCGCAGGCCGGCCAGGCCGTCGGTGGGCCCGTACTGCAGCGAGACGGCGCGGGCGCGCTCGGTCTCGATGGCGGCCAGGGTGGCGCGACGCACATCTTCCACGGGCAACAGCGACACGGCGGGCATGCCGCCGGACAGCGAGATCACATCGTCGCGGGTGGCGGCGGCAAAGAGGTTGCGCACCGCCGAGGGGCGCATCTTGCGGACGCGGCGGGCGATCTTGTCGCCGGTGGTGTCGAAGGTGATGTGAGCTGATGACATGGCTAATCCACCATCCCTTCCATAAGCGCGCAGGCGGCTTTCAGGGCCGCCAGAGCGATGAGGTCATCGGTAAAGTTTACTGCAACCCGCGCCAGCCCCGCACGCTCGTCCAACCATTCCGTTGTACCGACAAAAGTAGCCGCCGAACGGTTGCGAGCGGTTGAGAAGGTCGCGGCGGGGCGATGTGCGCCGCGGGCGGCAGCCTGGGCCTGGGCCTCGGCCTGAAAATCGATGACGAGATGCTCCAACACATGGGGCAGCGAGGTGCGGTCCAGGATAGCGCCGAAGGAAGCCCCCTCGGCGTTCAAGCAGGCGTGCCGGGTAAGGAAGGGGCGCGCGGCGCTCAGGCGAGCGGCCGCGGCAGGACCGAGGCAGGCTGCAGGGCCGCCGGCCACGCGCACGAGCAGCACCATGCGATCGCGCTCGAAGGCGATGCGCTCGACAGCCAGGGCGCTCACGACTGATCGGCCGCCGATGCGGGGTCGTCGGGGCGATCGGCACTGCGGGACGAGGCGTCGCCAGCAGCGGCATCGTCGGTGCCCGCACGGGACGTCGCGCCATCGCCCTCGTCGCCCTCGTCCGCAGCGCCGCTCGCGCCATCACTGTCGGCGCCCGTCGCATCAGCATCGCCTGCGCCCCCAGCCTGCGGATCATCGGACCCTCCCGCTTCCTCGGCGGGCTTGTCGCCAGGCGCGCCCAGGATGCCGTCGCCGCCATCGGGATCGGACAGGTCGCCCAAGGTCTCGTCCTCGATCACCTGGACATCATCGCCAGCGCCTTCTCCATCGGCATCGAGACCATCAGCTGCGGCATCGGGATCGGGGGCCTGGGCTGTGGGCGTGCGCGACAGCAGCGTGACGCCCTTCCCCGCCTTCTCGGCCGGGGCCAGGGGCGCGCCGCGCAGGTTTTCCCACAGCGCCTGGATGGTCCAGCCGATATCGCTGCTCAGGGTGTCGCCGCCACTGAACTTGCCGTCCACCAGAGCCAGCTGGTTGCGGTCCAGAGAAAAGCGGTAGCGGCCCGAGCCAGCCAGGTTGCCGAAGGTGAACTCGATGGTCTTGTCGCCGGTGTCCATGGTGTACTTGTAGGACACGTCGTCGGTCAGGTGGATGCGGTCTTCGGTGATGATGATGGGCGTGGATGTGCCCGCCAGGTACCACGTGCCGCGAAAATCGCTCGCATCGTCGGCGGAAAACCAGCGCAGCCAAGTGAAACCGCAAACCAGGGCCACAGCCAGCACGACGAACAGCGCGCCCACCGACGCCGCGGCGATCTTGCCCCGGGTCCAGCGCGGCTGCTTCACCGCCGGCCGCGCCGAGGGACGGACCGCGCGATTCGCCCGTGGGGCACTCTGCGCTGCGGCCGCATCCTGACCGTCGGCCGCCGCCTCGCCTTCGGACTCGGTTGCGATTTCCGGGGCGGGAGCGCCGTCGGCTGAACCGTCCGCTGACACGCCCGTCGCGGAGGCCGCTGAGGTGATCTCGGCCGAAGCCGCGGCGGTCGTCTCGGCCGAGGGCGCCGTCTCAGCTCCGGGAACCACACCCGACACCGAGGCGTCAGCCGCTCGCCGCGCGCCCGCCAAGGGCCCGCTCGCAGAGGGCGGCGTGGATGCTGCGTGGCGCGCCCGCTCCCTTTGAGCGCGGCGCCGGGGGTTGTTGCGCCCCCCCAGCTCGCGCGACTGCTCGTCCATGGGTGTGCTAAACCTCTTCCGGCCCAATCACCGTTTTGCCGCCCATGTAGGGTACGAGCACCTCGGGCACCGTGATGGTGCCGTCGGGGTTCTGGTAGTTCTCGATGACCGCGGCCATGGTGCGGCCCACGGCCAGACCCGATCCGTTCAGGGTATAGGCGAAGCGGGTGCCCTTGAAGTTGGCCGGATCGCGGTACTTGATGTTGGCGCGGCGGGCCTGGAAGTCGGTGCAGCAGCTGCACGAGGAGATTTCCTTGTAGGCGTTGTAGCTGGGCAGCCACACCTCAACGTCGTAGGTCTTGGCGGAGGAGAAGCCGATGTCACCGGTGCACAGGCTGATGACGCGATAGGGCAGCTCCAGCTTCTGCAGGATGTTCTCGGCGTCTTCCACCATGGACTCCAGCTCGGCAAAGCCGGTCTCGGGGGTGGCGAACTTCACCATCTCCACCTTGGAGAACTGGTGCACGCGGATGATGCCGCGGGTATCGCGGCCGGCCGAACCCGCCTCCTCGCGGAAGCAGGGGGTGAAGGCGCAGTAGTGCAGCGGCAGCTGGTCGGCGTCGAGCACCTCGCCGGCGTGCAGGTTGGTCAGCTGCACCTCGGCGGTGGGAATGAGGTAGAGCCCCTCGGTGGTGTGGAACAGGTCTTCCTCGAACTTCGGCAGCTGGCCGGTGCCCGTGAGCGTGGCGGCGTTGGCCATGGCCGGCACCCACCACTCCTTGTAACCGCGCTCGGTGTGCTGATCCAGCATGAAGGAGATAAGCGCGCGCTCCAGGCGGGCACCAGCGCCACCGAGCACGTAGAAGCGGCTCTCGGCCAGCTTCACGCCACGCTCGAAGTCGATGATATTCAGGGCCGGCCCCAGATCCCAGTGAGCCTGGGCCTCAAAGCCTTCGGCCGCGAAATCGCGCGGGGTGCCCCAGCGGCGCACCTCGGGGTTGTCGTCCTCGTCCTCGCCGATGGGAGTAGAGGCGTCGCACAGGTTCGGCACGCTCATCAGCAGGGTGTTCAGAGCGTCGTCGGCCTCGGTGCGGGCGGCGCTGGCCGCCTCCAGCTTCTCGTTGATCTGGCGCACCTGCTCCTTGGCGGCCTCGGCCTCGTCCTTCTTGCCCTGGCCCATAAGCGCGCCGATCTGCTTGGAGATACGGTTGCGCTCGGCCTGCAGGGCCTCTTCCTCGGCGATGACCTCGCGGCGTCGCACGTCAAGGGAGGCAAACCGCTCCGGGTCGAAATGCGCATGGCGATTCTTCATGGCCTCGGCCACTTCGTCAAGATGATCGCGTACATATTTGACATCCAGCATAAGAGTGCTCCTTGGATCGTGCGTTTTGCGTTCGACCAGTATAGCGCAACCAGTAGGCATGGAGATTGCGTTTGCGGTGAAGAAGCATAGTATACTTTCACCTGCACAACACCGATACCACCGCCGCCACAGCCGCGGCGTTCGCAAAGACGAGGAGGGCGCCCATGAATATCGAGGAGTTGTACCACTTCCTGTTCGAGACCATGCCGGGCATTGGCATCCTGGTCGGCGGCGGCCTGCTGGTCAGCGTCATCGTCTGCCTAATTCTGGAGCGGAAGACCCGCAAGCAGTTCAAGAACCACGAGAAGACCGAGGACGACTGGTCCCTGTTCGATGACGACGAGGAAGACGAGAAGTAGCGCCGCACTTGCACGAGAGTCGAATTACCCGAGCCCCCGCCCGGCACCATCGCCCGGCGGGGGCTTTTTTTCGCAATCACGTCGCCGAAAGTGGCACTGGATTGCGAAAAGTTCACCGAGAGTGGCACTGGATTGCGAAACACCAGCTATCATTTCGTCAAGCACTTTTTTCAAGCGCGAGGGATCGAAAATGACCCCGAGAGCCGCGTTGACGAAACATGAAAGATCGCTCCCGCCCGGGGACGGCCCCCTGCATCGCACCAGATGAAGCGCACGATCTCACGGAGCAAACTGCGCGTCAAGGCGAGGAAAACTTTTTTCATCTTCAACAAAAGGACAGCGGAAAAAACTTTTCCTCCGAGAAGCCTTGACGCGCCGCCCGCCCCGTGAGCCGGACGCCCCATCAGGAGCGAGGCAGAGGGCCTGGCTCCACGGACGAAAGGGGCATCCCATGGCACTGTACATCACTGCAACCGTCGAAGATCTGACCGCCTACGAGGGCCTGAACTGCTTCAGCAAGGCCGCGCTGGCCGCCATAATCGACTGGTATGACGCGGACGGCACCGATGAGGAGGTCGACCCGGGGAAGCTCCGGGGAGAGTGGACGGAATACAGGAGCGCCGCAGACATGTGGAATGACTATCATTACTTCGACAAAGGACTGCCGACCGTATACGAACCCGACCAGCTGGAAGACCTCGTAACCGCCATCGAGGACGTAAAGGGGAACGTCATTCAGACAGAATCCGGAACCTGGCTCGTCCAAGAGCTCTAGCCAACCTCAACCGGAGAGGCCCCCTCGGGGGCTTCTCCCTTTGCCGAATGCCGCTCGCGGCTGTACTCCTCGCCCGAGCGCATGAGCGCCCACACCACGCAGAGCATCTTGCGGGCCACGGCGCAGACGGCGCAGCGGTGCGACTTGCCCCGGGCGCGCAGGCGGTCGTAGAAGTCGCGGAACTCGCAGTCGGAGCGCAGGGCGGCCTGGGCGGCGATGTAGAGGGAGCGGCGCAGGTAGGCGCTCCCGCGCTTGGATATGCGCGTGCGCTCCGACTCGAAGCCGCCCGACTGGAAGCGCGCGGGGTCGAGGCCCGCGAGCGCCACCAGCTTGCCCGGCGACTCGAACCGCGAGGCGTCCCCCACCTCGGCGGCGATCTGGCACGCGAGCGCGGGGCCGATGCCGGGGACGGTGCGAAGCGTCGGGGCCGCCGACTCAAGAAGCGGGGCCATGGCGGCATCGGCCTCGGCGATCTGGGCCGCCGAGAAGTCCAGCTGGCCGAGGAGAAGGCGCAGCTCCAGCAGATGGGCTGGGGACGCGGGCACCCCGCAGGTGGAGGAGAGCGAGGCCGCGACCTCAGAGGCCTTGGCGGACCCGAAGCGGCCGCGGCTGGCGCCGCCCAGGGCGTCGGCCAGCGAATCCAGATCGCCCGAGCCCTCCGAAAGCCAGCGCAGGGAGGCCAGGGCCGAGCCGCAGAAGCGGTCGGCGAACAGCCGCGCGAACTCGGGCCACACCTGGTCGAGGAGCGCGGTCAGGCGGAGCTTGCAGCGGGCGGCGTCGCCCGAGAGCGAGCGGCGCAGGCGCGCCAGCTCCCGCAGCTGGGCGAGGTCGCCGTCGGGCGAGACGGTGGGCGCGGGGCGCTCCCTGCGCGCGAAGTCGGCGATCACGAGACAGTCCACCGCGTCGGTCTTGGCGCGGCCCAGGTTGGAGGACTTCCGCGCCGCGCAGGTGCGCACGGGATTCATCACGGCCACAGGGATGCCCGCGAGGGAGAGGGCCCGGTGGCACGAGCGCCAGTAGCATCCCGTGGACTCCATGGCGGCCTCCACCTCTCCGCCAAGGGACGCCAGATCGGCCACCATGGCGGCCAGGCCCTCCGAGTCGTTGGCGTAGGCCGTCGGAGGCAGCACCGCGCGCCCCTCCGCGTCCACCACGGCCATCCAGTGCTCGCGCTTGGCGATGTCTATCCCCGCGAACTTCATTCGAAACTCCGATCTCCCCGCCCCGGGACACGGGGCCCGCGCGGCTCCGGCAGCCGCACCTTTCCGAAAGAGACACGCGGTCGGCGCCGCATCCAGCTCATCGGCGGTCTCGCCTCGCCCGCGACGGGCCGCGCAGCTTTTCGCACGCGGTCTGGCCGCAAAGTATTCGGCGCGCTCCCGGCCCGGAAGGGGTGTCCGAGCCGCCCTGGAGGGCGGCGGTCTGTCAGTTGCTACCTCTCGATGAATATCTGGCTCACGGACTTCGCGCGCCCGCACTCGCCCGCCAGGAACGAGGTCTCCGACTCGCTCACCAGGTAGACGTTGGGAGAAGAGGCGTAGGCGGCGTAGTCCTCCCACGCCACGCGGGCATAGGTCGGGCGGCAAAGGCCGCGCGAGCAGTTGAAGAGCCGGATGCCCGACTCGTAGTTGGCGAGCCTCGCGCCCTTCTTACCCGCGGCGTCATCGTCGGTCAGGTAGGCGCAAAGGTAATTGCCGAGGTTGTTCACGTCGCCCGAGAAGCCCCGGACGTTAACGAAACCCTGGCCCCATGCGTCGCGCACGGGGTGATCGTCAGCGTCGTTGGGCATATAGGGCGCCTCGCCGTCGAAGAACATGACGCAATGCACGTGCCACGCCCCCCGTGCCTGTCGCTCCTTAACGTAGACGTACTCGAAGGGCCCGTAGAGCGAGCGCATCCGCTTGAAGAAGCGGCGCAAATCAGGGGTGAGGCGGGAGTTGTCGACCATGTTCTCCGCGTAGGTGAGCGTGACGAAGCGCACCCCCTCGTTGCACGAGACGTTGGCGTTGATGAGCGACTTCAAGCGGTTGAACGACTGACGGACGCTGCGCAGGTTGTCCCCCTTGACCTCGGAGCGGGGCGCGTAGCGGCGCACCTCGCGGGTGCGCTTGACCAGGTAATGGCACTCATCGAGCCTCTCGATACGCGGCTCCTCGGGCGGCTCGAAGGGGCAGTGCCGAAAGATAACCGTGTTGCCGCAGTCAACGGCCTTAATGTACTTCGAGGGCGGAACAATTCCCATAAGAAACATCCTAAATCTCGCGACCCCGTGACCTGGGGCGGGTTCAATTGTGTGACTTAATCAAGTTAATAGGGGCGCGGGAGCGCCCCTCGCGGCCCTGCGGGCCGCCCCGGGGCCGCCTCCCGCCGCGCGGGGGCCCCGGAGCCCCGCGCGTCAGGAGGCGGCCCCGACCTGACGGAAGCGGCTGTAGGAGTCGTAGAGGCGGAAGTACGCGCGGCGCGGCAGAATCCACGACGAGCCGACCCTCTCGCGCAGGCCGTAGTAGTACGAGACGGCCAGGAACAGCCGCCCCCGGAAGGGCAACGAGAGAAGGAGGCCCTTAAGGCCGAAGTTGCCCAGGCGACGGTGGCTCACCTCTATCTCGATGAGGCAGCGTATCTGGCGGTCTATCATGCGGTCGAACTGGGCGATGAGGACGACCTTGTACCCGAAGTGGCGGTGCTGGCTGAAGAACTCTATCCACTCCATACGCTCGCCCTGCTGCCAGGCGCGGGAGTTGAACACCAGCTGGGCCTCGTCCACGACGAGCAGGATGGAGTCCTCGCGCACCCGGCGGCCCTCCCAGTAGGAGGAGGCGAACTCCACGAGCCAGTCCGGGGAAAGGCGGTCGTTGGGCATCCAGGTGAAGCGCTCCTCATAGCCCCTTGCCGATGGGTTTATGTCGAAGTTGGCGATGACGGGGAGCCCCTTGGCGCCCAGGTGGTCGCGTATGTCGCGGGCCACATGGAGGCTCTTGCCGCTCCCGGGAGTGCCGCTGTAAAGATATATCACGCCGCATCACCTCGAAACTATGGAGACGACCTGGGCGACGGCCAGGGCGACGTTGAGGGCGAGGACGAGGCCGATCCACACCGTGAGGATGCCGACGAGGTCGCCGAAGGGGACGAACCAGTTGAGCGTGGACAGGACGCCGCGCACCGAGTCGGGAACGGCCACGGGGAGCGCCGAGACATCGATGGTCGGGAGCAGCCCCAGCACGAGGAGGACGAGCTGGACGGCGGAGCCGAGCAGAGTGCCGACTATGGCAGAGATCACGAGGAACCACCTCCGTTAAGCGAGAACACGAACTTTCGGGTGTTGGCGAGCAGGGCGAGAACGAGGCCGACGCGCGAGAGCCAGGACGTGCAGTCGGCTACCAGCTGGAACCCCGAGAAGTCGCACACAAGGGGGTGGCCGCATATGTCGAACTCCCAGACGGGGGCAGAGCCCTCGTAGGCGAGAAGCCCGAACACCTGCTTGACAACGGCGGGAACACAGAAGGGAAAGACGCTCTCCATAGCGCCCTGAATGGCCCCCGTTGCCGCAGCCTGCCCGATGCCCGAGAGGTCGCCGATCAGCAGATCGAGCAAGTCCTTGGCGTTCTCGGCCATGCCAGCGGCGAGGAGAAGCCCCCTGATATCGTCCAGGCGCGACTCTATGCCCGACACGTCGAGGGAAAGGCCGTCGCCGAGCGCCGAGAGGACGGAATCGCGGTAGGCCTCCCATGCATTGCCCCACTCGACCATCATGCGATCCTGAACGTCCCATCGAGCGCCCCATTCCATCAGCACACGGTCTTGAACGTCCCAGCGGTCGGCCCACTCCATCAGCACACGGTCTTGAACGTCCCAGCGGTCGGCCCACTCAGCAAGAAGGCGACTGATACCCGTATCGGAGTCGAGGGCGAGGAAGATATCATCCAGGCGAGCCGAAGCGCCCGCCAAATCAGCGGCAGAGAGCAAGTCCTTGACGGCCAGAAGCTCGCTCCTGACCAACGCGATTCGGGCGCTCACGTCAACGACGTTGTTGAAGATGGGGCCGATATAAGTTTCAACGGCCTGCCTGATCAAGTTGGTGCGCGCGCTGATATCAGCAAGGGTGTTGAAGCTAGCGCCCAGATAGGTCTCAACGGGAACTCTGATCAAGTTAATCCGCGCGCTAATATCGGCCAAGCTGTTATTCATTGCGGGGAAGAAGGAGTTTACCTTGCCACTGACGTTGTTCAGCCAGCCCGCAGGCGAGTTGCTGAAGAAGGAGGGCGTGCCGTCATAGTTGTAGCCCCAGGCCGTCCATGTGGAATTGTAAATCCACTGGAGGAAGTAGTACGGCGAATTGTTCTCGGAGACCCAGGCGGTGCCCACTTTGTAGCCCCACTGAGTGCGAAGAACAGATTGAATACCCTTAGTAGCGGTATCAATAGCCTGAAAATAATTATTAGCAACAGTCATTTTGGAATCGATCGATTCAAGAATATCGGCAGCAGCTAGAACCGCCCATATGACAGTGCCATTTCTCGCGGCAATTTTATTGCCGCCGATGACGAATTGGGTGCCCTCGCCAGACCATGCCGAGCCAACAAGAGTGTCAATCACCGAAAAGGATGTGGCATAGGGGGAAATGTCAATATCGCCAACCGGAGAATCTACTCCCCCATCAGCTGACGAAGAAGCCTCTGTCTCTCCAGGTCCCTCTGGCTCGGGGCCAACTCCGCCTCCTGCTGCTCCCTCATCTGCTGCATCAGGCGCGAATTCGAACTCACCAGGCGCTGCTGAAACTCCGCCTCCGTCAGATCGGAGGACTTCCGAATCTTCTTCCTCAAGAACATAGGCGCTCCCCTCATCTGCATATGCCAGAGTATAGCACGGCAGGCACGACGAGAGGGCCAGCAGCGCCGACAGGGCGAGGGAAAACGCGCGAGTGCAAACGGACAAAGAATCACCTCCTAAAATAGAAAAGGGAAGGGCCGAAGCCCTCCCCGAACGGCCCGATTCGCCGCCCCGAGCCGAAGGGCGGGGCCGATTAGCGACTAAAGCGCTTGACAAACCCCCAGACGGCGGGAACCACGATGAAGATGGCGGCGACGCCAAGGATGGCGGGCAGGTTCGCACCGATGGCGGTCTGAAGGTTGGTGCTCAGACCGGAGATCGCGGTAGACATAGCGGTACTGATGGTCTCCATGGTATCAACTCCTTTCTACTCAATCATTTGGACACGAGACTACGAACGAGCCTGAAAAGCCCGAACACTCCGAAGCTGAGGAGACCTAGGAACATCCCCAGCAGGAAGCCAACGGGAACGGCTGCGGTGAGCGAGACGACGAAATCAAGCCAGCCGTCAACTTGATACGCATCTAAAATCCCCATCGAAGATCACCTGGAGCGAAGCTCAAGAAAGAGAATCAGGCACAGGCAGACAACGGAGAAAAGCTGAAGAGAAGCGTTGGCCAAGACGCAAGCATCGCTCACAAGACCACCGCCAGGAACGCCAGAGCCAGGACTGCCGACAAGGCGCGGGGCGGCAACTTGAGAAGGAGGGGCGGCTTGCCCCAGCCGTCGTCCCAACGGGCCTTGGCCCACGTAAAGGCGATCTTCAGCGCCGCATAGACAGCGAGAGCGTAAGCAACAACGCCAAGCAGAGACAGAACAACGAGAACGTTAAGAACAGCATCCATTAAGACCTCCATTTGTCGGAAAACGCAAGCCAGAGAGTCGCGCCCAGGTTGAGCAGGAGCGCCAGCAGCATGAACACGAACAGCGCCGTGTGCATGTACTGGAAGGACATGAGATCGGAAAAGAACTCGGCGGGAACCTCGGTCGCGGAGTGAACCTCGGTCATCCAGTCGGCGGAATCACCGGGGAGGAGGTTCTGGGCCTCGGGGTCGGCGGGAACCTCGACGGAGAGGCCCTTGGCCTCCATCTGCTCATCGACCCTCTGAATCTGCGAGTTGAGCAGATCGAAGGTCTGGAGGTTCACGTCCCTGATCTGGGCCACGTCCTGGCGGAGTGCGTCCAAAGTGGAAAAGGCGTCCAGGGCCAGGCCCGCGGCAGCCTGCTCGTCCATCTAGGCCACCTCCCCGTCGGCGGCCGCCATCAAGTCGGACATGAGAGCGTCGTTCCAGTCGGCGGAGGGGCCGTGGACGTGGTAGGACTGTCCCACGATGTTTCCGAGCTGGTCGATGTGGACGCCGATCACGACGGCGGCATAGGCCTCTTCGCGGTCGCGGTCGCGCCAGTAACCGGCGACGTAGGAGGCCAACTCGAGGGCCGAGGGGCCGAGGGCGCCCGAGGGGTTCGCGGAAGCCACGGGAACCGCCTACTTGGAGGCGGCGGCAACGGCCGCGGCCTTGAGGGAGGAAACGGCGGGCGACTCGTCGAACAGCTCGGCGGGGATGTCGTTGTCCACGGTCGCGGCATCGAAGAGGGCGCGAGTCTCGAACACGTCCACGATGTAGCCCTTCCAGTTGCGGAACTTGGAGTCGTAGCGGAAATCGACCATCAGGTAATTCGCCTTGTACGGCTTGAGGCGGTTGGGATCCACCTCGTCCAGGCGAACCTTGAGCAGGAAGGTGTCGGCGGTGCCGGGGACGGAGAACGCGGCGTTGCACCAGTCTATCTTCTCCCCTCCCTCGGCCACGAAGTCGCCCTTGGAGAAGCCGGTGAACACTGAACAGACCTTTGCGAGCATAATCTACCTCTCTAACGAATCTCGGCGGCGGCATCCCGTCGCCCTTGCGATTCGAAATGGTAGAAAGTAAGCGCATGCGCACCGCTCTACCACTTTTGCGGAAAACCCGTCGAAGCTGACCCGTGAAAGCACCGGCCCGTTATCCAGTGTTTCGCATGTTGCGCATCCCAGGTGCCTACTTTTCGCAATCCAGCGCCACTTTCAGCGATTTTTTCTCAGATCGCACAAGCCCTCGTCAGAAACGCCCGTTGAGGCGGCCGTGGTCCCAGAATCCCGAAGGCGGAGGGAGAGCGCCCTTGGGGGCTGCATCCTCGCTGCGATCTAGACCGCCTCGTCGTCCAGATACCACTCTTCTTCGGCCCAGCGGGCTCGGTCGGGGATGTTCATGGCGGCGGCGATGATGCCGATGACGCCGGGCACCAAAGCGCCGAGCAGGGCCGAAGGAGCGGGCAGCCACGAACCGCCGAAGTTGGTGAGATGGGCCGCCGCGCAGGCACCGGCGATGAGCACCACGGCCGCGATCACGGCACCGGCCACGTCGAAGGCCTTGGTGCCGCGCACGCAGCAGAGGCTGTAGGCAGCCGCGGCCACCACCCAGCTGATGCCGATGACCCAGGTGCCGCCCTGGGAGATGAGGGCCACGCAGGCCGCCTGGGGATTGTTACTGAAGCTGAAGTGCAGCAGCGCATCCCAATTCATCACGTCCATGGAGCCGCAGGCCGCCATGATGAGGGCCACGAAGAAGGCGAAGGCCGCCGTCAGAGCCGACTGGATCACGGGCAGAAACACGCCCGCGCCCACCGGAGCCAAGCCGCCGAAACCGATGGAGCCGAACAGCGGCTGCAGCAGCGCCACCGTGGCCTGGGACGTGCCGCGGCATCCCACGAGATACCACCAGCCCGCCACCACCGCGGCCAAAAGCAGGGTAAGTGCCCAAGCGCCCGCCCCAGCCAGGCCCGCGGCCAGCATGGCGTAGCCGAACAGGATGCCGATGCTGGGGCGCACCGCCGCTACCGCCGCGCACACCGCCACCAGCACCCAGTACACCACAGTCGCGTCGTCGAGCAAGCCGCCCGGCGAGCCGGCATTCAGGTGAATGTTCGCCAGACCCACGGCGGCCAGCAGGCCCACCGCAAGGGCACTCACAATGCGAGCAACGATGGCGGCCCCGCGCAACCCCAGGCGATCCACGAAGGGGGCCAACGGCTCGCGGGGCCGCTCGGGCTCGGGGTCGGCCTCGGGCAGATCGACGCCTTTCACGATGTCGGCCAGGGCCTTCTTGCCCTTCTTCGCGTTGCCGAGCAGCGGCGTGAGCGCCTCGGCGAACTCCGTCACGGTGCCGAAACGCTCGTCCATCTCCGGATCCAGGGCCATGAACATGATGTCGTCGGCCTCGGCGTCAAGCTCGTCCCAGCACAGCGAGGGCAGCACCAGCTCGGCGTCTTCGATGAGCTCCTCGGCGGCGCGCAGAGTGGAGGCGAAGAACGGGTTGGAGCCAGTGAGCATCTCGTAGGTGAGGCTCGCCAGGGCCCACTCGTCGGTGCGCACATCCAGAGGCTCCTGGCGCATCTGTTCCAAGGGCATGTAGCCGATGGTGCCGCCTCCGGTGGTGCCCGAGCCGGTGGCATCCATCAGGGCGGCCAGGCCGAAGTCGGTCACCTTGGCCACGCCCTTGGAGTTCACGATGACGTTCTCGGGCTTGATATCCAAGTGCAGGGTCTGCTCGCCGTGGGCCACTTCCAAAGCGTGGGACACGGCCGTGAACACAGCGGCCACAATGTCGAGGGTGATGCTGTCGTCGATCTCATCGATGATCTCGGCCAGGGTCTTGCCCTCGATGTACTCCATGATCACGTAGGCCGTGGAGTCCTCCACGGCGCAATCGTACACCGTGACGATGTTGGCATCGGACAGCTTCGCGACAGAACGGGCCTCTTCCAAGCCGGGAATGTGCTCGAACAGATCGGCGTCGTCGGGCTCTTCGAAGTCGGTCGAGGGAGCCGGCCGCGAGACCACCGGCGCACTGGCTGCCGCGGACTCGGTGCGGACGGTGTGGCGGCCGCCGCGGCGCCGGCGACGCTCGGTAGCCCCGTCGATGGTGCGCGAGGGGCGAATGCCACGCAAATGGCGCACGTCCACGGCGCTCTCGTCGAAGTAGTCGCTGATGGGCGCGGCTTCCTGCACCTCCACGGGCGGTACATAGGCCGCCTCGGGGGCGTGGCGCGTCTTACGCGGGATGGCGCGGCCGTCAACCCCCGCGCCTGCTGCGGGACCCGCGTCGAAGCCGGCCGTGCCGGCGCCCCAGGGCACGATCGTCGCCTCCCAGGGAGCCTCGGGCGTTGCAACGGCATCTTCCCAGGGGGGCACTTCATCGGCCGCCGTCGGCACGCTGCGCCGGGACGCCACGCCGGCGCGCCGCTCGTCCACTCCGCGCAGGAAGTCGGGGTCGGAAGGGAACGACGGAGCCGCCGGGGCGGCAGCGCTGGCTGCACGGCCGGCGACGGCAGAACTCGCGGACGCTCCCGAGCGGCCGCGAGCCGCCGACCCCGCCGATCCCACCGCACCAGCCACTCGGCCTGCGGCCGCGGCGGCTCCTTGGCCGCCTTCCAAATCGGCGGCCATGCGCGCCTCCAAGGCAACCAGGCGCGCGCGGGCCACTTCGTCTTCCGACAACTCGATGCACTTGATAGCCACATCGCGCTTGAGGTGGGTGTCGAAGGCGTGCACAACGGTGCCGTAGCCGCCGGCGCCGGCCTGGCCGACGACGCGATAACGATCCAATATGAGGGGGGAGGAAGCCATAGGGCAATAACCTCTTCTTCTTCGTTTGGGCTGCATAGTTTGAGGTAGGACAATTCTACCATCGTAGCGGCATCGGCGCGATGGCAGATCGGCGGCCTCCACGGGCAAGAAACACCGCTCGCGCATCAACGGAATCCCGTACGCAACAGCGACCGGCAAACACGCTGCGCTCGAGTCCATCAAGCCCACAACCGCAAAATAACGGGGAATAGGAGAGCACTTTTCCGTTTTGTGGCCAAAAAGCCGTCGAGTGAGCTCTGCGGGTCTCCTCAAGCCGCGTCCGAAGCCCGAAATGTGCGCAAAGCAACGGATTCTTGAACGAATCCCCCCACTATCGGCCGCCCAAGAGCCCCTGAACTATGATTTTTCTACCAACTCGAGCTCACTCGACGGCTTTTTGGCCACAAAACATAAAACCTCTCGCGAAAGGATCCCCCCCCATGTTGACCATCGGTTGTCATCTGTCGAAGCACCGCGGCTACGCGGAAATGGCGCGGGAGGCCGCGTCCATCCATGCGAACACCTTCCAGTATTTCACGCGCAGCCCGCGCGGCAGCAAGCAGGCCGATCTGGATGCCAAGGATGTGCAGGAGTACCGCGCCCTGGCGACCGAATACGGCATCCACGATGTGCTGGCCTACGCGCCCTATGATACCGATCCGGCCACGGCCAAGATGAGCGAGCGCGACTTCGCCCTGATGACCTACGCCGAGGACCTGGCCCAACTGACCGAGCTGGCCGTGCCGATGTACCTGGTGCGCCCCGGCAGCCGCCTGGGCATTTCCGTGGATGAGGGCTTGACCGATGTGGCCGACGCCCTGAACAAGGTGATCACCCCCAGCCAGACAACACTCGTGCTGCTGGACACTATGGCCGGAGAGGGCAGCCAGGTAGGCACCTCCTTCGAGCAACTGGCCGCCATCATCAGCCAGGTGAAGCTGGCCGACCACGTGGGCGTCTGCTTCGACTGCGCCGGCGTGTGGGCCGAGGGCTACGATGTGGTGAACGACCTGGACGGAGTGCTGTCCCAGTTCGACCAGACCATCGGGCTGGGCAAGCTGAGGGCTGTGCACTTGAACGACGCTACCCACGAGCGCGGCAGCCATGTGGATCGCCACGCCCGCATCGGCGAGGGCAAGATCGGCTTTGACGCCCTGGCGGCCCTGGTGAACCATCCGAAGCTGGCCGGCGTACCCTTCTACCTGGAAGAGCCCGACTCCACCTTAGTGATCTACGAGCACGACGTGGCCCGCTTCAAGCAGGCGTATACGGGGAAGTAAAGGGCTCGGGGCAATCGGGCGCGGGCCATGCGGAACGGGAGCCGCACGGGATGAAGTGCAGTCCCCGCAGCTTTGCACCGAAGACGGGCCGAGGGCAAAAACTGCTCGAGCTGCGGCGCGACGGCCCCGACCCGCCTTGCGGTGGCGCCTCGCGCCAACCGGCGGCCCGCCCCCCCCATCACCGTCGCCCCTATAAAAGAAGGGGCCGCCAGCGCGATGTTGGCGGCCCCTTCGGCATTATCCGCTCTAGCGGGCGTGGCGACCGCGGCCGAGCGGCGCCTGGGGCGCGCCGGCGGGGGCACCATACTGGTCGGGGAACCCGCTGCCCCCGCGGGCCACCGGGCGCGTGCCCGGCACGGGCGCCGGCGCGTGGGAGCCGCGAGTGGGGGCCGCCGGGCCTCCGTAGGGACGAATACCCTGTTGGCCCTGGGAGCGCGCCGGCGGTGCGGCCGAGGCAGCCTCGGCGGCGCGGCGGGCCTGACGGGCCTCCAGCTCGGCGGCGGCGCGGGCGGCGAAAGCGCGCTCGGCCTCGCGGCGAGCCTTGCGCGACATCTTCTTGTCGGGCACCACAATGGGCTGCTGGCCGAACCCGCCGCTCTGGACCCAGGCCTCGGCCATCTGCTCGGAGGCCACCTGGAGCTGCTCGTCGGGCGCCCATCCCCCACCGCGGCGCCGCGACACGCCTTGGGGCGCGCGACCCGCCGATGCGGGAGTCGGACTGCCGACGGTCGGCCGCGGGGCCGGTGCAGGCCGCGGGGCCGGCTGGGGCGCTGGGCGCGAAGCCGGCGCCACAGCCGGCTGGGGTGCCGCCGTGGCAGTCGCCGCCGGCGCACCTGCCATGCCCGGGTGGCCCATGGGCATACCTTGCTGCGGAGCCCCTATGGGCATGCCGCCCGCCGCAGGCGCAGGACGCGGGGCTGCCTGGGGCGCGGGCTGGCCGGCCCGCGGGCGCCCGCCATAACTGCGGGCGGCGTTGTTGCGACGGCCGATGACCATCTGCATCTCGGCTACCTTGCGGCGTTCCGCTTCCAAGCCGTCGGCCATACCGCGCATGCGGCGATCCAGGGTGGTGATCCACAGGCACAACGCCAGCACAGCCACCGCAAGAACGCCCAGGCCCACGGCGACCAGACCAAAAGGCGACGACAAGAATTCAAACACGGAAACCCCTCACAGCTACAGGCAAATCGATAGTTACTGGGATGATATACGACCCCGACGACGTTGTCGATACGAAAAAGCCACGCTTACCTGCTCGAAGGGCGGAAAGTTCGGCGGGCATTTACTCGCCGTCAACCTGGGCCACCAGCTCGGCCAGCTGCGCCACCGTAGCCTCGTTGCGCGCCGCGGCCTGAGCCACCTCATCTTCGGCTGCCGAAGCGCTGGACACCTCCTCCACGGGCACCGTCACCTTGGCGCAGCCGGGGCAGCGCAGGGTCACCTGGGTGCCCACGCCCAACTCGCTCGTATACACCATCTGGGCGTCGGGACCGAAAAAGCCGATCATGCGGTCGTGCACGTTCTTCACCGCGATCCCCAGGCCCGTGGACGACTCCACCTGAGTGATGTTGGCGCAGGTCTCCTCGCTCATGCCCACGCCGTTGTCGCCCACCACAATGACCACATCGTCGCCATCGGCCACGGCCTCCACGGTGATGACCAGCTTGCCCTCGGATGGCATGGCATGCTTGATGGCGTTCTCCACCAGGGGCTGCACCAGAAACGGCGGCACCATCATGATCTGCAGGCCGGGGCTGGCGTTCACCTCCAAGCCCAGGCGCGCCTCGCCGAAACGGGCCAGCTCGAAGTTGAAGTAGCGCTGCACCTGGTCGAGCTCGCGGGCCAGCGAGATGCGCTCGGTGGAATCCTCCAGGGTGCGGCGGTAGAACACGGCGAACTCGCGCAGCAGAGTGCGGGCCTTCATAGGGTCGGTACGGATGAACGAGGCAATGGTGTTGATGGTGTTGAACAGGAAGTGGGGGTTGATCTGCGTTTGCAGCATCTTCAGCTCCATGGCGGTGGCCAGCTTGCGCTGGGTTTCCATCTCCACGGCGGCCATCTGGGTGGAGAGCAGCTGAGCGAAGCCGTGGGCGATCGATCGCTGGGTCTCGGTGATCTTATTCGCGTTGCGGTAGTAGAACTTCAACGTGCCCTCTACGCGGTCGCCCACCCACAACGGCTCCACGATGGCGGCCTTGATGCGGCACTCGTCGGCGGGCACGGGCAGGCCGATGGCCTCGGGGCTGAGCAGCACCAGGGTCTCGCCGTCCTTGATGGCCTGGTGAGTGGCGGTGGTGCGGATGCGGCTGCCCGAGGGATTGTTTGCCTCCTGGTAGCCGGCATAGCCCAGCACGAATTCGCGATCGGTGATGGCCACGGCCACGGCCGAGGTGTTCGGCAACAGTAGCTCGCACACCTCCTGGGAGGCCTTTTCCGTGAGGCCCTCGCCCATGGAGTCGATCATGGACGAGGCCAGCTGCAGCATGGCGTCGGATTGCAGGGCGCGCACGGAATCGGGGTCCATCATCAGGCGGATGACCACGACCACCGACACGGTGAACACCACACCAGCCGCCCCCAGAATGGGCACCGGCGCCTCGGGCATGAGAAAGGCCCACACCAGCGTGACCGCGGCGATGGCCGCAATGGTGACCGCCAGCATTTCCTGGTTGAATTTGGGAATGCCCATCCCGCGCGTCCATGCGCTTTGGGTCTCATGGGTTGCCACGGCGCCAGCCTCCAATCATCCAGGTTGTTGACGTCAGTATAGCAAAGCTGCCGCGCGCGAGCGCTAGCCCCACAGCCCCAGCTGGTTGACGACCAGCATGAGCGCAGCCACCACGAGAAATCCCGCGAACAGGAAGCGTAGCTGGCGCTCGGGCACACGAGGCACCAAGCGCGCGCCCAGGGCGGCGCCGGGGATGGAGCCGCAGGCCACGGCGATGCCGGCGATCCAGTTGATGTTGCCGAGCAAGGCCTGGGCGATGGTGCCGGGCACGGCTAAAATCATCACGGCGATGAGCGACGTGCCCGAGGTGACGCGCATGGAGATGTGCGCGATGGAGATCATCATCGGCACCATGATGAAGCCGCCGCCCACACCCACGTAACCCGAGGCGAGGCCCGCCACCAGGCCGATGGCCACGCCGATGGCCAGCTCGCGCGGGCCCACGGTGGCGGCGTCCTTCTCGGCCGCGAGGGAGGGGGCCAAGGGGCGCGCAGGCGCAGGAGACGCGGGTTCGGCAGCGGCGGAAGCGGAAGGGGCGCCGGCATCGCTCGGCACCGACGCAGCCGCAGCCGCAACCGCATCGCCGACCGCGCCCGCCTGCTCCCCCGCCGATTGGGCCGCGAAGTGCTTCTTGCGCCAGGGCACTTTCGGGGCCGCCAGCGCCTTGCGAAACATCGTCGTGGCCGAGTACACGATGATGAGCGCCGCGGCGCCCATGATGGCCCAATCGGGCGACTGAGTGGCCAGCCACACGCCCAGAGGCGAGGTGACCGCGCCGCCCAAACCGG
This sequence comes from Adlercreutzia mucosicola DSM 19490, assembly GCF_000422625.1. GTDB lineage: Bacteria > Actinomycetota > Coriobacteriia > Coriobacteriales > Eggerthellaceae > Adlercreutzia > Adlercreutzia mucosicola. The sequence continues at coordinate 188,755 of NZ_AUGK01000003.1, read as the reverse complement.
CGGCCAGACCGAGCCGCGGAATACAGGTCTTGTTCCGAAGATGGGAAAGAGCCCCGGAAACCGAGGTGGGGATGATGGTGAACAGCGAGGTGGCCGTGCACATAATGGAGTCCATGGCATAGCCCAGCTTGAAGATGGGCACGAGCAGCGTGCCGCCGCCCACACCGAGCAAGCCGGCCAGCACGCCCACCGCCAGTCCCACCACCAGTGAGACGGCAGCCATGATCAAAGTGGCATCCACGTTCGCGCGCCGCCCTGCTAATCGGCCAAGTCGAGGCGGATCTGCGTCGTCGCACCCGCATCAATGGACGGCCGCGGCACGGCCGGTGCCGGAATCACGGGCGCCACGCCTGCCCCAGTCCCCGGCGCGAGAGCCGCGCCCGGCGCTCCTGCCGGCATCGCCGCGCCCGCTTCCGCCCCCGCGGCGGCCACGTCGGCCGCGCCGGCCATCTCCGCTTCCACATCCTGCACGCGAAGCATGCTGGAGCGCACCAGCGCCGAAGACAGCAGCTGGTCGGACTCCAGACGCTTCATGGCCTCGGGCCATACGTACTGGAACTCGAAGTACTTCGCGCAGTTCGCCTCGGCGTAGGCGCTGGCAGCGCCCGCGACGACCTTGGCGGCCTGGCGGTAGGCCCGTTTGTCGGGGCGCCCGAAGCTACGCAGCCAGGCGGTCAGGCGAATGCGACTGCGCAGGCCCGGCTCCAAGAACGGGCCCGGATAGGGCTCCAGCGACGCGGGCTTCACCTGCTGCAAGTCGATGAGGGCGCGGCTGTATTCCAGCTTGCGGTACTCGTAGAGCCAGCGGAAGATGTCCTGGCGGAAACGCAGGCCCTCGCTCGGCGAGGCCGGCGGCAGATGGCGCAGCACCCACTGGTTGTCGAACCAGATGTCCGACCCGTACATGCGCAGGTTCAGCATGTAGTCCAGATCCTCGCCGCGGGCAATCCACGGATCGAAGGCCAGACGGCGGAAGGCCTCCTTGTGGATGGCCAGACAGCCGCCGCACACGTGGTTGGAGCGGGACAGGCGCGGGCCGCGCATGGCCTTGCTGATCCACTCGTTGAAGGCGCGCCCCTGCTGCCAGAAGCGGTTGTACCACTTGTCTTCCCACTTCGACAGATAGGAGCCCTCGTCGTTTAAGTAGTAGCCGGTCTTGGCCACGATGGGCACGCCCTGGCGCGTCAGCTTCCCCAGGCCGTACATGGCCTTCTGCAGAAATTGCGGATCGTCCACCACCTCGTCGTCGTCCAGAAACACCGCGGCGTCGAAGCCGAGCACGTTGGCGATGACCAGGCCCAGGTTGCGGATGGCGCCATAGCCGGCCAGGCCGATCTCCTTGTTCAAACGCTCAATGTTCAGCTGGGCCATGCGCTGCTCGATCAGCGCCAGCTCAGGCGCGCCGATCACCAGCGTGGTGATATCGGGGTGCGCGTTGGCCACGGCCTGCACCTTCTCGGCGGCCTGGGCCTCGATGGACATATCGGCCGACACGAGGATCACCACCAGCCCCAGGCCCTCCACCTTCGCGAGCGATTCAAGGCACCGCCCCAGCTCGCCGGGCTGATTGGGCGCCGTGGGGTGATCGTAGGCGGTCACCACATCGGAGCCGCCCCGATGGCGACGCGGGTAGATGAAGGTGGGGATGATGACAACGGGGTTCATGGGTTTCCTTTCGAGGATGGTAACTCGAACGCATCTATTGTAACGGTTCGGGCGCGCTCGCGCGGAGCCCGTGGCTAAAGCGACAGCAAACGCGGTTAGCCCTTGCGCTTTTTGCGGGACGATCCCCCTTTCGCGCGGTACTGCTTGCTGTAGCGGGCCTTGTCCTTGTTGAGGCGCCGCGCCTGCTCGCGGCGATCCTTCACCGTGGCCATCTCCTGCTTGAGGGCCTGGTAGGACTCGTAGCGCGCTGCGGGCACCGTCCCGGATTCCACCGCCGCCCGCACGGCGCAGCCGGGCTCGGCGTGGTGGGTGCAGTCGCGGAAGCGACACCGTTCGGCCAAGGCCTCGATGTCGGGGAAGGCGGCCTCGATGCCGGTATCGGCATCCCACAGCCCCAGCCCGCGCACCCCGGGCATGTCCACGATGCGGCCGGCCCCGGGCACGGCCACGATCTCGCGGCTCACCGTGGTGTGGCGGCCCTTGCCGTCGCCCTCACGCACGGCGCCCACGTCCAGCACCGCTTCGCCCACCAGCATGTTCACCAGGCTCGACTTCCCCACGCCCGAACGACCGATGAGCACCGTGGTGGTATCGGGGGCCAGCAGCTGCCGCACGGCCTCCACGGAAGCGGGATCGGTATCGGACACCAGCAGCACCTCGGCAGTGGGGCCGGCCAGAGCACGCACCTTATCCATCACCGCGGCCAGAGCCTCATCATCTTCGGCCAGGTCGGCCTTGGTCAGCACCACGGTGACCGCGGCGCCGGTTTCGAAGGCCAGCACCAGTTCCCGTTCCAGGCGGCGCAGGTTCACCTCGCTGACGGGCTGGGCCACGATGACGCGCTCGAAGTTGGCCGCCAGCACCTGGGGCACCGCGCGCTCGGTGGGATCCTTCCGCACGAATTCGCGAGTGCGCGGCGCGATAGCCTCGATGACGCCCTTATCGTGGGCATCGGGCACCAACACCGACACCACATCGCCGATTACCGCGCGCTGGTCGCATCCCTTCACCAGCGCCGTGGCGTGCTCGCAGCGCAGCGTCTCGCCATCGGAGAGACGCACGAGGGGATAGCCACGGTCGAGCTTCACCACTTCGCCGGTGTGCAGCGTATCGGCCATCAACGGCGCCCCTCTCGCATGTGACGGAACACGAGCAGCATCACCAAACCCAGCACCGTGAGAATGCCGCCGGGAATGAAAGCCTTCGGGTCTAAGGTCTGCTGGGTGATGGAGCCCTTTTCCACAGCCGCGACGGTGTCGGCGTGCAGGTCGGTGAGGCCCTCGTGGTCGGAACAGGACAGATGGAAGATGCCGCGCACCTGCAGCGTGGTGCCCTTGCGGCCGTAGGAGCCGTAGGTGTCGATGGGGGCTGTGACATCGGTGGCGATGAAGACGGGCACCTCGGCGTAGGAATCGTCGTTGGCCTGCAGGACGATCCAGCAGAATCCGGGATCGAACTCGGCCTTGATACGATCGCCCACCACCTCGCCGGTCACCTGCACCGTCTGGTTGTTCAGGTAGGAATCGGCGTCCTGCAGCGCGCTGATGGAGGTGTCGTAGATGAACGAGCTGTCAGGCTTCTGCTGGGGATTGATCAGGTTGTCGGGATTGGTGCCCTCACCGAAGACGGGATCGGGCAGCACCGGGGGCGCGACGGGCTTGTCGCCCTCGGCGGCATCAGCGGCATCGCCGGCCTCTGAGCCTGTGCCTGCGTCCTCGCCCTCGGCCGGGGGCGCGGGCGAGCCATCGGGGGCAGCGCCGTCGCCGGACTGGGGCGCCGGGCCCGCGGGCGGCACGGTACCCGCGTTCGCGTCCGAACCGGCCCCCGCACCGCTGCTGTTGCCGTCGTTGCCCTCGGGCTGCTTATCCTTCCCCGCGTTGGGATCCACCACGCCAGTGTCGTCGGTGGGCACCGCCTCGTTGGTGGGGTTGTCGGCCCAGGCCGCCCGGGGCGCGGGCTCGGCCGGACCGGTGCCGTCGTCGCTGACCGCACCGCCCACAGCTACGCAGGTCACGGCCAGAAGCCAACCCGCCAGCGCCGCGGTGACCAGGCCGAGTACGGGGAGGCGCGCCCCTTTTCGCAGCCGACTCATGAGCGCCTCGCCTTCCGACGGGGCACAAGCGATGCGCCCACTTCCACGATCAGCGCCAGCAGCGTCACGAATTCCAGACGGCCGGCCCACATCTGCAGAATGTAGAACAGCTCCAGCGTGGGTGCCATACCCGGATGGGCCATGGAGGTGATGATGCCGCCGTTGGAGGTCATGGCCACCGACTCGAAGATGGCGGGGATGGCCTCGCCGCCATGGGCGATGCCCACGAGCGCGCCGATGACGTAGGTGATCACGTACAGGATGAACACCGTCATGGCCTCTTTCACGATATTCGGCGTGAGCACGCGGCGACCCAGATGGTTGTAGGCCACCACCACGCGAGCCGAATCAGGAGCCAGGGCCTCCTTCACGTTCGCCACAATGGACTTCAGGATAATGCCCATGCGCGAGAACTTGATGCCACCGGCCGTGGATCCGGAGCTGCCGCCCACGGCCATAATGAAGGCCAAGGTGAGAAAGGCGCCGTTGGAGAACGCCGTGGTGATCTGATTGGTGGTGACCACCTGAAAGCCCGTGGTGGTGAAGGCCGAGATGATCATGAACAGGCCGCGGCGCAAAAGCGCCAGCATGTCGTCGAACAGCGACCACGACGACAGCGTGGCCGTGAACACGAAGGCCATCACCGCGATCCACAGCACCATGGTCTTCGTCTCGATGTCCCTGAAGAAGGCGCTGACATTGCCCTTCCCCACTTCCGCATACAGCACAAAGCTGATGGAGCCCAGAATCATGAGCACCATGAGGATGCATTCCAAGGGGAAGGAATGGTAGTACATAATAGAGAGCTGCATCGGCGTGAAGCCGCCGGTGAGAAAGCCCGAGATGGACACCCACAGCGCGTTGAGGAAGGCGCGGGCCGGCTCCATGCCGAGCCCCAGGCACAGCCCCATGATGATCGCTGTGGCCACGGTGACGATGATCAGCGTGATGCGGGCGATGAACTGGGTGGTCTGCACCACGTTGGGCACCACATGCTCGCTGCGGCCCTCCGATGAGAACAGCGACGCGCCGCCGCCCCGGCCGAACAGGCCGAAGGACAGGGCCACCACGATAAGGCCGAGGCCGCCCAGGGCGTGCATGGCGAAGCGGAACATGTTGTCGGCGTAGGAGAGGTGGTCCAAGTCCACGATGACCGAGGCGCCGGTGGTGGTGAGGCCCGACACGCCATCGAACACGGCATCCAGGTAGGTGGCGTAATGTCCCGAGAAGTACAGCGGAATAGAGGCGAACAGCGCCAGCACCACCCAGGCGAAGCCCGTGACCGCCAAAGCCTGGCGGCGCGACAGGCGACCCGGCTCGATGCGCAGGAAGCGCAGAGTGCAGCCGGCCACCATGGTGATGCCGGCCGCCACGAGGTAGCGGGAAGCCGGCTCCCATTCCTGGAACACGAGCGCCGTTCCCAGAGGCACCAACATGAGCACGGCGAAAAAAAGCACCAAGGTGCCCAAATAGTGGCCGATGACCCGCAGGTCATAGAGTGTGAAGCGCAACCACATGCCACTACCCCAGCACGATCCGCGTCAGGGCCATAAGCGCCCACAGCCCGATAATGAAGCAGACAATGGACAGCAACATGAGCGTAATGGCCGCACCCGGCGTGGCGGGCTTGATGTCGGGATGCTTGCGCGCCATGGCTAGCGTCCCCATCGACAATGATATGTAGGCGATTTCGTCATGGGCGTATTCTAGTACAATGAGCAGTGCGGGTCACCACCAGTTACCTACCTGGTATGACAAGCGGGCGCCACGGCCCCGCATAGGCGCCCTGCGCTAGGGCCTCGCGGGGGCGGTCTCGCGGGGGCCTCCGCCGAGGCCTCCGCAGGGGTGGTCTCGCGGGGGTCTCCGCAGGGGCGGTCTCCGTAGGGGAAGGCTCCAATCCTCCCGCAACCCGCGAACCGCCCCCCCCGCCCCGGCCCCGCGCCCGCCAATCGCACGAAAGGAACCCCATGGTCGACGCCACCTTCTCCGATTCTATCCGCACCATCGTGGGCGCGGAAAACCTGCTCGCCGACGAGCCGTTGGCCGCGCACACGACGTTTCGCATCGGAGGGCCGGCCCAATGGCTCGTGCGGCCCCGTACCGAAGACGAGGCGGCCGCGGTCTGTGCCGCCTGCCGTCAGGCCGGGGTGCCCCTGCGCATCCTGGGCGCGGGCTCGAACGTGCTGGCGCCCGACGAGGGACTACCCGGTGTGACCCTGCAACTGACCGATAACTTCGCCGCCGTGGACGTGCTGCCCGGCGGGCTTGTGCGCGCTGGCGCCGGCGCCACCAACGCCGCCGTGGCCGAGGCCGCCTGGGAGACGGGCCTGTCCGGCTACGAGTTCGCCAGCGGCATCCCTGGCACCATCGGCGGCGCGGCCATCATGAATGCCGGCGCCTACGAGGGCCAATTCTCCGACGTAGCTGTCAGCGTGCGCTGCCTCGTACCGGCAAGCGCAGCCGCAGCCGGGGGATTGAACACGGCCGAGCATGCGAAGCAGTGTGAAACTGCCGCCGAGTGCACGGGAGTCGGCGGCGCGGCCGAAGGAGAAGAAGAGGGGGAGGGCCTGGTGGTCGTAGATGTCCCCGCGAGCGAAGCGGCATGGGGCTATCGCACGAGCCGCATGATGCACGAGGGCTGGGTGGTGCTGGGCGCCACGCTTCAGCTGCGGCCCGACTCCCCCGCCGCCATCCGCGCGCGCATGGACGATCTCGCCCGCCGCCGCGCCGAGAAACAACCCCTGGAGGTGCCCTCGGCCGGCTCCACCTTCAAGCGCCCCGAAGGTTACTTCGCCGGCAAGCTCATCCAGGACGCTGGCTGCCAGGGCCTGTGCGTTGGCGACGCCCAGGTGTCCACCAAGCACGCCGGCTTCGTCGTCAACATCGGCAACGCCACCGCCGCCGATGTGCTCGCCCTCATCGCCGAAGTGCAGCGCCGCGTACGAGAGGCCAGCGGCGTTTCCCTCGCCCCCGAAGTGCGCCTTTGGCAGTAGCGGAAACCCACGGGTCGCCCGATTCGCCGGGCGGCCTGAAGGGAGCGCCCCTACAGAGCGCTCCCAAGCCGCACCTCGCACCAACCCATGGCAAGAACCGCAGCCCGAAGGCCGCCCCTGCGAGGCCTCTCGGGCTGCGGTTCTTGCTCCTACGACCTTTCCTTTTCTGGCGCATCAGGGACGCCCTTCTGGCAACGGTGACGAAGGAGGAAGGCGCAAACGAGCACAACGGCTACGGTCGTGATGGCCCAGAGCCAGTCGGAAGAGCAAAAACTAAGGGTGCCGAGAGCAACGGCGGCCAACACGAACAGAGCGTAGAGCAGCTTATCGGACAGCTTCACGGCGGAACTCCTCCCACTCGGCATCGTGGCGGCGGCGCTCCTCGCGCCCCGACGATTCCTGACGCAGGCGCATCAGGGTGTAGGCGCCCGACAGCACCATGATCAGCACGAACATGATGTGCAGCGGACAGGGACCCAGAATGCCGCCCGTCTGGGGCAGCTGGTGAATAGCCGACGCCCATCGGCTGCGCCCCAGACCAGAGCCGTCGCCCGTCAGCGGGCCAGCCTCACTCACGGACACGTTGCCGGTACCGCCATTGGAACCACCGTTGCCTCCATCGGAGATGCCGCCCTGAACGTTGCCCTCGCGCAGCTCATAGGTGAGCTTCAGCGTGGTGGTGTCGCCAAAGGAGTCGGAAAACACCTGCTCAGCGTACCATACGCCGGGCTCCGAGCAGTCGATGACCAGCGCGGGCGCACCCGCGGCGTTAAAAAGACGCACCTCGCTGGCCGTGATACCCGAAAAAGCCGCCGTCGAGGCCCGGGCGCGGGCGCTCGCCGCCGTGAGGACAACGCTCAACGGAGCGGTACCGCCGCCCGACGAGCCCGGGGCAAGATCGTAGCGCGCGCTGATGAACTCGGCCATGGCCTCGGGCGTCAGCAGCAGGTCGGACGTGCGGGTCACCACATGATCGGTCACCACGGTGTGGGTCAGGCCCGTCTCGGAATCAACGTTCGTCTCGCCCGGCGGCAGCGGTTGGCCGCCCGGGCCCACACCCGGACGCTCGGGATCGGGCATCGGCGTCACCGTAGGCGCGTCAGTCACCACCACGTAGCGCAGGTTCACCGTAATGGTATTGCCGCTGGCGTCAGCCACTTTGTAGGTGATGCGCCACGCGCCAGGACGGCCCAGGTCGATGACGGAAACTGGGCTGCCCGCCCCGTCGGCCAGGGTCAGCTTCAACTCGGTCACCGCACCACCGCCCTCGGGCGTGAAGGCGTAGCGGCGCTCCATCAGGCTGCGCGCGTCAGCCGGGGAGAGGGACTTGCCCGGCTGCACTTTCTGTTTCCTGAGATGTCTCCTGGCGTACCACGACGATTGATTATCTTGAACGCGTCCTCGTAATTGGTCGTCCCCGCCAAGGCTTCGGCCTCTTCCACAGCGGGCGTCACGGGCAACAGGGGAAGCAGCCCCGCAGCCAGAATCACCGCCAGCGAGACGCGCAAAAGTCGATTGAAGAAGGAGGGGCGTCGTGAGGTCGACGCGGGATGCAGATCGCGGGTGCTTCGCTTCCTTTCCCGGCTTGCCCAGGGCCGGTTCGCGCCTTTTTCCATGATGCTTCCTCCTCGCGCACTATCGCAATTTACCAGGTGTGGATGAAAAAGATAGGTATTCAAAATCAAACATCCGCCAACCGGGAGAAACGGTTCACCCTTTCCGTTGTTATTTCGTTCCCCCACATCTTCACCACAATTCGCCCCGATGCTGGACCGTCTGCGACCTGCGACCTCCGACACCCGCGAAGCCACCTCCACGCAAGCTCGATGCGACTCCCCACGGCGACCTGACGGCCACGCTCCGACACCGCTGCGGCCAGCAGACGGCTTTCCGACGCAATTCTCCCGACAGCACGACGGCACGCAGACGGTGATTCCCGAGACGAAACCGCGGTTGCCGCCTGATACGCTGCTCATACCATACCCGCCGCGCCGAAAGGACCGCCCATGAGCCGCCCCGTCTCGCCTTCACTAATCGCTGGATGTTCGGCCGCGTCATGCTGGACGAATCGGTCTGCCGCCAATTCATCCGCTGCGTGCTCGGCATCGATGTCGATCGCATCGACTACCTGAACGCCGAGCAAGTGCTGGAACCGGCCGTCGAGAGCCGCGGCGTACGCATGGACGTGTACGCCCGCGAGGGCAACCGGGTCTACGACATCGAGATGCAATGTGCCCCGAGCCCTTGTTGGGCCGCCGGTTCCGTTATTACCAGGCCACTCTCGACATGGCCACTCTCGCGCCGGGCAAGGACTACGACGAGCTGTGCGAGAGCTTCATCGTGTTCCTGTGCACCCACGATCCCTTCGATCTCAATCTGCCCGTTTACACCCTGGAACGACGCTGCTCGGAGGTGCCCGACCTCTCAATTGACTGCAATTCCCATTGGATTGCCCTGAATGCACAGGCTTGGGACACTTTGCCCGATGGGGTCTTGCGCGATCTGCTACACTACACGCAAAATGGCTGCATCGGCGCAAGTTCGCTCGTTCAGCGCATCGACGAGATCGTCGCCAAGGCAAACAACGACCGGAAGTGGGTGGACAAAGTGTTTTACTGCGTGAGCACCATCGAGGAGAACGATGCCCGTCGTGCCCGCATCCTGGAACGCCTGGCTCGAAAAAAGGGACTGGAGGAGGGACGGGAAGAGGGTCGCGAGCAGGGACTCACCGAGGGGCGCGCCGAGGGTCGTGCCGAGGGCGCAAAAGAGGCGGAGGCTCGCTACAGTTTCCTGGTCGAACACCTTTTGGCTGAAGGGCGCCTTGACGACCTGCGCATGGCGACCTCCGACGAAGCGCGACGCACGGCCCTCTTCGAGGAATTCGAACTGTAGAGGCGCAAGCGAATGCGGGAAACGGACCCCTACGAACACCTCGCCCATTTGGTTGCTCAGGCGCAAACAGGCGACCGGAACGCCTTCGAGGAGGCCTATCGGCTTACCGCTCAGGCGCAATTCTTCTCCATCGCCGCGAAAACCAATGCAGAGGTCGCCCCCGACCTGCTGCAAGAAGTGTATCTGACCGTTTGGAAAAACATCGCCAAGATTCGTCCGCGCTCATTCGTGGGCTACCTGAACACCGTTACGCACAATGTGTGTCTGCGCCACTATGAGCGGACGAGCCGTCCGCGCGAGATCCCCGCACCGGCGGACGACCTGGAAGCGGCCGAGCGCGACGAGAAGCACGAAGCTCGGGCAGAGCACACCGCCGATCCCGCCATTATCACGAACACCCGCGACGAGCAGGCATTGCTAGCCCGGGCGCTGCGCGAGGTGCTGGACGATCGCGAGCGCGACGCGGCGGCCGAAGGCTCTGGAGTCATTTGTCGCTTCGACGTTCCCTCTGGCGCCTACACGCTCACCGCCACCGACCTTTGCGGCAACATCGCCGAGGGAACCGTAACCATATCGCTCCCACCCGCCGAGCCCACCTCTCTTTCCGATCTCTAGCCGCAAGTCCCTTAAGACCGCTGGGCGGGCCGCGGCCATGTTGTCCTCAAGCGCTCATTGTGCGGGCGTGCACTCATCCTGACACGACGAAGGGGCCTTACGGCCCCTTCTCGGTTGATGGCACTGATGACGCTCGTCTAGCCGCTTCCCTACCCGCGGAAGTAGTCCACGCCGCCTTCGAACAGGGGCTGGTAGGTGTTGCCGAAGGCGTTCTTGTACAGGCCAGCGCCCGAGCGCTCCGTGTGGCCCATCTTGCCGAGCACGCGGCCGTCCGGGCTCGTAATGCCCTCGATGGCGAGCACGGACCCGTTGGGATTCGCCGACAGGTCCATGGAGGGCACCCCGGCCCCGTCCACGTACTGGGTGGCCACCTGGCCGCCGGCAATCATCTGGTCCAGCAGCGGCTGCGGCGCCACGAAGCGGCCCTCGCCGTGGCTGATGGCCACCGTGTGCACGTCGCCCACGTTCATGCGGCTCATCCACGGCGAAAGGGTGCTGGCCACCCGGGTGCGCACGAGCGTGCTTTGGTGACGGCCGATGTGGTTGAAGGTGAGCGTGGCGCAATCCTCGTCCATGGGACGGATGTCGCCGAAGGGCACGAGCCCCAGCTTCACCAGGGCCTGGAAGCCGTTGCAGATGCCGAGCATGAGCCCGTCGCGGCGCTGCAGCAGATCGCGCACGGCCTCGGTCACCTGGGGCGCGCGGAAGAAGGCGGTGATGAACTTCGCGGAGCCGTCGGGCTCGTCGCCGCCGGAGAAGCCGCCGGGGATCATGACGATCTGCGACTCGCCGATGAGGCGCGCCAGCTCGGCGGTGGACTCAGCCACAGCCTCGGGCGTCAGGTTGTTCACCACGTACACCGTAGGCACCGCGCCTGCGCGCTCGAAGGCGGCGGCGGAATCGTACTCGCAGTTGTTGCCGGGGAACACCGGGATGACCACGCGCGGGCGCGCCACGGCCGGACCGGGGAACACCGCCGGCGCGCTGGCCGCGAAGCTGATCGCGGGCACCTCCTCGGCCGCCGCGCGATCCTCGGCGCTGGTGCGATAGGGGAACACGCCCTCGATGCCGCTCTCCCAGGCCTCCTGCACGCACGCCAAATCGGCCACGGCGCCGTCGCAGGAAAGCTCGTAGGCCTCGGTCACCGTGCCCAGGGCCACCACGTCCACGTTGGCGGCAAGGCCCGCGTCCTCCAGACGCGTCACCACCGACTGAGCCGTCTCGCCGGCGGTCAGCTCCACCACGAAGGTGCCGTAGGCCGGATCGAAGAGCTGGCCGGTGCCCACGGCCGCGTCCACCGCCACGCCCAGGCCGTTGCCCACGGCCATCTTCACGAGGGTCTCGGCCAAACCGGCCGCGCCGCCGCTCGCACAGGCCCGCACCACGCCGGCGCCGATGAGATGCTCCATAGCGTCGAACGTGGCGCACAGGCTGGAAGCCAGGGTGTCCTGGCAGGAGATCCACACCAGGTTATCGCCGGCGGCCTTCAGCTCCGGCGAGGTCACCCGGTCGATGTTGCCGATGGCCGTGGCGAAGGACACGAGCGTCGGCGGCACATCCAAATCCTCGAAGGAACCGGACATGGAGTCCTTGCCGCCGATGGCACCCACGCCGAAATCGACCTGGGCCATAAGGGCGCCGAGCACGGCCGCCATGGGCTTGCCCCAGCGCTCCGGATCCTGGCGCAGCTTCTCGAAGTACTCCTGGAAGGTAAGGTACATGTTCGCCCGCTCGAAGCCCGTGGCCACGAGCTTCGCCACCGAGTCGAGCACGGCCATGTAGGCGCCCGCGTAGGGGTCCCAGGCCGACAGGTAGGGGTTGAAGCCCCAGGACAGGCCCGACACCGTGGTGGTCGCCCCGCCCAGCACCGGCAGCTTCGCCACCATGGCCAGAGCCGGGGTCAGCTGACGGGAGCCGCCGAAGGGCATGAGCACCGTGGCGGCGCCAATGGTGGAGTCGAAGCGCTCCACGAGGCCCTTGTTGCAGGCGTGGTTGATATCGCCCATGAGCGCCGCCAGGCCCGCCTCCAGGGAATCGGCCGCAGCGGCAGCCTCCACAACCGGATCGGTCAGGCTGGCCGCCGCTTCAAAGGCACGGTCGCAGGGGGTGGCGGCACAGCTCTCGTCGGCCGGAGCGGGCACGGCCACGGCGGCGTGCTTCGGTGCGCCGTTGCTGGCCAGAAAGTCGCGGCTCACATCCACGATGGTGGTGCCGCGCCAGTGCATGCGCACCCGCGGCTCCTCGGTCACCACGGCCACGGGGGTGGCCTCCAGGTTCTCCTCGTGGGCGAGCGCGATGAACGCCTCCACGTCCTCGGGGGCCAGGGCCACGGCCATGCGCTCCTGGGACTCGGAAATAGCCAGCTCGGTGCCATCCAGCCCGTCGTACTTCTTGGGCACGGCATCCAGGTTGATGTCCAGGCCGTCAGCCAACTCGCCAATGGCCACCGACACGCCGCCGGCGCCGAAGTCGTTGCAGCGCTTGATCATGCGGCAGGCGTCGCCGCGGCGGAACAGGCGCTGGATCTTGCGCTCCACCGGCGCGTTACCCTTCTGCACCTCGGCCCCGCAGCTTTCCAGCGATTCCACGGAATGGGCCTTGGAAGAGCCCGTGGCGCCGCCGATGCCATCGCGGCCCGTGCGACCGCCCAAGAGCACCACCACGTCCCCCGGTGCCGGGGTCTCGCGGCGCACGTGGTCGGCCGGCGTGGCGCCCACCACGGCGCCGATCTCCATGCGCTTGGCGGCGTAGCCGGGATGGTACAGCTCGTGCACCTGGCCCGTGGCCAGGCCGATCTGGTTGCCGTAAGAGGAATAACCCGCCGCCGCCGTGGTCACGAGCTTGCGCTGGGGCAGCTTGCCGGGAATGGTGTCGGCCACGGGCACCGTGGGGTCGGCAGCACCGGTGACGCGCATGGCCTGGTACACGTAGGAGCGGCCGGACAAGGGGTCGCGGATGGCCCCGCCCACGCAGGTGGCCGCACCGCCGAAGGGCTCGATCTCGGTGGGATGGTTGTGGGTCTCGTTCTTGAACAGGTACAGCCAGTCCTCTTCCACGCCGTCCACATCCACCTTGCACTTGATGGTGCAGGCGTTGATCTCCTCGGACTCGTCGAGCCCGGTGAGGATACCCTGCTTCTTCAGCCACTTCGCGCCGATGGTGCCCATGTCCATGAGGCACACGGGCTTCTCGTCGCGGCCGAGCTCGTGGCGCAGCTCCAGATAGCGGTCGAAGGCGGCCTGCACGTTGGCGTCGGCGATGGCCACGTCATCGAGCACAGTGCCGAAGGTGGTGTGGCGGCAGTGATCGGACCAGTAGGTGTCGATCATCTTGATCTCGGTGATGGACGGGTCGCGCCCCTCCTTAGCGAAGTACGCGCGACAGAATTGGATGTCGGCCAAGTCCATGGCCAGGCCGCGCTCGGCGATGAAGGCGGCCAGCTCGTCGTCGGAAAGCTCGGTGAAGCCGTCGATGACCTCCACGTCGGCCGGACGCTCGAAGGCCATGGCCAGGGTGTCGCGGGTATCCAGCGAGGCCTCGCGGGCCTCCACCGGGTTGATGACATAGCGCTTCACGGCTTCCACGGCGGCCTCGTCCAGATCGCCCTCCAGGTAGTACACCACCGCCGAGCGCACCAGCGGGCGCTCCCCCTGACTGATGAGCTGGATGCACTCACTCGCGGAATCGGCGCGCTGGTCGAACTGGCCGGGCAGAAATTCCACGGCGAACACCGCGGCCCCGTTGGCTTCGGGCAGCTCGAAGGTGGCCACGTCGGACTGCGGCTCGGAGAACACCGTGGGCACGCAAGCAGCGAACAGCTCCTCGCCGATGCCCTCCACGTCGTAGCGGTTCACCAGGCGCACGGCCGTGAGCCCCTGAATGCCCACGATGTCGCGCAGCTCGGCGGCCAGCGCGCGGGCCTCGCCGTTGAATCCGGGCTTCTTCTCAACATAGACGCGAGATACCATGAATCTGCCTCTCTCTTTACCGTGAAGGTACCTGTTCTTGAGCGGACGGTAAAGCCCGCCCCTACACCATTCCGTGGGCCAAAGGCCGCCCCTGCGCCATTCTGTGGGCCGAGGCTCGTCTCCGCGGGACGCCCCTGCGCCCCTGCAGCGCGGGCGCTTGCTACTCGGCGGACTCTTTCTTCGCGGCAGCCTTGGCCTCCTTAGCGGCCTTCTTCTCAGCCTGCATCTTCTCGCGGTTGGACAGACGGAAGCCGCTGCCGAACAGACCGCGGCGCGCGGGCTTTACGGGCGTCTCGTCCGATGCCGGCGCCTCTTCGGCGGCCGGGGCGGCCTTCTGGGCCGCGTGGCGGTTCTGGTTCTTGCCCGATCCCTTCTTAGTCGTGCCCTTCTTCTGCTGGGCAGCGGCGCGCTCGGCCTTCTCGCGCTTCAGCTCCACCTGGCGCATGCGCTCCTGGTAGGCGTTGCGCTCCTTGCGCACCGGCCACAGGTCGATGACGAAGGCGGCGATGAGGAACACGTAGGTGAGCACAAGCACCACCACGCCCGCCGGGCCGGACAGGAAGTCCTGGCCCATAAAGGCCAGCGCGCAGCAGCCGATGGCCAGCACAAGGCAGACCCACCAGGCGATGCGCAGGCGCTTATAGCGCAGGGTATCGGGCTTGTAGTAGCGGTTGTTGAACTCGCGGCGCTTGCGATCCTCCTCGCGCTGCTCGGCCTTGATCTGCTCCTTGGTCTTGGGCTTCTTGCCGCCGGGCACCACGGTGACCGACGAGGCGGCCTTCGACTTCGGCTTGGCGGACGCCGCGCTCTTGCGGGTGGTGCCGCGACGGTCGTCGGAGGTGTACCGTTCGTTCATGGGGTTGCGCTGGGACATGGTGCTGTGTTTCTCCTTTAGATGGCGTGCGGGTCGTGCGGTGGAACGCGACGGGCGCGATCGGCCCTAGAACGTCGCGGGGTCGAACTTCTTGCCGGTGATCAGCTCGAAGGCCTGGATGTACTTGGCGGACGTGGCATCGATGACATCCTGGGGCAGGCGCGGCGGCGTGCCGGTCTTGTCCCAGTGAGCCGTAAGCCAGTCGCGGACGAACTGCTTGTCGAAGCTGGGCTGGTCGGCGCCCTCCTCATAGGCATCGCCCGGCCAGAAGCGGGACGAATCGGGGGTGAGCACCTCGTCGGCCAGGATGATCTTGCCGTCGATCACGCCGAACTCGAACTTGGTGTCGGCGATGATCACGCCGCGGGCCGCCGCATGGTCGCGGGCGGCGGTGTACACGGCCAGGGCCAGATCGCGCAGGGCAGCGGCATCGTCGTCGCCGATCAGCTCGGCGCAGCGTTCAAACGAGATGTTCTCGTCATGGTCGCCAATCTCGGCCTTGGTGGACGGGGTGAAGATGGGCTCGGGCAGCTTCGAGGAATTCACGAGGCCCTCGGGCAGCGCGATGCCGCACACGGTGCCCTCGCGCTGGTACTCTTTCAGACCGCTGCCGGCCAGATACCCGCGCACGATGCATTCCACGGGAAACATCTCGGCCTTCTTCACCAGCATAAAGCGGCCGCGCAGGTAGTCGGCATAGGGCTGGAACTGCTCGGGCAGGTCGGCCACGTCGGTGGAGATGAGATGGTTGTCCACCACGCCGTCCAGAAGCTCGAACCAGAACTTAGACAGCTGGGTGAGCACCTGGCCCTTGCAGGGAATCTCGTCGTCCAGCACGTAGTCGAAGGCCGAGATGCGGTCGGTAGCCACCAGCAGCAGCTTGTCTCCCAGATCGTACAGGTCGCGCACCTTGCCCTGCGCGTCGGGGGTGATGTCGATTCCCGTCATGGGCGCCCTTTCTCCTTGCGTGTCCGCGCCCGTCTATGCCCCCCAAAACGGCACTTCGAGCGCGATTTTGCGTACCGCTCATTATGGCATAAAAAGTGGGGGCGCTCATGCACAAGCGCCCCCACGGCAAAGGTTTCAGAATGACCGCACGGTTTGGCGGCAACAGGGCCCCGGCGGGGCGGTTACTTCCCCGACTTCGCCGGCTTTTTGTGACCGACGCGGGGAAGGGCGCCCTTGCGGTCGCGGGCCGAGGCGGCCTCCGGGTCGAACAGCGGGATGTGGATGGTGAAGCAGGCGCCCTTGCCCTTCTCGCCTTCCACCTGCACCCAGCCGCCGTGGCGATCCACGATCTCCTTCACCACAGCCAGGCCAACGCCCAAGCCGCCGCTCTCGCGGGTACGGCCGGCGTCGGCGCGCCAGAAGCGCGAGAACACCATGCGCGCCTCTTCCTTGGAAAGCCCGATACCGGTGTCCTTCACGGCGATGGACGCCATGATGTCGCCCTTGCGCACGCTGACCTGGATGTGGCCGCCCTCGGGGGTGTAGCGCACGGCGTTGGAGATGAGGTTGGCCGTGGCCTGGCGGATCATATCGGCATCGCCCACCACTTCCACGTCAGGCTGAGCCTGGTATTCCAGGGTGAGCCCCGAGTCGGACACGAACATCTCGTGGGTGGCGACGATGCCGGCGATCAGCTCGCCCACGTTCACCACTTCCTCTTTCATGGGGTCGGCGCGGTTCTCCAGACGCGACAGCTTCAGCAGGGCGTTCACCAAGCGCGACAGGCGCTGGATCTCGGAGTTCACCGTGACGAGGCGCTCTTCGTCGGCCTCGTAGACCCCATCCACCATGGCCTCCACCGTAGCCTGGATGGCCATGAGCGGGGTGCGCAGCTCGTGGGCCACGTCGGTGGTGAGGCGCCGTTCCAGGTCGCGGTCCTTCTCCACCGATTCGGCCATGGCATCGAAGGTCTCGCCGAGGCGCGCCACCTCATCCTCGCCGTGCAGGTTGGTGCGGGCCGACAGGTCGCCCTTGCCGATGGCCCGCGCCGCGCCCATGATGCGGTTGATAGGCGCCACCAGGTTGCGCGCGAACAGAAAGCCGATGCACGAGGCCAGTACGATGGCCACAGCGGCGGCGATGAACATGGCCTGGTAGGAATTGTCGCGGAACTCCTGGTCGGGCTGGCGCATGAGGGCCTCGCTGCCGTACACCCACAGGCGCACGTAGCCCACCACCTGGCCGTTATGTATCTCGATGGGCGCCACAGCCACCTGAGATCGGTCGGGCGGCTCGAAAGAGCGCATGGTGCCCGACTGCTGCTCCTCGATGACCACCGACGAGTCGAAGGGCACCTCGCCCTCGTCGTCGATCACCTTCACGCCCACACCGCTCGTCAGCTCGGCGGCCTGGGCGGCGGGCTTGGTGGTCTCGGGATCCCAGAGGCTGCCCGACTGCTCGTAGAGCATGGCGATACGGTCGGCCGTAGTCTGGCAGACCGTCTTCATGTTGTCGGCCGTATAGGTGCGGAAGTGCTGCTCCCACACAAACGACACCACGCCGATGGCCACCAAAGCCGTCATGGCGGCGATGAGCGCGAAGGCCAGGGTCACGCGCGTAGTGTAGGAAAAGTCCGACCACCGCAGGCGGCGGTGCTTCCTTGTTTTGCGCGCCGGAGACGGCGAAGAGGTCGCCGGCGGGGCGACCTCTTCAGCGGTTTCCAGAATGCGCGGCTTTGCTTCCGCTTCAGTCATGGAGCTCCTTCAGAATCGGGGGTTTTCCCGGTTGTTGCAGGATGCGGCGAACCTTCGTTTACGACAGTGCGTTGGCCTCGGTTGACGGGCGGGCTGAAGCCCGCCCCCACGGGGAGTGCCGCAGGTCGAGGCGCCACGAAGCCACGGAGCGCCGCGGGGGCGATCGGAGGGGCGGCCTTCAGCCCGCCCGGAGCGCCTTACTGCTTGGTGGGGTCCTCGAAGCGGTAGCCCACGCCGTGCACCGTGTGCAGCCACTTCGGGCTGCGGGGGTTGTCGCCGATCTTGGCGCGCAGGTTCTTCACGTGGGAGTCGATGGTGCGCTCGTAGCCCTCGAAGTCGTAGCCGAGCACCTTCTCCACCAGCTCCATACGGGAGTACACGCGGCCGGGATAGCGGGACAGCGTGGTGAGCAGCTTGAACTCGCTGGCCGTCAGATCGATCTCCTCGCCGGAGACGAGCACCTTGTGACCGGACACGTCGATGGTCAGCTCGCCGAACTCCAGCACCTCGCGCTGGGGCTCGGAATCGGCGTGCACGCGGCGCAGCAGGGCGCGGGCGCGGGCCACCAGCTCGCGGGGGCTGAAGGGCTTCACCAGGTAGTCGTCAGCGCCCAGCTCCAGGCCGATGATGCGGTCCTCCACCTCGCCCTTGGCCGTGAGCATGATGATCGGCACATCCGACGTGTCGCGGATGACGCGGCAGACGCGCTCGCCCGGCACGCGGGGCAGCATGAGGTCCAAGATGACCAGATCGAAGTGGTGCTTCTGGAACTCTTCCAGAGCGTCCTGGCCATCGCCCACGGCGGTGACCCAGTAGTTCTCGCGCTCCAGATAGGCGGTCACCGCGTCGCGGATGGCCTTCTCGTCTTCGACGAGCAGAATGCGTCGTGTTTCGTTGCTCATAAAGGTACTCCTCGTCATTCGCCGACGTACGCTTTCGTTCGCCTCAACCGACACTATGTATGACCTGCGGATTCTTCCCGGTCACGATATATATCAGCCCGGCGGTCGTGTTTGCGTTTATTGTAGCGTTTAGCGCCATACGGTCGCCGAGGCGTATGCGAAATGACACAATACACCCATGCCACAGAAACGAACCCCCCGCACCCGGTCGGCCGCCTCCGTGCCCCGTCGCCCCCGCGGCGGCGCCCCGAAGCGTTCCGGCGGTGCTTCTCTACCAAAGTCCCCTTCCCATACCCGCGCCAGCGCCTCGGGGAAAGCCCGTGCTGCCCACCAGCGCGCTGCCTCGCGCGCCGCGGCCTTTCGCGGGTCGGCCCCGCGCGGCTCGGCGCCCCGCGACATCGGCAAGGGCAACGCCGCCAAGGTGAAGGTGCGCCGCACGCCGCCGGCGCCCACCCCCCGCGCCCAGGCCGAGGAAGGCCGAGAAATCACGCTGCCCGGCGGCCATGAGGTGCTGCTGACCCGCCGCCACTTCCTGTACGGCGTGGCCGGCATCGCCACCTTGGCCCTCATGGGCACCGGGGCCGCCTGGGCCTCGGGCCAGACCAAGGGCGACGACGCCCTAGCCACCCTCTCGGTACCCGCCGAGGCGGTCACCTCCTCGAACGATCTGGAGGAAATCGGGGACTCGTCCACGGTGATGGCCATCGCCTCCACCATCAAGCTGCCCTTCGGCTCGCTCGTGTGGAGCTGCGACGACGCCGTGGCCGCCTGCCTGCTGCCCACCGAGGTGGCCAAGCCCCTGGCCCAGATCGGACTCATCTTCCCCGAAGCAGGCACCTACCTTACGGTGCTGGAACACGCCGTGGGCGAGGCCGAGGGCTTCGAGATCTACGACGTGCGTGCCAACAGCGCCGGCGTCATCTGGACCGAGGCCGACATCATGGACGGCGTGTGGCGCGTGTATGGCGCCACCCTGTCGGGCGAGACCCTCGGCGAGCCGCAGCTGCTCGACGAAGGCGACGTGAACTGGGAGATGCCCACCTTGGCCTGCGCCGCGAACTACGGCTACTGGCAGCGCCTGCCCCAGCTGGACGGCAACGCCCGCGTTGAGGACTCGCTGCTGAAGCGCGCGGCCTTCGGCACAAGCAACGCGGAAGTGGTCTACGCCTCCCAGGGCCGCATGGCCTGCGCGCCCACCTCCTGCGGCGACGCCATCATCGCGGTGCCCCGGGCCCGCACGAGCGGCACCTACTACCAGCTCACGCGCATCGACGGTGCCAGCGGGGCCGTCACCGACGCGATGGTGCTGCCCGCTTCCATGAAGCCGCTGGAATGCGGCTACGGCAAGACCGGCTTCAACTTCGCCTTCGACGGCATCTACAATTACGGCGACGGCATCGCGAACCTGGGCACCTACATGCCGCTGGCCCCCTTCGAGCATCCCCCGCTGGACGCCGGCGAAGGCGCCGAAGATGAGGGGGATGACGGCGCAGAGGCCAACCGCTTTCTGCCCGTGGCCCAGGCGAACGGAGGAACCAGGGCCTACAGCGACCAGCCGTGGTTCCACTACGTGCGCAACCCCCTGTCGGCGCCGGCCTGGTGCGGCGATTGGGTGCTGATGCGCGGCCAGAGCGGCATCTGCGCCGTCGACCTGGCCGGGAAGCGCTACACGTCGCTGCCCCTGGAGAACGGCGCCAGCAGCTACGGCGAGTTCTTGGCCTCCACCAACATGGGGGCGCGCACCATTACCTACAGCAACATCGACCACACCTCCCTCGAGGGCGACCAAACGAAGCTCTGCCTCGTCCGCGTCTGGCAGCCGGTTTAGGGCGTAGGCGGCCCGTGGCGAGCGGGGTGCGCGGCGAACGGACGCACCCATGCCTTCGCGAACGGGCACGCCCGGACCCTCGCGAACGGTCGCACCCATGCCTTCGCAGGGGCGGGCTCCAGCTCGTCCACAAGAGGGGCGATCCACGGGTCGACGGGCGGCCTGAAGGCCGCCCCTACAGGCGTATCCCCACGAAGGCCCCTGCGAGATTCGCCACCCCTACAAGCCGATATATCGCTGCTTGACCTTCAGGATGCGGGTGACCGACTCGTCGATGCGCTCTTCGGTGAGCTCGCCGGCAGCCACGGCATCCAGCACGCCCTGGTAGGCCTCGCGGAAGTTCTCGGGCATGAGCGGCACGTCGCAGCCAGCCGCGAGCGCGGCCACGGCGGCCTCGGCGGCGCTGTAGCGGTCGGTAATCGCTCCCATGGCCAGCGAATCGGTGACGATAATGCCCGTGAATCCCAAAGTGTCGCGCAGCATCCCCTGGGCCACCGCGCTCGACAGCGACGCGGGCACCGCCCCTTCCACGATGTTGGGCAAGTCCACGTGACCCACCATGATCATCGGCACCCCGGCCTCGATGGCGGCCTTGAAGGGCACGAAGTCCACGGCGGCCAATTCCTCGGCGGTCTTCTCCACCGTAATGGCGCCGGTATGGGAGTCGCCGGGTGCCGATCCGATACCGGGGAAGTGTTTCGCGCAGCATAGCATGCCCGCCCCGAGAAAGCCCTGCACCTCGGCCTTCACCGTGGCGGCACACACGTTGGCGTCCGACGAGAACGACCGCAGACCCATGGTGTCGCTGCGCAGCGGGTCAACCACATCGCACACGGGCGCGAAATCCAGATTGAAGCCGAGGGGCTTCAGGTAGGCGGCGATCTGCTCGGCGGCGCTCTTGGCTGCGGCCTCGTCGCCCGCCGCCCCCAGAGCGCTCGCGTCGCCCACATCCTGCACGCCGAAGGCCTCGTTGTCGGCCACGCGCACCACGGTGCCACCCTCCTCGTCCACGGCAAGGAAGGGCGCCACGTTGCCGTCGTCGGCGTAGAACTGGCGCACATTGGCCAGCATGGCAGTGACCTGGTCGGGGTCCACCAGGTTCGCGGCGAAGTACACGATACCGCCCACGGGCCAGGTGCGCACGCCCTCGTGAGTGGCATCGCCCGCCTGAGTCACCTGGGACACGCCTTCCACCAATGCCTCGGGGGCCACCACGAACAGCTGGGCCACCTTCTGTTCCAGAGTCATGGCCTCTACGCGGGCCATCAGAGCGGCCTCGGCCTCGGCGGCCGCGCTGTCGCCGCCGTTGTCGTCGCTGGCCCCGGCACCTTCGGCCGGCGTGTCGAAAGCCGTCGCCGAGGGAGCCTGCCCCCGCGGGCCGCTCTCGCAGCCGCCCAGGGCCACTGTGCCCGCCCCCAGGGCCGCCAGCCACACAAACCGCCGGCGCGTCACGCTTTCCACCAAGCCGCCCATAGGGCCTCCTTTTATCAAGCGCCGCGGCGCAAACGTCAGTTTCCCCAGCATAAGCCCGCACCCCCGCTTTGACAACCAACAGATTGACGGAGGATTGCAGGAGACGTCCTCGCCGCCGCTGCGGGCGGAGCCGAAGCCCACCCCCCCAGCCGTTCCCGCGAGACGACCCCCTCCCCCGCGAGCCGTTCCCGCGAGACGCCCTCCGCGAGCCCCCTCCGCGAGACGCCCCCTCTACACCGACGGGAGAGACTCTGAAAACCGTCATTTTCCTCTCAGCCTATGACCTGGTATTTCTCGAGAATCACCTGATCAAACTGGGTATCTGAAATGCAACGAAAATGACGGTTTTCAGAGTCTCAGAGAGCGTGGCCATCTTCCGGAAGCTCACCAAACGCGACGACGGCCAATGAGAGCTGCGCCAGTGCGCCGTCGTCGCATTAAACCCGCCCGCTTTGCACCAGCTGAGTTCTTAGTTTTAGAGAAAGACGGCATCTTCAGCGTAACGGCCGCGCGACTTTCTGTGGAGGAGGTCGCGCGACTTGCTGTTTTCGGGAATAATGGTGCCGAAGGTAAAGAACCGCGCCGAGGGCGCAGGCGGCATGCGCCACGGCAACACCCACGCGCCGCGCAGCACCTCTCGGCAGCACGAACGGCACGCGCGGCCCGCACGGCGCGCACGGCAATGGCGACGACGGCTTGGAGGGCCCATGACCTATCTCATCACGTTCCTCGAGGGCATCATCACCTTCGTGTCGCCGTGCCTTCTGCCCATGATACCTATCTACGTTACCTATTTCGCCGCGGGCGAGGAAGTGCGCACGAGCGTGGTATTGCGCAACGCGCTGGGCTTCGTGCTCGGCTTCACCTGCGTGTTCATTGCCCTGGGAGCCCTGGCCTCCACCGTGGGCGCCTTCTTCATCGAATACCAAACCATCGTGAACGTGGTCTGCGGCCTGGTGGTGATCCTCTTCGGCCTGTATTTCCTCGGGTTCATCAAGGTGAATCTGTTCCGCGGCGGCAAGAACCCCCTGGCCGGACGCCAGCTCGGATTCTTCTCGTCGGTGCTGTTCGGCATCATCTTCTCCATCGGCTGGACGCCCTGCGTGGGGGCCTTCCTCGGGTCGGCGCTCATGCTGGCCTCCCAGCAGGCCTCGGTGGTCCAGGGCGTCATACTGCTGCTGTGCTACTCGGCCGGCCTCGGCATTCCCTTTGTGGCTGCCGCCGTGCTCATCGACAAGCTGAAGGGCGCGTTCAACGCGATCAAGCGCCATTACGATATCATCAACAAAGTGTGCGGCTGGCTCCTCGTCGCCGTGGGCGTGCTGATGGCCACGGGACTGCTGGGCGGCTTTCTGCGCCTGCTGAGCTAACCGCCAACGAGAGAAAGGTTCCCCATGAGCGACCACGAGAACGAGATCAACGGCGAGAGCGCCGCGCGCAGCGAAGGCACGGCCGGGAGCGAGGCCGAGACCAAGACCTTGACCCACGAAGAGCGCGGCGAGCGAATCGGCGAGGCCCTAGCCGCCGCCGAGCAGGAAGAGACCCGCGCGGCCGCCACGCCCGAGGGGCAGCAGGCCGACCGCAGGGCCCACCGGGGCATCATCATCGCCGCCGTGGCCTTTGCCGTGCTGCTTATCGGCGCCGGCATCGCCTACAACGTGCTGGCGGGCGACGAGAAGCCATCTATCTCCGGCCGCGACGTGGTGACCACCACCGAGGTGCCGACCGACGACACCTCCACCAACGGCAACGGCGCCAACGCTGCCGAGGGCGACGGCAGCGGTGCGAGCGACAGCGCGAACGCCACCGCCGCGCCCGAATTCACCATGGCCGACACGGAAGGCCAGACGCTCACCCTGGCCGACTTCCGCGGGAAGCCCGTGCTGCTGAACTTCTGGGCCAGCTGGTGCGGCCCCTGTGCCAGCGAGATGCCGGCCATCCAGAGCGCCTACGAGCAGTACGGCGACCAGATTCAGTTCGTGGCCGTGAACATGACGGGCATGGGCGGCGAAACCGAGACCTCGGCGCTGTCGCTCATCCAGCAGAACAACTACACCTTCCCCGTGTACTTCGACGTAGATAGCAGTGCCGCCGTGGCCTTCGGCGTCACGAGCATTCCTCAGACCTACCTCATCGATGCCGAGGGCAACATCATCGGCGGCCTGCGCGGCGCTATGAGCGACAACGTGCTCGCCGAGGGCATCCAGATGCTGCTCGGCAGCGAGTAGGATCGGATCGAGGGGACGAAGCCACGCGAAATCGCTCAAGGACCTCACCGCATTCGTCAACCAATTCCCGCAGGTGAAAACCATGGTTGTCGGATCGCGCGAATGGCCGCTTGAAGCATTCCTGCAGGAAGACGTGCCGCTTTTCTCATAGAGTCGAAACCCATCTCATAGCCCACAAAAAAGCGCCGGCCCGCGAAGGGTCGGCGCTTTGCGTTGGAGGCAGGGGGATGGCGCTCGGCGCGAGCCCCTAGAACTCCAGGGCCTCCAGGCGGTCGAAGACCACGTCCTTGCGGGTGAGGAAATCCCAGGGGTCGAAGATCTCGTCGAGCTTCTCGGCCGTGAGCAGCGCGGCGGCCTCGTCGTCGGCCTCCAGGCGCTCGCGGTAGGTGGGGCCGTCCACAGCGTTCTGGATATCCTCCCACACCTTCATGGCGTTGCGCTGCACGATGACGTAGGCGTCCTCGCGGGTGATGCCGGCGTCCACCAGGGCCAGCAGCACCTTGCTGGAGAAGATGAGGCCCTTCGTGCGCCACAGGTTGTGCTCCATCTTGGCCGGGTAGGTCTGCAGGCCGTCCAGCATCCACTGCATCTTCGCGAACATGTAGTCCAGTGCCGTGAAGCTGTCGGCCAAAACCACGCGCTCGGCGCCGGAATGGGAGATGTCGCGCTCGAACCACAGGGCCACGTTATCGAAGGCCACCTGGGCGTTCGCCTTCACCACGCGGGCAAGGCCGCACACGCGCTCGGCCGTGATGGGGTTGCGCTTGTGGGGCATGGCGCTGGAGCCCTTCTGGCCCTTGGTGAACGGCTCCTCGGCCTCGATGACGTCGGACTGCTGCAGCAGGCGCACCTGCATGGCGATGGATTCCAGGGTGGAGGCGGTCACGGCCAGGGCGGCCATCACCTGGGCGTGGCGGTCGCGGGCCAGCACCTGGGTGGACAGCGGGTCGGGGGTAAGGCCCAGCTTCTCGCACACGTACTGCTCCACATAGGGGTCGATGGAGGAGTAGGTGCCCACCGCACCGGAGATAGCGCCTGTGGCGGCCACGGCGCGGGCCTCCTCCATGCGGGTGAGGGCGCGCTTCAAGGCCCAGGCCCAGCTGCCGAACTTCATGCCGAAGGTCATGGGCTCGGCGTGGATGCCGTGGGTACGGCCCACGCAGAGGGTGTTCTGGAACTCGAAGGCACGGCGCTTGCACGTCTCGCCCAAGCGCTTGATGTCCTCGATGATGATGTCGCAGGCCTGGGTGACCTGGTAGGAAAGCGCGGTGTCGCCCAAATCGGAGGAGGTCATGCCGTAGTGCACCCAGCGGCTCGGCTTGTCGCCGCCCTCGGGGATGTCGGCGTCAATGTAGTTGGCCATGCACGTGGTGAAGGCGATGACGTCGTGGTTGGTCACCTTCTCGATCTCGTCGATCTCCTCCACGGTGAAGTCGGCGTGGTCGCGGATCCACTGGGCCTCTTCCCGCGTGATGCCCGCTTGGCCCAGCTCGGCCTGGGCCTCGCAGGCCAAAACCTCGATTTCCTTCCAGATGGCGAACTTGTTCTCAAGCTCCCAGATGCGGCCCATTTCCGGACGGGTGTAGCGACCAATCACGTGCGTTTCCTTTCCTCGTGCCTGCGCGACCGCCCGCGCGGCCCGCTTCAATGCTCTGTGCGTAGGGTACCAAAAACTGCGGCCGCCAGCGGGGCTTTCCCGCCCAATCGCCCCTTTCCGCAGCCGTAGGGCCGCCGCAAAGGGCAGTCTTTGCGAAAGTGGCGAATATGCCGTTGCAGAAAACGCGCCGCTCGGGTAAGATACGAACTTACGCGGAGGAGTGACCGAGAGGCCGAAGGTGCTCGCCTGCTAAGTGAGTATGCCCCACAAGGGCATCTAGGGTTCGAATCCCTACTCCTCCGCCACTTTGCCTGCTACGCTCCCAACTGGGGGCGTTTTTTGTTGCTGAGCAGGCGGCGTCGTGGGGTCGCAGGAGCGACGGGAGCCCAAGCCTCAGCAGAGGCCCGTCGCAGCCCTCGTGAACCGCGATGCGATGCGGCCGTGGCCGTTTCGCGGCACAGCGCGGAACCAAATCGGCGGTTTGCGCCTTGGGCGAGAAAATTATTGTCGCAAACACCGACTTTGGTTCCCTTCGGGGTGCCGCAAAACGCCGGTTTGGTTCCCGACTCCCACAAAACCCCTGGTCAGATTTTGCCGAACCAGACCCTCCGGGAACCAAAGTGGTCATATGAGACAGAAAACATCCATCGTCTGCCGGAACGGCGCGTTTGGTTCCCTGGGCTCGCCGGTGGCGGCATGCTTGGCGCAAGGCGACGCGTTTTCGATGGCAAGCTCGCCTCCCGCCGAGGCACTGGCAGCTATCGTTGCCAGGGCCAGCGGCGATGGGTGGTGGCGGCCAGGCGCTTTTTGCGGTAGTGGGGGTTATGCTTCAGAAAGCGATGGTTGCACAGGCGCGTGATGGCCAGGCCCACCAGGCCCACGGCCATGAAGCTCAGCGTGAGATCGAGCACCGCCGGCGCGTTGTCGAAAAACGCGTACACCGATGCCGCGCCGAAAAGCGCGCTCAGCACGCCACAGACCCAGGAGAACACCTGAATGAGCACCTCTTTGGCCCGCGCCGGCGAATGGCGGTAGGTGACCACCAGATAGATGATGGCAGCTACCACCGCCAACAGGATGACCAGGGGCACAATGCGAGAGAGGCGAGCGATAAGTCCCATGGCATGCTCCTTTCGGCGAGCGCGGTTGTATTCGCCCATTTTATCGGCAGCCCGACTGTTTTGGCGCGACAACCGCCGCTCTCCAAAGGTTCGTTACGTTCGCGGCAGAGCAGAGCGGAGCCGAGCCGGCGTACGGCGGGGTAGCGCGCTACCGGCGGCTGGGAACGATGGCAGCACGCAGGGGCGCGACGGCCGCGACGGGGTTACCGGCGGCTGGGAACGATGGCGGCGCGCAAGCCCGACAGGCTCGTTGGGCGCGCCCACCAGCCTTGCTTGCTGGCCGCCACGGCCAGGGCGCTGGCAGCTTCGAAGGTGTCGACCAAGGCGAAGGTGGCCGACCCGCTGCCGCAGAGCAGCACCTTTTCGGCGCCCACCTGATCGGCCAGCCACGCGCGCACCTGAGCCAGCTCGGGCAGCAGGGCCTCGGCCGCAGGGGCCAAGTTGTTGGCCAGGGGCACGTCGGCGGCATCGGCAGCAGCGCAGGCCGCATCTAGCACCGCCGGCTGCACCGGCGTCGGCTGCTCGTCGAAGCGGCGGTATGCCTCGGCGGTAGACACGCCCGCTGCGGGCTTCACCAGCACCATCGCCTGGCGCGACGGAACCAGCGCGCGTTCCAGCGCATCGCCGGTGCCCCCCAGCTGAGCGCACCCTCCCTGCAGGAAGAACGCCACGTCGGCACCGAGCGAGCGGGCCACGGCCACCACGCGATCGTCATCAGCGGAAACGCCCCAAAGCTGAGCCAAGGCCACCAGCATCGCGGCGGCGTTCGACGAGCCGCCGCCCAGGCCGCCTTGGGCGGGAATCTGCTTCTCGATGCGCACCGCCACACGCTGCGCCTCTTCGCGGCCAAGGGCGCGGGCCAGGGCGTCGGCCGCCTTGAACACCAGGTTGTCGGCGGCGGGCACCACCAAGTCCTGGCCCGTGCGATCCGACAGATCGATACAAGCCAGCAGGTTGTCCGCAGGGCCGCCCACGGCCGCATCGGGACGCGCGGCCGTCGCAGCCGCCGCAATCTCGTCGGCCGTCGCCGGCGAGGCGGCCACGTACATCGTGTCATGCAGCGCCAGGGCGTGCATGATGGTGCGCGCCTCGTGGTAGCCGTCCGCCCGCGCAGCCCCGATGGCCAGCAGCAGGTTCACCTTCGCCGGCGACACCAGCTTCAGTGAGCCGGGCCCCAGAAACGTCGTGGGCGACCACTGGGCATCGCGGGCCGCGGCCAGCAGGTTCACCTCGGCCTCGCGGTTCCGCTGAACATTGTCGGTCATTCGTCATCCTTTCCACGGGCGGAGCACTTGCGTGTAGTCGCCTTGACCGTCCTACCCTCAACCTAGCCCATCCAAAGATTCTTCGGCCCCGCACTACGCGCTTCGCTCGAGACGACAAAGAACCCACCACCCATTATTCGAGGTTCGCTGTCGGCTTCTTGCGGCGGCTGCGGAAGAAATCGCGCAGCAGGGCCACGCACTCGCTCTCGCGCACGCCGCCCACTGCCTCGAACTGGTGGTTCAGCCGCTCGTCGGCGTGGATGTTATACAGCGTTCCCAGCGCGCCGGCCTTCCGGTCGGGCGCGCCGTACACGCAACGGCTCACCCGCGCCTGGTGCATCAGACCCGCGCACATGATGCAGGGTTCCAGCGTGACGTACACCGTACAGTCAGTCAGGCGCCACGCATCCAGCACGCGCGCGGCCTCTTTCAGGGCGATGAACTCCGCGTGACCCGCCGGGTCGCGATCGGTTTCGCGGCGATTATGGGCGCGGGCGATAACCCGCGGCGGCGCCACGGGTCGGCGCGTCCCGCGATCGATGGGCTCGTACACCACCACCGCCCCGATGGGCACCTCG
Organism: Adlercreutzia mucosicola DSM 19490; assembly: GCF_000422625.1. GTDB lineage: Bacteria > Actinomycetota > Coriobacteriia > Coriobacteriales > Eggerthellaceae > Adlercreutzia > Adlercreutzia mucosicola. The sequence continues at coordinate 159,962 of NZ_AUGK01000003.1, read as the reverse complement.
CCAGCCGCAGCCGCAGCCCGGGCCTCTTCCAAGGCCAGGGCCATGTACTGCTCGTCCAGAGCGCGCTGTTCCTCGGGTGTGCGATGTTCGTTCATAGCGGGAATTATAGCGAATGAGGCAAACGGCAGCCCCGGGGGCAGCCCGATCCCCTAATTTCCACGTGCCGAGGCGAAAATCGGGCGCGATTTCCGGTTTTCCACCGTTGTACCCCTCCAAAACGTGGAAATCGGGAAATCGCGCCCTGTTTTCAGGCCGTAACGGTGGAAAAACGGAAATCGGGGCAGTTTTTCGCGAAGCCACGGCCGACGGGGCGCCTACTATTCTTCCTCGACGTCGTCGTATTGGTGAATCTTGCGGTACAGCAGCCACGACCAGAAAATCACGATCAGCACCGTGGCCGCGGCCCACACCCAGTCGGCGGCGCAGAAACCGACACTGGCCAGCATCACCGCGCCGAGGCCGACGGTGATATACAGCACTACGTCGAAGGGTTTCACGAGCAGCTCCTTCCCCACCTGCGGCGCGTGTCATCCTCGCCGCGGGCGCGCGCCTCTTGGCGCAAGCGCATCATGGTGTAGGCGCTGGTGAGCAGAATCATCAGCGCGAACAGAGGGTGCAGCGGGCAGGGGCCCAAAATGCCGCCGGTTTGGGGAAGGGCATGGATGCGGGAGGCCCAGCCAGAACCGCTGCCCGCGCCGTCACCCAAGCCGTTGCCCGCGCCCGAACCGTTGCCACCGTTGCCGGAACCCGAGCCATCGCCGCTGCCGTTTCCTGTACCGCTCATAGAGCCGCCGGCGGTACTCTCGCGCACTTCGTAGGTGAGCCGCAGCTCGGTGGTGTTGCCCCACGCGTCGGCTATCGTCTGGTCGGCATACCACAGGCCCGGAGTCGAGCGATCAATGGAACCGACCGCCTTGCGATAGGCGTCGAACAGGCGCACCTCGCCGCGCGTGAGCGCGGCGCGCGCTTTGCCTGCGGCGCCATCATCGGCCGCAAACGCATAGCGGCTCGCGATGAACGCGCTCATGGCCTCCGGCGTTACCCGCTCGTCGGCTGTGCTCACGATCACGTGGTCTTCCACCACAGATCGGGTCAGGCCCGTGTCGGGATCCACGACCACCTCGGAAGGCGTCAGCGGCGTACCCGACGGCGTGCCGCCGGGATTACCGGGGTCGCTGCCACCCGGCCCCTCGGGCCCACCGGGCTGCGAGGGCGTCACCGAGGGCGAGCTGGATGTGACCACATAGCGCAGGCGAACGGTGACCGTGTTGCCGTTCTGGTCGGCCACCTTGTAGGTGATAAGCCAAGAGCCGGGGCGGGAAAGGTCGATGGACGAGACGCCCGTGCCGGCCCCGTCGGCCAGGGCCAGTGCCAGCTCGGTCACCGCACCGCCGCCCTCGGGCGTGAAGGCATAGCGGCGCAGCATGAGGCTGCGGGCGTCGGCCATGGTCAGGCTGCTGCCGGGCCGCACCTTCACGTACATGGCGTCCTCGATCACCGCGTGCTGGGTGCCGTCGGGTGCGACGGTGGGCGGATAAGCCGGATCGATGGGGCGCGGACGCGGATTCAGCGGGTCGTCGCCCGGCTGCGGATTCGGGTCGGTGCCGGGGTCGGGCGTGACGATGGTGCCGGGAATGCTGGAGCTGACCAGGTGATAGGTAAGGCGCACCGTAGTGGTGTTGCCCTTCGCATCGCGCACGAGGTAGGTGATGAGGTAGTCGGCTACGCGGGAGGTGTCGATGGTCGACAGCTGATTGCCGGCGGCGTTCTTCATCGACTGCACGGTCACCGTCACTTTGTCGCCACCGTCCACGTCGGTCGGCAGGAAGTGGCGGCGCAGCAGGGCCTCGGCACCCGCAGCATCCATGGTGCCGTGGGTGACGGCCTCGGTCACCGAGCAGTCCACCTCGACGGACTGCGTGCCATCCGCGCCCTCCGTCACCGGGCCCGAGGGCTCAATCGGCTCTCCGGGCTTCTGCGGTCCCGTTGGGTCGGCAGGGTCGATCGGCTCCAGCGGCCGGATCGGCGGGCACTCGTCGCGGAACACCTCGTAGGTAAGGTTCACCGTCGCGGTGTTGCCATCGGCATCGGCCCGCGTGCAGGAGATCAGGTAGGTGCCGGGCTTCGACAGGTCGATCGATCCCACGGGATTGCCGTTGGCCGTTGCCATCGTCAGCGACCGCTCGGTCGTGGCACCACCCCCGAGGGCGGCGAACGTATAGCGGCCCTCCATCAGCTCGCGCGCGGCCTGAAGCGAGAGCGCCTCGCCGGCGCGGGCGGGCACGCGCAGCTTGTCGGACATCACCGCGTGGTGCGTGCCGTCGGGGTGGATATGGGGAGGATCGCTCGGCTCGAGGGGCGCGGGGTTGGGATCGGTGGGCGTGGGGTGCGGTTTCACTTCCGGAGCCTTGGTCTTAACCAGATGATACGTCAGGCGCACCGTGGTGGTGTTGCCCTCATCGTCGGCGGCCAGATAAGTAATAAGGTAATCCGCTGGGCGGGAAAGGTCGATGGACGACACATCACCGCCCGCGAGCTCCTTCATGGACTGCACCGTCAGATGAGCGCGCGCGTCAGCCAGCGTCGCCACATCGAAGTGGCGCTGCAGCAGGGCGAGCGCGCCAACTTGGTCTATGGTCCCCGGGCCCGTCGCCTCGGTGGCCTCGCAATCCACCGTGGCGTGCTGGGTGCCGTCGGGATCGGTGGTCACCGGCCCCGAGGGGGACAGCGGATCGTCGGGCGCCTTCGGCCCGTCGGGGTCGTTGGGGTCGACCGGCACAATCGGACGCACCACGGGGCAGTTATCCCGGATGGTGGAATAATGCAGCAGGATGGTGGTGGTGTTGCCCTGGGCGTCGGTGATCACGCGCTTGACCGTGCACTCGCCGGGCACCTTGGTGTCGAAGGAGGCGATCGGGTCGCCCGCGTCGTCCAGCAGCGTGTCCACCTTAGTGGTGGGCGCCGCCGTGGAGGACGCCGCGTAGCGGTAGTCCATCATGGCGGTCGCCTCGTCCGGCTCCAAAAGGCCCCCGAAGGGAGGAGCCGCCGGGTCGATCATCTCGGAGACCGTCTCCTCGATGACGGCGTGGCGCAGGCCCTCGCCGTCCTCCTTGACGGTCGGGCCGGGCACGGGGTCGGAGCCCGGGCCCAGGGGCGGCCCCACGGGCGGCGCGTAGCCGGGGTCGCCCGGGTCGGCCAGGCTGCCCGCGGGCCGATCCACGGCGGGCGGCTCGGTGGAGGACACCCTCAGCGGCGCCGACAGGTTGCCCGCGGCGTCCTCGGCCCGGTAGTAGCCGTTCGGGAGCGCTCCGACGGCTTGAACCTCGTCGCCCCTCTTGTCGTTGTCGGCGCCCGTCAGCGGAAACTCTCGGAACGCGGTTGCTCGCGCGCTTGCGGCGACGGCGCCCGTCGCATCGGTGCGGTGCAGCCGCCACACGCCCGAGGTGGCCTTGGCTGCGTCGGTCGGTTTGTCGGTCAGCACGTATCCCAGCGCCCCGCCGCCCTCGATGCGCGGCGCCAAGGTGTCGATCTTCACCTTGCCCGCCTTCTGCACCGACACCGCGCCCGTGGAGCTGTTGCGCGCCTGGGCGCCGAGGTCGATGCCGGCGGTGTCGGGCGTGCGCGTCCACGACGGGTCGGCCCTCGTGAGCGACTTCGCGCCGCCCTCCGAGGGAGTCAGCTCCATGACGTCGTAGTCCCCGGGGTAGAAGGTGACGGTGACCGGAGACGTGTTCCACCCGTTCTCATTGGCCGCGGGCAGCCGCGTGTAGTGGTAGTCGTGTCCCGGCGTCCCCCACGACGACGGGTCGTCGGGGTCGGCATCGCCGGGAGCGGCGGTCAGGGGGTGCTCGTTCACCAGATGAACCGTGTGCCAGCGCTCGCCTCTGAACGAGTCCTCGGAGAGCCGGTTTGAAAGCTCCACCTCAGTACCGTCGGCAGAGACCCGCGCCCAATAGGAAACCTCCACGCCATCATTGCCGACCAGCTCTACGGGAACTCCCCCATCGCTCCATGGCGTGGCCTCCTTCAAGGACGTGGCTACCACGCGACCGCCTACCTTGACCGGATGGCTCGAATCAACCTCACCCTTGAGCCCCACCGTGGGATGCCCCTCATCGCCGAGGGCTCCCAGGTGCATCTCATAGCGTTCCTTATAGCCATTGCGGACGGCCCCACCGTCCTTGTTGCGCACCGTGCAGCGGACTTCCACCCACTCCCCCGACAGAAGTGCATCGTCTTGTCCCACCCGCGAGCCATCCCCGCGATACACAGCCACTCCCGATATCTCGGGATCAAGATAGGGAAGACTCATGGAGTTGAAGGTGACCGTCGACTCCAGGTTACCTGGCGGTCGAGGAGAATTGGGATCAAGGCCATAGGGAAACCACTCGAACGCTCCCCCGAGGTAGAGCCATCCCTTGTCACCCACCGCCTCGCGGACATCGCCCGCTGAAACCGTACTACCCCCAATAGTCAAGGTTCCCGTGTTCGTAGAGGCATCGTAGGTGAATACCCCAGACCCGTTCCTCCACCACCGGACAGATTCCTTGTTATAAATAGTATTATCCTGGACATATCTGAGTTTCGTAAAACCCTCCGTGCGGCGGGGAGAGTTGTAGGCGAGGCCATCGTAGTCCCACGACCACACCGGGCTATTGGCAAGCGTTGGGGTTGCAACCAGGCTCAAACCTACCCCAATAGTGTGCTTAGTGTAGTTTATCGACTCATTAAAGACCGGGTCAGGACAGTTATACCCCAACGTCACGGTCCAACTGTGCCGAAGGGAGACCGGGAACTTGCTTACAAAGATGGCACAACTCTCCCAGTAGGTATCATTGTACCGCGTGATATAGTGATCGCGCTGTAGCGTCGACGCGATGCGCAGGGTGTTCCCCGTGATACGGCCCGGCTTACCGCTATAGTTGAGCACCTGGAAAAAATCTCCGTAATTCGTCGTGCCTGCGAATCCGGCATCTGCTGCAGCCTCTTCCACAGTGGGCGCTCCAGGCACCAGCGGCAGCAAGCTCGAGGCCAATAAAACAGCAAAGGCGCCTCTCAGCACCTTGCTCAGAAGCACCCACCCCCCAGCGCGTTTTCGATCCCCGGAAGTCTCCCCTTCTTCCCAGTCGTCGACAGTCGTCTTGCCCCTGGTCAGCGAGATAGCACGGGGCGCGTTTTGGGTTCTCATGGCCGTCTCTCCTCGATTAGCCCGCCGCCTCTCTCACGCCGGCCGGGCCCATAGGAACACTTCATCACAAGAAGAATCGCGTCAAAAGGGAAAACGGCCCAAAATTTCCCCCACCACCCCGAAAAACCACGCCAACCATCAAAACCAACACCCCAGCAAACCCAACCGCACAAACATTTGCCAAGAAAATCGCAGTCTGCTTATGCAAGTCCACATCCTTGAAAATCTGAGGTATACTTAATAATACTAAGTTTACTATCTTACCGAGGAGGTTTCCATGAGCGCAACGGTAATGGAGCCCATTAGCTCAAAGCTTCGTAGCGACGAAAAATCAACGTTCATCGCCACCTGTGACAGCATTGGCACAACACCGAGCAATGCCATCCGCATGTTCGTCAGTGCCTTCAACAGATGTGGTGGTTTCCCCTTCGACCCTTCAAACCCCTACGGCTTCAGCGACGAGACCCTACAGGCCATGTCAGATGCAGCTGGGGGACGAAACCTCATCGGTCCTTTTGCAAGCACTGATGAGATGTGGGACGCGATTCTCGGCGACGACAATGAATAAATACCAGCTCGCCATCACTTCTCAGTTCAAAAAAGATATCCGACGCGCTCTTAAGCGAGGCAAGAGCAAGAAGAAACTCGATGCAGCTATTAACCGCCTTCTCGCCGGCGAAGCTCTCCCCGCAGCCATGCGAGATCACGAGCTGTCCGGATGCTATCGAGATCATCGAGAATGTCACATTGAACCCGACTGGCTCCTCATCTACAGAATTGATCGCGGGCAACTCATTCTCACTGCGGTTCGTGCAGGATCGCATTCCGACCTTTTTGGGGAATAGCGGCCGATTGGGCGCTTTCGCTGGGGATGGGTTCACGCTATGATAGGCGCCACGAAACGCAAGCGAGGCGGAAGGCGGTGGCGCAGTGGCGCGGAATCAACGGGATCGCGAGGCGCTGGCCCAGCTGGTCATGCGGGCGCAAGCCGGCGATCGCGCGGCCTTCGAGGAATTGTATCGCCGCACCGCCCAAGCGCAGTTCTGCCTGATCGCGGCCAAAATCGGCTACGAGGCGGCGGCCGACGTGCTGCAGGAGCAGTACCTTATCGTGTGGCGCAACATCCAGGACGTGAAGCCCACGGCCGTGCTGGGGTATCTGGGGTCGGTGGGACGCAATCTGTGCCGCCAGCACCTGGAGCGCATCAGCGGGCCGCGGCGCACGGTGCCCCTGGATGCCGACGCGCTGGAAGGGGCCGACGACGCGCCCGACGAGGTGGCTACCGCCCTGCACGACACCAGCGTGGACCCCGCCAATGTGGTAACGGCGGCCGATGAGCGCGCTCGGCTGGCCCGTGCGCTGCGCGACGAGCTGACCGATTTCGAGCGCACCTGCGTGGTGATGCGCTACTACCAGGGTGCGAAGATCGACGAGATCGCCGAGGCACTGGAATCGTCGCGCAACACCGTGAAGCGCACCCTGTCGCGGGCGCTTCTGACCCTGCGCACGAAAATGGGCCTGGCGCCGTGGGGTGCCCTGGGGTTGTCGGGCGCGTTGGCCGATGCCGTGGAATCGCGCATGGCCGCCGGCGCACGGGCGCTGGAACGGCGGCGACCCTGGCTGTCGCTGGCCACCGGCGCCGTGGGCGCGGCCACCGTGGGCGTGACGGCAGGGGCCATCGCGTTTGCCGTCATGGCACCCCCTGCTGCGCCGGCGCCAGAACCGGAGTCCGTCACCATTGACGAGGCGGCCGTGCCGGCGGCCTCGTCGGCCGAGATCGACACCGCCGCGCCCCACCTGGAAAGCGTGCGCGTGGAGGACAACCTCACCGTGCTGCGCTTCACCGACGAGAGCGGCGTGCGCGACGTGTGGTGCGTCGGTGCCGATGGCACCGAACATCGCGCCGTATCCCACGAGTCGCACCCCAGCGAGCCCCCGTATAGCACGTGGCGCTTCGACCTTGCCACCGGCACCTACGAGGCCCACGCCCTCGACAACGAGGGCAATGAGGCCGTCGGGGAAATCACCACCGAGATCTATCCCGCCGACCCCGCCCCCTGGCAGCCAGAGGCGTAGCGCAGCCGCCCCTATATTCGCGATTCGCTCTACCTGCCGAAGAACACCGTCGCCACCCACATCCGCCACACCTACGAGAAGCTGGGCATCCATTCCCAACAAGAGCCCATCGATTTGGTGGAGGGATAAGAGCTTGGCAGCTTGCGGCACGTCATGGGCACGACGGTGCCAGGCACAGCCCTCTACACGAAGCGAATCTCCAGCTTTTTACCGAAGCCTTGGGCGAGCTTTCCCAGAGTTCTCACGGTGGGGTTAGCGTTGCCTGTTTCGATGCGGCTGATCACCCGTTGGTCAATGCCAGAGGCTTCAGCCAACTGAGCTTGGGTCATATCTGATTCCATGCGCGCCTCAATGATTGCTCTTCGGGCAGCAAATTCGGCCTCGTCCGCTTGCCAACATGCCCGAAACTCTGGGTCGGTCAACTGCCGTTCCAGGTAGCGGTCAAAATCATCTTTCGCTTTGGCCATCATCAACCTCCCTATTAGAACGAGATAAGAAATCAGCCCTATAACGTTCCGCCCGCTCAATTTCCCGTCGAGGTGTTTTCTGGGTCTTTTTCAGAAACCCATGGGTAAGCACGGCGGTGTCACCAACGACAAAGAAGTACAACACCCGCCCCGCTGCTGAGCCGACCGACGTCCTTAATTCGAAGAGGCCATCTCCCAATGGCTTCGAGTCTGGCTCGCCGATATGCGGACCATACAACTTGAGCAGTTGGATGGATCGCAGCGTCTTGCTTCTTAGCTTCTTGTCAATAGCATCGAGATACTCTTCCATAGGAACCGAGCCCGACGGCCGCCGATACCATACGATTCTCATAGGGTATCAACTCCTAGAATAATGATACTACTTTTATATAGTATTTTATAGGTCTGCATGGAAAATCCCCCTTGCCTGACTCCCCTTCTCTCTCTTCTCCTCTTTTACTGAGAATCCTATCACAAACATATGTTCTTATCAATTCATTTTTACGTGCAGATAAAAGTATAACTTTTGGATACTAAGTATTTTTAAGCATAATAGTCACAGTTTCATTGCACAACCGATAAAAGAAATTCTATGCGAAAGAATGGGCGCTGTGGTATCCTTAGGGCTTGCTGGGAGGCGTGGCCGAGTGGTTGAAGGCGGCAGTCTTGAAAACTGTTGTGCCGCGAGGTACCGTGGGTTCGAATCCTACCGCCTCCGCCAGAAACTTAACGGCTCCCTTCGGGGAGCTTTTTCGTCCCCCCTGCTTGATCTGCGAGACAATCCTGCCGTCAAGGGAGCGAGGCCGGCCAACCGCCCCATCACTGCTGCGCTGCAACCGGCGCGTTCCCCTCCCTGAGGGCCTTTACGGCTTTCGCCAAAAAGGCAGCCGTAAGGGCCGTCGAAGCAAGATCGGCAGCGAACATGCCCCAGAATACGGCGATGAGCGGGCCGACGCCGAGCAGGCCGAGCAGCACGAGCGGAGCCACTGCGATAAGGGGCAGCAGGAACACGAACTGCTGGCAGAACGTGAGCACCGTGGCCTTCCCCGCGCCGCATTTCTCCGCCAACTTAGTGACATATCAATAGCGCATCATAGCACAGGGAACGACCTCTCCTGCTCGCAGGAGACCGAAGACGGCCGTATGGGATCGAATGACATATCACCGTTTAGTTGCTGTTGTCCACCTCCTGGGTGATGAGCCCCTTGGCCTCCAGGCTCTTCGCGACGCGGTTGATCAGCGCCGGGTCGCGATGCTGGCGCTTCGCGATGTCGCGCTGGCTCGATCCTTCCAGGTTCACGCCGTCCAGCTCGCGATGGCGCAGCGTGATCAGCACCGGGTATTCCGACGCGCCGATCCCGTAGGGCTTCACCGCTTTCACGATCTGCGCCTGATAGCGGTTCACCGTCAGCACCAACCGCTGCGGTAGCCGCGCCGACAGCGGAATCTCGTTCACGAAGCCCTCGGGCTGTGCCGTCTCAGGCAGCGGCGCCCCGGCCGCCCCCGTCGCGACCGGGCCCTTCGCCATCTTCGACACCTCGGTCACCACAGCCGTCTAGCGCTGCTCGATGGGCAGGTAGGGCTTCATGCCGCGGACGGTGTTCTTGTAGGCGGGGCGGATGATGCGCTTGCCGGCGCCAATCTCCTCGAAGCGGTGCGCCGCCCAGCCGGCCATGCGGGCACAGGCGAACAGCGGCGTGAACAGGTCCTCGGGGATGCCCATCATGGAGTAGATGAAGCCCGAGTACATGTCCACGTTGGCGCACAGCTCCTTCGTGGAGCCCTTCTCGCGGGCGAACACCTCGGGCGTGAGCCGCTCGATGGCCTTCAGCAGGTTCAGCTCGGCCTCGTATTCGGTGCCGGCGGCCAACGACTCGGCGAAGCGCTTGCCGATGATGGCGCGCGGGTCGGACAGGGTGTACACCGCGTGCCCCATGCCGTACACCAGGCCGGTGCCGTCGTAGGCCTGCTTGTTCACGATCTTCGCCAGGTAGGCGGCCACCTCGTCGTCGTCTTCCCAGTTCTGCACGTTCGCCTTAATCTCGGCCTGCATGGCGCGCACCTGATGGTTGGCGCCCCCGTGGCGATGGCCCTTCAGCGAGCCGAAGGCCGCGGCGTAGGCGGAATAGGGGTCGGTGTCCGACGAGGACAGCACGCGCGTGGTGAAGCTGGAATTGTTGCCGCCGCCGTGCTCGGCGTGCAGGCACAGCATGATGTCGAGCATGCGGGCCTCTTCGGCCGTGAACGCGCGGTCGGGGCGCAGCATGGACAGGATGGTCTCCGCCGTGGACTGGCCCGGCGTGAAGCGGTGCATGATCATGGAACCATGGTTAAAGGTGGCCTGCTTGGCATAGTAGGCCAGCACCATGATGCGCGGCAAGCGGCTGATCAGCGACAGGGCCGTGTGAATCTCGTGGCCGGGCGAGCGGTCCTCGGCGCATTCGTCGGCTGCGTACAGGTGCAAGATGGACCGGGCCATCATGTTCATCAGGTCGGGCGCCGTGTCGCGCATAAGAATGTGAGCGGTGAAGCCGTCGGGCAGCTCGCGCTGGGAATCGATGACCTCCACGAAGCGGGCCAGGTTCTCGCTCGTGGGCAGCTCGCCCATGAGCAGCAGGTAAGCCACCTCTTCGTAGGCGAAGCGGCGCGCGGGATCCAGATCGCCCAGCAGATCGTAGATGTCGTAACCGCGCAGGCGCAGGCTTCCCTCGGCCGGCATCTTCTCACCGTCGGACACCACATATCCGTGCACGTTGGACACGTTGGTCATGCCCGCCAGCACGCCGGTGCCGTCGGCGTTGCGCAGGCCGCGCTTCACGTCGTAGGTGCGGTAGCACTCCGGATCGATGGAGTTCACCTGGTAGAAGTTCTCGTACAGGCGCACGCGACGCGCCTCTTCTTCGCTGATCTCGATGGGCTCGGCGCCGTCGATATCCGCATGGTTGTCCACGCGAATGACCGCCTCGTCAATTTCCATAGCCATGGACGCATCCTCTCAAACGCGGGCCTGGGCACGTATCGGGCTATTGTACCGTGCCCCTGCCCAAAAACGCACTAAATTGCGTTTCCGCGAGTCCAGCGTGCGCGATTTTTCGTTTTCGCGAGCTTTGGAATCGCAGGCAACGGGAAAGACTCGCGAAAACGCAATTTTTGAGCATCTATGGCCGAACGCCGTTGCTAACGTAGCGCAGAGGTGCCCCCCCCCTGCAGTCAGCACCGCCCTTGCGGAGGGGCGGCCGGCACTCTTTCAAAAAATTTCGAAAATGTCGTTGACAGGATTGGTAGTTGATGGTTTAATAATCGAGCTGTTTGAAATGCGCCGTTACCTCAGCTGGATAGAGGGACTGACTACGAATCAGTACGTCGGGGGTTCGAATCCCTCACGGCGCACCACTTTGCATCTTGAACCGCTTTCGAGCGGTTTTTTTGTAGGCCGACCAGAAAGGAACACCGTGAAGGTTCGAAAATCGAAACCTCACAGTATGTAACCTTCCGGCTTCTCCCCCGTGGCAGTAGTCGGAAGAAGCGACTACTGTGCGCTGGACGCCCGTGGCAGGCGACGCGATCGAAAGCCCCCGCCCGCATGGCTGCCCCAGCGCTCACCAACGGAGGAACATCTATGCTCTATCTGTCCCAAATGATCGGGGAGCCTGTCGTCGACGCGACCGGCGAGCGCCTCGGCACCATTTCCGACCTGGCCATTTCCACGGGCGAGGTCTTTCCGCGCATCACAAGCCTGGCCTTCCAGGGCCCCGGGCGCGTGCCCTTTATGATCTCGTGGCGCAAGTACGTCGACACCTTCGACGACGACGGCATCGTGCTTTCCGTAGACGCCCACGACATCCGCTTCAGCTACCTGCAGCCCGACGAGGTGCTGCTGGCCCGCGACCTTATGGACCGCCAGATCGTGGACACCCAGGGCATGAAGGTCGTGCGCGTGAACGACCTGAAGCTGTCCCAATCGGGCACCCAGCTGCGCCTGCTCGGCGCCGAGGTGGGCGTGCGCGGCATCCTGCGCGGGCTGCACCCCCTGGTGGAGAAGGCCGTGGTGAACGTAGCGAAGCTGTTCCACAAGAAGGTGGACGAGCAGCTGATCGCCTGGAACTACATGGACCTGCTCGATCGCGACCTGTCGGAAGTGCAGCTGTCGGTGACCCACCGCCGCTTGGACGAGCTGCACCCCGCCGACGTGGCCGACATCTTAGAACAGCTGGATCCCCAGCAGCGCGCCAGCGTGTTCGAGCATTTGGACGACGCGAGGGCCACCGAGGCCATCTCCGAGATGGAAGACGAGTACCAGGCCGAGTTCATCGACGACTTGCCCGACGCGCGGGCCGCCGAGCTCATCGGCAACATGGACCCGGATGATGCCGCCGATATCGTGCGCGACCTGCCCTACGAGAAGGCCGAGACGCTGCTGCGCCTCATGGGCGTGGAGGACGCCGCGGAGATTCGTCGCCTGCTCGGCTACAAGGACGGCACCGCTGGCGGCATGATGACCACCCAGTTCGTAGCCGTGCCCCGCACCTATACCGTGGGCGACACCATCGAGGTGCTGCGCGCCCTGCCCGAGGACCACCCCACGGTGCACTATGTGTACGTCACCGACGAGTACGGCAAGCTGCTCGGCGTGAATTCCCTGCGCACCCTCGTTCTCTTCAACGCCGACCGCCTCATGGGCGACATCATGTTCGACGAGATCATCAGCTGCCTGCCCTCGGAAGAGGAAGAGGACGTGGCCGCCGACATCTTCAAGTACGACATCCCCGCTATGCCCGTGGTGGACGAGCACGGCACCCTGCTCGGCATCGTCACCACCGACGACGCCTGGGACGCCATCGAGGACGACGTGGCCAGCGACAAGACGAAGATGAGCGCCCTGTCCATCGCCGGCATCACCGTGGCGGGCTTGATGGGCCTGTTCCTCTACTCGCTCATTCTGCTGCAGCTGGCCGGCTCGCTGCACCTCGGCGGCCTGCACTACTAAGCGAGCGAGGTGCCATTCATGAACGCGAAGAAAACCTCGCTGACCGCCAACGAGCGCGAGATGGCCCAGGCCGCCTCCGAGCTGGCCGAGACCGGCATTCCCGCCAGCGAACAACCGGGCACCGGCCCCAAGCGCGCGCCCAGCCGCCTGCTGCTCATCTTGGCCGCCATGGGTCCCGGCATCATCACGGCCATGGCCGGCAACGACGCCGGCGGTATCTCCACCTACTCCACGGCCGGCGCCAACTTCGGTTTCGGCACGCTGTGGGTCATCCCCATCATGTGCGTGCTGCTCATCGTGGTGGAGACCACGGCCGGGCGCATGGGAGCGGTCACCGGCAAGGGATTCGCGGCCCTCATCCGCGAGCGCTTCGGCATCCGGCTTGCGGCCTTCGCCATGCTGGCCCTGCTCGTGGGCAACGTGGCCACCACCTTCTCGGAGTTCGCCGGCATCGCGAGCGGCATGGAGATGTTCGGCGTGTCGAAGTACATCTCGGTGCCCGTGGCGGCGCTCGCCGTGTGGCTGCTTGTGGTGGGCGGCTCCTACAAGCGGGTGCAGAATGTGTTTCTGGCTCTGTCGCTCGTGTTCATCACCTATATCGTAGCGGCGTTTCTGGCCCAGCCCGACTGGGGCGCGGCGGCTCACGACACCGTGGTGCCCACCTTCGTCGGCGATGTCGGCTTCATCTCGCTCGTCATCGCCATGATCGGCACCACTATCGCCCCCTGGATGATGTTCTTCACCCAAAGCAACGTGGTGGAGAAGGGCCTGACCACCAAAGACCTGTTCTCCCAGCGGGTGGATGCCGTCTCGGGCACTATCGCCGCTTGCATCGTGGCCTGGTTCATCATCGTGACCACCGGCGCGGTGCTCTTCCCCGCGGGCATCTCCATCGACTCGGCTGCCGACGCCGCTGCGGCCCTGGCCCCCTTCGCCGGCCCCTACGCCGAGGCCCTGTTCGCGGTGGGCCTCATCGCCGCATCGTTTCTGGCGGCCTGCGTGCTGCCGCTGACCACGGCCTTTGTCATCTGCGAGGCCTTCGGCTGGGAGGCCGGCGTGTCGTTCAAGTGGCGCGAGGCCCCCACGTTCAAGTCCATCTTCACCTTCGTGATCGCGTTCTCGGCCATCGTGGTGCTGCTGCCCGATATGAACCTCTTGGCCATGATGCTGACGGCCCAGTTCGTCAACGGCGTCATTTTGCCCATTCTGCTGGCGTTCATGGCCATCATCTCGGCGGACAAGCGCATCATGGGCGCGTACCGTTCGCGCCGCGTGTCGAAGGTGCTGCTGTGGGCCACCGTGGGCGTGGTGGCGGCCCTGACTGCGGTTCTGCTCGTCATGCAGGTGTTGGGGCTGGCGTAGCGCGGACTTGGCGACATTGATCCCCGACAGGAAGCTTATCCCTCGTAGGCGCGAGCTGCAGCGCTCGGTCCGTCCCACCAGAGCTTAAGCGAGTCATCGAAAAGCTGAACGCCCGTTTTCGACGAAAGAAAATCCACGAGAACAACCGTGGGCGGCTCGCCGCTCTCTCGGGAGATTTGATCGATGGCCATCGTGGCCGTCAAATCTATGGCATTGGAAATGGCGGAAGCAGCCGGGGTCATACGCGCTCGCCCCCCTCGTAGGCAAGATGGGCCAGAGCTTTCTCGCTTCGGAAGCAGAACTGGTCCGTCAGGCGTTCCGGCAAAAGCAGGCTGATGCATATCTCATCTGCTTGAGAGGATCCGAGCGGGCCGAAGGCCCCAGCCATATAGGTTGTAATGGTCGCGTTCGTGGCATCGTTGGCAATTTTTCCAGCAATTACATCAAAGGCAATGCATTCCGCAAGAACCTCTGGGAATGCGCCCTCTTTTCTATGGGCGACAACACAGTGAAGCCAAGGTTCATCAGCTTCGTCAAATGCCAAAATACTCAGGGGCTCTCCCTGGTCATGATACAAATAACTGGACACCCATCCCCGCTTATAGCCAGATTCCACCAGTCCGTTCGCCTTGGCTTTTCTCAGGGAAAGGGAGGCGAAACTGCGTGCCTGTTCCAGCGAGCTTGTGAGGTAGAAGCCTTGGCCAAAGTCCTTAAACTTTGCGCACTTGGCAATATCGGGGCACTCCACAAGGGTATAGCTGCCATGATAAAGGCGGAGTCCATCAACAAGTTGCTGCATCGGCCATCGCCCCTCTCCGCTCCATCAGCTGGGTAATGTCCGCAAAAATAGCCTCGTCGCCCTCCATGTGAAGCAGATCGTAGTTGTCCTCGATATATTGGGGTACCTGAAATGCTGCAAGACGCTTAACCGCCTCATCGATAGGAACCCCCCACGCTTCCGCCGCCTTACGCACAAGGCGAACCTGCATATATATAATCTGCTGCCGCCGCTCCATAACAAAACCTTCCTCGGAATGGCGCTTTTAGCGGGCCTTTTATCTACGAGAATTATACCTTCTTCTTCACTTTCCGAATGGGGCATCAAGCAAGTATATAGAAAACTGCTTACCTGAAGATTGAGCCAAATGGGCGACCTTGTGTTCGGCCTGGTAACGCTTGGCTCTCTTGTGCTGGCAGCTTTCAATCTGTGTCCCGTTGATTGGCTCTGGGCCGCCCTCACCATCGCCGTGGCCGCCTTCTGGACGTTTGCCATCTACCGCCGCGCACGCCGCGCGCAGCGCTCGCGCGAGCGCTAGCCCCGTCACGCCCCACCGCGTCGCCCCCGTTGCCCACGTTGCGGGCGGGCTTGAGCCCCCCGGCCGCAACCGAGGCGGCGCCGCCTGCGGAGAAGCCCCAGCCCGGTCGTTTCTCACGAAACGGCAACGTATGCGAATCGGCCCGCTCATCGTTTGGTACAACCCTTGTATAAGCGGTTTCCCCATGGCTACACTGCAAGTGTCGGATGGCAAAACAGACCGCCTCCGGCACATCTTCGGGTGACGCGCACCGACGGCACGTCGGATGCGGCTGTCGATGCGGCGCACGCTGCAGCCCGGAGGTGTCGGCAAGATAGGAGGCTGCAGTGCAACTGAAAGCATCAACAGATTATGGACTGCGCGCCGTTCTGTACCTGGCCGCGCAGGAGCAAACCTGCTCGTCGAAAGATATCGCCCAGGACATGTCGATTCCTCGCGACTATCTGATCCAGCTGGCGCAGCTTTTGCGCAATGCCGGCATCATCGAGGCACGACCCGGTAAGCACGGTGGGTATCGACTGGCAAAAAGTCCCGCCGACATCACGCTTTTGCAGGTGGTGAACGCCCTTGACGACGATGCCAAGGACACCACACGTGCACGGCGCAAGGATCGCGCCGGCGCTCCCATGGTCCAGGGCATCAAGCGCGCCTACGACTTGGTTCTCGACGGCTACGACGCCTACTTCGACAGCATCACGCTGGACATGCTGCTCAACTGTTCACGCGACGAGAAGATGGGCAAGGAGTTTTTGGCCGGACGCCTCATCGCCGAGAGCCAACGCCTGCTCGCCGAGGCCGCAGCCGCGGCCTAGACCGCGCCGCTTCCGTAATCACCCACAGAAAAAAGCCCCTGAACAGGGGCTTTTTCATGATTTGAGTCAGTGTCGGGAGCGCAGGCCACCCGCAGGGCCGCCAACGGCCACGGCCCCCGCAGCCCCCGCAGCTCAGCCCGCGTCACTCCACGAAAAAGGCTCCCCACGGGGAGCCTTTTCGCGTTCGCGGAAACGGGAAACCCGCCAGGCAGCCTACTTCTCGGCAGCAGCCCGCTTCGCCTCCATCTTGGTGAGCACGAGCACAGCCACCACGATGAGCACAAGGCCCAGACCCAGGGAGATCCACGGCGTCTTGGTGATACCGGCGATGATGTAGCCCACGAAGCACACAACCATGACCAAGGTGGCGTAGGGAATCTGCGTGGCCACGTGGCGCAGGTGGTTGCACTTGGCACCGGCTGAGGACAGGATGGTGGTATCCGAGATGGGCGAGATGTGATCGCCGTACACCGCACCGGCCAGAGCCGAGCCCACCGCCACGAGGAACAGCGGGTCGCTTGCATCGAACACGCCGATGATGATGGGCAGGATGAGCGCGATAGTGCCCCAGCTGGTGCCCATGGCGAACCCGATGAACGCCGCCACCAGGAAGATGATAGCCGGCAGCAGGTCGAGGCCCACACCCAGGCCGTTCAGGAAGCCGGACACGAACTCGCCGGTGCCCAGCAGGTAGCGGCAGCAGCCGCCGAGGGACCAGGCCAGCACGAGGATCATGATGGCGCCGATCATGGAGCGCACGCCCTCGGACATGGCCTCCACGAAACCGCCGAGGTTCATGAGCTTGCGGGGCAGGAACATAATGGCGGCGCACACGAGCGCCACGCAGGCGCCGATGCACAGGCCCATGACCGGGTTCTCGCCCACGGCCGTGGCGAAGTCGACGCCGCTGAAGAAACCGCCCATGTACATCATGCCCAGGATAGAGAACACGATGAGCACGAGAATGGGCACGATGAGATCCCAAATGGTGCCGCGGTCGGAGATGTTGAGGCCCTTGTACTCCTCGATGGCGCCGGCAGCCGCATCGTCCACGTCGCCTTCCTCGGTCACCACCGTGGGGATGTTCGGCGCGCCTTCCAGATCGACCTGGGCCTTGTCGGCAATGCGGGCCAGCGACACGGCCTCAAGGGCCGAGCCGGCCGACGGAATGCGATCATTGGCCACATCCTGAGCCGCCGCCATGGGACCGAAGTCCTTCTGGATGAACAGCATGAAGAACACGAAGAAGATGGTGAGCAGCGCGTAGAAGTTGTAGGGAATGGAGGCCACGAAGGTGTTGAAGCCGTCCTCGCCCATGTAGCCGCCCACGGCCACGGCCCACGAGGACACCGGCGCGATGATGCAGACCGGGGCCGCCGTGGAGTCGATGATCCAGGCGAGCTTCTCGTGGCTGACCTTGAACTTGTCGGTCACCGGGCGCATGACGGCGCCCACGGTGAGGCAGTTGAAGTAGTCGTCCACGAAGATGATGATGCCCAGAAGCGCCGTGAGGATGGAGGCGGCCCGGGCGTTCTTCACGTGGGTAGTCACCCATTCCGCGTAGGCCCGGGAACCGCCGGCCGTGGCGATGACCACGGTGAGCGCCCCCAAAAGCGCAAGGAACAGCAAGAGCGCCCCGTTGCCGGCAATTTGCTCGGCCATCATCTGGGGCACCATGGTGAAGGAGGCCACCAATTGCTCGGCACCGGCGCCATTCAGCGTGAACTGGTAAATGATCATGCCCACGAACACGCCGACGGTCAGCGACGAGTACACCTCCTTCGTGATCAGGGCCAGTACCAGCGCCAGAATCGGCGGCACGATAGACCACAGGCCCGTGGCTATAAGATCGAATCCTTCCATAACTCTCCTTCCGTTCGCGCCCTCCCCTGCGAAGTGGCCGAACGCTCGGACTACAGATGGGCATAAGTATATCCGAGTTGGTAAAGTTTGGCGGCGCTATCGCCCAGGCAATTGCGCAGAATGGGCCGAACCGGCTCTCGAGAGCCCCTCCCGCGACCCCGAGCGATCCCGAGCAACCCCGCAAAGGGACCAAAGTGGGCATTCGCGACACGGCACAGAAGAAAACTGTCACAAAACCCCGGTTTGGTTCCCCCGAGTATGCCCCAAAAGAGCACTTTGCTTCCGAAACTCAGCAAAACACCAGGTCAACTTTCCCCTATAAGCGCCCAAAAAGGCGGTGAGGGAACCAAAGCGGGCTTTTGTGTCAATAATCCGGGAAGAGGTGTCGCTAAAAGGCGCTTTGGTTCCCGCGAAAGGCGGCCCCGAGGCAGCGCACCTCCTGCACGCTTGCGGTAAACGGTGCCGTGGCGGCGGCGCGTCCCTACACGTCAGTTGCAGCACCCACCTGGGCGCTGGCGAGCTCCTCCTGCGCCAGTTCGCGGTCGTACTCGCGATCGATGGCGCCATCGGGCGTGGGCGGCTTGATCTGGAACGGCACCGCTGGCGTGAACAAACTCACCACCGGCACGATGGCCAGGGAGATCAGCATGCACAGCGCGCCGCAGTTGATGGGACTCGCGATAAGCGGCGTGCCACCGAACAGCCCCAGGCCCATGTTCACCGCGGTCAGGCCCACGCCCACAGCGAACGAGCACCACACGGCCGCCTTCGAGATGCGGCCCGAGTACAGGCCCCACAGGAAGGGGCCGAGGAACGAGCCGGCCAGCGCGCCCCAGGAGTAGCCCATCAGCTGGGCGATGAACACGATACTGGAATGGTACTGGAACAGCGCGATAACCGCCGAAATGGCGATGAACACCACCAACAGGCCGCGCATCCAGGTCAGCTGCTGCTTCTCGGACATATTCTTGATGAGATTGCCCTTGATGAGGTCGATGGTGAGCGTGGACGACGACGTGAGCACGAGCGACGACAGCGTGGACATGGACGCTGACAGCACCAGCACGATCACCAGGCCGATAAGCACATCAGGCAGGGTTGACAGCATGGTAGGAATGATGGAGTCGTAAACCGGCGTGCCGTTGGCCGCGTACTCGATCTGGCCCTCGTAGAGGCGCCCGAAGCCGCCGAGGAAGTAGGAGCCGCCCGCCACGACAAACGCGAACACCGTGGAGATGATGGCGCCCTGCTTAATGGCGGGACCCGTCTTGATGGCGTAGAACTTCTGTACCATCTGCGGCAGGCCCCAGGTACCGAGCGAGGTAAGGATAACCACACCGAGCAGGTTGAACAGATCGGGCCCGAAGAAGCTGATGAAAGGCCCTTGCATAGCCGTACCCTCGGCGGGGATTTGCGACAGACTGATAATGGCCTCGGAAAAGCCGCCGTTGTTCAGAATGACCGCCACGATAACCGCGATAATGCCGAGCAGCATCACGATGCCTTGGATGAAGTCGTTCATCACCGTAGCCATGTAACCACCGAGCACCACATAGAGGCAGGTGACCACGGCCATCCCGATCACGCAGGCGTCATAGGGCAGGGCGAAGGCCATGCCGAACAGGCGCGACAAACCATTGTACACGCTGGCCGTATAGGGAATGAGGAACACGAAGATGATGGCCGCCGCCGCAATGCGCAGCGCCCGGGAATCGTAGCGCTTCCCGAAGAACTCCGGCATGGTGGCGGCTTTCAGGCGATGAGTGATCTCGCGGGTGCGCGGGCCTAAGATCCACCAGGCGAGCAGCGATCCCAAAATGGCGTTGCCGATGCCAGCCCAGGTGGCCGACAGGCCGTACTTGAAGCCGAATTGTCCAGCATAGCCCACGAACACCACGGCCGAAAAATAGCTGGTGCCGTAGGCGAAAGCGCTCATCCACGGGCCCACGTTGCGGCCGCCCAAGATAAAGCCGTCAACCGTACCGGTATGACGTCGGCAGTAGATGCCCACGGCCACCGCAACGGCGACAAAGGCCACTACTAGAAGAATTTTCGCGATCATCTTTTTCTTCTTTCTCGTCGTGCTTTTCCTGCCCACCGTCGCTTTCCCCCGACGGCGCGAGTTTCGCGCGCCCTGCGGCCCGCACCAATTCCGCACACGACTTTTCGCCTGTGGCTACAAAAAAATAGCCACGGGCGAAAACCCGTGTGCTAAAGGTATCGAAACTCAAATTGTGGGGAGATCTCGCGCGGGGACTGCTGGGCCAAGTGCTGGCTGGCCACAGCGCGGGCGGCCTCGGCGATACACTGGGCGGCCTTGTGCGCACTAGTCAGGGCACGCTCGACCGACTCGGTGCAACACTGGGCGGCCTTATGCGCGCTCATGAGAGCGCAGGCCACCGCGCCGCACGACTGCTGGGCGATATGCTGGCTCGCCACGGCCAGCGCCGCGTCGTCCATGCCGCTTTTATGTCCCTGCACGAAATTCATGGCCGCTACTTTAGCACAATAAAGAAAGTTTGCAGGTCATAATTTATCGAAATGTCCGCCAGCGCGTTTTTGGCTTGGAATCGACGGTTTGGGGGACGAAGGCTTCAGTTCGAAGTAGTGGGACCTGGGGTTTTGGAGCGAAGCGACGGTTTTTGCCCCTTGTTTTGCTGGATTTTCGGGCGTTTTGTCCCCCAAACCGTTCTTTCTAAGCCAGAAATGGGCCAAGTCCACGAAGAAAGGCCTCAGGTTGCTCGAGATGTGTGTTGTGGCCAGCCAGCGGGATGAGGACAACGGGAAGACCGACAGCGCGCACGCGATCGGCCATCGCGGCGTACTTGGCATCGCAAGCGCCGGCCAGGTAGCGCACGGGAAGGCCGGCCTGGCGAACGGCGACCAGGGCGGCCAGGGTTTCGGCCTCAGCAGCCTGATGGTGAGCGCCCCAGGCTTCCAGGGAGCGGGCAAGGGACTCAGCGTCGTGGGCCTCGCGCTCGGCGCGGATGGCGGCGCGGGCAACCGGGGGCAGGTCGCGCTGGGTGGCGAACAGGGGCAGTGTCTCCCACCAGTCCATGAAGGCCGCGACCCCCTCATCGCGCAGCCGTGCGGCCCATTCCCCGTTGCGACGCGCCAGCACGGCGCGGGCAGCCTCGTCGGTCGGCCCCAAACCGGCACTTTCCAGCACAAGACCGACCAGGGGAAGGTCGGGGTGACGCACGAGGGTCTCGGCGGCAATACGGCCGCCCATGGAGTAGCCGACGAGCACCGGGACTCCTTCCGCCCGTGCCACCAGGTGCACAATGGCGGCCACGCGGTCGCACACCGCCCCCAGCGAAGCGAGGGGGTCGGCGATCGGATGGTCGGCCGGATCGCTGGTCGGACTGGCGGCGACGTCACAAGCCGGGTCGGCGACCAGATCACCCGTTGGGCTGCCGGATCGGTCGCAAGCCGCGTCGCCAGTCGCCGTCAACTCTTCCCCGCAGTCGCACGCACGAAGGGCAAGGCCACTCTCTGGCTCAAACAGGTTCGGGGCATAGGTGCGCCGAACCTGCTCCTGGAGGACCGACGCGATCCCATTCCACGATGCGGGGGTTTGGGCGAACCCGTGCAGCAGAATTACCGGAGTCTTCTCCGGCCGCCCTGCGATCGGCGTCTTCCGCCAGCTCAGCCCGGCTATCGGCATCTTCCGCCGCTCTTCTGGCACAGCGCTCTCCTCCTCCCGTATTGCGGCCGCCTAGGCCTGGTAGGGAGCGTAGCGGTCGCGCACACCGCGCAGGGGCAGGGCGACTTCGATGAGGCTGATGCCCGGGTGTCCCAAGAAACCCGCATAGGCCTCACGAAAGTCCCGCACCGAGGTCACCCGGGCCGAGGGCACCATAAAGGCATCGGCAGCTGCCTGGAAATCCACGTCCTGGGGCGCCAGGAACAGACGCTCGAAGTAGGGATCGTCGGAAGCTTGGGGCAACATGTCGAAGATGGCTCCGCCGTTGTTGTTCAGAAGCACAACGACGATGGACGGCACGGTCGCCTCGGGCTCGCCATCGTCGAGCAGGGATCCCTCGTCAACGGCAACAGGAGCAGCGACGGCTCCGACATCCATGGTCCCGTCACCGGCCAGCGTGACATCGGCGATAGGGTCGAAGGCCACCGTGGCATCGGGGTCGGGCGCCGCATGGGCCCCGCGACGCGGTGCGAAGGCACCTGCGGCGCGGGCCGACGGCACGGCCGAGGGGCATGCCGCGGCGCTCTCGGCCTCCGCGATGTTTGCCGCGGGCACCGCGGCCTCCCCTTCCGCAGCGCTCTTGTGCATCTGCTTAATCTCGCGCTGGAGCGCCAAGGCATTCAGGTCGTGCAGCAACGTGAAATCACCGGTGAGAAACGTCGTCTGAGCGAAGTGCTGGGCCACGCCCAAAGCCGTGGACACCACGCCGTCGATGCCGTTCTGGCCCCGATTCGCCATTACCGCGATGGGCTTTCCATCCTTCAGATAGAACGTGTCCAGAGCGCGAATGGGCATGGAGTTGGCCGAGAACAGGCACGACCCCTCGGGAATCAGCTCCAGCAGAGCGCGCACATAGGCGCCCTCCACCTCGCCGGCCTTCTCCACCGCGAGCACCCGCAGGCGCGCCTCGTCGTTGGCGGCCACCCAGGCCTCGGCGAAGTTCCGCTGCACCTTGCGGCCCTCGCCGTGCCAAGAGCTGCGCACGAAACCGAGGGGCGTGGTGCCCACGAACACGTCGGTAGCCAGGTTGAAGTCGCGTGTTTCGGCCACATCCACCACGATGGACAGCGGACGCGCCTTCTCAAGGAAGGCCGTGGCGGCCTTCGACACGGGATAGCGGCCGAAGCGGATGACCACCTCGGGGGCCGGGCAGCTGGCGCGGCGGCAGAGGTTGTCGTAGTTGTCGATGACGAGCGGCTCGTCGAGCGAGCGCAAACCCGAGAGCGGGTCGGCCAAAAGCGGAAACGACCAGCGGCGCGCCCAGGCCACGATCTCCTCGGCCTCGGCCAAAGTCTCGCAAGCCCCCTCGCCCACGAGCACGAGGGCGGGACGCTTGCGCAGGGCCTCTTCGATGGCGGCCACACTGGCAGCCGACAGCTGGCCGGTGGAACCGAACAGCGGTCCCACGGTCAGCGACACCGCGTCATCGCCCTTGCGGCGCGCGGGCATGACCGCCCGGGCCCCCAGCGAGAAGCAGTCGCGTGCGCCGCGCAGCACTGCCTGCATATCGGCGCCGGGGAAATCGGGCTTCAAGGGCGCGGCCAGGGGAAAGTTCAGGTGCACGGGACCGGCGTAGTGACCTGAGGCCCGCGCGGCAACCTGGAGGTTCGGGTCGTAGTTCGCCAGCTCGCCGAAGTTGTCAAGGCCGGATCGCAGACCGCCCGCAGCCAGGTCGTCGGCCACGGTGGCCGAGGGACCGAGGGCCGCCAGCACCGCCTCGCGGGCCGCCTGGCGCGCAAAGGCGATATCGCGGTCGCGGCCAGCCGGCAAGGGCATGGCGCGGAAGGCACGCACGTGATCGCCGTAGGCCTTCAGCTGGTCGGTGGTCTGGGGGGCGCCGAGCCCTTGCAGCTGCGGCGGCCGATCGGCCGACAGCACAATGAGAGGCACCCGGGAGGTAGAGGCCTCGATGACAGCTGGATAGTAGTTCGCCAGGGCCGTACCCGACGTGCACACCAAAGCCACGGGCCGCCCGCTCGCCTTCGCCATGCCCAGCGCCAGGAAGGAGGCGCCGCGCTCATCGATATCCACGAAAAGACGCAGGTCGTGGGGGCGGCGACAGGATAGTTCGTGGGCCGCCATGGCCAGGGCCGTCGAGCGCGATCCGGGGCTGACCACCACGTCGCGCACGCCCCAGCGGGTCAGCTCATCGAAGAAGGCCGCCACGAACAGGGCGGTATCCTGCTGATGAGTGGTCGCAGCGGCCAGAGCCGGGGAGGTGGTCGGGGTCATCATGCGTCCTTTCCGAAGGCCGACAGAATGGTCTTCAGCTTCAGGTCAATTTCCTCGTACTCGGCGTCGGGGTCGCTCTCGGCCACAATGCCGCAGCCACCGTAGACCCAGCCGCCCTCGCCGTCGAACACGCCGGTGCGCAGGGCCACGGAGAACTCACCATCGCCGGCGGCATCCACAAAGCCGCAGGCCCCGGCGTAAAATCCGCGGCTGTAGGGCTCGATGGCCCGCAGCAGCATGCGCGCCTCGCCCACCGGGGTGCCGGCCACGGCGGGGGTGGGGTGCAAGTCTTCCATAAGATCAGCTAGGGTGATGCCCGCGAGCACTCGAGCCCGAGCCGGCGTGAACAGATGCTGCACGTGGGCCAGCCGCATGATCTCGGGCGCCGCGGGCACGGCCACGTCGTAGCACACGCGGTCGAGCACGCCGCGGATCAGCTGCACCACGTAATCGTGCTCGGCGCGGTTCTTCCCGTCGGCCATGAGCGCGGCGGCCAGCGCATCTGACGCCTCGGGCGTGGCGCCCACCGGGCAGGTGCCCGCCAGACACATGGACTCCACCCGATCGCCCTGCTTGCGCACGAGCAGCTCGGGCGTGCAGCCGCAGAAGAACACATCGGCGTAGCGGTACAGCAGCACCGTACCGCGCCCGTCGCCATCGATGAGATTCACGAGCAGGTCCTTCGATGAGAAGGGATGGGCCGCTGTCAGACGCTTGCGCCGCGACAGCACCACTTTCGACACACGGCCGGCGGCAATGGCCCCCAGAGCCGCGACCATCTGGGCGTCCCACTGCGCCCGGGAATCCGGCTCCAGCGTGAACGGGATGGCCACCGCCTCGCGCGCCGGCGCCTGAGCGCAGAGCCGCTCGAAGCGCGCCACGCGTCCCGGGTACACCGGCCCCAAGGAATTCACCTGGAGAAAGCGTCCACGCTCGTTCTCGATGAGCACGATTTCCGGCAGCATGAAGCGCAGTCGGGGGAAAGAAGCCATCAGCTCGTCGGCGGGCGCCGGATTCGTGCTGTCGAAGCGGTTGAAAGAGAAGAACACCGGCGGCTGCTGGGCGGCAGCGTCGGCTGTCCCGTGCGTCCCGGCACCCTCGCTGCCGTACTCGCATTCCACCTCGCGCAAACTCGGTAGCGCGATGCAGCGGCCAAGCCCCATATAGCGGCAAGCGCGCTGCTTGTCGTAGTACACGAACTGGTCGGTAAAGCCTTTCTGCAGCACGCAAAAGGCATCCACCAGATCCGCTTCGATGGGCACATTGCAGGTGTAGATTTTCGTCATAGCAACCTCGCGCTCCAACCGCTCAACCGCTTCACTCGCACATCATGTTACAGCCGGCACAATCCGGGCTTATCCGAAGACATCTCGCGCACAACTTCGCCGGTGACAGATTGGGGGATAAAAATGCACGTTTTTCGAGATATATAGCAAACCCATCTCAGCCAAACACCGCATTTCCCTCATCCGTATTGGAATTCCCCAGATCAAACGCACCACGAACCTCTGATCGGCCCCGCACCATGCAGCCCGCGGACGCAAATTTGCTGCATAAGTCGAATTACGCGCATTTCCCATCCGGTTTTTGTCACCAGCTTTGCCGGCGGATTCGAGCGGATTGGCCTACGCCCACCCCCCCGTCTGCATCGGAGCAGCACCGCCCGCAACACAAAGCGAAGCCCTCCCTTACGGGATCTCCTTTTGCGCCGCTTAAATCTGGTACATGGCCTGGAAGACGTCCTCGCGCTGGATGAGCACTTGCATGCCGAGGCTCTCGCCGGTGGCGGCCAGGCGCTCCTGCACGGTGTTGAAGTCGGCGGTGGCCACGTCCAGCGACACCATCATGGTCATGGAGAACATGCGGCCCTCACCCAGAATGGTCTGGGAGATGTCGTCGATGTTGGCGCCGCACTCGGCCAGCACGCCAGCGATGGCGGCAACGACACCGGAACGGTCCTTGCCCAGAACGGAGATAACGCACTTCATAGGGGACTTCCTCTCTATTAGCGGAAAATCAGCGACAGCGCTTCGGCGCGGGCGTCGGCGTCGGTTGTAAAGCAGCCGCGCACGGCCCGGGTCGTCGTCTTCGCGCCGGGCTTCTTCACACCGCGCATGGACATGCACAAATGCTCCGCCTCGATGACCACGATGACCCCGGCCGGATTGAGCGCCTCCACCAGGGTGTCGGCGATCTGGCCGGTCAGGCGCTCCTGCACCTGGGGACGCTTCGCGAAGCCGTCCACGAGCCGGGCCAGCTTCGAGATGCCGCAGATGCGGCCGTCCTCGCCGGGGATGTAGGCCACGTGCGCCCGCCCGAAGAACGGCGCCAAGTGGTGCTCGCACATGCTGTAGAAGGGGATGTCGCCCACCAGCACAATCTCGCTGTGGCCCTCATCAAAGGTCACGTCGAAATGGCGCGACGGGTCTTCCTCCAGGCCCCCGAGCACTTCCTCGTACATACGGGCCACGCGCGCGGGCGTTTCCAGCAGCCCCTCGCGGTTGGGGTCTTCTCCGATACCTTCCAAAATCAGGCGCACGCCTGCTTCAATCTTCGCTGTATCCACGGTTGTCGTAACTCCTTGTAAACGGTTGGGGCCATGTTATCACGACGCTATAGACGCGCGGCGAAAGAGCGGGATAATACCAAGACAGAAGGCATCACACGAGAAGGGACTGCCCATGAAAGGCCTCCTCGCCGAGTTCAAGGAATTCATCAACCGCGGCAACGTGATCGACATGGCCGTCGGCATCATCATCGGCGCGGCGTTCACCGCTATCGTCACGTCGCTGACCGAGGACATCATCAACCCGCTCATCAAGCTCATCACCGGGGGCAATGGCACCGACGTGGCCGGCCTCACCATCCCCGTGGCAGGTACCGCCAACGGCATCGACTTCGGGGCCTTCATCAGCGCCATCATCAACTTCCTCATTGTGGCCTGGGTGGTGTTCATGATCGTGAAGGCCTTCAACAAGATGAAAGACGGCACGGCGAAGCTGCCCTTCCTCAAGAACGCCAAAGGCGAGGAGGTCATCGAGCACGCTCCCACCTGCCCCTTCTGCCTGGAGGAGATCAACGTGGGCGCCACCCGCTGCCCCCACTGCACTGCCGAGCTGCCCGCTCCTGCCGCGGTGACCGTGGAGGTCGTGGCGAAATAGGGCTGCGGAACGGCGGCGCAACGGACGAGGGAGGCTTCCCGGAAGAGCTACCGCCATCTCCTATGGACAAAAAACGACGGTTCTCGTAGTCTGGGCAAGTGACCGGCGAGCGTTTTCCCTGGTCTCGTTCAATGATCGCGCCCCACCGTGCCTTCTAAACTACGATAACCGTCGTTTTTTGTCCACACAAGCGCCCCTACTTGTGATACGGCTCGCCGCGGGAGATCTTAAAGGCGCGGTAGATCTGCTCGAGCAGCACCACCCGGGCCAGGTTGTGGGGCAGCGTGATGGGACCGAAGGAGAAGGTCTCGTCGGCCCGGGCGCGCACAGCCTCGCTCACGCCGTCCGAGCCGCCGATGACGAAGGCCAGGTCGCTGTCCCCGCGCAGGGCCAGCTCGTCCAGGTGCCGGGAAAAATCCACGCTGGAGCGCTGCTTCCCCTCGATGGCCATGAGAATGATCCGCGCCCCTTCCGGCACCGCTGCCAGAATGCCCTCGCCCTCGCGGTCGCGGGCCGCTTCCACGCCCCCAGCCCGGGCCGGATCCACATCCGCGATCTCGGCCACGGCCACCTTGGCATAGGGCCGCAGCCGCTTCAGGTACTCGTCGCAGGCCGCCGTCCAGAACTTCTCCTTCAGCTTGCCCACGGCAATAACGGTAATGCGCAACATGACGATCCTTTCGGAAGGGGTTGTGACGAGCCGGCTGCCGCAAGCTCGGCGGGTGGCCCGCAGGCCACCCCTACGGGAAGGGAGTGCGACTTGGCGGACGGACGGGAGGGCGAGTGGGCGGGCTGAAGGCCGCCCCTACGGGACCACGAGGGCGCAGCCGGGACAGGGCGCCGGTCGAGAGGGCGCGGCCGGGGCAGGGCGCGACGAGCGCCCGACCGTCCCTTTGAAGCCGCGGGAGACGCAGACGCCCTTACGCAAGATCCAGATCGAGGCCCACGGGGCAGTGGTCGGAGCCCTCTACGTCGTCGTAGATGCTCGCGGCCACCACCGCATCACGCAGGGCGTCGCTCACAAGGAAGTAGTCGATGCGCCATCCCGCGTTGGTGGAACGGGCGCGGAACCGATAGCTCCACCAGGTGTAGCGCCCCATCTCCTCGGGATGCAGCAGGCGGAAGGTGTCGGTGAAGCCCGCATCCAACAGCTCGGTGAACTTCCCGCGCTCCTCGTCAGAAAAGCCCGAGGCCCCGCGGTTGGGACCGGGGTTCTTCAGGTCAATCTCCTGATGAGCCACGTTGAAGTCGCCGCACATCACCACAGGCTTCGGGTCGCTCGCCTCGCCGCTCGGCAGGATGCCGGCCTCCAACCCCTTGCAGAAGTCGCGGAAGGCGTCGTCCCATTCCATGCGGTGGTCGATGCGGGCCAGCTCGTTCTGGGAGTTCGGCGTGTACACGTCCACGAACCAGAAACCGGGGAACTCGCAGGCCACAATGCGCCCCTCGGCATCCAGATAGTCGTTGCCCAGGCCGTGCAGCACGCGCAGGGGCTCCTCGCGGGTGAACACCACGGTGCCCGAATAGCCCTTCTTCTCGGCGGCGCTCCAATACTGGTGGTAGCCGGGCAGATCCAGCTCCACCTGGCCTACCTGGCACTTGGTTTCCTGCAGGGCGAAGATGTCGGCGTCGAAGGCATCGAACACTTCCAGGAAGTTCTTCTTCAGCACGGCGCGGATGCCGTTCACGTTCCACGAAACGAATCGCATGGGTCTCCTTTACTGACAAGAGGGCCCCGGGAAACCCCGAGGCCCTCTGCGGTCGCTCACGTGCGAGGCGCCTACTCCCAGTCCGAACCGATCAGGATAAGGAAGTCACCCTCGTACATATACTCGCCGCCAGAGTTCTGCACAGCGCGGCCGCAACCCAGGGCATCGATGAGCTCCTCGGCGTACACGCGCTGATCCGGTGTGTCGAAGACGACCACCGTCTCCTCGTAGTTGAAGGAATTGGCGTTGCTGGCATCGGCCGTGTAGCCCAAGGGCTTGATGCGCTCGAGCGCCTCAGCGGCCACGCCGTTGACCCCGTTACCGTTCTTGATGGTGACCACGCCGGTGCGCGTCTCGCCGAAGGTCTTGCCGCCGGCATTCGACGACTGCACCCCGGTCTCGTTGTCGCTACCACCGCCGGCGCCATCGCCCGCGCTGGCAAGCACGGTGCCGTTCAGCTCGTCCACCACGTCTTCCTCCGTGGGAGGCAGGCCCTGCTTCACGCGGTTCATCATAGTCGTCCAGGCCTGCTTGTCCAGCTTCTCGTACCAGGTGTCGTTACGGTACTCGCTTTCGGTGGGCTCCATGGCCGAATAGATGTCTGTTGCGGGGTCGATGTCCTTCAGGGAGTTCGCCAGAGCCAGAATATCACCGATCTTGAAGTCGGTGGTCACATACTGGGAAATGGTCTCCACGGTATTCGCGATGGTGGTCACGTCCGACGACAGGATCTTCTTGGCGATAGCGGCCAGCACGAGGCGCTGGTTGGCCGCACGGTAGCGGTCGCCGTCGCCGTACTCGTCGTAGGCATGACGGGCGCGGCACAAAATGAGCGCCTGCTCGCCGCTCAGAGTCTGCAGGCCCGCATCCACATGGCCGCCGGCCATGTCGTCGTTAATCTCCATGGGCACATCCACTTCCACACCGCCCAGGGCATCGACGACGTCCTTGAAGCCGTCGAAGTTGATCTCGGCATAGTGGGAAATGGGCACGCCGGCCATCTGGGACACGGCCCTGATGGCGCCAGCCGGCCCGTCAATGGCGTAGGAGGCATTCAGCTTCTGGGCGCCGTAGCCATCGATCTCGATCTCGGTGTCGCGATGGAGCGACACCATGGTGACCTTCTTGTTCTGCGGATCGACGCGGGTGAGGATCATGGAGTCGGAGCGATAGGAGTCGCCGTACTCGTTGGCGGCATCGCGCTCTTTGGACTTGTCGGTGCCCAACAGCAGCATGTAGAAGGTGCCACCGTCGTATTCCGCCGGCTTCTCGAGGGCTTGCTGAACTTCCTCGGTGACGCCCACGTTGAGCTGGGACTCGATCTTGCCGATATAGGCGAAGGCCATGCCGATGCCGCCCAAGGCTACAGCCAGCACCACAGCCAGCACGCCCAAAGCGATGCGGCGGCGCTTCTTGCGGCGGCGGTCGTAGGCGTAATCGTCACCGGCCGCGGAACGCGAATAGGGATTCACCTCGGCCGCCGACAGCAGGGGCGCGGAATTGGCCTGTCGGCCATCCAGGGCCGGCTGGCGATTGCCCACCGGCTGGGAGTGATGAGGCGAACGGGAGGAAGATACGGGCTGGGAATGACGCGGAGCGCCCTTGCCCACCGGCTGAGAGGCGTGTCGCCCACGCTGAGCGCGGGGGTTGTGATTGTTTCCTGATGGTTGGGCCATCCTGTGCGGTCTCGCTTTCGTTGGTATTTCTGCCATGGCGCGCAGCCACAGACCTCTTCATCGAGGTTACATTTTGGTAAAAATGGATTCACCGCGCAAGAAAAGACGGCCCATTACCAGCGAAAAGCCATAGGACAGTGGCAGTATATCCATAATTTTGCCACGATAATCGCGCCCCTACGACAGGCGGCGAACCATCACCTCGTTGGCGGCGACTTCCGCCGCATCATCGAGAGGCTCCCATGCGGGAGCAGCGCCACCCGTGCGCTCAGCCCAGTGCTCGAGGGCCCGCGCGAGCAGCCAATCGGCCACTTCGGGGTTCTTCGATAGCAACGGGCCGTGGGAATAGGTGCCCACCACATTGCGATAGCGCACGCCTTCCACACCCTCGCTGTCGTTGTTGCCGAAGCCCGCCTTGCCCACCACGCGGCCGAAGCACTCCACGCCAGTGCCCAAATAGGTGCGGCCGGCATGGTTCTCGTAACCGATCACGGGGCGGCTGGCCAAGGGCGAGGTCAGCATCATGTCGCCGATGAGGCGATTGGCCGACGTGCCCGGACGACGGGTCTCCATATCGATGAGGGCCAAACCTTCCACCAGCTCGTCGCCCCACAACCACTGCGTGCCGAGAATCTGATAACCGCCGCAAATGGCGAGCAGAGGGCCATCGGCCTCCACGTAAGCGGCCAGATCGTCGCGCATGGCCAGCAGCTGCTCGCTCGCCAGCTTCTGCTCGCGATCGGGACCGCCTCCCATGAACACCAGGTCAACGGTGGAGAAGTCCACGGTCTCGCCATGGGTGATGCGGCGCACCTCCACCGGAATGCCGCGCCAATGCAGACGTTGTTCCAGTATGCGCACATTGCCGCCGTCGCCGTAGAGATTCAGCAGGTCAGGCAGCAGATGGGCGATCACCACAGATGCCGTTGAGCCGGCCGGCTGCGCGAGCTCGGACGCGGGCACGGCCCCAGCGACCTCGGCGGGCCCGGCGATCCCGGCAGCATCCTTCGCCGCAGCACCAGCCACCTCCCCGGCTACCGCCCGCGGCTCTTCCGTTCCCGCAGCCGCTTCCGCAGCCCCAACCGCTTCGCGCCCCGAGCCGCCCTCGGCCGCCTCCATGGCATCCAAGGCCGCGTGCACCGGCGGCAGGGCCGTGTAGTTCGCGATGGCGTAGACCGCCGCATCGGCCGGCATCACACCCGCCGCCGTCAGCGCTCCCAGGCGCATAAACGCGTCTTCGATGTTCTCGATCACCGCCGCCGTAATGCCCGCGTACTTCAGGCGCACGGCCAGATCATGGGCTCGCGAGCCCCCGGCGAACACCACAGTGTCTTCCTGGCCGACCAGCTCTTCGAAATCGATATCCCAAATCCAGGAGATGTCGCGGCCGTCGGCCACCTGGTCGTTGATGAAGAAGGCCACCATCTTCGGCCCGCGGTCCACCTCCACGATCTTCAGGTTCTGATTGAAGCCCGTGGGGTTCTTCGCCAAGTTCAGCAGCACGTCGCGACCGCCGAGACGGTAGCGCTGCAAACGTCCGTTGCGCGGGTCGAAAGCGTCCACCGCACGCTGGAAGGCCGGCGTCGGGATGCCCGCCTCGCGACAGAGCGCGTAGGCCGCCACCAGGTTGTAAGCGGCATAGGGCGTCGCCTGGGGCGTGCGCACCTGCTCGCAGGCCGCAGGCCCGCACACCTCCATCGACACCCCCGCCGGCGTGAGGCGAACGGCGCGCCCGGCGTAGTCCAGCGCGGGCCGCGCGAAATCGCAGGCCGTGCAGTAGTAGTCGCCCAGCTGGCCGTACTGGCGGTAATGGTACTGCACCATGCCGTCGCACTTCTGGCACATCTGGGCATCGGCCACGGTGTTCTGAGCCAGATTCATCGACTCGGCCAAGCCGAAGGCCACCGTGCGGTTCGCCACCGTATCGGCGATGCAGGCGCACAGCGGATCGTCGGCGTTGTATACCAGCACGGTACCCGGCGAGGCCGCCAGCGCCCCGGCAATGGACGTCTGGATGCGGTCGATTTCGCCGCAGCGATCCAGCTGATCACGGAACAGGTTCAGCAGTACCACGTAGTTCGAGCGCAGGTGCGGCAGCACGTGGGCAAGCCACAGCTCGTCGCACTCGAACACACCCCACTGGGCGGCCGGCTGCTGCAGCAGGGCCGAGGAGATGCCCGCCGCCAGGTTCGCTCCCGTGCGGTTACAGATGATGGTGCGCCCCGCCGATTCGAAAGCATCGGCCAGCAGGTTGTTCGTGGAGGTCTTCCCGTTGGTGCCCACGGTGATGACCGAACCCTCGGCGCACTTGCCGCGCAGCTCGTCCAGCAGCGCCGGGTCAATGGCCAGGGCCATGCGCCCCGGCAGATTCGCGGCCGGTCGATGGGCCACATGCTTCAGGCCCCAGGTGGACGCAGCCCCAACGGCCCTCGCGAGCGTAAACCTCAAGCTCATGGACGCACCTCAACGTTTATCGGGAGGGTAACGGTTCCCCTCTGCGGATTTTCCAATGCCGATCAGTATACCGTGGGCGGCGCGACCCACCCTATAATCCTTCCCAGATTCAAATGACCCCCGCAACCCGCCCACCACGGAGCTGGCCGCAGCCCACCTTGTGCTGCGCTTTCCCAGATAGCCGCTTGCGCCACGCCCGCGCTTTCGCTATACTAAGCAGCCGCTTCGAAAGAAGTGTTTCGCCAACGTGGCTCAGCTGGTAGAGCAACGCACTCGTAATGCGTAGGTCAGCGGTTCGAATCCGCTCGTTGGCTCCACGAACTTGAAAGCGCCCCGCATCTCGCGGGGCGCTTTGCATATCTTCCGCGAGAATCGAGCCCCATGGAACACGTCGAAGCCGCCATCACACCGCACGAGAACCCCGCCGTCTCCGCCACCTTCACCGAGCCGACCGCCATCGAGGTGCGCGGGGCGCGGGTGCACAACTTGAAGAACCTCTCGCTTG
The DNA here is from genome assembly GCF_000422625.1 of Adlercreutzia mucosicola DSM 19490. Taxonomy (GTDB): domain Bacteria; phylum Actinomycetota; class Coriobacteriia; order Coriobacteriales; family Eggerthellaceae; genus Adlercreutzia; species Adlercreutzia mucosicola. The sequence goes on along the minus strand of NZ_AUGK01000003.1, from coordinate 126,448 downwards.
AGGTGCCGCTGCGTCAGCTCGTGGCCATCGCGGGCGTGTCGGGATCGGGCAAGAGCTCGCTGGCCCTGGGCGTGCTGTACGCCGAGGGCAGCCGTCGCTACCTTGAAGCGCTGTCCACCTACACGCGACGGCGCATCGCCCAAGCGGGCCGCGCCGAGGTAGACGAGGTGCTGCACGTACCCGCCGCCCTGGCCCTACGGCAGCGGCCGGGCACGCCCGGCGTGCATTCCACCTTCGGTACCTCCACCGAGTTGTTGAACTACCTGCGGCTCATGGTCTCGCGCCTCGGCGCCCATTGCTGCCCCAACGGCCACCGCAACGCGCCGACCCTGAACGTGGCGGCCGAGCAACCCATCACCTGCTCTACCTGCGGCGTGGAATTCTACGGTCCCTCTGCCGAGGACCTGGCCTTCAACAGCGGCGGTGCCTGCCCCGCCTGCGGGGGCACGGGCGTAGTGCGCGACATTGACGAGAGCACCCTGGTGCCCGACCCCACCCTCAGCCTAGACGAAGGCGCCGTGGCTCCGTGGCGACAGCTCATGTGGTCGCTCATGCCCCAGGTGGCCCGCGAAATGGGCGTGCGCACCGACGTGCCCTTCCAAGACCTCACCGACGCCGAGCAGGACATGGTGCTGCGCGGCCCCATGGAGAAGCGCCACATCCTCTACGTGCCCAAGAACAAGGACCACGCCACCGAGCTGGACTTCACCTTCTACAGCGCCGTGAACACCGTGAAGAACGCCCTGGCCAAGGCCAAGGACGAGAAGGGCATGGCGCGGGTGGCGAAGTTCCTCTGCGAGTCGGTTTGCCCCGCCTGCCACGGCACGCGCCTGTCGGAGAAGGCCCGGGAAAGCCAGATCGACGGGCTGAACCTTGCCCAAGTGACGGCCTTCACCCTGGATGAGCTGCGGGACTGGCTGCCCACGGTGGCCTCCTGGCTGCCGGCCGATATGCGCTCCATGGCCGATGCCATCACCAGTGAGATGGCCGAGCCCATGCAAAGGCTGGAGCAGCTGGGCCTGGGGTATCTCACCCTCGACCGCGCCAGCGAGACCCTTTCCAATGGCGAGCGCCAGCGCGTGGCCCTCACCCGCGCCGTGCGCAGCCGCACGACCGGTGTGCTCTACGTGTTGGACGAGCCCTCCATCGGGCTGCACCCGGCCAACGTAGAGGGGCTGCTGGGGGTCATGGACGACCTGCTGGCCGACGGGAACTCCGTCGTGATGGTGGACCACGACGTGGCCGTGCTGCGCCACGCGAGCCACCTCATCGAGATCGGGCCCGGGTCGGGAGCCGACGGCGGCCGCATTATCGCCCAGGGGCCGGTGGCCGCGGTGGAGGCGAACCCGGCCAGTCGCATCGGGCCCTTCCTGAGCGGCACCGCAAAGGTGCGGGTGCGCACTCCCGTGGCCGCTCCGCACCTGTTCGACGAGGGCTCCATCCGCCTGACCATGGACGGGCTTCACACGGTGAAACCCTTGGAAGTGGCCATTCCCCAGGGACGCCTCACCTGCGTCACCGGCGTATCCGGATCGGGGAAGACCACGCTCGTGCTGGAGAGCCTTGTCGTGGCCCTGAAGGCGGCCCTAGCCGGACAGCCCCTGCCTGGTCATGTGCTGGATGTGGAAGCGCCCGGCATCGCCCGGGTCGATCTGGTTGACGCCACGCCCATCGGCGTGAACGTGCGATCCACCGTGGGCACCTATTCCGGGGTGCTGGACGACCTACGCCGCGCTTTCGCGAAGCTGCCCGAGGCCCAGGCTGCGGGGCTCAAGGCCGGCGATTTCTCCTACAACACCGGGTCTCTGCGCTGCCCCACCTGCGACGGCACGGGGCAGATCTCCCTGGATGTGCAGTTCCTTCCCGATGTGGACATCCCCTGCCCCGACTGTCGCGGCAGCCGCTACGGCCGAGCCGCCGACGCCATCCAGATGGCTGTTGACGACTACCCGGGCAGCAGTGCCGAAGGCGGGTCCGACGCATTTCCCAGCGCTCCCGCCACGGAAAGCGCCAACCCTGGCGCATCCAGCCGCGCCGACGACTTCCACGCCATGGCCACCCTGTCGCTGCCCGAGCTGCTGTCGCTCACCGTAGACCAGGCCGCCGCAGCGCTCGCGCCCCAGAAGAAGGTGCGCGCCAAACTGGAAACCCTGCGCGATCTGGGCCTGGGCTATCTCACCTTGGGCGAGGCCACCCCGGCGCTTTCCGGCGGCGAGGCCCAGCGCCTGAAGCTGGCCAGCGAGATGCGCCGCGACCAGAGCGACACGCTCTTCATCTTCGACGAGCCCACCATCGGGCTGCACCCGCTGGACGTAGCCACGCTCATCGCCGTGCTGCAGAGCCTCGTGGAGCAGGGCGCCACCGTGGTGGTCATCGAACACGATCTAGACATGATCGCCAATGCCGACTACCTCATCGACATGGGTCCGGGCGGCGGGGAGGCTGGCGGCCGTATCGTCGCCACGGGCACGCCCACCCAGGTGGCCGCCAACCCGAAAAGCATCACCGGCCGCTACCTGGCGCGCGAACTGGAAGGCTAGCGACCCGCGGGCCAGCGCAACCCGCAAGTCGCCACGGGCCCCGCGCCACGCCGCGACCCGCTTCCTACCGCGTCGCTTTCAGCTCGGCGAGCCGGGCGCGGGCTGCATCCAGGTTCGCTTCGATGTCGGCACCCACCACATCCAGGTTCTCGGCAGCGGCGAAACGGGCCTCGGGAATGCCGAACATGCCGGCGATGCCGCGCAGGTACTCGTAGCCGAAGTTCGCGGCAGCCACGTTGCCGCCGCCCGTGGTGATGTAGGTGAGGTGCTTCGCGCGGCACAGGCCCTCGCAGCGGCCCTCCTCGGTATAGTGAAACACCATACCCATAACGGCCACGTGCTCGATGTACACTTTCAGCGCCGCGGGAAACGACAGATCCCAGTAGGGCGCGCCGATGACGATCTCATCGGCCGCGGCGAACTGCCGACCCAGATCGAACATCGGGTCATCGAACTGGCCGTCCTTCTCCAGCTGGGCGCGGTAGGCCGCCGACTCTCCGTAGTAGGGCTCCAGCCGAAGCTGCGCCAGATCAACCTCCTGCACCTCTTCCAAGCCTTCCAAATATTCCCGGCACAGCTTCAGGGTACGCGATTCCTCGCCGCGCAAGCAAGCGTTCACGAACAGTACGGTCATGGGGTTCCTCCTTTTCCGAAATCTTCCCCATTGTAGCGCCGCTAGGCCGAGCGACTCTCGACGACCGTCGCACTGCACGGCAAAAGAGACGCAACGGCCCCGAACCCCGTTGCCCAAACTGGCGCCATCCCGTCCCGCAAGCACCGCTCAGCCGCTACATCCTCTGCAATCCAGAAAGCGCGCCAACCGGCCGCCACGCAGAACGGGGAGCCCCGCAACGAGGCTCCCCGTTTGCCATGCGCTCTCGGCGGGAGGGAGAACCGAAGCGCTCGGATGAAGACAGTGCGCCCCTAGGCTTCCTCGAAGGTGATCTTCTCGCCCTTGGCCAGCGCCTCGCCCAGCACGCGGCCGAACGTGATGTCGCGACCATGGCTCACGCCGGGGGTCAGCAGCGGGTAGTCGCAGGCGAAGAAGTTGCCGCAGGTATTGCCCGCCGCGTACAGGCCCTCAATGGGGTTGTCGTCCGCGTCGCACACCTGCAGCTGGTCGTTGCAGTTGAGGCCGAACTGGATCGTCATGGTGATGGCCGTCACCTTCGTGGCGTAGAACGGCGGCGTGACGATGCTCGACTTCATCCACTTGTCGTCCTTGCCGAAGTCGCGGTCATGGCCCTCCGCGCACAGCGTGTTGTAGCGCTCAACGGTGGCGAGGAACGTGTCCGTGCCCTTGATCCCAAGCTGCGCCGCCAAATCCTCCAGGGTGTCGGCCTTCCACATAACGCCCTCTTCCACACCGGCCTCGATGGCAGCGGGAGTATTCTCGTCCACAAAACGACGACCATCGCGATTCACCATCAGCCAGCCGATGTCCTGGCAAGACAGAACCTGACCGGGGCCGGCGACCGCATGGGTCATGGGAGCGGCAGGATCATGCTGGAAGTCGGCGCCGCACCAGAGGGCCATTTGATGGCCCAGCGCGTCGTTGCAGCCGTCGGGCATATAGAAAATACCGTCGGGGCGCAAGGACACCGGGGGAAACGTCTCGACCATCTCCTCGTTGCCGCCGATGTCTCCCGTGCACAGCACCACGCCCTTGCCGGCATTGTACTGGCGGTAGACGCCGTCCTCGCCCTTGGCGATAGCCCCCACAACACGGCCGGCGTCGACCGTTTCCGCGATGTCGGTAATGGGCTCGGGCTTGACCTCCCAGGAATGCTTGACCGTGGTCGTTGCGCCGCTCTCGCCCGATTCCGCAGTGGAAGACAAGGGCTCGCTCGGCGCGCAACCTGCCATACCGGCAGCGGCCGCGATGCCAGCGACGCCCACGCCAGCCAACCTCAATCCTGAGCCCCGAAGGGGCAGTCGAGGCGAGACGCCGCGAGGTTTTCCGCTTATTGCGCTTGCGCAACGCCGCCTCCCTTATAATGAGGGGACGTTGTATGAAAGGGCTTTGGAAGGCGGTGAGTCGATGGCGACTGCCCACTACACGCTTATGAACAAGAACACGCCGGTGCTCTCGTTCGATTACGACCTGGACGACCACAAGGCCGTGCGCATCCGCACGGTGATCGCTCCCGAGGCAGCGCCCTTCGGGCTTACCGACCGCCACGGCGAGATCTCGAAGGCCGAGCTGAACTACTGGTGGCACCACCGCGCCATTCCAGCCTCGCGTGCGCAGATCAAGCGTCTGCTCGAGAACCTGCAGCTGGAAAGCACGCTAGTGCTGGCCGAGAAGAGCTTCGGGCTTTCGCTTTCCGACCGCTACTGGCTCAACGACGAGGACGACCCGAAGCGCTGGGACGACGTCAACTTCTTCGACAACGACTTCTCCGACGATTTGGGCTTCCTCACACTCGGCCAGGATTCGGCGGGCTCGTCCCCCGATGCGCCCGACTACCACACGGTGAACCTGTCATCGCCCAACAGCACCCTCGGCGGCGACCTCCTGAAGAAGTGGAAGATCGTGAACGGGAAGCGCGTGCTGCTGAAATCGGGGGTGGGCTTCGTTAATCAGGAGCCCTACAACGAGGTGGCTGCCACGGCACTGCACGAGCGCATCATGGAGCCCGGCACGTTCACGCCCTACGAGCTGTTCGAGGACGGACGCCGCATCTATTCCGCCTGCGCCAACCTGCTGGGACCCGACGAGGAGCTTATCGCCGCCTGGGATGTCATCCGCAACGTGAAGCAGCCGAACAACCTGTCGGACCTCGGGTTCTACGTGAAGCGGCTGGAAGATCTCGGGCTTGATCGCGACGAGACCATGACCGCGCTCGCCCAGATGTTCGCCGGCGATTTCGTGCTGGCCAACCGCGACCGCCACTACCGCAACTTCGGCATCATCCGCAACGTGGAAACCCTGGAGGTGACCGGCATCGCACCGGTGTTCGACACGGGGTCGTGCCTGTGGTCCAATGCCGAGCTGCTGGAAGTTCCCGGCGACTTTCTGTACATGGCCAAGCCCTTCAAGATGAACGGCATGAAGCCGGCTGACCAGCTGCGCCTGTTCGACGGCTACTTCGACTGGTACGACGCCGCCCTGCTGGACGGCTATGCCGAGCAGGTGGGCATCATCCTCGCGAAGAACCCCAACATCCCCGAGCGCCGCGTTGCCACCATCGTCGACGCCGTGCGCAAAAAAATAGAGCTACTCGACCGTATCGCCCAATAGAAAGGACTTTCATGGAGAACTTCGAATTCGTCTCCCCCACCCACTTCGTGTTCGGCCGCCGCGCCGAGGAGCAGGTCGGCGCCAAGCTGTCCGAAGCCGGCGCCCGCCGCGTGCTCGTGCACTTCGGCGGCGAGAGCGCCCGCCGCTCGGGACTCATCGATCGCGTCTGTGCGTCACTCGACGCCGCCGGTATCGAGCATATCGAGCTGGGCGGCGTACGCCCGAACCCCGAGATCACGCTGGTGCGCGAGGGCGTGCGGCTGTGCAAGGAGGGTGGTGTGGACTGGATTCTGGCCGTGGGCGGCGGGTCGGTCATCGACTCGGCCAAGGCCATCGCCAACGGCGCCTGCGTCGACTGCGACGTATGGGAGCTCTTCGAGACGAAGGCCCTCGATCACGACGTGCTGCCCATCGCCGTGGTGCTCACCATTCCGGCCGCCGGCAGCGAGGCCTCGAAGAACACCGTCGTCTCCAACGACGAGCTGGGCCTGAAGACCGGTTATGCCAACAACGCCCATCGCCCGAAGTTCGCCTTCATGAACCCCGAGCTCACCTTCACCCTGCCGCCTTTCCAGACAGCCGCGGGCCTCACGGACATGTACTGCCACCTGCTGGAGCGCTTCTTCGACGACGTGGGCGCGGTGCCCGTGACCGACAACCTGAACCTGTCGCTCATGAACACCATCCGCGCCGAGGCGCCCCGCGTGCTGGCCGATCCAGAGAACTACGACGCCCGCGCGAACATCATGTGGACGGGCATGCTCTGCCACCAGGGACTCGCCGGCGTGGGACGCCACGAGGACTGGGCCACCCACGGACTTGAGCACGAGCTGTCGGCCTTGGACCCGGCCATCACCCACGGCGCGGGCCTGGCGGTCATGTTCCCCGCCTGGATGGAATATGTGTACAGCGAGAACCCGACCCGCTTCGCCTTCTACGGCCAGGCGGTCTTCGGGCTCACCCCCACCGGCGACGCGAACGCCGACGCGCTGTCGGCCATCGACGAGACCCGCAGCTTCTTCGCGAGCCTGGGAATGCCCACCACCTTGGCCGAGCTGGGTGTGGAGGAGGCCGACATCCCGAAGATGCTGCCCACCCTGGCCCAGAACAAGGGCGTTCCCTTCGGTAGCTTCAAGAGGCTGACTCTGGAGGACGCGGCGGAAATCTACCGCCTGGCCCTGTAGGGCACCGTCACGCAACGTCACCGAGCGAGGCGCGGTGGATCGGTTTTCGAGCCGATTCCGCCGCGCCTCTTGTTTTGAAGCCCTACTTGCCGAGAGCACTTCCATAACAAGAGAAGGGCGGTTTGCTTACAGGACCCGCAGAGCGACGCCGCGAGACCGGGGCATGCGCGATAATCGGAGTTGACTCACCAGCATCTCAAGGAGGCATCCTCGATGAAAATCCAGATCAAACGTGTATACGAGCCCTACGAAGAAAGCGACGGCTACCGGGTGCTCGTCGATCGACTCTGGCCTCGCGGCCTGACCCGGGCCCGTGTGCACTACGACGAGTGGGCGAAGTTCCTCGCTCCTTCAACGGAGCTGCGGAAGGCCTTCGGTCACGACCCCGCCCACTGGGCCGCCTTCCAGGAGAAGTACGTGAAAGAGCTGAACGCCAACCCTGAAGCGCTGGCCTTCGCAAAGAAGCTGGCAGGTCCCGAAATGGCCGCCTACCCGCGCGTCACCTTGCTCTACGCGGCCCGCAACAAGCAGGAGAACGAGGCGGTAGTGCTCGCCCAATGGCTCCGCGACCACGAGGCCGCGCCGGCACCCGAGCCGCAAGCCCAATAACGCAGGAGTGTCCCGGGGAAGGCCCCCGCGCGCAGATTCCGCAGTCTCGGAAAAACGGGTGTATCCTCGTTACACCCGTTTTTTCGAAAGCGAGGACCTGACCGAGCACGGGGGCCTTCCCCGGGACACTCCGGAGAGATGCGCGCGTCCGCCTACCTCTCAGCGATGGGCAAGTTCGTGACCTCGGCCTCCAGGGGCAGGGGCACGTCGTCGGCCTCGGCCTCGGCGGCCAGGCCACCATCCCAGCCCTCCTCCTTTCCCGGCAGAATAATGTTCAGCGCAATGCCCACGATAGAGCCCACGGCCAGACCCGACAGCGCTACGGTCACGCCGCCCACCTCGAAGGTGATAGCGCCGGCCGCGCTGTAGGCGATGCCCAGCGACAGCACCAGAATCAGGGCCGTGATCAGCACATTGCGGCTCATCATGAAGTCCACGTGATTCTCTACCAGGTTGCGGATGCCCACGGCCGAGATCATGCCGTACAACACGAGCGACACGCCGCCGATCACACAGGCCGGCATGCAGGAAATGACCGCCGCGAACTTCGGGCAGAACGAGAACAGGATGGCGAAGCAGGCGGCGATGCGCACCACGCGCGGATCGAACACGCGGGTCAGGGCGAGCACGCCGGTGTTCTCGCCGTAGGTGGTATTGGCCGGGGCGCCGAACAGCGACGCCACGATGGTGGCCAGGCCATCACCGAGCAGGGTGCGGTGCAGGCCGGGCTCGGCGATGTAGTTGCGATTGCAGGTGGAGCTGATGGCCGACATGTCGCCGATGTGCTCGATGATGGTGGCGAAGGCCAGCGGCATGATGGTGATAATGGCCGTGATAGCCAGGCCCGCGTCGAAATCGGCGCCGAACAGCGAGAACACCGTGTTATCCCACAGCACCGGCAGGCCGATCCAGGCGGCATCGGCCACGGGCGTAAAGTCCACGGCGCCGGCGAAGGCCGCGGCCAGGTAGGAGCCGATCACGCCGAGCAGAATGGGGATAATACGGATCATGCCGCGGCCCCAGATGTTGCTGATCACGATAATAATGATGGCCACCAGCGCCACAGGCCAGTTCGTCTCGCAGTTCGCAATGGCCGACGAGGCCAGGATCAGCCCGATGCAGATGACGATGGGGCCGGTGACCACGGGCGGGAAGAAACGCATGATCCGCCGGGGCCCGAACACCTTGAACAGGGCGGAAATCACCAGATACAGCAGGCCCGCGCAGGCCACGCCCAAGCAAGCGTAGGGCAGAAGATGCGCCTCCCCGTTCGGCGCGATGGCCGCGTAACCGGCGATGAACGCGAAAGAAGAGCCGAGGAACGCCGGCACCTTCCCCTTGGAAATGAAGTGGAACAGCAGCGTGCCCAAGCCGGCGAACAGCAGGGTCGCCGACACCGACAGGCCCGTGAGCGTCGGCACCAAAATAGTGGCGCCGAACATGGCGAACATGTGCTGGACGCCGAAGATGGTCATCTTCGGCGCGCCGAGGGTGCGTCCGTCGTAGACAGCATCATCGGCATCGGGGGCGCCCATGGTGGGCACGGTCTTGGTATCGCTCACAGAAACCTCGAATCGTCGCGTTGGGCAGAGGACCGCCCCGGGAGGCAGCGCGGTCGGCACCGCGCCCGCCTTCCCCAGGCCGCCGCCCATTATGGCACGACCCCCGTTGCGAACGGGTTTCACATCCGCGCGCGGCACAGGCACCCCGCAAGCTGCCGAGCACCTGCACAAAAAGCGGGCCCCTAGGGAATAAGGTCGTAGGGCATCTCGCGTTTGATGGCGTAGAAGATGAGCAGGATCAGGGCCGCCTCGGGGAACCAGTAGCAGACCGCCACCAGCGTAGCGGACCGCGCGAGGTAGAACAGCACGCGGCACCAGAAAGTGCGCGGATGCATCTCGCAGGTCATGCGCACGAAAGAGCCACCAGGGGTGGAGCCGTCATGGCACCAGGGAACAACCACCTCCACGATCACGAGAGCTGCCACCCCGCAGCCGGTAATCGCGAAGTTGGCCACCTGACTGGCCGTGAAGCCAGGCAGCACAGGCGCGCCGAAGCCGGCGAATTCCATCCCCAGAGCCACAATGCCGTAAGGCACCACGGCCGCAAGCCACACAATGACCAGGTCGATCCACAGAGCCACGCAGCGGCGCACGAACCCCGGACGATCGGTGGGCTCGGCGTCGGCCAGCTTTCCCGGCGGCACCACGCGGGCCAGCAGCCAAGCGCACAGCCAGCCCGCGGCCGCACCCAGGGTGTTCGTGATGAGGTCGTCCACATCTCCGCAGCGATAGGCGAAGGGGTACAGTCCGAACAGCCCCGTCAGCTGCGCCACTTCGATGAGGGCCGAGACGGCAGCCCCCAGCAGCACGGCCGTCGGAAAACGCAGGCGCAGCAGGCGACCGGCGATGAAGCCCAGGGGCATGAAGAACACCACGTTGAACAGCAGCTGGAACACCGCCTTCAGGCCGTCCTTCTGAATGTCGCCAATAAAAGCTAGCGGATTGTAGTTGGGCGGCACGCCGTAGGTGATGCCGAGGCCCCTATCACCGGAGGGCAGCGGATACAGCGTGAAGCACACGATGCCGATGGCGTACAGCACCGTGAGGTAGGTGCCCACGAACGATCCGAAGCGCAGACGTCCGTCGCGATGGTAGAGGTAGGCCAAAATGGGCAGTGTGAGCATGAGCGACACCACCGGCCACAGCAACAGGGCCAAGGCGAAGTTTTCGCCGTAGCTCCCCAGAAATTTCTTGATCGCACCCATGGGCCGCCTCTCTCTCGCCGCGTTGAGTGGCCAGCATAGCGCGGGGAAGAACGCCGCGCAGCAAAAGTGACAGCAAAGTAAGTGAAGTGATTGGCCTCCGTAAGAGTACGCGCCGGCCGGCTTCGCGCTGGTGCCGCTGCCAGTTCGGTTTGCCCCGCGAGAACATCGGTGCTATGCTTCTAGGTTCTCCGACCAGCTGAAACGTACTTAGGAGGAGAGTCCTATGAACATCACCGTGTATTGCGGGTCGAACTTCGGCGACGACCCGCTTTTCGAAAAGGCCGCCCGCGAACTGGGCGCCTGGATCGCCCGCGAGGGGCACGCCCTGGTCTATGGCGGCAGCTCCGTAGGGCTGATGGGGGCGGTGTCCCGCGCCGCCATCGAGGGCGGCGCTCCCGTGATCGGCGTGGAGCCGGCGTTCTTCATCGAGGCTGGCGTGGCCCAGCACGACCTGACCGAGCTGATCGTGTGTGACACCATGGGCGAGCGCAAGGCGAAGATGATCGAGCTGGGCGAGATGTTCGTAGCACTGCCCGGCGGCGTGGGCACTCTGGAGGAAATCTCAGAGATCTTCACCCGCGTGCGCTTGGACATGGGGCCCCACGAGTGCTTCCTGTTGAACGTCGACGGGTTCTACGACCCGCTGCGCACCTTTCTGGCCTCCATGGTCGACCACGGGTTCTTTGACCAGTGCGACCTGGACCGCTGCCACTTTCCCCGCTCGGTGGACGAGCTGGCCCACCTGGTACGCAGCGCCCCGCAGCGCGCCACACTGCGCTGCGATGGCCCGCTGCTGGCGCAGAAGGCGGGGTAACGGGAAGTTGCGCGCATCCGTCGGCGCGCGTACAGCGAGCGAGCAGGCCGTCTAGCCGATGACGGTCAGGTGGTAGCGCGCCTTACCGGCCTCCTTGGCCTGGTACAGGCTGCTGTCGGCCACGGCGAACAGCTCTTCGAAGGGCATGGGAGGCGTCACGCAGCACGCCGCACCGATGCTGATGGAAGGCGCCGCGTGGCTGCCGCGACGGCCCGCGCCATCGGTTGCGCGTTGGGCCGCGAAGGGGCCGCGGGCCAAATGCTCCAGCACGCGATCGGTCGCAGGACCGGCCACCAAGCCGGGCGCGAAGATGAGGAACTCGTCACCGCCGATGCGGGCCACGATATCCTCCTTGCGCATCACTTGGGTGAGGAACACCGCCAGCTCCTTCAGCACCACGTCGCCCTCCAAATGGCCGTACGTGTCGTTTACCAGTTTGAAGTCGTCCACATCCACCACGATCAACGTGCAGGGGCGCATCTCGGCGCGCAGGGCCGTCTCAATGCGATCGAGGGCAGCGGCGCGATTGTACAGCCCCGTGAGACTATCGCGCTCGGCCTTGCGGCGGAACTGGCTCTCGCGCTGAGCGGCCTCGTTGGTATCCAGCAATCGGCCCACGTGGCGCAGCGGCGCGCCCTCGTCATCGTAGAGCACCACCGACTGGTAGCGGTACCACACCGGCTCCCCATCGGGACCGAGCGTGGCCGTTTCGAAATCTACGAGGCTGTTCTCGCCGATCTGCTCCATGAGCGGCGAGAGATCGTGTGAGGTGATGGCCAGGGTGCAGGGTTTCTGGCAGCGGCGGTGCACCACGAAGTCGCCCTGCTCCGGCGCGCGGCCGAAACGGCCCTCGAAGTCGCCGTACACATGGGCATCGCCCGAAGCGCATTCGATATCGAAGAGCACGTCGCTCGACAGGGCCGTGAGAATCTCCAGGCGCTCGTTGGCCCGACGCAGCTGCTCCTCGTCGCGCACCTGATCGGTGATATCCATCACCGTCACGTAGAACCAGCGCTTGCCCGCGCCGTCTTCCACCAGATGGCCCCAGTCTTCCACCCAACGCACCGCCCCATCAGCCCGCTGAATACGGTAGCGCACGTGGTCATCGGCGCTGTCAGTGGTCTGCTCGCGGATCTCGCCAAGCACGCGATCGCGGTCGGCGGGATGCACCATGCCCGCGAACGTGCCGCCCGTCAGCGCAACGAACTGATCCCTGTCATCGCAGCCGAACAGGTGCAGCAGCCCGGCATTGGCGTATTCGATCTCATCGCTATCGTCAGCGGCATAGCGGAACATGCCCCCGGGGAAGCGGTCGAGGAACTCCTGGGAGATCGCGGCATTCTCGGCGCATTCGGCGTCGGCCTTGACGCCCACCGCTGCCTCGGTCGCCCCAACGGCATCGCCCGCAGATTCCCCTGCATGGAAGAGGCGGCGAAAGACGTCCATTGGCTCTCCTTCTCACGACTCGATACCCCAGGTCAGCCCATTTTCCGAGGCCGCCCGTCTTGATCCGTGCCATCGTAGCACGACGGCACCCCGCGCAGTTGGCCAAAGTCGAACAAGCGAAAGGAAATCAAGAGTTTCGGCGAGGAGAGATGCAAGCGGCGGGCAGCAAAGAGGCGTGGGCAACGCCAGGGGGCAGTACTGGGAGGGGCGCCGGCCGAAGCCAGGAGCGGGTGCCCCGTCTAGGGCGCGATCAGCTCTTCGATGCGCCGGGCCGGAACCGCGCCCACGATCTCGCCGACGGGCACCCCGTCACGGAAGAGCACGAAGGCAGGGACGCTGACCACGTTGAAGGCCCAGGCGATATCGGGGTTCGCCGCCGCATCCAGCTTGGCGAAGCGCACGGCGGGATGGCGCGCCGCCACCGCCTCTAGCACCGGCTCCATCATGCGGCAGGGGCCGCACCCGGGGCTCCAGAAGTCCACAAGCACCAGACCCGATGCCTCAGTCACCTGGGCGTCGAAGTTCGCTTTCGTCAGCTCCACCATGATGCGCGTCCTTCCTTCCCGAGCGCCCTTTCTTCGCTTGCGCGACCCAGTATAGCGGCCTGTCACCCTGTGCTGACGTGAGGAGCCCGAGCCGTGGACGGTTTGACAGACAGCAAATACTCCCGTACACTGGGCGAACTTTGGAATCTATCGAGGTGGGTGTTTTGATGGCCGGAAGGTTCGTAATCTAATATATCGGCAGCGAAGCCGTGCGATGAGCGCAACATTTTGTCGCGCCGCCCCCTTGCGCTCCGCACAGTGCGGCACGACGCTTCGGCACCGCTTCGCCTTCCGCAACTTCTCGTTGCGATGCCTTTTGCCACCTGAAATAGGTGGCGCAACCCCTTCCGCAACCCCATGCTGAGCCCCACGCGAATCGTTCCGTCGCGCTCGGCCTTACCTTTATAAGGAGATTCCCATGACCGAACATTCCCCACACTCTTTCGAAGTGACTGGCAACGCCATCCCCGACATCACCGCAGCCGAGACTGCCGTCCCCAACAACGAGGAGCCCCTGAGCGCGGCCGGCCTACCGCTGCCGAGAAACTGGCTGGCCATTATCGCGTTCATCTGGGCCGGTCAGGCTGTGTCCATGATCACCAGCTACGCCGCCGGATACGCGGTGGTGTGGTACGTCACCGAGAGCACCGGCAGCGCGCTTATGCTGGCCATCATGAACATCTGCGTGATGCTGCCCATCGGGCTCGTGTCGCCCTTCGGCGGCATTGTGGCCGACAAGCACAACCGCAAGATCATCATGATTGTCGCCGACGGAGCCGTGGGCGCGATCTCGCTGGTGGCGGCCCTGCTCATTCTGACCGGCGATGTGTCCATCCCGCTGCTTTTGGTGGTGTGCATGGGCCGCGCCGTGGGTCAGGCCTTCCACGGGCCGGCCATGATGGCCGCCATGCCCATGCTCGTGCCCGACAAGCACCTGCTGCGCATCAACACCTTGGATCAGCTACTGGCCTCGGTGGCCTCTATCGGGGCGCCGGCCTTCGGCATCTTCCTGTACACCACCCTCGGGTTCTCCTCGGTCATGTTCCTCGATTTCGCTGGTGCGTGCGTGGCCATCGGCGGCCTTGCCCTGGCGAAGATCCCCACGGTGGTGGATGCCACTGCCACCCAGCAGCACGTGCTGGCGAACCTGCGCGACGGCTGGCGGGCCATCGCGCAGACGCGCGGCCTGGTGCTGCTCATCGGCGGCGTGACCGTAGGCATGATGATCTTCGGGCCGATGTCGGCGGTGTTCCCGCTCATGACCTACGACCACTTCGGCGGCGACGGCTACATGGCATCGCTCACCGAGGCGGCCTTCGGCGCGGGCATGCTCGTGGGCTCGGGCATTCTCATGGCCTGGGGCGGTGGCAAGCGCCTGGCCGGGCTCATCGCCGTGGCCTGCATGATCGTGGGCGTTGCCACCGCTGCCTGCGGTCTTTTGCCCACCGACGGCTTCCCCGCCTTCCTGGCCCTGGTCGTGATCATGGCCGTGGCCTGCGCCTGGTTCAACGGCCCCACCATGACGCTCACCCAGCGTCATGTGGCTGACGAGAAGATGGGCCGCGCCATGGGCCTGCTCACGGCCGCCATGGGTCTGGCCACCCCCATCGGCGTGGCCATCGGCGGCGTGCTGGCCGAGTGGATCGGCATCGCGCCGTTCTTCCTCGTCGACGGCCTGGCGTGCCTGGCGCTGGGGCTGGTCATGTACCTGCCGAAGTCGGTGCGCGCGTTGGATGCCTAGGGGAGCCGAACAGCCAACCGACTGCCCCCGTGCCGACGGCTCGCTTGCAGCAACCCGCCCCCTTCCCCAGCCTGTCACCACCATGCACTGCTCACCCGCAGGGGCGGCCTTTAGGCCGCCCATCCACAACCTGGCATCACCCCACGCCCCAGCCCAGCTGTTCCAAACATGCACTCAATAAGTGCAGGTTTTTCCTAGATATAGCACTCAATGAGTGCACTTATGGTACAATTTCTGCACTCAATAAGTGCATTCATTGAAGGATCGGCCATGGAACGCCTCTACGAAACCATGTACCGCCTGCTCGAGAACACGACGAGCGAATTTCACCGGTACATCTACGACCGCATCAACTGGGACAATCGCATGCTCGGCCTCGTCGGACCGCGAGGCGTCGGCAAAACCACACTCTTCTTGCAGCATATCAAGCATGCCAACCAGACCGACCGGGCACTCTTCGCCTCGGCCGACAACTTGTACTTCTCGGACCACACGCTCTTTGATACGGCCGAGGCTTTCAGCAAAAGCGGCGGCGCATTCCTCTATCTCGATGAGATTCATAAATATGAGGGATGGTCCCGCGAGCTGAAGGCCATCTACGACTCGTTCCCCGATATGCACGTGTACTTCACGGGCTCGTCGATCCTCGACATCGAGCGCGGCGAGGCGGATCTGAGTCGTCGGGCACCGAAGTACCACCTGCAGGGCCTTTCCTTCCGCGAGTTCCTCGCCATGCGCCACGGAATAGAGACGCCGGCCTTCTCCCTGGAGGACATCATCGAGCACCGGGCCTCCATTCCCGGGGTAACCCACCCCCTCCCCTACTTTCGGGAATACCTCATCAGCGGCTATTACCCCTTCGGGCAAGACCCCGACTTCTCCATCGAGCTCGCTCAGGTCATCAACCGCACGCTCGAAGTGGACATTCCCCAGTTCGCGAACATGAACGCCTCGACAGGTCGCAAGCTGCGCAAGCTCATGGCCCTTGCCAGCACGCTTGCCCCCTTCAAACCCAGCATGGCAAAACTAGCCTCGCAGATTGGAGCCAGCCGCAACAACCTGGAGGACTACCTTTTGTTCATCGAGAAAGCAGGCATGACAGCCCAGCTGCGTGAGCCCTCGTCGAGCATCAATGCCCTGGGCAAGGTCGAGAAAGTCTACCTGGACAACACGAACATCCTTCACAACTTAAGCGACGGAGCCCCGGATGTCGGCACGGTTCGCGAGACGTTCTTCTTCAATCAGATGCGTGTCAACCAGAAGGTCTTCAGCTCACCGATCTCTGACTTTCAAATCGACGGCGCCACCTTCGAGGTAGGCGGCAAAAGCAAGGGTGCGAGGCAGATTCGCGATGCGGCGCAGGGGTTCATCGTAAAGGACGACATCGAATACGGCCACGGCAACGTCATCCCCCTGTGGGCCTTCGGGCTGAGTTACTGAGGGCGCTCGCCTGAAACCTCGAGAAGTTCCCCCAGGAAGAGCGCACCCAGACCTGGCCTTCGCTATAATCGTCCCAGAGAGAATCACGACCCGAATTTGCGAGGAGGTTCCTATGGATCAGAACGTTCGCCCCGACGACATGGAGCGCATCAGCACGCCCGAGCTGGCCCAGGCTTTCATCGACGAGCAGGTGGCCGCCATTCGAGAGCAGGTCGGCGACAAGAAGGTGCTGCTGGCCCTGTCCGGCGGCGTGGACTCCAGCGTGGTGGCGGCGCTGCTGATCAAGGCCATCGGGAAGAACCTCGTGTGCGTGCACGTGAACCACGGCCTTATGCGCAAGGGCGAGTCGGAGCAGGTCATCGACGTGTTCCAGAACCAGATGGACGCGAATCTGGTGTACGTGGACGCCACCGACCGCTTCCTGGACTTGCTGGCCGGCGTGGACGAGCCGGAGACCAAGCGCAAGATCATCGGCGGCGAGTTCATCCGCGTGTTCGAGGAAGAGGCCCGCAAGGTGGGCGACGAGGTTGATTTCCTCGCCCAGGGCACCATCTATCCCGACATCCTGGAGTCCCAGGACGGCGTGAAGGCCCATCACAACGTGGGCGGCCTGCCGGACGATCTGCAGTTCGACCTCGTGGAGCCCGTAAAGCTGCTGTTCAAAGACGAGGTGCGCGTCGTCGGCCGCGAGCTGGGGCTGCCGGAGAACATGGTGGAGCGCCAGCCCTTCCCCGGCCCGGGCCTGGGGGTACGCTGCCTGGGCGCCATCACCCGTGACCGCTTGGAAGCGCTGCGCGAGGCCGACGCCATCGTGCGCGAGGAGATGGAGGCGGCGAACGTGGGCGCCTGGCAGTACTTCGCTGTGGTGCCCGACGTGCGCGCCACCGGTGTGCGCGACGGCGTGCGCGCCTACGAGTGGCCGGCCATCATCCGCGCCATCAACACCGTGGACGTGATGACCGCCGAAGTGCCGGAGCTTGACTGGGCGCTGCTGAAGCGCATGACCGACCGCATCACCCACGAGGTCCCCGGCATCTGCCGCGTGGCCTACGACCTGACTCCCAAACCCGTCGGCACGGTGGAGTGGGAGTAAAGCGCTCAAACACGATCAAGCGAACGAAACCCGAAGTGCTCCTGGGCAGCTGCCGAGGAGCACTTTTGTATCTCACCGGTCTCGATGCCTTCATGGGCGAGAACACAGGGGGGCTTGTCGGCAAGCTTCCACGAGAAGCCGGTGAGTTTACCGACGAATGTGCCATCGAAAACGTTTAATGCTGAGGTTCAAATTAGGCATTCCAGCCCTTGACACATGCGCTATTAAGAAGAAAATAGATATCTATATTTCTAGAAATCTTCCTTTGAAAGGATCAGCGTGTCCAAGGCAGTTAAACCGGCATCGTTTGAGGATTTTCTCGGGGCCCCTGTGCGCCTTTCGGGACGAAAAGGGGCGCGTGCCGCCGCTTCCGGGGGCGAAATGCCGGCGCCCGTTGCTAGGCCTTCGTCCGAACGCGGCGAGAAGTGCCCCGCGGCTTCCCCCAAAAAGGTAAAAGTGGGACTAACCATAGACGAGGGTCTTATCGATGCCGTTGACGACTACATCTACCTCGCGCGGAAACAAGGGCGGCGGCTTAAGAAGAACGATGTGTACGAAGCCGCCCTGCGCCAATTCCTCGAAGCCGAAGGGGTAGATGTTCGATGACCGCAAACGGAAGGCTCTCCCTCGAGGACAACATTTTCCTCGCTAAGCGAAACTTGGTGGACAGCATCTGGAAAGAGACCCGACTCGAGGGCATCGCCGTCACATACCCCCAGACCGCCGATGTGCTCGAAGGCCGCGTGGTGGCCGACTTGAGCCTTGAGCAGAACCTCGCCCTCAATAATCTGAAGCAGGCGTGGCGCTATGTTCTCGATGAGCCTCACGCGATAGACTTCGAGACTCTTCTGCACCTCAACCTGCTCATCGGCCAGGGCGGAGTGGTTCGCTATGCGGGCGAGGTGGGCGACGGGCTTGTTCGCATTGGGGGCACCGATTTCGTGCCACCCGTTCCCGACGAGAATCAAGTTCGCAGTGAATTCGCGCGAATTCTCTCCGTGAAAGAACCCGTCATGCGCGCTCTGCTCGCGTTTGCATGGACATGCCGTTCGCAGCTATTCCGCGACGGCAACAAGCGAACTGCCCAGCTTGTCGCCAACGATATCCTCGTCCACTCGGGCGAGGGCATTTTGGCCGTGCCCATTGACGCCCAAGGCGAGTTCTTCGAGTTGCTGGTGGCATTCTACGAGAGCAACATTCCTGATGAGCTGATTTCGTTCCTGCGGGAAAAGTGCATCGAAAGACCCGCGATCGGGAAGGCTGATACTCGGCAATCGTGATGTCCCGCACGTCGTGGGGCACCTTCCGCCTCACAACGTCCAATCCAGGCTATGCGCTGCCGAAAGCGCGGAGGGCAGTCTGAGCCAGTGCGGGAGCACCCCTGTTGCCCGTAGATGTCTTCCTGCAGCTCTACCAGAAAGTCGTTCAGCGTGGGGTAGCACCGGCAGAAGGTCCTCTTCTCTCGGTTCCGGGGAGTGGGAGTAAGCGCCCAAGCAAAGCTATACGGCACTTTTGCCCGAATCGTACTGTTCAACCCAGGATTTCCACAGAGGACTTTCTTTCCAACCATCAGTAAACCCCATACGATTGAGCTCGTCTGCCGACCTGGTCTCCAGAAGGCTAAATAGTTTTGACCGCCAAGACGTGTCAGGAGCCACTCTTTCGAGCAGGTAGCTGAGGATAGTGAGAATTCCGCAGGTTCTGTCGGCGCGAATCTGAAAAGGTTCATACCACTCGGGATTCTTTGCTTTGGTTGGAATAACCGGTCTTGTACCAATACCTTTATTCCAGAGTCGTGCATGATGAGCACATATGTTGCGCGTGGTATTTAATGCAACAAGCCAGGATTTCAACACACGCGTGGTTACACCGAGCTTGCCTGCGAGTTCATTTCGAATTTCCGACGACGCACCTTTATAGAGGCGCAGCATCGTCCCGAATTCCATGAGATTAACCATGATCCAATACGGGGGCAGCTCTTTACTATCGCCATACTTCTCTTTGAAGTGTCGCACAAACGGTTCACTAGAACGCAGATACTGGGTTTCGCAGCGCTCCAGAAATTCGCTATATTCTTCTTCATCTAAACGTGGCAGATTTTCTGGTTCCAGATATCCAAATGGACCAGTTTCTTTCGCGAGTTCATATGCAAGCTGAGACCTAAAATAAACCTCAATACGCTCTATAGCGTCGAGAGTCAATAAACGCAATTGCCGGTCGAATGTATAGAGGCTCCAGATTTCGTCAAACGTTGTTCCCTCGATGAAGCGCTCATCGTGAGTACCTTTGGAATCTGAGATGTTAGAGCGTTTGAAAATATACCAATACCCACTCAGACGGTAATAGCCGACCTCTTGAAGATGTCGAATCAGGTTCTCTCGGTTGGCGCTCAAGCCACGCTCATCTATAAGCAGATCTGCTTGCTGCTCGTAAGACAACCATGGCTTTTCGTACTCCAAGGACCCTCCTAGGCGAGAATATAAGAAGACCCGGCAGTGTGCATCGTTGAGAGGCCGGCCGGGTTTGCTGTTGCTTATACTAGCACAAGCGCTTGAAGATTTGGTGGCGATACTCTTGAATGGTAGCCCGCTTCATCCAGCAAGCCCCTCGACCTTTGGTTGTCTTGCCGCCGCCATAGACCCAGAATCTGTCGGAAACCCATTCGGCCCCTTCGAAACGCTTTCTATCTTGACACCTGCTACGGCCACAGCATGAACATACACACGAACTCGGTTCATGTGTATGTTCATGCTAATACTGCCGATTGAGGGCGAATGGGGCTTCGATGTGGGGCTACGGGCACAGATTGTCCGACAGCACGATGGAATCACGGCAACGACTCAGTACCGTATCTGTCATCCGCGGCGGCACAGCCATAGCGAGGCCTGCCGTTTTACGCTCGGCAGGCCTTTTCTTCTGGTCAGATATGCGGCTTACGGCACGCTTGCCCTAGGCGGGCTTTACGGGGATGCGGAGAACCGTTTTCAGGCGCTCGGGGGCAACCCGTCGCGGGTCGGAGAGGTAGATCTCGTGGTGGAGGCGCTCCCCGCTCTGGTCGAACCGCAGGCCCTCTGACTCGGCATAGCTTCTCAGCGCGTCGATCGTCGCAGGCTCGTCGTCGTAGGACCCGCTGTGCATGCACTGCACGCAGAGCCCCTCGCCCACCGTGACCATCTCCGCCTTCGAGAAGTCGGCCTTCTTCTTGCGCGCGGCCTCCTGCACCGCCCAGTCGAACACCCCGGGCGTCACGAACTCGGGCAGCCGGATGCAGCTTATCCACTCAAGCTCGGCCTTGCGCTTCGGGTCCAGTCGCTCGATAGGCTCGGGAAAAGTCCAGAAGCCCTCGAGCGGCGGAACGACGTAGGGCGTATACCCCTCGATGTCGTAGCCCGACTTGGGCGACATCTTGATGGTAAAGGAGATGCCGTAGAGCATCTGGAGGGCACGCTGGTATTCGCCGTCTTCCTCGTTCGGATCCCCCTTGCCGCGCACCGCCACATAGCTGATCGGCGGCACCTCTATGAGAGCCGGCTTCTTCGACGGCTGGTAGATGTCCTTGTACTCTTTCTTGTAGTCGAACGGCATGGGGCTCCTCGCTCCTTACGTGATGGTTGCTCTGGTTATCGGCTCGCCGTCGGCGAACGCGGCTGGGCCTTAGGCCTTGACCACGGGAAGCCAGACCTCGCTCCTGCTGTCCGGCGCGGTCATGGCCGGCGTGAAGTATCTCTCGACGTCGGTGCCCGAGGCCCACTGGTACCCAGAGGCCGGCAGCCACTCGGCGAGGATGCGATGCCACAACTCGTTCATGGCATCGGGCATCGGCCCGACGCACTCGAAGACCGCATAGGTGGCCGCCTCGACGACGCGCTCCCCCATGCCCTCGGGGCACGGCTGGCCTGTGGCCACGCAGGCCATGTAGCAGTCGAACTCGCCGTCGTCGCAGAACTGGACGCCCAGCAGGCCCGCAGGCTCGCTGCCGTCCATCAGGTCCAGCACCTTGTGGACGTCCGCCCCGATCTTAGCCCAGTACTCGGTGGCCTTCGCCCCGGCGCTCTCGACGTCCCACGTCCCGTTGTCGGACGGTATCCCGACCACGCGGAAAGACGGCTGCTCGATGATCTTGTAGTCCATTGCCTCTTCTCCCTTCACGGATAGCGTGAACGCGAGGCGTGGGTGGAGTTTGAGCTTGGTGCCGGGCAGGCGCGCCTCGCTCGGCGACGCGCCGTGCACGCTTCGGAACGCCCTGCTGAACGACGTCGGAGAGTCGTACCCGTATCTCAGGGCCACGTCTATCACCTTCGCATCGGTTGACGCAAGGTCGTATGCGGCGCTCGTCATCGCCCGGCGCCTGACGTACTCCGAAAGCGTCACGCCCGCCAGGTAGGGGAACATCCGCTGGAGCTGGTACTGGGAGCATCCGGCAATGCGGGAGAGCTCCTCCAGGTCGAGCGTCCCGTCCAGGTGCTCCTCGACGTAGCCCATGGCTCGGTTCAAGTTCTCAAGCTGGCTCATCCACGCCTCCTTTCGCATCCAGGTTACCGGGCAGGAGAGGGCGCGTCCTCTCATATCCCGTGCGAATATTGGCTGGGCGCGACCACGCATCACGCCCGAACCAGCAGCATAGCTTAACATTGCAAAGCATGCAGAAGAAACCCTAGGCATCGCGCTCCAAAGGACATATCCTTGCGCGATGGTTATACTTGAAGGAGTCTAATCTGTTCGGAAGGGGAGGAAGATGGGCGTGCGACGAAGGGGCGCAAATTCGGCATGAGGGCGTTCTGGACCCCTGCGATTGCCGGGGCGAAATGATTCGCACGACAAAGATCTGTCAAATGAATAACCGAACTTACCGGCCAGGTACCTACTGAACTATATTTTACAAACATGCTGAATATGTATTAGAATGTCAGCGTGATTGTAAAATGATTACCAAATACGACAAGACACTGAATTCTATCCTCGAAGCCAACGCGGGGATCATAACCTCTGCCGAGGCGCAAGAGGCAGGGGCCACGCGCCCGGCCTTCTCCGACTACGTCCGCAGACACGGCCTTGAGCGAGCATCGCGTGGGGTCTACATTGATCCTGATGTATTCCCGGACGAAATGGCGCTCCTCCAGAAGCGCTTCCCTAAAGCCGCGTTCTCCCATGAATCGGCGCTCTACCTCCATGACCTGACCGACCGAGAACCGATGCCGATCTCGGTCACGGTTGACTCGGGCTACAACGCCGGCCCCCTGAAGGCCCAAGGCGTGCGCATCTACTACACGAAGCCGGAGTGGTACGAGATGGGACTCGCGGAGGTCGAAACGCCGAGCGGTGCCAAAGTGAGGGCCTACGACAAGGAGCGCACTATCTGCGACCTCATCCGCAAGCGTACTGCTTTCGATCCGGCAGTGTTCCGACAGGCGATCCGCGACTACGCGCGATCAAAGGACAAGAACCTCGCGCGCCTGTCTGCCTACGCGCGTGCGATGAACATCGAATCCCGCGTTTACGAGGTAATGGAGGTGGCGTTGTGATCACAGGAGCCAGGAGAATCAAAGACCTCATCAGAAATCGCGCCAAAGGAGATGGCGCCACGGCACAGATGCTCCTTCGTCACTACGCCATGGAGCGCCTGCTTGAGAGACTGTCCGTGTCCGATTATCGCGATGACTTCGTTATCAAGGGAGGCATGCTCGTGGCAGCTCGACCGGAGCGACGAGATGATAGACCTGCTTGCGCAAAGCGAGATGATGGAGGGGCACTGGAGCCGATATCAGGCGGCAAACGCCTTCGCTGAGTCAGTCAGTTGGCAAGACGCGCTCGCGTCTCTTCGCGCGTTGGCCAACGCGGTCAAGGACGCCAAAACTGCCGACTAGCCGTTTTCACGAAGAAATACCAGTTCAGAGCTAATGGGACAATTTGTCTCAGTGGAACGAGGAAAGACCAGAATGTCTATCAACGAGTACATCGCCAAGCAGTTCGCCAACCCCCGTGGTATAGGCGGGCGCATCGTTATGGCCGTCATGAACCGTCAGAACGCGCAGATGTACGAAGAGACAGAGAGGCTCCTTCGTCCTCGAAACGACGACATCATACTTGACATAGGCTGCGGCAACGGGATCATGTTGGAGCGGATCGCCCATGCGTGTGATTGCCATTTGATAGGAACCGATATCTCGGAAGATGCGCTTGAGATCGCGAAACGTCGGCTTGCCGGAACGAACGTGGAGCTCCTTCGCTGTCCGGTTGACGATACGCCACTCGAAGACGCAACAGTCGACAAGGCTCTAACAATCAACACGATTTACTTCTGGGAGGATCTGGCGTCGGGCTTCGAGGAGATTGCTCGCGTGCTCAAACCCGAGGGCATCTTCACCAGCACTCATTACACGAACCGAGCCCTCGAATCCTACTCTCACACTCAGTTCGGCTATAGGATGCGTACGGAACAAGAGGTTGTTTCGGCTGCGGAGATTGCGGGCTTTACCGTTCAAATCAAGTCCATCATGGACGGAAGGGCGTATTGTGTTGTAGGCAGGAGGCAAGCGTGAGCGAGGATTTGCGATTCGCCGACAGGGGCGAGTTCAGAAAATGGCTGCAAGGCAATGCGTCTTCCGACGATGGTGTCTGGCTCATCTTCGGCAAGGCAGGAGGCCCCAAGACGCTCAAGGCATCGGAAGCCCTGGAAGAAGCGCTCTGCTTTGGCTGGATCGACGGGCAGATGCAGAAGATCGACGACGTCTCTTATCGCAAGTACTTCTCTCAACGTAGGCTCAACAGCAAGTGGTCTGAGAAGAACAAGAAGCTCGTAGCCAAGCTTGAGAAGCGCGGACTCATGACTGAGCATGGGCGCTCGAAGATCGAGGAAGCGAAGGCCAACGGACAGTGGGATGCTCCGAAGGCTCCTGGCATCACCGACGAGGACATCGAGCGTATCGCGCAGATTCTTGAGCCCTATGAGAAGGCGCACGCGAACTTCCTCGGCATGTCGCCTTCGGTGAGGAAGACCTACACGAGGGCCTACCTTGATGCAAAGACCGACGCTGGTCGCGAGAAGCGTCTCGCTTGGATGGTTGACAGGCTCAATCGAAACCTGAAGCCGATGTAATCGGCGAAGAATCACCAGTTCAGAGCAACTGAGATAATTTGTCCCAGTGAAGCAAGGAGGGAGAAGAGATGGATGCAGCAAGAAGGCAGCGATTGAGCTTGATCAGTTTTTGCTTGCTGGATCTCGTTCTCTACACCTACGGCGTCATCTCCGCGCCGCGCATACCTAGCCACATCGAGGGCATCGCCCTGCCGCTTGATTTCATGGTGGGAATACCGCTTGGGTTCTATCTTCTCGTGGTTAGGCCGAGAAGGCTCACGCTGCTCTCGGTCATTCCCGTTATCTGGCTCGGTTATGCGCTGAGCGCACTCGCGCTCGGAGCGCCAGATGCAGGTATCCTGCCGGCCCTGCTCTCCGCGTTGATTCCCGTAGAGCTCGCCATCGCCGCGCGGGAATGCCTGAAGATCGCCCGCACTTTCAAAACCGCCAAGGCGAAGAGCCCCGATCCCATGGTCTGGTTCAGGGAGACAATGCTCTACCTCGTCCGCAAAGATGCCGCCGCTAGCATGACGGCAGCCGAGCTGAGCGTTTGGCACTACGCGCTGCTCTCGTGGCGAAAGAAGCCCTACGCGCTGCCAAGCGAGCGGGAGTTCAGCTACCACAACGCCGGCGGTTACATGAACATGATACTCGGCCTTGCGCTCGCGTTCCCCGTGGAGATCGTCGCGGTGCACCTCCTGGTGTCACAGTGGAGCGTTCCGGCCGCTATCGTCATTACGGCACTTTCCGCTTATGCGGCCGTTTGGCTCATGGGCGACGCGCGCGCCCGCATACTGCGCCCCATCGTGGTCGGAAAAGGCTCCGTTCGTCTGGAATGCGGCATTCAGATGGAGGTCGTCATCCCCGTCTCCAATATCGAGATGGTCGCACTTTCGGATAACGAACTTGGGCCTATCGAGGAATCGGACAGGCTCAACTACGGCACGTTCTACCATCCCGACGCATGGCTGGTGACGAAGAGCCCCGTGGAGGTTCGAACACTCTTGGGCGCGAAACGCGTACGCGCCATCGGCGTGAGCGTGGACGACCCGAAGGCCCTTGCCGCCGCGATTAAAGAGGCCACGGAGTAAAACGCCGTGTCTTGGCGCATGCCAAGCGTCGGAGGATCGAAGCGAATGCCCAGCGACTTGAACACCTGATCCTCTACGGTTGGCGCAAGCTCGAAGGCATCGACCAGGGGCCAAGGCGACTGGAAGGCGTGCACCCAGGCGCAAGCAAGCTGGAAGGCGACCGAAATGATCGCGTATCTCAAGACCAAATCGACGGCGCTCATACGGAGACCTCCTCTTCCTCCAGACGGCGCACGACCGCATCAAACCTTGGGTTGCCGCGAAGCGTGCCCCAACTCTCGTTCGATGTGATGCTGCTCACGAAGGACGAGCGTAGCGATGCCGCAGCCTCTCCCCTCGCCTCATCCGCCTTCTCGTCTCCGTTCTGCCACAAGAACTCGTCGACGGGTTTGAAGAAAGGCGGGTTCTGCGGGTTCTCAAACGTCTCGCAGCAGCGCTCCAGGTCTTCGACGAACCGTTCCAACTCGTCCAGCGCGCGGTCGCCATCTCCCGATTCCACGAGCTGCGTCGCCAACGCGATCCGAATGATCGGGACGAGCGTCGGGGAGAGCGCCTCAAACCCATTCGGCGCTTGAATGGCTGCCGCGAGAACAAGGATATCTTCGAGCTCCTCGGCGCTTACACCCTCGACCCCGGCCAAAGCCTGCGCGCAGCTGGCAACTTCGAGGAGCGAAAAGAGGAGCTGGCGCTTGAGCGCAATCTCGGCCCCCTTCGGGTTCCCTGCTCTTATGGCGATGCCCGCGAGAATGATTGCTGCCGTGTTCGGCTTAGCGGGAACCATCTTCCCAATAAGTTCATCTGCTTGCCCCTCCCTCCCCTCGGACGCGAGCAATATGCAGAGCGCTTGCAAAACGAAGTCTGTGGAGGGGCCGTCTGGGTCGAGCTGCAGCACACGGCGCAAGATCCTCTCAGCGAGATTGGCCACGTGCGATGCGGGTTCGGGGCAATTCGCCTCATCTGAGGCGCTCGGCTCTATCGCTTTCACATAGAGCGCGAGGCCAATAGCCTTGAGGAGCTCAGGGTCGGACCAGTACCGGGCAGACTGCCGCTCGGCATACGCAGCAGCCTGGGCAGGATCCTCCGCCAGCAACGCTTGCAGCCGCTCCGTGACCTCCTCCCGCTTTTCCTCGCTTGCCAGGGGTTTGTACCCGAACAAGTCGTCCAAGGTTACAGAGAAAAGGGAGGCTATCTGGGGCACAAGGGCGATGTCGGGCAAGCTTTGGCCGCATTCCCATTTCGATACGGCCGCTTTCGACACGCCGAGTCGGCAGGCAAGTTCCTCCTGCGTAAGATGGTTGCGGATGCGCTCTTCCAGGATATGGTCAGATAAAGAGAGGCGGTTCATTGGCAGTCCTTTCGACACCTCTCATTATCTCTGCGCCAAAATGCCGCAGCAAGCGAGAGGAGATTGACTTTGCCCGCCGTTAAATCAACCGACGGTTGACTGCCGCTCTTGTAACGCGATTTTGCGACGGCCGGTCCGAAAGGATCAGCACGGTAAAGAACCGGCTAGCGAGGCGGAGCTCACGCCCTCGGCTTCCCGTTACGGAAATCCTACGGCGGTGTAAAAGGCCGGTTTCGGCTCCGGGGCGGCCCCTTTCGGCTCTTTTCCGCAATCGCTACGGTAAAGGGACGGAAAACGAAAGGAGGAAGCTATGTCTTCGATCAGCCATACCGTAGCAAAGCCCATCATCAGCCAGCCCGTATCCGAGAAAGTCCAGCGTAAGCAGCACGAGAAGAAAGATATCGTCGCCGTTGTCGGCCGCATTGCCTCCGTCCTCTCGGTGATCATGTACGTGTCCTACCTCACGCAGATCGCCAACAACCTCGGCGGCAACCCCGGCAGCCCGTGGCAGCCGCTCTGCGCGTTCTTCAACTGCACCATGTGGACCATCTACGGCTTCATGAAGCCCAAGCGCGACATCCCCATCATCGTCGCCAACATCCCCGGCATCGTCCTCGGGCTTATCACGTTCATCACCGCCATCGTGCACTAACGCTGTTTCGCGGCGGAGTGCCCGTGGTGTTCGCCTCAGCGCGCATCGAACCCGATGCGCGCATCCGCCTTAGGTTGTCATTTCCAATTCGCAAAAGGGGCGATTGCATAAAGAGGTATATTTTGCATCCAACCCTCATCGCGATGCCCGGACAGACTGAATCTCCGCGCCTGCATACCTTTGTATTTCTCGCAAAACGCACGCAGGCTCTTTGATTTCAAGTTCTCTTCTGCTTTGACTTCGATCGGATACGTGATGCCATTTTTTTGAACCACGAAGTCAATCTCGCCGCGCGAGTTTTCTGCCGACCAGTAAAACGGGGTCAACCCGCATTCTGCTATGAGTTGCTGGCACACGAATTGTTCTGCGAACGCGCCTTTGAATTCAGTGAAGAGCAGGTTCCCCCCTAAGATGCTGCGTTCGTCCAACCCCGACATTGCGCCCAACAAACCGACATCCAAAGCAAAAAGCTTGAAAGCGGAATTCGTATATGCCGAGAGGGGGACTCCGGGTTTTGTGACGCGCGGTACTTTCAAAACGAGTCCGGATTTAGTGAGCCATGTTATGGCGGCATGGTAGTTCTTTGCGCGAGCGCCCGATTTGATGTGTCCGAAGATGTACTTCTTATTCTCCTTGCTCAGCTGGGCCGGAAGGGAGTTCCAAGCTGCAAGCGTATACTCGGTTTCAGTTCGACTAAGATGTTTGGAGACGTCTCGCTCATATCCTTGAAGGATCTCCTTCTGGACTTGGCGAACCTCGCTAAGGTCGGCAGATTCAGCGAACCGCGATACAACCTCAGGCATCCCACCGACAAAATAGTATTGCCGCAGAAGCGATGTTAGCTTTTCTTTAAATGAATCTATGAGCTTCCAATCCCCCGAATCAACTAATTCGCGTAAAGCGCTCTCGTTTGTGGCATCTAAGAACTCCCGAAAGCTCAAGGGGTAGAGGTCCAATGTGGTTACTTTGCCTACGGGATATCCGGTGCCCTCATGAATCGTGATTCCGAGCAGAGACCCGGCGGCCGCTATTGCCTGTCCGGGCATTTGTTCATGGAAATATTTCAGTGATGTAAGCGCTTTTGGGCACTCTTGAATCTCGTCGAAGATGATGAGGGTGTCTTCTTGCGTGACCTTTTGCCGTGATTCGGCCTGGATCCCCAACAGGATTTGCGCAAGATCATATCCATTGTCAAATAATGAGGCCAATTGCGGGTTGTTGTCGAAGGAGACGTATGCGACGTTTTTAAACGCTGCTTTTCCGAACTCTTGCAAAAGCCATGTTTTTCCTACCTGTCTGGCTCCGTTGAGCACAAGCGGCTTGCGGTGTGGCGAGTCTCTCCATTCCAAAAGATCTGCCATGAGGAATCGACGCATGATCGCCTCCAGTCATGTTTTGTGATGGCGTTTTCGGCTACAGGCCTATTTGTCATGATGCTCCATTATAGTGCTTCATCCTGATTTTCTTGCCATTAGGACATTTTAAGGACGTAAAATCTCATTCCAAGGATATTTTCATGACGTAACCCGATAGGGCTGACATTAGGTCTGATCCACCGTCGTCTGAAGGGCATTGACGGGCGAATCGTTCGGAACGTTCGCAATAGCTCCTGTGATTACTGCCGCGTCGCAAGTCTCTTACTGCTTGAGGCAGTAGAATGGCGTAAAGGGATTTTGTCAAAAAGCATTTCAAGCAGGGCGGGCAGGAATAATCATGAAAAGGGTTTTGATTGTTGAGGACGAAGGCGAATTGGCGCAGCTGATGCGCCGCGCGTTCGAGGCGGACGGCATTGCGGCCGATATCGCCGGAAGCGCCGAGGAGGCGTACGATCTTTTGACCAGCGCCGTCTTCGATTGCCTGATGGTGGACGTGAACCTTCCGGGCGACGACGGCTACGCCCTCTGCCGCAACCTGCGCGAGCGCAGCGGGGTGCCCGTGGTGTTCGCCTCGGCGCGCATCGAGCCCGACGCGCGCATCCGCGCCCTGGAGGAAGGGGGCGACGCCTACCTTTCCAAGCCATTCAGCCTCCGGGAAATGCTCGCCCAGGCGAAGGCGCTCATGATGAGGCCCGAGCGGAAAAGCGGAGCCGATGAGGCGGTGCTCTCCATCGGCCCGTTCGAGCTTGACGGCAGGGCCAAGACCATCCGGAAGGACGGACGGCTGATTGCCCTGTCGCCCCGGGAGTTCCAGCTTGCATCCGCCCTCATGGGCAATGCCGGCAAGAGCCTCAGCCGCGACACCCTTCTGGCGAAGGTGTGGGGCGCCTTTGCCGAGGTGGAGCCGCAGACGGTCTCCGTCCATATGAGCTGGCTTCGCTCCAAACTTGAGGATGACCCGGCCCATCCCGTTTACTTCAAGACGGTGCGCGGCGAGGGGTACCGCTTCGACCTCCCCGAGGGAAATCGCTGATGGCGAAGCAGGGAGAGCGCCTGACGAAGCGACTTGTCGGCGTGGCCTTTGCTGCCACGCTTGCCGTTGTCATCGCCGCCGCTGGGGGCATGGCGGTGATTGTCGGCGGGGGCGAAGAGACGCTGAGGGGCCAGGTGGTCGAGCTCAACGGCGTTCGGCAGGAAATCGCGGAAACCGCGCCCGGCGATGGCGAATCGCTTCGCGCTGCCGACCAGGCACTCGCAAGTGCCCAGGATGCGTTGCGGGATGCCGCCGAATCCCGCAACGACGCGGCGGCCGGCGCCGTGGCGCTCACCGCCCTCGTCTCCGTTGCGGCCCTCGCGTTTTTGTCCATCTACCTGCACCGCGCGGTGGCGCGGCCCTTCACGCGGCTGGAGGGCTTCGCCGAGGAAGTGGCATCCGGCAACCTGGATGCGCCGCTTGCCTATGAGCGGTCCAACCCCTTCGGCAAGTTCACCTGGGCATTCGACCACCTTCGCAAGGAACTCGACCGCGCCCGGAAGGACGAGGAACGCGCGAGGGAAGACCACAAGGCCGCGCTCGCCTCGCTATCCCACGACCTGCGCACCCCGCTCGCGTCCCTTCGGGCCTATGCGGAGGCCTTGGACATGGGGCTGGTGAACTCGGAGGAGGAGCGGGCGGAATACGAGCGTGCCATCATCCGAAAATGCGACGAGGCCTCATCTCTGGTGGAGGACCTGTTCCAGCATGCGCTCTCGGATATGGATCGCATCGCGGTGGCCTGCGAGCCCGTGCAGGCGGCCCCCATCGTGAGGCGCTGCGCCAGCGACTCATCTGGCCTGGCCCGGATTTCCTGCCTGCGCGTGGACGATGCCTGCGTGGAGGCCGACGAGGCGCGGCTCGCCCAGGCCATCGGCAACCTCATCGGCAACGCCATCAAGTACGCGCGCGGTTCGGCCATCGACATCCAGGCCACGGCCGAGAACGGGCTGTACACGATAGCGGTGCGCGATTACGGGCCGGGCATGCCGCCTGAGGACATGCCGTTTGCCACCGAGCGCTTCTATCGGGGCGCGAACGCGTCGGGCAAGCCGGGTTCGGGGCTGGGGCTCTACATCTCGTCCTATCTGGTAGAACGCATGGGCGGCCGCCTGCGCCTGGCCAATGTCCACCCGGGGCTCAAGGCCACCATAGAGCTTCCCCTTTTGCCCTGAGCCGCAAACCCTGCGGCCTTAATGATTCCTTAATGGCCGTCTTTCTATGATGGGGCCGACGGCGCACAAGGGAAAGGACCAACCATGCGCGAAACCATACTCTCGACGCGAAAACTGTCGAAGACCTACGTTGCGGACGGCGTGCAGGCCCATGTCCTGGGAAGCGTCGGCCTCGATCTTTACCAGGGGGATTTCACCTCGATTATGGGCCCTTCAGGCTCGGGAAAATCCACGCTGCTCTACTGCCTCTCGGGCATGGATGCCCCCACCTCGGGCGAGGTCATCTTCGAAGGCGAGGACATCGCCCGCCTTGGGCAGGGCCGGCTCTCCGAGCTGAGGGCGCAGCGCTTCGGGTTCGTCTTTCAGGCGGCGAACCTCGTGAGCAACCTCACCCTGTACGAGAACATCGCCGTGCCCGGCTATCTGAAGCGGGGGCGCAGCGCCTCCGAGACGAAGCGCGCCACCGACGAGCTGGTTGCGCGCATGGGGCTGGCGCAAGTTGCCTCGCACCTTCCCAGCCAAGCGTCCGGCGGCCAGAAGCAGCGCTGCGCCGTGGCCCGCGCAGTGGTGAACGAGCCGGCGATCGTGTTCGCCGACGAGCCTACCGGTGCCCTCAACCGCGCGAACAGCCTGGAGGTGCTCGACCTTCTGGGCGAGCTCAACCGCGACGGCATCAGCATCCTCATGGTGACCCACGACGTGCGCAGCGCCGTCCGCGGCAACCGCGTGCTCTACTTCGAGGACGGTGGCATCCGCGGCGAGCTGGAGTTGGCGCCTTGGGACCCGGTGCTCTCCGGCGACGAAGCCTACGTTCGCGAGCGCGAGGCCATGGCGAGCGCCTGGCTTGCCTCGCTATCCTGGTAGGGGGTGCGCCATGGAACCGTTGCGCACGCTTGTGCTCGCAGGGTTGCGGAAGGACAAAGGGACGTTCGTCGGCCTCGCACTGCTCTTGTTCCTTGCCGCCTTCGCACTGACGCTGACCACCAGCCTCTTCGCCGACCTCTCCAATCGCGAGGAGGCCTTGCTCGATGAGGCCGAAGCGGGAGATGTTTTCGCCAACGACCTGATCGCGAACCTCACCGATGAGGACGTTCGCGAGATAGAGGCGCTTCCCGAAGTTGCCGAGGTGAAGGTGACCGAGGCTTTCGCCGCACCCACGCGCGTCGAAGATGCCCAGGGAAACGAGGTCGTGAAAACCGCACCGCCGTCGGCAAGCGCCTATGAGGCCTGGGGCTCATCCCTCGACTTCAACGTCTTCGCCGATGACCTCTCGTCGTATCGCGACGATGAGAGAGGGCCGGCGGACGGCGAGGCCTACGTCCGCATTGCGGAGCGCACTCTGCACAACATACAGATAGGCGACTACCTGGTGCTCGATATCGGCGGACGGGAGACCTCTCTGCGCGTCGCGGGATTCTACGAAGATCCGCAGATGGGGACGCCCTTCATGGAGATAAAGCGCTATCTGCTGTCTTCCGGCACTTTCGAGAAGCTGTTGGCGGAAGTTGAGGAGACGGGCGTATCCGGCGCCGGTGTCTCCAGCGGCGCCATGGCCATGGAGAAGGAAGCGTACCCCATCAGGGAGATCAACGTGATGCTGACGCCCGAGGCACGCTCCCAGGGCATCGACGGGCACGATCTGACGCAGCTGATCGACGATGGGACCTCGTGGGGCGAATCCGCGCACACGCTTTTCTCCCGGCAGACTCTCGCTGGCTACAGTCTTTTGGTGGTGCAGGTCATCACCGCGGTGCTTGCCGTGTTCTCGCTCATCCTGTTTGTGGTAGCCCTCATCCTGTGCCTGCACACGGCGTCCTCGAACATACAGAGCGGCTATGCCGACTGGGGCGTCCTGAAAGGGGTGGGGCTTCCGCGCAATGCGCTCCGTAGGGCCCTCGTCATGCAGTATGCGTTCGTCGCGTTCATTGGCCTCGTCCTCGGCTTCGTCGCGGGCTGCCTTCTGGAGCCGCTCTTCTGGCCGATGTTCTTGCTCATCACGGGAATCCTCGTGGTTGAGGCATCCTTTCCTTGGGTGGGCCTTTGCTGCTGTGCTGCCCTCTTGGCGGCCCTCGTGGTATGCGTTGCCGTGATGGCCCGCAAGATAGGGCGCATCACGCCTTTGGCGGCACTCCGGCAAGGCGATGGCGACATCCGCTTCTCGCCACGTGGGGCGAGCGCGATATCGGGCAATCGGCTGAGGGCGTCGCTGGCATGGCGGGCGATCGTGTCCGAGAAGGGACGCTATCTTGGAATCGGCGTTTGCTCCCTGCCGCTGTGCGCTTTCGTCGCGCTGTGCTTCGGAATCGGCGGCGCGGTTGCCGGAGACGACGCGATGTACAAGGCCTTTGGCGTGTGGAAGAGCGACGGCTCGGTTCGCTTCGATGCGCAGGAAGTGAGCCTTGACGAGGTGCGTGAAACCATAGAGGGCATCTCTCCCATAACGCGCGAGTGGGAAGAAAGCGCAGCGATTCTCAATTTGAGCGGCGAGGCCTGCACCTTCATCGGACTGTCCGACACGGGCGTTCTGGAGGAGGCGTCCATCGTCTCGGGACGCGCGCCAAAGCACGCCAACGAGGCGCTCGTAGGATTGAGCCTTGCCCGCGCCAAGGGGCTTTCGGTGGGCGATGAGCTGCAGGTGGAGAAGGGCGACGGCGAGGAGCGAACCTACATCGTAAGCGGTTTGCTGTCATCGGTGCTCAATGGGGGCAATGGCGTCGTCCTCACTCATGAGGGATTTCAGGAGCTGGTGGAGTTGGGGGCGGACGCCACGGACGTTTCGCGTCAGTACCAGCTGGCCGATCCCGATAAGGCCGAAGAAGTGGTAGAGGCGCTTGCAAGCAGGTTCGGGGACAGCGTTGACACCGAGCTGACCGGACTGTTCGGGTCGAGCACGAACATGCTTTTGCTCTGCAGGGACATGCTGACGATCATGGGCTATGTCATGTCCGCATTTGCGATGGCCCTTGCCTGCGTTGCCGTGATGCTGATAAGCAGGCGAACGCTCCTTTCCGAGCGTCGTGATATGGGCATCTATCGCGCCATGGGATTCACGGTGGCCTCGTTGCGCGCCTCGTTCGCGCTGCGCTTCCTCGGCGTGTCGGCGGCGGGCGCCCTGGTGGGGTCGGCCCTCACGATGGCAGCTGGGGGCGCCCTGGTCAGCTCGCTGTTCGGCCTGTTCGGCGTCGGCGCGTTCAGCCTCTCGCTGCCTGTCTGGGAGGCGCTTGCCATCAGCGCGGTCTTCGCCCTCGCCTTCGCGCTCTCGGCCTTCGGAATGTCAAGGAGGATCAAGGACGTTAGCGTCCGCGAGCTCGTTGTGGAGTAACGCCCATCGCTCCCGTGTCGGGGCTTCGCCCCTGCCGTCGGCAGCTCGGAAGCCGACGGCAGGGGTGGCCCGATCCCCATCCCGCACCTGCAGCGAGGGGAGAAGCGCCACATTTGAACTTTCGACTGCAATAGATACTGCAGCGGCGATCCCGGTTCGTTTCAATTACTGTCGAATCGAGTGTGTGCTATGCTGCTTGCACGTAACGCGCAGCTGGAGGGAGAAACCATGTCGCTGGAGAAGGCGAAAGATCATCTTGCGAAGTTCGGCAAGGCCGATGCGGTGATGGAGTTCGACACATCGAGCGCCACGGTGGAGCTGGCGGCTGCGGCCGTGGGGTGCGAGTCCGCGCGGATCGCGAAGACCCTCTCCTTCGCCATCGGCGACCGCGTTGCCCTGGTGGTGTGCGCGGGAGACGCCCGCATCGCCAACCCGAAATTCAAGGCGCAATTCGCCACGAAGCCGAAGATGCTGAGCCCCGATGAAGCCGAGGCGCGCATCGGACACGCAGTGGGAGGCGTGTGCCCCTTCGGCGTGAACGAGAAGTGCGACATCTACCTGGACGAATCCCTCAAGCGCTTCAGCACCGTGTTCCCCGCCTGCGGGAGCTCGAACAGCGCCATCGAGCTTTCCCCCGCCGAGCTAGCGGAAATCACCCACGGCACTTGGGTAGGCGTCTGCAAGCTTCCCGAATAACGGGGCTGTTCGCGGCGCCTGCTCGACCACGCTCGCGCCGAGGTGTCCGCCATGGGCCACGGCCGCCTGTACCTGGTCACCGACCTCGTAGGGTTCTACGAGAAATGCGGCTGGGAGTACGTGGGCGAGGTGAACGAGCTCGACGGCGGCTCAATCCGCCTCTACGGCACCAGCGCGCTTCTGCACCACAAGCAGGGGAAGTAAGCACCTCCTCGAACGCGGAGCAGCCAAAGTTTTTACTGTCGTTTACTGTTTTGTCAAGGGAGCAGCAGCATGGGAGGGCGGCGCTTCACACCAAGCTCGGACTCTCGGAAAGCCCTCGCGTCTGAAACACCTACAAGTGCCGAAGGCTGGTACGGTAGCTCCGCAGGCGCTCCTCACCGATGTCGGTGATAATGGTGTCGAGAGCCGCCAGGATCTGCTCTCGCTGCTCGGGCAAGCGGCCCTGCAGCATTACCGGGTTGGAAGCGCCCAGCATGGCGAACTCGGTCGGCACGGAAAGAGCGCCCACTAGCTCCTTTACCTCCTCGTACTTCTCCACCTCGGCCGCTTCTTGCCAGTTGCCGGCGACGATTTCCCGGTGCAGCTCGGAGTCCTCGTACACCGTGAGCATGTTGGCACCGATAAGCCACGGGTGCGTGCGGTTCACCACGGCGGCCGTGCGCCGGGCGCCCTCAAGGCCGCGCCCCCGCCCCGCGATGCCCACCAGGTAGAAAAAGGCGTAGGAGATGCCCGCCGCATCGAGCCGGGCGCACTGCTCGACGATGTCGCGGGCCCCATAGCCCTTGTTCATGAACGCGAGCGCGTCGTCGTCCCCCGTCTCGATCCCCAAGGTGAGGCCGTCGTAGCCGGCCGCCGCCAGTTCTGTCAGCTCCGCATCGGTCTTGTGCGCTACGTCGGTTATGCGCGAGAAGCATCCGATGCTCCGGCACTCCGGAAAGTACCCGTGCGCCAGACCGGCTATCTCAAGCAGCCCCTTCGCCTTGAGCCCGAAAGGGTTCGCGCCCGCCAGGAAGATGCGCTCGCAGCTCGCCCGCCGCGTTTCGAAGAGCCGCTCCTCGGCCTTGCGCAGCGGATCGTGGTACCAAGTCTGCGCTTCCAGCAGGTCGGCCTCGATATGCTCGATTGGGGATGGCCTGAACTTGAACGGCAAATCGGCGTAAAGCGTGCAGAACTTGCAGGCATGGTGGGTGCATCCCGCCGTGGCCTCGATGATGAGCGAATCGGCCTCGTAGGGCGGCCGCCAGATAGTTCCCGTGTAGTGCATGACTTGCTTCCTTTCCCTTCGGCTGCCCGCCGGCAGTCCCGCTGCATGCTGCTATCATGGGAGAAGAGCTACAAACCGTGAAGTACTGTCTTTTTCTGGAGTGCATAAAGGAGGTGCCCATGGCGAAAAGGCGCGGCGAGGAAATCGAGCGCTGCCGATCGGTCTCGACTATCCAGCGCATGATCGGCGGGAAATGGAAGATCGAGATCCTCTTCTACATCGCTTTGAAGGACGTGCGCCACTTTGGCCAGCTGCGCCGCTGCATCGGCAATATCTCCGAATCGACACTCTCCAAGCAGCTCAAAGAACTGGTCGAGGACGGCTTCCTCACCCGCACGGACTTCGGCGAGGTGCCCCCGCGCGTCGAGTACACCCTCACGCCCCGAGGCAAAAGCTTCGTACCGATCCTTCTGGCCATGAAGCAGTGGGGAGAGACCGAGCTGGGATTGTAGCCGAAGCGAGTCCGCACTGGATTTCGCAATCGCCAGCACCATGGCGGCGCACTCCCAGCCAGAGGCGAGAGGGAGGGTTTTCTTGCGTGCTAAAATGAAACCCCCAATGACCGAACCCCCTCCAAGGAGTGCCCCGTGGATGTCATGGAATTCATGCGCGATCATCAAGCTTACTTCGAAGATTAC
Organism: Adlercreutzia mucosicola DSM 19490; assembly: GCF_000422625.1. Lineage (GTDB taxonomy): Bacteria > Actinomycetota > Coriobacteriia > Coriobacteriales > Eggerthellaceae > Adlercreutzia > Adlercreutzia mucosicola. The sequence continues at coordinate 89,355 of NZ_AUGK01000003.1, read as the reverse complement.
GTGACGCGCAGCACATACCACTCGAATGCCATCGAGGGCAGCACGCTGTCTTATGCTGAGACGTATGCCATTTTATGGAACGATAATTCCATGAAGGTGACGGCTACGGCGCGCGAGTTGTACGAGGCAATTAACCACAAGTACGCTCTCGGCGTCGCCACGGGCGAACTGAGCACCAGTCTTTCCGAGAGGCTCATCAAGGACATAGCACAAGGCATTAATCGCAACATCAGCGAGGTTGACGATTATCGGCGGGTGCAGGTGGTGATTCGCGGCGCCGAGCACATGCCGCCGGCTCCTAACCAGGTGAACCAGCTCATGATGCAGCTGGTATGGGAGTACAACCACGACGAGGGGGAGGACCCCTTCCTGCGCGAGGCGAAATTTCATATCCGATTCGAGAGAATTCACCCTTTCGAAGACGGCAACGGGCGCACGGGGCGCATTCTCATAAATCGCGGACTTATGCGAGCCGGGCTTGCCCCTGTGGTCATCCCTGTGGAGGAGCGCGCCGCGTACATGGAGGCGCTGGCCCGGAGTGACTACGAAGGGTTGGCGGCCATGTTTTGCCGCTTGTCCGAAGCGGAAGCCGAGCGCATGGAACGATTCGCCGATGCCGGCTAGGAGGCAAGCCCCATATTGCGTTTACCGCCCGGAATCGATATGCGGGCGCGACGGCACAGCCGATCTCTGCATCGCCGCCAACGTCGGCGAGGTACTGGGATTTTAGGGAGCCGAACAGAAAGGCGACATGCCATGGAACAGAGGCATCGTAGCGAGGAGTGGTGCACCATTCCCTCTGCCGGGCGCGACATCCGCCTGCTGGTCATGCGGCCGGTGGCAAGCGCTCGGCCGCCCGAGCAGACGCCGGGCATCCTGTGGATTCACGGCGGCCGATTGAAAAAACGTACGCGAGAACGCGATCCCAGATCGCATCGGGCGCTAGCAGCCGAGGCGGTCTGCTAGCTCTGCGAGGGATTCGCACATTATCGTGGGATTCTCGGCGGCAAGAGCCTCCGTGGGGAACATGCCCCAGAGGGCGGCCACCGTGGCGCAGCCGGCGGCGTTACCGGCCTGGATGTCGAAGGGGCTGTCGCCCACATAGAGGCAGCGGGTCGGATCGAGCCCCATGAGCTCGCAGGCGCGCAGCAGCGGCCCGGGCGCCGGCTTGTGCTCGGGCCAATCGTCGGGGCCGATGAGCACGGGGAAGAACTCGGCGATGCCGCTCATGGCCAGCCCGCGCTCGGCCAGGGCGTGGCGCTTCGACGTGACGACCGCCATCGGAATGCCCGCGGCCCGCATGCGCCCAAGGGCCGCGCGCGTGTCGGGAAAGGCCCGCACCTGCGCATCGTGCACGGCCACGTTGTGCTCGCGGTAGGTCGTCAGCAAATGCTCGGCCAGGGCCTCGTCGCCTTCCGCGAAGCCGACCATCTGATCGCGCAGGGGCGTACCGACGCCGGCCATGAGCACATCATCGGACAGATCGCGCCCCAGCACGTCGTTGATGGCGTAGCGCATGGAGGCGAGAATGATGTCGTAGGTATCGACCAGCGTGCCGTCGGCATCGAACAAGATGCCCTGAATATCGTTCATAGGAGCCTTTCTGCGGAGCGCGGCAATGACATTCGTGTCCAGCCACCATTGCAAATGCCCAGCGGCGGCGATCATGGGAGCGCCCCCCAGCCGTCGTTGTCGCGGTCGGAACCTCAATGGGGCCTCCGCCACGAGCATACCCCAAAAACGACCGAACGCACCCGGTACCGCCTTCAAAACATCAGACGTCTTGATGGCGGCACGCGCATCGCCGAGCAAGGCGATCCTTAGTGCCAGGCACCTCACCCCAGCGAGCACGGTAGGCACGGATAGCGGTGCGGACGGCGTCAGCGAAGGCCCCTCTCGTTGCAGCGTATTATAGCGCGGTGGACATTCCCCACCGGCCCTTTTTGCCCACCTTCCGCTTGCCACGAGTGGTCAAGCGCCTCATTCGCTGCATAACGCATCGGCGTCAGAATGACATCGTAGGTGTCGATCAGCGTCCCATCCGCATCAACAAGACACCTTCGATACGATCCACAAGTTGGCCTTTCTCCGATATCACTCCATCTACTGTACCTACAATAAAGAGAGGCGCGCAGGCATCGTCACCACTCAGTTCGCGTCTGTAGACAGTCACTTCCAGATTGTCCAAAACCGTCCCAGCACGCGAACCCTCAACCACCTCATAACCAAAGCGCACTTACAGCTTCGGTCTAATCGCCTATATCGAAATAGTCGCGATCAATACCCTTGATCTCATAGGTGTGTCGAACCGAGACGCCAACATTATGGGCGGCCATCAAACGTGCGAGCTGATCTCCATCCACAAGCACAAGTTTTATGGCATGCTGCATACTTGCAAACTGAAGGGCGCCTTTCGAGAATCGCGCCGTTGTGATAAAAAGACCCTTTGTCGCGCCCGTTCCCGTCAAAGCGCCCACAAATGCCTGCAAGTCGGGCCGTCCGACACTCGCATTCAGATCCCATCGCTTTGCCTGAATGTAGATGTTTTCAAAGCCGAGCTTGTCCTCGCGGATAACGCCATCGATGCCCCCATCGTTTGAAAGCGGCGTCACCGAGCCCGACTCGTCAAATGAATCGCCATAGCCCATGGCGAGCAGCAGCTGAACCACCAAGCGCTCAAAAAATGCTGGCGACTGCTGCATAATAGCCTCAAGAATGTCGGAAACCAACGCAGCCTCAATGCTGCGAAACGCCCCCTCTATAACATCTTCCGGAGACTCTCCTTCTTCTACCACTGATTGTGATGATTCATTGATCATCGATTGCGGGGCGGACGGCTTCCCTTTGCGACTCCGATTCAGAAAATCGCAGAATTCCGGATACCTCATGAGCGATTGACGATCGAGGCTCTCAACACCAGTGCCGAGCAGCTCCAATCCTCGATCCGTAATCACATAAGCGCCTCGCTTGGGCGATTCGATGCACTTCGCCTGCTTTAAGTAGGTGCAAGCCCACAGCATATTGTTGGCATACCGCTCGAAACCACTTGAAATAGTTTCCGATGTCTCGCTGTCGCTGAGACCCCAATGCTCAATCACAAACCGGCGGAGCTGCTTGCTTGTTACCGCAGCGCCAGGCTCTGCCCCAATGCGTCGCAAAACGGGAACCATCATCTCATCATACTTAGGAACCGCCATCATCCCTCCTCATCAGCCAACATCGTTCCACCTCAATAAGCCATCAAGCAAACAAGCAGTCTGTTCACTCAGTCGATTGTACTTTATTTGTCGTCGGAATGATCGCATACGTCAAGACCGAGCACCGCCAAGAAGACTGAAAGCCAAATGGTCATTTATCGGCGCAAGTTGCTCGAATCTGGATCAAATGCCCCTGAGTCAATCAACACACTAGCGAAATAGCTCTTCGTGAGAACCAGTTCTCTGGAAATAAGCGATTCCACTGCCAACGCACCAGACGAGAAGCCAATCTCCAGCGTTGGCGACGTGACACTCGCTGCTTCCCTCCCATTTGCCTGAAAGCCGATGCATGTTGCGCCGACGCTTTAATGTCTCAATCGATTTGGCGCTGTTGTCCAAAATAAGATCAATCACGGACTCCAGATCGGAGAGATTCCAATTGCGCTTGGAGGCTTTCTTTTTTAGATCTTTGCTAAATGCTGGCGTGAATTTCGCCTCGAGACAGGAACTCATACCAGAGCAGCCTGAATGAGGTCGCGCCCACTGCGATAACTTTCGCCCGATCCGTTAGCAATCATTTCCCTTGTCTCCTGAATAGCGATCAAACTTTCTTCATTGGGCTGCTCGTAATCAAGTGAGAGGGGAATTGCGTTGGTGTTCACAATCTGCGTCAGAAACATTCGCATTGCAGTAGAGATATCGAGCCCATAATGTTCAACGACCCGCGAAGCCTCGTTCTTAAGATCGCTATCAAGCCGGATGGTGAGAGTGCTAGCGGCCATAATTGCCTCCCTGTTTGTGTATGCATGACCATCTATATGATAACGTTTGTATGTGCAAACATCAATTTTTGCAATCATACCGCAACAGAAACGAGGCTTACATGCATACCATTGCGTTGCTCGAGAGAACCGCCTTCAACATTGTTCAGCTTTTCAATGGCTTCCTGAACCGCCGCCCTCGGAAGACCGGGATTAATGCGCGCAAGCGCCGCCGGCAAAACATCAGGCAGAAAAATATCCCGGTAGCGATCGTCGGTGCGCTCAATACTCGGGCCATAGAGATGCTCATAACCCAACTCGTCGACCAAGTGCTCCACAACCACATCTTCGAAGAACTCTTCGTTCATCCTAACTACACCGTACTGGAATTGGCCCATCGCGCTCTCCTCATGCCGATAAGGGATTTCGGCTATTCTACCCTATCGACCTCCCATCCATTGCAACCGACCCTATCAGCTTTCATTCAAACGCCCCTGGTTAAAGCGAAGCAGCAGCGATCATCAAAGCAATTCGAGCGATGACATTGTCGAGAAGGCACCACCGCCGTCATCTAACAGCAATTCAGGAGCAACTTCATCAGAGAGCACATCTGTTACACTCTTTTTCTGCCCGATCATTAAAAGGAGGCCGCAGTGAACGTGCACGAGATTTATTTGGCTGACGGGTGCTTTTGGGGACTGAGGCTTACCTGAGGCAGTTGCCGGGTGTGGCTGATACCGAGGCAGGATATGCCAATAGCTTGGCAGAAGAACCTGCTTATAAGGAGGTATGTTCCGGGAAGATGGGAGCCGCTGAAACGGCACGCATGAGCTACGATGCTGGAGCTATTCCGCTGTCGCTGTTACTGGAAGCATACTTGCACACCATTGATTCCCTTTCGTTCAATCGGCAGGGAAACGACCGAGAGACACAGTATCGGGCGGGCATCTACTGGACCGATCCCGCCGACGAGTCTGTAGTACAAGCGTCTCTTTCTGCCTTGGAGTTACGGCTGGAACAGGCACCGTACATTGAAGCCGCGCCACTGGTGAATTTCTTTCCAGCGGAGGCCTACCATCAAGACTACCTGGCACGAACCCCTTCGGGTATTGTCATGTGAACCTGGCTGATGCACGGCTCTTTGCGACAGAACATGGACGTAATTTCGCCTCTGCAGCAGGAGAGCAAACTGATCGGCAGATGTTTTGATCCCTCTTGGGGCTGCTCTGGTTGTTTGGGAGGCAATAGACCTGACGGGCTATACAGATGGTGCCTGAAACCGAACCTCGGCACTGGGAGGGCCTCCGTGGAAGATCCCAGGTTTTTGGCGGGGGACGAAGTAAGGCAAAAGTCGCTGTTTCAGCGTGGCTAACGGCAAACTTCACAGCACTACAAACTACGGACTACCGAACAACGCCAACGAATCAACTTCAACGTCCCATAATGTCCCGAAGGAGCACGTCCCCCGCCCGGAAAACGGGAGCCCGTGCCGCGGGGAGGGCGGCTCGGGCACCGCGTTATAGAGCTACCTCGAAGGTTTTGGTCTGATTAGCGAGGTCGAGCTCGAGCTGGATGGCGGCTATCTTTTCGGACAGCGTCTCATAGTCGCGCTCTACTTCCTGCACGTCGTAATTGGCGTAGCGATATTCCACCGTTGCGACCCCTGCTCCAGCGAGACGCTCTCCCAGGCGCACCTTCGGCTGACGCGCGCGCAAGTCGACTACGCGATCGCGTTCAAGGGATAGCTGGGCCAGAGCAATAAGCGCCTCGTCGATGGTCAGGTCGCAGTGGAGCTGGGCCTCCACCGCACGCTGGCTGTCGGAGACGCCCGCCGCCGATTCTGCCCCCACCATACCCGAAGGTTACCTTAAGCACAAACGACGTTTTCGTTTCGCTTTGATGCCGAGATCGGGGCATCAAAGCGAAACGCAAGGCGACACTCGACGAAGCCGCTACTAGACAGGGCCACACTTACGCAGCCGCTTCGCAGAGACACACGCCATATATCGTTGCGGAACGTTCGGCCATGGCCCACTGAAGCTCAAGCTGACCCTCTAGCCTGTCATACTCGCGTTGGAGCGCGGACAGATCAGCCTGAAGACACTCGATCTGCCACAGGTCGCCTGTGTACCCGGGCGGCTTAGCAGTTGCCATCAGCTCATCGGAACGACGCGCACGCGCTTCGCTCACGCATGCCCGCAGCGCAGCGTTGCGATACAGCGTACTCCGCGCCACTTTCGCACGATGAGCAACCTGGTAAAACGAGGGCTTCCGGCCCTCGCTCAGCAATCCATCGACTGCCTCCTGCACGCGTTGCTCAATGGGACGCTCATACGACTTCTGGATCGCAGCGAGATCGGGAGACGAATCCATATCAGTCCTTCCTTTCACGAACAAGTGTTTTATTTTTGTTTATTGTAGAAAGGAATAACAGACTGGGAGGTTTTAAAATGGGACAGCAAGGGATGTCTTTGACGGGAAGAAACAGCGCCCCCGAAAACAAAAGCGAGTCGCCCACCACGCGCAAACCGCCTGCAATGCACATCGCGTGCGAATCAACAACTGCGGCGATACACCCAGACTGCGCACCACCTGGACTTCAGCCGTCGGAGCCAGCACAAAGGCGTCCACCAGAGGCCACGGTTCGCAGAACGCCTGCATCCAAGCGCAAGCCAACGACGCAGCTGCCGCGATGATGGCGCAACGAAGCAGCAGATCAACGCACATTCCATGTCCCTTCCCGCACATCATCCTCCGTCACGCGGGACGTCAGCGCGACAAACCTCTCGTCGTCGCGCAGGCCATCCCAGCAGGGGTCGGCCGCCAGCCGCAAGCCGTATTGCTGGCGCAAAGCCGCAACAGCCTTCGCACGCTGTTCCGGGTAATCAGCTTGCTCGCCACTCCACAGGACATCGGAAGTCTTATCGAACAGCGACGCCCGAGGCCCCGCAGACCCATCGCCCCAAGAAGCATCGAGAGCATCCGCAAAGCGCCGCAGGGCGCCCAATGCCCGCTCTTGCTCACCTCCACGGGCAAGCGCCGCCGCGTATGCGTAGCGCACGCTGAGAAGTAGCGACGGATTCAGAGACGCTACGCCGTCGTTGGCGCACAGGGATTCGACCACCTGCGCCACTGGCTCCAAAGCTGCCACGTCATGCTGTCGCGCCGCCACCAACCCCGTCAGCGCACACTCGGCATCCACCAGGGAAAAGACCAGCGCCCGCTGCAGCGTGCGCTCCGCACGCTCGTCTTCCCCTTGCTCCCGATAGATGCCGGCGAGCACCGTAGACGCCAGAGAAGGCCCGTCGGGCACCAACGGCTCCAAAAGTGCAACGGCCTCGGAAACGCGACCCAGCCACTGCAGCACCACGGCCTCAGCTTCCACCGTGCGCTGCACTACCGAGCGCAGCGATGGCGCCGTCTCGCTCGCCCGAGCGACCTGCGAACCCGCACCTTCAAAGACGCCCTCCACAGCCAGCCCGCCTTCTTCCGCTCGACGGGCCAACGCTCTTACGCGCCCGAAACAACGGGCCGCCAGCTCGGCATAAGCCGCCGCGTCGCCCTGCACGGGACGGTCGGCACCGCCCGTCGTCTGCGGAACCTGCCCATACAGCGCCATGCCTATATAGAAGAGCACCTCCACGCACGACCAATACCGCACCGCCATCTCGCCACAACGCCGAAAGGCCGTCGCAGGGTCGTCCGCGAACTGCGCCAACACCTCAACATACCAGGCAGTCGCCTCGGCCGAAGACAGCTGCGGCTCATAGCCGAACAGGTCATCCAGCGATACCGCGAACAGCGATGCGATCTTGGGCATCTGCGCCATATCCGGCAAGCTGGCCCCACGCTCCCACTTCGACACCGCGGCCTTGGTGACGCCGAGATGCGCCGCCACTTGATCCTGCGTGAGACCGCAGCGGCGGCGCTCGCGCGCGAGACGCTCGGCAAACTGAAACTGCTCCATGGCACTCCTCTTTTCCTCGGGAAAAAGGCAGCTGCGGGCTGGCCATTCGCCAACCGCACGCCCCACGACACCTTATATTGTGGGAAGCATCCTCGGTTGACGCAAGCGACCAGCCGTTGACTTTCACGGTGTCGAAATCAACGGATGCACGCCGAACGCGTGCACGACGCCCTGCGCGGTGTGCGCCAGCTCGCCATCGCCACCGACGAGACGGGCGCGCCCCTCGGATTCGCCGGTGTTCAGGACGAGGCGCTGGAGATGCCGTTCATTCATTCATCCATCCCTCCGCCCGCGGCCAGGGGATTGGACGCGCGCTGCTCGCCTTCGCCGTAAGCGAACTGGGAGCGCGACGCCTCGACGTGAACGAGCAGAACCCCCAGGCCCAGGGATTCTATGAGCACTGCGGCTGGCACGTGATTGGCCGATCTGAAACCGACGAACAGGGTGAGCCCTACCCAATTCTGCACATGGAATTGCCGCCGACCCCAGCCGAGCTGGCTGAAGCGAAGCGCCAGATCGAATCTACGTTGCACAAGCTGCGTGCCACCCTGAACAGCCTGGAAGCCAAAAACGAGCTCGGCCGGTATCAGTCGCAGATCACCCTCGCCCAACGCCGCATTCGCGCCTTCGGTATCGCGAACCGCCTCATCGAAGTAGAAATCGCCCGATTCTGCTAGTCGTCAAGCAGCGGACTGTGCACCATGCGCAACCCGCGGTCCAACCCGGCCACAATGCCCAGCGCGCCCAGCAGCGTGTTCAGCCATTCCGACAGCGCGAACGTGGGCACCGAGAACCCCAAGGGGATTCCCAGCCAGGCAGCTCCCTGTGCCAGGCTGTTCAGCAGGTTGGGAATCTGTGTGACCAGCGCCACCACCAGCACTGCCCAGGACACCGCGGCGATGACGCGGCTGGCCACGGGATGCTCGCGGTCGAAGGCGAGACGCAGCGCCTCGGCCGTGCCGGGCAGCGGCAGCAGCGCACGGGCACGCCCGCTAGCCACCAGGTGGGCGCGTTTCATACCGTATAGCGCCATGGCGGCCTCGATGACGGCACCATCATCCAGCACGAAACGGGCGGGCGACTTCTGCTCTTCCGCCAGGCAACCATCGCGATACAGCCGCACCTTCTCGCCGAAGTCGAAGAAGTCCACCTCCACCACATAGGACGAACCGCCATAGCCCGCGCCGAACAGGCCGCGCCAGAACACATCGGTCGCTTTCGTGGGGCGCAGACAATCAGCCGTCTCTTTCGCGAAACGCGCGGGGCTATCGCCGTTCGAACGATGGGAAGAACGCGCGGCGGCTCTTCCCTCATCGTCCTTCCGCCCACAGCTGCGCACCGATAATTCCATGGGGTGTCTCCTGCCCTCAGGTTATAATACGCTTGTATTATATTACATTTGTATTAGAATGGAAGCCCCTTTGCCAAAGTTGGTGTAATTTCGCCACCGAACCTAAGGACGCCACCATGCCCAAGATCATCGACGAGCGTGCTCGCCGCGAAACCATTGCCGAAGCCGTATGGGCCATCGCCAGCCGTGATGGCCTCGACGGAGCCACCGTACGCGCCGTGGCAGCGGAGTGCGGGCTGTCCACCGGAGCCATCCAGCACTCCTTCCCCAGCCAAGCTACCCTGCAGCAATTCGCCATGGAGCTGATCGTAGAACGCGTTACCGAGCGCCTGACCGAAACGGGAACGACCGACCCGCACCCCGCGCCCTGCGACGAAAGCGCCACGGCCAACCACAACACCCCCGCGCTCGTTTCCAACCACCGCAACCCCGCGGCCATTTCTGTCGCCGAAGCCCGCGCCGTCCTGGACGAGACCGTCACCGCGATGCTGTTGCAGCTGCTGCCCTTAGACAAAGAACGGGAAACCGAGGCCCGCGTATGGGCCGCCTTCTCCACTGCCGCCCTCACAAACCCCGACTTGGCTCCCTACGCCCGCAAGATGGATGCGCTCCTGGCGACTTTCTGTCGGCGCTGCGTTGAGTCGCTCATCAGCGGCATGCCCGCCGACGATCTGGCGGCCGGCAACAGCCGTTCCGCGAAATCCGCCCCAACGTCGCGCGCAGGCGACCCCGCTGCCATCGCTGCTCACCTCCACGCACTGCTCGATGGCCTCGCCCTCCACCTCCTCGTGAATCCCGACGCCGCCCATCGCCGCCAGGCCACCGCCCTCATCCGTTCCTTCGTCGCCGCCCTCACTTAGCTCGCTCGCACGCGACCAAAATCACGTTTGGGCGAGTCACCGGGCCCCTTTGCGCGACAAAAAGCACGGTTGGGCGAGCCTTTGCATCCGAAAAGCTCCCGCCGCCCTCGCCCAAACGTCATTTTGGTCGCGCGAACCCCGCATTAGACGCGCCGCTGTACCAAGACCCACGTTGACCGCCATCGCGATCTGGCCCTAGCCCTTGTAGATGCCGCCGTACTTGAAGCCCTGGTCCCAGTCGGGCTCGCTGTCGCACACGTCGTCTTTCACGTAGTCGGCGGTCTCGGGGCAGTAGCGGCGCATCATGTCGCGGTCGCCGGAGAAGTCGCCCGTGGCCAGCACGATGGCCTTGTGGCCCACGTACTGGGCGTAGCTGCCGTCCTCACGCTTGCAGATGACGGCGGTCACACGACCGGTGCTGCCATCCTCGCGGATCAGCTGCTCGGCGATGTTCCTATAGAAGATGCTCCCACCCAGATCGTCGGTCAAGTGGCGCGCCAACTCCCACACGAACAGCGGCTGCATCTTGCCCGTAACCACCTCCAGGCCGTAACCAGCCTTCTCCATTAAGTCGCAGGCCCAGTTCATGGCCTCCTTGGAGTTGTTGTAGTGCAGGTACCACTTGCGCTGGTCCACCTTGTGCACCTGGCAGAAAATCTCCTTCTGGTACTGCTCGATGGGCACGCGCGGGTAGCCCTGGGCCTCGAAGGCCTTGCAGTACACGGCATTATTGGAACCGCCGCGGGACGTGGGCTTGGTGGAAGCCGACACGATGATGGCGTCCAGCCCCTCTTCCGCCGCGCTGTTCGCGGTCATCAGGCCCGAGGTGCCGCAACCCACCACGACCACGTCAGCCTCAATGGTCTCGGCGATCTGATCGGCGGGAATCGGATCGGGCGCGATCTCGAAGGCCCACGGGCGCTGCGCGGTGGCAGCCGTGTTGTACTGGTCGCCGCCCGTGGCGGGCAGAATCTCGTCTTGCTTGTCGGACGATGCCGTAGGCGCGCAGGCCGCCAACGTCGTCGCGCTCACGGCGCCCACCGCTGTCAGCGCCGCGCCCTTCAGAACGTTTCGACGATTCATATCCATGACAGGTCTCCCTTCCGGCGAAGCTTGCGCCCCCTTTGGGCGCCCCTCCTCTTCGCATCACCGAGAAGGTATCGCAGCCCTCGCGGGCCCCACATCCCCCAACTAGGGGCCACCGGGGAAAATGTCACTTTGGCCCCTTTTGGGGGATGGACGGGGGATGGGCAAATGACGGGAAAAGGCTGATCGAAGGAAGCCCCCACCCTTTCGCCACCCATAACCAGAGCGCAAAAAAGGGAAGGGCAGCCGAGGGGGGTGGCTGCCCTTCCAAGAGGAGGGGGGTATGTCAGTTCGGTATCGCCCTAGGCGCCCACATGGTGGGCGGCGCTGCGCGCCTGATCGGACTCGACCAACGAGCCGCCCGTCAGGTTATCGTCCAGCTCGCCCACCTTCCGCGCATAGCCCAGGCGGCGCGCCACCACGAGGCCGGCGTAGGCGATGGTCAGCAGCAGGCCCATGGCCATCACCCAGTGCACCCAGCACTTCGGCTCGTCGAAGGCACCCAGGGCCGTCGCATCGTCCTCGATGGTCTCTCCGCCCACACGGCTCACCATGGGGGTGGAGTCGTCGAACAGCACTTCGGCGTACACCGGCTCGGAGATGTCATCGGTACCTGCCACGGCGCGAGCCAGGCGATCCGCAGCGGCCGCCGTCCGATACACCGTCTGAATCGAGCCGCCCAGCGGCGTAGTGGGCGTCATGCCCGCGGGGGTGTCCGACCGGCTGAAGCCCGGAGTCAGCACCGCGTCGCCAATGGTGAAGGTGCCCGGCATCACGGTGATACGGTAATTCGGGTTGTAGTCGTACTCGGCCGTCAGCGCGTTCAGGTAAACGCCCGTCATCTCGCCGGCCACCGAGCGGGTGTAGGTGAGCCCCGCCAGCACATCACCCTTGACCAAACCGATCACCTGACCGGTGAAGGCGGGGTCGGCCGTACCGGCCGCCTTGCGGGCATCGTCCACATTGATGATCGCGCGAGCCTGCTCCACCGTCAGCGAACCGTCCACGGTGGTCACGCGGAAGTTGTCCGTCACGTCGTTCTGAGCCGCATCCACGATCTTCACCGACGCGGGATCGATGGAGGCCGTCGACACACCGGCGTTCGTGCGCGAACCCGTCACCGCCGCCGTGGCCGTAAAGCCCTCGGGCACGCCGGTGATCTGCGCCGCGCCCGGCTCGAGCGCGGTGCCGTCGTACACCTTCGACGCGCTGGGGGCCTCGATGACCACCTCATCCATATGAGCAGTGCGCACCACGATCTCGGAATCCTTCGACACGCGCTTGATCTTGCACTCATAGGTGGTCTGGCCGTTGGCCACCGGCTGGCTTTCGCCGTTCACCACCACCGACGCGATGCGATAGCCCTCGTCGGCGTTGAAGGTCATGGTCTCGGAGTCGCGGCCGAACAGCACTTCCTGGGTGGCGTTGCCGCGCACCACGCCGTGGGAGCCCTCGGCGAAGGTGCCGCGCACCGTGTAGGCGTCGCGCTGGTACACCACGTACAGCACATTCTGGTCGGGGTCGAGGCCCATGGTAGTCGGGCCCACGAAGGTCGGCTCACCCGTAAAGCCCTCGACGGGGCGGAAGTTCTCCACCAGCACGGGCACGTCGCCCTCGAAAGCGGCCTTGCCGCGCGCGGCGCTGATCACTTCGCCGTTCACGGAGTCCTTGCAGTAGAACACCGTGTAGCCCACCTGCTCGGGCACGAACGAGTACACGAACTCGTTGGTCTCGCCGCCGATCAAGGTATCGACGGAAGGCACCTCGCTCCAAGCGCCCGAGGTCGGCACGTAGCCGAGGCGGGCCTTCGCCCCCGGCAGCGACAGCAGCAGCTCGTCGTCGGCCAGGGCCTCCCACGCGTCACCGTTCCACCGGTTCAGTGTCACCACCGTGGTCTTGTCGTCGGTGGAGCCCGCAGGCTCGTCCCACGTGCCGTTCTCCACCGAGAACACCGCCACGGCCTGGTACTTGTCGGGCACACCGTCGCCGCGATCCAGGCTCTCCACGCCCAGACGGTCCACACCGTAATGCAGCGTCACCACGTTGTTGTCGGCACTCGAAGTGACAATGCCGTTCGCGTTCTCCACGAAGTCGAAAGCATAGCCCTCGATGACGCGATCCATCTCATAGGGAATGAGACCCTCGAAACCGGCGGTGCCCGTCTGCTCGTCCAGCACACGACCCTCGTCATCCACATAGCGCACCGTGTAGGGGAAGTTGCCCACCACGAAGCGCGCCTCGAAGGTCATCGGAGCCGCGACGTCGGTGTTGGGAGTCGGCCAATTGCAGGCATCGTCCAGCGACATGCCGTCGGTCTGAGTCAGGGCCGGAATCTGGGCCTCGGTCAGATGCCCGATGCCGTCCACTGCCAGAGCGCCCTCGGCGTTGTAGCGGCTGACCACGGCGTACTTCTCCACCGCGTCCGAGCCATCGGCCCACACGCTGTTCTCGTCGTGAATGAAGGCGACCTTCACCTGGTACTTGTCGGGCACGCCGTCGCCCTTATCAGGATCGTCCACGCCCATGGTGTCGCGGGTGTAGTAATGCTTGATCACATTCAGGTCGGCGTCGTCGGTCACCGTGATGGAGCACTGGTTGTTGGGGTTCGTCTCGTCGAACATGTAGTTCACACGCTGGGAGTTTCCGTCGATGTTCTCCAGCGTGGGCAGCACGGCCGGTGCGTAGTCAGTGCCGTAGGGCACCTGGGCGAATTGGGTTCTGGCCAGCGCATCGCCGAAGTAGATCTCGGTCTTCACCTCGTACTTGTTCTTGTCGCAGTAGAAGGTGATCACGCGACCGGTGCGCTCCACCTGCTGGGCCGCGTTACCCGAGGCCGCATAGGCATAGCCGCGCGGGCAATCCAACGAATCGGTGGTCACGACCGTGGTCAGCTCGACTTTCTCCATGGAATCGCCGGCGCTCTTCACCTCGGTCACGTCGCGGCGCTCGATCTCGGTCTCGCGACCGTCCTCGTCCTTCCACACGAAGCGCGCGGTGAAGAAGGTCTCGCCGTCGAAGGCCTCCCACTGGGCCTTCAGCACCACGTCGCGGGCCGGCATGATCAGCTTCGCGCCGGGCTCGTAGATGCCCAGATCGTTGCCGGCACCGTCCAGCAGCTTCCAGGCCGCCAGATAATGGCCCTCCAGGGCGAAGTCCTCGCTCGGGCCGGCCAACACCACCGGGGTGCCCGGAGCGGCCGTCACAGCCTGGGGCGCGGTGCCCTCGGCGCCGTTCAGATCGTAGGACGCAGTGTAGGAACGCGTATTCACGAACACGGCGATGGCGCGGTAGGTGCCCGTAGGCCAAGTGATGGACGTGCCCTCGTAGGTGTCGGCGTTGCTATCGGTCGCCAGGGCCAGCGCCTCGGCGGCCGTGTAAGGCTGGTCGGGATGGGCGGAATCATTGGAGATGAAGCAGCGTGCCACTTCGTAGCTCACGCCGTCGCCCAGGTTGAACTTCACACCCTGGGGCAGGCTCGTCACCGCGGCGTCGAAGTACAGCGTCTGGGTGAACAGCGGCTCGGTGCCCTCCTCGGCACCCGCGGGGAACACGAAGACCTGCACGCCATGGCCGCCAGCCACCGCATCGGTCAGCACATCCTCTTCCACGGCCACGTTCAGCATATCTTTGTTGTCGCTCGCGCCCTGCAACTTCGAGCAGAAATACACCAGCTGCTCGCCCTCGGCCAGCGCGGTCCAGTCGGCCGACGCGGTGCGGTACTCCACCACGCCGTCGGTCACACGCAGGGATACCACGTTAGCTGCGCTGTTGCAGGCCTCGGAAACGGCCTTCACCTGGTCGGGCGTGGCGTCGGTGGCGATCACGCCCACCTTGCCATTCAGCACGTAGCGGTCGGCGCCGAAGTTGAACACGGGATCGGCTACGGGAGGTACGCGGTTCGCGTCCACCTCGCCCGTCAGCGGAACGACAATGGTGCGATCGCCCAACTTGGCGCCGCCCTGGTACAGAGCTGCGGGGACCACGGCGCTCTCGCCCTCGGTCAGGGTAAGCAGAGGCGCCTCCACCTGATTCACTGCGTCGGTTGCCACGTCGGTCACACCCTGGACGATGGCGTCCTTCAGCGCGTCGCCCACGGTGGCGGGGCCCTCGGTCGTCTCGGTATCGGCCGGAGCGGGGGCCTCCTCGGCGGGGGCCTCGTCGCCCTCCGCCACCTCGCCGTCGTCCGAAGCAGCGGAATCGTTCTCGGCGGCCACAGCGGTCACCTTCAGCACGGCGCCTTCCACCAGCTGGTCAGCGGCGATCACGTACAGGTCATTGGCGGCGGCCTCGTCGGCAACCTCGGCGGCCACAGGCTCGGTAGAAATCGTGCGCTGGGTGCCGGCCACTTCCAGAACCTCGTCGTTGTAGGTCACCGACTCAATGGCGAAGCCCTCTTCGACGGCCACGGCGAAGCGCAGCTCGTCGCCGGCGGCCACCTCGATGGCGCCCTCGATGGCGCGGCCGTCCACCAGCAGGCTGGCGTTCTGCACCTCAACGGGCACCGTCATCGAAGCGACGCCGGCACCGTCGGCCGCGTCGTCCTCGGTCTCGACCACGCGCGAGGTCTCCATCGCCTTGTCGGACACCGTGGCGCCGTCCATCTCGTCGGCCACGGCCATGGCCGAGGGGGTGAACGTCGAGCAGGCCAGCAGGGCCGTCAGCGCGACCGCCACCACCTTGCCCTCAGTGCTGTGTCGTGCGTCGATGAAGCGCTCCATCATCTTCATTTCCACCAACAACTCCTTTTTATCGCGGCGATGTTCTCGCCCGGTCTCTCCACCCGTTGCGCGGGCTTGGTATTACTCAAGACATAGTTCTCAGATTGGTGACAATTTTACCGAGCATTTAATGGTAGAAAAAAGGCTCTTGCAGGGTTTTGACCATGAAGTGATAGGGCAATGATCGGAGAACAGTTGCCAAGTTGTTAGAATTCCGTAGTGAAATGGTAGCGTCAGGGATACTGACCGAGCGCGAAAAGAGCGCTCCGTTAGACGTTCTCGCCCATGAGAATGGCCAGCTCCCGCCGGCTTTCAAAAGTCTGGGGACGATCGGGGTGGGCCACCTCGACCAACTCTCCCTCCCAAATGGCTCCGTTATCGCCGAACTTCGACGTTCGCACGATCCGCTGGAATCTCACGCGGGAATTCGAAGGGAGTTCTGCCAGGTCGAAGCTGTAATTCAAGGCCCCCAGCAAAGTTTGCAGGGTGTCGACCACCGATGTGCCGGGCTCCAACCGTATCACGCCCGTCTCGCAGTTGTACACCAAGCCCGGTGCCAGAAACATGGTGCGGATGCGCTCGCGACGCTTCTTCTCGGCCAAATGGATGGCTACGCAGGCCCCGGCGATTACCAGCCACCATGCCAGGGTAATGACCAGATCTACAGGATTGTCGACGACGTTGAACTGCAGGGCCTGCCACATCCACAGGAAGAGGACAGAAGCAGCCACGAGAATGGCGATGATTATCCAATTGCTCTTCTGCATCCCGTTTTCCTCATCTTGGCCGACCGGCGACCATGGCGCGACTATCCTGTTACCAATTCGAGAACTATAGCACAAACAACGGCGGCCACGCCCCATCTGCGGTCATAAAAAGACCCGCTGGCACTTCAGCGGGTCTGAGAGATTCCTGATGGCAGGCCCCGCGCGGGCCGGCTCAAGAACGGTAAGGTTAGTCCTCGACGATCTCGGGGATAGCGCCCATGGGGCACTCCTCGACGCAGTCGCCGCAGGCGATGCAAGCGTCCTCGTTGACCGCCTCAACAACGCCGTTGACGACCTCGAGCACTTCCTGGGGGCACGCGTCAACGCAGATGCCGCAGCCGATGCACTCGTCAGCTTCAATAACCGGATGAGACATGGGAAGCTCCTTTTGTTCTCAGTGAATGATTCCTCGTCTGGGGGGCGGGGGCGGGACCCCTCAACCACATTGCGCAAGATACCATGAAAGCCGTGAAGCGCAAGCAGGAATCAAGAACTTTTCAGGGGGCGGCTTGCAAGCGCAAGAAGCACCGTCTCTTTGCCCGGTAAACGGTGTTGCGCAACCGCCCAAAAACCGTCGCACAGCCGCCGGCAAGCCGCCCCGCTCACGCGGTCGTTACCTTAGCAAATGCGGGGCAGCTGCTCGCCGACCAGCATGTCCAGGATGCGAGTGCTGCCGAAGGCGGTGCGCAGGAACACCTTGGGGCCGCGCGTCGCATCGGCTTCGGCCACGGTGCCGATGATGGCCGCATCGCGCCCGTAGGGGCTCGCCTGCATGGCCGCCAGGGCCGCCTCGGCCTCGTCGGGAGCCACCACGCAGACCATCTTGCCCTCGTTGGCCACCTGCAGCACGTCGTAACCGAGCATCTCGCAAGCGCCCAGCACCGCATCGCGCACGGGAACGGCCTGCTCGTCCACGGTGATGTCGGTGTTCGACTGAGCCGCCAGCTCGTTGAGCGTGGAGGCCAAACCGCCCCGAGTGGGGTCGCGGAAGCAGCGCGTATGGGGCGCGGCCGCCAGCACGTCGGCGATCAGGTGGTTCAGCGGTGCGGCGTCGCTTTCGATATCCGCCGAGAAGTTCAGGCCCTCGCGGCAGCTCATGATGGTGATGCCGTGGTCACCCAGCGTGCCGCTTACAAGCACCGCATCCCCGGGGCGAATCTGAGCGCCGCCCAAGTCCACGCCCGCCGGCACCGCCCCGATGCCGCTCGTATTGATGTAGATGCCGTCACCGTGGCCGCGATTCACCACTTTGGTGTCGCCGGTCACCATGCGCACGCCGGCTTCCTTCGCGCATTCCGCCATGGAAGCGCAGATGCGACGCAGATCGTCCATGGGAAAGCCCTCTTCCAGAATGAAGGCGCAGGACAGGTACAGCGGCCGCGCGCCGGAGGTGGCCACATCGTTCACCGTGCCGCACACGGCCAGACGGCCGATGTCGCCGCCCGGGAAGAAGTGCGGCGTCACCACGAAGCTGTCGGTGGAGTAGGCCACGCGCTCGTCCGGGCGCAGCGCCGGCAGCACCGCCGCGTCATCGCCGCGAAGCAGCTCGTCGGAACCGTAGGCCTCGAAGAACACCTCGTCGATGATGCGCTTCATCATCGAGCCGCCCGACCCGTGGCCGAGCATTACCTTGTCGTCCGCCATTACAAATGCCTTCCTGTCGTGGTCAGCACCAGCTTCCCGTTCTTCACACCCTTGGTGCCCAAAATGAGGTTGGCCACCGTCTGCACAAGCCCGGTCTCGCCGCGCATCACGATCACCTCCAGGCACATGTGCTGGTCAACGTGCACGTGCATCGTGGAAATGATGTTGTCGAAATAGTCGTGCTGAATGGTGTGCAGCTTTTCCTGCAAGTCGTTGGAATGGTGGTTGTACACGATGGTCAGCGTGCCCATGACCACGGTGCCCGGCGTGGAGCACTCCTCTTCCACCAGCGCGTCGCGCACCAGGTCTCGCACGACTTCACTGCGATTCTTCGCCAGGCCGCGGCGGGCCACCAGCTGATCGAACTCCATCAGCAGGCCCTCGGGCATGGCCACCGAGAAACGAACCAGATCGTTGCTCATGGCGCGGCGCCCTTACACCAGCGAAACCGTGAAGCCCGTCGCGTCGGCGGCGTCGTCCTCCATGGCGTCCTTGGCCTCATCCAGAGCGGCGCGCACCTCATCCAGCAGGTGCTGGGCCGCGTGCAGCTTCTCGCCCACCGTGGCAAAGCCCGCGTCGGCGGCGGTGTGGGCCAGGTTGTGAACGTGACGGCGCTCCAGCTTGATGTGGTCGTCGACCTGATCGATCATCATCTCCAGCTGGGCGGTGTTAACTCCGTTGGTGCACATGGCGCCTCCTTCGCGTGGCCGTCGCGTTACCGCGACTTTGCTACTATATAGGTTGAGCTCTTTTTATCCCGAAAGCCATGGCGGCGCAAGATTGGGTGTGATTTTTTCCGTGAAAAGTAACATGTTTGAGGTGACGGGCGAATCGGTGCTCACCCTGTACGGCGCCAACGTCACGGGCACGCCATTGTCGACCCTCCTGGTGGTGAGCGAGACCCCGGTGGGCGAGACGGCCCTGGAAGCCTTGGAGAAATCCGCCGCGTCCCTGGACTTCGGCAGTGCCCCCGTGGCCTTCCTCGTTGCGGAAGGCCCCGACGGGAAGCTCGGCGCCGAGGATGTGCGCACCATCGTTGAAGGCCTGGACCCCGTGGCGCTTGTCGCCACCGATGCCTTCGCCGCCGAGCTGCTATCGGCCGCCTACCGCGCCCCGCTCACCTTGGATGCCCCCAACCGCCTCCTCGGCCGCACTGCCCTCATCTTCGAAGACTTCGAAGCCCTGATGGAAACCCCCGAAACCAAACAGAAAGCCTGGGCCCTGCTGAAGCAACTGCGGTAGGAAGGCGGCCTCGCAGGGACGCCCCCACAAGGGCACCCCTCGCAGGTGCGATCGTAGGGGCGGCCTTTAGACCGCCCGCGACATCTTGCGGCCCCTCGCTGGGCCCGACGGCGGGGTGGATGGTTGCACGGCGGGGGCGAAAGGGGTATATTCGGGCTGATTTCGCGCCGTCAAGGCGCCCGAGAGAAGGAGATTCCCATGAGAGAGAAGCGCTCACGGTCGCTTCTGCGCCTCGGATTGGCGGCGATGCTCGCCTGCGGCATGACGCCCGCGGTCGCCGTGGCCGAGCCGGAGGCCCAGATCACAGAGACCCCCCCCCCATCGCGTTTTCTGAGACCCTAGCGAAAGCCGCCGCGGCCGGCGACTCGGCCGACCCGAGCGGACCTCTCGATTCCCCTCCCTTTTCTCTCCCTGCCAGCGGCCTGGGCGTGCCCAGCAGCGCCAACCCCGTTCCCGCCGACAGGGGCTCCAACTCAACCGATCCCGCGGGAGTAGCCCTCGAAGGCAGCGGCTCCGTCTCCAGCGATGCCCCAGGGACAACTCCCGGAGACAGCAACGCTGGCCCCGACGATCCCACCGGGGCAGCTCCGGGCAGCAGCTCCACCGGCCCCAGCAATCCCGCAGGGGCAACTTCCGGCGAAGGCGCCGCCGGTTCCCCCGACTCTCCATCCAGCACCCCCACCGATCCCGTGGCCCTCTCCGTGGCCGAGGCCGCCCTTCCCCTGACCGCGGCCGCTGCCCTCGCCGCCGGCGACGCCCGTGCGGCCGACGACGCTCGTGCGGCCGCGCAGCCCACCGCCGAGGGTCTCGTTGCCCTGAACGCGCCCAACGCCAGCCCCGCGAGCTCCCATACGCCCGACGCCGACGGCTGGGTCACCTGCGGCACCCTGCGCGTGAAGGGCGGCACCTACGGCACCGACTTCATCTACTACCCCGATGTGTTCCAATATCCCAAAGAAGATGGAACGGTGGTCAACTACGGGTTCGTAGGTTATGGTGGGGTCAAGAAATCGGATCTTATCCTAGTACTTTCAGGGAAGCCTCTCTCATTCAAGAATGCCGAGGGCACCAATATCACAGACGGGCGCGCCCCAGACGCCGCCATGACAAGTATCTCTATTGCGCCAGGCAACCACGCTGATCTCATTCTCGCCGGAGTGAACATCAATACGACACCCAACGGCAACGGCAGCTCCAGCATACCCATCAATGTCATGACAAATGTCTACGACGCCGCCTCCGGTACCTGGGCAAAATCGAGCGAAGAGGTGAGGAATCGAACCTCTTTGCACCTCACCCTTGCCGATGGTACCGCCAACTACTTGGCCGTGAACGAGATCAACATGCCCGCCATCCGCTGCGGCGAAGGAAGCGACCTCATCATAGACGACGCAGAGCGCAACGTGGATACAGCTGGCAACCCCGTTGTACCCATCGGAGCCGTCATCAATCGCGACACGACACTTGCCAGCGGGAAAGCATTAAAAGCCGGCGACCCACACACTGCCTTGGACAGTGCGAACCCTGGGAGCCTGGAGGTGTGGGGCGGTCAGCAGTCGGCAGCCATCGGAGGCGCCAACGAAGAAGATGGCGGCACCATGACCTTCGACGGGGGAGCCATCACTTCCCATGCATGGACGGGAAGCCACTGGGTTGAAACTGGCGCCGCCATAGGAGGGGGCGCCTGGGGCCGGGGAACCGACGGCACCCTTACCTTCAATTCTGGAACGATAAACGCAATTGGCAACTACCACACGAGTGGCATCGGATCCGGCAGTGGCGCCAAACACGACTTCAGATACGACTACGCCATAGCGCCCGATCACATCCCCTGCGACTCCCGCCAATCGGGCAATATCATCTATGATGGAAGCTGGTACTACGGGACGGATAATGTACGTGCCGGCAACATCACCATTAACGGCGGCTTCATCAAGTCGACGGGCTACCAGCATTCCTCCGGTTTCGGCAACAGCTGCGGATCGACCCCGAACACCGGCGGCGTCATCCGCATCACCGGCGGCACTCTCTACCCCACCGTCACGAGCACCGAGGGCTTCCCCGACTTCAACGCCGAGGGTGGACATGTGGTCATCACGGGCGGCTCGGTGTACACCAACGGCTCGTTCAAGGGCATCGGCGACACGGCCTGGGGCAACGACGCGGCCCTGGCCCCGGGCTACGACCCCTCCGACCCCGACGACCCCAACAAGGTGTTCATGGTGACCATCGACCTTTCCGCCGACATGGCCGCGGCCGGCGAGGCGGGCGACAACCTCATCGAGAGCTGGAGCCTGAAGGTGGGCGGCGAGGACTACCCCTACGGCGCGCCCACCCAGCTCATCGACGGCAAGCTGTACCTGTGGCTGCCCAAGTCGGCTACCCAGCAGACCGTGTCGGTGGACCTGTCCTACCGCGGCAAGGACGGCCAGGCCCACCCCTTCGACACCCTGTTCCGCAACCCGGGCCAGGAAGACCTGCTGAAGCGCTACGAGGACTTCGAGCTGCCCCAGGAGTACCTGGACAGCCTGGTGAAGCCCTACGACGGCCTGCCCTTCAAAACCTACGAGATTACGCCGGAGCATCCCCTGCGCACGCCCGAGGTGCTCTCCTACGACGAGCACGGCAACCCCAGCGAGTACCGCTGGCTCACCAACACCGACGACGTCGTCTACCGCTACCGCCCCTACGACAAGCGGGGCGGCAGCCCCATCGGCGAGGAGGTGGACGGCGCCAACGGCGGCAAGGACATGCCCACCGACGTGGGCGTGATGAAGTTCACCATGGTGTCGCGCGAGTACTCCGGCTCGTCGGACCCGGCACTCGCCGACTTCGCCAACGGCTACTGGGGCCACCGCGCCACCGGCTGGTGCGAGATCACGCCCATCCCCTCCAAGGTGTCGCTGCTGTCGGCCGAGTGGGTGGAGGAGTCCGATGCCGACAAGAGGCCCGGCGCCGTGGAGCACCCCGCCACGAGCAAGCTGAAGGTGGTGGCCGAGGTGCGCGGGGGCACCTTCCCCGACGGGACCCCCACAGCCGACACGTGCAAGGCACCCCAGGGATCGTTCCAACTCTACGTGGACGGCAAGCCCGTGGGGCCCGTCACGCCCATCCGCTACACCGCGGGCACCGACGCCGAGGGCAACCCCGTGCCGGCCAACGCCACGGTGGTGCCCAACCCGGCCGACAGCCGCGGCTCCTTCGCCCACATCGAGTTTCAGGTGACGCCTGCCGACGCCGACCTGCTGTTCCCCGAGCCCGGCAAGGACAACACCCACGTGGTGTCGATGCGCTACCTGCCGCCCGACGAGGCCCAGCAGAAGGCGGGCGCGCCGGCGAACTACCTGGCCAGCGCGAGCCCGGCCGACGACCCCGACGCCGCGCCGAAGGTGGAGGTGGCCATCAAGCCCGTCGACCCGCAGGTGGAGGTGACGGGCAAGGGCGATCCCGACTGCAAGGATCCCGACTTCCCCGCCCCCGACGTGCAGACGAAGCCGGGCGAGGCCACCGACCCCGCGAACCCCGACGGGGGCAAGACCTACCGGGGGAAGATCACGACCACCTGGGGCGAGCCGAGCGAGGCCAACCCGCACCCCGGGCGCGTGGTACTGACAGTGAAGACGGAGTCGACCGCCCCCATCTCGGTGACCGATGCGAAGGGCAACGTGTTCACCGTCGAGTTCGCCAAGGGCGAGGACGGCAAGCCGCTGCGCGGCGAGGACGGCTCCTACACCCTGGTGCTGGACCCCACGGCCGTGGGCGCGGGGCAGCTGACGATCAAGCAGGAGCCCAACGGCGCCTACACGGGAACGACCTGGATCTACGACGTCACGGTGAACCCCGACGTGACCGTGGCCCCCTCGCCCGCGCTGGCCAAGAAGGCGCAGAACCTGACCCATCCGGACGGGCCGACGCAGCCGGGCGACCGCATCCGCTACACGATCACGGCGTCGAACACGGCGACGGGGTCGCTGTGGATGCAGGGCGTGGTGACCGACCCGCTGCCGGCCTGCCTCGACCTGGACGAGAAGAGCCTGCAGCTGGACAACCCCCGCGGCGGCGTCGCCGGCCGCGCGCTCGAGAAGGCCCCGGCGGTGGGCGCGGCGGACGTGGGGAAGTTCTCGCTGTCGGCGCCGGCGGCCGACGGAAGGCCCGTGCTGACGGTGCCTGTGGGCAACGTCGCCGGCGGGGCCTCGGCCACGGTGACCTTCGAGTGCACGGTGCGCGCCGACGCGGCCGGCGAGGGGAAGCCGGCGGCCGACCTGGCCAACGTGGCCCAGGCGACGGGCACGCGGCCCGACCCGGCCGACCCAGAGAGGCCGATGCCCGACCCCGACAACCCCGGGCAGCCCCTGCCCGTGAACCCCGACCCCACCGACCCGGCCACGCCGCCCGGCCCCGGCCGCGTGGTGCCGGCCGACCCGGTTGTCGACCTGTCCAAGACCGTGGAGAACGTCACCGCGCCCGATGCGGGGACCACGCACATCGGCGATGTGCTGCGCTACACCGTGACCCTCGCGAACACCGGAGCGGCCAACAGTTGCCTCGTGGGCGCCGTGGTGTCCGACCCGCTGCCCGCGGGGCTGGAGCCCGTGGCCGGCACGCTGCGCCTGGCCGTGGACGGCGGGGCGCCCGTCGCCGTGCCCGACGCGGCCTACGACCGGGCGAGCCGCACCATCGCGGTGACCTGCGGCGATATGTGGGGTGGCTCGCGCGCCGTGCTCACCTTCGACGCCGTGGTGGGAGCCGCCGCCGTGGGAGCCGACAACGGGAACATCGCCCGCGTCCACGGGTCCGTCCCCTCGAAGGATCCCGACGCCGCGCCGACCGACCCCGAGCCCGGCAAGCCCGCGACCCCGCCGCCGGGAGAGCCCGAGGAGTCCACGCCGCCGGCCCTGCCGCCGACCGTCGTCCCCGACGACCCCGACCGCGGGGACGTGACCATCGAGAAGACCGCAGAGAACGCCTCGCGCGACGACGGCACCACCCACGTGGGCGACACGGTGCGCTACCGCGTCGAGCTGGCCAACGACGCCGTGGGCACCGGCTGGATGGACGCCGTGATCCGCGACGACGTGCCCGAGGGGCTGGAGCCCGTGGCCGGCACGCTGCGGCTGACGCTGCCCGACGGGAGCGAGGTGGCCGTGGACGATGCCGCCTACGACCCGGCCACCCGCGTGCTGGCCGTGGCCTGCGGGCACCTCTACGGCGGGCAGCGGGTCACGCTGACCTTCGACGCGCTGGTGACGGAGGCCGCCGTGGGCGCCGACATCGGCAACGTGGCCGTGGGGCTCGGGACGCCGCCGAGCGCGTGGGACCCCGACGGGGAGTCGCCCGAGCCCGGCAGCCCCTTCGACCCGCCGGAGGGATGGGACGCCTACGACCGCTCGCACGGCAAGGTGGTGTCCGAGCCCGCCTACCCGCCGGGCGTGGACAAACTCGGCGGCGTGGTGGCCGGCGACCTGTCCCGCGACAAGGAGCGCACCACCATCGCCCACAAGCTCGCCCAGACTGGCGACGCCCTGGCCGCCGCGGCCGGCCTGCCCCTGGCGCTCGCCCTGGCTGCCGGAGCCCTGGCCCTCGCAACGCGCCGCCGCCGGGCGCGGGCGCGGTAGGGCGAGAAGGCCCGGGCCGCGGGAGGGCTGAAGCCCTCCCCTACGGGGCATTTCCACCAGGCCGCCAGCTGGCCACCGCCTGAAGCCGTCCGTAGGGGCGGCCTTCAGGCCGCCCGTGACCTGGGAGGCGGTTCCGGGGCGCGGAGCACAGCAAAAGGGAGGGCGAAAGCCCTCCCCTACAAGCCTCCCCGCAAGTCCTTCTCTGCGGGCTCTTCCCTACGAGCCTTCTCTGCAAGCCCCCCCCCACGGGCCTCCATTCGATCCCGAGCTTTTACAAACTCGTGACTACCTTCTCGGCGGCATCCAGTAGCTGCTCCACCTCATCGGTAGTGGCCGCTTCGGCGTAGACGCGCACGAGGGGTTCGGTGCCGCTCGGGCGCATCATCACCCAGGCATCGCCTTCCAGCAGCAGCTTCACGCCGTCGCGGCGATCAACGTCCACGACGCGCTTGCCGCACACCTCGTCGGCCGTATAGGTGGGCACCGTTTCCGTGCGGAAGCGCTCCATCTGCTCGGGCGTGATGGACAGGCCACGGCGGGCGAACTCCAAGCGCCCGATGTCGGCCAGCATGTCGTCCACCAGCGCGCCCAGGTCCTTCCCCGCCTGCGCCATGCACTCCGTGAGCAGCAGGGCCATCAGCAGGCCGTCGCGCTCCTTCACGTGGCCGGGAAGCCCGATGCCGCCGGACTCCTCGCCGCCGATCATCACGCCGCCCTTCTCCATCTCGCCATAGATCCACTTGAATCCCACCGGCGTGCTGACCAGCTCCAGGCCCAGCTTGCGGCACATGCGATCCAGCATGGCCGAGGCCGTGATCGTGGACACCACGCGGCCCGTCTCGCCGCGATCCACCATGTGCTTGGTAAGCAGCGTGATAATGCGGTGCGGATTCACAAAGTTGCCCGCCGCGTCGCCGGCGGCAATGCGATCGGCATCGCCGTCGTTGATGAACAGCGCGTCGTAGCCCAGCTCGCCCACCTTCGCCAGGCCCTCGTCCACCCACGGCTGGATGGGCTCGGGATGCAGCCCCGCGAACGTGGGGTCGCAGGCGTTGTGGATCTCCACCACTTCCACGCCCATATCGCGCAGCAGGTCGGCCAGGTAATGGCGACCAGCGCCGAACAGCGGGTCCACCACCACGCGCAGGCCCGCACCGCGGATGGCCTCGACGTCCACCACCTCGCGCAGAGCGGCCAGGTAGTCGGTCATCAGATCCACTTCCCGGAAGGGGCCCAGCACGTCGGTGGGGTTGGCCGGCAGCACCGCTTCCACGCGATCGGTGAACTCGGCGGGACTCGCGCCGCCATCGGCCATGCGCAGTTTCACGCCTAGATACTCGGCCGGATTGTGCGAGCTCGTGAGCATGATGCCGCCCACCGCGTCATCGTTGTGAGCCACCGACCAGCACAGCGTGGGCGTGGGGCAATAATCCTCGGTCAGCAGCACGGTGAAGCCCTCGCCTGCGGCCACCTGCGCGGCCAGTTCGGCGTAGGCGTGGGCATCTTGGCGACAGTCGTGGCCGATAATGAGCGTGCCCGGCGCATCGGCGTCGCGACCCGCGGCCACGGCGTCTTCCTTGAAAATGCGCGCTGCCGCCGCGATCACGCGACTCAGGTTGTCGGCCGTGAAATCCTCGCCGATAATGGCGCGCCAGCCGTCGGTTCCGAAATGAATATCAGCCATGAGCAATGCCTCCTGAGAGAACAGCGGGAACCGAAGCGCGCCACCGCGCCCCACCCGCACAAACTTTCGCAGCACTGTTGATTATAGATGATATGCGCGCGCCGCAGCGTACCGTTTCCCCGGGAGCACCCCCGGTGCCCGCGCAAGCGGGCGTCGCCAGGCCCATTCGCCTCGGCACCCGACAGGGGGCAGCCGTCCGACTCCTGCATGGCATGGGAGCCCACCCCGGGGGCGCCTGAATTGGGCGGAAAAGCACGGTTCTCGTAGTCGGCGGTGGGCGGTGATGGCGATGCGAATTCGCTGAACTGGGGAAATACAAGTCCGGATTCACTTACTTGCGCCTACAAGCCGCGAAAAACTACGAGAACCGTGCTTTTCCGCCCAATTCAGGCAGTCGTGCCTTGCAGTGCTGCTACTATGGACGCAGTACAACGCGCGGCTGCAAGCGAAAGACAGCCGCCCCTGATTTCGAGAAAGAAGGCCCCTATGGCGAATGCGCTGCTTGCGAAGGATCCCGCGGACACCTGCGTGCTGGTGACGGGAGGCGCCGGGTTCATCGGTAGCCACACCGTGGTGGAGCTGCTGAAGCGCGGCTACGCGGTGGTCATCGTGGACGACCTGAGCAATTCCAGCCGCGAGGCCGTGCGCCGCGTGGGCGAGATCGCCGGCGTGGCCCCCGTCTTCGCCGACCTGGCCGCTGAGGAGGTGGCCGAGGCCGCGGCAGCCGTGGCCGATGCGGAAGTGCGCGTTGCCACCGCAGGCCCGTCGCTCACCTTCTACGAAGCGAACATCTTGGACCGCGCGGCCTTGGAAACTATCTTCACCGCCCACGCCGTGGACGTGATCATCCACTTCGCCGGCTTCAAAGCCGTGGGCGAATCGGTGGCCAAGCCGCTGGAATACTACTGGAACAACATCGCGGGCACCCTGGTGCTGTGCGAGGTGGCCCGCGAGCACGGGTGCAAGAACATCGTGTTCTCGTCGAGCGCCACGGTGTACGGCGACCCCGAGTTCGTGCCCATCACGGAAAGCTGCCCGAAGCACAACGCCACCAACCCCTACGGCCAGACCAAGTCGATGCTCGAGCAGATTCTGTCCGACCTGTACGTGGGCGACAACGAGTGGAACGTTGTGCTGCTGCGCTACTTCAACCCCATCGGCGCGCACGTTAGCGGTCGCATCGGCGAGGATCCGAAGGGCATTCCGAACAACCTGCTGCCCTACGTGGCCCAGGTGGCCGTGGGCAAGCTGGAATCGGTGGGCGTGTTCGGCGACGACTATCCCACCCCTGACGGCACCGGCGTGCGCGACTACATCCACGTGGTCGACCTGGCCCGGGGCCATGTGGCGGCCCTGGACTGGATGGCCGGACGCGTGGGCACCGGCGAGCCGATGGGCCTGGGCTCGGTAGCGGGCGAACCTGCCGCCGACGGGTCGCGCCGCGGCGTGGGCATCTTCAACCTGGGCACGGGGAAGGGCTCTTCGGTACTTGACGTCATCCACGCCTTCGAGGCGGCCTGCGGCCACGAGCTGTCCTACCGCATCCTGCCGCGCCGCGCCGGCGACATCGCGGAATGCTACGCCGACGCCGCCAAGGCCCGCGCCGAGCTGGGCTGGACAGCCGAGTACGACATGGCTCGCATGTGCGCCGACGGCTGGCGCTGGCAGTCGAACAACCCCAACGGCTACGGGGATGTGGAATAGCTGCAAACCGTTCGATTACGGGGGCGCCCATGCGCCCCTTTCCTTTGCGGAAACGCCGAACCGCGCCCTCTTCCCTCTCCTTTTGGCTCTCTCAGTTTTCCGACTACTCTCTAAAACTACTCTCTAAAACTACTCTCTAAAAAGCTCTCTAATTTAGAGAGTAGTTTTAGAGAGCTCAAGAGCATCACGAAAGAGCCAAGAGGCTTGCTCTATCCTTTTCGATACTTTCTATCTGGGCTATGGGCCGCAGCCGTTGCTTGCACAGCGCCCTCTGCCACCAATCGCGTCATCTGGGCGCGCAAGGTAGACAGCTTTCGTCCGCTTAGTTCTGCGATGTCCTTCATGCTCAACGGCTCTCCCGCTTTGTCGAGCGCACTCAAGATATCGTCCCGCGCCGATTTGCGCGCTCTCTTTTCCGCAGCTTTTCCCTTTTCAACAAGACAGTAGCGGTCTTTCGAGAGCCGTTTCATCATGCCCTCTTTTTCAAGCCTCTTCAGATGAGCGCGAATGTCGTCAGAATCATGGCCTAAAAATCCGTGCAGCTCTCTGACCGAAACAGCCTCACGGCGCTGTGCTTCTAACAATATCGCCTCATCTACTTTGCTGGCGGGCTGCTTCGACAAGCTCTCCAACCATGTTCGATTTGCCGCGATCTCCGCACCGCCGCGCTGCAGAACGACACGGAAGTAATCGAGCCCTGCCTCAAAACGCGGCTCATCCAAGGCTCGAGATCTCATCTCTCTGATCATAAGGCGAATTCCCGAGCCCTGACCTTCGGCCGCCGCACCTTCGCTGGGGTACTCGATCCTTGAAACGAGCTTCATCAGCGTATCGTTGCGACAGCGAGACTGGCCGTCACCGAGCGTCTCGAGCGTTTTGCCGCCCCACAATCCACCGGGGTTCGTTATCTCTACCCGATCGAGGAACACATCGACCGATACCGACTGCCCGGTAAAGTAAGGACCGTACTCGCGATGCACCACCGCATTCGCCACAGCCTCGCGCAGCACATCGCGAGGAATCTCCAGCCCATCACGACGGCCCGCCCCCTCAACAAAGGAGTAGGTACGTAGGTTCTTCGCAATAGCCTGCACGGCTTCCTCGATCATCTCGCCTAAAGAGCCTTCGCATATTACGCGGTCGAGAAAGCGCGGCCCATCAGGCTCCGACTTTTCCAAACCAGGGTGAGCTGCCACATCTATCACAAGTTTGGGGAAAAACTGCTGGGGGTAGCTCCCCAAACTGAGGAGACCCCCCATGCGCACGCGGCCATCGGGGGTGAGAATGTTAAGTCGAGCCAGCTGAGCGGCTTTGGTCTTCACCCCTCGCAATGCACGGGAATTCCGCTCCTTCTCCTTCGCGATCAACCGTTTAACCAGGTTGTCGTCTAAATCATCCACGGTAGCTTCGTCAACGACTCCTCGATCAGCAGGCGATGGAACAAGCTCGTTCTGCAATTCAAAAATCTCCGTTGACGAGAGCTTTATATCTTTGTCGTCAAGTCGTCGAAACGACCCGTTCGCCATCCCCCGATCCCTCAGATAGCAGGGCTTCGAGCGAAGGGGCACTTCTTCGACCTCAATAACGAGAACTTGCGCGCCTTCGAAATCGATGCGACTCAGAGTATAGCGGGGAGGGTTGACTATTACCTCCTTCATGCGCGAACCATCGCCGAGACCTGAAACGAACTGGTCGCGCACCTTCTCAAGCTTGAAATTCTCAACAGGCCTGAAGCCATCGTTCTCCGCCAGCCCAAGAATAACAACGCCGCCGCGCGTATTCCCAAACGCGCACACCGACTCCCACACGTCTTTCGACAAGGAATTCTGGCAGGCTTTCACCTCTACGAGCGCATCATCGCTGCCTTGCCGACGCAAGCGCGCGACAATTTTCTCAAGCTCTTCCGCTGTAATCGCCATGCTGCCTCACCAACCAACCGCCATTGCCAGATTTACCGCCAGGATTTGCCCCGTAAGAATGAAGGCCATTATAACGCAGCTCTCTAAAACTACTCTCTCAGTTTTCCGACTACTCTCTAAAACTGCTCTCTAAAAAGCTCTCTAATTTAGAGAGTAGTTTTAGAGAGTTCATTGGAGAGTTAGAGAGTGCACTGAGAGAGCTGTCAGAAAACCTAGAGAGCGACATCATTGCAACAATTAGCTACTTCCCGGACGAAGACGTCCTTCTTGCTGATAGGTTAAACTCACGGAACGCAACGGAAGGGGCTCTATGAGCAATTCAGCGACAGCGAACGCCGCCACGATTCAGGCACAGGATGACGCCACCATGGCCGACAATGCGCGGACTGCGCAACCTCTGCCGGCCATCGATGCCGGCGCTTACGTCGATATGCGCCCCCATGCCGACGCCCCTATTACCCCCGACGCTCCCAAGCGGGTGGCCCTCATCACCGGAGCCTCGTCGGGCCTGGGGCGCGAGTTCGCGCGCCAGCTGGACAGCCTGCAGGTGGCCGACGAGCTGTGGCTGATCGCCCGCAACGAGGAATCCCTGGCCGCCGTGGCCGCCTCGTTGGACACGCCGTGCCGCATCATGGCAGCCAACCTGGCCCATCCCGAGGGCGTCGCCTCGGTGCGCGCCCAACTGGCCGCCGAACAGCCCCGCGTCACCTTCCTCGTGAACGCAGCCGGTTTCGGCAAGTTTGGCGACTGGCAGACCATCTCCGAAGGTGCCGTGAACGCCATGATCGATTTGAACTGCCGCGCCCTGGTGGATATGACCCACAGCGCGCTGCCTTTCATGGGGCGCGGCAGTCGCATCATCCAGGTGGCCTCGGCCGCCGCCTTCGTTCCCCTGCCCCATATGAATGTATACGCCGCCAGCAAGGCCTTCGTGCTGCGCTACACCCGCGCCTTGCGCTGGGAGCTGCACGGCACGGGCATCACCGCCACGGCCCTGTGCCCCACCTGGGTGAAAACCGGTTTCGAAAAGGTGGCCCGCGCCTCGGGCGGCGACCAGGATGTGGGCCACCTGCTCGGCGAGCAAGACGCCGCCACCGTGGTGCGCCGCACCCTGGGCGCCAACCGCGCGCACCTGGCCGTCGCCTGCGCCAGCCCCCAATCGGCGGCCCTGCGCCTCGTGGGGAAAGTGGTGCCCAGCTGCATCACCATGGCCGCCTGGAACGGCCTGCGTCGCTTATAGCCCGTGGCGGCGCATCGCCTGCTGGCGGTATTCCTCAGCCACTATCTCATCCATGCGATCGAGCAGCTCCTGGCGCGAGTGCACATCGAGCTTCGCATAAGCACGACGCAAGTGCGTCTTCACCGTGTGCTCGGAAATGAGATACCAGTCGGCTATATAGCGCGCCGTGCGCCCCGTGGCGAAATCGCGCAGAATATCGCTCTCCCGCGCGGACAGGCCGCCTTCGGCCATAAGCCGCTCCAGCGCCCGCTCTTGGGCCGAGACGTCCAGAAGGCCCGCGTCGGTACCTGCTGCCATGGCGCTTCCCAGCGCGGCGGCATCACCCGACACGCCGCCTTCTGACTCCTGCCCAGCCACCGCCGCCAGCCCCGTACCGCCCCGCTCGCCTTCCGCCACATCGTAGGCGCGGCGACCAAGTTTGGCCACATAGCTACGCTGGGCAATAAACACCCCCGACACCGTTATGACCAGCGCCCACATCATCGCCACGATGATGGCCGTCTCATCCAGCGGCATCACGCTGCTCGCCACGAGGGCGCTGAAGCGACCGCAGGCCACCGAGATGCGCGCGACCGCCAGGGCGAGGCCCAACAGAAAGAACGCCGGCAAGGTGCGCTCGAAAGCCTCGCTGACGAACATGAGCCACAGAAACACGTAGAACGAAATCAGCGTCGCCGTCATAAGACCGCCCGAGAACGCCACGTCCCCCACCCCGAAGAAGCGCAGGGCCAGCACCGTGGCAATACAGATG
Organism: Adlercreutzia mucosicola DSM 19490; assembly: GCF_000422625.1. Taxonomy (GTDB): domain Bacteria; phylum Actinomycetota; class Coriobacteriia; order Coriobacteriales; family Eggerthellaceae; genus Adlercreutzia; species Adlercreutzia mucosicola. Next base: position 56,849 of record NZ_AUGK01000003.1, on the reverse strand, counting down.
GCGGCCACGGGCGAAATGTAATCCATGTTCACCTTACGCACCCGAAACAGAGAAAGCAGCAGCACCATGACCACTGCCACCCCCAAGCACATCCATGCCGTGAGAACGGTCTGGGAATACAACGCACCCGCCAAAAGAGCGTCCGATTCCACGACGAAGCCGCACACGAACGAGAACGCAAAGGTGGCCACGATGGCGCGGCGCGTACGGGAGAAGGCTTCTTGCAGCGTCGTCTTCGGAATAGAGGGCTCATGCATAGCCGCGGCCACGGCATCGGACTTCCGCAGGCACAGCCACAGCAGGAACACCGAGAGCAGATACACGGGCACGAACACCAAAGGCGCAGTTCCCAGATCGCCCAGCAGCGGCTGGATGGCCACATCCACCGCGTAGCCCAAGGCGATCATCAGCAGCGCGATGCGCGGGCGGTAGCAGGTGAACACGTACATCCAGCACAAGATGTTCGTGGCCCAGCTAATGCCGGCGCAGGTCTGTTTCACCAGCATCCACAGCATCGATACGGGGCCAACCACGGCAAGCAGCACATAGGCAACGGTTGCCGACACGCCCACGACGAACAGCGTATCGGGCCGCTCGATTTTCGCGAAGTAGGACAGCAGCGCCACGGTAAGGAAGGTAAGGCCGTCGACGAGCAGCCCGTAAAGGGCGAACTCGTCCTGACTATAGGGGCCCGATCCTCCGTCGAGCAACCGCGCGCCCTGAAGCAGACCGAAGCCCACCACCGCCACGGCGGCGATCACGCGCAGTTTGTGTTCCCGCAGCTGTTCCATCCCCGATCCCCCTCAGAGGCTTTCGCTTCCAAGTGATTATAACGAAGGCAGCGAGGAGGACGAGGGAAGAAGCCGCAGTTAAAACCCGTCAATCCTCGCTTGTCATCCCTTTCGAGGGACAAGGGAATCGATTCGTGCGACAAAGCTTCATCACCTCTTTTCCATGATGTCGATGCCCCCGAGCGGTCCCGTTAAACGGGGGATGAGAGCATCACCTACAAGAGGGAGGAACCATGACCCCAACCCATCTGAGCCGCAGAGCCTTCTGCATCGGCGCATCCATACTAGGCGCCTCCATCGCCCTGGGCGGTTGCGCGAGCAAGACCGACACCGCCGAAACGGACAACGCCGGCGAGACAGCCGTCGGCCCTGACGCCGACCTGATTATCATCGGAGCCGGCCTGTCGGGCATGGCCTGCGCGCGCTCCGCTGCCGAGAACGGCGCGTCGGTCATCCTCATCGACAAGGCGCCCTTCGCCGGTTCCACGTTTCAGACCTCCATGGGCAACGTCTCCATTCTGCAGATCGCCGATAACGAGGAGTTCTGGCAGTTCCAGGATGGCCCCGAGGACACCATGGACGACTTCATCGCCCGCTACACCAAGGCCACGGAAACCGGCAAGGTGGACGCGCCCTACCCCGATTACGACCGTGTGAAGGCGCTCATGGCCGCAAGCTGCGAGACCATCGCCTGGATGGAAGAGCTCGGGGTAGATTTCCAGCAGTCCTTCACCAAAGAAATGGTGGGCACCGACACAGTGAAGCCCGACGCGAGCAACCTTAGCGACACGCTGCCCGGCGCCTTTGTGGTCGAACAGATGGTGCACGCCCTCGACAACCTCGGCGTTGACCTGCGCCTGTCCACCGAAGCGCTGGAATTGATCACCGAGGGCGACGCCGTGGTGGGCGTGCGCGTCGATGACGGCGCGGAAAGCGAGCTGCGTGCTCCGGTGGTCGTGCTGGCCACGGGCGGCTTCGGCGCGAGCGAGGCCTACTGCGACGAGCTGGTGCCCACCATCAACAAGATCGGCTTCCAGTACCAGGGCAACGCCATGAACACTGGCGACGGCATGACCATGGCGAAGGCCGTGGACGCCGCCCTATATGAGGACTGCTGGGTGATCCCCAACGTTATCGTGCCCGCCCGCGCCCTGACCGCAGTGGATCCCGACTTCGAGCTGCTGTGCGATCAGTCGATTCACGGAAAGGCCCTGGAGGGCGGCGCCACCGCCACCAAGCTGATCGTGGATGCGGCGGGCGAGCGGTTCATCAACGAGGCGCTGCCGCCCATCGCCCTGGCCACCACCATGGCCGATCGCGACGCTGCCCCCTACTTCGCGCTGTTCGATAGCTCCGACGGCGAGGTCGTCGCCGTTCTGGAGAAGGGCGTGGGAACCGACGGCCTGCTCAAGGCCGACACCATCGAGGCCCTGGCCGAAACGGCTCAGCTGCCAGCTCTGCCCGAGACGTTCGCCGCCTACCAAGCAGTCGCCGAGTCGGGCGCAGACGAGGCCTTCGGCAAGACCGCCGAAAAGTTGACGGCTTACGCAAGCGGCCCCTATTACCTGGTCAGCTACGTGCCTTCCTATGTGGCCACCATGGGCGGCGTGAAGACCAACGCCGACTGCCAGGCCGTCCGGGCCGACGAGAGCGCCATCACGGGCCTGTACGTGGTGGGCGAGTGCACGCACCGATTCATGTACAACCGCAGCTTCGTGCGCCATTGCTCGAATTCCAGCGCCCTTACCATGGGACGCTTGACCGGCAAGGCCCTCGCCGAGCTGAGCGCTTAGCCCTCCCTCAAGCCGGCCCTGCCCGAGCGCGGGGCCGGCTGTCGCGCGGGGGACTGCGAGCTGCTTCCCTACCTGCCCCGTACCACCAGGGCAGATGCGCCCACTCCCAGGGCGGCACCCAGGGTATCGGTCAGCCAATCGGCCGGATCGCACAGGCGCCCGGGCACGAACAGCTGGTGGAACTCGTCGCTGGCGCCGTACAGGCTGGCCAGCCCGATGGCCGCCGCGACCAGCAGCGCCCATCGGGCATCGGGGCGGGTTTGCCACAGCGCCACGAACAGCAGCGCGCCAAGCACCACATATTCGCTGAAGTGCGCCGCCACCGACACCACATCGGTATCCGGGCCGAACACGGGCGCGGCCAGGGCCGACAGCCAGCGCTTGATCTGGGCCACCAGGCCCGAACCGTCATCCAAGTCGCTGCCCGTATGGGCGGACATGAGAAAGATGAACGCCGCCCACAGCGCCACGGCGCCCCAGGCAGCGACGAGCTTCGCGCGCCTCGTCACGGCTATTGCGCCTCGGGGGCCAAGGCCGTGATCTGCGCCGGATGATCCACCAGCAGATCGGGCTCCCAGCCTTCGGCAGCGAAGTCACCAGGCTCGTGATAGCCCCAGGTCACGCCAATGGCATAGCAGCCGGCGTTGCGCGCCACGTGGATATCGCCCGGCGAGTCGCCCACGTAGGCCGTGCGCGCCGGCGTGCTCCCCAGCTCTTCAATAGTCGCCAGCAGCCCGGTGGGGTCGGGCTTGCGCGGGAAGTTCTGCGGGCCGCCTTCCCCGTGAACCGCATCGGCCATCCCGTCCAGACACTTCTTCACGATGAACTGCACGCCGCCGTCGAACTTGTTGGACAGAATGCCCAGCTTGCACTCCGCGACCCGCAGGTCGGCCAACATCGACTCCACCCCCTCGTAGGGATGGGTCAGGTCGTTGGGATAGTCGCCGTACAGCGACGTCCAACGCCGGCGCACCTGTTCGGCCTCTTCGTCGGACGTGCCCGCGGGCACTGCCTGGCGAATGAGCGCCATAGCGCCGTTGCCCACGTAAGAGTTAATCTCCTCCCGCGTACGCGGCGGCATGCCCGACGCCGCCAGGACGTCGTTCGTGAGCACCACCAGGTCATCGAGGGTATCGAGCAGCGTGCCATCCAAATCGAAGATGAACGTGTCGAAGGGAGGCTGCGATGTCGTTTCAGCCATAGAACGGCTCCTTGCTTTCAGTAGCGCGAATCTTTCCCCTTTAGGTAACCACGTCTCGCTGCCGCGCGCCACCGAAGATGCCAAAACGTCAGCGGGGCTTCACAATTGGGCGCGGACCACGGTCGTATCTCGGCCGCGCCGGCACTTTCCCTACCCTTGGCCCCTCCCCGCGCCATCGTCGCGCAGGGCCGCATCCAAGTAATAGCCCTCGGCCGCAAAGCGCTTCTTGTAGGCGAGGAAGCACATCATGACGATGGACAACGTCGTGGCCGCCGAGATCATCAGCAGCACGACGATCTGGTATTTCGCCGCGATGACAGGATCGGCCCCGGCCAGAATCTGCCCCGACATCATGCCGGGAATCTGCACGATGCCCGCCGCCGACAGCCGTGCCAGCTCGGGCGTCATGCCCGCACCCACAGCCGCCTTGATCGACGGGAAGGCCGCCTCCCGCGGCGTGGCGCCCAGGGCCACCATCATATAGATCTCGTTCGACCGCGCGTCCATGCTGGCGAACAGCCGATCGATGGCCACGGCTGCCGAGGCCAGGGTATTGCCCAGAATCATGCCGGAAATGGGGATCATCTCCTTGGCGCTGTACCACGGATCGGCATGGATGATGCACTCCACGACCACCAGGGCGATGACGATCGACGACACCGTGATGGACAGAAACGTGTCCACCCACAGCCCGCGCACCACGTTCTTCGTGCGCCCCACGGCGATCTGCGTGGCCGCGATGCACATGCCCAGTAGCACCAGGCACACAAGCCACCAAGTTTGGTACTGGAACAGGTACACCAGCAGAAGGCCCATGGCCAGCAGCTGCAGAAACGCGCGCACCGTGGAGATGGCGATGCGCCGCGTCTGGCCCAGCCGCAGCCGCCACGACACCACGCCGGCCACCAGCATCAGCAAGCTGGCTGCCACCAGTTCCACGTAGCCGATGTTCACCACGCCACCCGTCATCGCGACCTCTCCTTCGGAGAGGCGGCGGGGCCGACCGCGCTGGCTGCCGTGGAAGCCGCCGAAGCTCCATCGGACGCGGCCGAGCGGCCAACGACCGAGGCACTTGGCCTTGCGTTCATCGCAGGAGCAGGAGGCGTGGGAGCAAGCGATGCCAGTATCTGGAAGACACCCATATCGTGGGCTGAGACATCGTCGGTGACAGGGGCGTTGTCGGCCGTCAAGGGGTTCTGCTGGTAGCTCATCGTGCCGCCGTCCAGGGTGAACACCCCGTAGGCGTAGCCGTCTTCGGCCCGATGGCGAATGCGCAGACAGGTGGTGCCGCTTGTGAGCAGGGCGCGCGTCAGCCGGCTCACGGCCACGGCCGATTGCTCGTCCAACGCGGCCTCCACTTCGTCCAGCAGCATCACTGTCGGCCGCGTCGTGAAGGCCCGCAACAGCGCCACCCGCGCCTGCTGGCCGCCCGACAGCTGGGCCGCGGCGTGATCGAGCCCCACCCCATCCAGCATCGCCAGCGACAACAGCGCACGCAGCACCTCATCGCTCGGCGGCGGCGTGCCGGCGTTCACCTTCAGCGTCCAGGGGAACAGCAGGTTGTCGCGCACCGTGCCCGGCACGAGCGCCGAGGCCTGGGGCACGAGACACACCCGGCGGCGCCACTGGGCCGGGCGAAACTGCCGACAGGGCACGCCCGCCAGCGATAGGGTGCCGCCCGAGCGCGGAATCATCAGCGCGCAGGCATTCAACAGCGTCGACTTCCCCGACCCCGACGGACCCGTCAGGTTGTACAGGCAGCCGGCTTCTAGCGAGAAACTCACGTCTGAGAACGGCACGAAGGGCTCGCCGCTGCGATGATACCGTACCCCGATATGTTCAACTTCAAATAAGGCCATGGCGCCATGGTACGCGACCCCGGCCGCCGGCACGGTCGCCCGTTGTCAACCGTGACCCATCTGGCAACTACCGCACCCGCAGGCGGCCTGAAGGCCGCCCCTACGAGAGCCTTCCGGGGGATTGCCTCTCCCTTCCGGGGGATTGTCTCTCCCTCCACTCTCCCTCCACTCTCCCTTTATCCTCCCCGGCCCGGTCTGCGGCGATTCCCTCCCTCGCCGCGGACCGGGCATCGGTGTAAGATGAGCCTGCACCCTTTGGACCTGAGGAGGACCCATGCTCTACAACGAACGCGACCTGCGACAGACCCAGGCTTTGGATATCGCCCAGAAGATGCTGGTGGCCGCACGGACGGCGCCGAAGGGCAAGGGCATCGATGTCGTGGAATGTGCCGTGATCGACGGCGACGACTTGGAAACCCTCGCCTGCACCATGGAGGCCATCGGGGAAGAGCGGGGGCATCAGTTCTTCCTGCGCGACGCCGGCTGCGTGCGAAACAGCCTGGCCGTAGTGCTTGTGGGCACACGCGAGCAGGCCCAGGGACTTAACTGCGGGCGTTGCGGCTTCGCCCGCTGCGGCGAGCGCGCGGTCGGCGTGCCCTGCGAAGTGAACTCCATCGACGTGGGCATCGCCCTAGGCGTCGCCTGCGCCAAAGCCGCCGACTACTGTGTAGACACCCGCGTGATGTTCAGCGCCGGCACCGCCGCCGACCGCCTGCGCCTGCTGGGTGACGACGTGGCTCAAACCTACGCCATTCCCATAAGCATCAGCTCCAAGAGCCCGTTCTTCGATCGCCGCTAGGATTGGCGAACGGCCGCAGAACGGCCTCGCGACGAGCCCTCGACACGGGGGCTGCCCGTCCATCGTCGGCACCGTTTCGTAGCTGCGCTCCCAAACGCTCCCTTCGCCCCAGAATCTCTTGAGGCCGCCGGCCGCATCCTATTATTATGGAAATCGTCGTCTTAACCGCTGGGCAGGATCGCACCGAGAAGAGGTCCTCATGCACGATCTGAACAAGACCATGTTCTACAAAACCTCCTTCGACATTCGCACGACGGATGAGGGCGACGATGCCCTGTGGAGCCTTCTGTGCAGCCTGCGGGCGTGGGCCACGCGCAAGTACCCGGCCCTTCCCCGGGAAGCGGCCTTCTGGAGCGCCCTCAAGCGAACAGGCCGCGTGCCCTTCCAGGAAAGCTGCCCCGTCCGTTTCCGTTCGGAGCTGTGCCTGGAAGACGGAGGGAACCACTGGGCCCTCACCATCGAGGAGATCGCCGAGGAGCCCGGTGCGGCCCCGCGCCACTGGACGACCGAGATCTTCTTCGCCTGGACGGCCGTAGATGCAGGCTCGGTGGCCGTCGCCCTGTCCTATGGCGACACGCCGGGCTTCCTCGGTCCCTGCCAGCCCGAGCCCTCGCTCACTTTCCCCGGCTTCATCCAGACCATTCTGGAAAACGATCGCCTTGTCAGCACCGCCTCGGGCCGGCCTTTGTCCCTTGAGCCCACCTTGCTGCACGTGGGGCAGTTCAAAGATCTGTGGAACCTCATCGCCGATGGCGAGCGGGAGACGCCCCTCGTGTACATCAGCCCCCGTTTCGAGCCCGGCAGCGACGAACCTTCCTTCGCCGTAGACCCGAAACGGGTGGCCGCGGCCTTGGGCCCCTCGGCCTTCGTGTGCTATTCCCAGGACGGGGCATTCACCCAGGAGATGTGCGCATGCATTCCCGACCTGGCCTTTCGCTGCTGTCATGGCACCGTACGCGTATACACCGGCCGTCCACGCGTGGAAGAGCCCGGCGACGCGGGCCGCCACCGCTTCTTCCCGGCCCGAGACATCGAGGCCATGGGTGAGGAGGCCTTCATCGGCATCCTGCGGCGGGCGCTGGCCCAGGACGTGCACTTCTACGAGACCATGCTGCGGGCCGACGGAGTGAAGCGGCGCCGCGCCTGGCTCATCCACACGAAGCAGGTGAAGGACGAATCCGTCTCGGAAGCCCTGGACATGGTGGAGGCGGCCGAAGAGGAGAAGGCCGTCGCCGTCGATCTTCTGGAGGAGCTGCACCACGAGAACGACCAACTGAAGGCCCGCAACGACGAGCTCGAAAGCGAGCTGTACCTGGCCCAGGCGAAGGCGACGACCCTCGAGGGCCAGCTCAGCCGGGCGGGACGACAGACAGAAAGCGCCAACGACCTGCACTGCTGGCCGCTGCCCTATGAAGATATCCTTCGGCTCTTCTGTGCGCACCACGGCGATCGCGTCGATTTCACCGATCGCGCCTATCAGTCGCTGGGCGATTGCATCACGGAGCCGGCGTTGGTCTGGAACGCCCTGCACGACCTGTGCGCTATCGCATACCCCCTCTTCGCCTCCCACGATGCCGGCGACTACGCCAAGAAGTTCAACAGCCAATCGGCCTTCGAGCTGAAGCGCGGCGCGGGGAAGATGACCCGCAAGGACAGCCGGCTCATGGCCCAGTACCAGGACACCTACCAGGGCCGCGCCATCAACGCGGAGGCCCACCTGGCAAAGGGAAACGACGACGCTAGCCCCAACAGCCTGCGCCTCTACTTCGTCTTCGACGAAGAGACCGGCCGTATCATCGTCTCGCACATCGGCAAGCACCTCGACAACTATTCCACCCGCTACCTGAAGTAGGCGATACGACCCGAAGAATCGCGCCAATCGCGCCATGGCGCAATTCTGAAAGGGATCACCCGTGGGGCGCTATGGCCAACGAGCAGCTGGTGGAATCAGCGGGGCTCTTCGGGAAGGACTACGCCACAGGGAAGGTGGGATACAACCTGGCTGCCATCATCCTGCTGGGAAAGGACGACGCTATCCGCTCGCTCTGTCCCGTCTACAAGACCGACGCCCTCGTACGCACCCACGACGAGGAGCGCTACGACGACCGTCTGATCGTGACCACTAATCTTCAGGACGCCTACCGCCTTCTTGCCGATTTCGGGCACAAACACCTGCCCGACCGGTTCGCTGTGGAAGGGGACTACGCTGTGAGCCCCCGCGACACTATCCTGCGTGAGCTTTTGGTCAACTGCCTTGTTCACCGGGAGTTCACGAGCCCCTTTCCCGCCAAAGTCGTTATCGGCCGCGAGGGCATTCGCACCGAAAACGCGAGCCGCGTCTCATTCGAGAGTCCCCTGGAGCCCGACACCTTCAGCCCGCTGCCGAAAAATCCGCTCATCGCGTCGTTCTTTTCGCATATCGGCTTAGCCGAGGAGCTGGGCAGCGGCACTCGGAAGCTGTTCAAAAGCTCACGTTTGTATACGGGCCGAGACCCCGAGCTGGAAGAAGGCCTCGTGCTCCGCGCCTTCGCGCCGAACCGCCCAACGAGCCATCAAAGAGCTCACGGAACAAGGGCATCTCGTACCTCACGGCAACGGTCGCAGCCGGGTGTACCGGCGCAACAAACGGGGCTAGCCGAGCGCCTCTGCCTCTCCACCTAGGGGCCGCTGCTTCTTCGCGCGACCCCCCTTCGGCTCTTCTTGTTCTGCAAAAGCACCCTGTCACATCGCCAAACAGGGATCATCGACAACGATTCTTCCGCTGAACTTAGCTGTTCCCCGCCGAGGCAAGTTGTCGAGATGCCTCACTTCTAGAAACTCTTCGCTGCTGCTGCAGGATTTTGCGATACATTGCCATGGAGCCCGTAGTAGAATGTTAAGCATCTTAAGGAAGGAGGCTATCATGGCAAATATTTTCGATGTTGCCGAGTTTATTCTTAACGATTTGGATACCTCCTCCACCATGAAACTGCAGAAGATAATTTTCTACAGCCACGCATATCATCTCGTTCATTACGGCTCACCCCTTGTTAACTCCCGAGTTGAGGCGTGGGCTAACGGCCCCGTGTTCCCAGAGCTTTTCAGCAAGCATCGCCACTCTTTCGTTGTTGCGCACGGTCACTTTGCCCCCTATGCCCCGGGTGAAAAGCTCACGACGAGCGAGGTTGTCTCGATACGCCGTGCGTTGCAGGCGTTTCGTTCTAAAACGGGATCTGAGCTCAGCGAACTCACTCACTCCGAGGTTCCGTGGGTAAAGGCCCGCGAGGGACTTTCTCCCTCCGCCCGTTCCCATAATGAGATCACCAATGCCGCTATACGTAGCTTTTATGCAGTGGGCACGGGCGCCAATCCTCTTTTCGCCGCGCGATGACCCACTATTCCAAGAAGGATGTTCGCAGGGCCGGTAAAGCAATTATCGACCCTGCGAGTTCTTTCCAAGAACGCAGAGAAGCAGAAGCGGTCGTTAATTTCTGGCGCGATTGTCATCGCCTGCCTTTGCAGCGTCTCCTCGAAGAACTGAACCGCACAATCGGAAACTCCCCCAGCTTCCTTATAGCCGGGCGCATAAAAAAGCTAGACACCATCATTGACAAAATGACTCGACGACAAGCTATTGCGAATCTGGCCGCCATGGACGACATAGCAGGTTGCCGCATTATCGTTCCCAATTTGGCTGCTCAGGAAAAACTTTGCCTCCAGCTATCTGCTATTGCAGAATGCGACAACAGCTGGTCGGATCGCCACAATTACATAGCCTCCCCTAAAGAAAGCGGCTATCGTGGACGCCATATGCTTTTTCGCTACCACGACGAGCAGCACGGCTATAAACTTACCGCCGAGTTGCAGGTTAGAACGGAATATCAGCACGCTTGGGCCACCGCCGTGGAAATGTACGACGCCGTAGCCAATGATCGACTAAAGTTTGGCGAGGGAGAAAATCGTTCAAATATCTTTTTCCAGAAAGTCTCTGCGCTACTTCGACAAATTGAAGAATCGGGTGAAGTGGATCGCACGTCAATCCGCTCTCTTGGGGACGAAAGTGGCAGCCTTCGTTCCACCTTGTCTATTCTCAAGATGCTCTCGGCCGCCTCGCAGTCAGTGTATGTAGTAGGAGGCCATCCCGCTCTTGCAGCTTCCGATTACTGCTTGGTAGACTTTGATCCGGCAGAGCAAATGATCGTTCTGACAAAACTCAGCCCTGAAGAAGCATTTGAGGCCTATTTCAGCAACGAGGACGACCCCGAGAAGCGCGCCCACAACCTTGTCCTCCTTCGAGGAGCGTCAATTGAAAAGCTCGCGGCCCTTTATCCCAACTATTTTGGCGACATATCGAAATTTGTGAACCTTTTTAATAAACTGATAGAACAGAATCTTGATGCGTTTGCCTAGTTCCCGACAATTCCGTTATTTTGAGAAAAACTGCCCTGACAACTCTTCTGAAACGAAAGCGAGGCGACCATGGTCTACAACGAACGCGAGCTGCGGCGGAACCAGGCGTTGGATATTGTCCAGAAGATGTGCGTGGCAGCGCGGACGGCCCCCAAGGGCAAGGGCGTCGACATCGTGGAATGCGCCGTGGTAGACGGCGACGAGCAGGAGGCGCTGGCCTGCGCCATGGAAGCCATCGGCCAGGAGCGCGGGCACCGGTTCTTCCGGCGCGATGCTGGCTGCGTGCGGCGCAGCCAATGCGTCGTGCTCGCGGGAACGCGCACCAAGATGCAGGGTCTGAACTGCGGCTACTGCGGCTTTCCCACCTGCGGCCAGAAGCCCGCGGAAGTCCCTTGCGAGATTAACGCCGTGGATGTGGGTATCGCTCTCGGCTCCGCTGTGTCCCGCGCCCAGCTGTATGGGGTGGACACCCGCATCATGTTCTCCGCCGGCACCGCCGCCCCCCTGGGCCTGCTCGGGGAGGGAGTAAGGCAGGTGTACGCCATCCCCGTGGGCATCAGCTCCAAAAGCCCTCTCTTCGACCGAAGCTAAAACCGAGGCGCCGCTATCGCTCCGGCACGCCCGTGAGAATCGCGCCAATCGCGCCATGGCGCAATTCCGAAAGGACGGATTCATGGATGCACAGCAAGCACTCGCATGTTTTCAGGCGAAGGACGGAACCGGCACGTGGGAGGTCTTCGCCTGGGGAATCGCGGTTAACGGCGAGCGCTACTACTTCACGAGGCAATCCCACATCGTGTGCGCCGGCCTGCTGGGACGCACCGAGAGGCACGTTTGCCAAACGGAGGAGAAGGACGACGGCTTCGGCGCCATGGCGGCCTTGGCCGTCTATCAGGAAACAGGCAGCCTTTCAGACGCCGGCCTCGCCGCCTGGGCCCTGGGTGGCTCGAGCATCAGTACCCACGTCGACACCCGGGAGATCCCCGGCAACGTGACCCTCTCCATCGGACACCTGCGCGTTGGCCGCAGCCGAGGGCATTCCCTGCGCTATCGGGAAGATGGCCGCTGGGTTCAAGTGGACGCCATCCAGCACTTCGCCGATGCGACCCTCGCCGCCATCCGAGCCTATCGCGCAGGAGCGCTGTAAGTGCGCTTGCCTTTTCCTCAGGGTTCCAAATAGGGTTATGGCTCAAAAAGCGTGCTCCTTTTGGTAAACAATCGTGAGGTAGTTCTCCGTAAATCACCGTTCCAAGTTGTCTCCCCGCAACTTTTCACTGGCTCAAAAAGCGTGCTCGTGTAGATATTGACACGCCCGCTCAGGCAAGCTTTTCCAAAAGAGAAGTTGCCTCGAGACGGGATCGGATAGTGAACAACCCAAAATGCGAGATCTGCGATCGCCCGATGCGCAAGAACGGAACGACGTCCTCCGGCAGACAGAGATGGCGCTGCAGCGCCTGCGGCTGCTCCTCGGTTCGCAAGATAGACTCCCGCGCCAAGCGCCTCGACATGTTCCTGAGATGGCTCTTCTCGAAGGCGACGCAAGCGGACATGGGATGCTCTCGCGCGACATTCAAAAGGATGACGAGGGAGTTTTGGCGCATATGGCCGATCGCCCCGTTCACGGGCGAGGTCTGCGACGCCGTCTTCTTGGACGGCATCTGGATCGGGCGGGATGCGGTCGTGCTCATAGCCTGCACGAGGGAGCACGTGCTGGCATGGCATCTGGCGCGATCCGAATGCGCAAGCGCGTGGGCGGCCCTCATGATGAGAATGCCCGCGCCCGCCATGGCGGTAACAGACGGAGCGCCCGGATTCGCGAAGGCGGCGAGCGCGATATGGCCGGCAACGCGCATCCAGCGCTGCACCTTCCACGCCTTCTGCCAGGTGAGGAGATGCACGACGAGCCGCCCGAAGCTCGACGCGGGCATCGAGCTCTACTCCCTTGCCCGCCGCCTATCCAAGGCAAAGGACGCCAATGCCGCAGTGCAATGGCTTGCCGACTATGCGATGTGGTGCTCTAAATGGGAGAAGTTCTTGCGGGAGTTCACCTTGGGGGACGGGCGCAAGCAGTATGTCCACGAGCGCCTTCGCAAGGCGAGGCGAGCGCCCAGCAAGCCTGTGGGGTCGGGCGAGCTCTTCACCTTCGTCGAAATGTCCGAAGAGCGAGGGGGCGAATGGGACTCCACCAACAACATGATCGAGGGCAGCGCGAACGCGCAGCTTCGCGAGGTGCTCCGATTGCATCGAGGGCTCTCGACGATCAGGCGCATCAAGGCGATTTTTTGGTGGTGCTATATGCACACAGAAAGCCCTTTGCCCCCAGCTGATATCCTGCGCGTAATGCCGACCGATGACCAGGTGGAAGGACTTTTCGCATCAACTTCCAAAAAGCGCAAGCGAGACGATGGGGCGCCTGAGGAATACGGGTCAGGAATCAACTGGGGCGAGTTCCATATGCCAACCCGGTACAGACAGTGAATAATGCTAGGAGCACACTTTTTGAGCCTTAACCCGCCTTAACCCGCCTTAACCCTTTTTTGTCCTATAACCCCAGAAGTACAAAAAAGTCGGCAGCTTTACACTGCCGACCTCAAGTTTCTTGGTCGCGGGGGGCGGATTTGAACCACCGACCTTCGGGTTATGAGCCCGACGAGCTGACCAGACTGCTCCACCCCGCAATGGGTTGCCTCTCAAAGGCAAGGATATATATTACTCTAACCCCAGCCAATTGCAAGAAAGAAATTCCCTACGCCAATGACAGCACAATTCCTGCACACAAAAGCTTCCGCTTGATCTTTGGAGATGAGCAGAATCCGCTTTACTGGACAAAAAGGCCTCGAGTGAGCTCGCTTTTGCGATATTTTCTCTCGGAATATCTGTTATTCGTTAATTTCAACCGATGCGGCAGCCCATATTCCTTCTTTTACGCCCGAAAATCAGCCTAAAAACAGCGCGCGCCGCTCACTCGAGGCCTTTTTGTCCCAAAATCCTGAAACTGCTCGTCCGTGCTATGATGCAGCGGCTATGGTTTCCCTCATGCGACATACCAACGTGCCCCCGTGGGTCTACAAGGCCGCGCTGCTCCTGTCGGCAGCCATTTGGGGCATGGGCACCGTGGTCATCAAGTCCACCGTCGACGCCTTCCCGCCCTCGTGGCTCGTCGGCGTGCGCTTCCTGGGGGCCGGCCTCATCTTAGGAGCCGTCACCCTGCCGCGCATTCGCCAGGCCTACGCCCGCAACAAGCGCGGGCACCTGCGCGACGGCGCCGTGCTCGGCGCGCTCCTGTTCGCCTCCTACTGGTGCAACTCCACCGGGCTTACCGACACCACAGCCTCCAACAGCTCGTTTCTCACCACGCTCTATGTGGTCATCATCCCGTTCCTCGGCTGGATCATCATCGCGAAGCGGCCCACCCGGTTCAACATCGCCGCCGCTCTGCTCTGCGTTGCGGGCGTTGCCTGCGTGGCCTACGGCGGCGCCGGCGCCTTCTCGCTGCGCTTCGGCGACCTCATCACCCTGGCCTCGGCGTTCTTCCTCAGCCTGCACGTGCTGTACACGGCGAAGTACGCCCCGGGCCGCTCCATGACGCTGCTCACGGTCATCCAGTTCGTCACCGCCGGCATCCTCGGCCTCATCGTCGGCGCCGCCACCGAGCCCACGCCGCACTTCGCAGCCCTCGGCGCCGACACGTGGATCAGCCTTGTCTACATCACGGTATTCGCCAGCTGTGTGGCCCTGGGCCTCCAGAACATGGCCGTGGCCCGGGTCGATCCCGCCCAGGCGTCGCTGTTTCTGGCCACCGAATCGGTCTTCGGCGTCACGTTCTCCATCCTGCTGCTCGGCGAAGTGCTCACCCTCTCGTCGTTCGCCGGCTTCGCCCTCATCTTCGCTGGCATCGTCATCAGCGAATACCTGCCCCTGCGAGCCGAGAAGAAGGCCGTGGAACGGGGTGAGGGCCTCACCGCTCCAGCCAGCCAGGATTATACCCTCCAAGCAAAAGCGGCAGCCGAAGCCGCCGCCCTTGAACTTGACGAAGCCGATGCCGCCCTGCGGTAGGGCGCGCAAGCCAACGAGCAAGGGCCGATCACGGCATAGGCGGTGCGATATTCCAGCCGCTCTCGATCCGCTCTCTATTCACTCTCGAAGTCGCACTCTCTATCGAGAGCATTTTCGAGAGTGAATAGAGAGTGAATAGAGAGCGGATCGAGAGTGCCGCAAAAAAGGAGCCAACCTGGGTCGGCTCCTTTGAGAACAGCACTACGGTCGTGAATGCAGAAATGAACTTTTACTCCCGGCCGTCCCAGCAGTAGGTGCAGATCTTCTCCGGGTCGATGCCGATGGCCTCGATCATGCCGGTCAGGCTCTGGTAGCTCAAAGAGTCGAAGCCCATGTCCTCGCAGATGGTCTTCAGCAGGCACGCTCCGCGCTCGGTGGTGGCATCGGCGTACTCGTCCAGATGCGCCACGCCCTCTTCGCCTTCCAGCGAATCCACCACGCGGCGGGCGATCAGATCCATATCGGACTTGCTCGACGAGAAGCTCAGGTACTTGCAGCTGTACATGATGGGCGGGCAGGCGCTGCGCATGTGCACCTCAGCCGCACCCGAATCGTACAGGAAGTTCACCGTCTCGCGCAGCTGGGTGCCGCGCACGATGGAATCGTCCACGAACAGCAGCTTCTTGTCGCGGATGAGCTCGGGCACCGGCACCTGCTTCATGTTGGCAATCTTGTTGCGCAGATCCTGGTTGGCCGGCATGAACGAGCGCGGCCAGGTGGGCGTGTACTTGATGAAGGGGCGCCCGAAGGGCATGCCGCTTTCCGTGGAGTACCCAATGGCATGGGGCACGCCGGAGTCGGGCACGCCGGCCACGTAATCCACCTGGGGCTGCGCGCCGCGGGCCGCCTCGTCGCGGGCCATGATGGCGCCGTTGCGATAGCGCATAACTTCCACGTTCATGCCCTCGTAGTTGGAATTGGGGTAGCCGTAGTACACCCACATGAAGGCGCACATCTTCATCTCGTCGCGCGCCGGCGAGAGCACTTCGATGGCATCGGGCGTCAGCCGTACGATCTCGGCCGGCCCCAGCTCGTACTCGTCATGGTAGCCCAGCTTGTGGTAGGCAAAGCTCTCGAAGGCCACGCAATGGCCGTTCTCGTCGCGCCCCACCAGCACGGGCAGGCGCCCCATGAAGTCACGGGCCGCAATGAGGTCGCCCGCATCGGTCATGATGAGCAGCGTGAGCGACCCATCCACCTTCGACTGGGCGTACTGAATGCCAGCCACCAGATTGTCCTTCTGGTTGATGAGCGCCGCCACCAGTTCCGTCGCGTTCACCGCGCCCGAACTAAGCGCCATGAACTGGCTATTGCGGCCCGAGAAGTACTCTTCCACCAGCTCCTCGGCGTTATTGATAGCCCCAATAGTGGTAATGGCAAAGGTGCCCAAGTGCGACCTCACCAACAGCGGCTGCGGATCGGCGTCGGAGATGCAACCCACCGCGCTCGTGCCGTGGAAGCGCACGATGTCGTCTTCGAACTTCGTGCGGAAGGGGGTGTTCTCAATGGAGTGAATCTGACGCTGGAAGCCGCTCTCGTGGTCGTGCACGATCATGCCTGCACGCCGTGTTCCCAGATGAGAGTGATAATCCACGCCGAAAAACACATCCAGCACCACGTCGCGCCGGGAAACTGCTCCGAAAAAGCCGCCCACGAAAATCCTCCGTCTCAGAAAGATTGCCTTACGGAGTCAGTATAAATGGTGCATGCGGACGAATGTTGCCCAACGGTTAATTGGCTTGAAAATCACGCTTTCGGGGATGGAAAACCTCTTGCGGGAGGGCCAAAGGCCGTTCCTGCGGGACAACGGGCCCCGCGCGTCTTGCCCTCACGACGTCTTCCCTGGTGAAGAGCGACCGCGAGTTCTGCTTGAGCCGAGTTCGTCCCCGAAACCGTGTTTTTCAAGCCAGAAAACGGAAGGGACAGCTTGCGGAGGGGCCCCGCGGCGCGATGATTTGGCGGGCACACCATCGTGGTTGCTCGGCCGAGCTGAAGCCCGCCCCTACGGGGGAGGGGGCGTCGCCGACATCTCACGTCTCTTGCGGGCGGCCTGAAGCCCGCCCTACGGGCCGTCCCGCTCTGCCTCGCCCGGCATTGCGCGGCCGAGCTGAAGCCCGCCTTACGGGACAACGGGAGCGGCGCTTGCGCTTCCGGCTTCTACCACGAAGCGGCGCTGGCGCACCTCGGCCAGGGCGCGGGGAACCAGATCGCAGCCGATGCCGCTTTCGTGACCAGGGGCGTTCAGCGTGATAATCCCATCGGGCACCTCGTAGGCCGGCTCGGTCAGATCGATGTCGAAATAGCGGTCAGTCGCCCCCAAATCGCCGGGGATGACCACCCCGGGCAGCGTCTGAAAAGCCGCGTGAGCGAAACGCGAGATACCCGTGTCGTACATCCCGCTCATGCACACCTCGCGCCCTTCGGACAACGCCCGATGCACGAACTCCAAGGCCGGCTGTATGCCGCCGAACTTCCCGATCTTCACCATGGCACAACGCAGTTCGGGATAGTCGAACAGCCAGGTGGCCTCATGGCGGTTCACGAACGATTCGTCTACGCAGATGGGCATGGCCAGCGTGTGCTGGAACGACGCCAGCCGCGCGAACGCGTTCTCATGACGGCTCACCCCGGCCGCGCTCAGGTTCAGCGGCTCTTCGATCCAGCCGATATCCAGCTGATCGTAGGCGCGCAGCTCGGCCATATGATGCAGGCTAAAACTCTGGTTCGCATCCAGCGTGATCAGCAGATCGGGGAAGGCCCGCCGCACGGCGCGCACCGCCGGAAGCCCCTTGCCCGGAGCCACCTTCAGCTTGATGCGCTGGTAGCCCTGGCGCACGCAGGCGCGCACGTCCTCCACCGTTTGAGCCGGCGTGCCCAACCCCACCACCGCACCGCTGTACACCTGGCGCGCAGGCGAGCGGTAGGGCACCGATGCCTTTCCCACCGCTGGCGGCTCTCCGTCGCGGAAGGTGGCGGCGCGACTGATATGATCGAACTCCTCGCCGATCAGCGCCCATAGCGGGGCCTCGGTGATCTTGCCGTACAGGTCCCAACAGGCCATCTCCAGCGCGCTGCACGCCATGGGGAAGGCTGCGGCCCCCTCCAGCGCGGCGAAGTCGCCCGACACCTCGCGCGGATGCAGGTAGGTGCGCGCGATCACCTGGGGCGCCAAAAGCTCGCGCAGCACTCGCAGGTCCTCTTCCAAAGTTTCGGGCAGATACCAGTCGGTGTCGAAGGCGGTGCACTCGCCCAAGCCCACGCGACCCTTCTTGTCCACCACCTCCACTAAGATCAGCTCGCGGTAGGTCAGTGTCTCCTTCGGCGTTTTGAATGGCTTGGAAAACGGCAAGCGCACCCGATGCAGCACCACGCGCGCGATGTCGATATGCTGGCGGAACAGCCCCTCGCAGGCAGCGCGATCAATCTTGCCGATGCCCGCACGCGGCATCTCGTTCACGATGCAGATTTGCTCGGGTATGTACAGGCGCGACAGCCGCTTGGACAGCGCCTGGCGAATGGAGGCCACGCTGAGCGGCGGCGCGCCCGGGGCCAATTCCACCACGGCAGCGGGGCGACGCCCCCAGCGAGCGTCGGGCACACCGAACACGTAGGCGTCCGAGATGCCGGGAATGCGCACGAGGGCGTCCACGATCTCAGCGGGGTACACGTTCTCGCCGCCCGAGACGAACATGTCGGCGGTACGCTCGCGAATGTACAGGCAGCCCTCGTGCAGGGCCGCCGTGTCACCAGTCAGGAAAAAGCCGTCCACGGTGAAAGCCGCCCGCGCGTTGGCATAACCGCCGAACACCCCGGGGCCGCGCAAGGCCAAGCGGCCGAAACCGCCTTCATCGGGGTCCACGATACGGGCGGAATAACCGGGTAGCAGGCGCAGTCCGCCCGTGAACTGGGATGTGATCAGGGTGTTCGCCACCTGGCTCGAGGTTTCGGTCATGCCGTAGCTGGCATACACCCGCGCTTTCACCGCCAGGGCGCGACGCACCGTGTTCGCGTTCAGCGGGCCGCCACCGAGCAGCACGCACTGGTACTGGTCCAGACTGCCCCGCGTCGCAGCCGCGCCCGGGCCGCCCGCAGCCGCGCCCGCAGGCGCAACCGCCCCGGCAGCCGCGTCCACACCCGTCGCGCCCTTCCGCCGCGCCGCCCGCTCCCACGACAGTTGCACGTTCAACATGTCCTGCAGCATTTTGTCAACCACAGAGATATGCGTGACGTGGTGCACCGCCGCATCCTCCAGAATGCGCGCGGCGTCAAACCCCTCGTACAGTCGCAGGGGCCAGCGGCTGCACACGCTGCGCACCAGCACCTGGAAGCCGCCCACATGGAACAGGGGCAACACCGCCTGCCACAGGCCGCGACTGCCATGGCGCCCCGCCAGCACGCGGTTCGACGCCCCCGCCGACTCCACCAGATTGCTCCAGGTCAGCTCGGCCCCCTTGGGCTTGCCCGAGGTGCCCGACGTGAACATGAGCAGCGCCCGCTGATCGGGATCGAAAATGTGCGCCGCCCGTTCCGCGAAGTGAATGGCGTCCTCCACCGACCCGCCCAGCGAGTCGTCCACGCGGCCGCCGCGCTCGCCGCGCAGCAGCGAGTTGCACACCTGCTCGAACAGGCGCGGCTCCGATTCGCCATCGATGCGATAGGCGATACGCACACCGCAGCGCTCCAGCTCCAGGATGCGCGTCAGCTTCTCCGCCGCCGTCAGACGATGGTTCAGCGCCACCAGCCCGAACGACCCGTAAGCCGCAGCCAAGGTCAGAAACACATACATGGGACAGTTCGGCAGATCCACCGCCACCATGTCGCCGGGGAACACCCCCTTATCGCGCAGGCGCCGCGCCAGCTGGGCCGCCAGCAGCCGCGTCTCGCGATAGGTGTAGGACGTCTCCTCACCCCGACGATCGACATAGGAAAAGAACACCGAATCAGGGCGCGCCTGGGCTGTGCTTTCAAATATATCGATCATCGGAGCGCGAAACCCATCCTACGGAAACTTCGGGAACTGGGTAAAGTCGGGAGCGCGCTTCTCCTTGAAGGCATCGCGGCCTTCCTTGGCCTCGTCGGTGGTGTAGTACAAAAGCGTCGCGTCGCCAGCCAGCTGCTGGATGCCCGCCAAACCGTCGGTGGCAGCGTTGAAAGACGCCTTCATGAAACGCAGGGCCGTGGGGCTGAACTGCATCATCTCCGCCGCCCAGTCCATGCACTCCTGCTCCAGGTCGTCGAAGGGCACCACCTTGTTCACCAGGCCCATCTCCAAGGCCTCGGCGGCGCTGTACTGACGGCAAAGGTACCAAATCTCGCGCGCCTTCTTCTGGCCCACGATGGCGGCCAGATACCCCGCGCCGTAACCGGCGTCGAAGGAGCCCACCTTAGGGCCGGTCTGACCGAACTTCGCCGTGTCGGCAGCGATGGTGAGGTCGCACAGGATAGAGAGCACGTGCCCGCCACCGATGGCGTAGCCGTTCACCATGGCGATCACGGGCTTGGGCACCACGCGGATAAGTCGCTGCAGGTCCAGTACGTTCAGGCGTGGGATGGAGTCCTCGCCCACGTAGCCGCCGTTGCCGCGTTTCTTCTGGTCGCCGCCCGAGCAGAACGCCTCGTCCTCGTGGGCACCGCCGTGGTTCACGCCCGTCAGCAGGATCACGCCCACCGACGCATCATCGCGCGCCAGGTTGAAGGCGTCGTACATTTCCATCACGGTCAGCGGCGTGAACGCATTGCGCCGATGCGGCCGATTGATGGAGACCTTCGCCACGCCGTCGCACAGCTCATAGCGAATCTCGCGATACTCCTTACCGATCTTCCAATCGAAAGTGCTCAAACTTCCGTCCTTCCCCTTAATCGCCCCAAAAATAAGCGCGTTTTCCTAACCGATCATAATACCGCAGAACCCCGTCGCGGTCTGGAAAAACAGCCTCGCTTTAGGAAAAGCTCCCCCAGAGGAACTCCGACGGAAGCACCAAGGCAACTAGCAGCATCGCTTTCGCAAATGCTCTCCCCTCCGTCTATGCAGCGGAATTTTGAAGCAAATGCCTTCGAAAGTGGCACTGAACTTCGAAAAGTAAGCGAACCCTGCCCAAGACTCTCGCATTACTCTCCATCGAGCCACGCTCAACAGGGAAAACAACACCAATTGCAGCAAGAGCCGTCACTGGATTGCAAAAAGTTCGCCGCCTCTGTCTACTTTTCGCAATCCAGCGCCACTTTCAGCGAATTCTTTTTAAAAAACGGGACGCCGCCCTTTAAGAGCAGCGTCCCGTTTGAAGAATGATGCCGAGGCAGAGCGCCCCGCCACATTAAGTTTTTCGGGCAATTTTCGGGTATCGCCTACATGCCCTCGCTCTCGAAGCGCTTCTTCAGGGCCTCCTGGTGGATGGCGTGCTGCAGGGCCACTTCCCGGGCCACGACGCCGTCCCTCACCAAGCGGTACAGGCTCTGGTCCATGGTGCGCATGCCGGCTCCGGCGCTGCTGGCGATGACCGAGTCGATCTGGTGGGTCTTCTCCTCGCGAATGAGGTTGCGGATGGCCGGCGTGGCGGTCATTATCTCGAAGGCCGGCACGATGCCGCCGTCCACCGTGGGCACCAGCTGCTGGGACACCACGGCCTGCAGCACCATGGACAGCTGCATGCGAATCTGGCGCTGCTGGTTGGCGGGGAAGGCGTCGATGATGCGATCCACCGTGGAGGATGCGCCCGTGGTATGCAAGGTGGAGAACAAAAGCTGGGCCATCTCGGCGGCGGTCATGGCCGTGCCGATGGTCTCCTGGTCGCGCATCTCGCCGAGCAGAATCACGTCGGGGCTCTCGCGCATGGCGGAGCGCAGGGCCTCGGCGTAGGTGGCCACGTCCGAGGGAATCTCGCGCTGGGTGACGATGCAGCCCTCGTGGCGATGCACGTACTCGATGGGGTCCTCCATGGTGATGATGTGGCCCGTGCGGCTCTTGTTCAGCTTGTCGATGATGCAGGCGAGCGTGGTGGACTTGCCGGCACCGGCCGGGCCCGTGACCAGCACGAGACCCTTCTGGAAGTCGGCGCAGGCCATGACATCTTCGGGGATGTGGTAGGCCTCAGGCTGGGGCAGCGTGAAGGGGATGACGCGGATGACGGCACCCAGAGAACCGCGCTGGCGGAACACGTTCACGCGAAAGCGACCCAAGCCGGCCACGGCGAAGGAGAAGTCGTCATCGTGGTTGTGGCCGTCCAGGAAGATGGCCACGTCGCGGCCCGACAGACCGTAGATGGCCTCCACGAGCGCACGCGTGTCCGCGGGCATGAGCGGCGCCATGTCCATGCGAACCTGGCGGCCTTCGGCAGTGTAGGTCAGCGGCAGACCAGCCACGATGAACACATCCGAGGCCTTCTTGTCGATCATTTCCTGCAGCAGAGTCTTCAGTTCCATGAGTTCGCTTTCTCCTATCTCTAGCCGAGCCACAGGTTCTCGCCTGCGCCGTCGTCGGTCCATTGGGTCGTGGTCTTCCATTGCTCGATGGTATAGGTATCGTTGTTGCTCACACGAAGCACCACGGCCAGGGTGCGGCCGCTGTCCATGGCGAACGTCGCGGAGATGAGTTCGCCGTCGAAGGTGCCGGACACCGTGATGGCTCCCGCGCCCCCATCGTCATCGCTGATAGTCGTGCCAGCGGCCGGAACGGTACCACCCGAGGAGGTCTCGTCCTCGATGGCCTCGCCGGCCGGAACGGCGCCTGCCGCGGCCGCATCGCCAGCAGGGGCAGCCGTCACCGCAACGCCGTACTCCGCCAACACCGCTTCCAAAGCCGTCTCGCCGCCAGAGGCCAGAGCCCCATCCACGGCAGCCACGAATTCCTGCCCCTGCACTTCCAGCTGATAAGTTTCCGTGGTAGTAGCTGCCTGGCGCTCGGTGATGGAAAGCTCGGCCCGGGCCGTGGTGATAGAAAGCACCGCCAGCACCGCCAAGCACAAGATGATGATCAGGGTGAACAGGCTGATCGGGCCGATGCGCACCGATCCATGGGGTCTAGCCACGAGACACCTCCCCTTCGGTCGGAGTCGCATCCGTGCCATCGGCAGCCGGTGCCTCGACCGCACCCGTCACGGGCGGCGCCGCAGGATCGTCCAGCACAACCGACAGCGACTCTCCCTCGACCGCGCCGGCAGCCGACGGCGAGACGCGGGCGCCGTCGTTGGCCACGTAGCACGCTGTCTCCAACGTGTACACCGGCTCGGCCGCGCCATCGGCACCGGAGCCCTCCGCAGGGGCGGGCTTTGGCCCGCCCGAGCCTGCGCCCGCCAACTCCGCCGCAGCCGCGCCCTCATGCCACACCGCGATACGGGCGCGGTACATCGTGCCCGCCGCCAGGGGCTCGGCCTCCACAATGCGCGTCATCACGAGCCCCGTGCCGTACCGCACACGAGCGGCCTCTTCCTCGTCGCCCAGCGCGCCTGTGGCCGTCACCAACTCGGGGTTCGCGGCGAACTCCTCCGCCGCGTTCGACGCCAAGGTCATGGCCTCCATGAGGTCGGCGCTCTGCCGACCCGCGGCATCGGCGTCGGCATTCAGTTCCATAAGCACCGCCAGCGAGCCGGCTAAAAACACCAGCAGCAGCAAGGCCTCCACGATGAAGGCCGCGCCGGGCCACACCGACCGCTCGGCGCGATGACGGCCCACATACTCATGATAGCGCTCCATGCGCTCGTCTCCGGCCGCCGTCCCCTGGGCGTGGCCGGCCACAGAATAGGCCGTCATGGAGCGACGGCGCGTGCTTCCTCCGGCCATCAGCGCTCACCTCCCCCGCTGCGCAGGGCCACCGACACTTCGCCGGCATCGGTCACAATAGTCAGCAAACCGTTCTCGTAGACAAAACCGAACACCGACGAATCCACGATGGCCGTGGCCTTCTCGGGATCGTAGGGCGCTTCGGCCAGGGCGTACTCTTCCATGATAGTGCCGTCGTAGGAATACAGGCGCGTCTCGTATACGCCGCTCGGCAGTGTCTCGCGCAACACCAGCGCCGGGCCGTCCAGCACGCAGCGCTCCGTTCCCTCGATGGTCGCGGAATCCAGCCCTGCGCCCGCCTCGGCCACCTCGATCTGCACCTTATCGGCGCTCACCCAGGCACCGGCCACGGCGTTGATCTGGTCGTTGGCCCGCACGTCGTTAGCCAGCAACGTCAGCGACAGGCGCTGGTTGTCGGCCACATCACCCTCCTGGTGCAAGGTCCTGTACACGCCCGTACCCGTGAGAATGGCCATCAGTAGCGTAATCACGAACAGCGCGAACAGCATGCCCGTGAACACGCGGCCGAAATCGCGCTCGCGGCGCCGGGGATTGCCGCCGTAGGCCTTCCCCGCAGCCAGCGTATCCGCCGCCTTCTTCCTATTCATCGGGGCATCACCACCACGCTGGGAGGCACATTCGACGCGAAGGCCTCGTAGGTCACGGCGTAGTCGTCGTGATTCACGATGAGCCCGTAGTGCTCTTCCAAGTACTTCAGCGACGAGGGGTAGGCGCCTTCCACGGCGGCGCACTGCATGGCCGCGTCCATCACGGCGTTGCGCACCGACAGCGCGCCCTGGGCCTCGGCCTCGACGTTGACCGCATCCCACGCGAACCACAGTGACACCGCCAGCGCCACGGCGGCCACCAGGGCCACCGTGCGCCGGGTGCGGCGCCGTCTCGCTTGGGCTGTCTTTCCGTGCATCATGATGCTAGCCGATCGATCCCATGATACCGATAAGCGGCATCATGACTGAAATGAGCGTCGCGCCCACGGCAATGGTGAGAAAAGCCGCCAGAGCAGGCTCGATGTTGTCGATGGCTCCGTCGATGCGCAGGATAGCATCGTCGAAGAAGTTGGCCGAAAGGCGATCGAGGGCCGCGTCCAACGAGCCCGAGCGCGTGCCGATGGTCAGCATGCGCGCGTGAATCTGCTCGAACACCTCGGCCTCGCTGATGGCCTGAGCCAGCGAGCGGGGCGCCGTGGGATCGATCATCAGCCCGTAGGCCGCCTGGGCCTTGGCCCGCAGACCGCTGTGCTCCACCACTTCGATGGCCTCCCTCATGGCCACGTCGGTGTTCACACCCGAAGCGGTGTAAGCCGCCAGGGCCGAGGCGAAGCGCGACACGGCCAACTGCTCCATGGCACCGCGGGTGGCGGGGAACTTCTCGAACAGTCGCATCACTGCCATGCGCCCGGCCTCCGAACGGCAGGCGATCACACCGGCCAGGGCCACCACGGTGCACACCAGCGTGATGCCCAGGGCCACCCAGCCGATACCAATGGACAGCCCCACGGCGTTGAACGAGCCGTTAGTCAGCGAGCCGGCGATGGACACGTACACGTCCTCGAACACGGGCAGGATAATCACCACGGTAAAGGCCAGGATGATGGACATGATGCACAAAAGCGCCGCCGGATAGCCCACCGACGAGCGGATCTTTGCGAACAGGCGGTCCTCCTCGTCGTAGTACACGCCCAGGGCCCGCAGCACCTCCTCGGTGCGGCCGGCGGTCTCACCCACCTGCACCATGTCTACGGCGTAGCGGGGAAACGCCCCCGAGGCCTGCATGGCACCGGCCAAAGTGTCGCCATCGTTTAAGCGCGCGTACACCACGGTGCAGGTGGCCTGCAGGCCCTCGTCGCCGATGTCCTCCGACAGCATTCCCACCGCTTCATCGGTCTGGATGCCCGCCGCCAGCATCATGGCGACGCTCTCGCAGAAAAGGCTGATTCCCGCACTATCGAGCTTCGGTTTGGCCATAGTCTCCCCTGTCCGTTCCTAATAGGTGTATCGATCGGTGTAACTGGTGCCGTCGCCGACAGTGCTCGCGGCACCGGAGGCGGCGAAGGTCAAATCGACCCGCGTCCAGTCATTTGGCTTAATGCTGATTTCCACGCTCACCCATTCCCCATCAATATATACCATGTTCCAGGCATGGTAGACATCATCGGGAGAAACGTAGCCGGTGACCACCTTGCAAGGTATACCAAGGCTGCGCAGCATGGCGGCCCCGAGCGAGGCGTAGTCGAAGCAGATGCCCGTGCCCGAGGCCAAAGTGGCATCGGGGTCGGGCACGTATCCGGTCGCCGAGGCCAGCTCGGCAGCCTTATCGTGATCATAGGTGATATTGGCCACCACCCACTCGTAGATGTTGCGCACCACGTCGCCTTGGTTCGTGCAGCCGGCCGCCAGCTCGCGGGCCTTGGCCACCACGGCCGACGAATCGTTGTAGTTCACGAACATGTTGGGCACCAGGAAGGGCGCCTGCTCGCTGTTCAGCTTCACGTTCTCCACCACGCTGAACAGCTCAACATAGTTGTTGCCCGAGGTGTTCTGCATCACGCGGAAATTGTAGGGGCCATCCCCCATGTTCACGGGCACCACGATAGGGGTGTTGTCGCCGGGCAGGTCGTAGTTGTAGCTCATGTCGCCCTTGCTCACCTGGAACTTCAGGCGGCTGTCCGACGAGGCCGCCGCGCCCACGTAGCCCTCAGCCAGAGCCGAGGTGTCGATGGCGCAGCCGTTGCCCGTCTGGGCGAAGTCGTTGTGGAAGGCCGACAGCGCCAGCGATGAGGGCACCGCATAGTCGGGCCCTGAGGTGGAGCCCCCGTCGCCCGTCGCGCCACCACCGCCTCCTCCGCCGCCAGAGCCGCCCGAACCGCCGCAGCCCACCAGGGCCAGGACGCACAGCAGCAGCGCCGCCGCGGCGGCCACAGCCAGCGAAACGGTATGGCGGCGCACTCGAGCCATAGACCCTACAGCCACTCCTTCAGCGTCTTGATCAGCAGCTCAATTTCCATGGGCTTCGACATGTGGGCGTTCATACCCGCAGCGCGCGCCCGAGCCACGTCGTCGGCAAAAGCGTCGGCGGTCAGCGCCACCACCGGGATGGTGCCCAAATCGGGGCGCGGATCGATCATGGTGCCGTCGGGACCCTTGCCCTCGGCGGCGGCGCGGATGGCGCTGGCGGCCTGGTAGCCGTTCATCACGGGCATCTGGATGTCCATGAACACCAAATCGTAGTGACCCGGCTCGGAGTCCAGCAGCTTGTCCACGGCGATGCGGCCGTTCTCGGCATGATCCACTTCCAACCCCGTCATGCCCATGATGTCCAGGGCGATGGCGGCGGCGATGGAGTTGTCCTCGGTCAAAAGCACGCGGTGCCCGCTGAAGTCGCTCTGCTGCAGCACCTCGTACTCGCTGGCAGGCTCGGGCTCTTCCGAGGCCAATAGCCCCTTCATCACGTGCACCAAACGGGAGCGGAACAGCGGCTTGGAAATGAAGGCGTCCACGCCCACCGAGCGGGCCTCCTGCTCCACGGCCGTCCAGTCGTAGGCCGACAGGATGATGATGGGCATCTCGTCGGCCACGATCTCGCGGATCTCGCGGGCCGCCTCGATGCCGCTCTTGCCGGGCATCTTCCAATCCAGAATGACCGCCACGTAGTCGCGGGCGTTCTCCACGGCCTCGCGCACCGCAGCCACGGCCTCGTCGCCCGACAGCACATAATCGGGCTCCATGCCGATGCTGCGCAGCACCTCGCAGGCGCTCTCGCAGGCTGCGATCTCGTCGTCGGCCACCAGCACGCGCAGGCCCTCCAAGGGTGCCAGGTCGTGCTCGTCGCCCTCGCGCAGCTTCATGTACACCGTCACGGTGAAGGTGGTGCCCTCGCCCAGCTTGCTCTTCACGTCGATGGTGCCGTTCATCAGGTTCACCACGGAACGCACGATGGACATGCCCAAGCCGGTGCCCTCCACCTTGGTCACGCGGCTGTCGTTAGCGCGGGTGAACGGCTCGAACACCGTCTTCACGAAGTCCTCGGACATGCCGCAGCCCGTATCGGAGAAAGTGAACTCGTAGCAGCCCGAGCCCTTCACGCGACTCGGCAGCTCTTTGATGCGCAGGCTGACGATGCCGCCTTCGGGCGTGAACTTCACCGAGTTGCCCATGATGTTCACGAACACCTGCTGCAGGCGCATGGGGTCACCCACCACATGCTCGTGCTGGATGTCGGCGATCTCCACCTTCAGTTCCAGCTTCTTGTCGTTGATCTGGGGCGTCATGATGGAAAGCAGGCTCTCCACCGTCTCGGGCAGGTCGAAGTCCTCCTCGGACAGGCCCAAGTTGCCGCTCTCGATCTTCGCCATATCCAGCACCTCGTTGATGAGGCCGAGCAGATGCCGGCTGGACGTGGTGATCTTCGTCAGGCAGTCCTTCACGCGCTCCGGGTCGTCTAGGTACATGGACGCGATGGCCGTCAGCCCCATGATGGAGTTCATGGGCGTGCGGATGTCGTGGCTCATGGAATTCAGGAAGTCGGTCTTGGCGCGACTGGCGCGATCGGCCTCGTTGAAGGCGTCCTGCAGCGCGTTGTGCTGGGCGATCTCGCGCTCCTTCACGTCGGTCACGTCCTGAACCGACAGCAGCACGCTGGTGACCACACCGTTCTCGTCGCGCTGAAGCGGCAGCATGGATGCCTGGTTCCAGGCCACTTCCCCGGTATCGGGATCCTCCAGGCGGTACTCCAAATGCAGGTAGGGCACGTCCTCGGTCAGCTGCTCCTGGATGTAGGCCGGCGTCAGGGCCTTCTTCATGCGCTCGCATTCCTCTTCGTTGTAGAAGCGCGTCTGCCAATAGTAGCGGAACATGTTGTAGTCGCCGTTGCGGGGCAGGTCGTCTTTGATGCTCTCGTCCTTCAGGTACTCGTAGGTGTTGTCCTTCAGGTTGATCACGGCAAACCGCTGGAACAGGGCCAGCGACGAGTACACGATGCTCGTCACGTGCTCGCTCTCACTCAGCAACTTGGCGCGCTGACGCATAGTCTGCACGAGCAAGAAGATGGCCACCAGCGACAGGGCACCGCCCACCATGCCCACCAGCACCAGGCCGGCCAGATTCGCACGAGCCTGCATCCCCTCGGTAATAGACGCGGGGAAGGTGCGCATGAGCATCCAGTCGTAGCCCTCCAGCTGCATGGCGTAGGCCATGCCCGCGCCCGCGTCGCTTTGGTAGTCGAAGGCGACCGAGGAACCGTCGCGGAAGGCCTCCTCCAACTGCGCGCGCGTAACCTCGCTGGCCGTGCCTTCCTTGGTGTAGATATCGAAGGCGTTCTTCACGTCGCCCGTCGCCTCGGATACGCCGGAATGGGCCACCACGGCACCGTCGCTGCTGCACAAGAAGGTGGATGTTTTCTCGCCGAAGATGTTCGTGGCCAGAAAACCCTCCATGGCGTCCTCGCGGTAAGCGCCGGACACCACGCCGATCACCTCGTCGTTATAGCGCAGCGGCGTGTAGAAAATGACGGACAGATCATCGTAGAACAGCGAGTTATCGGTAGCGTACACGCCCGACTCGCCTTCCATGCCGCGCACGAAGTAGTCGCGCTCCGAAGCGTCTTCCGAACGGCCGCGGTCATCGTAGGTCATGCCCGAAGCATCGGAGAAGGTCACGTAGCTGAACTTCGTGTAGGCCGCCAGGTCGCGGATACCGTCGATGGAGGCCTCCTCGGCACTCGCAAGCGAGCTCTCGTACAGCGACGTGAGCAGGCGCACCTCGGTCTGCGAATCGGTCATCCACTCGGAGATGCGGCGCGCCGACTGCTGGGTGGAACCTTCCAGATACTGGGCGTTTTGCGCCGAAACGCGCTCGTTGTTCATGGTGACGAAGATGAAGAACGCGGCAACGACCACGACAAGCGCGGCCAGGGCGATCAGGATGCGCCCGCGTCTTACTTTGTTATTTGTTTCGGTCATGGCGTTTCGTTCCTTCTCAACGTCAACAACAAACCCTCGAAGCCGGCGGGCGCCAAGGCGCTTGCCGCCCATCGGGGCCTCGCATTCTAGATGATGGCGATGGAGTCCACCACCAGGGTGTAAGCGTCGCGCACCTGGGGCATCAGCTCGGGCACGGCCGCCAGGTTGGCCGGCATGCCCGCATCGTCCAGGCGCAGGGCATCGGACAGGGCGCAGGAGGCCTCGAACAGCGGGGTGAAGCCCAGATCGCGACTCACGCCCTTCAAGGTGTGGGCGCCACGATAGGCCTCGGAGAAGTCGCCAGCCTCAAGAGCGGTCTCCAGGGTCTGCATCGAGGTGTCCTGCAAGAAGATCTTCGCGAACTTCTCGATACGCTCGTCGGTCATCAGACGGCCGCGCACCGTTTCCAAATCGCCGCCCATTGCAGCGTAGGCAATCTCCAATGACATGGTCTCTCCTTATCGTTGTGGTCGAATCTACTGATCCGTTTCGTTTTTGTCTATGCCCGAGAGCGCCGTGAACTCCCCGTCGATCACCGAGCCGCGCTCTTCCTCGCTCAGGTCGTCGTAGAACACATAGCCGCCGCGGCCGCCGCGCTTCTTGTGGTACAGGGCCACATCCGCTCGGCGGAACAGCTCGTCGTAGTCGCGCACCCCATCGTCGGTGGTGGCCACGCCCATGGACACCGACAGCGGAAAGCCCTCGAACTCGCCCTCCAGCGATCGGTGGATACGGTCGATCAGCGGACGCGGGTCCACCGGGCAGTCCATGCACACGAGGAACTCATCGCCGCCCACCCGGGCCACTACGTCGCCGCCGCGCACGCTATCCTGCAAGCGGCCGGCGAAGTGCTGAAGCACCCGGTCTCCGAACTGGTGGCCGTGGGTGTCGTTAGCCTGCTTGAAGAAGTCCAGGTCACACACGGCCAGCACGTGGTGATCGCTGTGGCGGTCGCACTCGTCTTCCTCGCCCAGGCGCTCGGTGATCACCTTGCGGGCGAAAGCGCGGTTCACCACTTCGGTCAGCGGATCGTGGTAGGCCTTGAACTGCAGGTCGTGCAATTCGGCCTGACGATCGTCAATATCGATGAACTTGCCGAGAGAGCCCAGATACTCGGGCGGGTTCTCATCGGACCACAGGGCGCGGGCCAGCGCGTGCAGCCAGCGGGTCTCGCCGTTGACGGTCACCTCCAGCTCCATATCGACCAGCGGCGCCTCTTGGGTCGTCGCGCGCAGCCGCTGGTTCAACTCGGCCAGGTTGTCGTTGCCGAACACACGGCAGAAGGCCTCGTCGTGATAGGGGTCCATCACGATCTCGGGCAGCCCCAGCTTGCGGTCGCTCCAGTCGGATAGCACGATCATAGGCGGCTCGTCGGTGTATTCGAACTGCACCTCATTGCTCATGGACGCGAAGAAGTGGTACTTCATGCGCTCGTAGTCCAGAAGCTCCAGGGTGCGGCTGGACGCCTTGGCGACGCCGTTGTCCAAGGCGGCCTCCGACAGATGCAGGCTGTCCACGGATATCTCGCGACCCGTGACGCCGCGGTTCAGGCGGCTCTCCAGATCGTCGGCCACCGCCGTCAGGCATTCCAGGATCAGCGGGTTGAACGAGCCGCATTCCCCGTCGCGAATCATGCGCAGGGCCTCCTCGTGGCTGAAGGGCGGCTTGTACACGCGCTGGCTCGTGAGGGCATCGTACACATCGGCCAAGGCAACCACCTGGGCCGATATGGGAATCTCGTCGCCCACCAGGCCGTCGGGGTACCCGCGGCCGTCGTAGCGCTCGTGGTGCCAGCGGCAAATCTCGCGGGCCACCTTCACCAGCTTCTCGTCCTTGTACAGCTCTAGATTGTCCAGCATGTCGCTGCCCACCGCGGAATGCGTCTTCATGATGGCGAATTCCTCGTCAGTGAAGCGGCCGGGCTTGTTCAGCACTTCCTCGGGGATGGCGATCTTGCCGATGTCATGCAGGCTGGAGGCCATGGTAATGAGCGAGATGTCCTCGGCCGTCAGCGGGTACTGGTCGGTCAGGCGCACCAGGTGGGTGAGGATCATCTCGGTCATGGCCTGCACGTTCAGCACGTGCATGCCGCTCTCGCCGTTGCGGAACTCCACGATGTGCGACAGGATGTACACCATGAGGTTGTTGGACTTCTCGCGCTCGTAGACCTGGTCGGCCACCATGCCCATCAGCGTGCGCTGCTTCTGGTACAGCATGAGCGTGTTCATCACGCGGCGGCGCACGATATTCACGTCGTAGGGGCGGTTAATGAAGTCAGTCACACCCAGCTCGTAGGCGCGCTCGATATAGGCGGCGTCGGACTCGGCGGACACCATGATGACCGGGATGTCCTTGATCCAGCCGTTGCGGTTCATCACTTCCAGCACGTCGAAGCCGTTCATCTGCGGCATGACGTAGTCCAGCAGCACGAGCGAGATGCCCGTGCCTTCCTTCTGAAGCGCGGCCACGGCCTGCTTGCCGTCCTCGGCTTCCACAATGCGATAGGCGTCGCCGATCATATCAGCCAGAAGCGCCCGATTCAGCATGGAGTCGTCCACGATGAGAATCGTCTGCTTCTCGTTCAAGCTCGTAATGATGGCTTTCTCCTTCCATCCCGGGCTCGCCGACGGCTCCGTCCCCACGAACCCGCTGGCCTTTCCTTCTCAGGCGCCCCGTGCCTGTCGTTCCTTCTCGTGTGGGAGGGCTGAAGCCCTCCCTTCATCCTGCGACCCCCGACAGCCCTAGTAGCGGCTGTCGAAGATGCGCTTCGTCTTCTTCTCGGAACGCGGCAGCTCGCCCATGGGCACGCCCTTGGCCTCGGGGGTGCAGCCCAACTTCGCCTTGAAGATGAGCGCGAGCTCCTCCTCACAGCGGGCGAGCGCCTCGCCCTCAAGAGGCGTCTCGAACAGCACGGTGAGCACGTCGTGGCCGTTCACAGCCTCGATCATCACCTGGTATTCGGAACTGGTGCCGTCGGTGGCCTTGATGACCTCCTCCACCTGGGCCGGGAACATGTTGCAGCCCTTCACCTTAAACATGTCGTCGGTGCGGCCCGTGAGCGTATCGATGCGCGGGTGGCGGCAGCCGCAGGGGCAGGTACCGGGGATGATGCGCGTGAGGTCGTGGGTGCGGTAGCGGATAAGCGGGGCGCCCTGCTTGCGCAGCGTAGTGAGCACCAGCTCGCCCACCTCGCCGTCGGGCAGGTTCTCACCGGTTTCCGGATCCACGATCTCGATGTAGACGAAGTCGTCCCAGATGTGCATGCCGGCATGGGCATCGCAGGAGATGCCGATGCCGGGGCCGTACACCTCGGTGAGGCCGTAGATGTCGTAGATCTCGATGCCCAGCTCGTTCTGGATGCGGTTGCGCATCTTCTCGCCCCAGCGCTCCGACCCGATGACGCCCTTCTTCAGGTGAATCTTGTCGCGCAGGCCGCGCTTGGAGATTTCCTCGGCCAAAAGCAGAGCGTAGGAGCTGGTGGCGGTTATGACCGTGGATTTCAGGTCCTGCATCATCTGGAGCTGCTTGTCGGTGTTGCCCGGACCCATGGGAATGGCCATGGCGCCCAAACGCTCGGCACCCAGCTGAAAACCGATGCCGGCGGTCCACAGGCCGTAGCCCGGGGTGATCTGGATGCGGTCGAGGGGCGTGATGCCGGCCATCTCGTAGCAGCGGGCAAACTGGGTAGCCCAGTCGATGACGTCCTGCTGGGTGTAGGGGATGATGACCGGCGTGCCCGTGGTGCCAGAGGAGGAGTGGATGCGCACCACCTCCTCGTCGGGCACGGCCTGCAGGCCGAGCGGGTACACACCTCGCAGGTCATCCTTCTCGGAGAAGGGCAGGCGCTCGAAGTCGGCCTGGGTGCGCACGGCGGCCATGTCGATGCCGTCGAATTTCTTCGCGTAGAACGGCGAGCGTTCCTTAATTGTTGCCAGCTCGCACGTGATAAGCGAAAGCTGCTCCTCTGTCATCTCCATGGGTGCGCGTCTCTCCTTTGGGCACAGTTTGCGTGATTCTGAACTATTCTAACAAACTGGCAACAAAAGGACCTCGCGATTCACGACAATCTCGCAGGTGAGATAAGAGGATGGCGAAGCAGAAAGATAGCCTTTACGATTAGGATTAAGCGAGGGTTGTAGTACCACGCGCAGTTATGTCCAACGAATCGAATAGCTCATGGGAAACGCGAGACC
Organism: Adlercreutzia mucosicola DSM 19490; assembly: GCF_000422625.1. Taxonomy (GTDB): domain Bacteria; phylum Actinomycetota; class Coriobacteriia; order Coriobacteriales; family Eggerthellaceae; genus Adlercreutzia; species Adlercreutzia mucosicola. The sequence continues at coordinate 23,016 of NZ_AUGK01000003.1, read as the reverse complement.
GCCTCTGCCATCAAAAGTGTTTTCCACTTGAAAAAGGAGAACTCGTCGAGGGGCTGAGGACTCCTGGGGGATCGACAGCGCGAACACGCTACTCTGCCGCAAGTTTGTAGCCGACGCGCCAAACCGTGAGCAGATAGCGGGGCTCGCTAGGATTGTCCTCGATTTTCTCGCGAATTTTGCGCATGAACACGGTAATGGAGTTCTCGTCTACTTCAGCCGTCTCGCCCCATAAGTGCTCATAGATACGCCGACGCGTAAACACCTCACCGGGGCTTTCTGCTAACAGAGAGAGGATTTCGAACTCCTTGGCAGTGAGCGTCACCGCCTCGCCGCGCAAGTGCACCTCATAGCGATCGAAAAACACCTCCAGCTCGCCGATACGACAAGGCGAGCGGCGCGTAGGAGTCTCCGATGCCTCTTCGGTGCGGCGCACGTGCTGCAGGTCGTCGCGATGGCGACGCACATGAGCATCGATGCGCAGCAGCAACTCGTCGGCAATGAAGGGCTTGGTCACGTAATCGTCGGCGCCCACGCCGAAGCCGGTGCTTTTATCGACGATGTCGTTTTTCGCAGTAAGGAAGATAACCGGTATGCGCCGGCCCGCCTCGCGCATCTGCCGGCACACGTCGAAGCCGTTCATGCCAGGCATCATGACATCGAGCAGGAGCAGGTCGGGGCGCTCCTCATCCAGAAGGCGCAGCCCCTCGCGGCCGCTCAGGGCGCCGCAGAACTCGTAGCCCACCTCCTCCACTACATCGCGCAGGCTCTCGTGAATGCTCGGATCATCATCGATGAGCATGACTTTAATCGGCTTTTCCAACACCATGTGCTCCCTCTTCCCTCGTTGAATCGGCTCGATCGCCGTCGAAGTCCATCTCGTCTTTTTCCGGGGACGTCACGGGAATGCGCACGACAAACGCGGCACCCTGCCCCAGTGCGCTTTCGACCGATACGCTGCCGCCGTGCATGTCCACGTACTCGTGCACGATGGCGAGGCCCAACCCCGTGCCGTTGTAGCGTCGCGTGGACGAGGAATCCACCTGCGCGAATTTCTCGAATATGCGCTCGTGGTCGACCGGCGCAATGCCAATGCCCGTGTCGGCTACCGTGAACTGCACGGCATCGGCGTCCTGGTCGTAAGACGCCCCTACGGATACGCGCCCACCGTCGGGAGTAAACTTCACCGCGTTGCCGCACAAGTTTTGCAGTACATGAACGAGCTTGTCGAAATCGGCGCGAATAAGCGGCACATCGGGGGCCACGTGGCAGGAGAACTCCAAATTTTCCTTCAGGGCCAGCGGCTCTGCCGTTGCACGAACAAGCGCGATGACATCCCCCACATCCACCACCTCTGTGTTCAGCTTCACGCGACCCGCATCCAAACGGCTCATCTCCAAGATATCGTTGATCATAAGCATGAGTGCCTGAGAGTTAGCCTCAATGCCGCGAAGAGCCCGGGCCTCCTTCTCATTAGAGGGAACTATGTGCTTGTTCAGCAAGTCGGCAAAAGCCACAATGGAAGTAAGCGGAGTGCGCAACTCGTGGCTGACCATGGAAAGGAAATCCGACTTGTATTGATTCTCATCCAGCAGCTGGGCATTCACCTCTTCGAGTTGACACCGCTGTCGCTCGAGCACGGCATTAGCTTCCTGTAGCTGGGTTGTGCGATCGGCCACCTCATCTTCCAGGTTCGCATAGACGTCGGCCAACTCGCGGGCCATGCCGTTGAACTCGCACGTAAGGTCGCTCATTTCCTGGGATGACTCACTATAGGAAAGCTGCACGCCCAGATTACCCTCAGACACCTCGGCCACGGCTGCCTTTATCTTGCCGAGAGGACGCGTGACCAAATAGCTCAGAGCCCCATAAACCACAACGAGGCACACGGCCAACATCACGGCGAAGAATAGCACGTCCTGGATGATGGAGTCTCGTTCGTTCTGTTGATAGACGTCCAGCGGCATGATAATGCTGATGGCGCCGCCGATATCCCCCATCTCCCAGCCCTCTTTGGGGTATCCCGTGATGTCCAGCTCGCCGACCGGCTCGCCATGACACTGCAAGCAGGCCTCCTCGATGGTCATGGGAGCTAAGTAGCGAAAGACCTCTTTGCCATCCACCTCGGCGAAGCCGTACACGTCCCGCAAGCCCCCGTCGGCGCGAAAGGCATTCAGGGCCGCGGTCTCGTACTCGTCGGGCATGCCGGCGTCGTTGCGAGGGTTGAGGTTCACGAAGCGGGTGGTGTAGTCCGACTGGCGCGTAAAGGACTGCCCGATGATGCGGCCGGCGATGGCGCAATGAAGCCCCTGGTAGACGCCGTCTTCGGTATAGGCGATCTGAGAAAGCCTATCCTGGTTGAATACCATGAACTCCCATACGGCGTCCATCTGCTGTGCCAGCGCCCGTCCCTGCACCCGCAGTTCGTCCTCCATTTGGCCGTGCTGGTTAGCAGTGGTCCACGCGATGTTGGCCCCCAGCGACACCGCAAGTAGCACGGCGATAAGGCAGAGGAATTTTGTCCTCAATTTCACAGGCTCACCCCCTTCTCTCTTCGCGACGTTCAGTCTAATGCAAGAGGCCGGGCCACGCGGCGGAGGAGAGCTCGCGCGGTCCGGCCTTCGAGAGTGTCGCCTACATTCTCAACGACCTTCTCCTTTCGACATCTCTCTTACAGCGTCATAATCATAGGCTCTGCTTCAAGGGCTGCCGGTTTAGCATTGATAACTACCGATGGATCGGTTTGGGCGGCATCGGGAAGCACGGTAATTTGGCTTACGCCCCCAGGATGGGCAGCTCTCAGCTCGGAGATCGGTCCGAATTCCAGCGCGCGCAGAGGGCAAGCGGTCACGCAAGCTGGCTGCTCGCCGACAGCGCGCAGATTGATGCAGCCATCGCAGCGGTGCACCACGTTCAGTTCCTTAATGAGCACCGGATGACCATAGGGGCACGCCTTCACGCAATACTCGCAACCGATGCACTTGTCGTCATCGTGCTGCACGGTGCCATCTTCGGCGTTGATGTAGGTGGCACCCGCCGGGCACACATCCACGCAAGCCGGGACATGGCAGTGGTTGCACGCGCCGGAATAATGGTAGGTGATCGGCTTCGGGAACTCGCCCGCCTCGTAGCTGGTCACACGCCGGAACAGGTAGCCCACGTCAAGGTCGTTCTTATCTTTGCAGGCCACCTGGCAGGTGCGGCACCCCACGCAGGCCTGCTGGTTGAAGTAGAAGCCCTGCGGATTCTCGTTGATCTTCTCGTCAGCCATGGTAATCCTTCCCTCCTACACTTCCACCGTGCGACGCGGCTTGTCGCAATCGGGCACCAATTCCTCGTCTACCTTCTCAATACTCACGATCATGGTATTGAAGCCCGTCGTGCCCTGACCAGCCGTCGCGTTACCGAACAGGATGTTGTCGGAACCGCCGCGGTCGATGCCGGTTTCCTCGTCGTAATCGGACCACGAGCCGTGCATAAGCCCCACGCAGCCGGGAATAATGCGGCCCGTCACTTCCGCCGTACGCAGCGTTTTACCATAGCGGCTCGTCAGCATCACGGTGTCACCCGTTTTAATGCCCTCGGCAGCGGCGTCCTGCGTGCTAATCATCACCGGCGAGACAAAGGCCTCCTGCAGCACGCCCGTGTTGCCGAACGTAGTGTGGGACCGGCCCATGTAGTGCATGGTGACCACCTGATAGGGGAACTCACCCTTCACGCCCGCCGCAAAGTCGGCGAAAGTGGCCTCGTATCCATCGACCGGCTCCATAAACGTAGGGATCGGCTTTACGTTGTCTACGTATCCCATGCCGTTCACTTTGTCGGCCAGCGCCTGACTATAGGCCTCCAGCTTGCCGCTCTCAGACGTATCGCGCGGGTTGGCCGCCGGGTCTTTCACGAAGTCCTCGAAGGCGATAAAACCGTAGTTGTCGCCCTTTGAACGTGGAATCTGGTAGATGCCGTCTTCTTCAAGCTGCGCCAGGGGTATGCGACCCTCCTGCGGCGTGCCTTCCACTCCCCAGCGATCGATGTCTTCCTGAGTGATGGTCACCAACATCTCGTAATCGCTATCGGCATTTAGCGATCCATCATCGGTAAAGGGGTTCGCCATGCCCGAGGCACTCACGCCGCTCTCCTTGGCAACCGTAGCACCAGCGGCCATGTTGAACAGCTGCTGCTTGCGGCCGAAGGGGTACAGCACATTGGCATCCAAACCGAGCCTCTTGCCCAACTCAGTCACAATCCATTGATCGTCCTTGCTCTCGTACATCGAATCGATGACCTGCCGGTACATGATGATCATTTCACGGTTGCCCGACAGAAAGCCGCCTTCGCGCTCCCATTCGGTGTTCACCGGCAACACGATGTCAGCGTACTTCGCGTTATTAGTGAAGAACGTCGTGGCCGCCACCACGCAATCCACTTTGCGATGGGCCTCGATGCCCTGAATGATGCCCTGGCGGCTCTGCAGGCGATTGCCGCCGCCGTGGAAGATCATGTGGATGTCGGCTTGACGCATTTCGCACGGTAGCCACTCGATACCGTCGTTGCTCTGGCCCGTGTAGTTGTAGGGCTTACCGAGCACCATGTCCCACGCCTGCACATCGTTCACATAGTCGTTCTCGGGGTTGGGAATGGCCTCCAAGCCGTTGCCGCCGGCCTTCACCAACGAAGGGCCATGGTTGCCGAAGTTCACGTGGCATGCCACCGAGGTCATGTGGCCCGATTTACCCATATGGCCGCCCATGGCGCCAAGAATCATGTACAGCTGGGGGAGATTGTCGGAATTGTTCGTGCGGGCCACGCCCCAGGACGTGAGCATGGCCACCTTGTGGTCGCGGCCCAATTCCACCGCAAGCTGGCGGATGCGGTCGGCCGGAACCTTGCAGTGGGTTTCCGCCCATGCGGCGTCCTTCGGCTGGCCGTCGTAGGTGCCCAGCACGTAGTCCTTGAAATTCTCTTTCGGATCGACGCCCCCGGGCATATGATCAGCGTCGAAGCCCAGCACCGCTTTGTCGAGGAAGTCCCAATCAATAAGCGAGCCGTTGTCATCCTGCTCCAGCATGGAATGCACCACGCCCAGCAGGAAGGCCGTGTCGGAACCGGGAAGGATGGGCACCCATTCCGCATCGAGCACTGAATAGCTCTCGTTGTACACGGGGTCGACGCCGATGAACGTGGCGCCGGCGTCCTTCGCCGTGCGCAGGATGTTGGTACCCATGCCCGCTGAACTCCACGCGGGGTTTACGCCTAGCATGAACACCGTTTCCACGTTCTCGAAATCGAAACGATCATTGGACGTTTCGAAGCCGCCGGCAATGGAGTAGCCGACATTCTGCGGCGTAAGGCTGTAGTTGCCGAATGAGCAGGTGCCCCAGCCGTTGATGAAGCCGCCGAACAGGCCGAACACGCGGGCGTACTCGCCGTTCATCGTCCAGGAATCGAGGAAGAACGCGCGATTGCCGTAAGTTTCCTTGATGCGCTTCATTTCACCGGTTACCAGATCGAGCGCCTCGTCCCAGCTGATGCGCTCCCAGGTATCTTTGCCGCGCATGGCACCATTTGAGGCCTCGCCACCGCCGGGCTGCCACCCCTTGCGCTTCATGGGGTACTTGAGGCGGTCCTCGGCGTACACCTGGCGGCGCTGGGAACGCCCGCGCACGCAGCCGCGCTGCTGGGGAAATTCCGCGCTGTCCTCATGGGTATCATCGGTTTTCTGCCGAACAACCACACCATCTTTCACCAATGCCTTGTTCAAACAGCGGCCGCCGCAGTTATGCCAGCAGGCCGCCGTAACCCACACGCCCTCGGTTTCCGCTGACGCGCTGTTGTCGCCCGTAGCGGCCAGGTCGTCTTCTTGAGACGATGAGCATGCCACGAGCGACCCTCCCGCCGCCAATGCCACCGTTGCTGCCGCACCCGCCCTCACAAAGGAGCGGCGGTTCAGAGCCGATGCGCGCTTGAACTTCTCGAGATACGTTGCCATCGATCCTCCTCTTCCTCATCTTAAGCACGACGGGGAACGTGCCCCGTCCTTGTTCGGCACTCTCATCAGGTGTGCTCTCGGCGCTTGAAGTCCCCCTTCGTAACGCCATGTAAAAAGATTAGGAAATCCCCCAACAGATAGCCATTACCCCCACCCGCATTCTTTCTTTCCAAATTATTAATTTCGCCCAGGATACACGAGGCGTGGGGGGATCCCCCGCGCCCGCAAACCATCAGCCGTTTCGGCTGCCGCCTGGAACCCTAAGCGAAAATCTCTTCACATCAGCCAAATTTTCCCAGTAGGCTCTTGCCCTGCGCTCGTTTCCCTGACCCCGAAAGACCGCCTTGCCAGTCTTTTCATCTCTGTTTGCTACATGCTATACTTTTCTGTATCTTTACACAAGCTGACAGGATGATCGCCATGGTAACGGCAGCATTGGAAAAACCGAAGAAGGCGAAGGGCACGGAGAAGGCCCGAGGCAACGTCGCGCCCAAGCGATCGACGGCGAAAAAGAATGCCTCGAATGCCGGCGCGCTCTCCCCGGCGAAAACCGTGCAGATGAATGTGCGCATCGACGAAGATCTGAAAAAAGCCGGCGATATCGCATTCGCTCGCATCGGCCTCACCCCTAGCCAAGCAGTGCGCCTGCTGTGGGACTACGCCGCACGCCACGCCAACGACCCTCAAACGTGCAGCCAGCTCATTGAGATGCTCGATGAGGAGCCCCCAGATAACAGCACCTCGAACGAGCGGGAGCAGCGTCTCGAGTCCCTTCGCAAGGGCTGGGATCTTATTGATGATTTTCGCAGAGAGCATAATTTGACCTGCACCCTGCCAGAGGATGACGACGAGAGAATGGCCTATTACGAGCAGCTGCGCGAGGAGGCTCTGTGGGAGCGTCTTGCGGAAAGGGGTCTGCAGTGATGCGCTTGCCATCCACCATTCTTCTTGACACCAATACCTGGATCGATAGCTGTATCGGCACACGAACGGGAAGCGCCAAATCCCGGCAACTCCTCTGCGCGTGCGTAGAGAAGGAAATATCTGTTTGTCTCGCTATCACATCTCTTAAGGACATCTACTATCAAGTGGGAGCGGAGCTCAAACGAGAGCGCCGGGCCACCGGCGAAGCGCTAACCGAAGCGGCCGCACTCGCCATTGAAGAGGTAAGTTGGCAGTCCGTCATGACCATAGTCGAACAAGCAACAATTGTTCCTGCCGACACCTCCGACGTAACGGTCGCTCGATATTTCCATCAAATCCATCGCGATTTTGAAGACGATCTCGTTTTGGCAGCCGTAGAGCGATCGGGCGCCGATTACCTCATCACGAACGATAAGAGGCTCCGCACCCACGCGCCTGTGGCGGCGATCACCCCCGCCGACATGCTCACGCTACTGGAGTCATTCGAGTAGGCGCCTACCCGTAGGCCCCGGCGGGCACAATTATGCTCAGGTTCACCCTCGCCGCGAGTTGCATGCCTCAGCAAGAAAAGGCGGTCTTAAAACCTTTAAGATATTCTTCGACGTTGAGGTACTCGACACCCTCTTCAAGGCCCGGCTCGCCTCGATAAATAACCGCTTTGCGCTCAATCGTGCCCCAGCGATGCCCAACGCGAGCGCATTTTTCCAAATCAAGCAGATGGCGCCTTTGCGCAGGATCTCGCTTGTCACTGTGCTTCACTTCGAAGATTTCGCACGTAAGGCTATCCGGATCGGCAATCACCATATCGAACTCGCCGATGGCAAAACGCAGGGCAAACACGTTGCACTGAGGACGCGCCAACTTTGTTTCCAGCAGAACAATATCCTCCATCATGCGGCCGCGCACTTCCTCCAAAACGCGTTCGGTAATGTACTTGCGCTCTGGTGCGGTCAAGTCTGCGAGGGCCGGATCTTCCACCAACGAATTGACCAACGCCTTCGCCTGAGCGTAACGAAGCCCAGGCTGGGAAATAATCGTTCGCGACTCAGCGGCGAAATCCACCGCGTTCACGACACTCACCCTTTCAATAACATCCAAAAGCTCAAGGTACTCTTCAATCTCCGCCGCATGAGACTCCGCCAAAGCAACAACGCGCTCACCAGCATCCTTGATTTGCAGAAGATCCTTCAACCGTTTTGTCACCGCTACTGCATCGATGAGGTCGAGTGTGTCTTGGGGATGAAAACGATCTTTGCGCAGGTTTGTGCGAGCAATGCCCAAATCGTGGGATTTGAAATCACGTGCGAGCACGTCAAGCGTGAAGCGATGATTGATATCTTCCACGACACGGTTGATAACATTCGTGAGCTCGTCTTTTTCATAAAGATCTATCAGGCCCCTGAAATGACCGCCGTACTGGTAATTGCTCAGGGAATGCTGAATATTGCGGGCAATGGCGCTATCGACATACTCATCAGCGCCACGCGCCTTGGAGAACAGAGAGAATTCTCGGTTGTAGTTCGCGCCTCCCACGCTCATAGTTCCGCCGTACTCGATATACGCGTCAATTCCTTCTATACCCAGCACCTCGCTGAACTCGGCATAGGGAATGAACGTCGTATGCACCAGATAGCATCGGTCGTAGAGCTCCTCGTCTTCGGCAAAGAGAAAACCCAGCGAATCGGTGCCAGATAAAACGATTTTCATCCCAGAGGCGGCATAGATATCCGACAGCAGGGCGGCCCCCACAATGAAGTCATCCGCCAGAGTAACCTCATCGATGAAGACAAAGCGTATTCCCTTGGCCTCAAGTTCTCGCAGCAGACTGTTCAAAGTGCCCAGCGTGTCTTTGTCGCGAACCTGCACGAAGGCCGACCGGCTCAGGTCTTCCTCGCTCATGGCAGATAAAGACTGCCTTATCAGCGTTGTCTTGCCCGTGCGTCGCAGCCCGTAGAGCGCCATCACGCGCCCGTCGCTCGTCCCGTGCAAATACTCGGAAAGCGCAACAAAGCATCCTCGGCGGCGCCACGACGCTACAGGAGCTGCGAAGGATTTCAGCTCGTCGCCAATCCTTACCAACATCGTTGACGTAAGCTCGATCTCCCTGCGCACAAGTTCCGATCGCGGGCTGCTGGAATATGACGACAGCTCTTGTTTTAAGCTTTTCCGTTCGTTGATGAGGGCTTGAAGGGCCTCGATCTCATCATCTTTTACCCTGCGCGCGTGCTGCTTGCCCCCCTCGGTCCACTGGTAATAGGCATAACGTTTTCCCGAGATAGTCTTATACGTTATACCGCCCTGGGGGAGTTCCGCAATGCGCGCTTCAATGTGACTTTTCGACATCATTTGCCCCTTCCACTGTGTTAACTTACATTTTAACTTAATAAGTTAAAAAGTTAATCGTGAGACGAATCAAGTCCAGGAACTGCTGCGTGAAAAATCTCCGATTTGGGAGATTTTTTCACGAATTTTCCTCCAGAATCGGAGATTTTTTCAAGCTAATAGAAGCAGGGCGCCTATCCGTAGGCCTCGGCGGCGCGGTCGATGGCCTCTAGATTCATGGCCACGAACTGGGGTTTCACGCAGGCCTGCACGGCCGATTTCAGCTCGGCCACAGTGAGGGGAATGCGCCCCTGGGCCACGGCCACGGCGAGCAGCATCATGTTGAGCGACTTGCGGGAGCCGGCACCGAGGTGCGCCACGAGCGCCTCGTCGTCCACGGGGATGAAGAGAGGCACGGGATAACCGTCCATGCCGGGAGCTTGGGTGTCCTTTATGGCGATCGCCCCATCGGCGACGTCGAGGCTCGCAGCCGTCTCTTCGGCCACATCGGCGGCAGCAGCCGCCTGCTCGCGCGGGGCCTCGGCTTGAAGCGAGTTCGCCAGGGCCGCCACCACGTCGTCGGCTCGGTAGGGCTGGCTGGCAAGGGCGGCCGTTACGGGCTGGATGGCCGTGGTGGAGCACACCAGCACGGCGCCGGGAGCCAAATAGGGCAGCGCCCGGGCGGCCTCGCCGGGCTCCAGGGCGATCACCATGTCGGCGGTACCGGGCGTGATCAGCGACGAGAACACTTCCTCGCCTTCCGAACCCATGCGCACGTGACTCGTCACATTGCCGCCGCGCTGGGCCATGCCGATGGTCTCGGCCGTACGCACCTGCCACCCGCGCGCCTGGGCCGCGCTGGCCAGCACCTTCGCCGCCAACACCGTGCCCTGGCCGCCCACGCCCGCCAGCAACACATTGATCATCGGGCACCCCCTTCTTCCCACGAACCCCTCGTCGCACCCAGCGCTTCACCGAGCGCCTCGTCGGGCTTGCAGCGCCATTCCGTTTCTTGAAAGTCGTTCGCCTCGTCAGCAAGTACCACGGGAATTTCCCCTGTTTGGAACGGCTCGGGATTCGGAGCGTATCTGGCCGGCTCCACCGCGACCGCGCCACCGAAGCCCACCGCGCCTTCGATAGCACCGAAGGGACACACCTGCACGCACAGGGCGCAGCCGTCGCACAGGCTGCCGTCCACGAAAGCCTGGCCGCGTTCGCGCGAGGCCGGGTCGCGACGCGCTTCGTCGAAGCCGATGCCCGGGCAGCCGATGGACGTGATGCACTTCTTGCAGCCCGTGCACGCCTCGGCGTTAATGCGTACCGGCTCCGCGGGCTTCTTCAATTGAATGCACGGCGCACGGAAAATAACCACCGCGGGACCCTCGAAATCGATGGCCGCCCGGGCCGCGGCCACGGACATCTCCAGGCTGTGCGGGTTCGCGAACCCGATGTGCTGCACACCCAGCCCGCGCAGCACCTCCTCGATCACGATGGGGCGGCGCTTCTCGCCCATCAGCGTAACGCCCGTGCCCGGATGCGGCTGCGAGCCCGTCATGGCCGTAGTGGCGTTGTCCAGAATGGCGAAGGTAACGTCGTGGCCGTTGTACACGGCGTTCGCAATGCCGGTCAGCGCACTGGCAAAGAACGTGGAGTCGCCCACGAAGGCCACCGACTTCTTGTGCGGCTCGGCCACCGCGAAGCCCTGAGCCATAGTGATACCCGCGCCCATGCACAAGCAGGTGTCCACCGCATCCAGCGGCTGAGCGTTCCCCAGCGTGTAGCAGCCGATGTCGCCGCACAGCACCGCCTCGCGCCCCTTAAGCGCCTGTTTCACGGCGTAGAAACTGCCGCGATGGGGGCACCCCGCGCACAGCACCGGCGGCCGCACGGGCAGCGGGCCATCGTAGCCGAGCGCATTGGCTCCGATGGTTCGGGCCGCGAGGGCAGCAAGGGAGCCAGTCCCTTCGGCCTCGGACGAGCAGCGCGAGGACGGAGGCGCCTCCTCGCACGCAGATTCCGCAGACTCGGAAAAAATGGGATACACTTCTGATCCCGTTTTTTCCGAAAGCGAGGACTGGTTTGAGCACGTGGAGGCGCCTCGGTCCTCGTGCGGCGGAATTGGAAGGGCAGCCCGCGTCCGATCGAAGAACCGCCCTAGGCGCGCCGCAATGTTCTCGGTGGTGTTCTCGCCGCGATCGTTGGCCTCAGCCGTCAACCTGCCGTGCACGCGCAGCGGCAGCTGGCGGGAGCCGGCCAGCTTCAGCATGTCCTCTTCCAGCACCGAATCGAGCTCTTCGAACACGATCACATCGGCGAGCCCCTCGGCAAACGCCGCCGCCGTTTCCACAGGGAAGGGGTAGGGCGTGCCCACGGCCAAGAAGCGGTAGCGAGGCACCGTCATGCCCGCAGCGGCGGCCTGGGCCTCCAGCAGCCCCAAAGCCTCGCGCGCATACGCCACCGATACGCCACCGGCCACGATGCCCACCGCAGGGGCCTCGGGCACCGTGGATGCGTCGGACGCGTCGGGAGCCACGCACGCCTCCGCCAACGCGGCCTGCTGCGCAGGACCCTCGGCGGCAGCTGCCTCCCCGCCGCCCTCGAACATCTCGTTAAACTGCGACAACACAGGATCATGGGCGTATTCCCAGGCGATCTGGCCCAAACGGCGGTTGATCTCGCCGTGGCCCTCATAGGCTCGCTTCGGGAAGATGACCCACTTCGGATCTTTCTGGAAGCCCCCTTCAGGCAACGAGCGGCCGTGGGTTTCCTCGGCCACGTCGAAGAACGTGGAGGCATGGCAGATGCGCGTGGTGGGACGCACGATGACCGGCGTATGGTAGCGCTCCGACAAGTCGAAGGCGGCCTGCATCATGGCGAAACCCTGCTCGGGCGTGGCCGGATCGAGCACCGGCACCTTCGCGAAGGCCCCGAAGCGGCGCGTGTCCTGCTCGGTCTGGGAGGAAATGGGACCCGGATCGTCGGCCACGAACAGCACGCAGCCGCCGCCCACTCCCACGTAGTTCAGGGACATGAGGGCGTCCGAGGCCACATTCAGCCCCACCTGCTTGCAGGTGAACAGCACCCGGGCTCCGCAGTAAGACGCTCCCGCGAGCATTTCCAGGGCCGCCTTCTCGTTGGTAGACCATTCCACATGCACATCCCGGGCCGCGCCGGCTCCATGCAGCTTCGCCACGGTCTCCACCAGTTCGGACGACGGCGTGCCGGGATAGCCCGCCACCACGTTCACCCCAGCCTCTAGGGCCGCGTGGGCGAACGCCTCATTTCCCATCAAAAGTTGCTTCATAAGCTCGTTTCCATCCCCATTTGCGCGGTCGGTTTCCCTCTCACCCGTTTTTATGCAACAAACTTCGGTAGGTAGACTTTTCTTCCAGCCGAAACCTCGAAAGAGGCCCAAATTGCGCGTTTTGACGCCCTTTTCAGCCCTCAAACCCTTCCCCGCTGTCTACTTACCGTAGTTTGTTGCGCAGAAGGACCTCTTTCGGCTACGAGGCCATCTCCGCCTTCAGGTCGGCCACCTTCTGCAGCATGGCCGGATCGTTCGTGCCCATCATCTGCACGGCCAAGATGGCGGCGTTCTTCGCGCCGTTGATGGCCACGCAGGCCACGGGCACGCCCGAGGGCATCTGCACCATGGACAGCAGGGAATCCAGGCCGCCCAAATCACTCGTCTTCATGGGTACGGCGATGACCGGCAGCGGCGTGAAGGCAGCCACCACGCCGCCCAGATGCGCGGCCTTGCCGGCGGCGGCGATGATCACCTTGATGCCGCGCTCGACGGCGGTTTCGGCCCACTCGTGCACCACGGCCGGCTTGCGGTGGGCGCTCGCCACCTTCACCTCGTAGGGCACGCCCATGGCGTCCAGCTGGGCCATGCACGGCTCCATGGCCGGCATATCCGATTCCGATCCCATAATGATACCCACTACCGGCGTCGCCTCTGCCATGTTCGCGTCCTTTCCTCGTTTGCCTGCGCGTCGCTGCCCATTATAAAACCGTCTCGTGGCAAATCGCCTACGAATGACCCCGTCGCCCCATGGTCGGCTGTCGGTGACCTATGGTGGGAAAATCACCGATCAGAAGGAGGCCGACCATGGGCACCGAGACCTACCAGCAGCACGAGGCGCAGAAGGAGAAGCACATCGCGGACCACATCGGCGACGAGGCCCGCGTCGCGCGCGACCGCGAATACCGCGCCGACCATAGCGAGCACGAGACCATCGGCGACGAGATCGCCCACGAGAAGAAGGCCTGTCGCCGCCAACAGGACGAGACCGATGCCGCCCTTGCCGAGACTGCCGACACCATTCTGCGCGGGGAATAAGTGCATTCGGACATTTCCCGAAAAAAATTCTTGCACGGGTGCCCTAAGTCGGGTATTATCTACTACGCTCTTTTGGTGATACCGAAACAGCACCTGCGGGCGTGGCGGAATTGGCAGACGCGTACGGTTCAGGTCCGTATGGGGGCAACCCCATGGAGGTTCAAGTCCTCTCGCCCGCACCACTTTAAAGCAAACGCCCTCCTCGGAGGGCGTTTTTGTTTTGCCAGAGTTAGCCCCAAAGGGGTGAGCCCATGTCCGCCGATAGCCTTGATGCCTTCCCCTACGAGACCAGCGCACAGGCCTCTAGCGAAGCGATGCGTCGGCATTACTGGGCCACGGCCATCGGGCTGCAGGCGGTGGACGGCCTGGAAGTTTCCCCATCTGCGCAAGTCCGCCTGAGGCTACGAGCAAGGGCGCTGAAGGCCCACAGCTGGTACTCGATCGGCTATTCCCCGTTTGTCCAGAACTGGCTCAGTATGTCGTTGAAGCGGTCGGGGGCGTCCATGTTGGCGCAGTGGCCGGCGCCTTCCACGACGACCACCGAGCTGCCAGGCTCGGCGGCGGCCCAGGCCTGCACGGCCTCCAGCTCCATGGGCAGATCATGCTCGCCACAACCGATGAGCAGCGGATAGGGACGCGGGCGGGGCTCGTGCTTGCCCACTAGCTTTCCCAGGGCCGCCAGATGCCGCAGCGATCGCTTGGGGAAACCCAGATTGAGCTCGTAGAACTCCTGTTGCGCCTGGTCAGTGTAGGCCGAAATGGCCTTGTTGGCCCCGGCGAACCACCGCACCGACACGAGGGCCTTGCCCACCATGGCCATCTGAGCAGCGCCGTTGGCCCTAATCAGCTCGGGATCGGGCCGCGTTATGTCGTAGGCGCCGAAACAGGCCAGAGAAGCCACGTGCTCCGGATAGGCACAGGCGAAGTCCTGGGCCAGCACCCCGCCGAGCGACACACCCACCACATGGGCTGTACTGGCGCCCTCAGCCTCCAAGATGGCGCTCAGCCACGAGGCCATGGATTCGAGGCTGTCGCCACGGTGCGTCTCGGTCGAGCCGCCATGGCCGAGAATATCCACGGCGATGACGCTATAGCGCCCGCGAAAGGCCTCCACCTGGGTTCGGAACATCCGGTGATCGACGAAGGCCCCGTGGAGCAGCAGCACCCACGGCGCGCCCTCGGTCTTGTCCACGTGGTACACGATGGGCGTACCCTCCCGCCGACACCGCTGCATTCCCAGACCCATAGCCCTGCCTCCTTCTCTAAGCGGCACCAATGATAGCGCCTTTCGATGAAGCAGAGAAGCCACGCGCTGGGCACCGGGCCTCAAAGTGCGCAAGCTCTCTTATGAAGTGTCCGCGGAACAACAGGTTGCGGAAGGGTTGGTGACAGGCTGGATGGGGGCGCAGGGCGCACGAGCCTGCCTTCCTATACTTGCGATGACCTTTTCAGTGAGGAAGAGTCTTCGCAGCATCGAGAATGAGAGCGCGCCATGGCTACTTCAACGAGAAAACCCATCCCCGTCCTTCTCTCGTGCTTGTTTGTGGGATGCCTGGCCATCTCGCTGGGCGGCTGCGCAAGCCAGCCGGCAGACGACACCGGCCGCGGCCTCGCATCCACCTCTCCGACGGAACAGGCTGCGGAAAACGCTGACGGCGAAGAAGCGCCAGCTACCCCGAACGAAGCCGATGCCCCCGCCGAAACGTCGCCGGCGCAAAAGAAGGGCGCCCCGAGCGCCGAACTAGCCGACAGCAGCGCCGCCCCCGACGCCGGCCCGAGCGCTGAACTAGCCGACAAGACCGCCAGCGCCGAACTAGTCGGCAGCGACGCTGAAGCCAGCGCCGACGCCGCGGCCACCACGGCCACCATCATGTACTACGAGAACGTCAGCTACGACGACGGCGACGTAGAACCCGATGAGGAGGGCCGCGTGCTTCTGGGAACCTACGAGCTCAAAGACGTGCACGTCGGACAAACCTTGAACGCCTGGGACTACGTAGTCGACATTCCCGGCTACTTCTTCTGGGACGGCTGGCCGCAGAACCTCACCCTTGGCGAGAACCCCGACGACAATGTGATCAAGCTGTTCTACTTCAAGCTGTGGAACAACGAGTACACGGTGAACTACTACCTCATGGAAAATGCCGATCTATCGGCCGACAACTGGAAAGATGCTCTCAAGCCCGATGACGTGAAGTTCATCAAGATGGGCTCCGAGACCTTCACCGACCAGCGCTTCGACAAGCTCGTGAAGGGAGACGCCTATGAGTACAAGATCGACGGCACCTACGTGGTAGACACCTATCCGGCCGAGATCCGCGTGGGCGTGAACCCCGACGACAACGTCATCAACGTGCTCTACGTTCCCGATTCCCCGAACATCCCCGACGGTGCGGGCGTGCCGGACAACACGACGAAACCCGATGACGACGCAACCCCGCCCGATGATGGGAGCAGCACCCCCGACGGCGACACCCCCACCCCGCCGAGCATGCCGAGCGATACCACCTTCGACAAAGACGAAATCGAAACTGCCGTTCCCAACAAAGACGAGGTGATCAGCGACTTCATCGTCTCGGGCGACGTCCAGGACAAGGTGGAGATCACCGATGAGATGATCGAGAACCCCGTGAGCAAAACTGATGCCGACTACGTGAAGAACGTCTACGAGACCGGCCTGCGCGAGGGCGAGAAGCTCGCCCAAACAGGAGATCGCACAGCCCTCGCCGTGGTGGGAGCCGTCGCCGTGACCGCCGCCATCGCGGTCGCCATCGCCGTCGCCCGCAGCCATCGCGGAAAGAAGGACGCGCTTTAGCCCGATTGCGCACTCCGTTGAAAAAGATCAGTCACAGAGGTCGAGAAAGAAAGGCGTTTATCTTCGACCCTCGTCTTACAGGGCCATCATCAGGGGCTTTCATGGGTAAACCGGCGCACACACTTTCAGCGAAGCGCTCACCCGTCCCCGATCTTACTTCTCTTTCGAGGTGAGGTGCCAGCCTTCGCAGTAGGGGCAGCGGTACACGTGCAGGGGCGGGGCACCGTGCTCGGCGCACTCGGCGGCGGTGGCCTCGGCCTCGTAGCGACTGGCGTAGCGGTTCTTGCGCTCGCAGGACTTCTTGCGATGCGCGGCTTCGCGGGCCTCGTCGCGGGCGGCGGTTTCCCGAGCGAACAGATCGTCCAAGCCTCCGAGAGAAGCGGCAAACTCAGCCTTCTGCTTCTGCCACGCCGAACGCTTCTTGCTGCCCATGGGACTGCCCTCCTCCGCACTTTCCGTCGACACCGTCGCAATGCCTATCACGCATCATAGAGCACGCCGGCGGTAGACGGCCGTCAACACTGGCATTCTCGCAACAATTACCTTACTAACCCGTAGCCGTTCCCAGCCTACCGACGAGTTCGAGAGCCCGGGGCAGATGCTTCTGAACCAGGATCGGCCGATCAATCACCTATCAGGGAGGCCATATAGGCAGGGCAATAACGCACCTTTCCCTCAACATGGAGGTTGGCTTCGCAGAGAACCACAGCTTCGTCAATGCCGCAATTCGCGGTATTCAGAACATTGTTCTCGGCTTTCCGCTTGAGCATAGATATCACCGTTGCCCTTGTGTGAACTGCGATTATGTATTTTGCAAACCATGAGCAGAGCTTGAGTGGGCATCGTCAAGCTTCGTAGACACCTTTTTCATCTTTCCCGTGGCAATGGTGGACACCGGAGCTGGATCGGACATCTTATTCGTAGACGCTGGAGCAATCTCAGAAATCCCGGAAGACGACTGGGGGAAACCATCCTTGCGCCTCAACGCAAGCATAGGCCGTCTGAATCAGCGCAGGACTCTAGACCCTTCGCCCGTTCCTGCTCTACAAGATCAATAAGTTCCTGCTTGGAATGTATGTCCAGTTTTGCGTAGATGCGCTTGGTGTAGCCCTTCACCGTATTGCGAGCCAAACATAGCTCGTTGCACACAAATGCGACATCACGGCCTCGCGCCAACATCGTGAGCACCTCGGTCTCTCGTTTGGTAAGCCCCGCTGCACAGGCCAGCGATTCGCAGACAAGGTCCAGCTCGTCATTCGTTGCCTTTGCCACCACACGCGCCAGCCCTTCTTTTTCTTTCCGCTGACGATTCAACTCGCCTTCGAGACAACGCATCTTTCGCAACTTATCGCGATGTGCGACAAACAGCAGGACACCGCCAATGGCATAAGCTACGAACATGATAAAGGGTGCCGACTGCGAAAATGTCTCATACGAAAAGACCCCGAACCTCCATGGCACGAACAGTCCCCCTAAAAACGCGAGATGAACCAGCGCATACCCTATCGATAAAAACACGAGCGCAACCCTGCGATGCCGCGCCAGCTCACCAATAATGAGCGAGTAGAAAAGAAGTGCGCACACCTGGTTTCCTGCACTGAAGCCAGCAAGGGTCACCTCAAAGGGTGCCAAAAGCAGCAATACCGCCAGCACGCCAAACACCACCTGCAGCATCAAGCTCCCTCGCTGACCCGCCCCTATGCGTGTCCATATCAAATAGGCCGCCGCCCCTACCGGACCGCCCCAAATCACAACTGGCACAGTGCGGGGAAATCCCATCATCGAAGCTGCGACCGGTGTCAGCGCACCATATAAAAAGGAAACGACGACGGAGCACAAGGCCGGCAGCGCGATCGACTGAAAGATTCGGACCAGCTCCTCCCGTCCCTGGTATCCCACCTGTTCCCCGTCAGCCCCCGTACGGGCAGAGAACACGCCGCCCTTTTCTTGCAGACCCGCAATCGACGCTTCCCCAGATGCTCGCATACGCCACCATGCCACACAGGCGCAAACGCACGACACCGCCGCACCCGCCACGATTGCTATACGCGCGACTTCAAGCGGAAGCAATGACAGCAAAGAAAAGGCCAGTCCTCCAACCAGCGCCTGCCCTCCTTGCGCCGTCATGGCCCGCCGCCTATGCATAAACGTCAGCAAGCCCAACCAGTAAACGTATGCACACGCGAGACCCCCTCCGCACAGTGCTCCCGCGGTCACCGCAACCCACGCATCACCTATGGCTGTCATCAGCAATGCGCACCCGGCACCCAACATCGCGTACCCCGCCAGCGTCCCCGCAAAAAACAGCTTCGGGAAGCGGAACACTGCCACGCCGTAGGCTAGCGCACCTACAAATGACGCGAGACCAAAACCGCTGTTGAAGGAGCGGTACAGCGGAGCCGATGCGCCATCAAACATCATCGAGTGGGGAAAGAAGCACGCAAGCGACACACAGCAGAGTAAGGAAAAGCCTGCAACGACCATTGCGAAGGACGCATCAAGACGAGCTCTTCCTCGCTTCGAATGCATCGTGACCCTACCCTCTTCCCATCATATGCCTCTCGATCCTGAGATAGTATAGCGAAACAGAGCCCAAAAGCGACTGCGTTCCACCGTTCGCCACCTGGGGAAACGACAAAACCCCACCAGAAGGGTCTATTGCTCCAACCTAAAAAACACCATGATCGAGAGGCACGCGAGCCCCCCTTTCCGATGAAACAAACAAGGGCGCTGATGCATAACGAGTAGAAGGAGGAACCAAAAATGAAACGAGAGTTCTCACGACGCGCATTTCTCGCTGGCGCAGCTTCAACTGGCGCACTCGCGGCACTCGGCCTCGCCGGATGCTCGCAACAGGGAGATGCAGACCAGAGCCGCACGGGATCCTCGTCGGGAACCCAGGCGAATCCCATGCCCGAATGGGCACAACGCCTCAACGTAGATATAGCCGCTACGCTGCCGGGAAACACCTCTGAAGAAATCGATATCACCGAGACGAAAACCTGCGATGTCGTAGTAGTCGGCGCTGGATGCTCGGGCACCAACACCGCCGTGCGCGCAGCAGAACTTGGCCTGAGAGTAATCCTTCTTGAGAAAACGAACACCATCGGCGGAGCAAGCTTGAAATCCTGGGCCCCCTCGGCCTACAACAGCTCCTACGCAATCGCAGCCGGTGACGAAACCGACACCAACCCAATTATCGAGCAATGGGTTGCCGACTCCCACTGGCGCGTTGACGCGGCCGCCATTCGACAACTCGTAAATTCTGCGGGCGAGGCCATCGATTGGATGAGCGACAACGGCTGGAAATTCACCTACCTCGGGATGGGGGCCTCCATGACGGCCCTGCCCGACTATAGCGAACGCGGGCCGCTATTCAAGGCAATGATCGAGAAGTACGTTGCACCCACGGGCGAGGTTCTTACCAACACATCTGCCAAACATCTCGTCGTAAGCGACGGAGGCGAAGTCACTGGCGTTGTGGCGGTTGACGAGAACGGCGCGGGCATCCAGATCGATGCGAAAGCCGTGGTCATTGCCACGGGCGGCTATGGCGCCAATGCCGATATGGTGAGGGCTGCCTTCAATTTCGCCGGCGTATTCGCGGGCCTTCCCCAAAACATTGGAGAAGGTCTCGAGATGGCATGGGCCGCAGGTGCCCAGAAACCGACGAATTTCGGTGGCCAAATGCTGCACCAAACACTCGCCCGCGCAACGGACAAACTCGTCGATGAATTCGATGACTTCCCCGCCAAATACCCCATGATCCTCACCTATGTGGCAAACGTGCTCAACGTAGGTTCCACGGGCGCGCGATTCCGAAACGAGGCGCTCGTGCTCGATGCGGTACCATCAGCAAACTCAAGCACCTACCAGGGATCCTACCATTACGTCGTTATCTCTCAAACCCTCATGGATGTACTGCAGGCAGAGGGCCTTGCCGGTCTGGGCGTAGACTACCGCATAGGCATGCCGCCAGAGTACAAGCCCGACTTCGAGCTTGACACGCCGTGGGAAAACATTACCGCTGTCTTTGACAAAATGGTGGAAGTCAACGCTGGGTTCAAGGGGTCTACTCTCGAAGAACTTGCTCAAGCAGCCGGTATGGATGAAAGCATATTCTCCCATCAATTCGAAGAATACGAGGGCTTCTGCGCTACGGGCTCTGATACCCAATTTGGCAAAAGTACCAAGTATCTCAATGCACTCGGAGAAGGGCCCTACTACGCCATTATTACCGAAGAGAACAACCTCTGCTCTTGGGGCGGTCTGCTCACGAATACCGACTACGAAGTGCTCGACTATGAGCGCATCCCCGTGCCTGGCCTATACGCTGTAGGCAACGATGCAGGCGGCAATTTGTACAATGACACCTACGTGGGATTTGGCATCGGCATGGCGAATACCATCACATCTGGGTATCTCTGCGGCACAAAACTCGCCGAGAAACTGTAGAAGCTCGTGACTTTGCGGTAACGCTCCGTCAACACTGTCGTTTCTATGACAATTGCCCTACCGCGGCGCACCTATTCGGCAATCGGCTCGCCCAATACTGAGTAACCGAGTAAGAATAATGCCATCCGAAGAGGCACCGACTGGCTGGCAAGGCCGATGCCCCAAGCCATCTTTGGGAGGAGCACCCCATGAGCGAACAAGAACTCACCCGCCGCAACTTCTTAGGGCTCGCCGGCGCGGCCGCTGCGGGAGCCGCGGCCCTCGGCCTCGCCGGCTGTGCCCCGAAAACCGACAGCGCCCACGCCGCCGGCGGGGGCACCCCGGCCAGCGCACCCGCTACCTGGGACGAAGAGTACGATGTCGTGGTGTGCGGCGCGGGCATCGCCGGCCTGGCCGCGGGCATCTGCGCAGCCCGCGAGGGCAACGGCGCGAAGGTGCTCATCGTGGAGAAGGACGTCACGCCCAACGGCAACAGCCCGTTCTGCGCCGGATCGATGCTGTACTGCGACGACGCCGAGGCCTTCGGCGTGTACCTGAAGGCCATGCTGGGCGACCACACCCCCGACGACGTGCAGAAGGCCTTCTGCGAGGCCCTGACGGAAAACCTCGATTGGCTGTACGAGCTGGGCGCCAAGGAAGAGTGGCTCGACATCGGCGCACCGGCCACCGAGCCCGATCCGGCCAAAGGCGCCGAATGGCCCGAGCTGGAAAACTGGTGGACCTACGGGCGCATCAAGTTCAAGACCAAGGACACCGACGGCCCCACCCACGTGCACACCTTCTTCGAGCAGACCGCCGAGAACACCGAAAACCTCACCATCGAGTTCTCCACCCCCATGGAGTCCCTCGTGCAAGACCCCGAGACGAAGACCATCCTGGGTGTTGTGGCCGGCGGCAAGACCTACAAGGCCAACAAGGGCGTCATCATGTGCACCGGCGGCTTCGAAAGCGATCCGGATATGCTGTACAACTTCACCGGCGTGACCGGCTGCGTGCCCTACGCCGGCAAGGCCAACACCGGCGACGGCCATCGCGCCTGCGCGGCCGCAGGTGCCGGCTTCTGGCACATGTACGGCGGCGCGCAGTATTGGACGGCCCTGCGCAACCTGGACAACACCGAGTTCCTCTCCACCGTGTGGAACTTCACGAAGAAGAACCTGGGCATCACCGTGGGCGTGAGCGGCCGGCGCTTCTACATGGACTACGACGCGTGCAGCTGCCCCACCAGCCCCTACGCCGAGCCCGGCAGCGATATTCACCTGAACATGGGCTATCGCCACGGCATCACGAATTTCGGTGGCACCTGGAACCACCTGCCGCTGCCCGAGGTGACCTGGTTCATCTTCGACGCCGACGCCATGGCCACAGGCGAGGTCTTCACCGACATCACTGACGATCCCGTGGCCGACGGCTGGGCCTATGAGGCCGCGACCATCGAAGAGCTGGCAGGGAAGATCGAGGTGCCCGCAGCCGAGCTGACCGCCACGGTGGCCCAGTGGAACGAGTTCTGCGAGCGTGGCGCCGACATGGCGTTCTACCGCCCCGCCGACACGCTGACCCCCGTGAAGACCGGCCCGTTCTACGCCATGCGCTGCGTGCCGGCCATGCTGAACACCGACGGTGGCCCAACCCGTAATGCCCAGGGCCAGATCCTGGATCCGTTCGGCGAGCCGATTCCGCACCTGTACTCTGCCGGCGAGTTCGGCAGCGTATGGGGGCATCTGTACCAGGGCACCGGCAACGTCGGCGAGTGTGCCGCCTTCGGCCGCATCGCCGCCCGCAGCGCCCTGGCCAACGAATAGGCTGAGCGCGGGAACTACCAGGGAGGGCGTCGGTTGTGAACTAGACCCCAAAAGTGGGACGGTTAAATAAAGCTCTCAAGCGGCCCTCATCGAATGGCTCCGGTACTGCACCGGGGCCATTCCTTTCAATCGGGCTTGGTAGCGTCGCGTGTTCCAATAGACGATGTAGTCGTTTAGCTGGTCTTTGAAGGAGTCGAAGGAATCGAACTCCCGGCCGCGGTAGAACTCGTCTTTCAAGTGCCCGAAGAACCCTTCCATGCAGGCGTTGTCCAGGCAGGTCGCCTTTCTCGACATGCTCTGCGTGATGCCCATCTCCTCAAGACGCCTCTGATAGGCAAGCTGCTGGTACTGCCAGCCTTGGTCGGAGTGGAGA
>NZ_KE383895.1:4809-447931 GCF_000422625.1 Adlercreutzia mucosicola DSM 19490 | reverse complement strand
TTCGGCTGAGCGTCCAGGTGGGCCAGCAGATCGGCCTCCCTCGGGCTGAAGCGCACCACGCGCTGCGCCATCTTCTCCCTGTTGTACTTCGCGCTCGCGCGCTTCTGGGCCTCGCTCGGCATGGTATACTCCCTTCGGCGAGGGGCCATGGTGGTCGGGGGGGGGGAGCCTTTCGGCTCCCCCTTGGCTGCTACCTCAGTAGCCTGACCCTCAGCGCCAAAGTGACTGAGAATCGCCAAATCCTTACCGTCACGCTCATGGCCCCTCCTTTCTTATCTCGTTGCCGCCTTACAGGTGATATTATACGGTATACCCTATACGTTGTCAACGTGAGATGAAAATAAGCTCTAGCCAATAAATAGCCAATGACTGCTAGTTTCCGCAGGTCAAACGCTTGCTTTGCGGAGTTCGATTTACCGTCACATCTGCCACCCCGTGAGGCACGCCCCAGAAATGCATCCCGACCATGCAGAGCACAATGATCGCCGTCCCGGCAAGTGCGATGACGATCCAGGGGTTTCTCGCACTCCAGAACGCATTGGTGTTCTCGTGCTCGATCCACCACAGAAGACCTCTCCGCTCCGATTTTCCCTCGCTCACAGCCAGCCTCCTTCTCTTGTCGAGCGCCCCGGAATGGGCGACCCGCCATCTATTATATCCCCTGGCGACTTCGCCCTCCCGCCGGCAGCCCGTTCGTGCGCGCACCGTTGCCGTGGGAAATGTTACCTCCGACTAACGTTTGGGCAGGAGGCGCTTCCGCGCGGGCGTGGATTGAAGCACAATAGGCGGCGCTGTGTGAAACCTTGAGGTGTAAGGAAGCCTGCATACTATGGAAGCAATGTCGCCGTTCGCGTTCATCACATTGGTCACGCTGATTTCCGGCGCGGGAGGCACAGGGCTCGGAGGCCTCATCGGCGCCCTGTTCAAGAGCGAGTCCAACCGCACCATCAGCCTGCTTTTGGCCTTCGCCGGCGGTGTGATGACCGCCATGGTGTGCTTCGACCTGCTGGCCGAGGCTGAGGAGGCCGCCAACCAGGTGGTCGAGCACGGCGTGCTGCTGGTTATCTTCGCCGTGGCCTTGGGCGTGGCCGTGGTGTATTTGCTGAACCACCTCATCGACCGCAAGACGCGGGCCGAGGTATCGCATACCGCCGACGCCGCGCACCCCGACACCCACGACAATATCGACGAGCTGGTACACGCCGACCACCTGAACATGCACAAGCGCCACAACGATTCGCGGCTGTCGCTGTTCGTGGCTGGCGTGGTCATGGCCTGCGCCATCGCGCTGCACAACATTCCCGAGGGCATGACCATCGGCGCAAGCTTCGCCGTGTCGAGCGACCTTATGTGGGGCACCGGCATGATCATGGCCGTGCTCATCGGCCTGCACAACATTCCCGAGGGCATGGCCGTGGCCGTGCCGCTCATCTCTGGCGGCACGAGCCGCGTGAAGGCCACCCTGCTCACGGCGGCCTGCGGCCTACCCACGGTGCTCGGTGCGTGGCTCGGTTTCTGGCTGGGCGACATCGGGCCTTTGGGCCTCACCCTGTCCCTCGGCTTCGCCTCGGGCGCCATGCTATATGTGGTGTTCGGCGAGATCATGCCCGAGAGCTACCTCATCTACCGCAGCAAGCTGCCCGCCTTCGCCGTCATGGTCGGCCTGGCCCTGGGCATGCTGATGATCTTCTTCTAGGACAGGTTTTCCAGCAAGCGGTTGAGCTTCTTGTCGAAGGTGAGAACTTGAGCCCCCTCAACCACCGAGCGGGCGGCGAGGATGCAGTCAGCGAAATCGAGGCTGTGATCCCGGTAGAGCCCAAGAGCGTAGCGCATGGCGGCCTCGTGCTCGCAGGCGACGTCGTCGAGAAGGAAGCCCATGGTGTTCGCCACATCGGCCCGGTCGAAGCCATAGACTGAGCCGCCGAGCACGTACACGCATTCCGCTATGAACTCGGGCGCCGTGCACGCACCCTGCTCCACGCAAAGGCGCACCGCCTCGAATTGGTCTTCGACATCGGCGAGCAGGTAACGCAGAAGGCAGTTCGTATCAAGGAAGGTCGGCATACTTGGCCTCCAACACCTGCCGATACGCGGCCCTCTCGGCCTCGCGCGATGCAACCGGCCGCTTTCCGGCCAGGGCCCCCGCCGCTCTCAACTGCCGTGGCGCCGGCTTGGGAATGGGCACGATCATAGCGCAGGGCCGGTTTCTCACCGTCACCACGAACTCCGCCCCCGTTTCGTCCACGCGCCGTACAACGGAGGAGAGGTTCGCCTTCGCCTCTGCCAGGGCAATACTCGCTGCCACGGAACCCCCTTCCAGAGTTGATTCTATACGACTGATTCTACCACCTTTTTGACTAAGTAACTAGTCATATAGTCACTTCTATTCTCGAGTGAGTCACTCACCCTCGCCGGATGCCGGCCCCCCTCGCGTTGACGCGGGACGGCCTCTGCTCTATAAAGAACCGGGGCGCCACGTGCATCCCGTCCCGTAAAGACCGTCTGCCCCGAAAGGAATCCCTATGCGAGCTGTTGTACAGTGTGTGAGCGAAGCCAGCGTGAGCGTGGAAGGGAACGTCGTCGGTCGCATCGGGCGCGGATACCTGATCCTTCTGGGCGTGGGCCACGGCGACGACGAGGCCCAGGCACAGCGGCTCTGGGAGAAGATCCGCAAGATGCGCGTGTTCGAAGACGAGAGCGGCAAGACCAATCTGAGCTTAGCCGACGTGGGAGGCGAGGTGCTCGTGGTCAGCCAGTTCACGCTCTTCGCCAACTGCCGGAAGGGCAACCGCCCCTCCTTCACCGACGCCGCCGCGCCCGCCGAGGCCGAGCGGCTCTACGAGCACTTCGTCTCCCTCGCCCGGCGCGACGTGCCCCACGTGGACACCGGCGTCTTTGGCGCCATGATGGACGTGAGCCTGGTGAACCGCGGCCCCTTCACCCTCTGCCTGGACACCGACAACCTGTAGGGCCGCCGCCGAGAGCGGCGGCATTCGATACCGGCAACGGGGCGCCGCGCTGCGGTAGACACCCGACAGCCGTAATGCCGGCGCCGCTCCGAAAAACAGCCCTACCAGTAGAGCTTCTCGTAGATGAGGCGGTGGGACTCATGGCCGTGCCAGTCGCGCAGGGCGATGGTGCCGGCGACGGTCCAACCCTCGCGGGCAAGCAAGTTGCGCATGGGGGCGTTGGCCTCGTACACATCGCAGCACAGGTTGTGGCAGCCGGCGTCGCGGGCGATGCGCTGGGCGGTTCCCAGGATGTAGGCGCCCACGCCCAAGCGGCGCGCCGACGGCGCCACGTTCACCCAGTGCAGCGCCCCGTAGTTGCCGTCACCTTCGGTGATCCAGGTAAGACCGCGGCCGCGCTCGTAGGCCGCGTCGCCTTCCACATCCACGTCGAACATGGCGATGATGCGGCTCTCGCCGACCTTCCCCGCGGGGCCATCCCCGCAACCTTCCGCAGCATCCTCAGCGGAAAGGCACGCGACCGCCGTGGTGTCTTCGGCGGAAAGGTTCCCGGCCGCCGGCGCCTCCTCCGACTCGCGGGCCTCCACGCCGAGCCAGGCGGGATTGCTCACCACCACGTACACACTGCCGGCATCCACAGCGCGCAAGAGGCGGCGCGACGAGGGGTAGCGCTTCGTGCCCTCCTTCACGCCGAGTTTCGCCATGGTGCGGCGCCCGTCGGCCAGAAGCTGCTGCAGCAGTGGCATATCCTCGCGCGTGGCCACCCGGGCCGCGTAATAGCCCAGCTCGCTCGCGCGCCCCTGGAACACGGGCACGTTGCCGCGAGCGCCGTCGTAGCGGCTTGGCGCCGCGCCCGTGCCGCCTTCCGCAGCATGATCGTCGTCGCCCTCGCCGCCCCGGTCGGTGACGAGGAACACCATCACCACGATCATGGCGCAGCCGAGCACGTCCATCGGCGTGACCGCGGTGCCGAGCCACGCCGCCGAGATGATGGTGGCCGACACCGGTTCCACGCACCCGACCAAACCGGCACGCACCGGGCCCGCATCGGTAATGCCCTGGAGGTAGAACAGGTAGGCCGCGAACGTGCCCACGAGCACCATGAGCGCCATGACGCCCACCACCGCCGGCGTCACCTCCACGCCGAGGGTCCACGGTTGCACGCCGGCCATGGCCACCGTGCCGCCCATGGCCATGGCCAGCCCCGTCACGATGAAGCTGCCCCACTTCGCCAGGGGCTTGCCGGGCATCAGCGTGTAGAAGGCCAGCGCCACCGCCGACACAAGGCCCCAGCCGAGACCTGCCGGCGCGATGGCCAGCCGCGAGAAGTCGCCCTGGGTGGCGATGAGCACGGTGCCGCCGATGGCGAGCACAAGCCCCGCCGCCTCGCGCGGACGCGGCAGACGGCGGGTGCGCAGGCACACATAGCCCATGATGAGCACGAGCCCCGTGCGCTCGAGCACGGTGCCCGTGCCGGCGTTGGTGTAGGCGATAGCCGAGAGGTAACTCACCTGCGTGAGCAGCACGCCCAGAATAGCGAACCCGGCGATATAGGCCAGGCTGCGCCCGTCGCGCAGGGCCGCCAGCAGATGACGCGGCTCGCGCACCAGGCAGATGGCCAAAAAGATGACGGCGGCCACCGTCAGGCGCACAGCGGTGATCCACATGACCGGCACGCCCAGCTCAGCCGTGAGCATTTGGGCGCAGTTGCCGGAAAATCCCCAGCAGATGCCGCCGAGTGCTGCGAACACGATGCCGCGCAGCACGTGGCTTTCTCCCGCCGCCGGCACCTTCTCGGCCGCCTTCACGTCCATCGCGCTCCCCCTGCTCTCATGCGCCCAGTCTTCAAGGCGATTTTGACAGGTTGCACAATTTCCGTAAAGGGGCGCGGGCGAAGTATCTCAGCCGCTTAGGCCCAAGGGTCCTCCTGGAAGAACGGCTCGGGCCGGGCGGGCCGATCGGAATAGGGATCATAGCCGTCGTCATCCTCATTAGCGGCCCGCAGGAAGGGGTCGGCCGGGCACGACATCTCCGCAGCACCCGGGCGCGCATCCGCACGCGCGCCCGCCCTGGCCGCCTTCCCCACCTGGCTCGGCAAGGGCTTCACCACGAAATGGGCGTGGGGGTCATGCTTCGGATCGATGGCCATGCTCGTCGGCACCTTCCTTCTCGCCAGCGCGGGTGATATCGTAGGGAGTCGTCTGGTACACATAGTAGTTCAGCCAGTTAGTGTACAGCAGCTGGGCATGGGAAAACCACGTGGCCTCAGGCGCGGCCGCAGGGTCGTCGCCGGGAAAGTAATGGGCCGGCAGCGCCCGGGCCTCGCCGCGGGCCACGTCGCGATCGTACTCGGCCCGCAACGTCTCGCGATCGTACTCGGGATGCCCGAACACGAAGAAGTTCGACGAATCGGTGGACTTCGCCACGTAGACCCCCGCCTCGTCGGACACCGCGATCAACTCCAGGTCGGGATGGGTCTCGATATCGGTCGCCCGCACCTCGGTGAAGCGAGAATGGGGCGCCCAGAACCGATCGTCGAACCCGCGCACGAGGGGCGAGGTGCGTTTCACCAGATCGTGGGAGAACACGCCGAACGCCTTCTCGGGCAGCGCGTGCTTGGGCACCCCGTAGTGGTAGTAGATGCCCGCCTGGGCACCCCAGCAAATATGGAACGTGGAATGCACGTGGGTCTTCGACCACTCCATGATGGCGCACAGCTCGGGCCAGTAGTCCACCTCTTCGAACTCCAGCTTCTCCACCGGCGCGCCCGTGATGATGAGGCCGTCGAAGTGGCGGTTGCGCACAGCGTCGAAGGTGGTGTAGAAGGCCTCCAGGTGGTCGGCAGCCGTGTTCTTGGCCGCGTGGGTGGCCATCTGCAGCAACTCCACTTCCACCTGCAGCGGCGTGTTCGACAGCTTCCGCAGAATCTGGGTCTCGGTGGTGATCTTGGTGGGCATGAGGTTCAGCAACAGCAGCTGCAGCGGACGAATGTCCTGGTGCATGGCGCGATGCTCCGTCATCACGAAGATGTTCTCGCTCTCCAAGGCAGCGGTGGCCGGCAGGGCGTCGGGAATGCGAATGGGCATGGCGGGCTCCTACTCTACGGCGGCCAGGGCCTGATCGATGTCGGCGATGAGGTCGGCGGCGTCCTCGATGCCGCAGGACAGGCGGATGAGATCGGGGGTGATGCCGGCCGCTTCCAGCTCGGCGTCGTTCATCTGGCGATGAGTAGCGTTGGCCGGGTGCAGCACGCAGGTGCGCGCATCGGCCACGTGGGTGGCAATTTGGGCCAGCTTCAGGTTCGCCATGAAGGTCTCGGCCGCGGCACGGCCCCCAGCCACACCGAAGCTCACCACGCCGCAGCTGCCCTCGGGCAGGTACTTCTCGGCCAGGGCGTACTCGCTATCGCCCGCAAGCGACGGATGGCGCACCCAGGCCACCTTCGGGTGAGCCGCCAAATGTTCGGCCACCGCGCGGCCGTTGGCAGCGTGCCGGGCCATGCGCAGATGCAGGCTCTCCAGACCCAAGTTGATGAGGAAGGCGTTCTGCGGCGCCTGGATAGACCCCAGATCGCGCATGAGCTGGGCCGTGGCCTTGGTGATGAATGCGCCTTCCAGCCCGAAGCGCTCGGTGTACACCACGCCGTGATAGCTCTCGTCGGGCGTGGTGAGCCCGGGGAACTTGTCGGCGTGGGCGTTCCAGTCGAAGGTGCCCGCATCCACGATGACGCCGCCAACGGAGGCGCCGTGGCCGTCCATGTACTTGGTGGTGGAATGCGTCACGATATCGGCGCCCCACTCGATGGGGCGGCACAGCACCGGCGTGGGGAAGGTGTTGTCCACGATGAGCGGCACCCCGTGGTCGTGGGCCGCCGCGGCGAAGCGCTCGATGTCGAGCACCGACAGCGCCGGGTTGGCGATGGTCTCGCCGAAGACGCACTTGGTGTTGGGACGGAAGGCCGCCGCCAGCTCCTCGTCGGAGCAGTGCGGGTCCACGAAGGTGCATTCCAGCCCCATGCGGGCCATGGTGTGGGCAAACAGGTTGTAGGTGCCGCCGTAGATGGCCGAGGAGGCCACCACGTGATCGCCCGCGCCGGCGATGTTGAACACGGCGAAGAAGTTCGCCGCCTGGCCCGACGAGGTGAGCATGGCCGCCGTGCCGCCCTCCAGCGCGGCGATCTTAGCGGCCACCGCGTCGTTGGTGGGGTTGGCCAGGCGCGTGTAGAAGTAGCCGGACTCCTCCAGGTCGAACAGGCGCCCCATGTGCTCGCTCGTATCGTACTTCCACGTGGTGTTCTGATAGATGGGCACCTGGCGCGGCTCGCCATCGCCGGGCCGCCAGCCGCCTTGCACGCAGATGGTTCCGATAGATTCGGTCATGGGGGCTCCTTTTGCTGATTCTGTATCTCATAGAGGGGTTCGCCCATTATAGGGGCAACGCGCCCGTGCCCGTTATAGGAAGTACCCAGCCAGTGCCATCGGAAAAACCGAGGAACGTGGCCGCCGCAGGTCAGCAAGACATTCTTTCTCTCTGTGAAGGCGAATCAGCGCCCTATTTTCCGCGCACCGCGTCGTCGGGGTGGATGGTCATGGACTGGAAGCGGTCGGCCATGGCCGCGTTGTCGAAGTGCTGGTCGTAGAACTGCTGGATGGGCGTGTCCACCCTGTTGCCCGAAAGACGCTCGTACCAGCAGTCCAGGGCCTGCAAGGTCATCACGGCGTCGGCCAGCATGAACACGGCGGCCACCACGGTCAGCCCGTAGCGCCAGTTCCATGGGATGAAATTCACGAGCCGCAGCATGAAGGGCAAAAGCAGCTTGATCCATACCACGCCGAGCAGTCCCCAGCAGGCCATGAACGGCAAGCAGGTGCGGCCGCCGAACAGCGACCCGGGCATGTTGGAGTAGTCCCAGGCCACCGCACCGTAGGCGTACTGCATGAACAGGCTGGTCAGCGCTTCGAAGCCACCGCCGATGACCGCGGCCACCAGAAAGATGATGAGCCAGTTGCTCTTGTGGAAGCGATTGAGAAACACCGTCATGAGCACCGCGCCGCACCCGTAGATGGGCGAGAACGGCCCGAACAGAAGCCCTGCACGATCCTGCCATTGGCCCGGCACCACGAACAGAAAGTGCACCACCTCTTCCATGATGAGCCCCAGGACGCTGGCCACCACGAAGATCCAGAACAGGTTGAAGAAATTCAGCGTGATGTAGCCCTTGCCCGTGAGATCGCGGCCCAGGGTGCCGGCCTCGCCCTCGGCGTGCTCCTCGGCCTCGCGCTGCTGGCGGTGGCGCCGGCGCTCTTCCAGAAGCGAGGGGTCCAGATAGCTTTGCAGCGCGATGGTCACCACGAAGGCCACCAGATAAAACACCAGATCCAGCGTGATGCCCTGCAGCATGATGGAGCACAGCACCCCGGCGATCAGCAGCACGTACAGCCCGTAGGAGATGATGGCGGCCCAGCGCCGCTGGTTGCGGAAGAGACGGTAGCCGAAGATGACCGCCGTCAGCGCCAGGGCCGTCAGCACGCCCAGGTGCAGGAAGTTCACCACCACCGTGGAGACGCCCTCGGTACCCAGGCCGTGGGCCTCCACGCTCGTCACCGAGCGATAGATGGCCGTGCCAATGCCCGGCAGCGTCGCCAGGGACACCAGAGCCAGCAGCACGCCGAACGCCTTCAGCACCCGGGGCAGCTTGCGCGCGTCGGCGGGGCTGGTGAACTCGGCGGCAATGGTGGCGGTGGTGCGGTCGAAGGCGGCCTTCTTGGCGGCCGCGGCGCGCCCGGCATCGGCGACGATCGCACCGGGGTGCTCAATGGCGCGGGCCGCCGAGGCCGCCTCCTCGGCGCCGTGCTCCACCCGCGCTTCCACCGCAGCGGCGATGCGCTCGGGGTGGCGCAAGTCGTCGACCGCCTGAGCGACTTTCTGCTTGTCACGAGCCACATCGGCACGCAGTTCGGCGCCGTCGTTGTGCAGCTGCTCGCGCCACTCGTGCTCGGTCTCGGCGAGGTCGGCCCGCTCGAAGGCCACGGCCGCCCGCGCCGTGTCGGCCACCTTCTCCTCAGCGGCGCGGACGGCCCGGGCAACGCGCTTTTCGCGCTCGGGACGCTCGGTGTTCTCGGGTTTCGGCGCGCTCACGGCTCCCCCTTCCCTGCTGACAGTGATTCACCCTGTCAGTATAGAAAGGCGCGGCGGCCATTGATGACCACCGCGCCCAGCATCTGCCAACCTGGCACGCCCCCGTCACGATACGGTTGCCCGCCTCGGAGTTGTCGGGGAGGCCGCGCAGCGCAGGAGCCGCGTGGGAACCGCCCGCGCGGCTCCCGTAAGCCGTCTCCTTTCGTTCTTCCCACACCCCTCCCTTGACCGAAAAGGAAAAAAAGGAAAAAATAGGAAAGAAAGGAAAACTAAGGAAAGAAAGGAAAGGGGCGCGCCCATGAACGACATGATCTTCTCGCCCTCTTTCGGGAACAGGCCCTCCTCCTTCGTCGGGCGCGACGAGATGCTGGAGCAGCTGATCGGCGGCCTCACCTCTGCCCCTGGCAGCCGCGAGCGCGCGGTTGTTCTTCTCGGGCAGCGCGGATCGGGCAAAACCGTGCTCCTCTGGGAACTGGCCGACCGCATGCGCCAGCAGAACTTCGTGGTCGCCACCCCCACCATCGTCTCCGAATCTATGCTCGAGCGCATCGTCGAAAAGATCATCGATGACGCCGATGCCACTTCGAAGGGCAAGACCCGCATCAGCGGGGGCAGTGTGGGAGTGCTCGGCTTCTCGGCCGGCCTTCAGCTGCAGCGCGAAGCCCACGAGCCCGGCAGCCCTCAGCACCAGCTGACCCAACTCTGTCGCACGCTGACCAAGCAGGGCCGCGGCGCCCTCATCCTGGTGGACGAATTGCAGGCCAATACGCCCGAAGTGAAGCAACTCATCATTACCTATCAGGAGCTGGTGGGAGAAGGGCTCAACGTCGCCATCGTGCTGGCGGGATTGCCGGGCGCCGTTTCCGCCACCCTGAACGACAAGGTGCTCACCTTCCTGAATCGTGCGCGCAAGATTGCGCTGGAACCCCTCGCACTCGGCGATGTGGACGCGTTCCTCGCCCGTTCGTTCCGCAAGATCGGTCTCTCTATCGATGGCGACCTGCGACGCACCGCCTCCGCGTTCACGGCGGGCTCGCCCTATCTTCTGCAACTCGTTGGCCACAACACCGTGCAGTATGCCGAACCCGATGGCGCAGTCACCGCAGAGACGCTGGCCGACGCCTTGCGCACCTCCCAGGAGGACTTCGAGAACGACGTGTGCCGCACCACCTTGGCCGCGCTCTCCGAAAAGGACGTGAAGTTCCTGGAGGCCCTCGCCGTCGAGGGAGCCGAGAGCAGCATAGCGGCCATAGCCGACCGCATGGGCGTCACTCCCGATTACGCCCAGAAGTACCGGAAGCGCCTCATCGATGCGGGCATTATTCAGGTCGCCGGGCGCGGTCGCGTGGCCATGGCCGTCCCCTACCTGAGCGACCACCTTCAACGCCAGCGCAAT
Organism: Adlercreutzia mucosicola DSM 19490; assembly: GCF_000422625.1. GTDB lineage: Bacteria > Actinomycetota > Coriobacteriia > Coriobacteriales > Eggerthellaceae > Adlercreutzia > Adlercreutzia mucosicola. Next base: position 437,428 of record NZ_KE383895.1, on the reverse strand, counting down.
TAACACCTTACTTTGTACTCGCAAGGACACAACGATCCCGCTGGCGGAAGCCGGAACACGGCCTAGCAGTGAGGGTTGATGGGCATTTCGACAACCGCAATCCCACCGCAGCGGCACAAAGCGTGCCCCTTTCCCTCCCCGTGAACGCGGCCGGCCAGCTTGAGGGCAACTTTGCAGTGCCGCGGATCGGGCCCTCCGCTAGCCCCCACTTGAGGGTGCCCCTCTTTCGATAGCGCGGGGCGGGACACAGCCCCCTCTGTGTCGCGCCCCGCTGCTGGTCGCCGCCGGCCGGTGCCGTCCCCTCCTTCCCTGCCGCCCTCCTACGAGGCCTTGCAGGCGTATTCGAGGATACGGCGGGCGGTGCCTTGGCTTACTTTTGTGTCATCGCCTTTGCCGAGGAAGGCGTAGATGTTCCCCTTGTTCAGGCCCAAATCCTTGCAGAGACGGTAGACCGTGACGTTGCGGCCCTCCATGGCTTGCAGCGTTTTCTCGCGCATGCCCGCGATGATGCGGCGCTCGCCCGCGATGGCGTAGCGCTTCGCAATGTAGGCGTTCCACACCGCCCGGTACCGGGGCGGCGCCTCGGGCGACTGCAGGTAAAACGATACCTCTTCGGGATCGCGCAGCTGTTCGGCCATCTGGGCGTAGCTGGATTCCATCCACGTTCCCTGGCTGATGGTCGCCAGATAGCCCGCTTTGTCCTGAACAGCCGCGAACACCATGAGCGCCTCGGCAGCAGCTGGCATCGACGTCGCCACTGAATCGCGGAGTTTCCGCAGGTTGTCCGTCTCTAAACCCGTTAGTTCGCGACAGTACCAACGCAGAAAACCCTTGAACGTCAGGTTCACGCTCAACCCCTTTCTGAATAGTATTAATCGTAACGAGTAATACTAACATAAGCCAATTCGTCATCGCTGACTTTTTCGATGATTGGCCGCAAAAAAGACGCAGCGCATTGAAGGCTCAGGCGAATACCGGAGATGCGAAACCGCCGGCAATCGCAGCGCAAAGCAGCGCGACACCACGCGCTCTCCAGCAGCAAGAAAGCCGCCCCTCGGGGACGGCTTTCCGCGCTTGATGGGCTATTTCTGCCCGCAACGACGCGCCAACGGCCGACACGTTACTTGGTGAGCCATTCCTCAAGCCACACCTTGGATGGGGCCGCACCCTCAACCGGGTCGCTCGCCGAGCTCTCATCCGGCGCAGCTTCCCCATTGGAAGCACCCTCCGCCTCTTCCCGAAAGCGCGCCGGGTCATCCAGGTGCGTCTGGGTAAGGCCCCCGAAATCCCTGTCGTAGTGGGTCACGAAATCGTCCACGCGCTTCACTTGGTAGCACGTCGGACCATGCTGCACATAAGCCAAGCCGTCGATCTTCCCACCGATAGCGCTGGTGAAGGCCACATTCGCCCAGCCAACCTCCTCATGCTGCTCGTTGTGCAGCAGATATAAATTGGGATCCGCAGTCACCTTGAAGTACCCGTTCAGCGGCGCCGTACGCGAGAAAATCGGCAATCTGCCACACCCCTTCGTCGGCGTCGGTAAAGCCGAACGACACCGTGGTGAAGGGGCCTTCGTCACTGGGCACCCTCCACGTTCCCTGAAGTTGGAACCCCTGCTCGAGCCCCTCGGCGAACCGATTCGCCTGCGTGCCCAGCAAGTACGCAAGGCCGCCCGCCAACGCCAGCACGCAGACCATGGCCAGCTGCTGCTGCGACAGCCCGCGCGCCTCGCGAAACTTCCGCAGATTGCCCCTCAGTATAGGCCCTCCTTCGCCCGGCGCGTCTCGTTCGCCGCCCCCCCAAAGCGGGCAACCGTGTCAAAACGTGCCGAAGCAGCCGACCCCTGTCACGCCTTCCGTCCCTTCCAGCCTACCGCAATTGCGCTCCCAAACACGCAACGCTCGCTAACATGGGGCGTGCAGAGAGGAAAGGAGCCCGAACATGAAAGCCCCCAGCCAGGGATTTCCAGCTGGGGGCTTAAATCTCACGTGCCGCAGGCTCTGCTACAGAGCCGCGGCTCCGATGCAGCCGGCCAAAGCGGCGATGGCGAAGGTGAACAGAGCGGCTCCGGCGACGATGGTAATCATGGCGGATCTCCTTTCCGTGCGACGGGGCAATCTCTTTCGCCGCCCCGCCTTCGTGCGGAATAATTTCGATGAGACCACTATGACGGCCCTGACTTACCACCCCCTTGCGCGCCCATTACAGAAATGTCGCTTTCGGGACGGCGCTCGGCGACGTTCGGCGGCGTACTTCTGCATGCCGCTTCCGGGGCCGGGGCGGGGAGTTTTCGAGTAAATCTCGACGAAAGTGGCGCTGGATTGCGAAAAGTTGACGCCGGCGACAGGTTTTACGCGGTCCGGTGGCTATCGCTGCTGCCGTGACCCCTGTTTTCCCAGGTGAGCGCGATATGGCTCAGAGAGAGCCCAGCACTCCGAACAGACGGCGTCAACTTTTCGAAGTTCAGTGCCACTTTCAGCGACTCTTTCCGAAAAAGAAAGCCGTCCCGACACCACGCCCCTGCGGAATCGCCCTAGGCGCGCACCTTGTCGAGGAATGTCTCGGCAGTGAGGTCTTCCCAGGTGGGGATGAGCAGTTCGGCGCGCGCGACGAGGGCGTCCCACGAACCGGAAATGTCGTTGTCGTAGATGGCGCCGGTGCGAAAGCCCGCCGCCCGCAGGGTGTCCAGGGCATAGGCGGCGTCTTCGAAACCCCAGGTGTGGGCGCGATCGGTGCCGAGGAAACTGCGAGCATGATCGTACACGGCCGGCTCGCGCTTGCTCGTGCCCAGGTCGTCTACGGACACGACCGCCTTCATATAGGGCGCGAACCCGCAGCGCTCGATGCAGCAAGCCAGCATGTCGGGCGGTGTGGAGGAGGCCACGGCCATGGGCACGCCGCGCGCGTGCAGGCCCTGTACGAAGGCGAACGCGCCGGGCCGGGCTTCCACCTCGTTGGCGTAGAAGGCGCGCATGCGCTCGAAGATGAGGGCGAGCACGTCCTCGCTGCTGGCCCCCAGACCGCACTGCTCGTGCAGGTACGCGGAGGCTTCGGGCAGCGACATGGTGGTGATAGCGTCGGCGTCTTCCTTGGTCAGCGTAATGCCCGCCTCGGCCGCCAGCGTGCGGTCCACGTCGTGCCACGCGCCCATGGAATCCACGAGCGTCCCATCGCAGTCGAAGATAACACCGATACCACTCATTTTCTGCAACCTCACATTCCTGGCAAAGTCAGCGAGAGGCTCTGGCCCGTTGCAGATTCGCCCGCCTTTGCGCCAAGTTGGCTTCGGCCAACGTCGCGTGCAAAACCAGGGTGAAGATGAAACGAGCCAGAGCCTCGCAACGTCGGGCGGCCCGTGCGCCCCGTCAGGGCGCACGGAACAAGTTACTCCTCCACGCGGATGACCGAGGGAGTGTCAAGCACCACGTTGTCCAGGGAGAGGGCCTCTGCCAAAGCCTCGCGAATGTCGCGCTCGCTGCAGCGATGGGTGACCACCACCTGGTCCACCCGCTCGGCACCCGAGCGGCCGCGCTGCACGATGGACTTCACCGAGATGTTGTGACGAGCGAACACGCCGGCCATGGTCTCCAGGACGCCGGGGCGATCAGTCACCGAGAAGCGCAGGTAGTAGCGCATAACGAGCTCGTCCATGGGCAGGATGGGCAGCTCATCGGTGCAGGTGCAGCCCACGATGGGAGCCACGCCCTGCTGAATGTGACGCGCCACTTCCAGCACATCGCCCATCACCGCGCTGGCCGCCGCACCGGCACCGGCACCTTCGCCGAAGAACATGGTCTCGCCCACGAAGTCGCCCACCACGTAGATGGCGTTGAACACGCCGTTCACCGTGGCCAGCTGATGATTGGTGGGGATCATAGTGGGGTGCACACGCACGTCCACACCGCCCTCGCGGCGATGGGCGATGGCCAGAAGCTTGATGACGTAGCCCATGTCGCGAGCCGCCTCGATGTCCACGGGCGAGATGTTGGTGATGCCGTCGGTGAACACGTCGTCCAAGGTCACGCGCGAGTTGAAGGCGATGGAGGCCAGAATGGCGATCTTGGCGGCCGCATCGAACCCGCCCACGTCGGCCGTGGGGTCGGCCTCGGCGAAGCCCTTCTGCTGAGCCTCGGCCAGCGCATCCTCGTAGGACAGGCCGTTGTCGGCCATGCGGGTGAGCATGTAGTTGGTGGTGCCGTTCACGATGCCCATGACCGAGGTGATCTCGTTGGCGATGAGAGAGTGCTTCAGCGGGTCGATGATGGGAATGCCGCCGCCCACGGACGCCTCGAAGGCCAGCTCCTTGCCCGCGGCGGCCGCGGCATCCATGACCTCCTTGCCATGGGTGGCCATGAGCGCCTTGTTGGCCGTGACCACGTTCTTCCCCGCCGCCAGGGCATTCAGCACCACGGTGCGGGCGATGGTGGTGCCGCCGATGAGCTCCACCACGATGTCGATCTCGGGGTCGTTGATGATGTTGTTGAAGTTGTCGGTGAACAGGTGCCCCACGCCGTGGGCCTCGGCCTCTTCCGATGAGAGCGAGCACACGCGGGCCAGCTCCAGGTCGATGCCGAAGTGGCGGCGGAAGGCGTCGCCGTGCTTCAAGATGATATCGATGCAGCCGCCACCCACGGTGCCGGTGCCCACCAAGCCGATCTTCACTGCCATATTGCGTCCTCTCCCGAGCGCGAAGTCTTGCGGATGGGGACGATTATACGGGCGCACGGCGCAAAAGCTGCGACGGCTCAGGGGAGAGGGCCGTAATTCACGGCCGTCTGAGGCTTCGCGATGCTACGCGAAGATCTCCTTTTCCACGACGAGCTCGTTTTTGATGTGCCCAACGAGCTTCTGCAGGGCGTCGATGCAATTGGGGCGAATGTCGGCTCCGATGAGCACGTACATGAGCGAGTCGCCCACCTCGCAACGACCCTCGTTCAGCCAGGTGCGCACGTAGTACACACCGGGCCAAGTGAGCGCCTCGGCCTCGGCCGCCGCGAGCCCCTCGGCGTCGTAGGAAAACTCCACGGCCACTACCTCGCCGAGGCCCTCCACGCCTTCGCGCACCTGCTGCTTCGGCGTGATGCGCACCACGCCGTTATGGGTGAGGAACATGCCGCACTGGGCCGCCACCGGATCGGCCTTGGCCTCGGCCAGCCACTGGTCCACCGAAGGTTCGGTCTTTGCCATGATAGGTCCTTTCGCTGCGGCCGCGCCGCGCCGAGCAACGGGGCCGTATTATTCACTGACGAGAATATACCACAGCCACCGCACCCCTGGCGCCGCGTCCGGCCGCAGCCGTGAATTTCCGCGCCACTCGGTCTGAATTCTCATACGGATACCCACGGATTTTGCCCACTGGAAATAAACCCTTGCTACCATGGGCCCACCATTGAACGAGAGTAAAGGATTCACCATGGCCCTGCCTGCCTCCGACTTGACCAAGAAGCCCGACCTGCGCACCACCATGGAGCTGGGCGCCGTACTGCCCGAGACCGCGGAAGTGCGCGACGACCACCTGTTCATCGGCGGCGTCGACATGGTTCAGCTGGCCCGCGAAGAGGGCACGGCGCTCTACGTGTTCGACGAGGCCGACCTGCGCCACCGCATGGAAGCCTACCGCGAGGCCTTCCGCAGCCGCTACGAGAACTCCGACGTCATTTACGCCTCGAAGGCCTTCCTCAACAAGGAAGTGGTGCGCATCGCCCAGGCCGAGGGGCTGTGCCTGGACGTGTCGGGCGGCGGAGAGCTGGCCTGCGCTCTCTCGGTGGGCTTTCCCGTGGAGCGCGTGTTCGTGCACGGGAACAACAAGACGCCGCGCGAGCTGGAAGAGGCCATTGCAGCGGGCGTGGGCCGCATCGTGGTGGACAGCCGCATCGAGCTGGCCCGCGTGAACGAGATCGCCGGCCGCCTCGGCGTGGTGCAAGACATCTACATGCGCATCACCCCCGGCGTGGAGGCCGACACCCACGAGTACATCCGCACCGGCTGCGAGGACTCCAAGTTCGGCTTCACCATGCGCGAGGACTTCGCCTTCACCTGCGTCGCCGACGTGCTGGCAGCGGAAAACGTGCGCTTGGCGGGCCTGCACTGCCACATCGGCTCGCAGATCTTCGCCCTGCACTCCTTCCGCGAGGCGGCAGCGGTCATGGTGGAGTTCATGGCGCGCATCCGCGAGCGCTACGGCTACGAGATTGAGGAGCTGGACTTGGGCGGCGGCCTCGGCATCGCCTACCTGGCCGACGACGCCCCCTCCTCCATCGACGACTTCGCCGAGGTCACCTGCACCGCCGTGCGCGACCTGTGCGAGCGCCACGGTCTGACGCTGCCGCGCCTTTTGGTGGAACCGGGCCGCAGCCTGGTAGCCAACGCCGGCGTGACCCTGTACACCGTGGGCATCCTGAAGACGCTGCCGGGCATCCGCAAGTACGTGGCCATCGACGGCGGCATGTCCGACAACATCCGCACGGCACTCTACCACGCCGACTACGAGCCCACCATCGCCAACAAGGCATCCCAGCCGCGCACCGAGATCGTCACGCTGTGCGGCAAGCACTGCGAAAGCGGCGATGCCGTGGTGGTGGACATGCCGCTGCAGAAGGCCGATGTGGGCGACATCGTGTGCGTCTTCGGCACCGGCGCCTACAACATGACCATGGCCAGCAACTACAACGGCCAGCCGCGACCCGCCGTGGTGTTCGTGCGCGACGGCGTGTCGCGCGTGGTCACCCGCCGCGAGACTTACGAGGACCTCTACCAACGCGACCTGTAAGGGCCAGACACAGCTCCTGTCTCATGCACGGGCGACCTTCGGGTCGCCCTTTTCTTTTCGATTCCGTAGCAAGGGGTTCGCAGGTCAGTAATGGGAAGGGCCTTCGCCGCCTTCTGCGGCCCGCGGTCGCTAGAGTGGGAATCCGATGCGATCATCGCGCCCTCGGCGCGTTCTCGCGGCGGTCCGCGCCCTGGCAGCGCCTGCCGCCGCGCTCCACCAGCGAAAAGGATCGAGGCAGCCTCATGAACGCCATCTTCAAACGGAGCAGCGTGCGGCAGTTCACCGACGAACCTGTGGCCATCGACGACATCGAGCGGCTCATGCGCGCCGCCATGGCCGCTCCCTCGGCGGGCAACCAGCAGCCCTGGGAGTTTTACATCGCCCGCGACGAGACCACGCGCATGGCCCTGGCCGCCACGAGCCCCTATGCCGCGCCGGCCAAGCTCGCTCCCTGCGTCATCGTCGCCTGCGCCCGCACCGGCGGTCTGCGCTTTGCGCCCTGCACGCCGCTGGACATGAGCGCCGCCGTGGAGAACATCCTGCTGGAAGCGGCCAACATCGGCCTGGGAGCCGTCTGGCTCGGTATCGCGCCCGACCCCGACCGCATGGCGGCCGTGGCCGTGGCGCTCGGCAGCCCTCGGGGCATGGAGCCCTTTGCGCTTATTGCCGTGGGCCATCCCGATCATCGCCCCGAGCCCACAGGCCCCACCCGCTACGACGAAACCCGCATCCACTGGATTTGAGCGACCGCACCGTTGCGAGCGGTGGGCATCGGGCGGCAGTCAACGCAACTGCGCCGCATCACCGTAGGGACAGGCTTGAGCCCGTTCGGAAGCTAGTCGGACGTGCGGGATGGCACCGGCTGAGCGGGCAGCCTGAAGGCCGCCTCTACGGGTCGGCCCCGCAGGTCGGCCCCGCAAATCACTCCCGTTAATCGTCCCCGCAGGTCGGCCCTGTAGGTCGGCCTCGGGGCCGGCCTCGGGGTCGCCCCGCCAATCGTCTCGCAGGTCGGCCTCGGGGGCCGTGCTACTTCTTTCCAGATCTTCGGGCGTTGTTGCGGGCGGCGGTCACGTCGCTGAAGGCGCGAGTGAGACCGCGTAGGGCGTTCAACATCGTGGTGCGGTCCGATACGGGAGCGCGCATCACGCCGTCGCGCAGGATGGCCCACTCGCGACCGCCGCCGAACAGCTGGGCCGCATCGGTGACGCCTGCCGACTTCAGCGCGTTGAACAGGGCGTCCACCATGCGCTCGCGATCGTCGCCATCCATGGAGGCCAGCCACACGGCCAAGGCCTCGGCGCGCCGCTCGGTGCGCTCGGGCAGCGCCGCCGCTGTGGCGAAGCGCCCATCGTCGGCCACCACGTCCCAGCGATACACCGAATGCTGTTCGAAGCCGCGGCCTGCCGCCTGCACCACTTCGGTGGGCATACCCGACTCCATGAGGATGCCCACCATGGAATCGGCCGGCACCTGCTTGGTCATGCGCCCCGCCAGCGGCGCGTAATCGGTCGCCGAGAAGGTGCCGGGCATGAAGCCGGGACCGTCGTGATTGTACAGATGCACAACGCGCTCCCGCACCGCCGCCGGCGCCTTCAGCACCGCGTACTCGGCCAAGTTGCCGCCCTTGGAATGGCCGCCCACGATCAGATGCTCGGGCAGTCGCAGATCGGCGGCCACCGCCTCCAAATAGCGCAATGCCAGATCCTGGGCCGGCACGGGCACCATGTAGGCCATGTTGAAGTCCTCGCGCCATCCGGTGAGCGTCGTGTCGGTGCCGCGAAAGCCCACATAGGCGAACCGCCCCGGGCACACGAAGGTGGTCGCGGCGAATTGCAGGTCCTGCGTCTCGTCGAAGGCGGCCTCGTGATCGTAGATGAGCAGCTCGCGGAAGCGCGGGCTGGCCGCCATCCAAAACAGCTGCTGGATCATCTGCGCCCGATGCATGCCGGAAAACATAGTGGGAAACAGCTCGGATCGCAGCAGATCGGCGAAGCGCACCGGATGGCGCGGTGCCGTCGCGTCCTGAGCCACCTCGGCCCGATCCAACGTCTCGGCACTCGACATCCCGCCGGCAGCCGCCCGAGAGACCCCAGCCGCTCCCGAACCGCCCCTGGTTCCCCCGGCAACCGCGCCGACAGCGCCCGCAGCCCCACCAGCAGCCGCCCGCGCATCGCTCGAGCGCCGTCCCGCGCGCCGCAGCCGCCCCAGCAGCGCCGCCAGCCGGCGACGCCCCCGACGGCCGCCCTCAGCCTCGTCGACCGCCTCTTCCCCCGCACCTTCCACCGCCGCCAGCATACCCAAGCGCGGCATCACGCCCTCGCCCCGGGCCATGCAGAACTGCGCCAGCAGCGCCGAGTCCACGGCGTTGAAGGGCTCCTCGGCAAAAGGGGCCCGCTGGGTTTCCAAATATGTGAGTACATCGTTCATGGTTGCATTATGCCGCACCGCGCGGCCACCCGCGGCGCCTTCCACCCGCCAGACACAAAGCCGTTGCCTACGTTCCCGCCTTTGACCGCGAAAAGTGCCGATCGCCCGCGTGCCTTCCGCTACAATAGCCCCTGCAATTTCATACAAACGCGCCAAGAGAGAGCGCAGAACCACCGCAGCATCCGCTGCCCCACCCACCCAGGAGAGTTTCCCATGGCAACCGAACCCGCTTCCACCCCCACGGTGGCCCCCAACGCCACCTCATCCGCCCCCATCGGCGGCGACCGCGAGCACTTCGCCAGCCGCCTCGGCTTCATCCTCATCTCGGCCGGCTGCGCCATTGGCCTCGGCAACGTGTGGCGCTTCCCCTACATCGCCGGCGAGTACGGCGGCGCGGCATTCATCCTGCTGTACCTGGTCTTCCTCGTTGTCTTAGGCCTGCCGGTCATGGTGATGGAGTTCGCCGTGGGCCGCGCCTCCCAGCGCTCGGCGGCCCTGGCCTTCGACAAGCTGCAGCCCTCGCGCCGCTGGCACTGGTTCAGCTGGTGGGCCTACATCGGCTGCATGCTGCTCATGATGTTCTACACCACCGTGTGCGGCTGGATGCTCGCCTACACCGCCAAGATGGCCACGGGCACCTTCGACGGGCTGGACCCCGAGGGCGTCGGCGGCGTGTTCGGCGCCATGCTGGCGAACCCCTCCGAGATGGTGGGCTGGATGCTCGCCGTCATCGTCATCGGCTTTTTCGTATGCAGCTTCGGCCTGCAGAAGGGCGTGGAGCGCATCACCAAGATCATGATGATCTGCCTGCTCGGCGTCATGGGCCTGCTGGTCGTCCGCTCGGTCACCCTGCCCGGCGCCGCCGAGGGTCTGGCCTTCTACCTCGTCCCCGACTTCGGGCGCATGTTCGCCGGCGGCATCGGCGGCTTCGGCGAGGCCGTGTACGCCGCCATGGGCCAGGCGTTCTTCACGCTGTCGCTCGGCATCTCGGCCATGGAGGTCTTCGGCAGCCGCATCGGCAAGCAGAACTCGCTCACCGGCGAGGCCCTGCGTATCTGCGGCCTGGACACGCTCGTAGCCATTCTCGCCGGCCTCATTATCTTCCCCGCCTGCTTCGCCTTCGCCGTGGCCCCCGACCAGGGCCCCTCGCTCGTGTTCGTCACCCTGCCCAACGTGTTCAACCAGATGCCCTTGGGCCAGCTGTGGGGCACCCTGTTCTTCGTGTTCATGAGCTTCGCGGCCTTGTCCACCATCATCGCCGTGTTCGAGAACCTCATCACCTTCACCATGGAGAAATGGGACCTCTCCCGCCGCGACGCCATCAAGCGCACGGCCATCCTCGTCACCGTGCTCAGCCTGCCCTGCGCGCTGGGCTTCAACGTGCTGGCCGGCGTCACCGTGCCGGGCATCGGCGACATCCAGTCCATCGAGGACTTCATCGTGTCGAACAATCTGCTGCCTTTGGGCAGCCTCCTGTACGTGGTGTTCTGCGTGTCCCGCAAGGGATGGGGCTGGAAGAACTTCCTGGCCGAGGCCGACACGGGCACGGGCGCGAAGTTCCCCCGCTGGGCCCGCGGATGGCTTGCCTTCGGCCTGCCGACGCTCATTATCATCATCTTCATCATGGGCTACGTGCCGAAGATCATGCTGTGGTGCGGATTAGCCTAGCGGACCTCGCTCACACGTTGGCACCGTGCGACGGCGCACCGTGTCAACGCCACGACCGCCCCGGCACTTCCTCGCGCCTGTGAGCCGCGACTGCCACAGCCGATCCAGCGTCGAAGACCACTGTGGCCGAGCCAACCCCACCCCGCGTGGCGCCGGCATGCGGGCCTTCGACGGTTTCTTCTCGACGGCGCACCGCGTTTCCGCTATACTGCGTAGATGCGCATACGCCCGGGTGGTGGAACGGCAGACACGACGGTCTCAAAAACCGTTGCCGAAAGGTGTGCGGGTTCAAATCCCGCCCCGGGCACCACGAAACAGCAAGCGGCTCCCAAGGGGCCGCTTTTCTTATGCCCGCAGACAAGCCATGTCACCCGCTCGACCCTCGCACGCGACAAGTCCCCTCGCACGCGATGCCATAACGTCCACGATAAGCACCAGGCCCCGGCCCCTGGCCCTCGTCTCTTGGCCCCCGGACCCCGGTCCCTGGTCCCGGGCCCCCGGCCTCCGGCCCCCGGCTCTTGATTCTTCCCCGAGCCCCCAGTACACGACCACGACATCCAAACGCCTCCCTCCCCTTCCTCACCCAGACCTTCCGTGCAACAAACTCCGATAGGTAGACACTGCGACCGCCATTCCCGGAGCAATGAAAATTCGTATCCGACAAAACCCCTGTTCAGAGCCGAGTCGCACCGCGCTGGCCCTTCTGCGCACCGCTAATTCCCCTTCCGCATGTCTACTTATCAGCGTTTGTTGCGCAAAACGGCGTCTTTCGCAAACGAGAACGCAAAAGTCCCTCCTCGCCCGGCGTCAGAAATCTCCCCCGAAGTTCTCGTTGTGAAATTTGCGCACCTCGCGACGCAGTTTCATGTGCCGCTCAATCTGACCGGGCGCCCAACCGCGAAAGCGCTTCCCCACCTTCTTGGAAACAGCCGCCATGAGCTCGGAGAACTCGTAGACATTGGCGAACTGGGCCCCTGTCACCGTCGTCACATCAACGCCCTCGACTTGCAAGGCATCGCGCCGCCGAGAGTCGCGAATACGCGATCCCTCTTCGCTATGGCTGGCGCGACCGTCGTATTCGACCACTACGCGTCGCTCCCACCAGCACAAATCGCCCACGATCCTTTTCTGGCGCGCAATGCGCCGGCCCTTCTCGCTTAGGCGCAGCGGCTCGTTCAACTGCCCCTCCGGCAATCCCAATCCTCCTCGCCGTCGCGATGTCAGAGAAACGATGGCGACTTCCGTCTCCATAACCGACGCGGACTTTCGCCTTACCTGCAACGCCGCTGAACGCGCCAGCTTTACCGGTCGCGCATCTTCAAGCTGGCCAAGAAACGCCACCAACCGCTCGGGTGTCGTCAAGGGGCGACGAACGAGCACACCGTCCCCACGGGTGACGGGATAACTGCCGCACAATTCATATCCCAAGGCGAGTAATTCCCCGAACTCCAGACTGCCGGCCATCTGAGCGAAAATCAACTCGGGAGACGACAGCCACACACCAGGCGCTATCTCGAGAAACGCCCCGCGGGGAAGATTCAGCTGGCACCGATGGCGGCGAATGCGCGCCGTCGACCGCGTGCCGGGCCTCTTCCCCACAAGAATTTCGAGCGGCGCCGAGGGCGCGTCGGCCCCCTGGCCGCAAAACTCGCTCATGTCCCATGGCAGGCCGTGCAGAGCCCGGGCAATCTCATCCCGAGTAGACGCGCACGCCCTCATCCGCGACGACGATGGCAGCAGTTGCGCGGGCAAATCAAGCTTGCCGCGCTGCCCTGACTCGTGAAAATCACGGAGCGAAACCGGGTGGCTCGCCGACCACTTTCTCCAAAGCGCGAGTCCGAACCTATGACTGGGATACACATTCATGAGGGCAGCATAAAGGATGCGACCCACGACAGGCCTCTTGGCCTGAAGGAACCAACGAACCTCTATTCATGACCCGATTGCCGAACAATACCGCTGCCCATCAGGGACTTTCCGCTCAGCCAGAAAGCGAAACAGCCGACGGGCGCCGGCGCGGCCCCATCCAGCATGCCAAGGCCACCGTTGGGAGCGTCGTTGCTCGCAAGCTTCTTCAACAAGCGCCGTCCTTGGCGCAGGACGCCCCACCGTATGGCAACTTGGACTCGCATCTGGTTTCCGAAAACCTCCGATTTGCGCAACAAACTTCGATATGTAGACATTCTTCGAAGAGGAAGGCGGGCCACTCGGGGGAATTCCCGCGAAGAGAAGAAACTGACCAGGGGTTTTGCCAACTGCGAGGGCGCCTCGCCGCCGCAGTGGCTTTCCTGGTGTCTTCCTATCGGAGTTTGTTGCACAAAACATGCCGAAGAAGCCCCCCCCCCGGACTGAATAGAATCAAGAGAACCTGACATGTTGATGCGGATAATGCCTCAGGCGCCGCCGCACCCGTGGCGCCGCTGTGACCGCCTCGCCCGATGCGCCGGCCGCCTGCCATAGGCGCGTGGCCAGCGGCGGCCTCGGGCGGGCGCCCCGCACCCGTGGCGCGACCGTGACCGCCGCACCCGTGGCGCCCTCGGGGCTCGGGCCTGCGGCGTCCGCGCAGCGTCCCTGAGGGCTCGAACCCGGCGTTGCCTCGCCCATGGGGCACGAGTGGCCGCGCAACGCGCCCTACGCGCCCTATTCTACGGGGCGGTAGTACAGATGGATGTCCTCGTAGACGCCCTCCACATTACGGAAGCCACCCGGGACGGTGCCGACGCGACCGAAGCCGAGCTTCTCGTAGAGGGCCACGGCGCCCGCGTTGCTCGCTACCACGGCGTTGAATTGCAAACCGCGGAAACCCAGCTTGGCCGCTTGGCGCAGCGAGTCTTCCACCAGCAGCTGGCCCAGGCCGTGGCCCCGCAGACGCTCAGCCACGGCGTAGCTAGCGTTAGCCACATGCCCGCAGCGCCCCACGTTATTGGGATGCAGGATGTAGAGCCCCACGATACGACCCGCTAAGGTGGCCACGGCCGTGTGCGACTGCGCGGCGAAAAACTCCCGAGCCGTATCCACATCAAGCAGGTCTTCCTGGGGAAACGCCCGACCGGCAGTCACCACGGCGTTCCAAATGTCCACCATGGCCGGCAGATCTTCCTCCCGATAGGGCCGCGTCATCTTCACCGAAATCTTGTCCAGCACGCTCACGGCATACCCCTTCTCACTTGCGTCTCTCACAACCCCATTGTATCCGCCAGCCCCGCGTCTCCAACGCAGAAAACGAGGAGGGGAGGCGCGCGCCTCCCCTCCTGGCGACTAGATGGTGATGTCCACCCAGCGTTTGGCCTCTTCCTCCTCTTCGCGGCGCCGCAGCAGCGAGAGGATGAGCATCATGGCCGCGAACCCGGCCACGGCCGCCAGTACCAGGCGCACCAGCGAGGTGGGATCGCCCGTCTGCGGCAGCAGCACGCGGATGATCTTCGTGAGCCAGTCGTTGAAGATGCGCGTGATCCAACCGTCGGTCTCGGGCAGCGGATCGGGATCCACGTAGTAGCCCGGATCGATGGCGTGACCGCCGGCGCGGGTCCAGCCGTAGGCCCCGGCCGTGTGATAGGCCAGGCCGTAGGCGTCGGCGTAGCCGCGGGCGCTGATCACCGGCAGGGTCTCGGTCACCGCCATGTTCTCCGGCGCCTCCTCGCCCCGCAGGTTCAGGTGGGCCACGTCGTTGTCGAGGTTGTCGTCCTTGCCTGCGTTCAGCGGCACGAACTCGGCCTCGCCCGGTTTCTCCAGGCGAATGCGATACACGTAGGGCTTCCCGTACTCGTCCACGATGGGCGCCCCGGAGAACAGGTAGTTGCCCTCCAGGTCAGTTGTGGTGGTGGCCACGATCTCCCAGGTGCCCTCAGACAGGATGCCGTCGTCCTCAGCACGCGGCAGCCCGGCCTTCGGGTCGGGAATGTCGCGACGCAGCAGCTTCTCCAGGCGCTCGGCCGCCAGCGGATCGTCGCCGTCGGCGTCGGCGTCGGCGCTGCCCGTGCTTGCCGCGGCCCGCGGAGCCACCGAAGAGACGACCGCACCGCCATCGGCGTCGGCGCCCATATCGGCCCCGGCATCGCCGGCGTCACCGGTGCCCGCGCCCGAGCCATCGCCCGAGCCCGCGCCGCCGTCGCCCTCTCCGTCGCCCGCGCCGTCCGGCGTCTCATCGCCGTCGCCCTCGCCGTCGCCGTCGGCGCCCGGCTCGTCGGGGTCGGCCACATCGTCGTCCACGATCCAGCCGATGTTCAGCCAGCGATCGGTCGTCTGCAGCGGCTCGCCATCCACATCCAGATCGCTCGTCGCCACGCCGTCGGTGATGCGGCTCATCCAGCCGGCCGCCACGGCCGCGGCGAAGGTGGTGGACTGGCGCTCCAGCACCAATTCCTTGCCCACGACCAGCTCGTCGTCCTCGGCCTGCAAGCCGTCCTTGTCGGAGTCGATCCACACATGGCCGCCGAAGCTGGCCCCGCTGAAGGGCACCAGGCCGGCGTCGTTGTGCATGCTGGACACCGAGCCCAGGGTGGACCACTCCACCCCGTCGGGGCCGAGGATCTTCGACTCCGGCGCGTCGGCCTCATCGGCCGGCATCGCCAGCACCATCAGGCCGTCGCACACCACATCGCCCTCGGGCACCATACGGGTGTTGCGCTCGTCCAGGTCGGAATCAAGCTCGGTATCGGCGCCGCGGTTCAGAGGCGCCACGCTGAAGCCCGTGGGGATCTCGGTCACATGGACGCGGTAACCGTAGATCACCTCGATGCTGGCATTGCGCACCACGATCTCGTCGGTCGCCGGTAGATCCTCGAAGGAGTAGCGGCCGTCGGGACCGGTCACCTGGAGGCTCGGGGTCTCGTCCTCGGTGGGGATGCGCTCGTTGAAGTCCTTGTCATACACCCACAACCCGTTGTCCACGTCGTACCAGTAGCGGGTCAGACGCACCGTGGCCCCGGCCACGCCGCGCTCGCCGCTCTCGCGCACGCCGTTGTTGTTGTCGCGCCACACGATGCCGGCGATGGTGTTCAGGTTCGGCGCCTTGGCACCGGCGTCCAGACGGTGACCCAGCGGAGCGGGCACGTCGAACAGCACCTTCTCACGCTCATCGTCGTACTGGGAACCGAAGGCCGTGACCCCGCCGTTTAACGTCTCGCGGCTCGCGTACACGTGGCCGTCGTTGATGGTGGCGCCGCTGGCGTAGGTCATGGCCTTGTGCAGCACCAGGGCGCCGGTCTCCTCGTCGCGGGTGAGGTCGGAGTCCAGACCGCCGCCCACGTGGTAGCGCGACATCACATAGCCGTTGTTCAGCTCGGCCATGTACACGGTGTAGCGCGTCTGCAGCACCTCGTCGGTGGCGCCGCGATCGTTGTAGCCCACCAGCTTGCCGTCAGCGCCCTTCTGCACATAGCACTGCAGGTTGTTGAAGCGGTAGATGCCCTCGTGATCGGTCTCCACCGCGCGGGCTCCCGGAGGCGCCGGCTTCACGGAATCCTGCGGGCCGCTGCCGTTGGTGGGCTCGTAGTTCTCCGACTCGCCCAGCACCGAGGGCACCGTGGTCAGCGCGTAGTTCTCAGCCAGGCCGAACTGGTCATGCTCGCCCATGGCGTACAACGAGACACCGCCGAAGGCCTCGGCCGCGAACAGCGGCAGCCCCGCCTGATGCATCAAGGCGGCACCGGCACCGAAAGCAACCACCGAGACCGTCTCCGGTCCGTCGGGATCGGGCGTCTCCGGCTGATCGGGATCGGGACCCGGCTCGGGCTCCGGTGCAGGGTTGGGCTCGGGCTCCGGCTCAGGCTCGGGCTCGGGCTCCTTCACGCCCAGCGACACAACGAGCGTCACCGTCATGCCCGGGCGCATCGAGGTGCCCGCAACGGGATCGGTGCCGATGACCAGGCCCTTCTTCACCGTGTCGTGGTACTCCTCGCGCACCGCGTCCTCGTCCACCACCAGACCCTGGGCACGCAGCGCCGCGGCAGCCGCAGCCACCGTCTGGCCCTTCACCACGGGCAGATCGAACTCGTCGTAGGCACGAATGCGGGCCACCACCTGATAGGCAGTGCGCGGTGCCAGGTTGCCCAAGGTCACCACGCCGGTACCGTCGGGGCGCACCCACGCGGTATTGGCGGGCACCGTCGCAGAGCCGGCGGGAATGGCCGCGTACTCCCAGCCATTGCGGGCATCGGCGTCTTCCCAGCCCGCCGTCTCCAGCCACCAGTTCTCCTTCTCGGTGAAGGTGATGGTGCTGGATGAGGCCTCCAAGCCGCCGTCGGCGAAGGCCACGGCATCCAGCCTCGACTGGCCGCGCGTGCACACGTAGAACGGATCGCTCACCGACCACGTGCCGTCGGAAGCCTGCTGGCGGCAGATGACGCCGTACTCGGTCAGCGGCTTGATGCTGAGCGTGGCGCCGCCGGCCAGGGCCATGCCGTCGCTGAAGCGCCCGGTGTTGTCAGCCGGCCACGGGAACACGGTCGCGTTGTCCACCGTCGGGTCCTCCTCGTCGGTGAACCAGGTGGCCCCGCCGTCGATGGAGTACTGGGTATTGGCCGTCACGTAGCGCACCGTGACCGAGCGGTCGGTGGCCGTCAAGTTGCCCACCTGGGGCTTGTCGCGATTGTCGCCGAAGGCCGGGTTGGGCACCCAGCGGCCCACGCCGCCCGCGGCGTTGGGCACCGTCGGGTCGTAGTATTCCTGGGTCACGTACACAGTCTCGCCCACGAGCGGGTCTTCCAACGGCACCACGGAGCCGGGCCCGTCGCCCTCGCCCGCATCGCCGGAGCCGCCACCCGCGCCGTCGCCGGCCTGAGTCGCCGGCTCATCGGCACCGTCCGCCGCAGCCGCGGCAGGCGCAGCCGCCGACCCGTCGGCACCGTCACCCTGGCCGTCGCCCTCGTCGCCCTCACCCTCGGGCACATCCAGAGACGTCTTGTAGTTGCGGATACCGTCGTAGTTGGCATCGTCCCAAGCCACGCCCGAGATGCTCGCCTGACCAAAGGGACCGAAGCCGCCGTTCATGCAGTCGACATCGCGCGTGGTGGACAGGTCGAAGGCCATGCCGTTGGCATTCACGTAGTAGGCCGGATCGGTAGCGCCCACCGCGTCGGCCTCGGTCGTGGCCGCATCGGCCAGCACCAAACGGCCGTCCAGCACGGTCACATCATCGGTCTGCTTGTTCACCTCGTTCAAAGTGATGGCGTAGCGGCCCGTCGTGTAGCCGGCATTATTGGCCACGCGATCGTTCAGCGCCGTCACGTCGCTCGGGCGATGCACCTTGGAAGCCGTCTGGGGAGCCTCCACCACTTCGCCGTCCACCACAGTGTCGGTCAAAAGGCGCGTCACCGGCAGACCCAGCACGCCGTCGTCGGCCGCCGAGCCCTCCACCTCCAGGGTGTAGCCCAGCATGTACCAGGGCTTGAACGCGTCGCCCAGGTAGGCGTCCTCGTTCACCACCTCGCGCGTGGCCGAGGGCAGATCGTCGAAGGCGAAGCGGCCCTCGCCGTCGGTCACCGTGCTGATGGTGCCGTCCTTCTCAGCCACCCACTCCCAATGGTAGGTCGCACCATTGATCTCCACCGGGCCGCCGTCCACGTTGGTCGCGGCGATAGCCCCGGCCGAAGCCGGCAGCTGACCGTCGCCGGGCTGAGCCGGCGTGGTGCACTGGCACTCCGCCGAGCCGTCGGCCACCAGCTTCAGGCCCCAGGCGTGCAGGTACACCGTCTTGCCCTCCAGGCGCTTCTCGCCGCGGGCCGGGGTGCCGTCCAGCTTGCCGTTGTAGTTCTCGTCCTGGAACAGCACGCCCTCGATGGTGCTCGTGGGCTGCTTCAGCAGGGCCGCGTCGTTGTAGGCGCGATCCGAGCCGGCCGCCAAGTCGTACTGGTCCAAGGTCGCCGTCGCGTCGCGCGGCGCGGCCACCTCGGCCGCCGCCATCACCGAAGCGGTCAGCACCGCGGCGAAGGCACCGGGCGCCATCCGCGCGCGCGTTGCCGCGGCCCGGGTGACCGCATCCTTCTTCTGATCCAGGGCCTCGTCCAGGCTCAGCAGGCCCAGGTCCTGGTTGTCGTTGTTCGAGGCACTGCTCTCGTGCACGTTGCCCAGCACCGAGCTGTCGTCCTTGCGGTTCAACAGCACGTCGTACTCACCGTCGCTCATCAGATTCGCATTGAAGTTGATGAGGTCGGAGTCCTGAGTGAAGTTGTCCTTCTGCTGGTACTTCGCGATCATCCACGCGCGCTGCTTGTAGCCGGCGTCGGTGTAGCGCACCTTGTAGCCGTAGACGATCTTCTTGCCCGTGACCGGATCCATGGTCTGGGTGGGCAGGTCCTCGAAGCGGTACACACCGGCGCGGATAGTGCCGTCGGAGTACTCCTGCACCGCCGTGTACTGCACGTGCTGGCTCGCGTCGAAGGTGGGCGTCTCGTTCCAGGTGTTGGCCGGGTTGGCCCGGTAGGCATCCCAGGAATCGGTGCCGACGACCCATTCCTCGTCTTCCACCCACACGCCGTCCACGGACTTGTAGCGCTCCAGGGTCACGCGGGCGTTGTTGATGCCGTCCTCGCTGACCAGCTCCTCGTACACCGTGCCGTCACGATAGGCCTCGCCCAGCTCGGCGGGCTCGTAGATCGCATCCACCTCTTCGGTGGTGCTACCGTTGTGCACGGTGCGCTTCATCAGCACCCAGGCGCCGCTGTCGTCCTTTTCGTAGATATACAGCTTGCCGTCGGCGCCGAACTCGGAGTATTTGATCATATCGCCGCGCAGGCCGTCCTCGCCAAAGCGGTAGGCCTTCATGGTGCCGTCGGTGGCGTAGTCGATCACCACGCGCTCGCGCGCGCCGTTCTCGTCGGCCGGCCCGTACAGCACCGGGTCGCCCGTCAGCTCGTCGATGGTCTGCACGCCGTCGTTGTCGGCATCGTTCCAGAAGATGCCCACGATGTCCTGGGTCGGAGGCGGCAGCTCGCCGGCGTCGCCGCCGCCGATGGTGTCGAAGCCCTCCTCGTAGGCCCGCGCGCTCATCCAGTCGAAGGTGAGCGGCTCGGCTCCCAGGTTGTTGGCGAAGTCGCTGCCCGCGATGGCCTGCTCGGCCGTCACGGTCCGCGGCGCGTCGGTGCGGTCGGCCAGGATGATCTGGCCCTCCAGCATCTCCTGGCGCATGCCCAGGTAGCGCTTGGGCGTCACCGTGGTGGTGGGGTTGCCGTTCTCATCGGTGCCCTCCACCGTGTCGGCCACGAATTCCTCGCGCCCGATCAGCGGGTAGTCCTTGGAGATGCCCAGGTTGTCGGGCAAATCGGAGTCCACGGACAGCGCCGTCGCCTGATCGCCCTCGTGGTAGCGGGTCATCATCCACGCGCCCTCGTCGGTGTCGTTCAGCATACCCAGCTTCACGCGGTAGCCGGCCAGGTACTGCTTGCCCGTATCGTCGGTGTAGGCCGTGGGCAGGTTGTCGAACTGGTAGCGGCCGTCGGCGTCGGTCTTCACCGTCAGCACGCCATCGGCGGCTGCGGCATCGGCCGCCCAGTCGTCGCTCACCAGCGGATGCTCGGCGTCGTCCAGGGTGGTGTAGATGTCGGCACCGAACTGCTCGTTACGGAACCAATGGTTCTCGTAGGCGGCATCGATCTTGCCCGACAGGTTCAGGCTGTCATCGTAGTCGGTCATGAAGGCCGGCAGGTCGGGGTTCGTCCGCGCCGGATCGTAGTACCACTGCTCCAGGGTGATGGTCTGCCCCTCCACGCCCGGTTCATCGACGCTGTACACGGGCACCTTGCGCTTCACGGGGTCGCCGTTCTCGTCGGTCACCGTCTCCTCGCGGTAGGTCACCTCCTGCAGGCCGTCGTAGTTGGCGTCCTCCCACACGCGGCCCGACACCGAGCGGGTGGGCACCGGCAGCTGGCCGGCGTCGCCGCCGTTGTAGGCCTCGGTCGCGCCCTTGCGGGCACGCATGATGTCAAAGAGCACCGAGCCCGTGCCGCCCTCGACCACATCGGCCTCGGGCACGGTGACGAGCGTGGTCTTGGCGCCGTCAACGGTCACGCTGTCGGGCTTGGGCCCGGCCAGGATGATCTGGCCGTCCTGGGCGCGCACGCCGGCGGCCACGCCGTCGGCCACCGCCTCGCGGCCCAGCAGGTGGTAGCTCGCCTCGGTACCGGCCAGGGTGTCGTCCAAATCGGAATCGGCTTCCAGTTCGTCGCCCACATGGTAGCGGGTCATCAGCCACGGCACCTTCGACGTGACGGTGTTGGTGGCGGGGTCAACCACTTCCTGCTGCTCCAGGCCCGCCAGGGTCAGACGATAGCTGGCCAAATACAGCTTGCCGTCGGCGCTCACATAGGCCGTCGGCAGGTTCTTGAAGCTGTACTCGCCGTCGCCGTTGGTGGTCAGGGTCACATAGCCGTCGTCGGACAGGGCCGCCGCCAGGGCGTCGGCGTCGGTCTCGTCTACGGCCCAATCATCGGTGGCCACCGCCGCCAGCATGTTGAAGCCGTCGCGGCAGAACTGCTCGTTGCGTACCCACGCGCCCGCGCCATCGGCGGCCGCCGGGTCGAAGTACCACTGCGACAGGGTCACGGCCTCGCCCTCGATGCCCGGCTCGTCGTACACCTTCACCTTCTGCGTGACCGGGTTGCCCTCGGCGTCTTCCACAACATCGCCGTTCCCGTCCAGCACCGGCTCGTCTTCCTCGCGGAAGTCCTGCACGCCGTCGTAATCCTCGTCGTGCCACACGCGACCGTTCACCTCGCGGCGCGGCACCGCCACCTCGCCCACGTCGCCGCCCTGCACCTCGGTGGCGCGCGCGGTCAGATAGTCGTACAGCACGGTGCCAGTGGCGTCCTGGTACACGTCGCTGCGATTCACCTCGATCTGCGAGGGCTGATAGCTGTTCTCACGGCCCGTCTTCACGGTGTCGGCCAGGATGATCTGGCCGTCCAGCGCGCGCAGCTGGGTGGTGCCCGCACCGTCGGCGCCTTCCACCTCGCGGCCGATCACCGGGTAGGTGGTCTGGCGCAGGCCCTGGTCGTCGCGCACGTCGGAATCACCCAGCACATCGTCGCCCTGGTGATAGTGGGTCATCATCCACGGCGTCTCGTACAAAAGCTTCGTGGGATCGTCCTCGTCGTACACCTTGTCGCTGTGCAGCCCCACCAGCACCACGCGGTAGGCGGCCAGGTAGTGGGCGCCGTCGCCGTCGGTGTAGGCCGTGGGCAGGTTGTCGAAAGTGTACACGCCGTTCTCGTCGGTGTGCACGAGCACCTTACCATCCTCGGCCGTCTCGCCGGACGGATAGGTGGCGCCCTCGGCCACGTTGCCCTCGGCGTCCAGCAGCGGATTGCCGTCGGAATCGGTCTCGGCCTTCATCTCCACGGGCACCTTCTGGCCGGCCGCGTCGGTGTACTCGCGCAGCCACCAGGTCTCGTCGATACCCTGGACGTTCTTGCGCACCTCGGTCTTCCAGTTCGCGCGCACGCTCGTGCGCTCGTCGTCGCCGAAGCGGTCGTTGCGCACCCAGGTGCCATCCTTATAGTAGTACTGCTCCACGGCCACGGTCTCGCCGACCAGGCCCGCTTCGTCCTCGTCCATGATGCCGTCGTAGTTCTCGTCGTTCCACACCGTGCCGGTGATAGACGAACGGGGAACCTCCACCAGGCCCACGTCCCAGTGCTCGATACGCTGGGCAGCACCCAGGTCGTAGCCGGCACCCTCGTCGAAAAGGCCCTTCTTACGCGCCACCAGGCGGACGTTCTCGGTCACCACGCCCTCAGCGTCCGGGCTCTTCACTTCGCCGGCCACCACGATCATCTGATCGAAGGACACATCGGCGTCGTGGCCGCCGGTCATGGGCAGCGTGCCCCCGCCCAAGCCGGGCGAGGTGAGCGCGCCGGAATCCAGCTCGTTCAGGTAGTAGGCGTACACCGGCTTGCCGTTCTTCAGGTAGTCGGTGCCATCGGGGTTGGTCACCTTCACGGCCCCCATATTGGCATCCGAGTCCAGTTCCTCATCGAACTCGCCCGTGATCAGGTTCTTGGCCGTATTCCGCAGGCTTAAGCCCCAATCGCGCGTGACCAGCTTCAGGTTGTCGCGATCGATGCGCACGCGGTAGCCGGCCAGGTACTTGGCCTTGTCCTCCTCGCGCACGGTCTTGGGCGCGTTCGGGTCGGCCACGTAGGTGGACACGCCCTTGAACACGTAGCTGCCGGCATTGGAGGTGCGGGCCGTCTTGTACTCCAGATCGTTCAGCACCCACCGGCCGTGCCCGGTGCCGTCCAGGCCGGGCTTGCCCGGGTCGTAGCCGTTCGGGTTGTCGGGATCGGCATCGTCGGGCAGCCAGTAGTACTGCTCCAGCGTCACGGTCACCTGGCCCACGCCGATGGTCTTCACCAGGTCGGTGGGCACATCGTCCTGCACGCCGTTGTAATTCACATCGTTCCACACGTAGTTGCCGAGGAAGCCCTTGGTGCCGTCGATCCAGCCTAAGGCCAGCTTGTCGTACACCTTGTAGCCCAGCCACGGCTTGGTCGGATCCTCGTACACGGCCTTGTTCGAGCCGCCGCCCACGGTGGGCACTTCGGCCCGGAAGCTGTTGGTCTCGGCGATACCGCTCTTCAGCCACAGGTCGTTGTCCCACATGGCGGCCACCTGGTTGGCCAGGGTGCCGCGATCGGCCTCGGGCTGGTCCTCCACGTTCTTCTCGGGACGGGAAAGCGGGCTGTCCTCCCAGTTCATCACCGAGGGCTTCAGCACGCGGTTCTTCATGTCCTTGCAGACGATCTTGTACAGGTGTCCCGGCTCCAGCTTGAAGGTGAAGGCGCCCGTGGATTCCACCGACGTGCCGTCGGCGTTCACGCGGGGCTCCCACTTCCACTGCAGGGTGTCGTAGTCCTCCACGGCCACCAGCTTATTGCCGGCGTCGTCGAAGGCGCGCTGCCAGTTCTCGTTGTCGCTGGCGCGCACGTACAGGTCGTTGTCGGTCTGCACCACGGCGCGGTTGCCGTCGGCATCGTAGGCCTGGCTCCAGGTCTTGTCCTGCTCGTTGTACACCTGCACCGACACTTCCATGTTCTTCAGGCGCAGTTCGTTCACCGGCAGAGCCGTCACGGCATCGGAATCCGAAGTGAGCGGGTTGTCGGCGTCCAGGTCAACGTTCACCCAGTCCAGCACGCCGTCGATCAGCTCGGGATCCACCGAGCCGTCCAGCTCCACCATCTTGTCCAGATTCAGGGTCTTCTTGCCGTCCACCATGATGAAGTAGTCAGCCTCGCCCGCGGCCTTGTCCACCTCGGGCGCGTTGTCCGGGGTCAGGGCCAGAGGCATGATGCCCGCCTCGGCCGCCGCCGCGACGTTCGGGTCGGCCGCGTCGCCCGCAGCCCCGTCGCCTGCGCCAACCACGCCGTCGAGGCCCACCGCGCCGGTCTCCACCATGGCATTCAGCTTGGCCACACTTTCAGCCGTAGCCGACTTCCCGAAGATGTCGCCGGGATTGTCGCCGCCCTCGCCCTCGCCCTCGCCGTCGCCATCGCCGTTGCCATCGCCGTTGCCGTCGCCGAAGTCGGGATCCTCTTCCATTTCCTCGTAGCCGGCCAGCTTGTCGTCGCGGAAGGCCACGCCCGTGTAGGTCACCGGCATGGCGATGCCCACGTTGTAGCTGGTCATCTTCGCGTCGTAGATCTCGTTGCCGGTCTTGGGCGAGCCGGCCTCGTAGGCATCGGCGTTGTACTCCATGGCGTCCACGGTGATCACGTCGGAGGTGGCCGTCATAATGCCGTTCTTGCGCTCCACCTGCATGTACGCGCTCGCATCCTGCGTGCCGCCCACCTCGGTGCCCAGCTTATCGGTTACGGGCACCTCGCTCGCGCCGATGCGCTTGGTAGTGAGCGCATAGTGGCTGTAGGCCTGCGGGAAGGTGAAGCGCAGACGGTACTTGCCCGGCTTCAGCATCGAGAACATATAGTGTCCGCGGTTGTTGTAGTAGTCGCTCTCGGTGGTGTAGACGTAGGCGCCCAGATCGATGTCCTCGTTCGTGGAAGCCAGATCGTAGCCGCCGTACACGTTCAACAGGGCCGAGCCAGTCTGCGGATTGGCCTTCACCCAGATCAGCTTGTCGGAGTTCTTCGACTCCTTCACCTGCACCACGGCCTCGCCGTTGCGGTTCACGGGAATGCCGTACTCGTTCAGCAGTTCCACCTTCACGCCGTTGATGCCCGGGTCTTCCTTCACGTCGTCGTGATTCAAGTCGCGGAACAGGGCACGGGTGTCCTGGCCGCCGTCGTAGGTGTACTTCACCTCGCCGGTCTCGGGGTCCACCGTGCGCTCGTTGGACAGCATGTAGCGGCCGTTCACACCCTTGTGGTAGGTGGTCTCGTTGCCGAAGAAGTCGGTGGTCTTCTCGCCGTCGGTGTCGTTGGTCAGGCCGTCCCAGTTGTCGTCGAGCCACACGTAGCTGCCCAAATAGCCGTAGCCCTCGGGCGCGTCGATGTACACGCCGGCCTGTTCGAGCTCCTTGTTCTTATAGGTCATGCCCGTGGGGCCGGTGCGGTAGTCCACCATGGACAGGAAGGTGTTCCACTGGCTCGTCTGGTACAGGTACTTCTGCAGCGGCGTGGCCTCTTCCATGTTGATGCCGTCGATGGACTTGTAGGTGGAGCCGGCGCTGCCCAGGAACTTGGGCAGGTTCAGCGGCGCGTGCATCTCGAAGGCGATGCGCACATCCCCGCTGTTCTCCATCAGGTGCAGCTTCTGGTCCACCACGCGGGTCCACAGCATGCCGATGGAGCGCGTCAGCTCGTCGGCCTCGGTGGGATGGGCCTTCACGTAGTCCTTCAGGTCGTTCAGGTTCACCATATTGATGCTGGCCATGCGGGCCGTGGCCGACCACTTCGCGAAGCTGGATGCGTTCACGCCGGCGTTGGCCTCGATATTGCTGCTGGTGTGAATCCAATCCACCAGCTTCTCGTCCATCTGGTCGGTGGTGGAGTACGCCGTCACCCAGCGGGTGACGAACTCGCCGTACTCGTCCTCGCCCCAATCGTAGCCGTTGGCCTTGGCGTAGGCGCGGGCCTCGTCGACGGGCAGCACCTTATCGGCCGGCGAGGCCGGCGACAGCTTGCTGATAGAGCCGTCGGTGTTGCGCTCCACCTTCAGCGGGCCCAGCCACACATCCACCTGCTTGGGGTTCATCACGCCGGTGATGGGATCCACCTCGTCCTTGGTGCGAATCTCGTACATGCCCACCTGGTTCTGGGTGGCATCGTCTACCGTGGTGTCGGTGTAGTAGGCCTTGATGGCGTCCAGATCCTTCAGCCAGCCCGACCACTGGGACTGGCGCAGGTTGTACACGTCGCCCGAGGAATCGTAGGTCGAGGCCTCGTAATCGTCCTTCTCGGGCAGGCGGTCCACGAAGGTGGCGTGCTTGTACATCAGCGCCGACGCGGCGCTGCTGCCGGCGTACTGGTCGATGAGCCACCAGCGGTAGCTCGAGCCCTCGGTGACCGCCGCGGTGCCCGAACGGTACTTGAACATCTCGTCGGTGTAGTGGGGCACCACCTGCTTATCCTGCTTCACATCGTCGTTCTCCTTCCAACCCACGGAAGGCGCGTCGATGCGCAGCAGCGTCTCGGAGGAGTCGCCGTTGCCGTTGCCGTCGGACAGGTCGGAGCGGTAGGAGGAGTCCTTGTTCACCGTGGAGTCCGACGAGTTCAGCATCTCGTTGGTGTAGTACTGCAAGCGGCCGCTGGCATCCAGGGTGGTGAAGGGGTAGTCGTAGAACTCGTAGCTGCCCGCCTTGTCGGCATAGGCCTGCATCACCAGCGCCGTGCCCGAGTCGGTGGTGGCGTTGCGGTTCTCATCGAACTGCATCATGAAGTCCACGATGAGGGCCTCGCCCGGGTTCAGCGTGCCGCGGTCGCCGTTGGCGCCGGCGAAGCTGAACACCAGCGAGCGTCGCGTGTTGGTGGTGGCCGAACCGGTCACGTTGTCGGTGAAGGCGCTGTTGGGATACAGGTAGGAGAACTGGTCGGCACCGGAAATGGTCGAGCCGCCGTAGGCGCGGATGGTGCCGCCGGCGTTGCTCGTGCCCGACAGGCTGGTGTCGCGGATGGCCGCAGCCGTGTCGTCGATAGGCTGCTTGCCGTCGGCGCCGAACAGGATGTCGTCGTACTCGGTCAAGCTGCCGGCCAGATACACCTTCTTGTCGCCCTCGTCGTCGCCGTCGCT
The DNA here is from genome assembly GCF_000422625.1 of Adlercreutzia mucosicola DSM 19490. Lineage (GTDB taxonomy): Bacteria > Actinomycetota > Coriobacteriia > Coriobacteriales > Eggerthellaceae > Adlercreutzia > Adlercreutzia mucosicola. Next base: position 410,385 of record NZ_KE383895.1, on the reverse strand, counting down.
CTCGCGCACGGCATCGGAGGAAAGCGTCATGATCTCGCCTCCGTCGCCCAAGGCGAACACGGCATCCTCGTCGGCCGCGTCGGCCGCATCGGCCGCCTGGGCGGCGGCGCGGGCGCGCGACGCGGGGTCAGCGGCACCCTCGGCCTTCCATTGGGCGTACAGGGTCAGCGACAGCGAGGGCACCGTGAAGGCCTCGTCGGGATCGTAGGCGGTACCGGTGCCGTCGGCGCGGCTGTTCCACCCATCGAAGGTATACCCGGCCGGGGCCGTGAAGGTGCAGAAGGGCAGCACCACCACCGAGCCGTTGGCGTACAGCATGGCCTCCATCTCGCCGGCGCCCCCGTTGGCGTCAAAGCTCACCTGCGACTGCACTGCCTCGTCCAGCTCCCACTGGGCGAACAGGCCCGCGCTCGTATCGGGCACCTGGTAGGCATCGCCGGGCTGATACATCGTGCCCGAGCCGTCGCTGACGGTGTTCCAGCCGATAAACTTGTACCCGTAGCGCGTGAAGGAGCACTCGGGCAGGGTGATGGTGGCGCCATTGGCGGCCACCACGTCGGCCATGGTGCCTGTAGCGGCATCGTGGTTCTTCACGAAGTACACCGTGGAGTTCACAGACTCGTCTTCCACCGGATTGCCGAAGCGGTCCAAGGTCTCGCCATGGGGACCCTTCTCGGTACGGTAGCCCGTCTCTTCCTCGATCTCGTACTCGCGGAACTTCACCAGGCGGTAGGACCACAGCGGCACCTGGGTGTTCATGGGCTTGGCATCCACCGAAGTGGCGCTCGTGGGGCGATGCTGGTAGTCCACGTTCAGGGGGTTGGTGGCCTTGCCGTTGGCATCGGTGGCCAGCATCTGGGTATAGGGGACGTACTGCAGCACGCGCGAGTAGGGGCGCTCGTCGGACACCTGAGTCTCCAAGGAGTTGGCCTGGGCCGCGATGGTAGCCGAGGTGGTGACCACGTCGCTCGGCTTCACCAGCGTAATGTCGTAGTGCTCGGGCGTGACCAGGTTGCCCTCTTCGTCATAGGTGGCGCGTTGGAAGCCGCGCAGGGCCTTTATCTGGGCAGCCACCGACGCGCTGATATTGTCCACCGTCTCCTTGCTGGCCGTGGGCACCTGGTCGCCGCCGATGATGTCGATCGCCTCCAACTTGGCGATCAGCGCCTCCAGCTTGGTCACGAAGGCGCGGCGCTCGGTATCGCTCGCGTCCACGCCGGGCACGGCACCCGCGGCAATGTCCTCGGGATCCATGTCCACGGGGTTCCACTTCCATTCCGAGGGCACGTAGCCTTGGGCCATAGAGGCAAGTTCCTCGGACAACTTGCGAATCTCGGCCGCCTGGGCCAAGCGCGCGTTCTGGGTGGCGTTCAGCGCCGGCAGCTTATCGAACATGGTGGCCGGCGTGGGGCCGAAGTTCTGGATACGGGGCAGCAGCGCCGACAGCTCGGGGTTGGTGGCCGTATCAGTGGGGAAGGCGTCCTCGTTGTAGCCGAGCATGCGCAGCTGCGACTGGCTGATGTTGTACAGCTTGATCTCGTAGCGCATGAACAGCGAGTCCTCGGGATCCAGCTTGATATTCTTGCTCGTCCAGCTGTAGCCCTCCGAGGCGGTGCCGGTGAAGTACCACTGGGCCACGTCGATCTTAATGGTGGGCTTCTCGTCGGAACGGAAGAAGCCAGCGCGGGCACGCTCGAACTCGGCGTACTTCGTGTCGTCGTAGCGCGGCACCGCCGTGGCGAAGTGGTTCACGTGCACCGAGTCGGACACCGAGCCCTGGGACCACTGGGCGTACAGGGTGATGTCGCCCTGGAACTGGGCCACCTGCTTGTCGCTGTACCAGGTACCCAGGCCATCTTGGCTCGTGTTCCAGCCGGCGAAGGTGTAGTTCACGCGGGCATAGCGATTCAGCGGCAGCGCGAAGTCCTGGTAGGACATGGCGTCCACCACGTAGTTCTCCTTCAGGGCCAAACTGTTGCTCGGGTCCTCGCTGTTGGTGATCTCGCCGCGCGGCGCGTTGGAGTTGAAGGTGATCTTGATGGGCTTCGGCTCGTGCTTCCACTGGGCGTACAGGGTGATGTTCTCCCCCACGTTCAGGCTGTCGCCGGGCTGGTAGGCAAGGCCCGACCCATCGGCTGCGGTGTTCCAGCCGTTGAAGAGGTAGTCCTTGCGCGAAAGGCCGGTGCCGGCCGCCACGCTGACGGCCTCGCCCGTGGTCACGGTCTGGGCGGCGGGCGGGGTGCCCGTACCACCGTTGGCATGGTAGGCCAACGTTACCGTGTCGGCGTCGCCGTCGCCGTCGAGCGGGTCGGCGCCGCCCTCGGCCACCGGAGCCGCGCCCGCGCCCATCAGGGCTGCGCCGGGCGCCGCCGCCAGGGTCGCCGGGGCCGCCGACGCAGGAGCGGCCGCCGCGGCTGCCGCCGTCTCGTCACCATCGGCAGCGGGCACGTAGTTCACCGAGTCCACGGTGAACATCTCGGACACCGCGTCCACGATGCGCTCGTCGGTACCCTCGTCCACCAGCAGGTTCACCGCATCCTTGTCAGCCGGCTCCGAAAGAGGGGCCACGCTGTACAGCGGCTGGGCGCTGCGGTCGATCTGGATCTTCGGCAGCTCGGTGATGAAGGCGCTGCCGTGGATCATGGCGGCGTTGTCGGTGATGGAGTCGGGCATGGACGAACCGGTCTGGCGCATGGGCGTCAGGGCCTCGATAATCAGGTTGCCCTGCATGGTGCGGGTCCAGCATTCCTTCTCTGCACCGCTCGCGCCCTCGGCCTGCCAGCGCTTGTAGGCCTCCTCCGAGTACTCTTCCTTGCAGTCCTTGCACACATACACCGTATAGGTTACGGGGGCGCCGCTCGCGTCGGTGGTGGTGCGCGTCTCGGGCTCCACGTGGTTGATACTGCAGCCCAGGCGGGTGGTGATCTCCTCGCCGAAGAACGACAGCTTGTGGGGGCCGATGCGCTTCACCTGGCTCATATCCAGGTTGCTCACGTTGCCCAGGTTGCGCTCCACATAGCGGTACAGGATAGACTTATCGATGTCCAGGCCGTCCTCGAAGCTGCGCTGCATCGCCCAGGCGGTGTTGCTGCGCGTGGGGTCAACGTCGTCGGGCATCTCCACCTCGGCGGTATAGGGATCGGCATCCACGGCCAGGCGGAAGCCCGTGGGCACGGGCACCTCCTGGGCCAGGCTGTCATCCACCACCACTTGGCGGGTGCGGTTCACCGAGGCCGTAACGGCCGCGGCGTCGATGGGCTTGCCCGTGGCGTCCACGGGCATGGTGGTGCCGTTCACCTGGGCGGTGTCGCAGGCCTTCACCACCCAGCGCACCTGACGCACCTGGCCGCCCGTGCCCAGGTTCGTGAAAGTGCGGTTGCTCTTGTCGCTGACGCGGGCATAGCCCACCAGCGTCCAGCGGAAGTTCTTCTCATCAGCGGTATTGTAGTCGTAGGTGTCGTCCTCGCCGTTGAAATAGTCGCGGTCGGCGTCGGTGCCGGGCTTCGCGAAGTTCTCGCGATCCTGATAGAAGTTGGCGTTCTGCTCCACGTAGCCGTTGTTGGCCGTCTTCGTGTCGGTGACGTTGCGGCGCACGTACACGAACACCCACAGCTTCTCCTCGATCGCGCGGTTGGCGGCGGCCTCTTCAGCCTCGGCCTTCTTCGCGGCGATCTGCTCGGGCGTCAGGTTCTTGGTCTGCTCGGGGTCGGTCTCGTCGAAGGTGACGGGCACCCGGCGGGCGTTGGCGGCGATGACGTAGCGGTAGATCGGCGTCTTGCCGTCGCCCTCGTACTTCACCACAGGGATCGGGTTGCCGTTGTCGTCCAGAATCAGCTTGCCCGCTTCGTCCTTCTCGTATTTCGTGGTGCCGTCGGCCTCGGTCTCGTACTCCACGGCGTAGTCTTCCTCGCCGGTGCCGATGAAGTACCGGTAATGGGTCACGCCGTCGATGCGCTTGGTGTTCTTGAAGCTGACGCGCCAGGCGCCCACTTCCTTGCCCTTGTCGTCGTAGTAGTGGATGCCCTCGCCGGCATCGTAGGTCTCGCCCGTGCGCGGGTTGGTAACTTCCCACTTATAGGTGCCGGGAATCTCCCACACGCCGCTCTTCACCGAGGTGATGGACGGCGTCACGCGACCCACGGGCGTGGAGATGGAGTTCAGCGGCGCGTTCTCGCTCGACTGCGAGCCCAAGGCCCACAGCGGCACCTGCCAGTCCACGATGAAGCTGTTCACCGCGGCACCGGTGTTGATGGCCTGGGTCACGTACAGGTCGTTGGAGCCAGACTGGGTGGAGTCGATGGCATTGGAGTCGTCGGTGGGCGAGCGCACGGCGCCGGTGTCGGCGCGCACGCTGGCCGAGGGCTTGCGGATGTCGAAGGTGCCGCTTACGCTGGCCAGATGGCGCTCGGGGAAGCCGCGGTTCACGGACACGTACTGGTCTTCGCCGTCCTCGCCCGGCACCGCATCGCCGTTCTCGTCCACCACCAGCTTCTGGCGCTCGTCGCCGCTCGTGTCCTTATGGTCGCGGTCGTAGTCCACATCGGGCACCACTTCGCCGGTGTCCGGGTCAATGTGGGACAGCTTGTCGTCCACCAGCACGCTGCCGGCGGCCCACTGGAAGTACGAGGGCGACTGGCTGTTGAACCAGTCAGTGCCCAGCGAAGTTACCGAGTCGACGGCCACGGTGGGCTTCAGGTAGGTCTCGCCGGCCTCGAAGGTGAACGTCGTGGCCGCGCCCAGCGCATCCAGGATGGGCGTGAAAGTGGGGTTGCCCTCGGCGTCGTAGACGATACGGCCTTCCGCGTCGCGGTTCACTACGTAAATGGTGGCCGCATCGTCGCGAGTCAGGCGGATGTCGCCCTTCACGAACTGCGAAGTGGCATCGGCATCGTCCACGATGGTCACGTCCACCGCCTCGTCGAAGGTGTGGGACCAGCCCGTGGCCTGGGGCAGCCAGGAGGCATCTTGATTCTCGGTGGCGAAGTAGGCCTTGGAGGCCTCGGCGCTCCACGTGCGGATGGCCTCCAACTGCTGGGCATAGCCGAGCGCATCGCCGTCGGCGTCGGTCAGACCCTCCAGGGCCGACTCCTCATCGCCCACGTTGTCGATGCGGGTGCGCACCTTCAGCGTGATGGAGTCGCCGGGGCCCACGTAGCCGTCGGCCCGCACGTTGTCCCAGAACGCCGACAGCATGCTGGGATGCTTCACGAATTCCAGGTCGGAGGCATCATCGGGCGGCGTCAATTCGAACACCACCACTTCACCGCCGTGGATGCGCTGCTTCACATCGGGGCTCTGGGGCAGATCGTCCAGATCGTCCACATCGCCCTTGGCGTAGTCTTTCTGCACGTAGCCGTCGGCGTCGTAGTCGGGCTGCACGCGCACGCGCAGGGTCCACCCGGCCTCCACCAGCTGCTTGGGCGTCAGGCGCTCGTACTTCGTCTGCTGCTGCGAGCGCTTGGGGAACTTCGCCGAGCCGGTGAACTCGTCGAAGACGGTCTTGGTGCCCGTGGTCACACCGGTGTCGGTATGGCGGTCCTTATAGGTGCGCTCGATGTAGAACGAGTAGTTATCGCCCACGTAGTCGGTCAGCAGCTTCTCGTAGTTGGCGCCGTTCACGTCCTCGCCGAGGTTTCTCAGCAGGGCCTCGTCGTAGAAGGTCACCTGCTGCGGCAGGTACAGCGAGAACACCAGCTTGGCGTGTTGCAGCGCGCCTTCCTTGCCCTGCTGGCCCGAAGCGGCGTTGTTGGCGCCCTGGTCCTTGGTGCTCTGGTTCTTCAGGGTGGCCGCCAGCCATACCTCGTCGTCGTACTGGAACGGATCGCCGTCCTGAGTCAGCTTCGCGCCCTCCGAGGCGCCCTTGCCCGTGGTGCTGTGGGCGCTGTCGGACACCGTGCCGTCCTGGGGACGGTCGGCCGGAGCGGTCTCGATCTCCATGGCCGAGCCCAGCGTGGGGGTCTTCAGGCGCATCTTGTTCGCCGCGAACACGCCGCCGTCGATATGGGTGGCCTGGGTCACGGTGGGGTTGCCCGCATCGTCCACGCCGCGGCGACCGAAGGGCTCGGTCTTCGCATCGGCAATGTTCGTGTCGGTCTGGCCCGTGGTCATGTTCGTGGCCGTGGAGTTCAAGCGCTTGGTGGTCTCCTCGGACAGGGCGTACTGGGTGCGCCAGTTGAACTCGGAGATGTTCAGGCCCTTGTTGCCCGTGGCGCCCGTGAGGGGCACCAGCGTGCCGCCCGAGCGCTTGGTGCCGCTGTTCTCGGTGTAACTGCCGAAGTAGCCCAGCAGATGCGTGTACTGCACCTGGTCGTTGGTGGCCGTGCCGCTGTTGTAGTAGTTGTAGGGCAGGCGGGTGATGTTCTGGAAGCTATGGTAATGATGGCTGCGGTGGCTGTTCCAGCAATCGGACGCGTAGGAGCCCGGGAACACGTTGTCGTATTCCCACTGGAAGCGGTAGGCCGCCGAGCCGTGCACGTCGTTGTACGCGGTGATCGACAGGTAGTCCGTCGTGCGCCACACCACATTGTTCCAGTTGCCGTTGCTGTTGGCCGCGGTCATGTAGGCTGCCGACACGGCATCCAGGCGCTGATCGTGGTCGCGGCTCGTGCCGGCGCCGCGGTAGCGGGCCGGAGCGCCCACGGTATAGGGGTCGGCGATACCGCCCGCCGTGATGGCATCGTCGGTAAGCGCCTTATAGCCGGTCATGGCGCTGGACACATAGGTGCGGATGCTCTCGGTGGCGCGCGAGGCCTCGCTGTGCGCGGGCTGTTCGTTCCATTCGGGCTCGGTGGACATGGCCACGCTGAACTTGAAGGTGTCCATCTCATGGGACCGAATGCGCTGCTCAGTTTCAGGGTCGCCGTTCAGGTCGTTGCCCTTCGGGATGAAGCGCACCACGAAGCGGTATTCCTCGTTGTTGATGTCGGCCGCCGGGTACTGGGTCTCGTCAGCCGTCACGCGCTCGTAGGTGACCGTGGCGGTGAAGTTCTCCTCCAGCCAGGCGCGGCGCTCGTTCTGGTTCACGCCGCCCGGATTGCCCCGGGTGGCGCCCTCCGACTTGGCGATGTCCCAATCCTCGTAGAGGAATTCCTGGGGCGTATCGGGCCACTGGCCGTAGGGCTGGCGCGTCGTGCGGTGCACCGGGGTGACGCCGTAGGGCAAAACCACCGTCACCACGGGCAGCACCAAGTCGCCCATCTGGCCGCCGGCCACAGAATAAGTGGCCCAGCGGTTCTCGTTGATCACATAGCCGCCGTAATCGCGGTCGTTGGCGTAATGGCGGGCATAGCCGTCCCACCAGAAGCGGTTCTCCACATGCACGTTCACCTGGCGCGTGTCGGTCTCGGCCTCCAGATAGTAGTTGGCCGAGTCCTTGCCCACGCCATCGGTTACCGTGCCGGCCATCTCGGTGCCCTCGCCATCCACCACGGCATCGGTCAGCACGTCGGGCAGGCTGATGGTGTTCCACACGCGCACCACCGGCTTGCGCATCACGGCCTGGGTGCCCGTCTGGGCGTACAGAACCGCGCCGCTGTCGTCGGTGGCGTCCTTGTAGGCGCGCTTCCAGAAATCGAGGTTGGCCGCCGCCGTACCCATCACGTCGGTCACGGTGTCGCGGTCGGCGGGGTCGGTCAGGCGCACCGTGTTGTTCTGCACCGTAAAGCCATTCACCGCTGGCATGTTCGGCGAGCCCGCCAGCTGCTGCTCGTTACCGCCGCCGTTGTTGCGGTAGTAGCGCTGCAGGGTGAACTTATAGTCCATACCGTAGGGCTGCATATGCCAGGTGCTGTTGGCGCTTCCGCGGGTGCGGTTCAGGCCCTCGTAGTGATCGTAATCGAAGATCTGATAGTAGGCGCTGGAAAGCGACGGCTCCTGGCCGGCCAGCTTGTCCTGGCCCGGCTTGGCGGCGGAACGCAGATCCAACGGACGGGTCATCACGCGGTCGTACCAGGTCTCCGACTCGTTGTTGCCGAACACGTGGGACGGAATGTTCACCTTGATCTGATAGCCGCCGTCGTTCAAGGCCGCCTGGATGGCCTCCACTTCCTCGGCCGTGAGCCCCGTGGCGTTCACCACGTCGGGATCGGTCAGGTTGGCGGGGGCACCGTCGATGGCACGCCCGAACCACTTGCCCAGCTCCTGCTTCACGGACACCTTCAGCACCCAGGGCTGGGAGCTGTCGCGGTAGGCCTCGGATTGGTTGGTGACGCCGCTGGCCGCAGTATCAACCGGCACCGAAGAGTAGGTGGACGTGGCGGTGTTGGCCGTAGCGGCCACACCAGCGCGGGCGGGATCCTGGTAGGCCGCCGGCGCGTAGTAGCCCTTGTTGGTATCGGCCGCCGGCGTCTGCAGCACCTCGATGTCCATCAGCTTGGTGATGTCGATCCACTCGGTGTTCAGCTGCGGATCCTGAGAATAGTTGCCGCCCACCGTGGTGGTCTTCTTCAGCAGGTAGGCGCGGGCGCCCGCCTTGATCTGGGCCGCCAGCACGTCCAGATTGGCCGCGCTGATGTCCACCCCGCCCTCGGAGGGCGCGGTGCCCTCGTCGGCGGTATCGGCGTACAGCACCATATCATCGGCCCGGTAGGGCTCGGCCTCCGCAGCGGCGCCCTCGTCGGCGCCGGTCGCCTCATCGGCCGCCCCGGTGCCCGCGGGCAGGGCCTCGTCGTTGGCGGCATTCACGGCCGCGTTGATCTCGGCCTGGGTGGCATCGTCGAAGAACTCGCCGTTCACCGGCTCGGGGCGCTCAGAGGCGGTCGGCACCGCCTCATCGGTCGCGGTCGGCGCGACGCCGGCGCCGGCACCCGCCAGATCGGCCGTCAGCGGCGCCGCGCCCGCGGCCGCAGGCTGCACTGCGGCGCCCTCGGTCACGTCGAACAGCTCGGGAGCTGCCTTTACAGAAAGCGGCACCGTGGGCAGCGAGACGAAGCCCGCGCAGCTGGCGGACGCCTCGTTCAGCACCTCGGCCACCCCGTCGCCCAGGGCGCGGGCCAGCTCTGCGGTAAAGCCCGTCACACTCGGCTCGCCCTCGGGGGCCGCCGGATCGCCCTCTTCCGCCCAAGCGGTGGTCTCGGTCAGGGTCACGGCCGGCAGGGTGACGCAGCTTTGGCCATCGGCCACGGTGAACTCCACCGGATCGGTAGGCATCACGTACATCAATTCCTGACCGCCCTCGCCGATGAACTTCGAAGAGCGCATAAAGTACAGGCGATAGGTACCGGGCTGCAGGTTGTCCACCACGGCCATGCGGCCGAGGGGCAGCGACTTGTTCTGCGTCAGCAGCGTTTCTGTGGCCTGGGCGTCATCGCCCTCGCCCTCCATGGTCACCGAAGCCAAGCGATAGGTCACGGAGGCGGCCGGATCGGCGGCACTCGCCTCCTCGCCGGTCACGTCGATGCGCACCACGGCACGGCCTTCTACCAGGCGCGGCGGCTGGTCGTCCAGCACGCAATCCATGGTCAGCGCCACGGCCTTGCCGTGGCCGTCGGACTCGAAGCGTTGGCGCGCCACCGACGGATCGGGCATGAGGAAGTCCCACGTGCCGGTGCGCTCCACTTCCTTCTCCACCTCGGTACCGCCCTCGTTCACACGCACCATCTCGGTGTAGGTGAAGTCCATGGCCGGCGCCTTCAGCATTTCCACGTAGTAGGCGCCGCGCGGCAGGGTGGAGGCCAGGGTCAGCTCCTTGTTGGCGGGCACGGTGATCTTGTACCGCTGCTCAAGCTCGGCGGCGGTCAGGGGGTTCTCCCCGTCGTTGGGGGCCACCTGGCCCGTAGCCGGATCCACCACCTCGCCGTTCTCGGTCTTCAGCACCACCTCGGCCGCATGGTCGGCGGCCCGGGCGTTCACCGTCAGGCTCACGGCGCTTTCGGTGTACACGTGATCAACGGTGAATTCAAAGCGGTGGCTATCCTCGCCGAGGCCCACCACGTAGAAGTCCTGCGGCTCGGCCTGGGTGTAGCCGCGGCCGCCATCGCCCACGGCCTCGTCCATCTCAGGCCCGCTCGTGAAACACACGGTGTAGTGGCCGCGGGGCAGGTTGCCCAGGCAGACCCAGCCGTCGTCGCCGGTCCAGGTGCCGCCCGCCACAGGCAGGTCGGTCAGGGCCACCGCGTTGCCATCGGCGTCGGTGCCCTGGGCCACGTTGCCCTCGGCATCCACGATCTCGGCCTTGGCGGGATGGTTGAGGCTCGCGCCGTCGGCGTGCAGGCGCACCCACACCGGGCTCGTCAGCTCGATGCGCGTGAATTCCCACGACGCCTTCACCGATGAGGCGCTCGCAGAATCATAGGTGGCGATCTCCACAGCCTTGTTGGTGGCATCGCCCTCCCAGGCCACGTACTTGCCGTTCTCCTCGTCCACGATATAGGTGGTCGTGCCCAGGGTAACCACTTCCTGGCCCGCGGCAGCATCGCCCACCAGCTTCGACAGACGGGTGGGATTCGTGCCGTCGGCGGAGTACACCTTCTGGGTCTCCTCCTTGGTCACGCCCGACAGATCGACGGTAACGCCCTCGCCGTCGTTCTTCGACACCATGCGGTCATGGGACACCACGTGGAAGCTGCGCGGCGGCCACAGGGTGGTGTTGGTGACCACCTGGTTGTTCTCGTCGATGGTCTTGTACTCGTATTCCTTCGTCTCGAAGGGCAGGCCCTCGGGCGTGGTGCCCACCTTCTCCACGACGACCCAGTAGTCGCCCTCTTCGAAGGTGACGGGCTTGGCCGTCGAGGGGCCGCCGGGCAGGTCGACATCGGCGTCGCCCCCGTCGCCGTCGGCGTCCCCGTCGGAGCCGTCGCCCTCGGAGCCAGCGTCGCCGCTGCCGTCGCCCTCATCCCCGGAACCGTCGCCCGAGCCCGTGTTCTGCACCACATGGTCGCTGGTGATCAGGATGTCCTGGTTGGGCCACGCCTGGTAGGTGCCCACCTTGCGGCCGTCAACGCCGTAGACGCTGAACACCACGGGGGTCTTCAGATCCTCGGCGGTGAAATGCACCGTCAGCGTCGATTTGTACTCGGGCTCCTCCTGGTCGAGCACCGTATCGTCCTTGGGCACCTCGGTCACGGTGCCGTCCAGAATGGGCTCCACGCCGCGGGGCATCACGTAAGTGAACTCCACGCCGTCCAGATTGCGGTCGCCGTAGTTGTAGGCCGTAAGCTCGCTCACGAAGTCCTGGTTGTACTGTAGGGCCGTGGTGTACTGGCCCAGGATAACGCCGCGGTTCTCGTTCAGGCGCTGGCCGGAGTAATCGTTCCACCAGGGCGTCCAGCCGGCGTGGGTATCCTCGGAATTGTACTTGCGCTGGGCCTCGTAGTTGGCCACGCCCGTGGCCACGGCATTGCCGTTAGTGTCGGTCATGGCCGTGGTGGCACCGCTGATGAAGCGGCTGGAGGTGGCCAGCCAGGCCTTCTGCATATGCAGGCGCGTCTCCGACCACACCAGCGGCGTCTCGGAGCCCCAGCGCTTCTCCACGATGCCGTTGGACACCGTCTCGCCATCGGCGTTCTGGGTGGTGCCGTACTCGGTGGCAGTGCCCGAGCCGTCGGCCAGCTGGGCGCCGTGGCCCAGGGTACGGGCCTTGGTCACGTAGTGGTACCAGTCGCGCACGTAACGGTAGCCCGTGGCCAGGGCACTGCCGCCGTCGGTGTTCATGGCCCACCGCGACGAGCCCGTGGCGTCGAAGGTATCGGAATCGCTGTTATTGTTGTAGGCGCTGTCGTTGTGGTCGTGCCACCACAGGAAGTGCACGTTGCTCGGCAGCTTGCCGCCGGTGCCGCCCACGGTGCCCGTCTGGGGCCAGGGGGTGTAGCGCACTACCTGCTTGTTGTTGGCCTGCTTGATGTCGGTATCACTTAAGTAACCGGCACTGTAGCTGTCAGTGGCCCCGCTGCCGGCCAGCTGGGCCGAGCTATAGTTCAGGCCGTTGCCGCTATAGCCCCAGTTGTCGTTGGTGGTAGCGTAGCCGTTGTAGTGGAACTGGCTTGTGGCCTCGCCGGGAATATAGGTGTAGGAGCCGTCGAACATCTCCCACTTGTCAGTCTGCTCGGCCACATCGCCGGTGAAGGCCGAGTCCAGCATCAGGTAGTCCATGTCCATCAGCACGTCATCGGTCTTGAACTGCAGCGCGCCGGCGAAGTTGTACACGTGGTCGGTGCCCGTGGTATAGCGCAGCGGGTTGATGCGGCCCGTCCAGCTGTAGGAAGCGTCCACGTAGTCGCGATAGTAGTACTCGCCCACACGCGGGAAGTAGGCCGGCTCCAGACCCGTGGTGCCGATGTTGCCGGTCACCTTGTTCTGCATGTACACCTGGGGCAGGTTGTCCACCGAGGCGTACACGTCGAAGGACAGCTCGATGCGGTCGCCCACCTCCATGCGGGTCTGGTCGGGCATCAGGTCGTCCACCGGGCGGTCGTAGGCGATATCCTCGTCCACGATGGAGCCGCCCTGCTCGCCGGCGTCGGTAGATTCCTTGTCCGCCTCGGCCACGGCCACGTCATCGCTCTCCACGATAGCCGTGTCCTCGGGCACCCAGTGGATCTTGTACAGAGTGAAGGTAGTGGTCTGGCTCACATTCGTGGCCCGCGGGTTCAGGTTGGCGAAGTAGCGGCCGTCCTCGCGGTTCGTGCCGTTGAAGGTGTTGTTGTAGATCATGGCCCCGCCGTAGTCGGGCATGGTGTAGTCTTCCACCTTCTCCACCACCAGCTTCATGCCGTTGGTGCGCTGGGCGTACACGTCCTTATCGGCGGCGTCGGCCTTGGCCGGGTTCCGGGTGGCCGACTGGTACCAGTCAACCTTCAAGTGCTCGGCCAGGTACTTGGCCGTGATATCGGCGTCCCCGGCCTGCTTCAGGTACTCCTGGGGCACCAGCTCGTAGAACACCGGGTTGTACAGCTCGCCTTCCAGGTTCTTCTTGCCCACGTTCTTCGTCTTGGGCATATTGGCCAAGGTGTTCTTGTACCACATCTGCTCGCCAGCGATGTAGCTGGTCTTCTGGGCGGCATTGGCGTTGTAGGGCGCCTCGGCCTGGGTCGCCGTCTGGAAGGCCTGGGCCTGGAAGCGCATCACGGGGCTGCGGCGCTGGATGGTCTTGCCCGCCGTCTTGCCCTCGTCCTGCTTGGTCAGCAGCGTGTCGTGGGCCACGGCATCGCCGTCGGTCAGTTGGGGCGCGCCCGTCGTGCCGTTGTTGGGCGTGAACTCGCTGACGCCCGCGCTCACGTTGGCGTTCTTCGTGGCCGTGCCCGTGGGCACCTTCGTCATGTCGATGAAGTCCAGCACCGTGTTCTCGTTGTCGGTGTGGGTGAAGGCCACGTCCACCTGGGTCTGGGGCGACCAGGAGTCGGGCTGCTCGGAGGCGCCCGAGACATTGGACAGCGTCAGGTCGTCGCGGCGGGTGTCCTGATAGCGGGCCACGCCCAAAAGCGACACGTCGTCCAGCGGGAAGGCCGTGGAGGCGTTGCCAGCGGTGGCAGGCACGTCGTAGTAGGTCCAGCGCACACCGGTCACGTCGCGGAACACGTTGCCGTTGGCCGTGTGGCCCTCGCCCGACAGCGTGCCGTCGACAGTGGAGTCGATGTCCTCGCCGTACTTCGCGGCCAGCTCGTCGTAGGTCACCCACGCGCCATTGCTGCCGGTGATGGGCTGCGTGGCCAGGGGCATGATGCTCTCGGTCACCGTCTCGCGCGTGTCCAGCCAAGCGCGGGACAACGGCGCCTGGGGAGCGTACCAGTTGGGCACGTAGTATTCGATCTTCAGCGCCGGGCGCTCGGTGGCCTTCGTCGCCCCGTCGCCGGTCAGGTTGTCGGCGGGCACTACGGTCTCGGGCAGCTGATGCAGGTTGCCGTCGGGGCCGTTCGTGCTTTCCGGCAGCAGGGCCGTGCTGCCCGCAGCGGCACTCGGGTAATCCAGCACCGGAGGCTTGCCGTCCACAAAGGCGCTGCTGTGATCGGTGGCCGTATAGGTGGGCTGCTCGGTCAGCTCGAAGTAGCGCACGCCGTCGGGGTTGCCGTTGGCGTCGAAGCCCGTGGCACCCTCGGCCGTGTTGTTCTGGGCGCGCATGAACGACACGGTCATGGTCATGGTGGACTCGTGCCACGTGGTGTTGCGGATGTTCGACACCACCAGGCGCATGCGATTGCCGTCGGCGTTGGCCAGCTGGTTGCTGGACGACACCGGGTTCACCGCGCCCGCGCCGCCGTTGCCGGCCGGGTCGTAGAACTCGGGCAGGATGCCCACCTGATTCGTGGCGTGCCTATGGAACAGCACGCTGGAATAGTTGTGCGCTGCCAGCTGCGTGAAGCCATCGAAGAAGATGTCCCGGTAGTCGTAGCTGTACTTCAGCAGCGAGGCGTCGCTCTGCACGCAGTTGTCGCTACCGCCCGCCGCGTTGGTGTGGGCGCCGGCGATGTAGCCCTTCTCGCGCGTGTCGGTCGCGAAGGGGCGGCTCACGCGGTCGTTGCTGTCGGCCGTGCCGTTGTTGTTGTACACGCGGTACTGGGTGAAACCGTGCAGCGGGGCCACCGTGGCGTAGAAGTTCGCTTGCAGGGCCTGGCCCTGGTAGCTGGGGTTGTCGCTATGCACGGCCCCGTTCACGGAATCGCCGTAGTTCTCGGCGGTCTCCAGCTCGTCGGTCATCTGGGTGATCACGCGAATCCACACGCCGCGACCGGGATCGATCTGGCTGGAGGCAGCGGCGTTGTCCTTGTCGGCGTCGCGGTTCAGCTCGCCCACGCTGAAGGTGAGCACGCGGTTGTTGTCGTATTGCTCAACGCCGTCTTTCTGGGACAGGTCGGTCTGCTGGGGCGCGTCGGCCACCGACACGGTACCGTCGGCGGCCCGCAGGTCGGCCTTCACATTGTGCGGCGCGCCGAAGGAACCGTCGGCCTGCTTCTGGGCGGCCGTGTTGTTCTCCACCCACTTGCCCTGGGCGGCATCGTAGTACTTCTGCACTTCCCAGCCCACGATGCGCTGGCCCTCAGGCACTTCGAAGCGGCCGTTCACCTGCTGTAAGGGCAGCGAGGAGGTCTCGAAGCCCGTGGCCGTGCTGCCCGTATAGTACGTGCGGTCGGTGCGAATCTTCTCGTCGCCGGCGCCCACGTACAGGTTGTACTCCACGTAGTCGCCCGCGTACAAGTCGCCGTTGGGAATGTCCACGCCCGCGCCGCTTGCCGGGTCGAAGCTCACCGGCGAGGCGATGGAGCGGTCGTCGTAGTCGTAGCCGAAGATCCAGGTGTCAGCGCCGTTCAGGCTCACCTTCTTGCCACGCTGCATGTCGGTGACCAGAGCGCCCAGGCGGTGGGACACATCGGTGCGCTGATCGTCATATTCCGTGGAAGCTTCCTTGCGCTTGTTGGGGTCGCGGGTTTCCACGGGCTGCACCACGGCCAGATGGTTGTTCATGGTGGTGCCGTCGAACTCGTTGCCCTGCTTGTCGAAGGTGGGGGTGGACCAGTAGTTCCAATGGCCCTTCACCGGATCGGTGCCCGTCTCCTCGGCCGTGCGGAAGTCGCCTACCTCGCGGTCGGCGTACACGCCGTCGTAGGCGAAGGCGAAGTTCGTGGCCGCGTCCTTGTTGCCCTGGCTGCGGCCGGTCTCGGGAACCTCGCCCAGGTACTGGCCCGAGTCCAGCATGGTCTCGGGCTTCTCGCGCGTGGCCAAAGGCGAGGTGAAGGTGAACTGCAGCGAGGTCACATAGGGGGCCGCGTAGGTGAGGTTTACCGTGGACTCGCTGGCCCAGGCGCTGTTCGCCCCGCCCAGGGTGTTGGTATGGTCGAGCGTCTTATAGGTGCCCACCAGATTCGGCCTCACCAAGTTCGCCACGGCTGCCTTGGCCGTGGCCACGAAGGTCGGATCATTCACCTCAGCCGCCGTCGGGTTTGCCTGGTCGGCCCAGCCGTTGTTCTTGTTGCCCTTCTGGGCCTCGATGTAGCCGGCCAGATTCAGACCGAAGTCGTAGCCCGAGCCCGCACTGCCGTTCAGGGCGTCGTACAGCGCCTCGGCGGTGATGCCGGGGTTCGCAGCCTGCAGGGCATCCACGGCCGCCGAGGCGCGCAGGTACTTCTCCAGGTCGATCACGTAGCTGCCCTTGTAGTTTCCGCTGGTCAACGGCGCACCCGTGAAGGCGGGGATGCCGGCGGCATCGGCCACCGAGCCCGATACCATGCCCAGGCTCACCATGTCGTTCCACGACAGGGTCACCGTATTGGTGCGGCCGGCCGTGTGGTACACGGTGAAGGTGAAGTCCTGGGCCTGGAACCAATCGGCGCGACGGGCATGACCGCCCACGGGCACGAACTGGCTCGGCACGTACACCTTCTGCACGCGCAGGGTGCTGGGGGTGGCGCCGGTTACCAGGTTGTCGAAGCCCTCGGTCCACGATGCCTTCAGTTTCACGGTGCTGATGTGGGCCGCACGGTACTCGTCGTCCATATCGATGTTCTTGTCGGTGCGGTTCCAGAAGCGCACCTCGTAGGTGTCCACCACCGGCGTCAGATTGTCGTCCTCGTAGTCGGCCAGGTTGCCCTCGATATTCAGAGTACCTGCGCCGTTGTTCCACTGAGCCCGCGAGATGTCCGACCCGTAGGAGAACGGAATGAGGTAGCCCAGGTAATAGGCGGTGTCCTGGGGCTGGCGGCTATAGCCCGCGCTGGAGCTGGCACGCCAGGCCGGCGACTTCTTGGAGCCCGTGCCGTCGTAGATGCGCTGGTCGGGGTCCACCGGCATGTTGTTGAAGTTGTAGGACCAGGTGCGGGCCTTGTTGCGGGCATCGGCCACATCGCTCACCGTGTTGGTGCCGGGGCGCTTCTGGCCCTTGTACACGTAGGGGCGACCGAGCACGCGCACGTCCACCGCGCTCGCGTCGTCGCGGTCCACCGACTTGTACACGCCGTTCGATTCGGCGGTGATGTCGCCGTTGCCGCTGTAAGGGCCCAGATCCATGGTGTAGCTGGTGATGAACTCGTTCACATCCAGCTTCAGCACGGCCGGATTGCCCGTGCGCAGGTACTCGTGGGTCTCCTCGCCATCGCGCTCGAACTTGATCATGCCGGCGCCCGCGGCGCTCGTCACGTAATCGAGGCCCTGGGTGGACACCTGGGTCTCGGCGCCGCCGGCCACCTCGTAGATGCCGTCGCGGCGCATGATGAAGGTGCGCCCCGCACCGGCAAGCTCGCCGTACACCTTGAAAGCGCCGTTGCCGTTCTCGTCCGTGCGCAGCAGGTTGCCATCGGCGTCTACCCACGCGCCGGCAGCGTCGAAGTACTTCTCCGTAGCCGAGTCGTAGGTGTAGGGGGCCACGCCCTTGTTCGCGCCCCACTTCTTCGTGGTGAACTTGATATAGGCGTCCTTGTAGGTGCGCAGGTGATCCAGCACGCCCGCCTGCACCTTCAGGCCCATGGTGAGGAAGCCGTAGTAGGACAGGTCGTCGTCGGGCTGGCACCAGGGCATCACGTCGTCGATCATCAGCTTATCGGCAAACGACACGTAGTTCACGCCCCAGTCGTTGGGATAGTAGCCGCGGCTGCCCACGGAACTGGAATAGCTGGGGTTGCCCCAGCCCGTATCCCAGCGATACAGGTTGTAGCGGTACATCGCGATATTGAAGGCCGTGTCGCCGCCGAACAGACCGTGGCTCGTCATGTTCCTGCCCTCGGTCGATTCGCCCAGCTGCGTGTAGGCGGTGTCGTTCCAGGTGATGCCCTTCTCGGTGTAGTTGCCGTCGGTCAGGGCGATGATGCGGTTGTAGGAGCGCAGATGGCGCATGCGGGCGGCGCAGTCGTCGTGGCGATAGTAGCCGCCGCTGCGATGGTAGTCCTGGTAGGACCACGCGCTGCGATAGGCGTTCTTCTCCTGCTTGGCCGGCGTGTCGCAGCGGGTCATGGCCACATGCCCGGCGCGGTCGTTGCCCGAATGGGTGCCGCCTACCTCCAGTGCGGTGTCCACGATGGTGTCCACGCCGGTCTTCGACGTCTCGGTGTACATGCGGCCGTTGATCTCCAGGGCCATGCGGTCGGCGATGTCCTCGCGATCGACACTCAACCCGTAGATGTCGGCACCGAAGTCGGGACGGTCGAGCGCGCTGCCCTCGTTGGCATTCTCCACGAAGCTGCCGTCAGCGTAGCGGTTGGTGTTCTGGGCCAGGGAGCCGTCCGTGTACTGGTACTGGTTGATGCGGATGTCGTAGACGATCTTCTCCACGGTGAAGTCAGGCGCGCCGGCCGTGGCCCCGGTCACCGACTGGTTGGAATAGTCGTCTACGGGATCGCGGTAGTAGTCGGCGCGATCCACGTTGCCGGGATTGGTGGTCTCCGAGCCGTAGCTGGCCACGTGCTTGCGGTCGGTGCCGGCGCCCTCGGTGGCCAGCAGGTTCAGGCGGAAGTACTGGCCCGTGGAGCCGTAGCCGGCCTGGTCGGCATCGGCCGTGGTGCCCTGCAGCAGACGCTTGATCTCCTCGCCGCTGATGTACATGGTCTTCTTGTCGCTGTAGTACACCGTAATACCGTCCACGAAGGGCGCGGCGTCGCGGCGGATCTTCAGATAGTAGGAATCGAAGTAGCCGTTCGGCACCGTCTGGGTCATGTGCATGACCATGCCGGAGTTGTAGGTCTCCGGTCCCACCCAGGTCAGATTGCGGCCGCGGAAGTTGTCCGAATTCCACGGGCCCTGCTCGGTATGGCAGGCCCACGGGCCGGGAGCGCCCTGGTTGTAGGCGCTGTTTACCTGGCGGAAGTCGGCCAGCAACGACACCTGCGACTTATAGCCCACATCCAAAGCGAAGTTGTACTCGCCATCGGTGTAACCCGAATGGCCTTCATGATGGGTATCCCAGGAACCGCGGGTGTACTGCGAGAAGCGGCGGTTGTTGGTCGGCGCCGCAGTGGTGTTGCCCGCGTTGGAGTCGTACAGACCCGAGCGGTTCATGGTGTCGAAGTACATCTTCGACATATAGATCCACGACTGGTCGATGCGCGTGACGGGGCTGCCCACCATGAACAGCGCCGAGGGGTTGCGCAGCTTGCGCAGGAAGTTCTCGGTCTTGGCGTTCAGGTAGATACCCGTATCGAAGTTATGGTCGGCATAGCCGTCGAACACGATGTTCTGGGCGTTGTCCCAATCATTGGCCGGGGCGGTAGAGGCATCGTCGCAGGCCATGTCTTCCCAGCCCACCAGCTTCACCGACTTCAGGTTCGCGATACCGTGAGCGCGCAGCATCTCCTCGGTGATCACCAAATCGCCGTCGGCGTTCAGGTAGTACTCGCAGGCCGTCGGGGTCGGGGTCGCGTCGCCCGAGCCGTCGCCCGCACTACCGGATGAGTCGCCCTCCCCGTCGCCCGTGCCATCACCGGAGCCATCACCGGAGCCATCGCCGGCACCGTCGCCGGTGCCGTCGCCGGTGCCGTCACCGCCGCTCGTTCCCGGCTGGGGCGTAGCGGTCACGAAGCTGTGATTGCCCGCGCAGGTCTTGTCGTGGAAGAACGACGGCGTGCGCGTGGCCGGGCCTGCGGCCGGCGTGATAGCGGCTGCGGCCAGATAGGCGTCGTCGGGCGAAAGCGTCCAAGTCACTTCCTTGTCCTTGGCTCCGTCGCCCTCGCCGTAGCCCTTCAACACGATGGTGCCCACGCGGCCCTTGTTGTAGGTGGCGAACAGCTCGGCGTTCACCGTCATCTTCGTGGTATGGAAGCCCACATAGTCGCTCTTAGAGCTGCCGTCCAGCTGGGCGACGGTCTCCCAGGCCAAGGGCAGGTCGATGGTCACGTCCACCAAGTCCAGCGTCGAGACATTGCGCTGGTTGCTCAGATTCGCCCACAGCTTGAAGTCGCGGTCGTAGGGCACGCTCGTGCGCGTACCGGAGCCATCGCTGGCCGCCGTGGTGCCGTAGGTGGCGTTGTTCATATAGGCGTTGAATGTGGGGCCGTACTGGCCGTAGGTGTGCAGCTCCATGGCCGGGTAGTACACTTTCACATGGCCGGTGCGGGCGCTGCTCTGGGCCTGCTTGTCCAGCTTCTGGGTCTGCACCAGCTTCGCCGTGGCACACACCTTGGAGTAGTCGGGCGTCGAAGAATTGGCCGGCTGCTGGCAACCGTTCTTGTACCACCAGTTCACCTTGCCAGTCAGGCCGATATGCATAGTTTGGGCCGAGGCGTTCTTAGCCGGATCCACCTCACTGTAGCGCACTTCGATGCGCTCCAGATAGCAATCGGTATAGGCCGCGAAGGCGGCATGGCTGGTCAGGTCGATGTCGAAGGCGGTCGCTGTCGGATCGGCCGCCTGGGCATCGGCCCACAGGGCCAGCAGCTCGTCGCGCGTCAAGCGTACATGGTACCCCTCGCCGTTGTCGGTGGCCACCTTACCGTCGCCGTCGTTGGTGGTGGCCGCCGCGCCCTGACCGTACAGGCGGTTGGTAGCCGCCAGGGCCGTCTTCACGCCACCGTTGTCCTGCACGGTGCGGAAGTAGAACACCACATCGGTCAGCGAGCTTTCCAGATTCGCCGGGGTGTTGTCGGCGCGCACTGTTTGGCCAAACTTGAACAGGCCCTCGCTGAAGGTAACCTTCTTCGTGAGGAAACCCTGCACATCGTTTACCGGATCGCCCAAATAGGTGCTCAGATCGTCCATGTTCACGGTGACCACCGCATCGTCCGAGCGGTTCAGACCCGTGTTCTTCACCGTGAAGTTGTAGTTCACGTCGTCGGCGTAGTTCGCCACTTCCACGCCGTCGTTGGTTGCCGTGGCTGCGGTACCCAAATTGGGACGACTCGTAGCCGGCTTCGTGGTGGTGTAGTCGATGGCAGATGCAAAGGCGCCGAACGTCATGGTGCTCTGGCTGGCCAGACGATTTATCTTAGTGTTGCCCGACTGCTCTTCACGCTTGCCCTTGCCGATCATCATATCGGGACCGTAGGACGCCGTGGTGGTGAAGCCCTGGGCCTGGGTGGTCACGTTCTTGTTGTCGTGGCTGTCGGCGCGACCGGTCAGGTACACCACCGGTGCGGTGTTGGCCACCGGCACATCGAACTGCGTGGCCACGTCGCTGATCTTCGCCTGGCTGTTCACCCGGTCGAAGCGCAGGCGCACCATCTTCAAGGGCGCATCGGTGGCGTTGCCCGCCGCGTCGTTCAAAAGCCCGTAGGTCTGGTTGCCCGCCGCGTCGAAGGCCTCGCCGTCGTCGGATACGCGCACGGTCAGCGTGGCCGTAGTCGCGCCGCCGGCACCCAGATCCAACGAGATGTTGGGATAGGTGGTGCTGGCCACCACGCCCGTGGTGGCACCGGCCTTCACCTGGGCGTTGATCTCGGCCAGAGCCACGGCGATGTCGTAGGAGACATCGGGGGCCAACTTGCTGTCGGCCGTGCCGTCGGGCTCGCCGTTCATAATAGTGGCCGTGGCGTTGTTCTGGTTCAGCACGTCGATGCTGCCCAGCTCGCCATAGGAATAAAACCAGCTGTTCTCGGCCGCCAGCTGGGGCGTGCCGTCATCGTTGTACAGCTTGTTGCCCGCCTCGTCGTAGAGCGGCTCGCGGCCGTACACGAAGCCGGGCACCACCACGTTGCGCGTCAGGAAGCCGCGCCACAGGGTGTGGCCCGCCGTGGTCGTGCCGCCATCGGTGACCGACTCGGCCTCCTGCGTCAGCCCGTTCACCATAAGGTCCAGGCCAAAATCGCTGATCTCGTAGGGCGATTCATTGGTCAGGGTGTACCGGAAGAAGCTCGTCTCCTCCTCCAGATCGCCCCAACGGTAGGGAACGGCCGTCTGATTCAGGCGCTTGCCCTGATGGTCCACGTAACCGTAGCTGGTGCCCACCGTGGGCTTGATGGGAATGTACATGCTGGTCAGCGTAGCCACGTCGGCCACGTTGCTGTTGCCCGAGGGGTTCGCGTAATCGGTGCTCCACTGGGCGTACAGCGGCAGCGATCCCACTTCCTTCGAAGTACCCAGGATTTCCACCGTAGCGTCGGTCATGTCGGTGGGCACGATCTTCTTGTCCTTCGAGAACTGGGTCATATAGATCTTCAGGTTGGTGACATAGATCTTATCGCCCGGGGCGGCAAGCCCCAGCTCGTCCACTTTCAGCACATAGCGACCCGTGTACACCGTGTTGCCGCTGGCGTCCTTGGTGGTCTCGGGCTTGAAGACGCCCCACAGCTTCTGACCGGTGTTGGCCTTGTACAGCGTCTTGGTCTGCTGGATGATGTCGGCGTTGTTGCTCGCGCTCGCATAATAGGTCAGGTCTACCTGGCTCACCTGAGCGGCGTAGTCGGGGGTATAGCCGGTCACATTGCCCGCATCATCGGTGACCTCCGCACCGAAGACGTCGGGACCCACCTCCGGATGATAGGTGCCGAAGAACGCGCTGCCCAAACGGATGCGATCGGTCACGAAGTAGGGCGTCTTCTGGGTGGCGCCGGGTACGAGCGAGGGGGTAATCAGGGTACCTGTGCCCTTATCGCCCGCGGTATTCACCGTGGTGATGGTGGCAGTGTTGATACCGTCGGGAATGGGCCCCACCGAGAAGCAGGCGGGTGCCATGCGCGAGGCCGAGTCGTTGCCGATGCGGAAACGCCAGCCAGCGTTGTCGGTGGCCACCAGAACGGGGCGCACCTTCGCGTCGGTCTGACGGCCGCCGGACCAGGTGCCCTCCTTCTCCAGGTTCGCGTCCACCCCGCCCGAGCCGTCGTACATCGACACGGGGCGCGCCGTCAGCAAGGGCTTCGTGATCAGGGGCTTGAAGGTGGCCGTGGCCTCGTCGGAGTTGCCGGTGTACAACTCGCCGCCCTGCATATAGGCGCCCGACTGGCCGTCGACCACATAGCGACGCTTGCCGTAGGTCAGGCCCGTGCGGTTGGTGTACCAGTTGTTCTTGCCATCGGACAGCGACTCGATCATCACGCCCGACACATCGATGTTCACCGGCAGCGTGAAGGCCTCGAAGCCCGTCATCTGGGACGTGTCCCTATAGGTGCCCGCCGGAATAATATGGCGGAACAGCACGCGGAACAGGCCCGTGAACTCGGTAGTGGGCTTGGTGGAGCCCACGTACTTGCGACTGGGAGCCGCGGCAATGCCCTGGGTTTCCAGGTACTCGGCAATGCCCGCGGCCGTGTCGGTGCTGCTGCCGATGTGCCAGACGTACTTCTTGCCATCGGCCGACAGCTCGGTACGCACCGGCACATTGAAGAAGCGCCAGCTGAGGTTGCCCGAGGCGTCGCGCACCTGGAACTGGATGGGCATGACCGCATCTTTATTCAACGCCGCCTGGCCCGCTTCCAGATCGAACCAGTCCGAGATGTCGGCGATGGACTGGGTAATGGTGGCAGGCGCCCCCTCTTCCGTCGAGGTGTTGGGCACTTCCCGGGTCAGTTTGGAATAGGCGCTGCGGTCCACGCTGATGTCGATGCCCGACAGGTGGAAGCCGCGGGGCAGCTGGTCGGCCAGGGTCATGCCGTAGCTGGTAGCGTCCTTCTCATCTTCGCCGTACAGGGGCACGTTGCCGGTGTTCTTGATGTTCTTGATGCGGTAGGTGAGCATCCGGCCCATGGCCGCTTCCACGTCGGTGGCCTTCTCCACCTTGGTATCGGGGTCGATGGCCACCTTGCTGACCGAGGCGCCGTAGCTGGGCGCCGTGAAGTTCGACTTGTAGGCGTTCTCGCCGGTGAAGGTCTTCATCCACTGGTAGTCGAGCGACTGGCCGTCCTGGTCGTAGCCGCGGTTGCCGAAGTTGGCGGTGGCCAGCACCTCCCACTTGGCATTGGCGTACTCGCCGGCGGTCTGGCTGTAATTGGTGGTGTAGGGCAGCGCGATGATCAGCACCAGCTTGTCCGACTCGCTGGCAATGATCTCCTCGCGCTCCTCCTCGGTGGGCTCGGTGCCGTCGGGATTCTTAATCTGCGCGATAGCCGCGGGGTCGTGCGAGATCAGGTGCTTGCCGTAGGGCATGTCCTGCTCGGTGTAGTCCAAGGTGATCTGACCCGAGCGGCCGCCGGTGCCGTAGGGCAAAGGCGTCAGGCCCAAATCGTCGGCGTTGGAGAAGTCGTCTACGTTCAACGAGGCAATCTGGTCATTGCTCAGGGTGGACACGTCGTAAATGAGGATACCGCCCGCCTTGGGCTTGCCGATGTACTTGGCCTTCGAATCGCTGACGTCCACGTTGGTGTTCACCTTGTAGGCTTCGGGATCCTTGATGTCCTTGCCGGTGTTCTCGTCGTACTTCAGGGTAAGGGTGTCGTTCGAGCGCAAGCCGGCCGTCGAGCCGTCGGCCGCGTCGAAGCGGAACACGTAGTTCATGAAGTCGATCTCGGACTCGCGAGTTTCCGAGATGTTCTGCACTGTCACCTTCCACACGGCATAGTTGTAGTGGTCCCACAGAACGGGCTTGCTCACCACGCTCTCGTTCATCAGCTCCCACTTCAGGTTCGTCTGGATGAAGGTGGCCTCCAGCACGTTGGAGGCGCCGTCGCTGCGCTTGGTGCCAGGCGCCACCACGGTGTCCTGGGCGCCGCGGGTTTCCACGTTCGAGCCGTCGGTGTAGGTGTTGTAGGAATAGCCCAGCTTCACCGTGGCGCCGGTGTTGTCGGGCACGCTGCCCACGAACTTCACGCTGAACTTCTCGTTGGCCGGGTCCTTCGGCAGCTGGTAGGGCTTCTGCGTGTTGGTGGAACGGTAGCGCAGCGTCCAGGTGCCGGTCATGCCGGCGGTTATGTACTGCTGCATCTCCTGGGAGGTGAGCCAGGTGTTGCCGCCGTCCTTCGAGAAGTCGTAAGTATTGATGGTGGACGTGGTGGGGTACAGAGCCAGCCGCTGCTGGTTGTTGGTGTACATGGCCTTGCCTTCGGGCCACTTCGTCTGGGCCTCGCGCCATTCCTTCTCGTTCGTAGTGGTCACCGTGGCCGTGTCGGTAAAGTACAGGTAGGGAATTTCCAGCGTGAACTTCACTGCGGCGTTCTTCACCTGGTCCATGCCGCCGGCGGTGCCAATGAACGACTCGTGCTTGCCGAGGAAGCCGGTCTTCTTCGTGGGGTTGGGCATCAGGGTGACCTCGATGATCTCCTGAGATTTGATCATGTTGGCGTTGGTCATGCCGTCCACGGCGGTGCCGCCCGAAATGTGCAAGTGCGGGTCCAGATAATCGCTCGGCAGCTGGTACAGCTGGCTGGCGAAGGGCACGGCGGCCGAGCGGACGCGGCTGCGCAGCAGGCTGCCGCCGGCCTCGGCGTCCAACAATAGATTGGGAGCGTTATCGGCGTCGCGGTAGCCCTCGGGCACCTCGGCCTTCTCGGTCTCGGCGCGGTCGGCCTCGGCTTCGGCACCATCGTCGTCGGGAGCGTCGGCCTCGTTGGCGTCGCCCACGCCGTCGCTGGGGCGAGGACCGCCCGGCGTAAGCGCACTGCCGGGCGCTTCCAGGCCGGGCAGCGTGGGCTGGGGCTTCTCAGCCTGCTCGCCCTGGGCCGCCTCCACCTGCTCGTCGGTCATGAAGGCGTCGCCCATGGCGGTCTCGGTGAAGACCGTATCAGTGTTGAAGCACTCGGCGTACACCACGGACTCGCCCACACCCGCCGTGGAGAGCTGCACGTCGAACTGGGCATGCACGGGAAGGGTCTGCTCGGGAGCCGCTTCGGCCTCGGCCGCCGCGGCGGCGTCGGCATCCTCGGCGGGCTTAGGCGCCACGAAGGTCACGGCGGCCTCCGTATAGGGGGCAGCCACGTACAGCTGGCGAGCCTGGCCAGGCTCGATGCGGCCATCGTCGCCGGTGCGGGCCAGCTGGATACGGCTGTCGTCCGTCACCGTATAGGGCAGCGGCTTTAAGCCCAGCGCCTCCAGCGAGGAGGCCTTCATGGGATTGATGGCGGCGATCTGCTGCTCGGACAGCCCCGTCACATCCAGCACGAGCACGCCGCCCTTGCCCGGCACGCCCACATAGGTAGCATCCTGGGAGTCGTCGGCCGCGGCCGCGGCGGCAGCTTCCTCGGCCGTGAGGGGGTTGCCGTCCTCATCGGCCTGGTGGGCCATGAGCACCGCATCGGTCACGCCGCCGGCACCGGCGTAGTCGGCGGGGAAGGCGGCGCCCAGGGCGATAGCCGTGGCCGCCGGCGCATCGGCGGGCACCTCATAGCGCACCAGGTGGACCGCATACCCCGTGCCGTCGGCGAAGGCCGTGCGCGGCATGAGGGCTGCCTGGGGCGTCACGGTCAGCGTGGCGGCCGCATCACTCTCCTCGTTGGACACCTGGTAGGAGCCCACGGCGGCGCGCTTCGCGTCGCCGTACTGGGGCAGCGGCGCTTCCTCGCCCTCAACCGCACGGGCAGTGAAGGAGTGCATCTCGTACCCATAGTATATGGGTACGAGCGTACCTGCAGGTACGCTGCCCGCGAAACCCACCTCGAAGGCCGGCAGGGCCGCAGCAGCATCCAGCTTGCCGTCGTTGGCGTCGTAACGCCAGATCAGACGGCCGCTCACGCCAGCCTGCAGGTCCTCGTCGGTCAGAGCGCGATAGGAACCGGCGTGCTCCTGCCAGAGCGACCAGCCCTCGGGCAACGCCTCGGCGAACAGGGCCACGCGCGGGGCGCTGGCCACCGTTTCGGCGCTGAGGGCCGCATCGGCCGCCGCCTCGCGGGCCTCGCGCTCGCCGGCGGCGGCATCGGGGGCGCCCGACGTCGCCTTCGCGGCCTCGTTGGCCAAGGCGGTGCGCAGCTTCCACTCTTCCTGGGAATAGGTGGCGGCCACATCTCCGCTATCATTAGTATAGAGATAGGGCACGTCCATGGTGAACACGAAGCGGTCGCCCGCCTTCGATCCCGCCAGCGTGCCGCCTTCCAGCAGCAGCCCGCGATTGCCCAGCTCGAAGGAAGCCTGGGCGCGCGCGTTCTTCAGGAACAGACCCTGGCTGGCGCTGTAGGGCACACTGGACATCACCAGATGAGGACGCACGCGACCGGTCAGATCGACGCGATCCTCCTCGGCCACGCCCTCGCTGTCCACCGTCACCTGCGGCAGCACGTCGGACGCGGGGATCAGCCCCGCGGGCACCAGCGACGTCAGCACCGCCTCGTCGAGGGCCTGGCCCTGGAGGGCCGCCGCCCACGACGTGTCGGGCGCAGTGCTCTCGGTCGTGCCGCCCGTGCTTGCCAGGGGCGCCGCCTCGTCGGTCAGCTCGTCGGCATAGGATACCAGTGCCGTCGCATCGAACATGGTCACTGCCAGCAACAGCGACAGGCACACCGACAGAACGCGCACCCACAGCTTCGTCGAGAAGGTGTTCACCGGCGCGGGCGGCGCCGGCACCCGGGTGTGCCAATGAGCGTCGGTGTCGAAGGCCGCCTTGCGCGCGGCGTTCGTCACGTCGTACTGACCCTTACGTTCGTTGTTTTCCATCATGCTTCTCCGTCTTGCCAGCCTCTACGTCAAGCGCATTCCGTCCTGCGCTTTTCATGCCTTTTTCAGCATAAGGGCGCAGTTCGGCCACAGTGATACTTGGTAACGAATTCTAGAACTTATCGAAGCGCTGTCTAGGTGGTAACAGTCCAATAACACTCTCATATTGGTGCAATGGCTCATTTTTTTTGAAAAAAGTGCACAATTGTTAAGAGTTTATGAAGTAAATGTTGCTAGCTTATGGATAAGCTGACAGTGTTACTCGCTTTTTACCGTGTCAAATACAGGGTAGTGAATGGGTAAATTGGTACTTTTCGGGGCTTACCTAATAATGGCGAGTTGAATCTGAAATTGCTTTCAGCATTCTTTCAGAGAGCAACGCACCTTATTGACACTTTGTCTCTGGCACGCTCTTGCCCTTAGTTTCCACTCATGCTACCTCCCGACTTCGGAGCATGAAAAAGGGCCCGCATGCGCGGGCCCTCAGGCAGTGCGTAAGGGGATGAGACAGGATTACTGCTGGGTCTGATCGCCCTGGGTGCCGTCGGCGGCCTGGTCGCCAGTACCGTCGGTCGTCTGATCGCCCGCGGTCTGGTCACCGGCAGCGTCGCCGCCCTGGGTGCCAGTCTGGTCACCGGCAGCGTCGCCGCCCTCGGTGCTCTCGGGCGCAGTGCCGTCGGTCTGCTGATCCGTTGCGGCCTCGCCGCCCTGGGTGCTGACCTGGTCGTCAGCCGACGGCTCCTGGCCAGCGCTCTCGTCGGTCGGAGCCTGATCGGTGCCGGCCTCGGTGCCCTCCTCCACGGTGGGCGTCTCGGTCTGGTTGGCGGCGTCGTCAGCGGCCTGCTGGTAAGGAGCCAGGTCGATGGCGTAGGGCAGGCCCTCGGGCATCGGGTTGATCACGACTTCGGCATTCTCGCGATACTCGGCGAACCAAGTAGCGAAGCTCTGGCTGTCATTGCTCTGCTGCATGTACTCCAGGTAGCTGCGGAAGTCATCCGGCAGCTGATCCAGCGAGGTCAGGCCGCCCTCGGGCAGGGTGAACTCGTCGGTCACCTTAATAATATGATAGCCGTAGTCGGTCTTCACCAGCTCGCTGACCTGGTCCTTGGACAGACCGTTGACGCCGTCCTGGAATTCGGTCACGAAGGTGGACAGCTTGTCCCAACCCACATCGCCGCCGTTCTGGGCGCTGGAGTCGGCAGAGTACTGCTGGGCGGCTTCCTCGAAGGACAGCTCGCCGGCATTGATCTTGTTCAGCACGTCCTGGGCCTGGGCAGCCAGCTCCTCGTCGGAGACGGTGTCATCGGACTGGAACAGGATGTGGCTGACGCGCTTGGCGCCGTTCCACTGCTCGGCAGCCTGCTGGGCCTGGGCCAGCACGGCATCGTCGCCACCTTCTTCGGTGTTGGAGGCGGCCACGGCCTCAGACAGCTTCTGCTGCAACAGGGTCGGGGTGATGACCTTCTCGATGTAGGACTCCTCGGTCATGTTGCTAGCGGTGAGCGCCTCCTGGAAGGCCTCCTCGCTCTCGAACATCGCCTTGGTCTGCTCCAGCTGGGCATCGATGTCGGCCTGCTCCACCGCTACGTTGTACTCCTTGGCAGCCTGCTCGTAGAGGTCCTGGTCGACGTAGTAGTTGATAACTTCCTCGCGCACGGACTCGGGCGTGTAGCCGTTGGACACCATCCACTGGCCCCACTGCTCGTCGGACTCCAGGTTCGCGCCCTTGCGGAAATCGGCAATGTAGTCGGTTACGGTCTGTTCCATGATGTTCTGGCCGTTGACCGTGGCAGCTACATCGCCGCCGGCGCCATTGCCGCCGCAGCCCGCGAGACCAGCACCCAGAGCCAGGGCGACCGACACGGCGCCTACGCTCTTGAGCGTCTTGCTCTTCACAAACGAGGTGAATTTCATGATTCCCTCAACCTTTCACTCCGTTGCCCAAACCCTACGCCTGGACACATTCGTTCAGCTCCGCCACACCTGGCCTCCCCGCCAGGCCCTGCACATTCATACAGGGAAGGCGTGCGCTGGGCATAGCAAGCCCTTTTGTGGACGAGCGATTATTATTCCAAAGGACGTTCGCTCGAAGCGACGAACCACGGAGACCGCACACACCCGCAACAAAACCCACACATTCCTGCAACTCCCCTGAAAAATAAGGGTTTTCGTCACCTATCATCACCCTGTCAATACCCTACCCCACCGCACATTTTCGCCCCTTTGTCCCCCTGTCAAGGGTGTCAAGGGGACGGCTCCCTTGACAGCACCCCCAGTGTCAAGGGGACGGTTCCCTTGGCAGCGGCACCTCCATAGGGGAGGGCTTCAGCCGTCCCGAGTGTCAAGAGAACCGTCCCCCTCGACAAGCGACAAACCCTCGACAGAATCGCTTCCTCGGCGGTGTTTGGACAATAGCATGCGCTCGTAAATTTTACGGACGTATCTTTCCGCCTCCGCATAATGCTCCTTGCAACGAACGAACCGGGCATCGCCCGCCGAACCGCAAAGGAGCAGAACATGG
Organism: Adlercreutzia mucosicola DSM 19490; assembly: GCF_000422625.1. Lineage (GTDB taxonomy): Bacteria > Actinomycetota > Coriobacteriia > Coriobacteriales > Eggerthellaceae > Adlercreutzia > Adlercreutzia mucosicola. Next base: position 380,507 of record NZ_KE383895.1, on the reverse strand, counting down.
CCGCCACTCTTCCATACATCCTCCGCGAGACATCCTCGGGCATCCATTCCTATCGCATCCAGGACGAGATGCTGCGCCGCCGCGAGATCCAGTGCACGGGCCCCATCGACGACAGCGCCGCCGACGACCTGTGCTTGCAGTTGCGCTACCTGCAACAGGCCGACCCCGCCGGCGAAATCACTATCTACATCAACAGTCCCGGAGGCTCGGTGCTCAGCGGCCTGGCCATCTACGATGTAATGAAGGCCATCAGCTGCCCCGTGCGCACCGTGTGCCTGGGCATGGCCGCCAGTATGGCAGCGCTGCTGTTCATCTCCGGCGACAGGCGGGACATGCTGCCCCACTCGCAGGTGATGATCCACGATCCCATCCTGGCCAGCCCGGCGGCCGGCAGCGCGCTGGAGATGAAGGCCCTCAGCGACAACCTGATGCGGGTGCGCGAGATAACCGGCCAGGTGATCGCCGAGCACACGGGCAAGACCCTCGACGAGGTGCTTGCCACCACCTCCCACGACAGCTACTTCGAAGCGGCACAGGCGGTGGAGTTCGGCCTGGCCGACCGTGTAATAACCACCCTCTAGGCGCGTTGGCATCTAACCCGCTTTGCCGCCCGGCTCGCCCCGGGCGGCCCCGACCACCCCATCACAAGCAGCAGCACGCAGCACGCAAACCACCGACAAAGGAGGCCATCATGGCAAACGAAAACCTGAACGAGCAAATCTGCGGCGCCCCCGACTTCCAGGAAACGGAAGCGCCGGAAAGCACCCCCGGTATGCAGATCGGTGCGGACGACCTACCCGAAGAGAGCGATCTGCCTGAGGAGGATGACGACCTGTTCGAAGAGGAGGAAGACGACTTTGCATGGTACCAGGCTGAGGTGTACCGGTACGAGCAAGCGGTTCTGGACTACGACCTCTACGAGGGCGACGACGGAAAGTCGGACGACTATCTCGATGACTACTATCTCAACGAGTATTATCTCAACTGCGACGCCACGGTATCCTCCGTGTCTGCACCAGCAGAAGAAGTAGCAGCCGTCATGCCCGAGAAATGCCCGCGCAACGACTTCGACGACCTGGATGTCTCGGCGGGTTACGCGAAATCCAAGCAGAACCCCGTGCCCATTCGCACGCACCGCATCTTGGCCGAGGGAGTGGAGGTTTCGAACGACACCTGGAAAACCGGCCTGAACAACAACGACCTCATCATCGGCCCCACCGGCTCGGGCAAAACCCGCCACTACATCAAGCCGAACCTGATGCAGGGGGCGCTCCCCGTCACGGGAACCAATCCCGAGAGCTTCATCGTCACCGACACAAAGGGCAACCTTCGCAACGAGGTGGGCATCGTCCTGAAGCGCAGCGGCTTCTTGGTGCACACCATCGACTTCACCGACCTCCCCAAAAACCACCTCGGCTATAACCCGCTGGCGTTCGTCCGCATCGATCCCCTTACTGGCGAGGCTCGGGAGCAGGACGTCATGCGCATCGCCACCACGCTGTGCCCGCCCACGCTTTCGAACGACCCCTACTGGAGCAATGCTGCCCGCTCGCTCATCGCGGCGATGATCGCCTACACCCTGGAATGGCTGCCGAAAGAGCAGCAGCACCTGGGCACTGTGTACGACCTCATCACAGCGGCCGACAGCAACCAAATGGAGGAGAACTTCGTGGAAATTGCCAACGCGCGGCCCAACTGCCTGTTCGTGAAGCAGTTCAGCTCGGTACGAGCGGTGCGCGATGCCGAGAAGACCTTCACCTGCATCGTGGGCGTAGCCACCGATCAGCTGTCGTCGCTGGTGTTTTCCGACGCCATCGCGTTCTACACGACGTCCCCGCAGGTTGACTTCAGGAAGTTGGGCACGGACTTCGCCGGGCTTTTCCTTACCGTCAGCGATACCGACCGATCCATGGACAAGCTGGTGAATCTGCTGTACAGCCAGGCCATCAGCGAGCTGTGCATCTTCGCCGACACCGAGTGCGCTGGCAGCCGGCTGCCCCATCCGGTGCGACTGTACCTGGACGATTTCGCCGCCAGCGCGGTCATCCCCGACTTCGACAACATCACGTCGGTCATCCGCTCGCGCGGCATCGCGGTGAGCATCGTGCTGCAGAGCATCACCCAGCTCAGCGCCATGTACGGCCAGGATCGCGCCCGTACCATCATCAACAATTGCGCGCATATCCTGTATCTGGGCGGCCACGATCTGGACACGGTGGACTACATCGCGGCCCTGGCCAGCTGCCTGCCCGATCGCATTCTCAAGCCGCCGGTGAACAACGCCTTTTTGTACACCGACGGCGCGGGCGGCCAGCAGGTGCGCCGCTACCCGCTTGAGCAGCACCCTTGCTACGCGCAGCTGCCCGAGGCGAAGAGGGCGGCCGAGATCGCCGAGAGAGAGCAGCGGGAAGGGGAGATGTTCCCCAGTCTCGAAGAGGAAATTCGCTGGATGCGCGCCGAACAGGCGGCGTAACAACCGCGCGATGCGCCGGGTGCCGGGATGCCCTTGCGGCATCCCGGCACCCTCCCCCGGCGGGTCGCGCTACAATATTCCCACCGCAACAGAGAGGACACCCCGTGAACAGCCGCGACACCGCCATCCCCACCGCTGCAAGCCAGAACGCGCCCGCGATCACCCTCAAGCAGGTTGCACTGCTGCAGCGGCGAAGGGAAAAGCTACAGGAAGCCACCCAGGAGCTGGAATCGCTGCTGGCTGGTCGCAACACCGCGCTGGCTCAGCTGGGGACGGAAACAGCCGCCGAGCAACGGGCGCTGGCCGAACGTCTGGCCCGGGCCTACGCCCGCAACGAGGCCATCGATCGCCTGAAGGAGCAAGGGCTCTTCGCCCGCTACCAGCAGCTGCCCTTGAACGAGGCACCCCTGGCCACCGCACCCGAAAGTGCCATCGTGCTCCCCTTCTTCTACTGCGCCGTACGGCTGGCGTCCGACACGCCGTGGTATGCCGGCACCGTGGAAGACGTGGCGCAGCTGGCGGCATCGGCCCAGAATCGGGCCGCCAACCCGCGGGCGCTGCTGTTGGAAGAGCTGTGTGATGCCACCGACTACCTGGCCGAAGGCGTGCCGCGCCCCGACGACTTCTTCGCCATGATGGACGACGTATACCAGGTGCTGGCCGGCACCCCCATCGCCGACGCCATCCCGCCACACCTACGCGAGATGGTAGCAGGTCCTTACCAGCAGGCGCTGGACGAGGCCGCTTGGGCGGGACTGCCCCTCATGTCACCCCAGCAGTTGGACGAGGCGGTGGCCAGCGGCCAGCTGGACGCCGACATAGTGCGGCAGAACCGCGCGGCATTCGAAGCGCAGTGGAACCAGCTGCTGGACGAGGCGCAGAAGCGCTCCTCATGGGAAACGGACGCCATGACGGCGGCCGAGCAGGAAAGTCAGCGGCAGCACCGGCGCATCGCCGGGCAACTTGAAGCGTGGCGAGACAGTTTCTCCGATGCGGACGAGTTCTGCCAGCAGTACCTGAACCTGCGCGAGGAAGTGTTCGAGGGGGGAGGCTGCCCCGACAACTTCGCCAACCTGGCGTCCCGGGCCGCCGAGACCCTGCTGGCCCAAGAGGGCTTGAGCCAGCTGGCCCGCAAGAATACCGTCGATGAGGCCATATACCTGCTGGGCAAGATAAAAAGCCGCCTGACGGCGAGGGCTTGCCATGAGTAGCCTGCGTGACCGTCTGCTGAACTTCCTGCGGGACGATTACTGCAGCCACGGCGACCACCCGCTGCAGTCTCAGCTGGGTGATTTCAAATACGAGGAGCATCGCCAGGCCTTCCGTGTGCAGCTGAAGCAGCTACTGTGCGACGGCGCCACCGAAGAGGCCCAGCGGCTGCTGGTAGCTCACGGGCATCTGGCCCCGCAGCCGGCGCTCGCCGAGGCCGCTCTACGGAAGGCGGCCGAGATGGCCCTGACCTCAACGCCCGACGGCACCGCCCCGCGGCGGCGCGGCAACCTGTGCGAGCGGGTGATGGAGTGCGCCCTGGATACGATCATGGAAAAGCGCGCTCTGGGCAGCGCCGAGGAACGCGAGGGGCGGTTGCAGTGGGCCCGCGAAGACTATCGCAAGCAATCGGGCCCCGAATGGCCGCCGTTTTCCCTGGAAGGCGCCGCATACCAGGCTGTCATCGAGCGCCTCGTAGGGGCCGAAGCGGAAGCGTGGCTCTATGATGCCGGCTACCCTGCCGCTGCCCTGCGTCGCCGGCAGCAACAATTGCTGCAGCAGGACGATTGGGAAGCCGCGATGAAGGAGCCGCCAAGCGGGCGAGCCAACGACGAGAACATCAAGACCGCCACCTCGGTGGCCGACGAAGCGAGCACCACCATCACCGCTCCGCGGCGTCCCCGCCTGAAGGACATCCCCCTGGGCCTGGTGGAGCGCTACCAACGCGTGGCCTACACGAATCCAGCTGCGGAAGATCAGGCGCGTCCAACGCCCACGACCCTAGCTTACCAGGCCAACAGCACACCAGCCGCGGCTGACGGCGACCTGCAGGCATCCATCGTGCAGCTGTGGCAGGCCATGGCACGGGAACCCGAGGGTTATTCCGATGTGTTGGTGCCGCTTCTGCTGGACGATCGCAGCGGTGCGGGCCTGTACCTCATGGGACCCGATCTGCTCCAGGGCAACGGCTGCGCCCTAGAGGCGTGGTGCAGCCGCGCCACCCGCGAGAAGATGCGCGCATTGCCCCGGCCTGCGTTCTTCTTCGTCATCCTGCGTCGCAGCCCCGATCCCGACCCGAATCTTCTGGGACTGCCCTTGCTGCGCCGCCAGCCCAACGGCGCCGACACGCGCCTGGAAAACATGAACGCCGAGGTGCTGGCCCCCGAGCGCACCGTCGCTCTGGCGGCTGCCAACGCCCTGGCCATCTTCCAAGACGAATGCGCCACCAACCCGCGCTTCAACCAGAACCTGGACTTTTACCGCAAAACCAACCTCTTCGTGCCACCCGACTGCCCCGTCCGTTTCCGCGCGTTGTTCGGCGAGGACGATTTCTAGGCATTGCCCGGCTTCCGTGCTACAATCGGCAACGCCACATCGTAATAGCCTGTCCCGCGAGGGGCTTACCTCTTTGTACTCAAGAAAGAGATGCTGGGGAGCGTCTCCGTTCTTTGCTTTCTTGAGTGACAAGGGGCATTGCGATGTGGCAATCGAGGTGGACGCTCTCCTCATTGGAAGCCTCCGCCTGAAACCACACGCAAGGAGGCTTTATGACTGAACCCATGACCCGCGACCAGCTGCTGGAAAACCTGCAGCGCGCCCACACCATCCTGGCCGGCTTCGCCAATCTGGAGCAACAGGACCAATCCCTCAAAAAGCAGATCATCACCCAAATCCCCGCCCCGGCGCCCCTGCCGTAGCGAAAGCATGCAGCACTAACACTTGCCGCGGGGAAAACATCTCAAACAGGAGGAGATTATCATGAAGAACGTAAACGCTAAGAAGATCGTGGCCGTCGTGGCCGCACTGTCCCTCGCATCCATGGCCCTCATGGCCGGCTGCGCCTCCCAGCGCACCGATGCCGCCCTGGACTATCCGGGCATCATGACCCAGCCTGTCGAGGATACGGTCAAGCTCGCTGCCGAGAAGGCCGCTGAGGAGAAGGCAGCCAAGGAGCTGGCCGCCCAGCGCGAGGCCGCTAAGAAGGCCGCCGAGGAGGCCAAGGCCGCAGCCGATGACGCCGCTCTCGATGGCGGCGAGATCGTCGAGGACGAGAACGCCCCCGAGGGCACCGTCGCGGTGAAGACCCCCGACGGCGAGACCCGCTACGTGCCCGCCGACAAGGCCGAGTCCAACTCCGGCTCTAACGGCGGCGGCTCCAACAAGGGCTCCAATGCTGGCTCCAGCTCCAACTCCGGTAGCTCCAGCTCCAACGGTGGCAGCTCCAACAGCGGTTCGAACTCCGGTTCGTCCAACTCCGGCAGCTCCAACGGTGGCGGCAGCGCCTCCAAGCCGGCTCCTGCTCCCGAGCCTGAGCCTGCTCCGGCACCTGCTCCCGAGCCTGAGCCTGATCATAATGACAACTACGTGGAATCTGATACAGGCATGAACAACGCTCAAACCTATGGAGACTGCTTTGACTGTGGCCACTCAGGAAAAGCCAGTGGTAACAGCTATTGCCCCGCTTGCGGTTCTAACAACTACGTCCTTTATTGGAAATAGTAATATAAGGGTGTAATCAACTGAAAGTTGATTACACCACCTCCAATCCACCCACCAAATCCCGCGCGAGTCGCGGGATTTTTTCTTTCAAACAGGAGGAGATCATCATGAAGAACATCAACAACGCTTTGCTCTGAGGGGTTCCCTGTCGAGGCTCTCTTCCTTATACAGATACTATCTCGTATAAGGTAAAAGAGAGCCTCGACAGGGAACCCCTCAGAGCAGCTTTACCATTTGCGTCCAGCTCATAGGTATGGCCTCGGCCCAGCCAGCGCGGCTACGCCGCAGCACCCGCGCTTCGTCTCCCCTCTACGCTCGTAAATTTTACGAGACTCAAATTCTCCCTTCATAAACTACTTCTTGTCCCCAGCGGTTGCCACATCGCAGGACAGGGGCGCCGGGCTTGCTTCCCGACGCCCCCGCACCTTGAGAACCGCATAGCAAAGATGCCCTGCCGGGCATCACCTCCCATGGCGACACGAGCCGCGTCGCTACTCTTCCCGCCAGCCCAACCATGAGAAAGGAAATCATTATGGAACGACTCATTGCAGAACCCGACTTCATCAATCTGCTGCTGCACAACCACGAGATAGCCACCCCCGACCAGATCAAGATACTGAGGCATCCCCGCCGCGACAACCAGTCCACCGTGGTGCGCATCAAGGGCGCAGCAGGCAGCGGCAAGACCCTCTGCCTTCTGGCCAAACTGCTTCAGGAGGCGATGCAGATTCCCGAAGGAGCCCCCGCCGCCCCGGAAAACTCACTCATGTTCGTGTGCTTCAACCGCGAGATGGCCCATTACGCCGCCAGGCTGCTGAAGCCCTTTCCCGAGGCCAAACGCATCAAAGTGACTACTTTCGACAGCCTGGTGTACCAGCTGCTAATGCCCACCCTCGACAACGAGGCCAAGCCGCCCTGCAGCGATGCGGCCTTCCCCGCCCGCGAGCACTGGAAGATCGACTACTCGACGGACTTCACTGCCGAGGCCATGCGCGCCGTAGGGCAGCGCCGCCGACGGTACTTCGGCACCTACCTTCTAAACACCACCGGCCAGCAGGGGCCCAAGAACATCAGCTGGATGAACGACGAGCTGTGCTGGCTGGAGGCCCACTACCAAACAGAGGCGGAGGCGCAACGCTTCTACCCGGCGGCCCCTCGCACCGGCCGGGGGAGCACACATCTTCCCGACCAGAACGCACGGCAGGTGATCCTGGAGATCTGGCACGAGCAGCGGCAGCTGCTGAGGGCGGCGAAGCGCTTCACCCTGGAGCAGGCGGTGAACCGACTGATGAAATCGAAGGAGCTGCCCCGTTTCGCCATGATAGCGGTGGACGAGGCGCAGGATCTGGCCACTCGGTCCATCCAGCTGCTGCTGAAGATGCGCGAGCACGAGACAAGCCGCGTGTACCTGGCAGTCGATGAGGACCAGCGCATCTACCAGCGTGATTTCTCCTGGAAGCAGCTGGGGGTGGCGCGGCGAGCCACCACCTACAAACTGACGGAGAATCTGCGCAACGGCTACGAGGTGGAAGCGTTCGCGCTGCGCTGCCAGGGCATTGTTGGGGATGCGGTGCCGATCGGCACGCACGTGCAGCTGCTGCCCGGCGGCGAGGAGAAGGTGCTGGAGCTGGCGGCCACCTTGGCGGCGCAGTCGGATAGCACCACGTTGCTGGTGGGTGGCCCCGAATGGGACGCGAAGCTGACCGAGCGCGGAGTGCCGGTGCGCAACCTCGTGAAAAAGTCCAACGATGCCGAAAAGCAGTCGCGACAGGAGATAAACATCGCCCTGCCGGGGCTGTACGTGATGGGCGAGCTGAAGTGCAAGGGGCTTGAGTTCGACAACGTGCTGATACCCTCGCTGGAATGCGGCACCGACGACCCCGACGACGCGCTCCGACGCCGCTACGTGCACTTCACCCGCGCCCGCGACAACCTGTACGTGGTAATCGGCTCTCGTATTCCCTCCTGGGCCCAAAAAGCCTTCCACGACCTGCTGTAACGCGCCAAGGCTTCGGGCGGGCTAAAGCCCGCCCCTACGGCGGCATCCCCACACCCGCCCCGGTGTTGTCGAGGGGACGGTTCCCTTGACAGCCCTGATAGCGAGCCTGCAAACAAAGAAGCCGGGTCAGGTGACCCGGCTTCTGAAGTTTATGGTGGAGCCTAGGGGGATCGAACCCCTGACCTCATGGCTGCCAGCCATGCGCTCTCCCAGCTGAGCTAAGGCCCCGTAAAAGTGCGAGGAATATATTAACACAACGCCCCGACCGCGCAAGTACTTTTTCAAAAAAATTTCCCGTGCGCGTGAATTAGCCCGAAATCCGCCCTACTCCTCGGCCTCGTCGGCTGCGGCGGCCGTAGCGATAATCTGATCGATGATGCCGTCCAGGGCGCCTTCCACGTTGTAGGCCTCCACACGGCCCTCATCCACAAGGCGCGCGAAGTTGGGGTCCATGGGCAGCGTGGCCACAGCGGGGATGGCGTACTTGGCCGCCACGGCCTCGCCCTGGGGCTCGCCGAAGATGTGGTGCTCCTTGCCGCAGTCGTCGCACTTGAAGTAGGCCATGTTCTCCACGAGGCCCACCACGGGCACCTCCATGGAGCGGGCCAGGTTCACGGCCTTGCCCACGATCATGGCCACCAGCTCCTGGGGCGCCGACACGGTGACGATGCCGTCCACGGGCAGCGACTGGAACACGGTGAGGAACACGTCCGAGGTTCCCGGAGGCATATCGACGAACATGTAGTCCACCTCACCCCAGTTCACCTCCTGCCAGAACTGCTTGATGGCACCGGATACCACGGGCCCGCGCCACGCCACGGGCATGTCGCCCTCGGGCAGCATCAGATTCACCGACATCACCTCGATGCCGCTGGCCGACTTCGCCGGGTTGATGCCGTCGGCGTCGGCGGTCAGGCGAGAATCCACGCCGAAGGACTTCGGGATGGACGGACCGGTGATGTCGGCGTCCAGGATGGCCACCTTATGGCCGCGCTTGTTCATCTCGGAGGCGAGCAGGCTCGTGACGAGGGACTTGCCCACACCGCCCTTGCCCGACACCACGCCGATGACGTGCTTGATATTGGAGCGCTTGTTGGTCTCCAGCGTGGACGGCGCCGCCGCAGTCCGGTCGCCGCAGCCCGAAACACCGCAGCTGGAGCACTCGTGGGAGCATTCTTCTGCCATGATTCCTTCTTTCTCTTCTCGTGCGACCGCATTATTCGCGGCCAAGATAGTTCGTGGGGCATCATAGCACAAACCCCGAGGGCGCGGCGCGCATCCTCGGGGTTCGCATGACACAAAATGAAGGGTTGAGCGGGAAATTTAGAACTCGTCGGGCATGTCCTTGCCATCGCCCGATGCGTAGAAGGTCGCCTCGGCCGCCAGATCGTGCACCGACTTCCCCTCGTGGAAGGGCAGTTCCAAGAACTCGGCGATGGTGGGCACGAGCGGGCTGCAATCGACGTAGTGGCCCTTGTCGTTGAACTGGTTGGTGTCCTGCGCGCGCCAGTACTGGTCGTTCACGTCGGTCAGATAGTACAGACCGTCGGCCACTTCCATGTACACCGAATGGTTCGTGTGCAGGTAGGTGGGCAGTTCGTCAAAGGTGATTGCCAGGGCCTCGACGTCCTTCTTTCCCATAGGTGCTCCTGTTCTCGCAGACTTGCCTTGATCGGCAAGTTTACCCTTCGGACCCTTCCACCTCAACGTCATTCTGCATTTCCCCCATATCCTTCTCATTGCCGGAAGGATAGAAGGTGGCCTCGGCGAAGATGCCCTTGATGGTGTGGCCCTCATCGTTGTAGGGCAGCTCCAAGAACTCGGAGATGGTGGGCACGAGCGGGCTGCAATCCATATAGTGGCCCTTCTCGTTGAACTTCTCGGTGTCCTGGACGCGCCAGTAGCGATCGTTCACGTCGGTGAGATAGTACAGCCCCGTGGGGGTCTCCATGTACACCGAATGATTGGCGTGCAGATAGGTGGGCACGTCGTCGTATGCGATATCGAGTGCCTCGTCTACTCTCTTACCCATGGGACATCCTCTCTCGAGCGGTCTCGCGCGGGGGCGTCCGCTCCTGACGGTGCTCCCCGCCTGGTGGGACCATCATACCAAGGACACCGTGTCAACGAGAGCGCACGGTCGATATTTATAAGCCTTTTGCTTCGATTTTGCGAAACGGGAGCGGGATGGGAAAGCGAGAACGGGTAGGCGGGGCTGGCGGGGGGGATAGGGGAAGCGAGCTAGAGGCAGGGAGCAGGAGGATTGGCGGCGCCAGGATAAACGGGCGGGGGAGGCCGGCGGGCTCGGAAGACGGGTGGGCGGGCGCTGGCGAGAGGTGGCGGAGCTAGGGGGCTGGCGGGCTGGCGAGAGGTGGCGGAGCTAGGGGGCTGGCGGGCGGCCTCGGGAGGCGGCTGGTTCGGCTGTCGCCCTCTTTTGCGCAACAAACTCCGATAAGTAGACACCCCTTCCCCCACTTTCAAAGAAAATGGGGGAAATTGAGGCAAATTACGGCGAAAAGGCGGATTCGCAACCTCTTTTACACGGAGACGTGTCTACTTATCGGAGTTTGTTGCACAAAAACAGCTATTATCGTTACGAGAACGAACACTCCCGCATGTAGGAGGTCCCATGACGCTGATCGGAATCATCTCGGACACCCACGGCTTCCTGAGCCCGGCGGCCTACGCGGCCCTGGCCGACTGCGACCACATCATCCACGCCGGCGACATCGGCGGCCCGGCCATTCTGCGGGAGCTGGAAACCTTGGCGCCCGTCGCCGCCGTGCTGGGCAACAACGACTTCGCGGAATACGGAAGCACCGTGGGCCATTTCGCGCGGCCCGTCATCGACGGGGTGAAGTTCCTCGTGGGCCACAAGCCCGGCGACGTGCGCGTGAACCGCGGCGGCGCATCGAAGGGCCTGGGGCCGGGCGATCCCATCCCCGACGTCATCATCCACGGGCACACCCACGTGCCCGAGCTCGTGGTCGGCCCCGAGGCGCGGCCCGCCAACATATATATGTGTCCCGGCGCGGTGTGTCGCCCCCGCAGCGATTTCGGCCGCACCATCGCGAAGATGGAAGTGGAGAACGGCCGCGTACGACACACCTGGATCGAGAATCTGAACGGCAAGGTACTACTGGAAGCGTAGAGCGGGGCGGCGAGTTGGCCTCAATTGCAGGCGGACTGAAGGCCGCCCCTGCGGAACAACGGCGATGGCCGCATCTTTGACCGGGCTCGGAGCCTTCTACACGCCCAGCCCTACGGTGAAGTGGGCCATGTAGAAGGTGAAGCGCATGAGGAAGATACCGGCCAGGGCGCAGGCGGTCGCCACGGCGAGCCGCACTACCGGCGACCGGCCCTCGCACCCGCGCGACCGCCACGCTATCACGATGCCGACACCGGCCAGCAGGGCGAACACGCCCACATAAGCCGGAAAGCCCGCCACCAGATCGGTGGCGTGGACCATCTCGTTGGCCATCACGGCCAACTGCGTCCCCAAGCACCCGTACACTGCCACATTCGCCACCAAGGCCGCCCCGGACAGAGCCACCAAGGGTCGCGTCCAGGGCCGATACCCCACACCAGCAAACCCCGACAGCGCCAACAAAGGGCCACCCACCAGGGCATTCAGCAACAGCGATACGGGAGCAAGAGACAAGTTCCACACGGGGATGGTGTCCACGCTGTAGGCGAAGGCCGTCGCAATCACGAACACCACGGCCGCCCCGTCGATGGCCACCAGCAGCACCCGCTGCAGACCGCGGCGCGGCGCCAGCGCAAAGGAGTACAGCCAGTACATCCCCGCCAGGGCCAGAAAGATCACCGCGCAGAACACCTCGGTAGACAGCGGGCTGCGCCCCACCCCCGTGAACACGTACAGCGCGTTTGAGGGGTTCCCCAGATGGGTGGCCGACGCGATGAGCCCCACCATGGTAATGGCCAGCGGCAGACACGAGAGCCGATCCAGCCGCTGGCGCAGCGTGCCGTCGACGCGGCCGAACAGCACGGGCAGGTTCATCAGCAAATAGGCCACCGCCCCCGAGGGAGCCAGCGTGGTGAACAGCACCAGGGTGATCTCGCTGAATGCGGTGGAGAACCCGTCCATGACCGGTGAAACCTAGCGGTAGAAGCGCGGCAGCGTCACCGACAGCTCGCGCGCCGCGCCCAGCCCTTCAAGGGAAGCGCGGGTCAGCTGGGCCAGACCGCGATAGAAGGGGTGTGTCGTGGCCTCTTCCAGCACCTCCAGATAGTGGGGCGCCCAGGTGAGCAGATGGTCGCGCAGGTACTCGTCCACCAATTCGGGGCGGTTCTGCGCCAAGAAGGCCAGCATGGCCAGCATGAGCCCGATATGGTCTTCGGGCGTGCGCTCGTCGGTGGTGCGGTTTATGCCAGCGCGGCGCATCCACGCGCGCAGAGCCAGGGTGCTCTCACCGAAGATGACGCACTCGCGGTCGGTGTACACCGACCCCCACGGCGGAGCCGGGAAGCGACCAGGGCCCACGAACTGGCGGCGGTACTCCCACACCAAGTCGTCGTTATCGGCACCGGCGGCCAGGCCCTCCACCATCAGCGCGAGGGCCGCCTCGGCGGCCGCGGCATCGGCGAAGGGCCAGTCGGCCGCAGCCGTGGCGGCGTCCAGCTCGGCCAGGGCCGCAAAGGAATCTGCGGCATCGCCCGTCCGCGGGTCGTTCAGGAAGAACGGCGCCAGGGCCGATCCCACGAAGGCCACAGCCTCCATCAGAGCAGCCTCTTCGGCCACTTCCTGCGTCACTTGGTTGGTCATACCCGTTCCTTTCACTGGTCTTAGCGCTTGTCCCAGCGCCCCTCTCGGCCGCCCGCAGCCACGGACGCAGCCGTCCTGCTTCGGCCGCCCGCAACTGCGAGCGACTCGCGCGGGCGGGCTGAAGCCCCCTGCGGGATGATACGGGCCGCCGCCTCATCCCGCGTCACAGCCGCGGCCCCGCCCCATGCCCCGCGCTACACGATCTCGCGGCGGTTCTGTATTTCTCCGGTCCCCGCGCGGGAGGGCTCGTCTTCCAAACACCGGGGAAGCGTGATCACCACATGGGGGGAGGTTACCGACGCGGACGGCAGCGGCGCCAAGTCGGCCACCGTACCGTAGCGCGCCCGCAAGTCGCCCACCTCGCCGAAGTCCAGGGCACGCAGCGGGCAGGCCTCCACGCAGATGGGCGACTTCCCCGCATCCAGCCGATCCGCGCAGAGGTCGCACTTAGCAGAATGACCTGCCTCGCGATCGACCTTCGGCGCCCGGTAGGGACAGGAAAGCGCGCAGTAGCCGCAGCCGATGCAGCGCTGGCCGTCCACGGTTACAATCCCGCGGTCGTCCTTGTGCATGGCGCCGGTGGGACACACTTTCACGCAGACCGGCTTCGCACAGTGGTTGCAGGCCACCGATACGTAGTAGGTGAAGCAGTCCTGGGAAAGAGCGCCTTCCGCGTCTTTTTCCCACGTGCCGCCACCATATTCGTACACTTGGCGAAAGGCCACGTCGTAGCCGAGATCGTGAAAATCTTTGCAGGCGAGCATGCAGGTCTTGCAGCCGGTACAGCGCTGGCCGTTGAAATGGAACCCGTACTGCACGGTCGCCCCCCTTCCCCGCTCACTATAGACGTCGGCGGCCCGAGACAAACTCGAACCGCCGACCATCCTACCACGGGAGCCAGGGTTTCATGCCCACAGCTCCCCGGAACCGCTTACAGAATCTCGCGCGGGTTCAGCAGCGCGCCGGACTTGTCGTCGACGGGCTTGCCGTTCACCGGAGCCGTAATCACCAGGTTGGGCTCGGTCTCGCTGGCCGCCGGCAGAGGCGCGATCTCGGACAGGTCGCCGTACTTGGCGCGCAGATCGGCAATGTCGCCGAAGTCCAGGGCGCGCAGCGGGCAAGCCTCCACGCAGATGGGCTGGGCACCTGCGGCCACGCGGTCGGCGCACATGTTGCACTTCACCGACTTCATCTGCTCCGCATCCACCTTCGGCGCGCCGTAGGGGCAGGAATTCATGCAGGTGCCGCACCCGATGCAGGTCTCGGGATCGCTCTTCACCTCGCCCGTTTCCTCGTCCTTCGAGATGGCGCCCTGGGGGCAGTTCGCCATGCAGATGGGCTTGTCGCAATGGTTGCAGGCCACCGACACATGGTACACGAACGCGTCGTTGGTCCAGCAGCCGGCCGCATCCTGGGTCCAGTCGCCGCCGCCGTACTCGTGAATATTGCGGAAGTTGATGTCGTTGGCAAGGTCGTTCTTGTCCTTGCACGCCAGCACGCAGGTCTTGCAGCCGGTGCAGCGCGTGCCGTCGAAATGGAAACCGTACTGAGTCATAATTCACTCCCCTCGTTACGCCTTGGCGATCTGGCCGATGTTGCTGTGCTGCGGGTTCGCCTTCGCCAGAGGCGTGGGACGGTACTTCGTCAGCGTGTTGATGCAGCCGCCATGGTCCACGCGGTCGCCGGCCATGTCGGCATCGTGCCACATGCCCTGGGGAATGCTCACATTGCCGGGGATGACGCGCGGCGTCACCTTGGCCTCGATGCGAATCTCGCCGCAGTCGTTGAACACGCGGATGGTGTCGCCGTCCTTGATGCCGCGAGCCTCGGCGTCCACCGGGTTCACCCACGCCACGTGCTGGGCCGCCGTCTGGATCACCTCGTTGTTGGCATAGCTGGAATGGGTGTGGGCCTTGTAGTGGAAGCCCGTGATCTGCAGCGGGTACTCCTCGGTGCAGGCCTCGTAGCCCAAAAAGCCGGGATCGTAGATAGGCAACGCGGTGACCACCTCGTCCTCGGCCAGCTCCCAGGTGGCCTCGAAACCGGCCAGGGTCTCGGAATAGATCTCGATCTTGCCGGAAGGCGTCGGCAGCGCGTTGGCCACCGGATCCTCCACGAAGTCGGCCAGCTTCACGATGGGCTCGGGCTTCATCTTCCACACGCCCATGGCGTAGCCCTCGTCCCACGTGGGCATGTCCATGCCCTTCTCGGCATTCGCGGTACGGGCCTCGTCGTAGATCTCGCGCAGCCAATCCTCGCGGGTCTTGCCCTCGGTGAACTCGTCGCCCACGCCCAAACGCTCGGCCAGATCGGCGCACACCTCGTAGATGCCGCGGCGCTCGAACTTCGGCTCGTAGACCGGGGCGCCGAAGATGACGGCGATCATGTTGTCGGAATAGCCGTCGGACGAAATGCTGATCTGCTCCTGCGAGGTGAGGTCGGGGATGATGATGTCGGAGTACTTCGCCGAGTCGGTCATGAACACTTCCGAGGTCACGATGAACTCCACGAGGCTCTCATCGGCCAGAATGTCGTGGGTCAGGTTGATGTCGGAATGCTGGTTGGTCAGGCAGTTGCCCGCGTAGTTCCAGATGAACTTGATGGAGGAGGACATCTTGTCGGCGCCCTGCACGCCGGCGTTCAGGGCGGTCAGCTCTTCGCCGTGCAGGATGGCGTTGGGCCACTCGAAGGTGGGGATGTTGGTGGTCACGGGGTTCTCGCCCGTGGGCAGCATGCCCAGACCCACGCTGGCGCAGCCCTCGCGGCGGCCGTCGTTCATGCCCGGCTTGCCGATCTGGCCCAGCAGCTGGGGCAGCACCATGATGGCGCGAGCCGTGATCTCGCCGTTGGCGCGGCGCTGGGGGCCGTAGCCCTGGCCGATGTAGACCGGGTCGGACTCGTGCATCTCGCGGGCCAGGTCGATGATGCGCTGCTCGGGGATGAGCGTGATGGCCGCGGCCCACGCCGGGGTCTTCGGGGTGGCGTCGGGACCGGTGCCCAGGATGTAGTCCTTGTAGGAGGCGTTCTTGCCCTTGGCGGACTCGGGCAGGGTCTCCTCGTCGTAGCCCACGCAGTAGGTGTGCAGGAATTCCTCGTCGGCCCAGCCGTTGTTGATGATCTCGTAGGCCAGAGCCGCGCACAGAGCGCCGTCGGTGCCGGGACGGATGGGAATCCACTCGCCGCCCTGGCCGCAGGTGGTGTCGGTCATGCGCGGGTCGATGGTGATGACGCGGCAGTCGGTGGTCTCGCGAATGTAGGCGAAGTCGTGGGTGTGGCCGCCACCGCCCATGCGGGTGTCAGCGGGGCTGTCGCCGAACAGCACCACGAGCTGACCGGGCTGGATGGTCAGAAACGAGCTGCCGTAGGTACCGCCGCCGTAGGTGTAGGTGCCCGCCGCGGAAATGTGGGCCGAGCTGTAGGAGCCGTAGTAGTTCAAGAAGCCGCCGGTCAGGTTCAGCAGGCGCTTCACCGGGTTGGCCTGCACCTGGCCCTGGCACACACCAGAGGAATAGTGCGAGGTCATGGCCTCGTCGCCGTAGGTCTCGCGGATGCGCTTCATCTCGGACGCGATGGTGTCCAGGGCCTCTTCCCAGGAGATTTCCTCGAACTTGCCCTCGCCGCGCTTGCCCACGCGCTTGAGCGGCTTGTTCAGGCGATCGGGGCTCTGCAGCCAGCGGCGGATGGAGCGGCCGCGCAGGCAGGCGCGCAGCTGGGGCTCGCCCAGCTCGGCCGAGCCGGTGTTGTCGGACTCGACGTACTTGATCTCGCCATCCTGGACGTGGCACTGCAGCGCGCAGCAGCTGCCGCAGTTCACCGCGCAGTGCGTCCAGACGATGGTGTCGGCAACCGCCTCGCCGGTATCGGCCAGCTCGCCGGTGCTTTCGGCGGCCGGCGCGCATCCGAACAGCGACGCGGTGCCCATGGCGGCTGCGCCCAAACCGGCCAGCGCCGAACCCTTCACGAACGTGCGACGCGACACTGACGTCTTCTCATGGTTCGTCATGGTTCCTCCCTCTCTTGTACACGTTGGAAAGCGCCTTCCCTACGCGCTTCCCCGGGACCTGCCCAAGCGCCCTCGTGCGCTTCAGGCGGTGTTGATTTTATGTCAGCAGCGCCGGGCTCCGTGTCACATAACCCATGTGAATTTCTCGTTTTCCCAGCTCATCGCCTTGTGAATCCCGGCCCAATTTCCCACTCCCTGTTTTCAGCCCGCACGCGACCCAGTATACTTTTGCCCGAGAAGGAACGCGGGGCGGGCCGTAAGACGAGCAGAGGAATGCCGACATTGGCAAGCGCATTGCGGCCCAACGTGGCCTCGCTGGGCTATGGGCTGTTCCTTGCCATCAACGCCGCCAGCGTGTGGGGCGGCTCGTTCCCGTTTCTGCCCATCGACTTCCAAACTTCCGAGGTGCTGTTCTGGTTCTTCCTGGCCCAGTCGCTCGCATTCGCGCTCAGCTTTCTTGCCAGTGCCGTGGGCACCTACCTGTTTCCCGCCCAGACGCGCAGTTTTCTGGTGAAGGTGGTGGTGGCTCCCTACATGCTGGGGTGGTGCCTGCTGATCGGGGCCATCTACTTCCGGGCTTGGGCGCTGCCGCTGTCGTTTGCAGGCGGCGGCCTTTTGGGGCTGGGATCGGCCGGCTTCTACATGCTGTGGCAGCGGCTGTTCGCCAGCCAGGACGCACGCGAGGGCAACCAGAGCCTCATCGCGGGCACGGCCTGGGCGGCCGTTCTGTACTTCGCGCTGTACCTTATTCCCGTGGCGGTTACGGCCTACCTCATTCCGCTCGTGTTCCTGCCCCTGTTCAGCCTGGCCGTGGTGCTGAAAAGCCGCACCATCAACCTGGATCAGCCCATGTTCGAGGACGTGCCCCGCGAGCATCCGCGCACCTACCGCCACATCATCTCCCATGTGTGGCGCACGGCCCTGGCCATCGGAGCGCTGGGGTTCTGCACCGGCGTCATGCGGTCGCTGGCCGTGGTCGATCCGTCGGTGGGATCGCTTGTGAACGTGCTTTCCATGGGCGCCACGCTGGTGGCGGCCCTGACCCTGCTGGCCGCCTGGATGGTGAAGAACCTGCGCTTCAACGTATGGAACGCCTACCGCATCTTCTTCCCCCTGGTCACCACCGCGTTTCTGCTGCTGCCTCTTTTGGGCTCGGGCTACGCCCGCATGCTGGCCGCCGTGCTGTACGCGCTGTGGAGCGTGGCCATCATGCTGATGATGATCCAGTGCGCCCAGGTCTCGCGCGATGGCGGGATCAACCCCGTGTTCATCTACGGTATCTTCGGCGGCATCGTGTACGCCCTGCACGATGTGGGTTTTATCGGTGGCCACTACGTGGAGTCGCTCATGGTGTTCGACATTCCCTCGGTGGTGCTGGTGGCCGTGGTGGCCATCTATCTGCTGGGACTGATGTACTTCATCGGCCAGGGCGGCTTCCGCCAGGCGCTCGCGCCGAGTCGCGCCAACGAGATCGAGCTTTTGGCCCTGCGGCGCAAGGGCGCACCCCGCACCGAGGAGGCCGCCGGGGAAAGCGGTGCGGCAGCGAGCGAGCCTGGCAGGGCGGTCACGGTCGGCAAGGTGGCCGAACCCGGCGCGGGAGCCGCCGTTGGCGGGGCGACCGGGGCGGCCGCGATCGGCAGGGCGAGCGGGGCGTCCGCGATCGGCAGGGCGGGCGGGGCTGACGTGGAAACGGCTTCGGAGAAGGAGGAGCCCGAGAAGCGGCCCCACAGCCCGGGCGAGTTCCGCGACCGATTCTCCAAGCAGATGGCCATGGTGCGCGACCACTACGGCCTGTCGGCTCGCGAAACCGAGGTGGCCGAGCTCATCGCCCGCGGCAATTCCGTCGCTCGCATCGCCGAGATCCTCGTGGTGTCCGAGAACACCATCCGCACCCATTCCAAGCGCATCTACACCAAGCTCGACATCCACAAGCGCCAAGAGCTGATCGAGCTCGTAGAGAGCTTCGATCCCGAAGGACGGTAGCGACCGCAGAGTCAGGCGCACTCGCGCCTTACTGGCAAGTGGCGCCCGTCCGCCGCCCCATTACAGTTAGAGCCGCCCCGCAAGGGCGGCTCTCTTTATCTTCCATTGCGAGGAGGCTACGATGGGGGCGGCCCTGACGGGCTGCTGGCCGGCCGCGCCGGATGGCCCTTCGCCCCTGCCCCTCCAGAAGGCCCGGGGGGTGTTGCCACCGGCGCGGCCAGGCCGCGGGCGGACGACTGATAGAGATCTGCCGGGCGCGCGGCGCCACGGCCGGGTAATGTGGGTGTCGCGGGCCCGCGGCGGGACCGGCCGGCCGGCCTTCGGAGAGGATACATCATGGAAGAGAGGGGCACAACCGCGGCGGTGCTCGGCCTCGACGTCGGCAAGGCGTCGCACTGGGCCCGCGGCATCGACTCCTCGGGGCGCGTGGTCCTGAGCGGGCGGGTCGCCAACAGGGCGGCCGGCGTGGACGCCGTGCTGGCGCGCGCGGGCTCGGGGCGCTGGTGGTGGTCGACCAGAAGCGCAACATCGGCGCGCTGGCCGCCGCGAGGGCCCGCGCCGCCGGCAACCCGGTCGCCTACCTGCCGGGATCGGCCGAGAAGGCCCTGCGCGACGCCGAGGCCGGCGTGGCCAAGACCGACCGCATAGACGCCGAGGTGATCGCGAGGGCCGCGCTGGGGACGCCCCACGTGCTGAGGCCGCTCGCCGAGGAGGCCCCGCGGGCGGCCTCCGTCCGGCTGCCGGCCTCCCAGCTGGACTTCTGCACGAGGTCGAGAACCCAGGCGAAGAACCGCCTGCGGGCGGTGCTCCTGGAGGCCGATCCCGCGCCGGAGGCCGCCGTCGACCCCTCCCGCGCCTGGCACACGGCGGTGCTGGCCGAGATCGGGGGGCCGGCGGACTGCGCCGAGGCGGGCATCAGGCGGTTCAGGGCGGTGGCCGAGCGGGCGGGCGGCGCCTCGCGGGCGGCCAGCTCGCGGCTCTGGGGCGCGCTCGCGGCCTCGGCGTCGGCCGGGAGGCCGTCGGCTCCGGCGGAGGGGGCGCTCGCCCGCATGCTCGCCCGCGGCATCCTTGCGCTGGACGGGGAGGCGTCCGAGCTGCGGGCCCTGATGGCCGCCGAGCTGGAGTCCGACGAGACGCGCCGCTGCCTGCTCACGGTGCCGGGCGCCGGCCCGAAGACGGCCGCCGCCCTGGTCGCCGCCGTCGACGTCTCGCTGCTCCCCAGCCACGACGAGCTCGCGAGCTACTGCGGGGTCGCCCCGGCCGACAGCCAGTCGGGCACGAGCGTCAGGTCGGCCAGGCCGCAGCGCGGCGGGAACAAGACCCTGAAGAACCTGCTCATATTCTCCTGCAACTCGCTGGTCGGCACCGGGAACAGGTTCGGGAGGTACTACGAGGAGTGCCGGGCGAGGAACATGCGGCACAACGCCGCCCTCAAGGCGGTGGCGCGCAAGAGGCTCAAGGTGATCTGGGCCATCATGAGGAACCCGAGGCCCTACGAGGAGCCCGTCGCGTAGGCGCCGCACCGATCCGCGGCCCCCGGAGGGGGCCTGGCTCGGTGCGCCCGAATCCCTGCTGCACCGAGCCAGCCAAGGGGTTGACAAAACTATAGAGACACCCCCCGCTTTCCGCCCGGCATCCACGCCACCACTACCCTCGCTTCACCAATCGTCTTCGCTCAGATACCCCAAGCGGGTACGACCAAGCACGTGCTATCGAGGGCACCCAACTGCTCTTTCATGCACACAAGGGCCCCTTCCCCCACCGTAAGGAGTGAGCGCTCGAGAAGATCGAACGCTTTCACATCTCGCTTTTGAGGATTGGCGCTTCGCTTGATCTCGATGGGATAGAGCTTGCCATCGCGCTCCATGACAACATCAATCTCCCGCGCATCCCGATCACGATAGAACCACAGCAACGCATTGTCGCCGCTGTTTCCCACGCTCTTTACTAATTCCGCAACAACGTAATTCTCAAATATCTGCCCACTCAGCGCTCCCGCCTCCAACGTCTGGGGGGAACTCCACCGCCCAAGCCATGCCGCCAGCCCCGTATCGGTGAAGTACACCTTGGGTGTTTTGATCGCACGTTTAAGGGCATTGTTCGAGTAGGGATGGAGCAGAAAGACGATATCCGACTGCTGCAAAATGCCCAGCCATTCTTGGGCCTTGGCCCGGGGAATATCCACATCGCGAGCGAGCGACTCCAAATTGAGCAATTGGCCCACTTGAGCAGCAACGGCAGCCATGAACTTGGCAAACTGGACCACATCGGCGCCCTTGTCCAGGTCTCTCACATCGCGCTCAACATAAGTTTGCATATAGCTGCTGTAATAGCGACCTGGATTCCCGCTTCTCCCATTGGCCACAGCGGGCATCCATCCTTGGAATGCCCGGCGATAGATTTCTGGGAGCAGCGCGCTCTTGCGCTCGGCAAGTCGCTCTTTTAAGGCGGGAATCGTCAAATCAAATTTCTCAAGAGGGCCGTGCCCATAAAGCTCATGCTGCGAAAGTGGGTACATATGGAGGATGCCCACTCGACCTGCCAACGATTCGCCAGCGAGCCTCATCAGCGGGAAGGGCTGCAAGCCGGTAAGCCACACGGCGCCTACCGCCTCAGGATGCTCATCCGCAAATATCTTCAGATACGGAAACAATTCGGGCGCGTACTGAACCTCGTCAATGACAAGAGGAGGTTCGTGGAGTTGGAGAAAGAGTTGCGGATCGCTTTGCGCCAGTTGTCGTTCTTGCAAATCATCAAGCGTAACTACCGATCGATCCGCGTCGGCCAGACGGTTGAGCATCGTCGACTTACCACACTGCCTCATTCCCGTAAGCAGCACAATGGGGAACTCCGATGCATAGGCGAGAAACTCCCCCTCAATATCTCGAGGTATGTACTCCATAAAACACCTCTTTGCATTTCTCGGCTAATCTTATCACAAAACTAAAATTAGCCGATGTTTTGAAGTTTGCTAGTACTCAGTCGGCTGACTTTTTAGCACTAAACGAATTTGCATGCATAGATGTCCCATAATCACACCTCTTAGCCCCGCATCTTCTCTTAGAATGGCTCCATTGATTGTTCTCGATGCGAGGATGGCCATGGGCGTTGTCTCACAATACAGCATGTTTCACGATGCACAGAACGCAAGCAGCGCTTGGCGTCTTCTTCGAGCCCGCAATGCCCCGCTCATTCTGGCTATTCTGGATACTCACTTCAATGATGAAACCCGGCAATTGCCCGCAGCAGAACTAGCGAGCATGGTCGAACTCGATCTGCAAGATCTCAGATTTCGCACGAACATCGAGTACGACCGCACCGGTGTCGAAGCGTGCGAGCAATGGCGAAAGGACGGCTATCTTGCGCGCCAGACGGCAAAGCAGCGACGGGAGGAGTCGTACGAGCTGACAAGCGGCACCCAGGCCGCCCTTGCGTTCGCAAAGCAACTCATCCAACCGCGTCATGCGGCCACCCAATCTCGACTATCTCTTATTATGGATGCGGTGCGGACACTAGCCACCGCATCTAGCACCGACATCGACAGACGCCGAGAAGCTCTCCTGGCGCAGCGCGCCATTCTTGATGAGCAGTTAGCGCAAATCGAAAATGGCACCTTCACGGTAGTCGAAGGAGAAGACGGTCTTGAGCAACTCAGCGACATTATTGCACTCGTCAACGAAATCCCCCTCGACTTCACACGCGTTAAAGACGACTTTCTCTCACTGAGCAAAGACCTTTTCGCCACCATCGTCGGCTACGGCGAAAACCATCAAGATATTCTCAACGACATATTCGCCGGCATCGATCATATTGGGCAATCCAGCGCCGGTCGATCGTTTCGCGGCTTTTATGAATTGCTTCGCGACAACGATCTCATGGAATCCTTCCAAGATGACATCAACGCCATCTTGGAGACAGACTTCGCCGAGGCACTCACATCCCAGGAGCGTCGGCAGCTGCACGGCGTTGTTCGCAATTTTCTCGCACAAAGTGGCGACGTGAATGATGCGCTTCTATCACTCAGTCACGGGCTGCAACGGTTTGTGCAAAGTCAGCGTTATCAGACCGAACGACAAATTAAAAAGGACATCGATCGAGCCCTCCTCGGCATTCACGAGCTTCTCACCAGTCCTCAGGGCTCCCATTTCAAATTCGAGCTATCCCTCACCTCGCTATCGATGAAACCCATTGCGCGCTGGAGACTATGCAACCCCGCCGAAAACCAAACGGAGCCCCTTTTGGAAATCGAGACCTGCGCAGCTTCGCCACTCACTCTGAACGAGCTTTTAGAAGAGGCTCGTGAAACTGAAATCGACCTCGAAGAACTAGTGGCGAATGTGAACGCCACCCTGCGCGCTCTACCCCAGACGCCATATCAACCCATCTCGGTAGGTGATGTACTGAAAAACCACCCTGCTACCCAAGGAGCTGCCAGCGTTATAGGCCTTATCGGTCTCGCCTTTGATCAAGGAAGAGAGACCGCAGAGACTGAGCAAGTGCACTGGGAAACCGAGGATGGGAGATGGAAACACTCGACAATAGCGCGTTTCGAATTCTATCGGGAGGTAGTCTCGTGAGCGCAGTAACCGAAATTCAACAGGACAAAACTGAGAAACCAGGTACGTTATGGGAAAGCGACCAAGGCGTCTTGTCGCTAGAAGGACGACGCGTTCTCCTCCAACTCATACGGGGACCTTTTTTGGACGAAAATCGCCACCCTGATCTCTGGAAGACACTTGTGGCAAATCGCGCGACGATCGTACAGCGCTGCAACGACCTTCTGCTCGACCTTGTCGTAGACGTTGACAAGGGAATCGCGTTCGTGAGAAATGCCCCAGCTCAGGATGAAAGCATCCCCAAAGCAACACGCTCCATCAACTTGGGCCTTATCGACACGCTCCTCCTTCTCGTCCTGCGGCGCGAACTCCTTCTATCCCTCGAAGCCCGAGCCATCATAGATAAAAACGAAACGCTAGATTCCTTGACCCAATATCGGCCGCTTGCGCGCCTCGATGAAGCAGCATTCGCAAAAAAGCTCAGCCAATCTTGGACGAAAATGCGCACCCACAACATTGTGATGCCCCTTGATGAATCGGAGACACGTTTCGAAGTCTCGCCCGTCCTTTCCATCGTGTTTGGCGCCGACGAAGCAGACTTTGTGGCGGAAAGCATTGAACAACTTCTCGACGAATCGATCTCAAGCGAAAGCGCGACAGCCCCCGAGGAGCGTAACCTATGAGCGAGCAAACCGCGCCCGCAGAGCAATGGCGCCTCGGTGTCATAGAGGTTGTCAATTGGGGCACCTTTTGCGGACATCACATCATTCCCGTCGATCGTCGGGGCACCCTCATCACGGGAAAATCTGGCTCGGGCAAGTCAACCCTTCTCGATGCCATCGCCACCGTCCTTACGCCACCTTCCAAGCGTCGTTACAACGCTGCAGCCAAAACCGAATCGTCTTCGCGAGAAGACCGGTCCCTCGTAAGTTATATTCGCGGGGCCTTTGGACATGAGGCGACTGGCACAGGGGAAATTGTCAGTCGCCACCTACGCGAGAAGGCCGTGTGGAGCGGAGTTCTTCTACGCTACGAGCACGACGCCAAAGAGGACAGCGCTTACTTCGAGCCCGTCAACCTCATAGCGCTCTTCCAGTTGAAATCAGGATCGGTAAGCGGTGCCGACATCTCAAGCGCTTATGCAGTTACGCGCGGGCACACCAGCTTGCTTGATTTTCGCGAAAACATAGAGCGCGGCTTGGACTTCCCAAGCCTCAAACGACAGGTAGGAGCCAAGGGCAAGGTGTCCAAGAACTTCTCATCCTACGCCACTTATTTCTGTCGCCTTCTGGGCATTGCCAGTCCGCAAACACTGGAGCTGCTCCATAAAACGCAGGCTGCAAAAAACTTTGGCTCCCTTGATGAGCTGTTCCGTCGGTTCATGCTGGAAGAGCCGCGCACTTTTGAACTTGCCGAAGCCGCCATCGAACAATTCACCTCACTTTCGCATGCCTACGCGGGCGTAGTAGACCAACGGCGCCAGAAAGACACCCTTGAACCCCTTGAAAATTGGAAACGTGCCCTCACCACCGCAAATAAGCAGTTGGACACGCACAAGCGTCTCGACAAGCTGCTCGATCCCTTCACGAGACACCTCGAACTAGGTATCGCAGAAGCCCAGCTGGAGCGCCTCATCCAACATGCTTATCAACTCGAAACTGAAAGAATCGAGCGTAAGGCAGAACTCGATCGCGCCATCGTCGAACGACAGCGCGCCCAGGCTTTGTATGACAAAAATAACGGCTTGGCATTGAGCCAAGCAGAAAACGATGCGCTCACTGCCCAAATGAAACTCGACGACGTCGAGAGGAACCAACGCCAACTGGAAAACGATCTCTCAGTCGTGCCCGATGTCTCACTACCAACTACTCGCAATGAATTTGAGGCTATGCGAAAACACATAGCCAGCATTGCCGAAAAGGCTCGGGAAGATTTCGACAGCATCGCCCAAGCTGACACGAACGCAGCATCTGATATCGTAAAGGCAAAGGAGCAGATCGAGAGCATCGAACGAGAACTCCAACACCTGCGCCGAAAGCCGACCAACATCCCAGCGGAGTATCATCGTGTCCGTCAGCAAATTGCTCGTTCGATGGGCATTAATGATGCCGATCTCCCCTTTTTCGGAGAGCTCTTGGATGTTGCTCCTTCGGAAAGCGAATGGCACGGCGCCCTCGAGCGGCTCATCGGACGCCAATCGCTCGTCATGCTCGTTCCCGAAAACGCAATCCGAGCTGCTCGCACGTGGATCAACAACAACCATCTGGGTTTGCGATTGGAATTCGAATCCATTCCCGCTCAGATCGAAGTTCCCGTTGTCTCGCTCTCCCCTCGATCAAGCGCGCGAAAGCTCGTCGTCGCCGACGCTACCGCCCATCCGGAATTCGCACAATGGGTCAACCGCCAATTACGTCGCCAATTCAACTATGAATGTGTCGACACTCCCGACGAAATGGCACATCATCAATACTCTCTGACGCGCGAAGGTCTTATAAAGCGTGGGAATCGCCACGTAAAAGACGACAAAAGACACCTGAACGATAAAAGCCGATGGCTTTTAGGCACCACCAACGACGCGAAAATCGCCACCTTGTCTGATCAACTGCACGATCTTCAAGAGGCTGAAATCGCGGCCGCGAAACAAAAAGCGACCACGCAACGGCTCATTCAGCAGGTAGCCGTCATTGCGCGACTATCCGCTTCCCTAGAGGGCGCAGTATGGGAAAGCTATGACCGCATAACTGCGACAGACGATCTCGCACGAGCTAACAAACAGATTGACCTTCTCAAAAAACGCAGTTCGAAACTTGCAGAGACAAGGTGCTTACTGGAGCATGCCACCACGCAGGAGCAGGAAGGGCGTCGGTCTCTCGCAGAAACAGAAAGTGCCCTTGCCAACGCGATCAGAGAGCGGGAAAACTGCAAGCATAATAAGCAGGTCATTCAGGAAGGCCTCTCCGGAAGTTGCACCTTTGAAGAGGCCGACCGTCTAGGGCTCGAGCGGCTTTTCTCAGACACTGGTCTTGCGTACCTCGATGATGCAGCCATACTCTGGAAAGCGTCATCGGCCGTTAAGAGCACCTTGGCCGGCAGCTGCAGCAAAGCCCAAGCAGACAAATACCAAGCACTTAAGGAAATCGAGAGCATCCAGACTGAATTCAAACGCAGCTGGCCCTCTCAATCGGCGGATCTCGGACTAGGGGGAGGCGAGATCGACGGCTACCTAGATATTCTTCACAGAATTAAAGCCATCGGCCTTCCCGACTACGAAAACAAGTTCCTCGAAGTACTCACCGACTTTAGTCGCGACCGCATTACCGCACTCAGCTCCGCCATTCGCAATGCGTTCGCCGATATTCGGGAAAAGCTCAATCCCGTCAACAAATCCCTATCGCTGTCCGAATATGCCCCTGGTATTTACTTGAACATAATTGTGCAAAAAAGTCTTCCAAATCAAGCAAAGGACTTTCTAGCTGATCTTCGAAACATCGTTGAAGGAAGTTGGGACGCCGAAGATATAACGGCTGCCGAAGAAAAATATACAGCGCTGGAGTCCCTCATAGGCAGACTCAGTTCCTCGGAGTATGCCGATCGGACGTGGCGCACTCAGTGTCTCGACACGCGATTGCACGTTACCTTTATCGCACAAGAAATCACGCCCGAAGGCAACGTGCGCAACGTCCATGCTAATGACGCCGGCCTTTCTGGCGGCGAAAAGCAGAAGCTGGTCATATTTTGCCTAGCCGCCGCCTTGCGATACCAACTGGCACTGGAAGAAAGTGCCACCCCTTCTTACGGCACAGTTGTTTTAGATGAAGCCTTCGACAAAGCCGATCCCTATTTCGCAAAAATGGCTATGGGTATCTTCGAGACATTTGGATTCCACATGGTGCTTGCCACGCCCGTGAAACTGCTCAAGACACTCGAAAACTACGTCGGATCATTTGTGTATGTAAACAAAAACGAAGACAGTCGATCAAACATCTCAGTCCTTGCGTTCGAAGATGATAGCGTTAAGGAGGCGATCGATGCTGAGCGTTGAGGAAGCACGCGACAAGATGGCTCGATACTTCGAAAAAATGTACCCGCTTTGGGCTCAGCAGCTTGTCAGCCAGCTCTTAAATGGGACTTCCTCCGAGCATGATGGCGCATCAAAAACAATCGGACTTGCCCCTCCCACCGAAGCGCAGGCTCTGCGCAACCTTGACCAAACAATGGCATGGGTGAGAAGTTGGAAAGATGTCGGCACCTCTTTCGAAGTTGCATATTCGAAGCGGAACTGGCCGGCGGCGGGAACACAAACGATTCCCATCAGACTGACTTTACCCAATAAGGAATCCATCGCGGCATTTTGCCGCCAAGAGGATTTATGGACACGGTGCATCCTTCGTACGAAGGAATTGGCCGAGAAGGTTCTGTCCCTGCGCGCAGCCGAATGCGGCGCAATTCCCTTTGTCCAGCCCTATATAAAAGCGTTCGTATCGCTGTCCGACGAAAACTGGAGCAA
Organism: Adlercreutzia mucosicola DSM 19490; assembly: GCF_000422625.1. GTDB lineage: Bacteria > Actinomycetota > Coriobacteriia > Coriobacteriales > Eggerthellaceae > Adlercreutzia > Adlercreutzia mucosicola. The sequence goes on along the minus strand of NZ_KE383895.1, from coordinate 352,492 downwards.
ACTCCTGGCTGTGATGCTTTGGCTCCAAGAGCACCCCAGCACCTGTTGTTACGCACGGGAGATGCCCATTCGCGGTATTGACACCAAATGGGTAGAATCGCACAAAAAACTCGTGTGGGGACTTGGAGCGATCGTCACGGGACGTACAATCTGCATCAACCTTGCTGCCCCCAGTCAGTTTCGCGCGCGCTTGCTTGATCCAGCTGCAACACTCAAAGGACTCTCCGAATTTTCCGCTTCTCCAGAAGAATTGGACCGCCTTCAAAGTCCCCCGGCATTCGTGATAATTTGCGAAAACCTTATCAGCCTCCTAACCCTCCCATATCTCTCGGGAGCCATTGGCATCCATGGATCAGGATATGCAGTGCACGAACTGGCACGCGTATCCTGGTTACATCAGGCAAGAGTTTTCTATTGGGGCGACCTCGATTCCCATGGCTTTGCCATTCTCAGCCGTCTTCGCACACACCTGCCCCACGCCAGGTCCATCATGATGGACCTGGATACGCTTGAAAGCCATCTTGATCTCTGCGTGCAGGAACCTCAGCCGTTCCACGGTCAACTCGATCATCTCACACCAACCGAATGGGCGGTGTTTGAAAAACTCACCTCTACAAGCCCAGCCCTCCGATTGGAACAAGAAAGGCTCCCTTACCAGTATGTTTGCGAAAGAATCCTCGAAGCGATCTAGTGCTTAGGAGCCCCACTGCCTCCTACACAGTCCATCCTTTCAAAAGCTCACCTTCCATCCCAAGTTCACCCATCATACGAGACAGAGGCTCTCGTGAGTCCGCATCAACCTCTAAAGCAGCAGCTCGTACATGACGACTTGAATGTCGCCGAGGGCTGGGTAGTGTACGGTCCACAGACCGTGGTCGGTGAATCCGCAGGACTTGTACAGGCCTCGGCCGCGAATGTTATGGGGGAAGGTGTCCAGGCGCAGCGCCACCAGCCCGTCGCCGCGAGCGATTTCGATGCCACCGCGGAGAAGCTGCCGCGCGAAGCCGCGACCGTGATAAGCCGGCAGCGTGGCAACCACGTGCAGCACACCCACCTGCTCGGGCGCCGCGTCCACGTCCCAGGACACGGCAGCATAGCCGGGAGCCCCCTCGTGGTTCACCACCATGGCACTTGCAATAACGGCACCTTCGCCGTCGACCGCACCCGCCGGCGAGACGCCGGCCCCGCTCGTCGCTGCTTCACTGGCCGCGACTTCACATCCCGCGCTTTTCACATCCTCTCCTTCGCCGAGAAGGCCGATGATCACCTGGCCGGCTTCGAGCGATTCTCGCAGAAACGCCGGCGATGGATGCTCGCCGTGACGCCAACGTACATCGAAGTCGGTGCCCTGCATCTGATCGATCATCTGAGTGTAGAAGTCCAACACCGCATCGAACTCGTCGATACGCGCCCTGCGCACTGTCAGCATCGCTCGCCCCTTCCGTCGCGCCTTTGGCCTCACCCTACCACGGCACCCCCACCCAACAACCCTCCCTTAGGTCGTCGGGAATCGAAAAACGCCCGACAGCATTACCTCATAGAGGACGAGTTGAGCCCAGCGAAGCCATCCCGCCCTTCCGAAACGGTTCGCTAACGGGGGTGGGGGCCATTGGCTGCCGCTCTCATCTGCGACCTATGATGGGAATCGTCAGAGATGGAAGCCCGTGCCCCCGCCACCCGTTTCAAGGAGCCCACCATGGTCAAGACGATCACCTTCGACCAGCTGAAAACCGCCGTCGAAAATGCCTACGCCGCGTGCAAAGATCTCCAAGGCGGCCAGAACGCCCACTATATTCCCTATCTAGCCAACGTGGATTCCGGCCTGTTCGGCATCAGTGTCTGCCTGCCCGACGGGCGCGTCATCTCCGTGGGCGATACCGACTACCGGCTCGGCATCGAATCGGTATCGAAGGTGCACACAGCCATTCTCGCGCTGCGCCAGCAAGGCGCCCAGTCGCTGCTGGAGAAGATCGGCGCTGATGCCACAGGCCTGCCCTTCAACTCCATCTTCGCCATCCTGCTTGAAAACGACCATCCTTCCACGCCGCTCGTGAACGCCGGCGCCATCGCCGCTTGCTCGCTCGTGGAGCCCGTGGGCAACGCCGAGGCCAAGTGGAAGGCCATCGTGGACAACATGACCGACCTTTTGGGCGGTGCGCCGCAGCTCATCGATGAGCTGTACCAGTCGGAAAGCGCCACCAACTTCCAAAACCGCTCCATCGCCTGGTTGCTGCGCGACTGCGACCGCCTCTACGACGACCCAGCTATGGCCCTCGACCTGTACACGCGCCAGTGCTCGCTGGGCGTGACCGCCGAACAGCTGGCCATATCGGCAGCGGCCATCGCCGCCGACGGACGCAACCCCGTCACCGGCAAGCAGGTATTCGACGCCGCCCTGGCGCCGAAGATCGTCTCGCTCATGGCCACGGCGGGCTTCTACCAGCACTCCGGCGACTGGCTCTACACCGCGGGATTGCCGGCGAAGACCGGCGTGGGCGGCGCCATCATCGGCGTGGTGCCGGGCCTGTGCGGCCTGTGCGCCTTCGCCCCGCCGCTCGACAACGCTGGCAACTCCGTGAAGGCCCAGGCAGCCCTGAAGCACCTCATGAACTCGCTGAGCCTCAACGTCTTCAGCAACACCCACTACGAGCTGGCGGGTTAACGCATCAAGAAAACTTTTACTTCAGGGCAACAGCAGTCCATGGGCGGCGGCAGTTTCGCGAATACGCTGCCGCCGTTCTTGTGATAGCGAATCGATATACGCCCCAAGCGCCATCAACTCCTCAGGTTGTTCCTGAAGATAAGCAAGGAGGAGTCGCACGGCCTCAATATCCTTCGGCCTTTTTGAAGCAGGCCGCCTCTCCCTGTTGATATAAAGCTTGTGACAGAGATAGGAGGCGGGCGAAGGGACTTTGATCTTGTATCCACGAGCCGTAACAAAAAGGGGTTTGAACATGTCGGTGTTGGCCAGTTTCTCGGCAACCACCTCGGTGTTGGGAATCTTCACCAGCCCTGGACCGGTCCCCATCTGGCTCGCAAGAAACTCCACCTCGAGCCCCTCTTTGTAGAAAGCCCGCAAGCAACCGCCTTCGGTCGGAGAAAGAAAGCCCGCCTTGGCCATCTCCGTCGCCAATTGCTCGCTGCCATCAACCTCGAGATAGGGATTGCCGTAAAACACATCGATGTCATGGGACTTAAGATTTGGAAGATAATCTTCGCCGAAATAGAACGTATAGAGATATTCAGCCCAACTGCCGACGACCATCACGCAAGGCAGCAGATTTGCCTTTTCGAGGCCGCCTATTAAATCCCAGAACACCTCTTCATGCCTCATGCTTCCTCCCCAAAGCCTTCTCAATGAAGGCATGCTCGCGACGAAGGCGCTTCAGAACATCCTGGAGCGATCGACGACGTTCCACGTTACCGCGAAGTTCGTCGCCGACTTTTTCCTCTGGGCCCACATATTGGGTGATCACCTTGTCGCCCTCGCGAAACTTGAGATAGCAGTAAGGGTGTCCTGCACGCATTCTCACAGTGACGCTCCCTCGTGGCAGAACGGCAATTTCTCGCGCGTAAATGACCTGAGAGCGCTCGTTGCGCTCCAATTCCTCAAGAAGCGTGTCGCGTATGATGTTCGTTTCGTCCATGCCATGAATGTTGCCCCACAAAACCATGATTGTCAATCATTTGTGGGACAACATTGCATTCCTCACAAAGGTTCCTACTCGAGCATTCATGGCCAACTTCTCGCAGAGGCACAGACGCTACCCCTTAAGCCAGCCTTTCGGCACGGGAATGAGGGCGCCGATGGCCGCAGCGGCCAGCAGCACGAAGACGGCCTTCACGGGAAACACCAGAAACAGCAGCAGCGCCGTCATGAGCGGTTGGCGCATGACACAGCCGGTCAGGCCGGCAGTGGTGACGCACAGGGCGAAGACGGGGTCGACGCCCATAAGCGCCGCGGCGCCGTAGCCGATGGCGATACCGGCGAAGATGATCGGGAAGAAGTGGCCGCCGCGCCAGCCCAGGCCCAGGCACACCTGGGTGACGATCACCTTCAGGAACCCCGTGGCCATGAGGGCCGCCGCGCTGAACGTGGTCCACGTGGCCGCGAGCTGTTCGGTTTGGGCCTCGCCGGCGAACATCGTGAAGGGAAGCAGGATACCGGCCATGCCGAGGAACGCTCCGGCCGCCATCGCCTTCGCTACCGGGCGATCCCCCAGGCGGCCAGCCAGCCCGCGCACGGCCCGGCCGCTGCCGTGGAAGAGCCACCCGGCCGCAGCCCCCAGCAACGCAAGGGGAATGCCCCAGGCCAGTTCCGAAGCGCCGATGGCGATGGCGGAGAAATGGGGCAGGCCTCCTCCTTGGCCGAACAGAGACCCGAGCCTGACCATGGCCCCCAGGGCCCCGGCGATGGCGAGCAGGTAGGCAACCAGCTTCGTCGCCCGGGGCACCTCGATGGTCGACGGAGCCGCTCCCGCAGACTCGTCGGCATACCCCGCCAGGGGCGCGGCCAGGCCGAACAGGGGCGCCGAGAACGTGGCCGACACCACGGCCGCCACGCCCACCTGCGACAGCTCGCGCACCTGCGACCCCATGAAGCGCATCTTGTCGCCCACCCAGGTGGCGAGCCCCGCGATCACACCCGTGAGCCCCGCCTCGGGGCCGATGGAGCCGCCGAACAAAAGCGGCAGCAGCGCGCCTGTAAACGATGCGCCCAGATGGCGGTACTCGTAGCGGCCTGTGGCCTTCACCTGGGCCATCACCGTGTTCATATCTTCGGGATAGGCCCCGCATCGCTTCTGGAAGAGCCCGATGATCACGCCGCCCGCCAGGCAGAACGCCAGCGGGTACACGACGGCGGGAAGTCCCTGAGCCTCCAGGGCAGCCGGGGCCTTCACCCACAGAAGATCGATACCGAGGTTCATGAGAAAGAAGAACGCCCAGGCAAAGGCCCCCGCAAACCCGCCGAGCGCCACCGTGAGCACCCCGAACAGCGCCCCGTGCCCCGCTTTCGCCGCCAGTTTTCCCATGACTGCCCCCTCATTCGCCCCGCACCGGGTGATGCTTGTCGCTTGTCGCTCCGCACCTGCCCCTTGCTGCTTGTCGACCCCCGCCTTCTAGCCGCCCATTCTACCGCAGACAGCTCGCCGCCCCGCTTCCAAACTTTTGTAGCCAGAAAGCGGCCCTTTGTATGGGTATGCTCTGGCTAACATGCTTGGCAAGCAAACGTGACCAGGGGATTCTTCGCTTTTGTAGGAAGTCAGCCGCGGAAAACCCATACAAAGGGCCCCCTTTTGGCTAGCAATCTTTCCCGCCCCAACCCGAGCAGTACCTACAGCGCGAAGCGATCGCGGGCCCGTTGGGGGGCCGCGGCGCGGGCGGCTTCGGAACGATCGTGCTGCCAGTTCATGAGGAACAGGACGCAATCGGTGCGGTTGCTCGCACGAAGGCGCTCGATCTGGCGGTCGAAGAGATCGCCGTCATCGAGGAAGCCGGCGTCGGCGAGGGCCCGCACTATGGCGATGTCCCCCTCGCGGGCCACGTACTGGCACGCCTCGGCCGTCCGCTCGCGCAGGGCTTCCACGATACGGTCGCGCATCGCGGGCGCCAAGCGGAAGGGAGCGGCCAGGCGATGGAGCAGTGCTCCCAGGTGGTCGGGCAGACCGCGGCCCACAAGCAGCTGATCGTCGTAGCGGGCGAAATCGAAGGGAATACCATCGTCGGGCGCTTCCAAAAAGCAGCTCATGAGCTGGTCGGAGGTGATGTGCACCACGGCATCGGCCGCGGCCAGACGCACTACGGCGTACTCGAAGCTGCCCTCGCCAATGCTGGCAACGCTGGCCGGAATGAGCACCGGCCCCGCTAGCGTGCGCGAGCAGAAACAGTGGGCGCCAATGGTGAGCAGGCCCTCGGGCAGCATGAGCTTGCGCGTGCCCTTGCAGGCGTTGCCGTCGCGCACCGCGCGCACGGTGTCGGGGATGGCAAGAGTGGCCGGTGCCGTGATGAGGGCCCGCTCGGCAATGATCGTGAGCGGAGCGCCGTCAACCGTCCGGGGCAACGCCAGACGGTCGGCTGCCGACACAGGCGCCACCATGGCGCTGGCCGCGCTGGCCGCCGCCTCCCGAGCCGACACATCGGACGCGCCGCGCATCCGCGCATGGGCCGCAGACGAGAACTGGCGCGATACCGAATCGGGCGCCGGCGGCCCGGCCACCAGATGGGCTTCGCGGGAGGCAGAAGACGCTGAAGCGGCCGCGAATGGTGCCGGAGGGGAGCCGGCGACGGCCGCTTCGATCCCATCGGGCGCGGACGCAGGCACGGGCACGGGCACGGGCATGGCTGCGGACGCGGACGCGGCGAAACCGTACCAGCACTGGGCATCTTCCACTGCCTGGAAGTCGGTCACGCGGCCGCCGCAGCGCGCGACCACCCGGGCAAGGGCTGCCGGGTCGTCGCCACGCCACACGGTCTCGGGAGGCACGGTGCCATCAACACGGGCCAGCGATGCTGGAGCATCGATGACGTGGGGAGGGGTCACCCCCTTCGCCAGCAGGGCCGGCCCCACGATCTGCACGCCATCAGGCAAGGCAAGCCGCTCGCCATAGGGCGCCTCCGCAAACAACAGGCGGAAAACGCTCCCGTCGTCATCGGCCACGGGGCCTCCACTGACAGCAGTGCGCCGCCCGATTGCACCATTGATGGGGCAATCGCCGATGTTGCCGCCTCCCCCGTCCGCGCTACCTGCGGCAACCCCAACGCTCGGGGACGAAGCGGCCCCAATTCGCTCCAGCAAACAGTCCCCGACCACGACGAAGCGCTCGTTGGCGGGACTTACCCGGTAACGCCGGGCTGTCAGCCGCGGGTTGGGCAGCGCCAAGTCCAGCGGCGCCGGGTCGTACACGCGCACGCCCGCGCCCAGGTACACCACCTCGGCGCACACTGACCCGAAGGCCTGGGCGCCGACCACTTCCACTGTGTCGGGCACCACGAGCAGCCGCACCGATGCCCCGCTCGTAAAGCGCCGGGCGAAGGCCTCCGACGCGATGCGCACCACGGGCACTCCGTCGATGAACGCCGGCACCACCACGATAAGCCGATCGCTGGGAAGCCCATGGTCGGCCAAAGCCGACAGGTGCACGGCCGACAGAGCGAAGCCATCACCGTCGCGGCGCACCTGCACCGGCACCATGGTAGCGAAATAGTCAGCGTCCGCCACTTCATAGGGATCGCCCGGCGCTTCATCAGCTTCGCTCGATGTTTCACGCACCATTCCTGATGTTTCACAGGCTGTAAAATTTGTTTCACGGCATGTATCTGTTGTTCCACGGTTACTTTCAAGTGTTTCACGGTTTTGCGATGTTTCACGCTCATGGGGCGGAATCCAGCGGGGCGTCTGCCCGAGCGTCCACAGCTCGTGGGGCGTGAGCGGCCGTTCGGCCCCGGCGGCGCCGGCCCCCTCCCCGCGCAGCGCGTCGCCGATCAGCGCCATGCGCTCCTCGTCTGAAATGCCCATGCCAAGAGCGCCCACGATCAGCAGATCGCCGTCGGTGCCATCAAGCTCGTCAGTCTCGTCCAGGGCCGCATCGTGCACCCAGGGTTTATAGGGGGCCAGCTGCGGGCGCCAGTTCTCGCCCTCAATGGCGTGGCCTGGCTCTTCCAGGATCACATCGGCCAGCGAGAGCGCCAGCGGGTTTTCTTGCGCCCGCGCAATGAGATTGTCGATGGAAGAAGTTGCGTCGCGAAAGACCAGAGCATTACCGTCCATAGTTTTGTGCACCTTCCCAATTCCGATGCTCGCAGGCTGTTTACCCCGTGTGCGCCCCATGCTACACTACGCCACGAAACGGCACAACGACAGAGCACTTTGCCGATTTCTGGCCAAAAAGGCTTCGAGTGAGCGCTCTTGACCCGCAAAACGGCGTTCTCGTGCGATTTTGGCCCTGTTTTGTCGCCAGATTTCGCAAAGAAGGCTTCGTTTCTCTGCTTTTCGCGAGAGAAAGAGCTCACTCGAGGCCTTTTTGGCCAGAAAAGTCGAGAGTGCTCTCCTTGCAAGAGGAGCCCGGCGCGGTGCGCGAGAGCGAGAGGAGTGGGGCACGGTGCACGAACGCGAGATGGAGACGCTGGCCCTCGATGCGCTCGACCTGGTGCGCAACGGCCTTCTGGTGAACCTGCGCTTCATGAGCGCCGCCTTCGCGCGGCTGGCTCCCCTGCCCGCGCCTGGCGCCACCTTCGCCACCGATGGCGCCCACCTGCGCTTCGACCCGGCCACCTGGGCCCGCACCTATGCCCGCGACAGCGCCGAGGCCACCCGTTCCTACCTGCACGTGGTGCTGCACAATGTGTTCCTGCACCTGTATCCTGGCGCGAATGTGGAGCCCGATCTGTGGGATATTGCCTGCGATATGGTGGTGGAATCGGTTATCAACCAGTTGGATCTTCCCGCTACGCGCACGGCAACGGCCGCCGCCTCGCGCCCCGAGCTAGAGCGCATGGCCGAAGAAGCCGGCCTTATGACCGCCGAGCGCGTCTACGCGGCCCTGCGCGAGCGCCGCGCTGCGGGCGCAAGCGCCGAGGAACTTGCTCGCCTCGCAGCCCGCTTCTCCGTGGACGACCATCGCCCCTGGCACGCCGCCACCGTGGCCGAGGGAGACGACGGCAACCTGGCCGAGGGCGAGGCCGCCGAGGGCGAGGGCCAACGCGGAGCCGCCGCCGGTGCGGCCGACACCCCCGGCACCGATATGGATATCCCCGACGAGGCCGCCGACGTTCCCTACAGCCACAAGGCCCATCGTGCCATGGATGCCGCCGACATCACCCAAAAGGAGGCCCCCGAGCACGCCGCCCGGGCCATCGGCGAGCGCTTCGCCGACACGGTGCAGCTGGACCGTTCCCGCGAGCAGTGGGAGAACGCCGCCCTGGAAATGGGCATTCAGCTGGACGCCTACGCGAAGCTGTGGGGCATCGAGGGCTCGAACTTGGCCATGAACCTGCGCAAGGTCACCCGCGAGAAGCACGACTACCGCGCCTTCCTGCGCAAGTTCTCCCGCATGGGCGAGCAGATTCGCGTGAACGACGACGAGTTCGACTACGTCTTCTACACCTACGGCCTTCAGCTGTACGGCAACCTGCCCCTCGTGGAGCCGGTGGAATTCGCCGAGGAGAAGCGCATCCGCGACTTCGTCATCGCCATCGACACCTCGGCCTCCACCAAAGACGGCCTCGTGCGGCGCTTCATCGAGCGCACCTATTCTATCCTCGCCGACGAGACGAGTTTCTTCTCGAAGATGAACGTGCTCGTCATCCAGTGCGATGCCGCCGTGACCGACGTGGCCCGCATCACCTGCCTGCGCGATTTGGAAGACTACCTGGAAAATCCTGTCATCAAGGGCCTGGGGGGCACCGATTTCCGTCCCGTGTTCGCCTACGTGGACGAAGCGCTCGCGGCTGGCGAGCTGAACGACCTCGGCGGCCTCATCTACTTCACCGACGGCCAGGGCACCTATCCCACCCGGCGCCCCGCCTTTGAGACCGCCTTCGTTTTCCTCGATTCCGACGATGCCGCCGCCAGCGCCCCGGTGCCTCCGTGGGCCATGAAAGTCGTTTTGGACGAGACCTTCGTATTAGAAGAGGAGCCCCTCTGACCATAGCTCTTCCCTCGCCGCCATTTCACGAACCGCCGTCCGTAAAGGAGCCCCTATGAACATCCGCGAAGCAAAACAGCAGATCAAGAACGCCATGGTGGCCTATTTCACCAAGGACGAGTTCGGCAACTACCTGCTGCCTCCCGCCCGCCAGCGCCCGGTGTTTCTGCTCGGCGCCCCGGGCATCGGCAAGACGGCCATCATGGAGCAGATCGCCCAGGAGCTGGAAGTGGGCTTCGTGTCCTACTCCATGACCCACCACACGCGCCAAAGCGCCTTAGGGCTGCCCTTTATCGCCACGAAGACCTATGGCGGCGTGGAATATCAGGTGTCAGAGTACACCATGAGCGAGATCATCGCCTCGGTTTACGAGGCGATGGAATCCACGGGCCGTCCCGAGGGCATCCTGTTCCTGGACGAGATCAACTGCGTGTCGGAGACCCTTACCCCGGCCATGCTGCAATTCTTGCAGTACAAGGTGTTCGGCCGTCACGCCGTGCCCGATGGGTGGATCGTGGTGACGGCGGGCAACCCGCCCGAGTACAACCGCACGGCCCACGATTTCGATATCGCCACCTGGGACCGCCTGAAACGCATCGAGGTGGAGCCCGACTACGATGTGTGGCGCGAATTCGCCGTGTCAGCGGAAGTGCACCCGGCCGTCATCACCTACCTCGATATCGAGCGCAACCACTTCTACGCCGTGGAGGCCACGCCCGACGGCGCATCCTTCGTCACGGCCCGCGGCTGGGACGACCTGTCGGCCATGATCAAGCTCTACGAGGCCCAGGGCTTGGCCGTCGACGAGCTGCTCGTGGAGCAGTACGTGCAGAACGGCGACATCGCGAAGCGGTTCGCGATGTACTACGACCTCTTCACGAAGTATCGCAGCGATTATCAGATCGACCTCATTCTCGAGGGCACGGCCGATACGGGCCTGGCCGAGCGGGCACGGCGGGCGCCCTTCGACGAGCGCGTGGCCGTCATGGGGCTCATCGTGGATGCCACGGTGGGCCGTTTGCGCCAGGCGGTGTTGGAAGAGAAGGCCGCGGCGTTCACCCACGGCGTGCTGGCCGACCTGAAGGCGCGCCTGGCTGTCGCAGGAGTGGCCGAGAACGGCAACGGGGCCGATCTCATGCGCGCCACCGCCACGGCCCTGGCCCACGACCGCGATACGGAGCGGGCCGCGAGCCTACTTACCGAGGAGCGCTACCGCTCCTTCGAGCGGGCCATCGGCCTGCTGGACGAGGTGCTGCGCACCGGGGCCGAACGACCGGAGGGACCCACGTTCAACCTGCTGCGGGAGCGCTTCAACGAGCGGCTAGACGCGTTGGACGGCAGCATCGATGACGCCGCGGCCGCCCTGGACAACGTGTTCAAGTTCGTGGAAGAGGCCTTCGGCGAGGGCCAGGAGATGCTCATGCTGGTAACCGACCTGTCGGTCAGCCGCGCCGGCATGGCCTTCATCAACGACCACGGCTGCGAGCGCTACTTCGCCCACAACCAGAACCTCCAGTTCTACGAGCGCGGCAGCGACCTGGCCGCCCGCATCGACCGCATCACCCTGGAAGAGGAGTAGGGGCAAAGCCCCACCATCCTCGTGCGAGTCCCCGGGCGAGAGGGGAGGTAGGAGCGGCTTCAGCCTGCTCTATCCCCCTGCGTACGCAGGCAATGCCCCACCTCCCGTGGCCCCAGCGCGGGCGGGCTGAAGCCCGTCCCTACGGGGCGCATCCCGGCATGGGCTCGGCCCGGCATCGGCACGTCCCGGCATGGGCTCGGCCCGGCATCAGCGTGCCCCCCCCCATCGGCGCACCCTGGCATCGGCGCCCCCTCATCCCTGCGGACTACTCCCGCTGGTGTATCTGCGTGTCGGGAGCATGACGAGGGGTTGCTGCGGCCAATCTTCCGTGTTTCGCCATGATAGTCTGCGCTCCAGCAAAAGACAGACCCCTTCAAAAAGGAGCCATCATGACGAACTTCAACACGAATCCCTCTCCTCGCGGCAACCACGCTCGCCCCGCCGAGCTCATCGCGGACAGCGTCCCCACCTTCGACATCGATAGCTCGGTGGCCGCGTCGGTGGCCGGGACCGTGCCCGGCGCCCAGTCGAAGCGCAGCCGCACCTTCCTCACGGGCTTCGCCGGTGCGGCCATGGCCTGTATGCTGGCCCTCGGCATCAACGGCGCCGTCATCAACCCCGCCACCGCCGAGGCCGCAAACGAGCCCGCCCCCATGAGCCAGGCGGCCCTCACGCCTGCCAGTGGCGAGACCCTCGCCGAGGCCGTGGCGGCCAAGTGCCTGCCGTCGGTGGTGTTCGTGGAAACCTACGCCGATGCGGGCGGCCAGCTCCAGGCCATGGGCACCGGCTCCGGCGTCGTGATGACCCAGGACGGCTACCTCATCACCAATAACCACGTGGTAGACGGCGGCCAGGCCTTCAAGGTGACCATCGAGGGCAACACCTACGACGCCGAGCTAGTGGGCGCCGACCCGTCCTCCGACGTGGCCGTGCTGAAGGCCAAGGATGCCAACGGCCTGACCCCCATGGAGATCGGCAATTCCGACGACCTTACCGTGGGCCAGTGGGTTATGACCCTGGGCGCTCCCTTCGGCCTGGAGCAGTCCGTGGCCACGGGCATCGTGTCGGCCACGAGCCGTTCCCAGATCATGGACGCCAGCACCTCGGCCCAGGCCGGCGGATCGGGCGAGGTCACCATCTACCCGAACATGATCCAGACCGACGCCGCCATCAACCCGGGCAACTCCGGTGGCGCCATGGTCGATTCCGACGGCAAGCTCATCGGCATCAACACGCTGATCACCTCCTATTCCGGCAACTACTCCGGCGTGGGCTTCGCCATTCCCGCAAACTACGCGGTGAATCTCGCGAACCAGATCATCGCCGGCGAGACCCCGACCCACGCCCAGCTCGGCGTGAGCCTGTCCACGGTGAACGACCAGATGGCCGGCAGCTACAACCTGCCTGCCGAGAGCGGCGCCTACGTGGCCAGCGTGGCCCAGGGCTCCGGTGCCGAGGCCGCGGGCCTGCAGGAGGGCGACATCATCACGGCCCTCAACGGCGAGAAGGTGGAAGGCGCGAGCGACCTTATGCTGGCCGTGCGCGGCGAGAAGCCGGGCGACACCGTGACGCTGACCGTGAACCGCAACGGCCAGGAGCAGGAGATCCAGGTGACCCTCGGCGATGACGCCGCCAGCCAGAAGGCCGCAGCCGAGGCCAAGAAGCAGCTGGAGCAGTCGATGCCCGAGCAGGGCGACGGCTACGGCTACGGCCAGGACGGCGGCAACGGCTACGGTTACGGCGACCCCTACGGCCAGGACGGCCGCGGCCTGAACCTGGACGACCTCTTCGGCCAGCGCTAAGCCGCATCGCGAAACATGTGACGGGTACCGCGCCTGCCGCCCATCAACAAGCGGGGCGCGCTTCGGGAGAGAAGCGCGCCCCGCGCCGCATTTGGCCAAAACTGGGCACTTCTCGTACCTTTTACTACGGAAGGCTAGAGTTTCCCCAGGTAATATTCTTCGAGAGATGTCTCCTTGATGCAAAATCCTACGAGAAGTACCCTGTTTTGGCCATCCGTCAGGAAGCACGTGCTACGTTTGACCAAATTGAGGGACTTCTCGTAGTTTTTCGCCCAATGAAACTGTCTTCTCCCAGGCGAGATTCTTCAGGAGGCGCTTTTCTGATCCGAAATCCGACGAGAAGTGGTTCATTTTGGCCAGTTGGCGAACGCCGCGTCTCGCACAAAAAAGGCGCCGACTCTCATCGGCGCCCGAATGCCACGAAGCTTTACTCAGCTGGGTTAATCGTAAAGCTGCCGCTTAAGATGTCGAAGTCGAGGGAACACGTCGGCACCCCGGCCTCGCCGCCGGTACCCGGCGCGTCGGCCGCCCCGTCGCCCAGGTTGTTGTTGAAGTTGCCGCTCGTCTTGTCGACCTCGGCCGCCAGCTGCGTGTCGGCGGGCAGCTCCAACGTCAGCGAGCCCGAGGCCATGCTGCCCGTCACCTCCGCAGGCGCCGCGTCGGGCAGCGAGAGACTCACGTCGCCCGATGCCTGGTCGAGGCCGATGTTCTCGGTGATGGCACCCTGGACGTGCACCCGACCGCTCGCCACGCTGAGCTCCGCGCGCTTGGCCGCAAGCCCCGTCATATCCACCTCGCCCGAGGCCACGCCCAGCTCCAGCTCACCACAGTTGAGATTCTCCACGGTATAGCGGCCCGAAGCCGCCTCCAAGCCGAACAGCTCCAGCTTCTCGCCAAGGGACGCGGGCACCGTGACCGTCAGGTCCTTCTGGCCGAACCAGCTCTGCGAGCATCCGGACAGGCCGCCATGGCCCTCCATGTAGGAAACGGACAGGATGCCGCCCTCGACCTCGCACACCATCACGGGGCACGAGCCACCGCGCACCGTCTCCTCCACGATCACCTTGCCGCCCGTCTCGCTATCGGGCGCCACCCGCACCTGCCCCGAGCCAGCCAGCCAATTCACCTCGATGGTGCTCACCTCGGAGGCATCCGCCTCGAAGCGGGTTCCCTCGGTAGTGGTTTCGTAGTTGCCAGGCTGGGCCAGGCTGGATAGCGCGCCATCTACGGCGTTGATGCCAGCACAACCCAGCACACCGCCGGGCCACAGCGGCGAGCTCGCGAACCACACACCCCGCCCGCAGCCGCCGAGCCATCCGCACACACCCAGGCACAGAAGCCCGATGAGCGCGATCTTCACCCAGGTGCTCGTCGCCAGCTTCATCGGGCACCTCCCTCAGACGAGGCGTCTTCACGGGCCGCATCCTGCGCCGCGCGCCCTCGCTCGACGACCCATTCGCGGTAGGCGGGGTCGGATTCCAGCGTGCCCACAATCCAGTAGTAGAACGGAATGGTAAGGAAGATGATCCAGCCCGGATGCCACCATCCGAAGCAGAAGCCGGCCAGCAAGAAGAGCACAGCGCACAGCAGCGGGTAGGGAAAGCTGCGCAGCGGGTCTTTCGGTTGGGGCGGCGCGGGCGGCGCGGGCGGCGCAATGGGCACCGCAGCCGCCGGGGGAATTGGGGCTGAGCCCCCGAAAGGTGCTGCCCCCACTGGCGGCACGGGAGCCTGCGGAGCGCCGTAGCCGGGCATTGCCGCACCCGGCATGCCGCCCGGCACTGACGGTCCGCCAGGGGAAGCGGCCTGCGGATAAGGCGGCGCAGCAGGCGCACCGGCAATCCCGGGCATACCGCCGGTCATCGAGCCAGCGCCCATGGCTGCACCGACCCCGCGGGCACCCGCGCTCGCTCCGACCCCCGGCGCCGGGGCGCTCACCTCCACGACCACCTTCTGGGCGCCATCGCTCTCGGCAGCCGCCGAGGCCGCCACGGCTGCCGTCTCGGCGCGCTCGGCCGCCGCGCGGGCCGCTTCGGCCGCTTCCGCCGCCTGGCTCTCGGCCGATTCGGCGCGCTCCTGTGACTCGTAGCGCACGTCTTCCTCAACTTCGGGGCTCACGCGCAACAGCTCGTCGAGCGTCACGCCGTACAAGTCGGCCAAGGCAATGAGGTTCCCCATATCGGGCGCCGACTCGGCCCGCTCCCATTTCGATACGGCCTGGCGCGATAGTCCCAGCTGCTCGGCCAAGCCTTCTTGGGAGAAACCACGCTCGCGGCGCAGCTCGGCAAGGCGTTGGGCGATCTCCACGTTCATCATGGTTCCCTTTCGTGTCCTGCGTGTTGTCACGTCTCGCCTTTCACCCTATGGTTTCCCCGGAAGTTGCACCAGCACCCTTTGTGGTCAATTTCAAAATCCCGCGGAACATTGTCGCGACAACCAGCGGTTGCCCCATATGCCACCTGGGAAAATGCCAGTCACTTTCTCAACGATACCAGCATACCAAAGAAAAGCCCCCCGCGTTCCGAGGAACCGGGGGTGCCCAAGCGCTGAAGGAAGGCGGTGTCGTCCGACTGCGGGACAACAACCCGTTCGAGGCAGCGGAGACTCGCTCGGAGCAACAGCGGCCCGTTTGGGAAGGGCGACGGTCGGCTTCGGCGCAACGTCGTCTCTTCGAGCCGTCGGCACGGCACGCGTCTAAGACAGCTCCTCGACAACGGCCTCGCGATTCCAGCGGCGGTGCCAGCGCTCGGAGGTTTTCACGATGATCATCTCCGCAAGTGGGATGGTGAGGAAGATGACCCACGCGGGATGCCACTGGCCCACCACGAAGGCCATCCAGAAGAACCACGCCGTGGCTCCGACGGGATACAGGCCGCAGAGCATGGGCGCCACGCGGCGCGACACGATGGCCGCGCCCACAATGTAGTACACGGGAATGAGGAACAGCAGGAACAGCCCCTGCCACCACGCGCCGCTCACCAGGCCGAGCAACAGGTAGGCTACCAGCACGATGCCCCAGAAGGGGAACTTCATCCACCGCTTGGCGAAGTCGGAATCGATGTCGTCGAAGGAGGCGCGCTCGAAGATGCGGTCGGCGGCCCCAGGCTCGGTGGCGTTCACGCGCACGCCGTCCCAGCCCACGTGCACTTCCTGACCGTGGCGGTCGCGCACGTGCACACCTTCGGCCCAGCTCACCAGCACGTGATCCTTGCCGTCGTTCACGCGAATGCCGTCGGGTCCCACATGCACGTGCCCTCGGCCTTCCTTCTCGAAGTTGAGTCCGTCGAGGCCGAACGACGCATTGTCGCGGATATTGGCCGCAGGTTCGCCTGCGCCGCCAGCGGCAGCATCGCCGCCAGCGGCAGCATCGCCGGCAGCCGCGCCCGCCGCGCTCCCGCCAGCCGCCATGCCAGCCGCGCCCTGGCAGCCCGCGGCCCGGTCGGCCGCCTCGAAGGCCACATCGTCGGCGATGGCGTCGTCCACGTACAGCAGCTCGTCCAGCGACACCCCGTACAGCTTCGCCAGGGCAATGAGGTTGTCGGTGTCGGGCGACGACTCCGACCGCTCCCACTTGGAAACGGCCTGGCGCGATACGCCCAGCTTTTCGGCCAGGGCCTCCTGGGACAGCCCTGCCTGCTTGCGGCGCGCGGCCAGGCGCTCGGCAATCTCAACGTTCATGGTGTGGTCCCTTTCTTCTGCGTTTGCCTTCCTCGACTGCCTCCGAGCCTATCGAAACGCCGCAGCCCGCGCGACCAATTCCCGTTGTCATTTCCCGCAATTATTGGTTGCGGAATGCCTGAGCTGGGAAAACACTGCCCTCTCTTGCGCGAATACCACCGAAGGCGCCCACCGCCGAGCACCGCGATGCTGGCCGGCCGCCATCTACTTCTTGTCGCGCAGCGCCTTCAGCTTCGCCAAGGTATCGGAGGGAATGCGGTCGGCCACCGTGCGCTTGGGGGCCACCTTCGGGGTGTCGTCGAGCCGCGCGTCCTCGTCGTACTCGCCCATCTCATGAGAGAACCCCTCGGCGCTCATGCGGTCCACACCACCGCCGAACACCGTGTCCTGAATGGCCGCATCACTCGTGACCACCATGGTCTCGATACCGCGCTTGCCGGCATCGTAGGCCAGCTTCTCGATCACCTTGTCAGCCGACTGCCCCGCCGGCGAGAAGACCACGTCCACGCCGCCCACCTTGGTGCGGCTTCCCTGGGAAAGCTCGTTGTCGCCCGCGTCGAACACGATGACGGCGCCCATGTCGCGCCCCGCGAAGTTCACCACGTCGTTGATGAGCCGCTCGCGCGCCGTGTTGAAGAAGTCGTCGGTGTAGTCCTCGTCGGCCCGCGGCTGCCACCGGTACCGGCTGCCCGACCGCAGCACGTTGTACCCATCGACGATCAGCAGTTTCTTCCGTTGCTTCGCCACATTCCCACCTGCAAGCTAGGCCCAATTTTGCCTAAGCCACTCGTACATGCAGGCGGTGGATGCCTGGGCCACGTTCAAGCTGGAAATCTCGCCCACCTGGGGCAGCTTCACGCCGAAGTCGCAGCTTTCCAGCACCAGGCGCGACACGCCCTCGCCCTCGTTGCCCATCACAAGCACGATCTTGCCCTTCAGGTTCGCGCTCCAAATGTAGTCGCTCGCGTGCTCGGTGGCGGCGGCTACCCAGAAGCCCGCCTCCTTCAGGCGGTCCAGCGTGCTCGTGATATTGGCCACCTGGGTCACGGGAATGTGGGAGATGGCCCCAGCCGAGCTCTTGTAGGTGGCGGCCGTCACCCGGGCGGCGCGCTTGTTGGGAATGACGATGCCGGCCGCGCCCACCGACTCGGCCGAGCGCGCGATGGCGCCCAGGTTCCCAGCGTCGGTGATGTGGTCGAGCACCACGATGAGGGCACGGCCGTTGTGCTCGGCCGCCGACTTCTCCGCCGCCTCCAGAATGGTGGTCACGTTCACGTAGCCGAAGGGCGCGGCCTCAGCCATGACGCCCTGGTGGCTGCCGCGCTCGGAGATCTCGTCCAGCTTCTTCTTCGAAACCTTCTTGATGGGCACATCCAGGTTCTTTGCCTTGCGCTGGATGTCGCGCACAATACCGTCGCCGGCGCTGAGGTTGTCGGCCATGAGAATGTACTTCAGGGGCACATGAGTGCGCAGCGCCTCGACTACCGGACGCTTACCTTCGATGAAATCAGCCATGAGCTCGCTTTCGTTACGCGGTCGCCATTTAACAACTGCCCAGTGTACCACGGAAGCCCCGCCTGCCACGGGACTGACAGCCCACGACCGCCAAAGCGCCACGGAACCCTGCCGCCAGCATCAGCCGACCGCCATGCGATCGCCCCAACGACAAGGACCCGCCTATGCACCGCCTCCATTTCCTAGACAGGGAAAGGGGGCGGTTCAATCAAGCGGGTCCTCTTTAGCTTAAGAGAGAGCGGTATCGCCGCCTAGTTGCCTTCCATCCCATTGAAGTAGGGATCGGCCTCTTCCTTGACCGCGTCTGCGGGCTTGGGAGCCTGAGAGATCGCCTCGGGGCTGGGAGCGTTGTCGCGAGCGGCGATTTCGGCCGCCTTGGCAGCGAACTGCTCGCGTTCCTCAGGCGTCATCACGGCCATCTGGGCCTCCAGGATGTCGTGCTTCAGCGTGGTCGCAAAATCGGCCGCATCGGCCTGCGCCGTGGCCTTCGCCTGATCGGCCGCCGCGCCCACGCGCTGAGTCAGCTCGGCGTTAATCTCCTTGCCCTGCTCAACGGTGATCTCGCCCTTGGCGATCAGCTGATCCACCAGTTCCTTTGACTTCTCCGCCCCCAGTGCCATCGCGCCGACACCGGCCAGGAACACGTCCTTGAACCCATCAGTGAGAGCAGTCATCTTCGGCCTCCTATCGTAGCTTCCTACTCGCGCCCTTTCACTATAGGGGCACGCGGAGGCCTCCCGCGCCCGCAAAGCGGCAGCGTTACCGCTCCGTCAAATGCTGATCGGTCAAATCATCTTTACTGACCATTGGGTGCGGAAAACTGGCTTGGAATCGACGGTTTCGGGGATGAAAAGGCACCTCCACTGGCCTTCTGTAATACCACAGTCCCTGTTTTCCCAGGTGGCGTATTACCCAGCCCAGCAAAAGGAAGCCCATCGTCCCCCAAATCGTTGATTCCAAGCCAAAAAGCGACTTATCGCTTACGCCAGGAACATCTTCATCACGACAAGCGCCACCACGAAACCAGAAATCGCGCCCACCGACAGCTTCAGGCCGTTGGACAGCGCCGGATGGCGACGGCTGAACGCCTGCTCATCGGCCTCCGGTTCCTCGCCCTTGGAGAAGGCGACGATCTCCCGGTAGGTCACCAGATCATTCTGTTTCTTCATGATCTCTACCTTGTTGATAACGATAAGGCCCATGATCCAGAAGGCCACGAACAGCACGATACCCAGCACCTCGCCCTCGGTGCAGTTGGCCGCCAGCGACGAGGGCCCCGTCGGCAGCAGGAATCCCACAATCAGGCAGATGAATCCTACGGCCACCAAGCCCCAGGCCGCCAGCGCCCAATTCATCATCGTCTTCCAAGTTTCCTTGATGGTCTTCTCCATAGTTGCCACGTCTCCTTTCACGAGTTCGTCGATGGACGTCTCGAACAGCTCGCTTAGCAACAGAAGGCTCTGCACATCGGGATAGGTTCGGTCGGTCTCCCAGTTCGATATGGTCTGGCGCGACACGAAAATGCGCTCCGCCAATTCTTCCTGGGACAAGCCGAGACGGCCCCGATGCTCCTTCAACGACTCCTTCAGCTCCACTGTTCCGTCCTTTCGCAATCAGAGTGACATGACGGGTGTCACCCTACCACCAAAACTCTTTGACATGGCCCCCCATCCAATGAAAAACCCCTGCCAAAAGTCTTTGACAGAGGTTCTGAACTGGTGTTTTACCACCATTCGACGCGCAGAGATTTCGCGTCCATTCGGCACGAAACAAGAAAGGCCCCGGAAAGCATAGGCTGCCTTCCGGGGTCTCCCTCTGATTGAAAAGCCTCGCTCCTAGCTGAAAATGGCGTCGAAGCTGCCGTAGCCGGCACCCGTATGGGTGTTGTTGCGCATGGCGCGGCGGGCGAAGCCCATGAGCTCGGCTAACACGTCCAGCGACACGTCTTTCTTCTCGCCGGTGCGGCGCAGCTTCACTTCCACCTTGTTTTCCTTCAGGCCGCGCTTGCCCACGACAATCTGCACGGGCCAGCCGATGAGATCGGCGTCGTTGAACTTCACACCGGCGCGCTCGTCGCGGTCATCAACGACCACCTCGAAGCCGATCTCGGCCAAATCTCGCGCGATCTTCTCAGCCATAGGCTGCACCTCGTCGTCGCCCACGGTCAGCGGCACCACGCACACCTGCGCCGGAGCCACCGACGGAGGCCACATGATGCCGTGCTCGTCGTTGTGCTGCTCCACGATGGCAGCCAGGGTGCGGGAAATGCCCACGCCGTAGCAGCCCATGAAGAAGGGAACCTCGTTGCCCTCCTCGTCCATGAACGTGGCGCCCATGGCGCGGGAGTACTTGTCGCCCAGCTGGAAGATCTGGGCCACCTCGATGCCGCGGGCCCCATCGAGGGGCAGCCCGCACTCGGGGCAGCCATCACCGGGCTTGACCGTAGACAGGTCGGCCCACTCGTCCACCGAGAAGTCCTCACCGAGGCGGGCGCCCACATAGTGGAAGCCGTCCTCGTTGGCGCCGACCACCCACTGGGGCACCGCCTGCAGGCTCGCGCACGCGATAACACGCGCGCTCTCGGGCAGCCCCACCGGGCCCATGGAGCCCTTGCACAGACCGAAGTCCTTCATCTCCTCATCGGTCAGCAGCGCAAATCCGGGCACCACGCCCTCGATCTTCAGCTCGTTCAGCTCGTGGTCGCCGGGGATGAACAGGCACACGAGATTGCCCTCGGCGTCCTTGCCGGACAGGGCCTTCACCGTGGAGGACTCGGGGATGTCCAAGAACGCGGCCAGCTCGGCGATGGTGTGCACGCCGGGCGTGGCGATCTTCTCCATGGCCTCTACCTCGTACAGCGTGGGGCGGGCCAGGCAGGCGCCAGCCTCGGCGTCGGCCGCATAGCCGCAGGAGCAGTACACCAGCTCGGCCTCGCCTGATTCCGCCAGGGCCATGAACTCGGCGGTCACGCTGCCGCCGATCTGGCCGCCGTCGGCTTCCACCTCGCGCCACTCCAAACCGCAGCGGTCGCAGATCTTCTTGTAGGCCTCGCCCATGGCGTCGTAGGTTTCCTGCACCGATTCTTGAGAGGCGTTGAAGCTGTAGGCGTCCTTCATAATGAACTCGCGGGAGCGCAGAAGACCGAAGCGGGGACGAATCTCGTCGCGGTACTTCGTCTGAATCTGGTACAGGTTCACCGGCAGCTCCTTGTAGGAGCGCAGCTCATTGCGCACCAAGTCCACGATGAGCTCCTCATGGGTGGGCCCGAGGCAGAACTCGTTGTCGTGGCGGTCGGTCAGGCGCATGAGCTCCGGGCCGTAGTCGTCCCAGCGGCCGCTCTCGTGCCACAGCTTCGCCGGCTGCAGGGCCGGCATGAGAATCTCCTGGGCACCGGCGGCGTCCATCTCCTCGCGCACGATATCCTCGATCTTGCGGAGCACGCGCCAGCCCAGCGGCAAGAACGTGTACACGCCCGAGGCGGTCTTGCGCAGCATGCCCGCGCGCAGAAGCAGGCGCGCGCTGGCGATGTCGGCGTCCGACGGATCTTCCTTCAGGGTGGGAGCGTACAGGTTGCTCATGTGCAGAATCTGGGTCATAGGGTCTCCAACTCTTCCATAAGGGCGGTCACGATATCTGACTCGGGAACTTTTCGAACGATTTTACCATGGGAGAAAACCACGCCCGACCCTGCGCCGCAAGCCACCCCAATATCAGCATCGGCGGCCTCGCCCGGGCCGTTCACCACACAACCCATGACGGCCACCTTCACCGGCTTGCTCACGGTAGCGAGACGCTCTTCCACCTCGCGCGCCAGGCCGATGAGGTTCACCTGGCAGCGGCCGCAGGTAGGGCAGCTGATGAGCTCGGGGGCGCGGCGGCGCAGATCCAGCGAGCCCAGCAGCGTCCAGCAGGCCCGCACCTCCACCACTGGGTCGTCGGTGAGCGAGATGCGCATGGTGTCGCCGATGCCCTCTTCCAGAAGAACTCCCAGGCCGCAGGCGCTTTTGATGATGCCCTGGAAGGCCGTGCCCGCCTCGGTGACACCGATGTGCAGCGGCGCCTGCGGCAACGCGGAGGCCAGCAGGCGGTACGTGTCGATGGTGGTCTGCACGTCGTGGGCCTTCGCCGACACCACGATGTCGCGGAAGTCGCACTCGTCCTCGAAGAAGCGCACGTACTCGGTGGCCGAAGCCACCAGCTTCTCGGGCAGCGTGAGGTCGTCGCGGGCCGCAAGGGCATCCTCGAGCGAGCCGGCGTTCACCCCGATGCGGATGGGGATGCCCGCCTCGGCCGCGGCGGCGATCACCGCGCGCGTGGCCTCCAGGCCCCCGATGTTGCCCGGGTTGATGCGCAGCTTCGCCGCTCCGCGCCGAGCCGCCTCGATGGCGATGCGCGCGTCGAAGTGGATGTCGGCCACCACGGGCAAAGGTGACGCGGCGCACACGGCCTCGAAGGCGTCCAGGCAGGCGCGGCGCGGGATGGCCATGCGCACGATCTCGCAGCCGGCCTCCGCCAGCGCCTCTATCTGCGCGAGGTTGGCTTCCACGTCGTCGGGCGCGGCGTTCAGCATGCTCTGCACCGCCACCGGCGCCCCGCCGCCCACGGGAACCGTGCCCACCATCACGCGGCGCGTGCGGGCGTGGGGCTTGGAGGGCTCATTGCCAGCCGCGGCCGTCGTAACAGCCCCGACAGCGCAGGGCTTCAATGCATCACTCATAGGCGTTCCTTACTGAGAACGAAACTGATTCCACCATTATAAAGCCGAGGACGGCCCGCAGGCCGTCCCCATACATCATCCATTTCGCCGTGCGCGGCAGGGCTTACCAATTTCCAAAGACGAAGCGCTGGATATCCTGGTTCAGCATGATGACGAAGAAGCCCAGGAACAACGCCATACCGGCCATGGACATATAGTTCATGGCCTTCTGGGACACCGTCTTGCGGGTGCCCTTCTGGAAGATTTCCACCACGAAGCGGCCGCCGTCCAGCGGGGGGATGGGCAGCAGGTTCATGATGCCGAGCGACACCGAGATCATGGCCATAAATTCCAGCCCCTGGATCAGGCCCTGCTGGAAGAAGTCCTTCGACATCACGGCGATGCCCACGATGGACGTGGAGTCGGACACCGTCTGGGCCGCCGTCGCGGGATTGAACAGGCCCGCTACCGCTTGCACCACCATGCCGATGTACATGAAGCCGGCCTGAAGCGCCTGCAGCACCGAGGCGTGGATGGTCATGATCTCGCCGGTCTCGGGGTGCTGCACCTGAAAACCGATGACCGAGAACACCAGGATGAACACCAGCATGGCGAACAGCAGGTTCGTGGCAATGCCGGCCAGCAGAATGACCGAGCGCTTCCAGAAGGGCAGCGAGCGGTACTGCTGGTGGTACTCGCTTTCGTAGAGCACACGCTCATCGTGCACAGGGCGCGCCTCGCCCAATTCGTAGCTCGGCAGCGCCGGCGCGCCGGCCGCGGCGGCTTTCTTCACGGCGCGCTTGCTGGGCGTCACGCGCGGGGCGCGATAGGTGTTGAACGGATCGGCCTTCGTGGGGCCCATAACGCTGCCCCACTCCACCAGCTCTTCCAGGGCCTCGTAGGCCTCATCATCAGTGATGCCGCAATCGCGGGCCACGTCCTCCATGTTGGCCGTACCGCGGCGATACAGGGCCGCCAGCACTTCCTGAAGATGGGGCTGCAGCGGGCCAGCCTCCATGCCGCACACCTTCGCGTAGCCGCCCAGCGGCACCGCTGTCACGCCGAAACGAGTCTCGCCGCGGGTGAAGCCCACCGACGGACCGGGCAGACCCAACATGAACTCGGTGACGCGCACGCCGAAGGCGCGAGCCGCCAGGTAATGGCCGCCCTCGTGAATGAACACGAGAAAGCCGATGGTGATGACAGCGCACACCAGCATAAAGAGAAAATCCACGAACGGTACTCCTTGATCGAGAGATGAAATCCGAAAATGCCGCCCTGTTCATGCGGCTCGTTTGTCGCAGCCATTATAAAGAGGCCGCCGGATGCGCCGATGCCGCGGCCGCGCTGCTGCGTGAAATAACTACAAGGCCCCTACGGCCACTTCACAGTTGCCCGAGATTTTGGCTGATGCGTTTTTGTCACAGCGATACGGGGCACTCCGCCGCGAAAAGCGGCTCCCAGGCGAATCGCGTGCGGCGGCCGAGCCCCCGCCCCCGCGGCTGACGTGCGATATCGCGACGGCTGGCAGACGGTCGTGCGACGGCGCTGCGACGGCGGTTCCCGAGACAGAACTGCGGTTCCCCGGGTCTACAGTAGAGCCCATCAGATCGGCTGGCCCCTTGGCATTCACTCTCCAACGCCCTTCTCTCCGCCAGTAGCCAGCCGTCTGACCTTTTGCCATGCAACGCGCTGCCCGGACAGCGCAGAAAGGAGTCCCCATGAACCGCAGCCATTCTGCCCCCGTCCACCGCGCGCCCCGAAGCATACGCACCCTGGTGAGCGCTTTGCTGGCTTTCCTGCTGCTCGTGGGCCTTGCGCCCTTTTCCGCAGGCGCGCCTCCGCAAGCCGAGGCGGCACCGCCGTCATCTCCCGTCAACGTGCTCCTGCACTTCAAGGATGCCCGGGGAGAAACCGTCGACTTCACTTCGTACGAGGCATCGGCCGTGCGCCAGGGTGACACCCTGCTCATTGCCGTCGGCGACGGCTCTGCCGCGCTCGACTTCCGCGATAACCTGCGCTTCGCCGTGTACGACCGCTACGCCGCCTTCAACAACCAACAGCAGGACATCACGGGCGACTGCTTCTACGACGAGGAAGCCGGCATTGTCAGTGTTCCCGCCCGATTCGAGGAGCGCCTCGGCGAGCTGGCCATCGTGTTCTGGCTCTCGCCGGCCCATGCGGCCTACGACCGCTTCATCACCTCTCAGCTCATCACCGACGCCGTGCAACTTGAGCACGAGGGGCGCCAGACCACCATGGCATCGGACATCGAGGCCCTGAAGGCCGCAGCCGAAGCACCGGCCACGTCGCCCCTCGCTGCTGCCGGCGAGCCGCTCCGCTCGGTTCCCTTTCCAGGACAGCCCGATGCCCATTACCAGCTAAACCCCTATACCCGCTTGGAGGAGTTCGACCGCGACCAAACGGAGAAGCAGATCGCCTATGGATTCCCCTCCCATTGGGTGGGCTCCTACGGCTTCGGGGCCTTCTTCGGCACCCATCGCGAGTTCACGGGCGGCGCATCTTCGGATACCGACTGGAACGCCCCCGTGCTCGACACATCGGCCTCCTCCTACGACGAAGTCGTAGAAGCCTACCTGGCCGAGACCATAGCCGCGCGCCTGGGCGCCGATGCCCAGTTCGGCTCCTCCAAAGGCGGCACCAGCTTCGTCGACCGCCCCGTCACCCTGGGATACGGATACCAGGACGACGGCTACCTGCCCGGCCACTCCCCCGACCGCAAGGCTCTCGCCCGCGGCGGCTGCGGCTCGTCCGACATCAACAACGGTGCCGGCACGCCGCTGCCCATTCCCGGCGGCGACAGCTACATCACCTTCAAGGGCGTCTACAACGGATCGCAAACCCAATATGCGGGGTGGTATATCTTCTTCTACAAGTTCGACGCCAAGTCGGGGTCAACCGGCAACACGTTCCAGGATATCGTCGGGTACATGGTGGCCGCCCCGCCCCACGGAGGGAACGTGCAGCTGACGAAGGTGTCCACCGATCCCGCCATCTCGAACGCCAACGGCAACTACTCCCTCGCCCAGGGCGTCTTCGCCGCCTTCACCGATGAAGCCGCGAGCCAAAGCGCCCGCGACCACGCCCAGGGACGCCCCTGGAAGACGTGGCAAGAGGCCCAGGCGTGGGCCGAAGCCAACGCCGACGTCACCTTGGTCACGGGCAACGACGGATCAAGCCCCGTCGTGCGCGATGTGGAAGCGGCGGACTACTTTGTCGTTGAGTTGTTCGCGCCGCCCGGCTTCCGGCTTTCCGATCAGATCAAGACCCTTTCTGTTCCCGTGGCCGAAAACGATGACGACATCTGCTCCATCGCTTTCGAAGACGTCCCGCAGTCGGGCTCCATCGACCTGCTCAAGGTGTCGAACAACCCCGACCTCACCACGGGCAACAACTGCTACACGCTCGCCGGCGCCACCTATGGCATCTTCGCCGACGCCGCCTGTCTGCAACCGGTCCGCAGCATCACCACGGCCCTGGACGGAAACGGCAACGGCTACGCCCGCGCCGACAAGCTGCCCATCGGATCGTACTGGGTGAAGGAGACGAAGCGCCCCCAGGCAGGCTTCGCCCTGGACCCGCGCGTTTACCCTGTCGTGGTTAGCGATCAGATCGTTACCCGCGTGAACACCGCCAGCGTGACCGATCAGGCGAAGCTCAACCCGCTTTCCATCATGCTGCAGAAGAAAGACGACCAAACCCAGGAAGCGTCGCCCCAGGGAGCGGCCACGCTGGGCGACGCCCACTTCCGCATCAACTATTACGACGTGAACGGGGGAACCGTCGAGTCCCTCAGCGCACTGGAGCCCCGCGCCCATTGGATCGTGCGCACCGACGACACTGGCTCGTTCCTGCTCGACCGCGCTGAATCGTTCTTCACCCACACCGACAGGCACGGCAACGAGACCGAGCTGCCCTACAAGGTCAGCGGGTCGCCCTTCTATCGGCTTTCTGACGGGCGCATCGCCATGCCCATCGGCACCTACACCATCCAAGAGGTGAAGGCCCCCGAGGGGTATCTGCTCGACGAGACCATCCGCGTGCGCCACATCACCGATGCCGACCACAACAACGAAGTCATCGAGACGTTCGAGGCCGAGCAAGACGGCGACCTGGTCACCGACCGCGTGGCCCGGGGCGATCTATCGTTCCTCAAGCGCGCCGACGGGGCCGCCAAGCTCGCCGGCATCCCCTTCAAGCTCACGTCGAAGACGACGGGCGAGTGGCACATCATCGTCACCGACAAGAACGGCATGGCCTCTACCCAGTCAACGCCAGCGCATCCCCATGGTGAGAACACCAACGGCAATGATGCCCAGTTCCGCGCCGAGGATGGCAGCTTCCGCATGCCGCTTACCCTTGATACGGAAGCCCTCGATGCCAGCGCCGGCACCTGGTTCGGCCTCGCCTCAAACGGCCAGAGCGCGCCCATCGACGAGCAGTACGGCGCCCTGCCCTTCGACACCTACGAGCTTGAAGAGCTGCCCTGCCCCGCCAACGCCCTCTTCCAGATGATCCGCGACGAAGTCGTCATCGACGAGACCGATGACAATCTCGTGGTTGATCTGGGCACGCTGAACAACACCGCCGCGGGCAAGCCCTCCATTCGCACGAGTGCCTACGACGGCACCACCCACGACCCCTACGACAACGAGATCAGCGCAAACGAGACCGCGACCATCATCGACCGCGTCACCTACACCGGCCTTACCCCCGGCGAGTCCTACACCCTGGAAGCCGCCCTCATGGACAAGGCGACGGGCGAACCCTTCCTGGTCGAGGGCGATCCCGTTACCGCCTCCACCACGTTCGCTCCCGAGGACTACAACGGCTACACGAACGTGACCATCTCCTTCGACGGAAGCGCTCTTGCCGAACGCACCGAACTGGTGGTCTTCGAAACGCTTTCACAGGAAGGCCGGGAAGTGGCCCGCCACCACGACCTGGACGATCGCCAGCAGACCATCACGGTGAACCCCGTGTCCATCGCCACCACAGCCCGTGATCAGGAAAGCGGCACGCATCAGGGACTGCCCGCCGAAGAGGTCACCATCGTTGACACGGTCACGTACCAAGGCCTGGTACCGGGTCACGAGTACCGCCTCATCGCGCTGCTGATGAACAAGGACACCGGCGAGCCCCACACCGTCGACGATCGCGTGGTCACCGTGGAGCAAGCGTTCGTCCCCGATGCCTCTGAAGGTGCCGCCGACGTAGCCATCACCATCCCCGGCGCCAACCTCGACGGAACGACCTTCGTCGTCTTCGAATCGCTGTACTACGAAGACCGTGAGCTGGCCGTGCACGCCGATCTGGAAGACGAGGGGCAAACTGTCGCCTACGCCTATCCCGATCTGCCCCTGCCGCCCACGGGAGGCAGTGCGGAGCCGGGCCGTCCCGCCCTTGCGCAAACCGGTGACCCCCTCACCTGGACGATCGCCGCACTCGCCGTGGGAGCCGGAGGAGCCGCCGTCATCGCCTACGCCGCCCGCCGCAACCGCCCCAAATAAAAGGCATCCCACGAAGGGGAGGCCGCTAACCCCTCCCCTTCGCTGACCTTGCCTTATCGGCGACAGCACCAGGACTGGGCCGTGGCGCGCGACCAGGCATCTACCTCTTGCAGCTGGGCGATACTCTCGACGGACTGAACACCAGCGCGCTCGTGGGCCTCCATGGCGGCCTCCACACAGGCAGCGATGTCTAGGTAGCCGATCTGCTCGGCCAAGAACGCGGCCACCGCCACCTCGTTGGCGGCGTTCATGACGCAGGGTAGCGTGCCGCCGGTTTCGCCAGCATGACGCGCCAGGGCAAGGCATCGGAACGTATCGGTATCGGGCGCCGCGAACTCCAAGGTTCCCAAGGTGCGGAAGTCCAGCGGAGCCACCGGCGCCTCCCAGCGATCGGGGTAGGACAGCGCGAACTGAATGGGAATGCGCATGTCGGTCGTGCCCAGGTGCGCCTTCACCGATCCATCGGCGAACTCCACCATCGAGTGGATCGCGCTCTGGGGCTGCACCACCACCTCGATCTTGTCGTAGGGCATGGCGAACAGGTGATGGGCCTCGATCACTTCCAGGCCCTTGTTCATCAGGGTCGACGAATCGATGGAGATCTTCGCCCCCATGTTCCACGTGGGATGGGCCAGCGCCTGGGCCGGCGTAATGGACAGCAGCTGGTCGCGCGTCTTACCGCGGAAAGGGCCGCCCGAGGCGGTTACCCACAGCTTCGACACCTCGCGGGCGTTCTCGCCCAGCAGGCACTGGTAGATGGCCCCGTGCTCGGAATCGATGGGCATGAGCGCACCGGCCGGCCCCACTGCCGGAGCCGTCCCGGCGGCGCGGCGCTGGGCGTCCACCTGCGCGGCCAGCGGCATGATCAGGTCGCCGCCCACCACCAGCGATTCCTTGTTAGCCAGGGCGAGCACCTTGCCCGCCGCCAACGTCTCGTAACTCGCCTGAAGCCCCGCAGCGCCCACCAGCGCGTTCACGACCACGTCGGCCTCGGGCAGCTGGGTCAGCGCCGCAACCGCGCCGGGCCCCACGCCGAAGCTGGGCTCGCTCGATGTTCCCGCCTCGCAGCGCGGCCGCCCCAACTCGCCCACCAGCGTCCGCGCCTCGTCGCAGCGCGGGTCGTCAGCCAACGCCTTATCGCCCACCGCTAAGTGATCCACGCCGAACTCGCGCGCCTGGGCCAGCAGCTCGTCGATGCGCCCGTGCACGGCCAAGCCCACGATCTCAAGCGCATCGCTGTGCCGGCGCACCACATCAAGGGTTTGCGTTCCGATAGATCCCGTGGAACCCAGTACGACAATGCGACGTTTGCCCATGGCAGAGCCTTTCAGTCGAAGGAACAGGCCTACGCCGTCGCCCTAGAACACGACGTAGGGAATGCAACCGCCGACCACCAACAGGATGGCCGCCGTAATAGAAGTCAGGAACAGCGAGTCGCTCCGATCGAGCAGGCCGCCATGACCCGGCATGATGGTGCCCGAGTCCTTGAAGCCGGAGTTGCGCTTGATGCGGCTTTCCGCCAGATCGCCCAGCACGCCCATGCACCCAGAGATCATGCCGAATGCCACGGCCTGCAAGATAGTCATGGTCACGCCCGGCACGAATGACATCGCGCACCAGAACAGCACCGAACCGATCAGCCCAGCGAGGAAGCCCTCCCAGCTTTTCTTCGGACTCGTGCGCGGCGCCAGCTTATGGCGGCCAATCTTGCTGCCCACCAGATAGGCGAAGGCGTCGTTGGCCCACACGCTCAAGAACAGCAACAGCACCATGATGCCGCCCCAGGGATCGGGCAGGGAAACGCGAATCACAATGAGCCCGCATAGCAGAAGCCCCGTATAGGCCGCACCGAAAAAGCTCACACCCACATCGGGAATGCGTGCTCGCAGCCAGAACACGTACCACACCAGCAAGGCCAACAGCAGCGCCAAGCTCACCAGCATAGCGCCGATCAGCCCCGCCAGATACACACTTAAGGGGTACAGCACCGCCGCGATAATGCCCAGCATCTCGTTGGGCAGCTTCGCATCCGATCGCAGCATATAGAAGAACTCGCCCGCGCAAATACCCGCCACGGCCATCAGCATCAGCACCATGGGAACATCGCCGGCCAGCACGCACAACACCGTTACGGCCGTGTACACCGCACCCGTGCGGAAGCGCACCTGCAGATCCGAGGCGTTCTTCAGCTTCTTCGGCGTCTTCTCCAGGGCCTTACGCTTCAAGCGGTCGCGCTGCTGCTGACGCGTCTCGCGCTTCTCCTGAAGTGCCTGCTGCTCTTCTTCCGATAAATCATAATGCCACGGCGGCCCGCACGGAGCCGATTCCGGGTCACAGGCCAACGGCGGCAGCTCGCGCTCTTCGTCGCTCTCGGTCAACAGGCCGAAGCCGATGCGCTCGCGCTCATCGGCGCAGCGCGCGCCATCGGGCTTGCGATGGGGCACGCCCTGGCGCAAGCGCTCGCGCGCCCGACGCGCCCGACTCTTTTTCTCGTCCTCCGAGATGCCGCCCTTCATTTAGGCCACCCCTCCGAACCGGCGGTTGCGGCCCTGATAGTCCAACAGGCAGCGCAAGAACTCATAGCGATCGAAGTCGGGCCACAGCACGTCGGTGACCACGAACTCGGAATAGGCGATCTGCCACAGCAGGAAGTTCGACACGCGCATCTCGCCCGATGTGCGAATCACCACATCGGGATCGGGCATGCCGCAGGTGTACAGCCCGCGCTCGAACATCTCCGCAGTCGGCGCCAGCACCTCGCCGGTTTCCTCGGCCACCAGCACCGCCTCGCGCATGCAGCCCTCGCAGGCTCGCAGAATCTCCTGACGGCCGCCGTAGTTCACCGCCACCACCAGCGTCATGCCCGTGTTGCCGCGGGTCTTCTCCCAGGCCTCATCGAAGGCCTCGCGCGTCTCGGCGGGCAACGGCGACAAGTCGCCGATGGTGCGCACGCGCACCTGCTCGGCGTGCAGCCCGTCCACCTCGGCCAGCATGGTCTTGGCAAACAGGTCCATCAGCCCCACAACCTCGTCTTCCGGCCGCTTCCAGTTCTCGGTGGAAAACGAGTAGATGGTCAGGTACTTCACACCCAAATCCGACGCGCAGCGGATGGTCTCGCGCACGGCCTCGATGCCGGCCTTGTGACCGCGCAGGCGATTGAGCGCGCGCTTCTTCGCCCAGCGCCCATTGCCGTCCATGATAACGGCCACCGACTCAGGCACCCGCGCAAGATCAAGCGCCGCAGGGTCAAGCCCCTCCGGCGGGTTCGGGAATATGTAATCCAAACTTTTAGCCATATCATTTCTCGCAAGTTCGCCCAAGGAAGGCAGCGAAGTTGCGACAGGTGCCCGGAATTGCGCTGAAGGGCGGCTGAGCGGCCTTCGTGCCGCGAAGGTAAGCCCTGAAGTGCACGGCCAGGTGCCTGTCGGAACCGCAGCGTCGGCGTTCCCGTCATTGCGTCAGCAACGACGGAACCAATTAGATCTCCATGACCTCGGCTTCTTTTTTCTTCAGCACTTCGTCCACTTCGGCGACAAACCGATCGGTCATCTTCTGGATCTCGGCCTCGGCACGCTTCGACTCGTCCTCGGGGAGGTTGTCGTTCTTCACGGCCTTCTCCACCGCCGTGTTCGCGTCGCGGCGAGCGTTGCGCACGGCCACGCGCGCCTCTTCGGCGAACGTCTTGCACTGCTTCACCAGATCGCGGCGACGCTCCTCGGTCAGCGCGGGAAAGGGCAGGCGAATCACGTTGCCGTCGTTGTTGGGGGTCACGCCCAAGTCGCTCTCGAGAATGGCCTGCTCGATGGCGCGCAGCACGCCCTTGTCCCAAGGCTCGATCACCAGCAGGTGGGCCTCCGGGGTCTTCACACCGGCCATCTGGTTCACCGGGGTGGGCACGCCGTAGTAGTCCACCTTGATGCGATCGAGCACCATGGCGTTGGCGCGACCGGTGCGCACGCCGGCGAAGTTGTCCTTCAGCGCCGTGACGGCCTTCTCCATGCGCTCTTCGGCGCCCATCAAAATCTCGTCGATATCTGCCATGGGGTCTTCCTCCTCTTTCCGAGCCCGGCGGGCTCTTGCGAACTTGCGTTGCTGCCGCGCCGAGCGGCTATTCCACCACAGTGCCCACCGGCTCGCCCTGCAGGGCGGCGCGGATGTTGCCGGGCTTCGTCAGGTCGAACACGATCATGGGCACGTTGTTGTCCATGCACAGCGACGTGGCCGTCGCGTCCATCACATTCAGGCCGCGGCTCAGCACGTCCATGTAGCTGATGCGGTCGAAGCGCTTGGCCTCGGGATGCGTCGTCGGATCGGCATCGTACACGCCGTCCACCTTGGTGGCCTTCATCACGCAGTCGACATCCAGCTCGCAGGCGCGCAGGGCGGCGGTGGTGTCGGTGGTGAAGTAGGGGTTGCCGGTGCCGGCGGCCAAAATGACCACGCGGCCCTTCTCCAGATGGCGAATGGCACGGCGGCGGATGTAGGGCTCGGACACCTCCTGCATGTTGATAGCGCTCTGCACGCGAGAGAAGATGCCGTGGCGCTCGAAGGCGTCCTGCAGGGCCAGGGCGTTCATCACCGTGGCCAGCATGCCGATGTAGTCGGCCTGGGAACGATCCATGCCCTCAGCCGAACCCGCCAGACCGCGGAAGATGTTGCCGCCGCCCACCACCACGGCCAGCTGCACGCCGTCGTGGACGATCTCGGCGATTTCTTCTGCCAGGTCATCAACCACTTTCGGATCGATTCCGTAACCAAGGTCGCCAGCCAGCGCCTCGCCAGACAACTTCAGCAGAACGCGATCGTACTTGTATTCGTTCGCCATCGAACCAGTCCCTTCGTCGGCAGGTTTTATCTAAACGGATATATAGTACCCGAAATGCCCCGCCATCAACACGGCGCCGCCCCAAGACCCGATAAAAACAAGACGGCCCTCCCGCAAGGAGAGGGCCGCGCATGCTCACGTGCGTTTGCCGTCGCCGCCGGTGCTACTGCACAGGCTCGGGGGCGTCCTCCACCACCGTGGTCCCGTAGTCGGAATAGGTGGTGGTGGTCGTCATGGTCAACTGGACCTCGGTACCGCTCTGATCGGCGGTACCCGTAGCCTTCATCGTCATCGCCAGCAGCTTCCCATCGGCGTCGAAGGTGTAGTCGGCCTCGTAGGACGTATAGCCGTCGAAGCCGTCGGTCGGAAGCTGAGTGCTCAGGGCCGCAGGATCGGACACCACGTGGAACGTCGTGGTGCCATCAGCCTCGGTCTTCTCGATGCTCGTCGCATTCTGGATGGGCACCAGGGCGCTCGTCAGGTCGGAGCTGCTGGCCAGCAGGGCGTCGATTTCCGCCTGGTCGGAGCCCGTATCCACCGCCGTACCGTCGGCCACGGCGATAAGCTGCGCGGAAGTCACGTACATCTCTACGCCATCCAGCTCGGTGCCCGGCATGTCGTAGCGGTAATACGCCCGCGGATCATCCGAGTCGGTGGCCACCTTCACCAAAATGTCCGAGGTCTGACTGCCGTTCACGCCATCTGCGCCGGCCTCGATGACCATCTTGGTATCGACCGTCACGTTGTTCAGCGCCATTGCGTTCAGCATGTCCTCCATTTCAGCACGGTTCTCATCCAGGGAGCCGGCCTCGGATGAAGCGTCCGCCTCTGCACCGGCGGTCGGGGTCACCTCGGGCTGCGCCGCCTCCGGCGCCTGGTCATCGGGCGCATTTAAGGGGTAGCGGTTCCGCATCCGAGGCCATGGCCAGCAGCTCGGCAGGGCGCACGCCCGCCTCGGCGAGCAGGGCCACCACACCTGGAGGCGCCGGAAGGCCCCGGCCAGGCACGGGATCACAGCCGCCTTGCGGGCCCAAAAGGGCGGCCTCCGCTAAAAGGGCCGTGATCATGCCCGCGGGCAGGCTTACCGGCGCTAGGCTGCCAGCCAGCGAATGGGAGGCGCCCCACAGGAACCACTCGACCAGCCCGAAACGACTACGATCGGGGGCATCCTCAGCGTTCACAGCTGCCGTGCCCACGTTGGCACTCACCGCCTTCCCCGCCAGCGGCAGTTTTAACGCAGTCCCGAACAACAACCTCGTCGTGAAATCACTCGCCGCAGCCGTGGCATCTGCCGGCAGTTCCGATCGCTGTATCTCATCGGTGTGGTACAGCGTTGATTGCAGTACCTTGTTGCCGTCGCCATCATAAGTGGCAGCCATCAGCACGCGGCCGCCTTGGCGCACGGCCGCCAGGCGGTTCTCCACCGCCCAGGCGTACTCCACCGGGTCGGCATCGGGAGCGGTCTTGCGCACCAGGTTGCCGGCTTTGTCGTACTCATAGGACGTGACCCCCTGCGATCCCACCTCGGATGCCAGGCGGTCGTCATCGTCATAGCGATAGGAGGTCTTTTCGATTCCTCTCAACGCCAAATCGGCATGGGTCAAGCCGATTCGATTGCCCACGGCGTCCCACTCGTAGTCCTCGCGGAAATGCGCTGGCGCGGGCCCTTCGAACGTTCCTCAAAGGATGCCAGTCGCCCGTCGGCGTCGTAGGAGAACGTACGCGTCGAACGCGTCACCGCCCCACCTCATCAAGCCAAACGGAGCACTGCCCTTGAAAAACATCATTCATTTTTAGACGGACGAGAAAGCGCCGAAGGTGATTGCCTCTTCGCGCTTTCCAAAGTTTTAGCGCCCAAAGTGGCGCTCGATTGCGAAAAGTAAACGCCGGCGACTACTTTTCGCAATCGGGTGCCAGGATTTCGGGGCGCAACTTGGCAAATTCCCCCATAAAGCTCGGAATGGGCGCCCGTGCTGATTACTTTTCGCAATCCAGTGCCATTTTCAGACACAGGAAATAAAATTCCGCCCCCACCCCCGTAGGACTGGGCTTTAGCCCGCCCGCGCCCTACCCACCCCCCATCCTCGTCGCGCGCCATCGCCAGCCACATCACGCCTCCCTGCGCCACAGCCCACAGCATCGCTCCCTCTCTATCTTTCCCGCCCCATCACCCCTTCCCGCACGAAGAAAGGCGCCCCAGGGGGCGCCTTTCGGGTCTTGCTCACTTGTGGCTCACAGCCGCGGACTATCCGGTCTGCGGGCTGCGGACCACCCAGCCTGCGACTCACAGCCCCGGGCCATCCGGCTCTCGGCTCTCAGTCCGCAGCCCACGGACACCCGACTCGCAGCTCGCGCGCCGCAGCCGCCACCTACGCGGCGTCGCGGTCCTGCTGGCCGTACTGGCGCAGCATGTCCTCGATGCTCATGGGGCCCTGGGGCTCGTCCAGCGACTGCTGCTGGGTCTTGGCGGCCTCCTGGCTCGCCGCGTCGTCGCCCAGGGTCACCTGGACCTCCTTCTCCTGGCCGCCGCTATTCACGGTCAGGGTTACGGTGTCGCCAGGATTCTTGGTACGCACGTCCAGCATCAGATCGGAAGCGCTTTCCACGGGCTGGCCGTCGAAGGCGGTGATGATGTCGCCAGGCACGATGCCGGCCGCCGCGGCGCCAGAGTTCTCGGACACGCCGGCCACGTAGGCGCCGGAATCAACGGGCAGGCCGTAGCGCTGGGCCGCCTGCGCGCTCACGGTGGACAGGCTCACGCCGAGCTGGGCGTGGGTCGGAGTCTCGCCGGCGATGATCTGCTGGGCCAGATTGATGGCGTAGTTCACCGGGATGGCGAAACCGACGCCGGAATAGTTGCCGGAATAGGACGTGATCAGCGTGTTGATGCCGATCAGCTTGCCCTCGCCGTCCACCAGCGCGCCGCCGGAGTTGCCGGGGTTAATGGCCGCGTCGGTCTGGATCATATTCGGGTAGATGGTGGTCTCGCCGTTGGGGTTCTCCTCGCTGGCGCTCATGATCTGGGAACGGCTCGTGGCGGACACGATGCCCGTGGCCACGGACTGCTCCAGACCGAAGGGGCTGCCCAGGGTCATGACCCATTCGCCGATGGTCAGATTATCGGAATCGCCGATCTCCATCACAGTGAGGCCCCTGGCGTCCTTGGCCTTCAGCACGGCCACGTCGGACGACGGATCGGCGCCCACCAGCTCGGCGTCATAGGTCTCGCCGGCCACGGTCACCTTGAAGGCCGCGCCGCCGCTGACCACGTGATTGTTGGTGATGATGTAGCCGTCCTCAGTCAATACCACGCCCGAGCCCTGGGAGTACAGCTGCAGCTCCTGGCCGCCCTGGCCTTCCATGCCGAAACCGAAGTCGTAGCCGTAGAAGGAATTGGGATTGGCAGCCTGCGGAGCAGCGTACACCTCGATGGCCACCACCGAGGGCAGGCACTTTGCCGCC
This sequence comes from Adlercreutzia mucosicola DSM 19490, assembly GCF_000422625.1. Classification (GTDB taxonomy): domain Bacteria; phylum Actinomycetota; class Coriobacteriia; order Coriobacteriales; family Eggerthellaceae; genus Adlercreutzia; species Adlercreutzia mucosicola. Next base: position 315,763 of record NZ_KE383895.1, on the reverse strand, counting down.
ACAGTCTCGGCCAGGGTGGCATCCTCGTTGGGAGCGATCACCGTCGTCGGCTGGCCGGTGTTCGGATCGGTGACCACCGCGGCATCGCGCCCGGTCACGGCGCCCACCGCTCCCCATACGCCGAAGGCGAGCACGCAGGCCACCAGCGCGCCCGCGAACGCGACAAGGAAGGTCTTGCCGCCCGAACCCTTCTGGGCCTCGTGCTGGGGATGACCCACTGGCTCGGCCTCGTAGGTCTGGGTGCCGTAGGGCTGCTGGGCCCCATAGGCGTGCTGGCCGGCATGGGACTGGCCCGCGCCCACCCCGGGCTGGGCCTGATGGGGCGCGCCGTAAGGCTGATGGACGCCGGGGGCCGCCGCAGGGGCCGGCTGCGTCGGCTGCAGCGGGGTCGGCTGAGGATGCGGCTGGCCGGGCTGGCCGCCCGGCTGCGGGCTATGTCCACCCGGAAGGGGAGTGCCGTTTGTTTCAGTCATTGAAGCCTCCTTTAAGAGGGTCTTTCAGTTACGTTGAAGCAAACATTAGCACGCTCCTTGGAGAATCCACCATGCTGGCATCCCATCGTCACGCTTGCGTCACGGAGATACACCATTTGATGTACGCGCACCACAACTGCACGCACGAGAATCCCGTACAACACGGCCGTCCCATGACGCGTGGAACGCGGGGCCGGAACCCGAGGATCCGGCCGCCCTACACCGCGCGATCCAGGTGACCAGTGGCGCCAGCCTCTTCCAGGGTGATGGCCCCATCTTCCCAGCGGACCTTGGTGATGGAGGCGTTCCCGATGTTGGACGGCATGGCAACGCACCCGCGATCGTACTGGAATATCAGCGTGCGGATGAGCAGGGCATGGGACACCACCAGCACATTGCCGCCGCCGCGGACCTCGACCGCGCGAGCGCAGTCATCCAGAAACGAATCCAGCCGCGCGGTGATAGCGGCGAAATCCTCGGCGCGGCCCGTGGGGTCGGTTGCGTGAAGGTAGTCGGCGATCTCGTTCAGGCGCCGATTCTGCTCTTCTCGCGACAGGTGGTCACCGAACAGGTCGAACAGGCGGTCGCGCAGGCGTTGCGAGGACTCGCCTTCCAAGTCGCCAAAGCACCACTCGCGCAGGCGCTCGTCGCAGCACGCTGGCACAGAGACCCCCGCGGCCGACAGCTCGGGCAGCGACCGGCGCGCGTCCTCGCGAGCTTCCAGCGCCAGGGCCAAGGTGCGCTGGGCGCGACTGCGGTCGCTGGCATAGGCGCCCGCGAACGCCACGTCGGCCAGGCCGCGACCCAGGCGACGGGCATCGCAGATGCCAGCGTCCGTCAGCGGCGAGTCGCACCAGCCCTGGATGCGGTTCTCCACGTTGAACCGAGTTTCCCCATGGCGCGCGAAATAGAAGGTAACCGCCACAAGAACCACTGGGCCTAATCGCGATCGTAGTTGGAAAGGAAGGCCTGGGTGCGCTCGTGCTGAGGGTTGTTGATGAGGTCGTTGGCGGGACCCTGCTCCACGATGACGCCGCCGTCCATGAAGATGATCTGATCGGCCACATCGCGCGCGAAGCCCATCTCGTGGGTGACGATCACCATGGTCATGTGTTCGGCTGCCAAATCGCGGATGACGCGCAGCACCTCGCGGGTGAGCTCGGGGTCCAGGGCGCTCGTGGGCTCGTCGAAGAACAGTACGTCGGGGTTCATGGCCAGGGCCCGGGCAATGGCCACGCGCTGCTGCTGGCCGCCAGACAAATCGCAGGGCACCATGGCCTCCTTGTCGGCCAGGCCCATCTTCGCCAGCAGGTCGCGCCCGCGGGCCAAAGCCTCGTCCTTCGGCATCTTCTGCGCGCAGATGAGTGCGTCGGTCACGTTCTGCAGCACCGTGTAGTGCGGGAACAGGTTGAAGCTCTGGAACACCAGCCCGTAGCGCGTCTTGGCCTTGGCGATGGTGGTCTTATCGCCGTACACGGCGCGCCCTTCGGCGTTGTTGGCGCACACCACCAAATCGCCGTAGGACAGATCGCCCGAGTCCAGCGTCTCCAGCAGCGTCATGCAGCGCAGAAGCGTCGACTTCCCACCGCCCGACGGCCCGATCACCGCCAGCACATCGCCGGCGTTCACCGTCAGCGAAATATCCTTCAGCACCTCGTTGTCGCCGAAGGCCTTCTTGCCGTGGGCGAGCTCAACAACAGCGTTAGTCATGGTAGTAGTCCATCTTCTTCTCGGCGCGGTTCAGGATGAATTCGATGCCCAGGCAGAACACCCAGTAGACCAGCGCCGCGATGGCGTAGGGGATCATGGACACCTCGCTGGCCGCCAGGGCCTTGGCCGCCGAGAACATCTCCATGATACCCAGCACGAAGGCCAGAGACGTGTCCTTCACCAGGGTGATGATCTCGTTGCCCATGGCCGGCATGATGCGCTTGATCACCTGGGGCAGCACGATCTTCATGAACGTCTGGGACTTGGAATAGCCCAGCACCGCCGCGGCCTCGTACTGGCCGCGCGGGATAGACTGGATGCCCGAGCGGTAGATTTCCGCGAAGTAGGCCGCATAGTTCAGGATGAAGCCGATAGCGCAGGCCCAGAACTTCCAATCGCTGCCCATGTTCAGGCCGAACAGGTAATAGGGACCGAACATGATGGCCATCAGCTGCAACATGAGCGGCGTGCCGCGCAGGATGGAAATGTAGAGCTGGGCGAGCCAGGCCAAGGGCTTGAACCGGCTCATGCGCGCCAGGGCCACCACAATGCCGAGGGGCAGCGACCCCACGAGCGTAATGACGAAGATTTGGGCCGTCAGCCCGAAGCCTTCCATGAGAATGCCCATCATAACGGGAAATTCCACGCCTCTCCACTTCCTCTCTAGCCGTCCGGCCTACACCCGGGTGCCCATGATACCGCACCCCAGCGCCACGGAGGGCGAAGCCCGTCAGGACTTCGCCCTCCCTATACATTTACTTTCCCGACTCCCGGGGTGCGCCCAAGGAAGTCAGCGAGGTTGCGACCGGCTAGTCGGTCAGCACCCAGTTGTCGATAGTGATGCCGTACTCGCCCCACTTCTCGCACAGCTGGGCGATGGTGCCGTCGTCGTACATCTCCTTCAAGGTCTTGTTCACGGCGTCCACCATGGCGGTATCGCCGTCCTTCGCGAAGCCCACGGCGTAGTTCTCGGTGGACAGGGGCTCCAGCTTCACGAACATGTCCGGCTTGGCGGCCATCTGGTAGTCGGCAATGGACAGGTCGCAGGCCACGGCATCCACGGCACCGGACTCCAGCTGCATGAAGGCGTTGTTGTAGTCGCCGATGGTCTGGGCCTTGCCGCCGGCAAAGGTGTCGGCCAGGGCCTTTTGATCACCTTCGAGCACGTCCAGGGCGGCGGAGTCGGCCTGGGTCATGACGTTCTTGTCGGCCAGATCCTCCAGCTTGTTAATGCCGGAGTCTTTCTTCACCACCACGACCTGCTCGTTGTGCATGTAGGGCTTCGAGAAGGCGTACTTGCCCTCGCGGCCCTCCATGGTAAAGCCGTTCCAGATGCAGTTGATGGTGCCCTGGCCCAAGAGCGCGTCCTTGGCATCCCAGTCGATCGCCTCCAGCTCAAGGTTCCAGCCGTTGCGAGCGGCCACCTCGGTGGCCAGGTCGATATCGAAGCCGGTCAGGTTGCCGTCGTCGCCGATGAAGCCGTAGGGTGGGTAGGCGTTATCGAGGCCCACAATAAGCGTGGTGGCCTCGGGATTGGCCGCGGCACCGTTGTCGGCCCCATTGTCGGCCGCGCCATTGTCGCCCGCACCGGCACAACCGGCTAGAAGCGCCGCGCCCAGGCACAGGGTCGCGGCCATGGCCGCCAGTTTCGTCATCTTCTTCATAGGTTCCTCCCTTGAAGGCGGCGAACCCTTCGTCCGCCCCTTGTCCGTTGCTTCCGTCGCACCGCTTATCCGGCGCGTCCGTTCACTTTACCTCTTTAGCGTACTAAAGTACTGAAGTGTTGGCAAGTATAACACGGGAAGCGGCAGAACCCGCTACTTTTTGCGGTTAAAGAGCTTGTTCCCCGTCTTGGATGCGGAGATCTCCACGAGGCGCGGCTCGAAATCGAACAGCTCGTCCATCTTCACCACGGGGATGATCTCGATGCACTTCTTCAGGCAGGCGTCGGCGCACAAATTGCACTGGGTGCAGTCGGCCATAGAGAACTCCACATAGCCGCGGGTCTCGTCGGGGTGCTTGTCCAGGCACTTGCGCAGGGCATCGGTGGGGCAGAACATCACGCACATACCGCAGCCGTTGCATTTCTCGGTATCGATCTCGATGTCGCCGAAGATGCGCGTGAACATCTCGGGCTCTACGGGCTCGCCAATGCGCGCCATAGCGTCCAGGATGGCCAGGTTGCGCGACGCCTCGATGGTGGGCATCTTGCCCGCGCCAGCCTTCACGCCCAGCTTCTCGCGCAGCGACTGTTCTTCCTTCTGCAGCTTCAGCTGCTTGAGCTTCTCGCTCACCATCTTCTCAGCCGCCGACTTCGCCACGTCCTTGGCGTAGTGGCCCGTGGACGTGAAGAACTCGCGGCGCGCGGCCCCCACGGCCTTGTGCAGGTCGGCCACCTTCGCCACGGCGGGGAAGTCGTCGGTGCGGGTGATCGTGGTGGTGGAACCCACGGATTCCAGCAGCGTGCGGGCAGATTCCACGGTGTCGTCGATGGCCGGCACGGCGGCGCGGTACTTGCAGGTGCGGCAGGTGCCGTCCACCAGCTGGATGTCCTGAATGCCCCGCGCCGCCAGTTCTACCAGCAGCATCTCGTCCATGCGGGCTAGGCAGGGAACCACGGCGTATTTGTCGGGGTCGCCGGTCTGGCGCGCCGCCTTGCGGGCACAGGCGATCACGGTAACGCCGTCGGTTGCCCGCGTGACGTCGGCCACGGCCGCAGCCAGTTCCTCTTCCATAGGGTCTACGGAAACCAGCGCGCTCGTAGGGCACACAGCGATGCACGCGCCGCAAGCGACGCAGGCCCCGGCGTCGATCTCCAGCTCGTTCTTGTCGACGGTGATGCAGTCGGCCAGGCACACATCGGCGCACTTGCGGCACGACGAGTGGCGGTTGCGCACCGCCACGCAGCGAGTGGGCGCGGTGATGACCGCCTTGGTCTCCAGGGCGTCCACCATTTCCATAATGTCGTTCAGATTCGGCATGATTCCTCGCTACTCTCCCAGATAAGAGTCTTCGATGCGCGCCAATTCCTCCGGCGTGTTCGCGTTGATGAAACAGCCGCCGCGGGGCTCTACGTGCAGCACGCGATCTTGGGTGAAGGGCAGAACCGTTACGGCAGGATCGCCGAAGAAGCTCTGCACGCGCTTCTCGCCGCGCTGCACCCGGTCGCGCACGGGGCCCAGGCAGCCCTCCTTGCGGTACATCGCGTGCAGCGGCTCGAAACCGTGCTTGTTGGACGGCGCCACCACATCGGCACCGCTCTCGTGCATGGCCAAAGCCTCCGCCACTACCAAACGGGCGCTCGCGAACACCATGTCGCAGGCCACCACGGCCACGTAGGGATTCGACGCCGCCTGCAGGGCCGTGTACAGGCCGGGCAGCGCCCCGCGCTCGTTGTGGATGTCGGCCACCAGACGGATGCCGGCATGAGGGTACATCTCGTACAAGAAGCCCAGGTTCTCGGCCTCGTTGGTGGTGATGATCAGCTCGTCGGCCACCGGCTGCAGCCGTTCGACCAGACGGCAGATGAGCGGTCGGCCCGCGAAGGGCACCGTGGCCTTGGAGCGACCCATGCGCCGCGACTCGCCGCCGGCCTGGATAACCACGGTCACCCGGGGCCGCACGTAGTGCTCGCCCAAAAAGTCGGCCAAACCTGCCACGTCGTCCAGATCGAAAGCGGGGATGCCGTAGAGGGCCGCCGCCTCCCGTGCCGCGGGAATGTCGGTGACCACAGCCACGGTGGAGCCCGCGGGCATCTTCTCGCGCTCGTCGGCGGCGAAGGGGGTCTCGCCGGCATCGGCGCCGGCCGGGGCCACAGCGTCGGCATCGGTTTCAGCGCAGACCGCCGCACCCGCGTCGGCCCGCATCCCTTCCCCGCGCCCCAGCTGCGTGAAGTCGGCCCCCAGAGGCAGCCCCTCGCGGGCGCCGCGCAGAAACACCCCGGCCGTGTGGGCATCGGCCTTGTTGGCCGCGCGCATCACCTCGATGGTGGCCAGGCCGCTCTTGCGGTACCCCTCCACCACGATGATGTCGTGCCCGGGCATCGAGCGCACCAGATCGGCGCACTCTTCCTCGCCCTCGATGGTCTTGATGCGCGCCACCTGGCCCGGAGCCGCGATCACCGTCTCGGAAGCGCCCGCCGCCCGATGGCGATACGAGTCCTTCCCCGGATGATCGATGTCGAAGGCGCGGTGCGAATGGTGCTTGATAGAGCCCACGTCCAGCCCGCGGCCCACCAGCTCGGCGATCAGCCGCTCGATGAGCGTGGTCTTCCCCGAATTGTGCCGCCCCACGATGGCAATGGCGGGGCTCGGTATGTCAATCATGCGATCCCTCAGATCTTGTTGTGGGCGCCCCGCCTCCCCAGGCCGCAGCACGCATACTGCCGAAAGCGCCGCTCGTCATAGTTTCGAGCCAGTATAGCACGCAAAAAGGGCGGCGATCCCTGGGGAATCGCCGCCCTTCGCTGCGGGGGAATCGGGGGATTATCTCAGTCCCTCGGCATCGAGCGCCGCCGCTTCCTCGATGTACTCTCCCACCGGGTTGTCACCATAGTTCGGCAGGTCGGCGGTGGTCCAGCACTCGCAGGCCGGCATGCCGGGCACGCTAGAAGCCAGGAACACCGGATCCTTGCCCGCCTTGCGCTGACGGGTGTAGTCATCCAGCGCGGCCAGGGCCCACTTGCCCAGCAGCAGAATGGCCACGAGGTTGATGATGGCCATGAAGCCCATGAAGATGTCGGCCAAATTCCACGCCAGATCGAAGCTGTTCACGCAGCCGTAGAAGATGGCGGCCAAGCACAGCACGCGGAAGACCACCATGCCCCACTTGGTGTTCTTGAAGATGTAGCGGAAGTTCGTCTCGGCGTAGAAGTAGTTGCCGATAAGGCTGGAAAACGCGAAGGCGAAGATGGCGAAGGTGATGAAGTGGATGCCCACCTCGCCCACGGCGTTGTTCACGGCCAGCTGCACCAGCGGCATGCCGTTCAGGGCCGCGGCGGCCTCGGGGTCCTGTACCCAGAAGATCATAACCATCATGGCCGAGCAGGTGCAGATGAGCAGCGTGTCGATGTACACCGACAGGCTCTGCACGAGACCCTGCTTCACCGGGTGCGACACGCTGGCGGTGGCGGCGGCATTGGGGGCCGAGCCCATGCCGGCTTCATTGGAGAACAGGCCGCGCTTGATGCCCAGCATGACCACCGAGCCGGCAAAGCCACCGGCGATGGACTGGAAGTTGAACGCCGACTCGAAGATAACGGCGAACACGGCGGGCAGCTCGCCGATGTTGGCGATGGTAGTCCACACGGCCAGCACGATGTAGGCGATGGCCATGATGGGCACGATGATGGAGGTGATGATGGAGATGCGCTTCGCCCCGCCGAAGATGACGAAAGCGGTGAACACGATGAGCACGATGCCCACGCCGATGGCCGTGCCGTTGGTGGCGTAGTCGGGGATGTAGTACTCCAGCGCCGAGGTCATGTTGAAGGCCTGCAGGCCGTTGAAGCCGAAGGCAAAACACAAAATGAGCGCCCAGGCAAAGATGATGCCGAGCCAGCGCTGGCCCAGGCCCTGCTGGATGTAGTAGGCCGGACCGCCCCGGAACTCGCCCTCCTTACCGCGGATCTTGTAGATCTGGGCCAGCGTGGACTCGATGAAGGCCGAAGCGGCACCGATAAGCGCCATCGCCCACATCCAGAAGATGGCACCCGGGCCGCCGGTGGCCACGGCCGTGGCGATGCCGGCGATGTTGCCCGTGCCCACGCGCGAGGCGGTGGACACCATGAGGGCCTGGAACGACGAGATGGATTTCTCGCCTTTCACGTGCTTCTTCTCCATCAGCTGGGTGAACATGTCCTTGATATAGCGGATCTGCACGCCCTTGGTGCGCACCGTGAAGTAAATGCCCACGAACACCAGCAGAATCACCAGGATGTAGGTGTACATGAACCCGCTGATCTCGCCGGTCCAGGCAACAAGCATCTCGTTCAAATCGGTCATAGATGCTCCTTTCTGAAAGCGTCCGCGCACAACGGGCGGCCCACTTCCGCGAACGGGCACGCCTTTCTGCCCGCGAATCACAGGCGCCCCGCACCGTCAGACGGCATCAACGTGATTCGCAACAGGAAAACGGCCTCATGGATACGACGCACCAGTCCCCTCACTGGTGCAAAACTTGACCCGTATTCTACACTACACCCCGTTAAAGCCGCCCGACGTTGCGCAGGTATTTCCCCCAAAGAGTCGCCTTTCCCCGGCCATCCACATTCGGAAAAACGTGAACGAGAAATTCGGAAAACACGAATTCCCTGTTGAGAAAGGGATCCGATCCCTACTTCAGAGCCGCAGCTACCTTGCGGGCGGCGGCGGTGATGGACAGGTCGTTCACGTCCACGGTGATGTCGGCGTACTTCTCGTACAGGGGCAAACGCTCGTCGTACAGGTCGCGCAGGCTCATGCCGATGCCGCCCTTCATGACCACGCCGCGATCGGAGAAGTCGGCCAGGCGGCACTTCAGCTCGTCGAAGCTGATCTTCAAATACACGATGCGGCCGATCTCGCCGAGATGATCCATGGCCGCCTCGCTGTAGACGGCCGAACCGCCGGTGGCGATGACGGAATGCTCGAAGCTCATCTCGGAGAGCACCTGGTTCTCGATCTCGATGAAGGCGTCGGGGCCCAGGGTGTCGATGAGGCGCTGCAGCGACTTGTCGCAGGACTGCTGGATGAGCAGGTCGGCATCGACGAAATCCATGCACAGGATCTTCGCCAGCACGATGCCCAACGTGGACTTGCCGGCGCCGGGCATGCCGATGAGCACCACGTTGTCGCGGCCGGGCTCGAAGGACTTCTCTTTCATGGGGCACTTCCTTTCTTGCAAAGCGCGACCGCTCTCCCGAAGCCGGGCCGGGGCAGCCGCGCGCGATAACGTTATGATACCTCGGCGCGATGGTGCGCGGCACGCAGGGCGTCGTCGAAGCCGTGAGTGAGAGACGGCGCGAGTCGCAGCAGCTGGCCCGCCTTGGTGCCCGGCTCTTCCTTCAGGAATTTCAGCACACCGAACAGGTAGCCGTACACCACCAGCTCGGCCCGCTCGGCATCGGTCATCTCCTCGCACTGCGCCTGCCAGCCGCCGTCGCGCATCCAGTTGCGCAGGGCCTTGGCGTGGGCGGCGATCTCGTTGCCGGCGGGAGTGCGGCGCATGGTGTAGTTCGCCAGCACGCCCGTGGCCGCCGCAGCCGCCAGCACCATGAGCGCCACCTGCCACCCCACTAGAATGAGGGCGCCCAAGGCCACCAGCGCCAGCAGACCCGCCGCCACCAGCAGCCAGCGCTGGGCCACTCGGCTCCGGCTATCGAAGAAGTGGTGCGGCTGCACCAGATCGGTCAGCTTCCGCTGCCACTCTTGCACGGCGCGCAGCAGGTCGAGCGGGCGCTCGTGGGCCGCCGCGGACAGCTCTCGCAGCGAGATGCTCTCGGCATCTTCCGACAGGGTGTTCAGCAGGGCCAGGGTCGCACCGTCCAGGGCCTCGTCGGAGATGGACCCCTGCTGGGGAATCTCTAAGGCCTCGGGGCGGCCGTTGTTGTCCATCCGCAGGCGCAGGGCCCCGCGGCGCACCATGTCCAGCACCGTGGCCACCACATCGTCGGGGCTCTCGTGGTTCCAGCGCCACAGCCGCCCCAGCACCGCAGGGGGCAGATCGGGCGCAGGCACGTCGCAGCTGTAGTCGTCGGTAAACGCCGGCGGCCGCTCGCGACCCCAGCGCGCATATACCGCCAGGGCCGCCACGACCACGGCCAAGCTTAGGCCCAGCGCACCTAAGGCCAGCCCGTATCGCAGCAACTTCTGGTGGGAATCGCGATCGACCCAACCCTCCTCGTAGCGCGTGGTCCAGTAGTACTGCAGGCTGCCCTGGTTCTTCAGCTTGTCCTCGTCGCTTAGGTTCGTCAGCCATTCCACGGGGAAGAGCACGCGGGCCTCGGCGAAACTCGTAGGGCTCACCTCGGGAACGAAGAACCTCACCGAGCCGTCCCGGGCCACATCCACGGCGCCGTCGGCCGGTCCGTGACCCCAGGCGCGCACGTTCTCGCCCGGCTCCACCGTGGCATCGGCGGGCATGGGCAGCACCACCGTGGCCCGCACCCGGTGCATGGGCACCGTGTAGTCGCGGGGCGCGTACAGCCACTGGAAGTCGGCGGCATCATCGTAGGCCGTCACGCCGTGGGCCACGGTGTAGGACACCTCGAACACCGCGCGATCGGGCAGATTGCGCACGAAGGCGTACAGCTTCGACTGGAACTGGTCGTAGGACCAGCCGTCGCTGTCGGGTCGACCGCCACCGCGCCACGACAGCAGAAAGGTCGTGGGCTCCAGGTTCACCCATTCGCCGGTCACGTTGTCGTCGCTGTCGAGGGCGGCCATGCGCACGTGCCTGATAGTGATGGAGGAATCCTCGGGAAAGCCCTCGTAGAGCCAGGTCAGGGTCTCGCTCTTGGCCTCGTCGGCCGGAAAGTCGAAGATGCGCTGGTCGGTGACGGTTACCGTGCCGTCGGTTTCCACCTGGGCCGTCAAATCCACCTGATCGCACTGGTAGTCGGCCGCCCAAGCGGGAGCAGGCGCCAACAGGGCGAGCGCCACCGTGACCGCCGCGGAGGTCAGGGCCACAAGCAGCGCGATCTTCCGCCAAAGCTCCTCGCAACGAGAGCAGCGCGCCCGCTCCACTACAGCCCCCGGAACGCCTGACGCACCTCGTCGAGCACGTCCTCGTCGGCCACCACGATGGCCTTGTCGCCGGGAAACAGCAGCGTGTCGGCGTTGGCCACTTCCACATCGCCCCCACTGGCCACCGCGGCGATGAGGGCGTTATCGGGCAGGGGGATCTCCTCGATGAGCACGCCGTCCTCGTTGGAGAAGCGGCGCATCCGCGGCACCATCACCTCGGCCAGAGCCACATTGCCGTGGGTCAGCGACGACACGACCGACACCGATCCCAGCAGGGCCTCCTCTTCGATGAGGTTCGCGATCAGCGTGGTGGACGACACGCATTCGATGCCCACCTCGCGGAAAATGCGCTCGTTCTTGGGGTTGTTCACGCGGGCGATGCAGCGCGGCACGTGGAACACCCGCTGGGCGATCTCGCAGGACACGAGGTTCGAGTCGTCCTGACCCGTGGTGGACACGAACACGTCGGCCTGGCGGATGCCGGCATCTTCCTGATAGCGCGAATCGCAGCCATCGCCGTGAATGACCAGGTAGCGGCCTTCCAGGGCCACCGACAAGCGGTCGGCCGTGGCCAGCTTCTCCTCGATCACGGCCACGTCGTTGCCGCTTTTCAACAGGATGGACGCGAGATAGGAACCGATTTTGCCGCCGCCGGCGATAACGATGTACATGGCGAGTCCTTAATCCAACTAGTCCAGAATATAGCGCGAGAACTGGGCAATCACATCATGGCGCACGCAAGCGAGAATAGAATCGCCCGCGTACAGCAGCGAGTCGGCCGTGGGGATAGACGAGGCCGATCCGTCGGCGCGCTCGAAGGCGATGATGCGCACCTCGTGGTCGCGCTCCAGCTCGGACACGCGAATGGTGCGGGCGTTGTCGCGGCTGGACAAATCCAGGGTGAAGCGCAGCACTTCGAATTCGCCGAAGGTGTCGATATGCGAACCGTGGCCCGACACGATCTTGGAGAACACGTCCTCGGCTACAAGCGACGTGCCGCACACGTAATCGATGCCGAGCTGCATGTAGGCGCGCTCATGGTCGGGGTTGTACAAACGCGAGATCACGTGGGGCACGCCGAACAGGTGGTTGGCCACCTCGGCACACATGAGGTTCGCGTTGTCGGACTGGGTCACGGCGGCCAACACATCGCATTCCTCCACGCCGGCTTTGATCAGCACATCCTCGTCGAAGCCGACGCCCTGGATGGTGCTGCCGTTGAAGTTGCGGCCCAAGTTGGCGAAGGCATCGGCGTTGCGGTCGATCACGCACACGTTGCTGCCGTTGTCGGAGAGCATGTTCGCCAGCTGCGATCCCACGCGCCCGCATCCCACGACGATGACGTTGCTCATGCGCTCAAGTCCTTTCCAACCTGACGGGGCAGCACGGCCAACTATGCCCCTATAAAAGAAAATGGCCGAAGCCATTTTCTCATTCTTTTAGATCAACTGCATCTGATTCAAGGTATCTCGGTACCAGTTGTCATAATTGGGCGGGCAGTAGCGCTGGGCATAGGCGTAGCTGATGGTGAAACCGTAGCCGCGGGCCAGACCGGCCACATGGGCACGGATGGCCGTGTCCCAATTGCTCCAGCTGGACTGATCCCAGCCCCAGGCGTTGTGCGACTTGAAGCACACCCGACCCTTGGTGGACTCGGTGTTGGAAATAGCCGGCGACCAGCGGGGGTCGATGCCGTTCTCCCAGGCGGCCTGGGCGAACGTCTCGCCATGGCCGGCCAGCGGGCTGCCTGCCAGATAGTTGTCGATGCGGCTGGTCCATTCGGCCACGAACGCCTCTTCACCCACGGAGAAGTCCACATCGCCCGCCGGCAAACCGCCGTAGGTGGCGTAGTACTTCGAGCGGCTCGCGTCGGCGCGATCGATGGCGCGCTGCTCGGCGGCACGGGCCGCCTCTTCCGCTGCGATGCGAGCAGCCTCTTCCTCAGCGGCGATCTCTTCCACACCGGCGCTCACGTCGCGGGAAGAAGCCATGGCCAGGGAAGCGCCCTCGGAGATATCCTCCACGGGCAGCACGTCGGCATCGGACTTGTCGTCAACCGTTTCAGGGGTAACCTCGCCGGCCGGCAGCGCATTGGCGCTTTGGCGCTCAAGGCCGAAGGAGGTGGCATTCGCGTCATGAGAACCTGCGGAGGCCCAGTCGAAACCGAGGAATCCGACCGCCAGCATGGACAACACGCAGACACCGGCCACGGCCAAAGCGGCGAGCCCTCGGTGACTTTGCTTGCGTCTTGTAACCACGTGTTCCCTTTCTCGACAGCACGAAACTAAACCGCGTGAGCGGTTGCAGCGTGTTGGATTATGGGCGGGATTGCTGCAGGCATGAAAAGATATGCTGTTTTTGACTCGGCTATTTTACCCTAGTTGGCTCCAGAAGGAAAAATGGCGACCGCCGATGTTCACGTTTTGTTCGCTTGACAAACGGAGGTCGCAGCATTCCCGCAGGTCGGAGCCGCGCGATTTTACGCTATTATGGAAGCCTCTCCACAACTTTCCTCATCGAGCTTCTTCACGCGGATCACCGAGATACGGCTGCGGCGCATCTTCTCCACTTTGAAGGAGAAGCCGTCCACGACGAACTCGTCGCCCACCTTCGGTACGAAATCCAGGGTGTGGATGAGCCAGCCGGCCACGGTCTCGTAATCGTCGGACTCCTCCATGGGCCAGCCCAGCTTCACGGCATCTTCCACGGGGAAGCGCCCGTCGCAGCGCCACTGGTCGGGGCCGAAGGCGCTTACGAGCTCGCGGTCGCGGTCGGTCTCGTCCACGATCTCGCCGATGATCTCCTCCACGATGTCTTCCATGGTGATAAGACCGTCGGTGCCGCCGTACTCGTCCACTACGATGGCCATTTGCATGCGGGCCTCCTGCAGCTCGGAGAGCAGGGCCAGCACATTCTTGGTCTCGGGCACATACAGCGGCTCGAACATGTAGTCGGACACGGGGCCTTCCATGCGACCGTCCATGAGCGGACCCATGAGATCCTTGTAGTTCACGATGCCGATGACGTCGTCCACTTCCTCGTGGTACACCGGCAAGCGGGAGTAGCCGGTGCCGCGCATGCGCTCCAAGGCGGTGCGGGCCGGCTCCACATCTTCGGCCATGATCATGTCCACGCGGGGCTTCATGATCTCGCGCACGGTCATGTCGGCCAGGTCGAGGATGTCGTTGATCATGCGCTTCTCGTCGTCGAGGAGCTCGTCGTTGTCGGCCACCATGTCCTTGATCTCGTCTTCGGACACGGTGTCGCGGCGGCCCGGCTTCAAAAACTCGAGGAAGCCCGGCTTGGGTGATATGTCGTCTGTCTTAGCCATGGCGGGTACTTTACCATATTTCGGCCGCAAAACAGCGGGGGCGGCCCGAGACCGCCCCCGTGAGTTTCGCTTTTGATTGCTCGCCGGCAGCGCTAGGAACCGCAGGCCTGGTTGCCGCCCGGCTTCAGCCAGTCGAGCCACGCCGCGGCGTCTTCCGCCGGCACGTCCACGAGCGTCGTGGTGGTGCCCCCTTGGCCGGCGGCCGTGGTGGCCAGCAGCGTGCGGGTGCCGGCACGGCGCTGCAGCGGGTTGCTGCGGGCGCAGCCGAACTGGATCTTCTGGCGGGGGAAACTGATGGTGGTGCGCGACAGACCCCCGTTGCTCACCTGCATGAAACGACGGTTGAAGGCGAAGCTGGACTCGCGGGCCCACAGCACCGCGCCGATGATGTCGATGATGAAGAGGATGGCGGCCCAGACGAACAGGCCCATAGCCGCCACAGAGCCCATGGACAGAAGGAACAAGTCGTCGCTCTCGAGGTACAGCACTCCCGATTCGGCGGCGGCGCCCACGGCCGCAAGGGCCGCTGCCAAGATCGCGGCCGCCACGGCGCACCAGAAGCCGCCGCCTTGCACGATACCGCGGCGGATGAGGGCCCGGCGCAGAGCCACCTTCGCCACGGGGATGGAATCCTGGGGCAGGTCGGCGAATTCCGGAATGAGGCCGGCCAAGATCTCCGGCACGCGGCTCACCTTCACGAAGGGGTGCACCACCAGGCCCTTGTTCAGCAGCTCGTTGGCGTTCTGGTTGTTGCTGGCATTCTCCCCCTCGGCAGCATCGATCTTGCCCAGGGATATCTCGCAATAGCCGAGCAGACGGCGAATGAAGGTCTGGTTGATGCTGACCGACTGCACGCGATCTACGGCAAGGCCCTGGAAGCTGTGCTTGAGCAGGCCGTACTCCACTTCGATGCGGTTGTCGCGACGACGGGCCTTGAAGCCGCCGTAGCTCACGCAGGTGCCGAGAGCCGACAACAGCCACAGCACGAGCAGCACCACGATGAACGGCACGACGACCAGCCCAACGACCGCGCCCATGGCCTGGGATGTGGCATAGCTGACGGCGCTGGCCACCACGCTGTTCGCCGCATCGCCGAACAGCTCGAAGGCGTTGCCCACCAGCTGCAAGAGGCCGACGATCAGACCGAGAAGGATGAGGCCTGCCGAGGTGGAGCCCGAAAGGCCCGTGAGGAAGAGCTCCTTGTTGGTGAGGCCGTACTCGTAGGTGACGCGGCCCGTGTCCACACCAGCGCCGGCGAACAGGCCGCCCACCTCGTCCCATGCCTGCGAACCGATGTCGAGCACGTTGCCGAACGCGGGTTGACCGACCGGGGCCGGGGCGCTGGGGGCTGCGGCACCCGCGGCGATGCCGGGCGCGGGGGCGACCGCGGGGCTGGCGGCGGGAGCAGCGGGGCTGGCCGCAGCGGAGGCGCTCGGGGCACCGGGAACAGTCACGGCAGTTCCGACCACACTGGCGGCCACGGCAGCCAGGTGGTTCTTGCGGTTGTACAGCTCGGCGCGCAGCCATTCTGCCTGCTGCTTGGTCACATAAGGTACGGTGATGGCCTTGTTCGAGGCACCACCGGCCGTGTCGATGAGCACCGTGCACACCCCGAAGATGCGCTGGAGCAGCGTGGCCCGCTGATCGATAGACTGCACACGCTGGTAGGGCACGTGCACGCGCTTCTTGCTGAACACGCCGGAGCAGAGGGTGAACTCTTCGGGTCCTACGATGAAGTACAGGTGCTTGTAGCTGACAACCCGCATGGCCACCACAATGCCGACGACCACGAGGATGGCGAGGAGCGACCCGCCGGCTACGAGGGCCAGGGCCAGGCCCGTAGGGAGGCCGTCGAGGCCTCCATCGGCGATGACCCCGGCAATGGTGGAGAAGTTCGTCACCAGAACAGCCAGGGCAACCACCACCAGGGTGCGGATGCTCTCGAGCCACATGTAACTGTGGTGGACGTGGTGCTTCACCGGCTCAGCGCCCTCGGGCTGAGGCGCGGGCTGCGGTTGCTGGGTCTGCTGCGGGGCCTCCATTAGACATCCTCTCGGGCCAGACGGGCCAGCTCGGCGGCGCGGTCGCGCAGCAGGTCGGCCTCTTCGTTGCCCAGGCCGGGAATCTCGTGCTCACCGGCGGCCGTGGCCACGGTGACGCTGGACAGCCCGAAGGCCCGCAGCACCGGTCCTTGGCGCGTATCGGTGTTCTGCACGCGGATGAACGGAATGATGAAGCGCTTGCGCCAGAAGATGCCCCGGGCGATATCCAGGTAGTCGTCGGTCAGCTCGTAGCGCCAGCGGGCATAGCGAATGGGCGGCAGCACCACGACGAAGAACACGAACAGCGCCGCGAAGACCACGGCCACCATAAGGGCCACGAACCCCGCCCAGGTCTCCGACGGCTCAACTGCCGCAATGATCGCAAACGGCGCGAAGCAGCACAGGAACGCGATGACGATCCAAATAGCGTCGCTGATGCGCCACACGTTCTTGATGCGCGGATTCAGCTGGTTAGCGGGCATCTCTCTCATATATGTCCTTTCGCCCCTCGCGGGGCGCCGCCAACGACGCTCACCGCTGCTTGAAAATGCGCTGACCATACTACCCCACTTTCAGCAATTCTCGCGAAAACTTAATACTTGCTCGACCTTGGAGGAAATCCATGACCATCTTCGTTTGACGCAACCTCCCCTATTTGTGCGAGATTTGGAGTTATGAGCGTCATACAGCCCTTCAAGACTCTAAGATTTAATGAATTTCAATAAAACCGTCCTCCTTTTCTTTCGGAAGACGCTCATAACTCCAAATCTCGTGCAAAAAGCAGGGGTCGACTCGACCGACATCGCCGGCAGGCCGCTTACGCTCTTGTAAGAGTACGCGGTCGCCGTTCCCGCGACAGGGCCATCGCGGTAGAATGGGCAGGCTGGCAATCGCCCCCGGAATGCCGGGGGGCAAGATGAAGGAGGCGGCCGCCATGGCCCAGCGCATCTATATTATCGAAGACGACGTGGCCCTGCGCACGGAACTGGCCCACGTGCTGGAACTTTCCGGCTTTGCCGTGGGCGTCTACGAGGGCACTTGGGCCGACACCGCCGCCCGGGCCCTGGCCGCCGAGCCCGACTGCATCGTGCTCGACCTGAAGCTGCCCGGGGCCGACGGCCATTCCATCTGCCGCGACATTCGGGCGAAAAGCTCGGTGCCCATTCTCATGCTCACCTCCTCGGAAAGCGAGTTCGACGAAGTGATGGCCATGAACCTGGGGGCCGACGACTACGTGACCAAACCCTACCGCCCTGCCGTGCTGCTGGCCCACCTGCAGGCCCTGCTGCGGCGCAGCGCAGGACCGGCGGCGGATATGACGATGCGCCACAAGGGCGTCACCTTGAACATTGGCGCCGGCACCGTCTCCTTCGGCGACCGCACCGCCGAGCTTACCCGCAACGAGTTGCGCATCCTGCAGACGCTCATGCGGAATCCGGGCGTCGTGGTGCCGCGCAGCGAGATTATGTGCGCGCTGTGGGAGTCGGATGCCTTCATCGACGACAACACCCTCACCGTGAATGTGAATCGCCTGCGCAAGACGCTGGCCTCCCTTGGCGTGCCCGACGACTTCCTCGTAACGCGCCGTGGCGTGGGGTACGCCGTATGAGCCAGCTGCCCCTCTGCTCTCCCGCTGGCGACGATTTCTCCATCGAAGACCTCGCCGCCTTCACGCCCGCCACCTACGTGCGCGACAACGCGCTGGGGCTGGCGGCGCTCGTGCTCAGCCTGGTAAGCCTCGCGCTCATCTTGCCCGCGCTTGGCGTAACCTCCGCGGGCGTCCTGCTCATAGCCGACATCCTCACCCTTCTGGCTGTGGGCGCCGGCTTTCTGGACTACCGCCGCAAAGCCGCCTTCTACCACGAGTTGCGCAGGCTGCTCGCCTCGCTGCGGCAAGCCCGCGTGCTGCCGGCGCTCGTCGCCGAACCCGCCTTTCTGGAAGGGCAGATTGCCTACGGAACCGCGGCCCGCATCAGCTCGCTTGCCGCCGCGGAAACCGACAAGCTCCAGGAAGACGCTGCGGCCTACCGTCGCTACATCGAGTTGTGGATCCACGAGACGAAGACGCCCATTGCCGCGGTAAAGCTCATGCTCGCCAATGAGCCGAGCGCCCAGTCGGCGAAGATCGCCCGCGAGCTCGAGCGCATCGAGGCCCAGGTGGACCAGGCACTGTACTATGCTCGATCGACCTCGGTGGAGCGCGACTATGCCATCCGCGAGGTGAGCCTGGGCGAGGCAGCGCGCGAGGCGTGCAAGCGCAACACACGCTTCCTCATCGAACGCGGGGCGCTCCCCGCCTTCAACATTCCCGAGACCATGACGGTGCTGGCCGATGAACCGTGGCTCGTGTTCATCCTGGGGCAGGTGGTGGTGAACGCCGCGAAATACGGCGCCACGAGCATCGAGTTCACGGCGCGCGAGGAAGAGTCCGGCACCCCGCGGGGCCGCACGGTGCTGGAGGTGCGCGACAACGGCTGCGGCATCCCCGCCGCCGACGTGCCCCGCGTCTTCGAGCGCGGCTTCACCGGCCAGGTCGGCCGCGTCCACGGATCGGCTACGGGCATGGGGCTGTACCTGGTGGCCAGCTTGTGCGCCTCCATGGGCCTGCACGTGGGCCTGGCCAGCGAAGAGGGCACCGGCACCCGCGTCATCCTCACCTTCCCCCACGACCGCACCCGCAAAGAACTCTACGGCGCGTAAGCGTCCGAACCTATGGCGCGGGGCGAGCTTACCTAACACGTTCGTAAGGTAAGCGTAAGCCCGATCGATGGAGCCGCCGCGCCCCTTTCCCTAGGATGGAATTGTGCTCGCAGCCCGCGCAATGCGGGAGACGGATTCGAAAGGAACTCGTGCGGGCCGCGCATTCGAGAGAAAGGACCATTGTGAAGACGTCAGGGAAGATTATGCTTGCCGTTGCTATCATCGGGGCGGTGGGCGCCATCATCGCCCGTCAGCTGCCCAAGACCGAGAGGAGCTACCACTAATGGCTGAAGTGTACACCGAACCCACCCCCTCGGCCTTTGGAGCCAACCCCGCCGACCCGGGCACGCCCCTGCCGCTTTCGGCCGACGACCGCAGCGCCCTCGACGGCCTGGCCGCCGCCTTCTCGCGCGATGCCTACGCGCCCGGCGCCTCCTCGGCTGCCGCGGGCCGCGTCGCCCAGGGTGCCGGCGCCCCTGCCGCCGCTGCCCACGGTGTCCATGCGGCGGCCCCGCGGCCTGCGGGCTCCCCCATCCTGTCGGTGCGTTCCATCGAGAAGGTCTTCGGCAGCCGCGACTCGGTCACCCATGCCCTGGCCGGCGTCTCCTTCGACGTGGCCGCCGGCGAGTTCGTCGGCATCATGGGCCCCTCGGGCTCGGGCAAGACCACGCTGCTGAACTGCGTGTCCACCATCGACACCGTCACGAGCGGCCACATCATCGTGGGTGGCCGCGACATCACCGGCATGTCCCGCCGCCAGCTGGCGAAGTTCCGCCGCGACGATTTGGGCTTCATCTTCCAGGACTCCAACCTGCTGGACACCCTCACCGGCTTCGAGAACATCTCGCTCGCGCTCACCATTAAGGGCGAGCCGGCGCGCAGCATTCCCGGCAAGGTAAACGCCATGGCCGCGCGCCTCGGCGTGGACGGCGTGCTTTCCAAGTACCCCTACCAGATGTCCGGCGGCCAGAAGCAGCGCGTGGCCGCGGCCCGGGCCATGGTGTGCGACCCGAAGCTCATCTTGGCCGACGAGCCCACCGGCGCGCTCGACTCCCGCGCCGCCACGGTAATGCTCGAGATCATGGAGATGATGAACACGCAGATGGGCGCCACGATCATGATGGTCACCCACGATGCCTTCGCCGCCAGCTACACCAACCGCGTGCTGTTCATCAAGGACGGCGCCGTGTTCAACGAGCTGCGCCGGGGCGACGAGAGCCGCGATGCCTTCTTCGCCCGCATCATGGAAGTGGTGTCCTTCCTCGGCGGGGAGGCCGGCCATGTATCTTAAGCTCGCCCTGCGCAACATCCGCCGGTCGGTACGCGACTACGCCATTTACTTCATCACGCTTCTGTTCGGCGTGGCGGTGTTCTACGCGTTCAACTCCATCGGCAGCCAGCAGATCCTCTTCGACATGGAAAGCTCGGCCTCGGCTTCGGTCTTCGAGTCGACCACCCAGCTGCTCGGCATGTTCTCGGTCGTGGTGGCCTGCGTGCTGGGCTTCCTCATCCTGTATGCGAACCAGTTCCTCATCCGGCGCCGCAAGCGCGAGTTCGGCACCTACCTGGTGCTGGGCATGACGCCGGGCCATGTGTCGCGCATCGTGCTGTACGAGACGGTGCTCGTGGGCCTCATCTCGCTGGCCGTGGGCCTTATCTGCGGCGTGCTGCTGTCCCAGGCGCTGTCGTTCTTCACCGCGGCGCTGTTCGGCACCACCATGAGCAACTACCAGTTCGTGTTCTCGCCTGACGCGCTCGTGGTCACCCTGGCATGCTTCGCCGCCATCTATGTGGTGGTGGCCCTGTTCAACACGTTCACCGTGAGCCGCTGCAAGCTCATCGATCTCATCCGCGCCGGCGAGAGAAACGAGCGGGCCGGAGTGCGCAACCCGTGGGCGTGCCTCGTGGTGTTCGTCGCGGCCATCGCCGTGCTGGCCTACGCCTACCAGCAGCTCATCGCCAATGGCCTGGTGATGCTGGACCAGCCCGAGTTCGTGCGCGCCACCATCGCCATGCTTGTGGGCTCGCTCATGTTCTTCTGGTCGCTGGCCGGCTTCGCCATCGCCGTGCTCACGCGCCTGCGCGGCGTGTACCTGCGCAAGCTGAACCTGTTCACCGTGCGCCAGATTGCCAGCAAGGTGAACACGGCGTTTCTGTCGCTGTGGGCCGTGTGCGTGCTGCTGTTCTTCTCCATTACCGTGTTCTCGTCGGGCATGGGGTTCGTGGAGGTGTTCGTCGGCGGCGTGGAGAAGGCCAACCCCTACTCGGCCACCTTGAGTGCCGGGGTATGGTACGGCCCCGATGGCACGGCGGGCTCATCGGCCGGCGAACGCGAGCGCCGCGCCGAAATGGAGGCTGATGCCCCCGATCGGCTGGCCCTGGCCGAGGAATACGACTGGGACATGGCCGCCGCTCTGGAAGCAGGCGCGCCCGAGCTGTGGGCCGAGACGATAGGCGCATGGGCCCAGGTGAGCATGTGGTCGCTGCCCGACATGACCTACGACCCGATCATCGATGCCGCCGAAACCGTGGCGAGCCCCGAGGCCATGCGCATCGACGACTTGGGCAAGGTGCGAGATACCGCCGTGGCTGTGATGTCGCTGTCCGACTTCAACGCCGCCCGCACCCTGCAGGGGCAGCCGGCCGTGAATCTTGAGCCGGGCACCTGCGGCCTGGTGAACAACATGGAGATCGTCAATGCCTTGGCCGAGGCCGTGGCGAAGGCGGCCCCGACCATCACCGTGGCGGACCAAGAGCTCACCGTGGCCGGCCCCATCTACGACACCCAGCTGGAAGACAACGCCATGGCCGCCACCGCGCTTATCTTCGTGGTGCCCGATGAGGCTGTGGAGGCCCTGGGTGCCGAGGGACTCATTCCCACGACCCAAACGCTGAACGTGATGTACGCCGACAACGGCAAGACCGCTGCCGAGAACGATACGGCCCTGGGAGATATCGTAGCCGCCACGCAGCCTTCGGATATGGGCGGCTTCGAGCAGGGGCGCAGCGGCGCCGGCAACGCCTACGCGAACCTGCTGTGGCCGGTCACGCGCATCATCACAGCCCACGAGATGACCGACCAGTCGGCCGGCATGCGACTCATGATCACCTACCTGGCGCTCTACATCGGCTTCATCTTCCTCGTGTCCACCGCAGCCATCCTGGCCATCCAACAGCTGAGTCAGGCCTCAGACTCGGCGCCGCGCTACCGCATCCTGAGCAAGCTCGGCTGCGATGCGGGCATGATCTACCGCTCGCTTCTGATCCAGGTGCTCGTGTACTTCCTCGTACCGCTGGCGCTGGCGGTGTGCCACGCAGCCTGCGCCATCGGCGTGCTGTCCGACTCCATGTTCGATGCCATCGGCGTGAGCACCTTCACCCCCATCATGATGGCCGCGGGGCTCACCATCGTCATCTACGGCGGCTACATGCTCGTCACCTACCTGGCCGCCCGCGGCATCGCGAAAACAGCCCTCACCGAGGGGTAATTCCCCGTAGGACAACCGTAGGGCGAGCGTAGGGACGCGACCGTAGGGGCGGCCTTCAGCCCGCCCTTCTCGCCAGACCACCCTCCCGTCAGGCCCTTCTTTCTCGCCAACCCGGGGCGGCTGAAGCCGCCCCCTACGGTTTTCGCGGCGCGCTATAATGGGGTGAACGCTTTCCCGACGAAAGGACGCTTCCCATGGAATACCAGGTGCTGCAAGACGAGATCAAGGCGGCCATGAAGGCGCGCGACAACCATCGGCGCGACATTCTGCGCCAGGTGCACACCGAATGCAAGGCCATCGAGGTGAACGAGCGCCGCGACGTGACCGAGGCCGACGTGGACGCCATGCTCAAGCGCGTCATCAAGCAGACGAAGGAGACGCTGGACGGCTCCATCAAGGCCGGCAACAACCAGGAGCGCACCGACGCCCTCACCGCGCAGGTGGCCATCCTGGAGGGCTATCTGCCGAAGCAGGTAGAAGGCGAAGAGCTGGTGACCCTTATCGATGCGGTGCTGGCCGACGCCGGGGCTGCCACCAAGAAGGACATGGGCCGCGTGATGGGCGAACTCACGAAGCGCACCGGCGGCAACTTCGACAAGGCAGCCGCTGCGAAGGAGCTGGGCAGCAAGCTGAGCTAAGGAACTCGGGGCGTTTTCCAAAAAGAAAGCCCCAAAAGTGGCACAAACTAACGAAAAGTAGTCGCCAAACGAAGCCCTTGCCACCAGCAACTTCGATCAACTACCACCGACCAGGCCCTTTGCCAAAGCCGCCCCCTTCCCCGTGGCGCAAAATTGCGAAAAGTAGCCACAGCCGTTTACTTTTCGCAATTCCGCGCCACTTTCGAAACGTGTCTTTGAAAACAAGCGGCCTCGTTGACGAACAAGCCAGGAGAAGTCATGTTCAACGTTGGACTTATTCGCGTGATCACCCTCGATGAGGCCCAGGGGCTGAACACCCACGGCCAGCTCATCGAATCGTTGTACCCCGACATCGCCGTGGAAAGCGTCTGCATTCCGAATCAGCCCGAGGGCATCCATTCCCCCGAGCAGACCGACGAGGCCATCCCGAAGATCGTGCAGGTGGCCCGCGAGTGTTTTGCCAACAAGGACATGATCCTCGTCAGCTGCGCCGAAGACCCCGGCGTGGAAGAGATCCGCGCGGCGATGCCCGGCATGCCCGTCACCGGCGGCGGGGAATGTGCCGTGGCTGCGGCTCTGCGCTACGGCGAGCGCGTGGGCGTGCTCGGCATCGTAGACTACGCACCCAAGGCCTATCGCCGCCTGCTCGGCGACCGCCTGGTCGGCAACTTCCGTCCCGAGGGCGTGAACTGCACCCTGGACCTGCAAACCCCCGAAGGCCACGACAACTGCGTGCGCACTGCCCAAGCCATGGCCGAAGCTGGCTGCGAGGTCATCGCGCTCGGCTGCACCGGCCTCGGCACCATCGGCATCGCCGCCGAGCTGGAGCGCGTCACCGGCCTGCCCGTCATCGATCCGGTGGTGGCCATGGGCGCCTTCGCCGCCTTGGAAGCCGCCCGTCAGCAGCGACTCAGCTAACCAACAAAAAAGCGGGCGACACCAGCAAGTGCCGCCCGCTATTCCAACAGTTCCGCTAGGGCCTCCGCCAGCGAGCTGTGGGACGCTCGGGCCAAAAGCGCGTCCTTCTCGTTGCGCGTGAGTTGCTTGAACACGTATTCCGCATGCATGGCATCGTGCTTGGTGGGAAACTCCGCAAAGGCCAGAAGGCTCACCGGCAACCGGGCCCGCGTGTACTTCGCGCCGCGCCCCGCGTTGTGTACCGCCAACCGCGCCTGCACGTCCACCGCATACCCCGTATACAGCGACCCGTCAGCGCATTCCAGCACATACATGTAGTGAGTATCAGCCACAAGCCACCCCCCTCCTCAGCCGCGACGCGTTTAAGCGCCCCCGGAAACGGGAACCCCGTCCATTCCCAGCAAATACCGCGCGTGATCGGTAAGGGCAAACTCCGCCGGACGCGCCTTCACCTTCCAAACCAGCTCCGCCGCCTCGAGCGATGCTAGGTGCTTGCGAGTCATTTGCTTCCCCAGCTTAATATTCCAGGCGAGCTCATCTATGGTCGCCGTTCCATACATGCCAAAAAGCTCAAACTGAGCGAGAACAAATACAATGGAGCCCTCTTTGTCGCTAAGACCTTGGTCTTGCACAAGGTTGTCCATTTGCTTTTCGATCGCCCTGAAAGCCTCCTTGCTCTTTAAAAGCCTCTCGAGAATACTAACTTGGGCAATGCGCACTAAGGTTAGCATGTCGGAAACGAAAAAAGTCATCTCGGCTCGGTTGAGCGCGTTTTCGACACTGGCAAACGCGCGATAGTACACGCTTCGGTTCTCGGCGATTGCTCGCGACAACGAAAGCACGGTAGGCACCGACAACGTCTCCGACAGGAACAATGCGAGCAGATAACGACCAGTTCTGCCATTGCCATCATAGAAGGGGTGGGCGTATTCAAATAGATAATGGGAAGCCAGTGCACTTATCATCTCGGGCATGTCGTCGCGCCGCATTGTTTGCAGCATTATCTCTATGGCTTCGACAATCTTGCTTTCCGGCTCAAGACCTCGATGGACCACCTTAACCCCGCCCGCAGTAACATCTACCCCGTCAGCGCGGAAAATATCTCCATCAGGAAGTTTGGAGTCAGGCAATTCTCCATCCATGATTTTGTCGTAGATAGCCCGAATTTCCTGGACTGTTTGGGGCATCTCATGCTCAGCCTTGCCAAGCTCAAGGTACAACTGGGCCAACTCTTTGAAACGACGAAACTCGCTGTCTTGCGTCGATCGGGCGTCAAGAGCCTCTTTCACCTGGGCCCGCGTGCTATGAATCTCTTCGATGGCATTCGAGTTCACCACCTCGTCGAACACCAGGCCTCTCACTAATGCCGTCTGAGCAATAGGAGGAATGGACCGCATAAGCGATGAGACTTTTCTCTCAGTGCGAAGAATCTGCTCATAGAGAACGAATAATTCGCGCGGCATGGCGATAAACAGCGCCCCATTAGGTGTCTCAAGGCCCAGATCAAACGACGATGGCATGGCACGACGATAGCGGGCCTGCTCGTCCAACTCGGCAAAACGATCAGCCGAAGAACTTTTATAGAAGGTTTTTGAGAGCTCCTGATAGTCCATGCTATTCCCTTATATATTTTCATTCCCCAAACCACGCACACTAATTATACTATCTAATGAAAAGTAGAATTAGCAAAAGGGGAAGACGCAGCAAAATGATACCGGAGGCAACCTATTACCCCTTTTAAGAGCGCCGATCGCCCTCTTCCCCTTGATTATCAGAGTGCACTGGAAGCGTACGCCTTCGCGCTTTCCGCCTTAGTAGTAGCGATAGTACGCCGCGCAACTGCCCTCGCTTGATACCATGCAGGGGCCGACGGGGTTTTCTGGGGTGCACACCGTGCGGAACAGCGGGCAGTCGCTGGGAGCCATGATACCGCGCAGCACGTCGCCGCAGCGGCAGCCCTTGTGCTCGCGCACCGGCTCCACATCGGGCTGGAAGCGGCGCATGGCATCGAACTCGGCGAACTCGTCGCGGATGCGGTAGCCGCTGCCGGGAATCTCTCCCAAGCCGCGCCAGGTGGCCGCACAGGTCTCGAACACCTCGTCGATGGCAGCGAGCGCCACCGGGTTGCCCTCGGGCGTCACGCCGCGAGCGTAGGCGATCTCGATGTCGGCGCGCCCCTCGTGCAGCTGGCGCATGATCATGGCGATGCCCTGGAGCACGTCCACCGGCTCGAACCCGGTGATGACACCGGGAATGCCGTACTTCTCGGCCAGGAAGCGATAGGGTTCTGCGCCGATGATAGTGGACACATGCCCCGGCAAAATGAGCGCGTCCAGCTTCAGAGAAGGATCGTTGATGATGACCTCCAGTGCGCCGGGCATGTTCTTGTGCGCCCCGTACACGGTGAAGTTCTTCAGACCCGCGGCCTTTGCGCGCTTGATGGCCATGGCCACGAGCGGGGTGGTGGTCTCGAAGCCCACGCCCACGAAGACGATCTGGCGATCGGGGTTGTCGGCGGCAAGGCGCAGCGCGTCCAGGGGCGAGTACACGATCTCCACCGCGCGGCCGGCCGCCTGCTCTGCCAGCAGGCTGGAAGAGGAGCCAGGCACGCGCGTCATGTCGCCGAAGGTGGCGATGGTCACCTCGGGCACGCGGGCAAGGGCAATCACCTTGTCGATGTCGTGGTTGCTCGTCACGCACACGGGGCACCCCGGCCCCGAAGCCAGACGCACCCCTTCCGGCATGAGGCCGCGAATGCCGTTGCGGGCAATGGCCACCGTATGGGTGCCACACACCTCCATCAGCGTCGCCGACTCCGGAGCCAACGCCTGAATGGACTCAATGAGCCCCCGCGCCAGCGCCGGATCCTTGAATGCCTTCAACTCTTCTTGCATATGATCCATTCTTGCAACCACTCCTTCAGGGGTGTACAATGCGGACAAGCGGAAAGCCCGGTGCAGCGGGCACGACTGCTTCACATTACTCTACTTAATGTGATGAAGAGCCGTTCTTCCTATGCGAGGGACGGCTTTTTCATTGGCGGCTGCCCTTCCAAGTCGGCCAGTTCGGGGAACTGCTTGATAAGCTCGATGGTCTCCTGGGCGAACTGCTCGTCCACTACCTCGATGGCGAACCCAGCGTGCACGAGCACGTAGTCGCCCACTTGGGCCTGCGGCGTGAGGTCCACGGAAATCTCGCGGGACACGCCCAGGATATCGACAGTGGCCAGATTGCCCTCTTCGAGCTTCGCCACCTTAGCGGGAATTGCCAAACACATAGGCTGCTCCACTTCTCTCTGTTTGATTACGCCATGCTATCACAGCTCCGCTTCCATGCTCCACGAGAAACGCGGCAGCGCCAATACGTGCACGACCAGCAAGGTCTGCGGTCGAGAGCAGGGGCTATTTACGAGGAATTACCGAAAAACATAGAACACCATAATTGGACAGCCGCCTTGCAACGCCCGCGTCATTCTCGAACACAGCAAGATGCTCTTTCCTACATTGGAGAACAGCACATATCCGATCTACATCTGCCGGAATATCTTGCTTCAAACTATAAAATCTCTGAGAGAATGCACCTTCTAAAGAGAAGGCCTTGAGCATCTCCTCGATTCTTGTCCTGGCCCCCGCTGTCCATAGTGCACTTTGCCGAGGACCGATTATCCTTAAAAGATTGAGCAGCATTTCGTCTTCTTGAATGCTTCGAATGTTGGCCGTGAAATAGTCCTGCTTCGTTTCAACTATTCTATCGAGGTCATATGCGCTCATTCGAGGGTAGCACCGCTTAACAACTGACCTCGTAAGCCTTCCAGTGCAAGAGATTGCCTTATAACCAAACTTGCACAATGCGTAGTTGTAGCCCTCCCTATTCAGTTCATCGCTGAAAAACAAGCTGCCATCGATGTCAAACAGATAATGATGCACCAGACGCTCCAACAGCACGGTTAGAAATGGCTACGATGCAGATCGCGCCGATCTTGATCTTGGCAGCCACAATTGTCGATCCCGTTCTTCTGCTCAATACAGTTGAGTCTAGCATCAATGATCTTCGCCTTGGTTATGCTGATTTTTCCGCCCTCTCTCGCCGCCTCGACCACAAGCTCGACATCACCCCCTGCAATGACAAGAAGCTCGTATGCAAGCTGGAAGCCACAGCCAATGCTGTCGACAACAGCGTTTAGATCTTCAGGGCAGACCTTGCTGAACGCAACACTCCCCACTCCATCACCCCTATTCACGGCTGATCACAAGGCTAAATCGTCAGGAATAACTGCGGGACAGATGACTCCATCTCCACTCGGTAAGTAACAATATCTCTAAGTACTCTCTCGCTGGCTGGAGCGACCCCCGATGCTATCAAATCCTTATTTAGACCAAATTGCGGATCCCCATTGTCGCTCTCTCCGTTAAAGAGAGCCGTCGTGCGCAGGCCCCATTCTTCTCCCTTTTTAAGGGCATGCCGAGACCCACTATCCCCTTCGCCCTCCCTGTAACTGGCCGCAAGAACAACTGCTTTCGAGAACATTGCCTGCAGTCGGTCGCGGTCAACAAACCTTTTTCTTGCTTCAAACTTATTGCGAGGTGGAAGAAAGTACTCCGTTACCAAAAGTCCTCCTTCCTCAACGATTCTATGCGCGAGAGCCCTGTTCTCCGCTGGATATATACTAGAGATAGGCGATGGCAGCACCGCAACAGTTCGGCCTCCGGCCTTTAGGCACACCTCGTGGGCTATAGTGTCGCAGCCCTTGGCGAGACCGCTCACGATGTTCATTTGATTCTCAACGAGAGCCTCTACTATTTTTTTCTCTCTTTGCCCGACCGCTTCGGCAGGATCCAGCAATCCAACAACTGCTACGTTTTCATTGATGCATCCAAGCAGGCTTATATCACCTTTATAGAATAGAAGGTAGGGCTTATCCGAGCCCTTCCTCACCTTTGCATTGATTGGAGGGAACTCAGGATCAAATGGAGAAATGATCCCATCGACGGAATCCCTTAAGGAGACCAACCCCTTTATAGAAACATCGTCAAGAACCAAGTCGCGCTCATCGTCGAAACACTCCCCGTCCAAGACATAGGCAACATCTCTCTTAAACGCATCGAAATCCACAACGTCAGTTGAGAGCCGTTCTTCGCATCGGACACGGAACTCCCGAAACGATTGCCCTCTCTTAAGCTCGAAGAAATCCGCGCAGGAGAGACCGGCGTGCCCGCTTACGATGTTTCGTTCTTTGCCAAACTCATCATTTTTCGAGCACAGGGAGCAGGCAAGAACAAAGAGTGTTTCTTCAGAATACTGCATCGTAATCCCTATCTTGCATAATCAGCACCTTGCCCCTATTAGTTCTCTGGCATAGTAGTCTTTCCGAGGGTGTAAAGAAGCACGCTTGAAGCTCCATTATCTAGCAGAAATTGCGCACAGTCTTCGTCAATACCCACATCTGCCGTATATATATCGTCAACGAGGACGATCGGCCTCCCCCTAACACTCTTTCGTATCTGGCACGTGTCCCTCGTGATTCCTGGATAGGGATCGGGACCGTTGTTCTTACCGTCTGCAATTCTCCGCTTGTGGGTAGTCTTCGTCTCGGCTACACGCTGGATCCAGTCAACGGCATCTATAATCCACTTCTCACTGCCGCCCTTAACTACTAACCTACTTTTCTTGATAGCAAGCGACAATGCCACGCGGAACTGCAATTGCGATGCATGCCAATAACCATCTGGCTTTGATCTGGGCACCGCCATCACTACTGGCCGGTCTTTTTTAAATCGATCGTCCCGCTGAACCAGTTTATCCAAATCCGCAGAAACAATACTGGATATCTCATCACATGCGCGACGCACCTGCTGTTCCGTTGACTCCAGAAATGAATTCTTAATTTCAAGAATCAGCTTACTCAATCGATCGCCCTTGCCATGCCGAACAGCATAGTAGGGACCATGAGAAAAGCACTCGATCGTGTTACGTAAAAACCTGTTTGCGCCGATTTTGCAATAGAGCAGGCCCATATCCCATTCAAGGGGAGGCGGAAACTTTTCCCCACAGCCGCCCTGCCGCGGGAAGCAGTAGTAGCCGTCATCATACAGTGAACGCGCATAAGCCACCGCTCCACACTTCGGGCACCTCTGGTACATCCTTCTATCTCCCCATGATCCCTGAACATGCCAAACTCGCCCATGTTCTCGATTCAATAGCCATTTGTTTGATTATACACCAACAATTAGACGCACAGCTATCCTAGTCTTTATACGGTGAGCCAGCTTGCGAAAAATACTGCGCGGCATGCGCTTGGAAGGCGCATTAAGGATTTGCGTATTTCTCAGCGCTTGTCGATTAGACGACTCGGTCTTATGATTGGTGTCGATTATTCTTATTTGTGCAATATCGAAAACGGAAAGGCCAACGCCACTATCGACGTGATAGAAAAGATTGCCTTAGGCCTTAATGTCGAGATTCGAGATCTCTTTTCCAACTAATTGGGAATTGTTGTTTCCACTGGCAGGATCTTGGGCTCGTTTGCTTCGATGGTTTTGCGCACCTGCTCTATAAGCTGCTCCTCATTTGGCAGCCTCAAAGTATAGGTCGACGCGAAAATTGCGTTATTTAGCCCTCCGAGCGCATATTCAGCACGCACGTTATTCTTATCAGTGCACAAAATGATGCCGATGGGAGGGTTGTCGTACTCGTCATTAACTTCAGTTGCATAATAATTCAAGTACTCATTGATCTGGCCAACCGCGCAAGCCATAAACTTAGTTGTCTTCAACTCTATGATCACATAAGCTCGGAGCGGCTTGCAATAGAAGACCATGTCAGCGTAATCTTTATCCGACCCTACGGGGATTCGCACATTGCTTCCCACGAACATAAAGCCGCGACCAAGCTCCAGCATAAATTTCTCAATCTGCGCAAGAAGAGCTTTCTGCAACTCCCCCTCGTAGGGCGCACTTACATCAGGGATATCAAGAAATTCCAACACAACAGGCGATTTCATTGCATCCACGGGACGTTGATACGCTATGCCCTCGCAGGCAAGCGCCTTTATGCTTTCCGCATCCACGCTATCTTTTGCATTGATCACACGTTCGAACAGCATGCTGTCCATTTGGCGACGCAACTCGCGCACACTCCAGCCTGCATTGGCGGTTTCATGCTCATAAAAGCCCCGTTTTGCGTCATCATCGACATTGAGCAACTCGCAATAATGCGACCAGAACAATTTTCCAGACACTGTCTGGAAAATTTGATGCGTTAGATAGAACTGACGCATGTAATACAGATTCGTGCGAGAAAACCCGCGCCCCAACGTCACCGTAAGACGCTTCGCCAGCTTTACCAATGTACGATCTCCGTATTTTGCCCGATCGGAGCCATCCTGCTCGTATACGACAATCATCTTGCCGACAGTCCAGTAGGCAAGCAATTGCCCTTTGTTCGCAGCCTGCGCGGCGGAATCGCGAGTATGCACCACCGCATTTTCGACAGCACAGACCAGATCCTCAAACGAAGGGTGCGGCTTAGATCCAAACCTATCCCAGGCAGCTGAAGTTCCGATTCTTTCCGCGCTCCACATATCGTCTGGAATACCAATTGGATCCCCCAGCGAAACGCCGGCTTGGGGCTCCTCGTTCTCCGGCTTCATCACAGTTGTCATGCCTATTCCTCCGAACGGGCGGAGGCCACGGCGGCCTGGCCAAAACTGATGCAGCCGTCGTTGGGGGGCAGATCGCGGTTGATGGCAGCGGTAAAGCCCGCCTCGGCCAGAGCCGGCAACACGTGCTCCACGAGGTAGCGGTTCATGAACACGCCGCCCGACAGCACCACCGTCGAAATGCCGTACAGCGCGCGCACCAATTCCGCAACCATCACGATGGCGCTCACCATGGCGTCGTGGAAGCGGCGCGCGATCACCGACACCGGCACGCCTGCCGCCACGTCGTCCAGCAAGGCGCGGAAGGTGGGCTCGGCATCCAGCAGGAGCACCGAGGTATCCTCGGCAGTGCTCGTCTCAGTAGCAACGTTCTTCTGGGCCGTTACCGCATAACGCTCGCGAGCCGCCAGCTCGTTCTCGCCGGCCACGCCGGCCGCTTCCTCAGCTGCGGCAGCGCCGGGCGCATCGGCCCCGGCTGCCTCCATGGCCGCTTCCAGAAGAATGGCACCCTCGCCCTCGTAACTCGGCTCGGCGCAGATGCCGAGAAGGGCGCTGGCCGCGTCGAACAGACGTCCCACCGAGGAGGTCATGGGCGTGTTCAGACCACACTCGATCATACGGTCGCACACCTCGGCCTCCTCGCCGAGGGGTGCCAAGGCCTCAACGGCCGCCGGATGGTCCAGCAGATCGTAGGCCCACAGCACGCCGTAGGCCATGCGCAGCGGATGCTTGATGACCGCCGCACCGCCGGGCATGGGCACATAGGCGAAATTGGCGAAGCGCTCGAAATCGGTGCGATTCGCGAGCAGCACCTCACCGCCCCAAATGGCGCCATCCACGCCGTAGCCCGTGCCATCGAAGGCGATGCCGCACACGGCGTCGGTCAGCCCGTGCTCGGCCATGACCGACACGATATGGGCATGGTGGTGCTGCACCTCGGTCACGGGAAGATCCTGGTGGTGGGCCCACTTGCTCGTCAGGTACTCGGGGTGCAGGTCGCAAGCCACGGCCGTGGGCCTCATCTCGAACAGGCTCTCGAAGCGGTCCTTGGTGGCCAACCACGCGTCGTAGGTGTCGGCGTTTTCCACATCGCCGATATGCTGGGACACGAAACCATCAGTGCCGCGCAGCAGCGTGAAGGTGTTCTTCTGCTCGGGGCCCGTCGCGAAGATGATGCTCGCACCAGGACGCTCGGCGCTGT
The DNA here is from genome assembly GCF_000422625.1 of Adlercreutzia mucosicola DSM 19490. Lineage (GTDB taxonomy): Bacteria > Actinomycetota > Coriobacteriia > Coriobacteriales > Eggerthellaceae > Adlercreutzia > Adlercreutzia mucosicola. The sequence goes on along the minus strand of NZ_KE383895.1, from coordinate 282,882 downwards.
CGGTCGCCGCCTCAGATGCGGCGCCGCTTCCGGTCGCCGTCCCTCGAGCCGCCTCGTTCTCGGACGCCGCCGTCACCGTAGCCGCCGTCGACAGCGGCACGGGAGCGAACCCCCGGGCACGGCGCAGAAACTGCACCGCGAGCTCCGGTGCCCCCTCGGAGGTTTCGCCCACACGGATAAGCCGCACCACCGAGTCATCGAAGCGTGTGAGGATAGGGCGATTGTTCCCCAGAAACCCGTCGGCGATGCCGGCCAGCTTCTCGCGAGCCTCCTCATCGGCGATGCAGATGGGCTCGTCGTGAACGTTTCCCGAGGTCATCACCAGCAGCGGCACCTGCCGCCCCGGCACGTCGCCCGCCTCGGCCCCGTCGGGATGCGTCGCATACCAGGCCGCTGCGAAGTCGTGCATGAGCAGGTGCTGCACCGGCGTGTAGGGTAGCATCACGCCCAGCTCCGATAGCCCGTCGGCCACGCCTTCGCCGATGGCCCCGTTGGGCCGCTTGCGCAGCAGCACGATGGGTCGGGCAGAACCCGTGAGCACCGCCTCCTCTTCCTCGCCCGCCTGGCACAGCGCCCGCACATCGCCCATACCTTGGGCCATCACCGCCAGAGCCTTCCCGTCGCGGCGCTTGCGGCGGCGCAGCTCGGCCACCGCCTCGGCGTTGTTGCCGTCACACACCAGATGGAAACCGCCCAGGCCCTTCACCGCCAGAATCTTCCCGGCCATGAGCATCTCTACCGCCGCCGCAAAGATGGCATCGGACTCCTCGCGCGTAAGGCCGAGCGCCACCTCTCCCTCAGCGCCAACGGTCCACGTCACCGAGGGCCCGCACTCGAAGCAGGCGTCGGGCTGGGCATGGAAGCGCCGGTCGAGCGGGTCGGCATACTCGGCGGAGCAGCGCTCGCACATGGGAAAGGCGGCCATGGACGTGGCGGCGCGGTCGTAGGGCAAGTGATCGATGATGGTGAAGCGCGGACCGCAGTTCGTGCAGTTGATGAAAGGGTAGCGATAGCGGCGGTCGTTGGGGTTGAAGAGCTCGTTCACGCAGTCGGCGCAGGTGGCCAGCTCGGGTGACACCAGGGTCGTCTCGGCCACGGCCTCGTCGTCGGAGAAGCGGATCTCGAAGCTATCGAAGTCCTCCAGGGGCACTTCCTTGATATCGATCTCTTCCACGCGCGAGGCCGCCGGCGGGTTGTCGGACAGCTCCATGATGAACTCGTCCACCAGCTTGCTCTCACCCTCGGCGTGGACGTACACGCCGTCGGCTGCGTTCAGCACCCAGCCGTTGATGAGGTACTTCTTCGCCATGCGATAGACAAAGGGGCGGAACCCCACCCCTTGCACAATGCCCTTCACGTGAATGTCAACCGCATCGATCATGGTCGCGCTCCTAACGAAAATCAGGTTTCCACTAGTTTACCCAACCTTGCCCGCCGAGCGCCCCTTAGTCGATGCTTTGTAGGCAAAAGTGCGGCCCGCGATGCGGAAATTTGCGGTTTCGCGAGTTTCCAGCGCACAGAAACTCGCGAAATCGCAAGAAACTGCATCTTCTCGCATCGGGAATTTAACGAAAGCTCGCGAAACCGCAAATTTCCGCATCGCAAACAAACAGGAGGCCTCCTTCCGAGGCCTCCATGCGCATTTTTCGTATTTTGAAGAAGGGAACGGGGGATGCCCGTCCGCAAAACCGCAATGGCGCGTCGCCGGCGCAAGCAATCTATGGGGCGCTGCGCCTAACCGATGGCCGGCTCCCCAGGAGCTTCCTCGCCCGTCGCCACCGCGGCGGCCCCGTCAGTGGCCTCGGCCCCGTCGGCACCAGCCTCGGAGCCCCCCACGTTCTCCACCACGGCCGACGCCTCGGACGTGCCGTCCACCAGCTCGGCCTCCTCCTCGGCCGCGGCGGCCTCGGCCAGGGCGCGATCGGTCACGATATCGGCGATCACGTCTTCCACCACCTGGGCCAAAAGGCGCAGGGTCACACCGGAGTTGTCGGGCAGGTGCAAATGCACACACCGGCGACCGCGCTTCGCCAGAGTGATCAGGTCGCCCGCAGCCTGGGCCTTCGCCAAGTCGCCCAGGCTGGCGGCCTCGGCGGCCTCGGGCAGAGGGATGTCCTTCAGCTCGTCGGCCGACAGGATCAGGTACACGCCCATGTTCGGGCCGCCCTTCTGCAGCTGGCCGGTGGAGTGCAGATAGCGCGGGCCCACTTCCAAACACGACACCACCGAGAACGACTCGGCCACCCCATGGCGGATCGTCTCGATGGCCTCGCGGCGGCCTTCGCCCGTGAACGGCAGAAACGCGTTCAGTGCGAAGAAGTCGCCCGGCTGGATAGAGCTCAGCAGCGCATACAGCGTCTCGTGCAGGTCCTCGCAACCCTCGAACACCGGCGCGTAACTCACTTCCACGCGGCCCATGTCCACCGTCTCGGTGAACACCTCGGTGAAGTTCGGCTCGGGCTGGCCGTTTTTCAAGATCTCGATCACCTCGGCCTTCGCCGATGCCACGTCGGGCTGGTCGAAGGGACAGACCTGCATCAAGTAACCGCACATGGCGATGGCGTACTCCCACATGATGAAGTGCTCGGCCAGCTCGTAGACCGACTCGATGCGATAGTTCAGGCGCGGGATAGCGTTGTCGATGTAGGCGAGGCTCATCTCGAAGTTGCGGCTCTCGTCCCACAGGTCGGTCTTGGTCTGGTACATGATAATGCTGCGGTCGCCCGGGTCGTCGGTCAAGAGCAGCGAGTCGATCTCGATGTTCGGCAGGATGCCCTGGCCTTCCTTGCCAAGGGATTCCGCCACCAGCTGCTCGATCCACAGACCCAGCACGCGCCCGCGCTTCGGCGTGAGGAACGAGAACTTGTTGCGGCCCTTCAGGTAATTGTCGTAGAGGAAGGCCGCCAGGTTGATGGCCGGGTTGTCGATGGCATCTTCCGAGCACGCCTCTTCGGCCTGCACGGCGTGGGCCATGAACTCGTCCAGGTCGATGCCGGCCAGCGCGGCAGGCAAAAGCCCGAAGATGGACAGCGCCGAGAACCGGCCGCCCACGGTGGGCTCGCCGGGGAATACCGCGCGCCAACCCTCGGCGCGAGCCTGGGCCTCCAGGTCGGAACCGGGATCGGTGATGGCCACCAGGTGCTTCACCGTGTCGGCGCCGAGCGTCTTGTCGAAAGAGGCGCGCACGGCCTCCAGCAGCAGGCGCGGCTCAATGGTGGAGCCGCTCTTCGACGAGATGATCACCAGGGTCTTCTCGGGGTCGCAGCCGGTCAGCATCTCGCGCACGCGCACTGGCGAGTCGGAGTCGAGGGTCTTGAAGGACACGCGGTTCTTGTCGACCTTGTTGTACTTCGTGATGGTCATGGGCGCCTGGGTAGAACCACCCTGGCCGATGAGGATCACCGTGTCGATGCCGTCGGCCACGGCCGCATCGGCAAACGTGCGTACCTCCTCCAGCGAGCACTGGGGGTGGCTGGCCAGATCTGCCCAGCCCATATACTGCTCGGCGCAAGCCTGGGCCTCGGTGGAGAAATCGTACAGCGTGGCGTCCTTGGCGTGAATGCGGCTCGCGGCGTGGGCCTTCACCAGCGTCTTGGCCGCGGGATACAGCTTTTCGATATCGACGGAGAGCATCGGGTCCTCTTCTCTTCCAGGGTCTGCCAGCCAGCAGAATCGCAGGCAACCCCCGCGTTTGTGCACGCCGGGGGCCTCTCTCTCGTTAACTTGTTCGAAATATTCTATCAAACGCCGTCATTGAACGTCCCAAACCCCACAGGGGTATGGCGGTTCTGTGAACAGGGCAGGGAGGCGAGGCGGTCGTAGAAGGCTCCGACCGGGGCCGACGCGCAAGCCAGTACGAAACGAGCCCCCGCAATGCGGGGGCTCGAGGCGCGTTTCGAAAGATGCCGATCCTACAGGTTCAGGGCCTTCTTCAGCGAGCTGACGCGGCGGCGCGACACGGGGATCTTCTCCTCCACGCCGTTCAGGGTCAGCAGCAGGGTGCCGCCGGAAACCGACTCGATCTCCTCCACCATGGACAGGTTCACCAAGTAGCCGCGGTGCACGCGGAAGAATCCGTGGCCGTCGAGGCGCTTCTCCAGCTGAGCGAGGCTCACCGTGGAGAAGTAGCGGTCGGTGTCGGTCTGCAGGTAGGCGTAGTCATCGCGGGCCATGACGAAACGGATCTTGTCGATGCCGATCAGGATCTTCTTGCCGCCCTTCTCCACCGGGATGCGCTCGGACTTGTGAGCCTGCATGTGCAGGGCCACGTGCTCGCGCACGCGGGCGATGGCCTGGGACAGACGCTCGGTTTCCACGGGCTTCACCAGATAGTCGATGGCGCTGACCTTGAAAGCGTCCAGGGCGTGCTCGGAGTACGCGGTCACGAACACCACCGCCGGCGGGAACTTCAGGTGCTGCAGGGCCTCGGCTAGCTGCAAGCCCGTCGCCTCGGGCATGTTCACGTCGAGGAACATGACATCGCACGGGTACTCTTTCAGCTTCTCGATGGCCTCGCGCACGTTGGCAGCCTCGGCGGTAACCTCGACACCGCCCACTTCGTCAAGAAGAAAGCGCAGTTCGGAACGGGCAGGCGCCTCGTCGTCAACGATAATTGCGTTTAGCACGTCGTCCTCCAAAATGAACTCTCACAGTCTCACAGTAAACTCCGCTCTATTCTATAGCACAGCTGACGGTCCGTCATCCGCGAAAAAGAATAATCACGGGTTAAACCCAGATAGAAGATTGAAAGTTTCGATGGCCTATTGCTCGTGCCCGCGATGGCGCCCGCAGTAGCGGCTGCGATGCCATCCGCAGCAGAGACCGGCCCGAGGGCCACGTCAGCCGCCGCGACGGCGGACTGCCCCAAGAGGGCCACGGCACAAAAAGAGGCGACCCCGAAGGGCCGCCTCAGGAGAAACAGGACGCGACGTGCGGGACACGGAATGCGAATCGCAAAACGTCCGGTGCCTTAGTCGATCTTCAGCGCCTGCAACTCGGCCAAAGCCAGCACGTAGATCTTGAAGGCGGTCTTCAACAGGTCTTCGGCCACGCCCTCGTCGGGGCCGTGCTCGCCGCCGACCCAATGGGGGTTCTCGATCCACGGCATGTTCACGCCGAAGGAGGCCCCCTTCTTGAACTCGCGGGCATAGGTGCCGCCGCCGATGGTGAAGGGCTCATGTTCGGTGTCGCCGGTCACGAACTGGAAGGCATCCTGGAGCACCTGGATCTCGGGATCCTCTGGCTTTACGAGGAAGGGCACCATAAGCAGGGTGTTCTCGAAGGTGGCGCCGATGTCATCGGTCAGCTTCGTCAGCGCTGCCGTGATCTCCTCGGCGGTGATGGACGTGGGCCAGCGGCTGTCCATGGTCTGCACCAAGCAGTCGCCCTCCTTGCGGATGGTGCCGCCCACCACCGTGAGCGGTCCGAAGTACTCGTCGGCCGTAGCGATGCCCACACCGGCGCCGGTGGTGTCGGAAACCAGGCTGCGCACCAGTTCCAAGAACGAGCGCTCCTGCTGGTTGCACAGGTTGTTCTCCAGCAGGTAGTTCGCCAGTAGCATAATGGCGGAAATACCGCGCTCGGGCCACGCCGCATGGGCGTTCACACCCACCGCCTCGATGCGCACGGTGTCGTCGCCAGCGTCGGCCACGGTGATGCGCTCGGCCGCGGGCAGCCCGGCCGCGTCGCCGCGCACGATGGCCCAGGCCTCGCCGGGCACCGCGTTGGTGACCACACCGCCGGAGATATCCAGGATCACCGGGTCGGCGATGGGCGCGCTCGTGATGCAGCCGTCGTAGCCGCCCTTCTCGCCATAGCACACAGGGAAGTCGGCATCGGGCGTGAACAGGAAGGCCGGGCTGTCGTAGTTCTCAAGGTACCAGAGCACATCGGCCATGCCGGTCTCTTCGTTGGCGCCAAAGATGAAGCGCATGGTGTAGGGACGCGCCACGTCCAGGCCGGCCAGGCACTTCACTGCGTGCAGGGCCACCACCGACGGGCCCTTGTCGTCCAGGCAGCCGCGGCCCATGAGATAGCCGTCCTTCTCCGTCACCTTGAAGGGCTCGAAGGTCCAGCCGGGGCCAGCGGGCACCACGTCCACATGGCCGATGATTCCCAGCTGGGCATCGGTCTCGCCGGGCAGGTCGGCGAAACCGATGTGGCCCTCGCAGTTGGTGGCGGCCATACCCATGCCCTCGGCGATTTCCAGCGCCGCGGCCAGCGCCGCGGCCGGCCCGGGCCCGTAGGGCGCGCCGGGAGCGGCGGCGGCCAAATCCTCAGTGCTGGGGATTTCCACCAGCTTGGCGATGTCGGCCACGATAGCGTCGCGGTTCTCATCCCAATAGGCTTCGGCAGCGGCGATAACGTCTTTGCGTTCCATCCCTGTTCCTTTCGTCGGGTTCTCCGAAAATGCGGCACACCATAGCACGCGCCCCGTGCTTTCGCGACCAGAATCGACGTTCCACACAGCTTCGGCCTCAGTCTCCGCAAGTCAACATCGTTGCCATTATGACGCTGCTTCGACACAGGCGCGACACCCTGCCCGTTTTGTTGCGGGGCTGTTAGATCGGGGCGGGCGACCTGGTATTTCGAGGGGATTTGCTTATAATGGGAACGATTTGTCTCACGGGGAAAGGATGCATGGCTATGGCCGACGATGCCACTTTGCAGACAACGCGCACGCCCGACGACACCGAGAACGGCGCCAGCCCGAACGGGCCGACCGGCGCGCCCGAGCCGAACAGGGGAAAGCCCTGGTACAAGCGTCTGTCGCTGACCACGTGGATTTTCATCGCCCTCGTTCTGGGCGTAATCGCCGGTGTTGCCCTGCAAGGGGCTCCGGAGATCGCCGATACCTACATCAAGCCCTTCGGCACCATCTTCCTGAACCTTATCAAGATGATCGTCGTGCCCCTGGTACTGTTCTCCATCATCGCCGGCGTGGTATCGCTGGAAGACGTGAAGAAAGTGGGGGCCATCGGCGGTAAGACGGTACTGTTCTACCTGATCACCACCGCTTTCGCCGTCACGCTCGGCCTCATTTTCGCCAACGTGATGAACGTGGGCGCGGGCTACCAGCTGCCCTCGGGCGAGCTGACCTACGAGGCCACCGAGCCGCCCTCGTTCATCGACACCATCGTCAACATCTTCCCGAGCAACTTCTTCCAGCCCATGGCCGATGCCACCATGCTGCAGGTGATCGTCATTGCCGTGGTATTCGGCTTCGGCATGATCGCCGCGGGGAAGAAGGCCAAGCCCGTCATCGACATCTGCAACTCGCTGTCGGATGTGTGCATCGCCATTATGCGCGGCATCATTCTGGTGGCGCCCTTCGGCGTGTTCGGGCTCATCTGTCCCGTGATCGCGAACAACGGCATCGAGGTGCTGCGGCCGCTGCTGTGGCTGATCGTAGTGGCCTACCTGGCCATGCTGTGTCAGATTGTGCTGGTGTACTCGGGCATTATCAAGGTGTTCGCCCGCATGAGCCCGCTGAAGTTCCTGAAGGGCGAAATGCCCGTGATGGGCTTCGCCTTCGCGTCGGCCTCGTCGGTAGGCACGCTGCCCATTAACATGGAGTGCACCGAGAAGATGGGCGTGTCGAAGGAGGTTACGTCCTTCGTGCTGCCCCTGGGCGCCACCATCAACATGGACGGCACCGCCATCTACCAGGGCGTCTGCGCCATCTTCATCGCCCAGGTGTTCGGCATCGACCTTACGTTGGGCCAGCAGTTCACCATCGTGATGACCGCTGTGCTGGCCTCCATCGGCACCGCCGGCGTGCCCGGTTCCGGCATGATCATGCTGGCCATGGTGCTGCAATCGGTGGGTCTGCCCGTGGAGGGCGTGGCTTTGGTGGCCGGCGTGGACCGCATCCTCGACATGATGCGCACCACCGTGAACGTCACCGGCGACGCCGCCGTAGCCACCTGCGTCGACGCCATGCAGAAGCGCCTGGCCGCCCGCCGCGCCAAGAAAGCCGCCAAGGCCGCGTAGCCCGCACAAAAGCGCCCGGCCGGGGAGGACCGACCGGGCGCTGCGCGAGGGAGGGCAACGGGCAACTACGCTACGGCCTGCTCGCAGCATTTGGCCACGGCGGTGAGGAACCCCTGGCTCGTGCGGGTAGCGCCGGTCACGGTGTCGATGGCGACGGTCTGGGCCTCGATGACCGCCGGAATCAGCGTCTGCTCCATGGCCGCTTGGCCCACGTAGGTGGTCTCAAGCTCGTTTTCCTGCTTGATCTCGGCGATCTTGCCGCCAGCCACCGTGACGGTCACCGCGATGTCGCTGAACATGCCGAACTGGGTATCGGTGTAGGTGCCGTCCTTCAGACTGCCTTCCGGCATCTTCCACGTGGGCTCGGCCACCGACGGGCTCGTATCGCCCTCGGACGACACCGCGCCCGCCTTCCCGCTGCCGATGTAGACCGCGGCGTTCTTGCTGGCGAAGCGGCCCGAATTGATGTTGTTGGCGTTGGTGCCGCCGGGCACGTTGATGGTGTAGATGTTCGGCCACAGATCCGCCGAATCCACGCCCGCCGAGTACAGGCCGGGAATGGCCTCGCCCGCCTTGGTGACCACCTCCATCTTGCGATTGGTGCGAATGCCGCCGAAGGTGACCATGCACGCCTGGGGCATGTAGCAGAAGTAGTACGGCGGGTTGGCGATCTTCTGCAGGTATTCCTTGGGCTTGCCGAAGTGTGCGTCATCGCCGGCCTCGCACATCTCGTTATAGCCGTTGATGGACGCAATTACCGTGTCGTAGTCCAGTCCCAGCGCGTCGCTCGCCTTCTTCGCCAACTCTTCCAGAGTGTCAGCGCTGAAGAAGTCATCATAGGGGTTCTCCTCGATGCGCTGCGCTAGTTCTTCCTGGGTGGCCGCCCAATCGATGCGCGGCATGATCATGCCGTCGTAGGCGTCCTTGAAGATCTTCGCATCGTAGATGGAGTACAGCTTGTGGTGCGCCAGCGAGGGGATCATGTCGGCCATCCAGTTCTCGATGCCGGCCGATTCGGCACAGAAACGCTGGCCATCTTCGTTGATCCAGATCGCGCAGGGGTTGTGGCCGGCCACCACCAGACCGTCGCCGCGACCGAAGGTGCCATACTCGCCGCCGGGCGCACCCTGCACCGTCAGCTGCATCAGGCCCGACATGCGCGGCACGTTGCTGGCACCGCCCGCCTCCAAGGCCATGCGCACGCCGTCGCCGTCGTAGCCGTACAAAAACCGTTTCACGTTCGTCGTGTCCGAGAAGCCGCCTTCTTGCAGATACTCGTCGTTGTTGGCGAAACCGCCCGTGGCCAGCACTACGGCCCTCGCCTTCACCAGCACGTAGTCGCCGTTCAGCTTCTGCGCCCACACTCCGGCTACCGCACCGTTGTCCATAACCAACTCCACGGCGGGGCAGTTCAGCAGGAACTCCACGCCAAGCGACCGCGCGGTCTCGGTCATTGCCGGCGAGAAGTCGTCGTGGGCGCGGTTCTCGCCGAACCAGTGGAAGGTTTGGAACATGCCGCCGTGGTAGTCGTCCACAACCCCGGTGAAGTTCACGCCGCACTCCTGCAACCAGGCGATGTTCTCGCCCGAGGCCTGCACGAGGTCGAGCCACTTCAGGCCGTTGGCGCGGTTGTGAGAGTATTCCATCTCGCAGGAGATGATCTCGGCCGGCTTGATGGAGATGTTCGCGTCCTGCTGCATCTGGGAATTCACCGCGAACACGCCCTCGGTACCGATGCCGCCACCGCCCGTGCCGCCGTGCTTTTCCAGCACGACGACGCCGAGCCCCTGCTGAGCCGCTTCCACGGCCGCCGACAGGCCCGAGTTGCCCGCACCGCAGATGCAGATGTCGCAGGTGTAGGTAGCCGCCGCCTCGTAGGCCGCGCCGCTCACAGCCTCATCGCCCGTGGCGGCCACGGGCGTGGCCTTCTCCGGAGCGGGAGTGCAACCGGCCAGGCCTGCGCCTGCCGCCAGGCCTGCCACGCCGGCAACTCCGGCCATCCCCAAGAAACCTCTCCGCGTTATCGTCATAACGATCCCTCCTTCATTGTGCGTACACTCTTGCCGTCGAAGGCCCGCGGGCCACCGACGCCTCCGATCGTAGGGGCCCAGATGCGCGCCTGCTAGTACCCGCTCAAGGTAGAATTTCGGTTCGCCCCGAGAAAACTACCCGCAACGGGTAAGGGGGTCGCCACCGCGAAAACGCTATGATGGCATCGGCAACGACACGCACCCAGGGGAGGGGATGCCTCGTGAATTCCACTGATCATTCGCCCGCGGGCCGCCGCGGGCCTGCGGCGACGCCCGACCGAGCCGTGGTCTACAGCGCCGCCCATGTTTCGGGCATCTTGCTCGCCTTGGCGGGCATGGCGTCCCTATGGGCTTTTCTCCACTCCATCACGTTCCTCGACAGCATGGTGACGCTCCCTGCCGCGACGCGCTTCGGCGGCGGCTGGATTGCCAACTCGCTGTGCACCTTCGGCGTGTTTCTCGCCATCTTTCTGACGGCGCGGCGCTTCGGCCCGCTGATTCGCCGCCGCAACGCCTTCCGCATGGCCACGGGGTTTGTGGGAGCGGGGCTGGTTGTGCTCGTTGCGCTGAGCGGTTGGGTGTCGTCGCCCTGGATCACCTACCTGGGGAATATCCTGGTGGCCTTGGGCACCGCGCCCCTGATTATCATGTGGGGCGAACTGTACCAGTACCTGAACCCCCAGCGCGAGCAGCTGCTGGTTACCATGGGCGCGGCTGTAGCTGCCATCGCCCTGTACCTGGTGGAAATTCTGTTGCCAGCGCCGCTGTTTCTAGCGGTGTTGGTCGCGCTGCCCTTCGGCTCCATCGTCTGCCTGGCGAAAGCCCATGCGCTACTGGAGAAATCCTCGGACACGTGGCGCGCCAAACGCGACCGCGAGCGAGGGAAATCACCGTTGCTGCTGTTCATCTGCATCGCCGTCTTCTCCATCCCCTACAACTACTTGCGCAACACCGAGCAGGTACAATCCATCGTGTCCGACCTGCATGCGTGGCCGAGCGTACTGGCCATTGCCATCGTGGTGGTGTCCGTCGTCGGCATCGCCGAGCACCTTGCCGAACGACGCGGCGTCGTGATCATCCCCAGCTTCGTCCTGCTGCTGCTGAGCGCGGCGCTGTTGGCCCATCTGCTGGCACCAGCAGCCTATTCGTCGGCGGCGCCCAGCTTGCTGTATGCGGGATATTACCTGTTCCTGGCTATGATCTACCTGTCCATCGGCCCCATCGTGGCTACCGCCGAGGGCAATTCCACGCGCCTGTTCGCCGAAGCGATGCTGTTCAACGTGGCGGGGCTGCTGCTGGGCTCGGCCATCGCGGGCGCCGAAACCGTTCTGGGCGCGGGTCACGCCACGCTCACGGTACTCTGCCTCACCTACGCGCTGCTGATTGCCGGCTTTATGCTTTTGGGAAGCCGCTCCTACAGCCTGTTCCGCATCAACAACTTCGACGAGGAGGAGTACTCCTTCGAGTACCTTATCCCGCGGCCCGAGGCTTCTGCGGCACGCGGGGCGGCTGCGGCCAGTGCGGCAGACGCGGATGCGGGCGCAGACGGCACGGCGAGCGAAGAGGGGGCGGGCGTCCCCACCATGCTGGACGCTATCGTAGAGCAGTGCGAAACGGTCAGCAGCCGCTACCGCCTCAGCGGGCGCGAGGAAGAAGTGCTCGTGGAATTGGCGCGCGGACGCACCATCGCCTCCATCGCCGAAGCCCTCACCGTGTCCGAGAACACCATCAAGGCCCATACCAAGAGCATCTACCGCAAGCTCGGCGTCCACACCCGAGAGGAACTGCTGAGCTGCGTAGAGAAGGTGACCCTGTAAGGGCGACCTCGAACGCGCCGCGGGACGAAAGGCGCCGGGAGGTTGCGGAGCGCTCCGCAGGCGCGCTGCCGTGGCGTTCCCTGGACACACATTGTTACGGGTACTCAACCGGAAGGCCAGCTCATAGCTCAGGAGGGTCGACTTGATCCAACATTCCATCGCCCACTAGCGCTCCCCTACCTCGACTGCGCCACCCCCTCATCAAGCAGTTGCACCAAAAACGCGGGCATAGAATTGTAGAACAGCCGAGCCATGACGCGGGGAGAGGGCTCCATGCCGTGGCGCACCCAGTCGCGGGTCATGTATTGAGCACCCGTTCTAAAGAACTCGATGAGCAGCAGCTGCTCCTCGGCCAGAGGGTGCCCCGCACGAGCCGCCGCGCGTTCGACCATGATGCGATCCATGGCTCGGCCGCCATGCTCGCAAACCGAGTTGTAGTCGTCGCTTTTGAAGGCATTATCGAAGAATTCCTTGTTCTCGCGCAACAATGCGAACTTCTGAAAATGGGCCTCATAGCAGCTCAGATCAAGCCCGATTCGATAGAGAGACCGCTCCATCAGGTGATCCCAAAACCATACAGGAACGTCGAATATGTCGTGAAAATGCTCATAGAAGGTGGCGCGCGATACCCCTGTCGCTTTGCACAGGTGCGTTACTTTCACCTTTTCAAGGGGACAAGTGCGCATGAGCAGATTCAGCGTTTCCACAAAGTGCATCCGCGTTTCCCATTGCCCACCCATGGAGCCCTCCTCTCCTGCAACGTCTGGCATTCTATCCCTCTCCTTTCTCCCCCTGGCCCCAAAAACTTGCCCCCTCATACGCCTTCTTCCTCTTAACGCGCTGTTTTCCCACGTCAGGCGAAGGATTTTCCCAATTCGACACTTTGGCTGTTCTGTCGATTGACAAGGGGAAACTCTGACAATTCTCGCACAGTGTCAATTGATGACGACCTTGCGGAGTCGCTACGCTGCAAGGCAAAGGCCCGCTTTGAGGAGGGCCTGCACGATTGAAGGAGGATCCATGAAAGAATCGACGAACTTCTCCCGACGCAGCTTCCTGACCGGTGCCGCCAGTGCCGGCGCCCTGGCCGCCATGGGAGCCCTTGCGGGATGCGCCCCGAAGGCCCCTGCCAACGAAGAGCTGGCCGCGACGGGAGATGCCAGCGCAGCCGCAAAGCCCTCGGTATTCGACAAGCCGGCCTCCGTGGCCGATCAGGTTGCGCGCACCGAAGACTACGATGTGGTCGTGGTCGGCGGCGGCAACTCCGGCGTGGTGGGTGCCTTGGAGCTGGCGCAGCTGGGCGCCAAGACGCTGCTCATCGAGCAGACGGGCGCCTGCACCATCTACGCTGGCGACATCGACGCCCTCGACAGCAAGATTCAGAAGGATCTGGGTATCGAGATCGACAAAGAGTGGGTCATCAAGGACCTTGTCCGCTACGGCCAGGGCAAGGTGGACGAGAATCTGATTCGCCAGTGGGCCTACAACGCTGGCGCCTTCATCGACTGGTACCAAGAGCAAATGCAGAAGAAGGGGCTCGACGTGATGGTCGACACCGTCTGCAAGAAGTTCAGCCCCGAGGGCATCTGGAATTCCCCCGCTTCCGTGCACACCGCCTTCCAGCCGCCCCTGAAGCCCACGGCCAACTCCATGGGCTCGGAAATCGCCGTCCCCGCGATGATGGAGCTGTATGCCGAAGCAGGCGGCGAGGTGCGGTACAACACCACAGCCGTAGAGTTGGTGCAGGACGAATCTGGACGCGTGACCGGCGTGATCGCCCTTACCGAAGATGACGAGTACGTGCAATTCAACACCGCCAAAGCCGTTATGCTGGCCACGGGAGGCTTCGGTGGCAACAAGGACATGATGGACGAAATGGGCGTCATTTCCCACAAGTTCTGCTCGAACCACATCGGTGCCGAAAACTCCCATGGCGACGGCATCCGCATGGCGGTATGGGCCGGCGCCGATCGCGATTACGCCTGCGAGGGCAGCTGCAATATCTTCGACCGCGGATGCATTACCGGTGACGACACCAACGGTGGCGTCGGCCTGGACAACCAGGGCGGCGAGAATCCCAATCTGTGGTGGCCGGGCTCGCAGCCCTTCCTGCGCGTCAATGCCCACGGAAAGCGCTTCTGCAACGAAGACGGCCCCTACGACATCGTATTCAACCAGGCCTGCATGCAGCCCGGCCATTTCTGGTGGCAAATCTTCGATGCCAGCAGCTGGGAAGACGTCGTGTCTTTCGGCACCACTATCTGCTCGCGCGTGGTAGCGGCGGAGGGGGCGAAGAACTGTCTGCTGCTCGGCCAGTACTACCCCTGCACCTCCGAAGAGGAATGGCAGAGCGTGTTCATCGATCCCAACGTGGAGAACGGTGTGCTGCTGAAAGCCGACACCATCGAAGAGCTGGTGGACATGATGGGCCTGCCCAAGGAGCAGACGCTGGCCACCATCGAACGCTACAACGAACTGGCCGCCAAGGGCGTGGACGAAGACTACCACAAGGCGTCCTTCCGCTTGACAGCCATCGACGAGGGTCCCTTCTACGCGGCGAAGCTCGCCGGCTGGCTGCTGTCCACCTTAAGCGGCGTGCGCGTCGACAACACCTACACGCCCTTGACGGCGGAAGGCGAGCGCATCGAGGGCCTGAAGTGCGTCGGCCTTGATCATGGCGGGTTCTTCAACGGCATGTATGCCCAGTATTACGGCGGCCTGAACATGAGCCACAACGTGGTGTCCTCCTGGCTCGCCGCTATGGATCTCATGGGTCAGGAATTCCCCGTTCCCGTGGCCAGCGCTGCCAACGCCTACAAGACCCGCGCGTAAATCTTTCGCCGCCGAGCGCCTCCCTCCCCCGTTCGGCTTCCGAGCGAGTCCCTCTTTCTTGTCGTAGAAGGAGGGACTCGCCCTTCTCCGTAGGTAACTCGCAGTTGCGCGCGGCCTGAACCGTTCCTACGACGTGCGCGTTGCTGACGTCCCTTTGGCAGCAGGGACGTCGCCCGATGACACGAGCAAGGGCTATTCTGCGCATTTTTCGACTTATATAGCATTCCCACAGCAGTAGGATCGCTGCTCACAGCTAGGTCGCTCAGGTCACACCTGTATCTTCCCAGCTCACAGCAGCGCAGAGAGACCGTACTTCGATATTGCTTGAAAATATCAGAAAACCCAATGCTATATAAGTCGAATTATTTGCAATTATGGTCACTTTCCTGTCACGAACCCACCTGAGACCAGGCCACCGAGTGACGCCAACCAAGCACGGGAATCGTACGACTCTACGCAGAAGTGGTCAGCCGACCAGTTTCCGGTACACAGGACTGCGAAAGCGGAACCTAGAAACTCCGGGCATGGTATCGCGCGATCTGCGAGCGCAAAGATCGGTGGCGAGGCATATCGCGCTCGGAAAGGTACGCCGTCCTCTTCCCTGCCCTTCTTGAAGCTGGCACGATAATGGCTTGGAACTCTGAGGGGTTCTGCAGTTGCGCGTTGGTGAGCGTGAGCACCTCATATCCATCTGCGCGCAGGGCATCACGACGCCGCGAGTCGGTCGTTCGGGCCTCGATATCGCTGTGCGTCGCCCCGTCATATTCCACGACGACATTTGAATCCTCGAATCTGAAATCGCACACGACCCTCTTCTGGCGTGCGATTGTTACTGCTTCAGCGCTGAGCGCTACAACATCATTCAGGAGGGCCCCTTTGGCCCCAAGACCCCCGTATCGGCGGGGAAGAAGCGCAAGGAGCGCCATCTCGGTTTCTTTGACCGATGCGGACTTATCAGAGAGATGCCGCACCGCGCGCCGAGCCTTGTTCGCTCCGTCGCGGCCGTGATATCGATCGGCATAGGATGCAAGGAGCGTTTGCGAGGTGACAGGGGTTCTCACGCAGACAGACTCTCCATCAGGCTGATAGGCAACGTCCAGCGGATAGCCGCCAGCGAACTCCATGCCGCACGCGCAAAGGGCGCCCAGGTCGAGTACACTTGCCATCTGCATAAACGTCAGTTCGGGCGAGGCAACGTACACCGCTTCGGCCACCTTCACAAATGATCGGCGGGGCAGATTGCAGCCTACCTGGTGGAGCCGAATGTGCTTCCCCAATCCGTGTCTGCCGGGCGCATAGGGAACGCAAATATGCAGGCAGCCTTTTGGCCCTGTGCCAATCCCAGCTTGCACCAAGAGCGCTCGCGCCTTCTGGCCATTGGCATCCAGAACCTGCTTAACTTCGCGCTTGGTGCAAGCGGGACTCTTGAACACCGAAGCCGTTGGTAGCGAGAAAGACGGCAAGCGTCCACGCGCGAAGCACTCTCCCGAATGAAAGAGCCTCAAAGGAATAGCGTGCGTCTTAGACCACCAAATCCAAAACTGCCAAGCACTGATATGCGATAAATAGATATTCATAGGTGATACTTATAACATACTCAATGCTTAGAGAGGCCTCAAAACCATGTCTTGTAATTGTCGTGCATTCAAGCAATGAGTGCACGATTGGCTGGTGACACAGAAAGCGAGGCTGCTGCAGATTTTTGGACTTATATAGCACTTCAAAGCTGGGCAACGCGGAAGCATGCTTAACGCCAATGACAGAGGCACTACGTTTTGCCTGGTCATCGCCATTTTGACTATCTGGGATCTTCCCCATAGAAAATCGCGCGGGATTAGAATGCTATATAAGTCCAAAAATCTGCATACAGAAGCACTTTTATGTCACCAGCGCCGCAATCGGGAATTTGCGCGCCGAATCTGCCTCGACAAGGGAGGGGCGAGGGCGAGAGCCGACTGGCGTCCTTTCGGGCAACAAAGACAAGATTGAGAGACGGCATGCGCAGCAGGCATATCTCTACCAGTAGTCAATAAGAGCCGTTTTCGCAGCTCTTTTTCGGAGCGCCAACCTCCACTGCACATCGGGGGAAAGCTCTGCTGGCTACTTCTCCAAGACAGCCGCGCAATCCTTGACAGTTTCGCTCAGGTTCACTATGGTTATCGGCGGCGCCGGACGGCGCTGAAGTTGGGGCCTGGATAGGCTCCGTAATTGAATCTGGATAGGTTCTGGAAGCACAGCGGAATAGCGCAATTTGTTGCACCGGGACCAGCTTCCATGCTGGTCGTTTTGTTTCTGGAAGCCTATCCTCCAAGACCAAGGAGGAAGCTATGAGTGAGAACATCGTTCGTTTCGAACAGATGGCGCAGCAAACGGTGGGCGACACCACGAAAATCATCGGGCTGGTGAAGACGAAGGACATCGCCAGCATTATCGACAGCCTGGATCTGGAGGCCAATCCGCGCTCATCGAAGACCAATGCAGTCACCGACGGCATCCAGAACTCCCTTGAGTCCGATCCCGACCTCTTCCCCTTCAAGACGAAGGGCATCCTGCTTGCCTCGTCCGAGTACACCATGCTTGATCGCGGGCGCATCATCATTCGCCCGCAAGATCGCTCCGTCGAGGGTATTTTGGATGGCGGCCACAACACGCTGGCCATCGGGCTGTATATGTTGAAGCAAGCTCTGGAGTTCGGCGGGCGGTCGCTCGATTCGAAAGTGAGGAAATGGGACGAGTTCAAGGAAGCCTGGACCGAGAACCGCGACCTGGTGAGCCTCTACTTCGATCACGTGCGCAACAATCCCGGTCCCGCAGATAAGCTTGACACGCTGGTTCCGGTGGAGCTGCTCGTGCCTCGGGATCAAGCGGACAGCGCCTGCGTGGAAAAATTCCGCTACAACTTGCTGGACATCTGCGACGCGCGCAACGCCAATGTGCAGCTGTCTCTCGCCGCCAAGGATAACCAAAGCGGCCTGTTCGGCAGCTTGCGATCGGCAATGGAAGCCACGAACCCTTTCCTGGTCGGACGCATCGAGTGGAAGCCCAATGAGGGCACCGGCGAGATCAAGGTGCTCGATATCGTTGCCCTTGCCTGGATCCCCCTTTCCCTGGTGCAAGATGTGCACGACAAAGGCGGCCGCAAACTGCAGCCCCCGGCTCCCGCGAAGCTCTATAGCGCCAAGGGAGCGTGCCTATCTCAGTACGATAAATTCATGAACTCCGACGACGTGACCACCCAAAGTGCCGATGACTACAAGCGCACCCTCACCAACCACGAAGTGGAATCCGCCTTCGAGATTGCCGCAATGCTCCCCGGCCTTTACGACTACCTCTTCGCCGCACTGCCCGCCGCCTACAACGCCGCTTCGGGCAAATACGGCAGGATCACCGCCGTGAAGAACCTCAACGAGCGCAGGGCCAAAC
Organism: Adlercreutzia mucosicola DSM 19490; assembly: GCF_000422625.1. Lineage (GTDB taxonomy): Bacteria > Actinomycetota > Coriobacteriia > Coriobacteriales > Eggerthellaceae > Adlercreutzia > Adlercreutzia mucosicola. Next base: position 264,788 of record NZ_KE383895.1, on the reverse strand, counting down.
GCGCTACGCCCTTCCAGGGCACCGAGATTGACACACTGAGCCCTGACGGCTTCGTGATGCCGCTGGTCTATGGGCTCATCTCGCTCATGGAACGCCGGCAGACGCCCGACGGCGGATATGAGATCCGCTGGAAGGTAGCCGATCCCAAGGGCTTCCTGCAGAAGAACCTGGGCAAGATCGTCGAGAAGTACAAAGGCGTGTTCGACGTCTGCGACTACGATCCCCAGAAAGTGGGCAAGTCGACGCTCAGCTACGACGTGACCCGCGAGGCGTTCGACGCCATCTTCAAGGACGAGCTCATCGCCCAACTCACCGCACGCCCGTAGCGCCGCGCAAAAGCGCCCCGGGTCTTGGCCGCCCGGGGCGCTTGCTGTGAAAGGGGGTATGCGGTTGGGTGGAGCGAGGGAGCTGGCCTCGCCGAGGGCGGCCTTCAGCCCGCCCGCGAGGGGTTTCGGATTGGAGGCGGCCTTAAGCCAGCATCTCGCTGCGATTCTAACGCCCGTAGCGGACGAGCAGGGTCTCGCGGTTGGCGGCAAGGTACTCGCCCATGTAGGGGATCGAGAACTTCACGTAGCCTCGGGCCGTCTGCTCGATCACCTGGCGCTGGATCAGCAGTCGCCGGTACGACGTCAGCGATGTGGGGCTCACCTGCAAACGCTCGGCTATCGTAGCGGTAGCGCTCACGCCCTCGTCCTGAGTCATCGCCAGCAGGTATTCCAGAGCGCGCAGCGGCAAATCGGCCACCGCCGCCTCGTGGACGGCATCGCCGAATTCTCCCATGGCCTCCCGGATGCCGATCAAGGCATCCTCCTCTGAAATCACCAGCGACTGATCGGCATGGGCCTTCCCCGTGCGCCACACCTGGTAACCCACTAGCTGGATGAGATAGGCGTAACCCACCGTCGCCTCGGCGGCAACCGAAAGCGCCGCGTCGTCGATGAGGAGCCCCGAGCGCTCGATAGTCTCACGGTAGGCCGCGGCGATCTCATCAAGAGGGATCTCTGCCAGCTCCTCGGGCAGGGCGCGGCGCAGAAACGTGAGCGCCTTCCCGTTAATGAGGTCGAGAACACCCATCGTGAGACCCGCGAAAACGAAGGCGACATTCGCTTTCTCGCGAATGAGGTGCTGGACGACGGCGGCCAGCTCCTTCATCTCCTCGATATCGGCATCCTGTACCTCATCGAGAGTGATAAGGAGCCCGCGTTTCTGCCTCGTGAGCTCGCCAGCCTTTTGCGAGAGTGCCTCCCGCAGCGTTGTTCCTTCGACGGAGCCCTTTTCCATATGGAAGTCTGCCAAGCCCAAATGCACGTCGAGGGAAAGCTCCGCCGACGGCTTCTCCAAAGCTGCACGGGCGATCCTCTCGCACAGCCCGGCACGAGCCGTTTCGTCGACGACCTCCCATCCCTCGTCTCGGGCCATGTCTCCAAGCTCAGTAAGAAGCACCGTCTTGCCCGAGCCTCGCGGGCCCGTAATGCGCATCAGCCGACCCCGAGCCCCAGGACCTTCCGCCAGGCCGTCGGCGAAGTCTTCCAGCACCTTATCGCGCCCGACCAGAACGGGCGGCTCCGCGCCGGCTGTCGGCTTGAAGGGATTCACTAGACCACGCATAGGCACCTCTGCATCATCGAAATAGCAACTATAGCAAAAATAGCAGAAATAGCAGAAATAGCAACTATAGTAGAGGGCCCCTGAATCAGCCGGACGTACAAAAACACCCCAAGTCTTGGCTACCCAGGGCGCTCGCTGTGAAAGGGAATATTGTTATAAGAGCGCGAGAATTCCACTCTCACCAAGGAACAGGCCGAAGGCCTCTGCGACACTGCGAAGGCGAAAACCGGTGCCCAGCAGACTCGTAGTCGTAGCACGCAAACGAGGCCCTGTGCCATCTCGGCATAGGGCCTCGCATAGGGGAGGGCTTGCTTAGGCGAGCATCTGGTTGACGCAGGAAAGGCCTGTGCTCATGCTGGAGACACCGCTGTTGCCGTCGGAGCATTCGCCCACGACATAGAGGCCCTCAATACCCGCACCGTCGGCCGTGAGGGCCTGGTAATCGGGACCGATGGCAACGCCGCCGATGGTCACATGGGCGGCCCAGGTACGCGGGGAGGCGTAGAAGGGAGCCTCGACGATAGCGTCTTTCTCGCTCATGTTCTCGCGGCCGAACACCGTGTCCGCCACGTCTCCACGCGCAATGGCGTTGTAATCGTCAACTGCCTTCGCAAACACCGAGGGGTCGGCGCCGATCATCTGGGCCAGCTCCTCAAGGCTGTCCGCCCGGAAGAGCTTGCTCTCCTCGATGAGCTTGTCCTCGCTGTAGCCCTGCTCGTTGTAGCCGTTCACAAGACCGGAGGTGAGCGCGTCGCTGATGATGAACAGCTTCTCCTCGGGCTGCTTCATCACAGCGGCGGACAGGGCGAAGCGATCGAGCGACTCGTTGATGAAGCGCTCGCCGTTCACGTTGACGAAGAGCCCCAGGCCGTTACCGCCGACGATGGTCTCCGTCGAGTAATCGATGGAGTCGGCAATGGGGAACACCATCTGGCGCCCCATGTTCTTCAGCTCGGCTCCCAGGCCCTCGGCAAGCACGTGTCCATCGCCCGTGTGGCCGTAGCTATTGGTCGTCGGGATAACCGTGGACTCATCCCAGGGCCACATCTCGTTGTACTTCTTCAGCAGATCGGGATTGCCGGAATAACCGCCAGTAGCCAGAATGACGCCACGGTCCGCCATGACACGGTAGGTGGTGCCGTCGGCGCACTGGCCAGAGGCCCCCACCACGGCCTTGCCATCCACGATCAGCTCGGAAACGGGTGTCTCGAAGAGGAAGGTGATCGGGAGACTCTGGGTCTCCACCGTGTTGTCGAACACGCTGAAGAAGCCCTCGCCGTTCTCCTTGTCCACCGCATGGGCCTTGCGCGGCCACGGGAACCCGACGATGCCGACCAGCGTGCCACTCACGGTGTAGCCCTGATCGAAGAGCCAGTTGTTCAGATCGTTCACTTTGTGGGCATAGGGGAGCCAGTACTCCTTCGCCGGGCCGCCATTGCGCGAGGCGTAGTCCAGGGCGTAGTACTCCATGGAGTCGTACACCTTCGTGTTGCCTGCGGCGAAATACGCGTCGAAGTCGGCCTGCACGGCATCGACGAAGTCCTTGGAAACGTCATTTTCCAGGCTCTTCTGGAGCGTCGCGTGGAACATGTCGCGGTTGCCGTCCGTCATATCGGGCTTCATGTCGTCGACGCCTTCGAACACCTCGAGCCAGCCACCGCTGACCAGCGCGTTGCCGCCAGCATAGGCGGTTTTCTCGAACACCACCACATCCAAGCCCTGCTGGGCCGCGGCGACGGCGGCGGCCATGCCGGCACCGCCGGCGCCGCACACCACGAGATCTGCCTGGATCTCCTTGGTCTCATCCGACTTCTCCGGCGATGCGGCCTTCTTCAGCGCCGAAGCGTCTCCGTTCGCCTGGTTGACGCAATCAGCCACGCCCTCGATGATGGCCATACTCGTCAGCGTGGCGCCCGTCACGGTGTCTACGTTCAAGCTCTGCAGCTCCACGATCTGCTGCGGCACCCGCTCGCGAGCCGGGGCACTGATGCGCTCGGTGTCTTCGAACTCCACGATCTCGACGCTCTCGATGGCATTTTCGGACATGCGCACCTCGACAGTCACCGGGCCCTTCTTGCCGGGCGCGGACGCCGTATACGTCCCCGGGGCAAACGCCGCGGTCGAGGCAAGTCCCTCTCCCGACGATTGCACCTCGGGAGCGCACCCCGCAGACACGAGAGCAGCCTGGGCGGCGGCAATGGCCGCGCAGGCGACAAACGTCCTCCGCGACAGTGAGATGTTGCGCAGCGTGGGGAAAACCTCAGCAGTGTTAATTTCCTTCATTCTTGCCCTCCTCGATCCATACTTCCTTTTCCTTTACGCAGCGGTATAATTCCGCCGCGAAGAGAATCGGGGAAATGGGGTGGCAGCTCATCGCCCCCGATGAGCTAAATGCCCGCGATTCACACGTTCATTTTGTGCTAAATGGCAGGTGGGGACAGGTTATTTGATGACGCGACGCGAAAAAGGCTACTTGCGCGAACAGGATTCTCCGAAGGAGTCGATCTTGCCCGCTACGGTTCGGCTCGCCTTGCTGCCCGGCCTCATTTGGGGCTGGCTACTCATATCCATGGGGCAGACGGCGATCGCGGGGGCCGGCTCGGACGCTTCGCCGGCAATGCTTTCCTTCTCGTGGCAGATAGCTTTTATCGCCCTGCTCGCCATCTCTCTCCCTCTCACCAAAAAAGGCCGACCCGCGCCCTCGCTGTTCGCATCCCTCGCGTTCGGCCTTGCAACTGCGACGCTCTTGGTTGCCCAGCCTCTCGTTCCTTCCGGCGAGCTCCTCCAATACCTCGTTCTTCGCCAGGTGCTCATGGGCGCGGCCTGCGCCTCGCTCCTCTGCCTCTGGTCGCGCATGGCCCGACCCCTTTCGGCTCGGCGAGGATCCCTCCAGATGCTTTGCGCGGGGATAGTGGCCGTGCTTGCGCTCACCGTCTACATGGCGCTGACCGTCCCCGCGCGCTTCGGGCTTCTCGTGCTGATGCTCATCGCCGTCGCCCTTGACGTTCTCCTTGCCCCGCCGCCCCCGAAAGAGGAGCCTCCGGCGGCGCCGGAAGATCGACCCGAGTTCTCGGCGCTCGTGCCCCTGGCTATCTGCGCCTACAGTTTGCTCAGCTTCGCCTTCCGCACCGTGTTCACGCCCTCGGCGGGTATTTCGATTGCCACCACATCGTTTGCGGGCGTCGTGATCACGGGGGCTTTCGTGCTCTACTTCCAGAGAAGGTCCTTTGCGCTGCGCACAGGCCTCTGGCTTGCCTCGGGCTTCGTGCTGCTTATCTGCCTGAGCGCTCTGCTTGTCATCCTGTTTCCCGAAAGCGGCTTATACCTCATCGCCTTCCTCCTCAACACGGCGGCGTTCCTCCTGGGAGGACTCATGTTCTTCCTGCCGGGCATATTGGCGAGGGCCGTCGGAAAACCCGCCTGCCTCGGCTTTCGCCTGGCCGCGTTTCTGTTCTTCGCATCGCGCCTCGCAAGCGAGGTTCTGGTTACGGTCTTTGCCCTCGATCCTCCCTCGTCTTTGGTGCTCGCCCTGATCTTTCTTGTGATCTCCCTGCTCGTACTAATATTCGGGTTCTTCTACATTGGCCTTCCCCATCGAGCGCCTGCCGCCGGCGCCTCGCCGCTCGAGGACAAATGCGCTCGCCTCGCAAAGGAGCACGACCTCACCGAGCGGGAAGCGGCCGTTCTCGTTCCCCTGGCCAAGGGGCACACGGTAAAGTCCATCGCCGAGCAATTCACCGTCTCCTTCCACACCGTGCGCTCCCAAGTGCGCAGCATCTACCTGAAGCTGGGCGTCCATTCACGCGAGGAGCTCCTGGATATGCTCGAATCGCTGTCGTAAGCGCCAACCCCCAGCTTCGCAGCACGGAGGCTTTCATCGTCACCGCGGTCACGATGTCGCTATCCACACGGACGGAAGGGCCTTCGTGACCAAAAGCGCCCCGGGTCTTGGCTGCCCGGGGCGCTTGCTGTGAAAGGGGGCATTCAGTTGAGTAGCGCGTCGGCTTCCGACATCATCGGCCGAGACCTCTGAACGCTGTCTATCTGCGACCGCAGGTCGCTCCATAAAAACATGAAGGAGCGCAGCGCCTGAGCCGAAGGAGAACAGCGAAGCGGGGGCTCGGACGATGATGTCGGAAGCCGGCGCGCGGAGGGGCGAGTTCTGCCCCTCCTTCTGTTAGGCGATGGGATCCTCGCCGAGGTCGCCGTCCGACAGGGTATCCAGATCCTGCAACGTTTCCTTAGGGTCGGTCCCAGCGGTGAGGAAGCTGGGGTCGTCCAGGTTCAGGCCGTCCAGGTCCATGGGGCCCTCGATGCGGCAGGCGTAGTTGCCCTCGGCGTCCAGGTCGATGAGCACGTGGCTGCGATCGCGCAGCTCGCCGCTGATCACGCGCTCGGCGATGCGGTCCACCACCTCGCGCTGGATGAGGCGCTTGAGCGGGCGGGCACCGTACACCGGGTCGTAGCCGTCGATGGCCAAGTGCTCCATGGCCGCCGGCGTGACGTCCAGGGTGATGTGGCGTGCCTGCAAGCGGTCGCGCACCTCTTCCAACTGCAAATCCACGATAGGCTCGATGGCCGAGATGGACAGCTCGTTGAAGGTGATAACGTCGTCGATGCGGTTCAAAAACTCGGGGCGGAACGTGGAGGACAGGGCGTCCTGAATCTTGTTCGCGAACTCCTGCATGCGCTTGGCGGCCTGCTCGGGCGTCATGGACATCATCTTCTCGGCCATCTCGCCCATGGTCTCGCCGCCCGTGGCCTGGGCCTCGTCGAAGGCACGGCCCTCGGCAGCGTGCTCGCGGATGATCTGCGAACCCACGTTGGAGGTCATGATGATGATGCAGTTCTTGAAGTTCACCACGCGGCCCTGGCCGTCGGTGAGCCGTCCGTCATCGAGCACCTGTAAGAGGATGTTGAACACATCGGGATGGGCCTTCTCCATCTCGTCGAGCAGCACCACGCAGTAGGGGTTGCGGCGCACGGCCTCGGTCAGCTGGCCGCCCTCGTCGTAACCCACGTATCCCGGAGGCGCTCCGATCAGGCGCTGCACGGAGAACTTCTCCATGTACTCGGACATGTCGATGCGCACCATGGCCTTCTCGGAATCGAACAGGTACTCGGCGAGCGTCTTGGCCAGCTCGGTCTTGCCCACGCCGGTGGGGCCGAGGAACAGGAAGCTGCCGATGGGACGGTTCGGGTCGGATAGCCCCGCGCGGTTGCGGCGGATGGCGCCGGCCACCACGCCCACGGCCTCGTCCTGGCCGATGACGCGGCCCTTCAGCACTTCCTCCAGGTCGACGAGCTTCTCCATCTCGCCCTGCATCATCTTGGCCACAGGAATGCCCGTCCAGGCGGCCACCACCGAGGCGATCTCCTCCTCGGAGACCTCCTCCTTCAAAATGGCGCCGTCCTGCTGCTTCGTCTTCACGGCTTCCTCGGCCACGTGCAATTGTTGCTGCAGCTGGGGAATGCGCGAGTAGCGAATCTCGGAGGCCAGCTGCAGGTTGCCCTCGCGGGTGGCGCGCTCCTCGTCAAGCTGGGCGCTTTCCAACTCGGCCTTGAGGTTCTGCACGCCCACGATGGCGTCCTTCTCGTTCTGCCACTCGGCCTTTTGGGCATCCAGCGCCTCGCGGGCGGCGGCGATATCGTGGCGCAGCTTCTCCAGGCGCTCCTGGGAGGCCATGTCGGTCTCCTTCATGAGGGCCTGCTCCTCGATCTGCATCTGAATGAGCTTGCGCTCGGCGGCGTCCACCTCCTCGGGCATGGAGTCGATCTCGATGCGCAGGCGGCTGGCCGCCTCATCCATAAGATCGATGGCCTTGTCGGGCAGGAAGCGGTCGGTGATGTAGCGGTCGGACAGCTCCGCCGCGCTCACGATGGCGCCGTCGGTGATGCGCACGCCGTGGTGAATCTCGTACTTCTCCTTCAGGCCGCGCAAAATGGCGATGGTATCCTCCACCGTGGGCTCACTCACGAGCACCGTTTGGAAGCGGCGCTCCAGGGCGGCGTCCTTCTCGATGTACTTGCGGTACTCATCCAGCGTGGTGGCGCCGATGGCGCGCAGCTCGCCGCGGGCGAGCGCCGGCTTCAGCATGTTGCCCGCATCCAGGGAGGAGTCGCCACCGGCGCCGGCGCCGACGATGGTGTGCAGCTCGTCGATGAACAGGATGATGTTGCCGTCGGCTTCCTTCACCTCGCGCAGCACGTTCTTCAAGCGGTCCTCGAACTCGCCGCGGTACTTCGCACCGGCCATCATGGCGCCCAAGTCGAGCGACACGATCTCGCGGTCCTTCAGCGAGGAGGGCACGTCGCCGGCCACGATGCGCTGGGCCAGACCCTCCACGATGGCGGTCTTGCCGGTGCCCGGCTCACCGATAAGCACCGGGTTGTTCTTCGTGCGGCGCGAGAGCACCTGAATGGTGCGGCGAATCTCCTCGTTGCGGCCGATGACCGGGTCCAGCTTGCCCTCGCGAGCCTGTTGGGTGAGGTTCTGGCCGAACTGCTCCAAGGCCTCGAACTGGGTCTTGTCGGTCTGAGAAGTCACGCGGGTGTCGCCGCGCAGGCTCTCGTAGGCCGCCTCGATGTTCTTGCGGGTGATGCCCGCCGTGGTGAGGATACGGCCGGCCGCGCCCTTGTCCTCGGACAGGGCGATGAGCAAGTGCTCACTCGTAGCGTAGCTGTCGCCGAGCTTCTCGGCGATCTTCACCGAGTTGTCGATGACCTTGATGAGGTCCTGGCCGGGAATGGCCATGGGGGCGGCACCGGTCTGCTTGGGCATCTTGGCGATCTCGTCGGCCACGTTCTGGGACAGCCAGACTGGGTCGGCGCCGATGCGCTTCACGATGGCGGCGAGGTTGTTCTCGTCGGAATCGAGCAGCGCCTTCAGCAAATGAATGGGCTCGATGACGGCCGCATCGGCCTCGCCGGCCACGCCCATGGCGTTCTGGAAGGCCTCCTGCGCCGTCACCGCTAGTTTATCTAGTCTCATGGTTTCTCCTTTAAGGCAGTCGTCGGGGCGTCACGCGGACGATGGCGCCGACGGTTGCGCGGTTCTCCAGTTCTCGCACGCGATCGGCGAGGCGTCGCACGCGGCCGTGCAAGTCCTCCACTTCGCCTTCGCGCTCGTCGAGCCGGCTCTGCAGATCAAGGATGCGCGTGACACCGGCGAGGTTGATGCCCTCGCTCGTCAGCTCGTTGATGAGGTTGAGCCGGTCGATGTCGGCCTGGGAGTACATGCGCGTGTTGCCGCTGGTGCGACAGGGCGTCACCAGGCCCTTTTGCTCGTAGGAGCGCAGGGTCTGGGGGTGCACCCCCGCCAGCTCGGCGGCAATGCTGATCATGTACAGCGGCCGGTTCCTATCGTCTAATCCCATGGCCTGATCTCCTTATCCGTTGCTGCTTGGAAATCTTCCATGGCCTTGGTCTGGGCCTCGTTCATCTCGGTGGGCACTTCCACCGCCACGCGAATCTTCAAGTTGCCGAACTGGCCCTTGTTCTTCACGTCGGGCGCGCCCTTGCCCTTGATGGTGAGCACCTTGCCGTCTTGGGTGCCGGCGGGCACCTTCACCTTGATCTTCTTGCCGTCGGGCGTGGGCACCACGATGGAGGCACCCAGGGCCGCCTCGGCCACCGTGACCGGCAGGGTCACCGTCACGTCGGCCGCCTCACGGCCGAAGTAGGGGTGCTCGTCGATCTTCGTGGTGATGAGCAAATCGCCGGCCGGTCCGCCGTTCTCGCCGAGGGCGCCCTGGCCCTTCAGGCGCACGCGACCGCCGTCTACGGCGCCGGCGGGCACCTTCACCGTGTGGGTGTCGGATTCGCTCTTGCCGGGAATGCGCACGGTGATGCGCTTCTCAGTGCCCTGCATGGCCTCGTCGAACGTCACATTCAACGTGACGTTCATATCCTGGCCGCGACGGGGCTGGGGCTGCCCACCGAAGCCGCCGCCGAAGTCCCAGTTGCTTCCAAACGCACCTTCGCCATTGCGAATGCTCTCCAGAATGTCGGCCCAGCTGCCGCCGAAGCCGCCGCCGGACGAGTAGGAGCCGCCCCCGCCGCCGAAGATGTCCTCGACGTTGAATCCCTGACCGCCGCCCCATCCGTGGGGAATCTGGTTCTCGTTCGCGGTTCCGTACTGGTCGTAGAGATTGCGCTTCTTCTCGTCGCTCAGCACCTCGTAGGCCTCGTTCAACTCCTTGAATTTGGCCTCGTCGCCGCCGGCATCGGGATGATGCTTGCGGGCGAGCTTGCGGAACGCCTTCTTGATCTCGTCGGCCGTGGCAGTGCGCGGAACGCCTAGCGTTTGGTAATAATCAGGCGTGGACGCCATTCGTTCCACCTCCGTTACTTTTGTCTCTTGAACGCGAGAGCGGACCCGCAAGCCCGCCCCCGATCAGTCTTACTCTTCTTCCGGCTTCTCCCGCTTGGGGCCTCCTGTGGTGATGGTCACCATGGCGGGCCTGAGCACCTTCTCGCCCATGCGGTATCCGAGTTGGTATACCTGGGCGACGGTCTCGTCGGGAACGCTGGGGTCATCCACCGTGCCCACGGCCTGACAGGCCAGGGCATCGAAGGGCTCCCCCTCGGGGTTGATGACCTCCAAGCCGCCCTTGGCGAGCGTGTCGGTCAACTTGGCCTGCACGGCTTTCACGCCGCCGAGCAGCCCAGCTTCGCCGTTGGTCTCGGCGTAGTCCACCGTGCGCACGAAATCGTCCAGCACCGGCAGGAGGCTCTCCATGAGCTTCTCCGTGGCCCGGGCCTTCTCGGCCTCGCGCTGCTCGGTCATGCGGCGGCGGTAGGTGTCCCACTCGGCATGCAGGCGCACGTACTTGTCCTGCCAGTCGGCCGCTTCGGCCTTGGCGACGGCCACGGCCTCGGACTCCTCGATTACGCCGGCCACGGCTTCCGCGGCGGCCTTCTCGAGTTCTTCGTCCAGCTGGCCGGCCTCGTTGGCCTCGATCACCTCGGCATCGGCGATAACCTCCGCCGGCGCGGTGCCATCGGCGGGGGAAGCCGCCGCGGGGGCGGCTTCCTCGGGTTCAGGGGTAGAAGAGGTGACTTGGTCCTTATCGGGCGTCGTCATCGGTCTTACTTCCCTTCCTTCTCGTCGTCCACGACCTCATAGTCGGCCTCGATGGTGTCGTCGGCCGGAGCGGTCTCGGCAGCAGCGGCCTGGGCGCCCGCGGCGGCACCCTCGGTGGAGTACACGACCTCGGCCAGCTTGTAGCCGGCCTGCTGGATCTTCTCCGTGGCCGCCTTGATGGCGTCGATGTCGGTGCCCTCCAGGGCGGTCTTGGTCTCGGCGATGGCCTCCTCGGCCTGGGCCTTGGCGTCAGCCGGCACCTTGTCGCCCAGCTCGTCGAGGGTCTGCTGGGTGGCGTTCACCAGAGCGTCGGCGTTGTTGCGCACCTCGGCCTCTTCCTTACGAGCGGCATCCTCTTCGGCGTGCTGCTCGGCATCTTTCACCATGCGGTCCACTTCGTCATCGGACAGGGCGGTGGAGCCGGAGATGGTGATCTGCTGCTGCTTGCCGGTGCCCAGATCCTTAGCGGACACGTTCACGATGCCATTGGCGTCGATGTCGAAGGTCACCTCGATCTGCGGCACACCGCGACGGGCGGCCGGGATGCCGGTCAGCTGGAAGCGGCCCAGGGTCTTGTTGCCGGCGGCCATCTCGCGCTCGCCCTGCAGGACGTGCACCTCGACGGAGGTCTGGTTGTCGGCGGCGGTGGAGTAGATCTCGGTCTTGCGGGTCGGGATGGTGGTGTTGCGCTCGATCATCTTGGTCATCACGCCGCCCATGGTCTCAACGCCCAGGGACAGCGGGGTGACGTCCAGCAGCAGGATGCCCTGCACGTCGCCGGCCAAGACACCGCCCTGCACAGCCGCGCCCATGGCCACCACCTCGTCCGGGTTCACGGACATGTTCGGGGCCTTGCCGGTGAGGGTCTTCACCAACTCCTGCACGGCGGGCATACGGGTGGAGCCGCCGACGAGGATGACCTCGTCCACCTCGCCCATCTTCAGGCCGGCATCCTTGAGCGCCTGCTCAACGGGCTTCTTGCAGCGATCCAGCAGGTCCTTGGTGATGCGCTCGAACTCGGCGCGGGTAAGCGTCAGGTCCAGGTGCTTCGGGCCGGAGGCGTCGGCGGTGATGAAGGGCAGGTTGATGTTGGTCTGGGTGGTGGAGGACAGCTCCATCTTCGCCTTCTCGGCAGCCTCCTTCAGACGCTGCAGGGCCATGGGGTCCTTGCGCAGGTCGATGCCGTTCTCGGCCTGGAACTTGTCGGCCATCCAGTCGATGATGCGCTGGTCCCAGTCGTCGCCGCCCAGGTGATTGTCGCCAGCGGTGGAGGCTACCTCGAACACGCCGTCGCCCAGCTCCAGCACCGACACGTCGAAGGTGCCGCCGCCCAGGTCGAACACGAGGATCTTCTCGTCGTGGTCGACCTTGTCAAGGCCGTAGGCGAGCGCCGCCGCGGTGGGCTCGTTGATGATGCGCAGGACCTCCAGGCCGGCGATCTTGCCGGCGTCCTTGGTGGCCTGGCGCTGAGCGTCGTTGAAGTAGGCGGGCACGGTGATGACGGCCTGGGTGATGGGCTGGCCCACCTGCTTCTCCGCGTCGGTCTTCAGCTTCTGAAGTACCATGGCGGAAATCTCCTCGGGGGTGTAGTCCTTACCGTCGATGTCGATGACGGCGCGGCCGTCCTTGCCCTTCTGGACCTTGTAGGAAACGGTCTTCTGCTCCTCGGGGGTCTCGTCGAAGGAGCGGCCGATGAAGCGCTTCACGGAGGAAACGGTGTTCTCCGGGTTGGTGACGGCCTGGTTCTTCGCGGCCTTGCCCACCACGCGCTCGCCGTCCTTGCGGAAGCCCTCGACGGACGGGGTGGTGCGGTCGCCCTCAGCGTTCACCAGGATTTCGGGCTCGGAGCCCTCCATGACGGCCATGGCGGAGTTCGTCGTGCCCAAGTCGATGCCAAGAATCTTAGCCATTGTGTACTGCCTCGCTTTCACAGTTCTGGTACAGGTGAATGATGTTGAGGCGCAGTATAAAACCTTAGTCTACTGCTGTCAAGTTTCCTTAACGTCATCCAGTAAGCAAAGCTCACTTCTCCGCACAATACGCCCTTTGGAAAGGAGCATGGAGCGTAGAAAACGTTTGTTACCGAACCAAAACAATGCTGTCATCAGGGAGAATATAAAAGTTCATGGCTCGACAATCATCCTCAGACAGACTACCTCAATTATGAATATTATATGTACTAGATAATAAAACCTTAGTGCTTATATATCAAATTTAACCCATGAGTCACAACCTGCTTCCCCCCTTTCAGGGTTCACCCCCTTCAGGGGATCGTGGCGGAACCTCTGCGCTTCACCTATAATGTGCTGCACTGGTATTGCTAGGGTAAGAGAGAGGATCCCATGGCAACAACGGAATCGTCCCTGCCTATCGCCCGCCGCTCTGTCTGGCGCGACGACTGCTTGGAACTGGTTTGCGGCATCGCCAATGCCGGCGGCGGCCGACTCATCTTGGACGCCGACGTCGACAGCCGCGGCGTGGTCAAGCGCAAGACGAACCGCGTTATGCGTTCGATCCCCGGCGCCATCTCCCAGGCCCTCGATCTCACCTGCGCCATAGAGCTGGTGCTCGATGGCGGCCTCTTCTGCTTGGAGGTGGTCATTCCGCCAGCATCCGAGCCGATAAGCTACCGTGGCGCCTTCTACTTCTACCAGGACGGTACCAACCGCATCCTGGACGGCGATGCCCTGGACCGCCTGCTGCAGCCCGAGCTGGAACCCGACATCAAGTGGGAAACGCGGCCCGTGGTGCAGGCGAGCCTGGACGATCTGAACCTGAATCTCGTGGCGCGCTTCACGGGCACTTCGCGCGACACCGACCTGGTCACCGCCTTGGATGAGGCCTCGGCCATCGAAGAGGACCTGCGCCACGCGGGCCTCATGACTGGCGTGGGCACCCCCACCAACGTGGGCATCTTGCTGCTGCACGATCGGCCGCACCAGTACATCCCCGGCGCCACGGTGCGCATCGGCTTCTTCGGCGGCCGCGGCGGCACTCCCATCTTCGAAGACGAGATCTACGGCTCACTTATCGAGCAGGTGCACGCTACCGTGGAAACCCTGTACGACAAGTACCTGTCCGACGTGACCGGCCAGGAAGACGGCATCTCCACTTACAGCCTGCGCCCCGGAACGCCGCCGCGCGACGCGGTGCACGAGGCCGTGCTGAACGCTCTGGCCCACAAGAACTACGACAGCGGCACCCCAGTGCAGGTGAGCGTGTTCACCGACCGTATCTGCATCGACAACGTGGGGCGGCCGCCGCGCACCTGGACCGTCAGCGCACTGTTGGGACGCCATACCTCGCGTCCCAACAACCCCACCCTGGTAGCGGCCCTGCGGCGACTCGGCATCATCGACGGCTGGGGCAACGGCATCGGCTCTATGCGCCTTCTGTGCATGGAGGCCGGCGCGGCCGAGCCCAGCTTCGAGCTGCGCGACGACGAGACCATGGTCTGCTTCCCGCTGGATACCGATTCTATGCTGACCTCGTCCATCGCCAATCCGCACCCCATCGCGAACCATCCGCCGGCGCGCACCGAGCTGCCCGAGGTGCAAGCCACGGCCCGCGCGGTGGCTCTGCAGCAGGACACGAGCCTCACCCTGAACGACGAGAAGGTGCTGGCCATGATCGATATCGACGGACGATTGACGGCGCCGCGCATCGCCAAGAACCTCAACATCTCGGAAAGTACCGTGCGCCGATCCTTCCGCCGTTTACGCGAGTTGGGTCTGGTAGAGCGCGTCGGCTCCGACAAATCCGGCTTCTGGCAAGTGAAATAGCGAACCGGCCCGGGAGGCATCCCGGGCCGGTTCGCTAAAAAAGGGGAGGGGTATTCCGCGCGTACTACTTACCCTGCTCCGCGCACCAGGCGACCAGGGCGTCGCGCAGAAAGGCCGTGGCCCCCTCGCCGGCGGCGCTGTCGTAGTAGGTCGTGAAGCGCGGATCGGCCACGTAGCCTTCGGCCAAGACGGCGTGGGCCTCGGACGAGGAGGCGGTCCCGTGGGACTGCCTCCTCCGCGCATAAGAGACGACCGAGAAGATAAGCACCGGGCGGATGCCGCAGTGCCAACGGCCCCGCGTCGGCTACTTCCTCAGCAGCAGCTGGCACAACACCGTGAAAGCGCACACGCCGAGCGCGAAGATACCCACGGTCAGCACGACCTCCGGCACCGTGGGGGCATACACGCCCATGATCGCCCACATATCGGCAGCACCCCCGGTCTGAGCCGCCGCGCTGCCCAGGGTGATGCCCGGGCCGCCGACGATGTTGGGCACGGCGAACCCGGTGAACATGAGCCAGCAGCGCTTGCAGAACACGCCGGCCACCACGAGCACAGCCGCCACGCCCACGATCTTCATATTGCGGCGGTTCTTCGCGAACACCAAGAGGCAGAAGGGAATCACCAGGCCGCACACCACTTCGAACCAGAAGAAGGGAGCCGTGCCGCCGAACAGCAGCGTGTTCAGCACCGCCAGGCCGCCCCCGGTGCCGTTGTAGGCCGTCGTGAGGATCTCGCAGCCGATGAAGTAGGCGTCCACGGCGATGCAGGTGCACAAAAGCCCCGCCAGACTCGTGACCAGCTCGTTGGGCGTCTGGAACACGCCGCGCGCCCGGAGGCCGAACAGGGCAAGCACCAGCAGAGCCAGGCCAGAGTCCAAAGCCGAGGCCACGAAGATGGGCGCCAGAATGGCGGTGTGCCAGGCCTCGCGCGCAATTTCCAAGCCGAAGATCCACGCGGTCACGGAGTGCACCAGAATGGCTACCGGCAGCGCGAAGCGCGACACCACCGTCACCTTCGCCGGATCGGCCTTCGCCGAACACATAAAGTACAGGTACACCAGATTAATGACCAGGTACAGCGTGATAACGATCATGTCCCAGGCCAGAGGCGACATGAAGTTCAGCCCCGTCACCATGCGCCAGATGCGCTGGATACCGCCGAGGTCCACGAGCACGCAGACTCCCGCACAGCAGATGCACACGAGCGACAGGATGACGGCCGGCAGCGCCACGGCCTTGTACTTCTTAATGCCGAAGATGGAGGCCGACGAGGCGACGATGAGGCCGCCGGCGGACAGGCCGACGAAGAACATGAAGCAGGTGAGGTAGAGCCCCCAGCTCGTGGAGTTGTTCATGCCGGTTATGCCGAGCCCGAACATCAGCTGGTAGACGTACACGCCGGCGCCCACGAGGGCCAGCACGCCCGACCCGACGACAAGCGGGTTTTTCATCAACGAAGTCATAGCGCAATCCCCCTAGCGAACGTAGAAAACCTGCGGGCGCGTGCCCTTATCTTCCAGCAGAACTTCGGCGCTGCCCTCGCGGCGCAGGCGCGACACGGCAGAATCGGGATCGTCCAGATCGCCGAAGATGCGTGCATCGCCGGGGCAGCAGTGCACGCACATGGGTGCCTCGCCCTCGTCGGTGCGCTCCTTGCACAGGGTGCACTTCTCCATCACGCCGCGGCCGCGCTCGGGCACCCGCGCATCCCCATAGGCAGCCCCCGTGGCGCGCACGGGCTCGTTCCAGTTGAAGGTGCGGGCGTTGTAGGGACAGGCGGCCATGCACATACGGCAGCCGATGCACTTGTCGTAGTCGATTTCCACGCGCCCCATATCATCCTTGTAGGTGGCGCCGGTGGGGCACACCCGCTCGCAGGCCGGGTTCTCGCAATGCTGGCACGCCAGGGGCAGGTAGGTGCGCGTGAGGTGCGGGTAGACGCCCTCGGCGCCGTCGAACTGCTCGCAGCCCTCGGTCAGCACCCGGCTCCACAGCATTCCGTCGGGCACGTTGTTCTGCATCTTGCAGGCCACAGCACAGGTGTTGCAACCAATGCAGCGGCGCAGGTTGATGCCGATGGCAAGCTTCGTCATGGCTACTCACCAGCTTTCTTGATCTCGATGAGCGTATCGTTGTAGGGAATCATGGGGCCGAAGGGCAGCACGTAGCCGCGCTCGTTCAGCGTGTCGTTGGACACCGCCTGCATAATGGTGCCGTCCAGGTACTGGCGGTAGGTGCTCTCCACCATGAAGGCGCTCTCGGGGCGCACCGACTCGTTCAGCCGCAGCACCGTGCGGAAGGAGCCGCGGTCGTTGAACACCTCCACCGCATCGCCGTCCTCCAGGCCGCGGGCGGCGGCATCCACCGGGTTCAGCTCGATGTGAGGCTCGCTCACCTCCTGAATCCACTTCGCGCCCGAGTAGGCCGAGTGCACGCGGAAACGGGAGCGGGCCTGGTTGAACTGCAGCGGGTACTTCTCGCGCAGCGGGTTTTCCGGATAGGCCTCACACGGCTGCTCCCAGGCGGGGAACGCCTGGCCGAATTCCAGCAGCGCCTCGTAGTAGGGCTCCTGCTTGCCCGATGCCGTTCCGTAGGTGAAGCCCACCTCGGGCGCAATGAGGTCCTCCGACCCGATGAGGCGCAAAGCGCCGCCGGCTTCCTGAAGCTTCTCCAAGGTGAAGCCGGCCACCTGCGGGTCGTCGGTGGTCAAAAGCGCCCGCGCGTACTCCTCGCCGTCGGCCGGGAACACGTCTCCCAGCCCCATGGCCTCGGCGATGCCCTTCTCGATGTAGAAGTCCGACTTGCTCTCGAACAGCGGGTCGAGCACCTTCAGGTTGGCCAGAATATGGGCGTTGGCGCACTTGATGCCGCCCACGGCATCGGCGCACTCGAACTTGCTGCACGAGGGCAGCACCAGATCGACGAAGTCGGTCACCGAGCTGTGGTAGATGTCGGCCAGGCACACGAAGTCGAGCGAGTCGATCCACTCCAGGGTCTTGTTCCAGTTCGCGGCCTTCTGGGTGGGAATGTCTCCGAAGAACATCGCGCCGTGGATGGTGTCGCCCTTGACCACATCGTAGAAGCCCTGGGGGCTGGGTGCCGGCGCCATGCCCTCGGGAAGCGGCCAGGCGCCCAGGTGCGCCTCGTAGGGCGTCACGTGATAGCCGTAGATGCCGCAGCCGGTGCCGCGCTTGCCGTAGTTGCCCGTGAGCGAGGCGATGAGCGCGTAGCAGTGGCCGGCGACGTCGTTGTTGCCGAACTTGTCGATGCCGCCCACGCCGTTATCGATGATGGAGGGGCCGGCCGCGTACTGGGTGGCCACGTCGGCCACCACATCGGCGGGAATGTCGCAGGTGGCGGCGGTCCATTCCAAGGTGTAGGGCTCCATGTCCTTCCGCAGGCGCGTGAACTGGGTGAGGTAGCGCTTGCCGTTAACGGTGAACTCGCCTTCCAGGGCGGCAGCAACGCCCGCGGTCTCCTGGGGCACCGCCGCGTTCGTGTTCTCGTCCCACACGTAGAAGGTCTTCAACTCCATCGGCTCGCCGGTCTCGGGGTCGGTGCCCGGCGTCACGTCCACCAGGCACGCACCCGTTTCCGCATCGATGAGGAACGGCAGCGACGTGTGGGCGAGCACGTGCTCGCGATCGAACAGGTCCTCGTCCAGGATGTACTTCGTCATGCCAAGGAAGAACGCCGGGTCGGTGCCGGCCCGCAGGTTCACCCACTGGTCGGCCTTGCCCGCCGTGGGGCTGAAGCGCGGGTCCAGGCAGATGAATTTCGTGCCCGCCTCCTGCGCATCCAGCATGCCGCGCGACCAGGTGAGGCTCGTCTCCACCAGGTTCGTGTTGGCCAGAATGACCACGGCAGCCTCGGGCCACTCCCAGATGGTGTTCTGCGCGAACATGCCGATCCAGGGCGAGAAGGCCATGATCTGCCCGTTGCCCTGGCCCATGTCGTAGCCGTTCATGCCGCCGGCCTGAGCCCCCAGCACGCTGGCCAGAAGCGGTGGGAAGCGCTGCGAGGCCTCGGTGGAGAACTGGATCCACAGGGCATCCTTGCCGTACTTGTCCTGGATGGCCTTGAAGTTCTCGGCGATCATCTGGAAGGCCTCCTCCCAGCTGATGGCCTCGAACTCGCCGCTTCCCCGCTCGCCCACGCGCTTCATGGGACGCTGGATACGCGCCTCGCCGTAGATGTTCTGCACCTCGGAAAGGCCCTTCAGGCACACGTTCTGGAAACGATGGTCCTCGTTGGGCCGCGGCTGGATCATCGCGAGCCGCCCGTCGCGCACGGTGCACTGGAGCATGCAATTGCACAGGCAGTGCTCGTTGTGGTAGGTGAAGGCCTGCGTCTCGCCCGCTGATCCCGCGGCCGGCGAGCCAGCTGCCTCGGCGATGCCCGCCAGGTTCGCGCCCGCGAAGCCGACCGCACCGACGGCGGCAGCGGTTTTCAGGAAGCTGCGGCGGCTCAGCGCGCTCCCCCTCGGTTTCTGCTCCATGGTGTCCTCCTGCTCTTCTCGCACCCGTCTTTAGCCGCTCGCGCCTTCCCCAAGGCCAGCGGCGATTCCTGGGTGCAGTCTACGAAGCGTCAACAGGGAAATCACTGCCCATTTGAGGGAGAGCGGGGCTTATGCCCCATTTTTGGAAATGTGGGCATTAACGAGGTCGCCGAAACGGCGTTACACCCGCTAAGATACGAACGACGACAAGAAGCAGGGCCGCGAGGAGGGGACGATGATCGACAGGAAAAGCGATCTGCGCGTCGTGCGCACGCGCAACGCCCTGCGCGGGGCCTTCGAGGAGCTGATCGCCGAGACGACCCTCGACAAGATCACCGTGAAGGCCCTCACCGACCGCGCCGGCATCAACCGCAAGACCTTCTACCTGCACTACGAGACCATCGAGGCCTTCTACGACGAGATCATGAACGGCATCATGGACGAATTCTTCGCCTACTATGAGAAGACCCCCGACGATCCGTGGGATATGGACGGCCACGCCCGGCGGTTCTTCCGCTACCTGGCCGCCCAGCCGCCCATGATTGAGCGGCTCGTCTGCTCGCCGAGTTTCTACGACTTCGGCGAGCGCATCTACGCCACCCAGATGAACCGCTACCGCGCTTTCGCCGACGAGCTGTTCTGGCGCGAAGGCATCACGCCTGACCAGGAGGAGCTGGTCTGCGCCCTCATCCGCAACATGGCCCTGGAGTGCTATCGCGAATGGGTGCGCGCGGGGAAGGTGGTGCCCGTGGAAGATGCCGCCCAGCTGCTGGGGTCCATGACGCTCCACAGCGTGGAGCACCTCATGAGCCCCCGGCCCTCAACCTGAATAAGACAGTGGCCCTAGGGGGTTTATCCCCAGGGGAAAGAGAAATCCCCAAGAATCAATCCGTAGGGCTTCGCTTGGCCGACAAACCCCTGCGGTAATCTCATCGGCGCGAAAATGTAGAAGATTGCGAGTTATGAGCGTCTGACCGCAATGGGCAAGGGCCCTGGTAATTTCGGCCGCAGCAAAACGCCAGGTCAACGCCTTCTACATTTCTTGAGTACGAAGAAGAGGCTCCTCTTAGACGCTCATAACTCGCAATCTTCTACAAAAAGGTGAGGAGATCCCGCCCGAGAGGGCGCACGATCGCCGAGGTGTGCCTCGCAGGTCACGCGAGCACATCGGATTCCTCGAGCAAAAGCATTTATGCACGCCCGAAATCCGCGCGCCGCCCCAACCTGACGGGCGCACCCGCAATGACGCTCTCCTAAAATAGCGACATTTGGTCGGGGTTGGCGGGCCGTCTAGCAGGATCAGGCTCTTCTTCGGCGATCAGCGGAACGGGAAGGTGGCGCTGAAGAAGGACGGCGGCATCGGGGCGGCCATCGAGCCAGGCAAGGGCCTCGGACGCGGTGAGGGCCAGCGGCATGCGGGTGTGAACGGCACCCACCACAGCGTCGGGATCGCAGGTCACCAGGGCAAAGCGATCGCCGATGCGCAGACCCGCGAGCAGCAGGGCCTCGCTTCCACGGACACTGAACCGATACTGGGGTCGCCGGCCCGAGGGCGCTTCCACATTCCGCGTCTCATAGAACGCTCGCACGGGCACGATGCAGCGAGCATCCTCCATGGCCGTGCGCCACATACCCGAGCCTGACAGCGCCGACTCGATGCGCGCATTGAACACGAGGCCCTTCTGCCAAGGTACCTCGATGCCCCATACCAGGTCAATCCGCGCCAGTTCGCCGGGGGACGCCATCGGCGCTGGAGCGACGGGGGCCATCGCCTGGGCCGCCTGAGTCGCCTGAGCCGTTGCGGCAGATCCTTCGGTCACAATCACCGAACTCTCCGCCCCCGGATAGCAGTCGATGGCCTCGAAGGGCACGGCACCCGGGCGCGCAAACGATGGCGGGGCCACCCCGTCCGCCGCCGTGCCGGCAGCGAGAGCGCGGCGCACCGCCCGCAGCCAATCCACCACCCGGTCAGC
This sequence comes from Adlercreutzia mucosicola DSM 19490, assembly GCF_000422625.1. Classification (GTDB taxonomy): domain Bacteria; phylum Actinomycetota; class Coriobacteriia; order Coriobacteriales; family Eggerthellaceae; genus Adlercreutzia; species Adlercreutzia mucosicola. The sequence continues at coordinate 243,840 of NZ_KE383895.1, read as the reverse complement.
CTCTTCCCCGTTCAACAAAGTAAACCGATGACACACGCCGCTCTCCCTTCCGTTGCCTGGGCCGCGCATAACATGAATAAGTATAGGCGACCTCCCCGACTGAAGGGGTGGCTACAAGTTAGTGGCACGATGGCGACAAGTTGGCAGGAGGGGCACGCGAGCAGGGCGCGACGGTACCATGGCACGAGAACCCACGCGCACCAAAATGCCCCAGCGGAAGGAGCCCCGATGGCCACCGAGCCCCTTGCCACGCGCCCCGATACCAATCCCGCCAGCACAGATCCCGCCTCCGCTGCGAGCGCCGAAGCCACCACCGCTTCCGCCGCGGCCACAGCAATCAACGCCCCTACCGGCCCTTGCAAAGCCGCGCCGGGCCCAAGCGCTGGGCCCTCTCACGACTCGCCGTTGCGCGGACTGACCAGTGCAGAGGCGCAGGCGCGCGTGGCCGAGGGGCTTTCCAACGCCGACGCGGGCGTGAAGACGCGCTCGATCGGGCGCATCGTGCGCGAGAACCTCTGCACGCTGTTCAACTTCGTGAACGTGGTGCTAGCCGTGCTGGTCGCTCTTACCGGCTCCTACAAGAACATGTTGTTCATGCTGGTCATCGTCATCAATGCGATTATCGGCATCGTCCAGGAGATTCGCTCGAAGCGCATGACCGACCGTCTGGCCATCGTTGTGGCGTCGAAGGCCAGCGTGCTGCGCGACGGCACATTCCGTACCATGACCCTGGCCGATATCGTGCGCGACGATATCATCCGCCTCGGGCGCGGCGACCAAGTGCCCGCCGACTGCCGCGTGGTGGAAGGCGGCTGCAAGGCCGACGAGAGCCTGCTGACCGGCGAAGGCAAGCTAGTGCCCAAGGCCATCGGCGACGAGCTGCTCAGCGGGTCGTTCATCAGCGCCGGGTCGGTGCTGGCCCAGGTGGTGCGTGTGGGCGCGGAAAGCTACGCTGCCCGCATAACTGCCGAAGCCAAGCAGCACAAGGCCGTAAATTCCGAGATCATGACCAGCGTCAACGGCATCATCAAATATGTGAGCATCGTCATCTTTCCCCTGGGAGCCCTGCTGTTCGCACGCCAATTCCTCGGCCAGCATATCCCCTGGGACGCGGCCACGCTGTCCACGGTGTCGGCCCTGGTGGGCATGATCCCCGAGGGGCTCATCCTGCTCACATCCACCGTGCTGGCCGTGGCTGTCATCCGCCTGTCACGCCGCCAGGTGCTCGTACAGCAGCTGTACTGCATCGAGACCCTCGCCCGTGTCGATGTGCTCTGCTTGGACAAAACGGGCACGATCACCACGGGTAAGATGGAAGTGGCGAAGGTAGCGGTGGTGGAAGACCTCGCGAACGGGGAAGGGCCGCACATTACGGGCGAAGGTGCCGAGCAAGGGAAGGCTGCCGGAAGCAGCACCACGAGCAGCAGCGCCACGCCCGACGCCGCGCCTACCGCCGCGCCCGGCTCCGACCCAGCCGCCCACCTCTCCCGCGTCCTCGCCTCCCTGGCCGCTTCCGACCGCGATCCCAACGACACCGCCCAGGCCATCCAAGCCTACTTCGCCGATACCACCGATCTGCTGGCCCCCGCCCGCGTGATCCCCTTCTCGTCCGAGGCCAAGTTCTCCGGCGCCGTCTTCCAAGACGGACGCGCCTACGTCATGGGCGCGGCCCAGTTCGTGCTGGCCGGCGCGCCTAGCATCCTGGAGCGCATCCGCCCTCAGCTGGAGGCCCTCACCGCCGACAACCGCGTGCTGCTCGTCGCTGAAGTGGGCGGCTTCGCTGCCGACGGAGCCGTCGAGGGCACGCCCGCGCCCCTCGGCTTTGTGTGCATCCGCGACCAGATTCGCCCCACAGCCGCCCAAACCATCGGCTACTTCATCGAGCAGGGCGTCACCCTGAAGGTCATCTCCGGCGACGATCCGCGCACCGTGGCGGGCATTGCCGGCAAGGTGGGCATTCCCCACGCCGACCAGTACGTCGACGCCACCACGCTTGCCACCGACGAGGCCATTGCCGAGGCCATCGGCCGCTACAGCGTGTTCGGCCGCGTGCGCCCCGAGCAGAAGAAGGCCTTCGTGCAGGCGCTGCAGCAGCAGGGCCATACCGTCGCCATGACCGGGGACGGTGTGAACGACGTGCTGGCCCTGAAGGCCTCTGATTGCAGCGTGGCCATGGCCGCCGGTTCGGACGCGGCTCGCAATGTGGCCCAATTGGTGCTGGTGGACAACGACTTCGCCAGCATGCCCCACGTGGTGGCCGAGGGGCGCCGCTCTATCAACAACTTGCAGCGCTCGGCATCACTGTTCCTGGTAAAGACCCTGCTGTCTACCGGCGCCGCCACGCTGTTCGTCTTCCTGCCCTGGCAATATCCCTTCGAACCCATCCAGATGACCCTCGTCTCGGCGTTCACCATCGGCCTGCCCTCCTTCGTGCTGGCCCTTGAGCCCAATCACGATCTGGTGCGCGGCCATTTCTTGCGCAACTGCATCACGCGGTCGATTCCCGGCGCCATCTGCGGCCTGGCGAGCATCGTCGCCCTGTGTGCCATCGGCTACGGTGCCATCGGCCTTGCCTACGACCAGGTGTCCACCCTCTGCGTGCTCACGGTGACCTTCATCGGCGTGCTACTGATCCTGCGCCTCTGCATCCCCTTCAATCCCCTGCGTATCGCCCTGCTCGTGGTGGCGGTCGCCGGCACCGCCCTCGGCGTCGTCCTGTTCCCCCACCTCTTCGACATCGCCCCCTTCACCGGGCCCATGACGATGCTGTTCATCCCCACCCTCGCCATCGACGCCGTCGCCTTCCAGCTGCTCTACCGCGCCCTCGTTCCGCAGGTGGCAGGAATGGCGGCGAACACCCCCACGGTACGCTGAATGCGGCAGAACCGCCCCACCGGGCCGGGACGGTTCTGCTACCATGGGGCGCATACGATCAAGGAGGTTCTTATGGCGAATGGCGTCTTGTTCCTGGAATACCCGAAGTGCTCTACCTGCCAGAAGGCGAAGCGATGGCTGGATGCGCAGGGCGTGACTTACACCGACCGCGACATTGTGGAGGACAATCCCACGGCCGACGAGCTGCGCGTTTGGCACGAGATGAGTGGGCTGCCCCTCAAGCGCTTCTTCAACACCAGCGGCATGCTCTATCGCGAGATGGAGCTGTCAAAAAAACTGCCTACCTTGTCCGAGGAGGAGCAATACGCCCTGCTCGCCACCAACGGCATGCTCGTGAAGCGCCCGCTGCTGGTAACCGCCGCCACCGCCATCCCCGGCTTCAAGGAAGCCGCCTGGGAGGAGGTCCTGGGACGGTAGAGTCGTGCGAGGGGCGCCCCTCAGGCGGCGCGCCCCTCGCGAGCTCCCATCCGGTTCGGGCACAGCATCCGCTAGAATAGCGTCTACCAGCGGCTGTGGCTAGGAAATCGCCGGTGGCTCGGGAGGTGTCGGCGCTTCGGGAATGCCGCAGGTGTCGCTGGGCATCCCGGGGAAGCTCAGCAGGTCCACCACGGCCTGCCAGCTGGGATTCTCGAGGCCGGCCACGATGGAGCCGATGATTGCCATGCCCACCGCGAGGATGATGAACCCCACGGCGATGCAGGCCACCGCCACCAGGTGGACGTTCTTCCAGGTGAGCCAAGGGAGCTTCTCGCTAAGATTCATGGACGGTCTCCTTTCCGACGAAGGCGGCCGCGCCCTCTTCTTTCACCTTCACAAAGGGCGCCTTGGCCTTCGCGATCCACTGGCGCGACACTTGCATGAGCGTCTTGCTGGCGGCCACGGCCCCGTGCAAGCAGAACAGCCCCAGACCGAAGCAGAGAAGGCCCGACCCCAGCTCGAACACACCATAGGCTGGCTGACCCACAGCCAGCGCCCATAGGCACACGCCGATGCCGAGCGGACCGCCCGCCAGCAATCCCGCTGCCAACAGCCACAGCCCCAGGATGAGACACCAGATGGTCAGCAGGCCCGCCAGCACCAGCATACCGGCGGCGAGCAGCAGCGTGAGCCACAGCGGAGATCCCAAAATGACGAGCGTCCAGTACAGCGCACGGTTCCTCTGCTTAGTGCGCACCACGGTCCGCGGCACCACAGGCAAATCGGCGATGATGGCCCGTGCGGCGGCCTTCGGATCGTCCAGCTGGGCCGTGGCCTCTTCCTCGATGAGGCCGTCGGCGACGCGATCGTCGATCATCTCGGTGTAGAAGGCCACCGACTCCTCGATTTCACCCTCGGGCAGACAGGCGAGGGCCGCCCGCAACTGGGCAAGGTATTCCTGCTTGTTCATGATGCAGCTCCTTCAGTTCGGAGGTCTTTCGTCGGCGACGCGGTAGCCGGGACAACTGGGACGGTCGCCGGCGCGGTAGTCATGGCGGCCTCGGCGGCCGCGATGGGCGCGGGCGGCGCAGATGCGGCACCTAGGGCGGTCGCGGCGGGCGCAGCGGCAGCTACGGGCACAACGTCTGCGGGCGCGACCGTCACAGGTGCACCGCCGACCGCGGCCTCACGCACGAAGCGGTAGATGGCCTCCACCTCGTTCCATTCCTCCACAAAGGCCTCCACGCGAGCGCGGCCCTCGGTCGTGATGCGATAGTACTTGCGTAGCCGCCCATTGTGCTCGGCGGAGCGCACAGCAATGCAGCGCGCGCCCTCCAACCGCTTGAGCAGCGGGTACAACGTCGATTCTGTAAGACCGAGCGACGGCGGCACGTCTTTGATGATCTGGTAACCGTAGGATTCCCCGCGGCTCAGCACCGCGAGCACGCAGGCCTCCAGAAACCCACGCTTCATTTGAGCGTCCATCATACCTCCTTTCGCATGATACTATGTGTTGCATAGTATAAGAGTCGCACAACTTCGTCAAGAGGCTGTCCCTTAAATTTGCTGAAGAAGGAAGGAGGCCCGACTAACGCGAAGCCTGCGCGACAGCCTGGCGCAAGGTCGCCCGCCCTCTGCACTGCCCACGGGCCCCTCGGTTTCGCGCCTCCCGCGTCATCGCACTAGCGCGACATTGCAGCGCACGGCCAACCAGGGGAAGGAAGTCGAGCTTTCAATCCTGGTGACAGAAAGGGCCTTTTCGATGCACGTTTTTGGACTTATATAGCATGTCGTCCCTCGCTCATCGATCTAATCCACCCTCGGTGACTTCATCTCTCTATTTTGACCAGGCGTAATGCGAAGCGCGCGATTGCCCCATTCATCATTCGCCCATCGCCGAGTGCCACGTTAGCTATATAAGTCCAAAAATATGCACCAGAAGAACCCTTTCTGTCACGGCAACTCGCCAGCCTGTCCCGCTCGTTGCCTTCGCCATTGTGGAATAATGGGGAGACCGCGACACTGAGGAGCATCCATGATTTCTTTTGAGAACGACTATTCCACCGGCGCGCATCCGCGGATTTTGGAGGCGCTGGCGGCAACGAACTTCGAACCAGCTTCGGGATATGGGACGGACCGGTTCTGCGCGAGCGCTGCAGAGCGCATTCGCGCGGCTTGCGACGACCCCGTGGCCGACGTGTTCTTCCTGGTGGGAGGCACACAGACCAACGCCGTGGTGATCTCGTCGCTGCTCGCCGGCTACGAAGGCGTGATCGCAGCCGACACCGGGCATATCGCGGTGCACGAGGCGGGCGCCATCGAGGCGACGGGGCACAAGGTGATCGCCCTGCCCGAGCACGACGGCAAGCTGCGGGCCGCCGACGTGGCCGCCTACCTGGGCACCTTCTACGCCGACGAGACCCATGAGCACATGGTGCTCCCCGGCATGGTGTTCATCGCGCACCCCTCCGAGCTGGGCACCCTGTACTCGCTGGCCGAGTTGGAAGAGCTCTCGGCTCTGTGCCGTCGCTACGAGATCCCGCTGTACCTAGACGGCGCGCGCCTCGCCTACGGCCTGGCTGCCCGCGACACCGACGTCACCTTGGCCGACATCGCGCGCCTTACCGACGCCTTCTACATCGGCGGCACCAAGTGCGGCGCCCTGTGCGGCGAGGCGGTGGTGTTTCCCCGCGGTGGCATGCCCAAGCACTTCCTCACCCACGTGAAGCAGCATGGGGCACTGTTGGCGAAGGGGCGCCTGCTCGGCGTGCAGTTCGACGCGCTCTTCACCGACGGTCTCTACGACGAAGTGGGCCGCGCCGCCATCGACGCCGCCGCCGAGCTGCGCCGCATCCTGAGCGAGGCCGGCTGCACCTTCTTCCGCGAAAGCCCCACCAACCAGCAGTTCATTGTGCTGGAGAACACCCAGATGGCGGCTCTGGCCGAGCACATCCGCTTCAGCTTCTGGGAGCGGGTCGACGACACCCACACTGCCATCCGCCTCGTCACCAGCTGGTCCACCACCGCCGACGACTTGGCAGCCCTGGAGCAAGCTCTGGCCGAGGTGCTGTAGGGAATCGTCCGGCCCGTCGGGCTCGACCGTCCAAATCGGACGCACGCAACACCGGGCACGAGAACGGCCCGGCAACGCACTGCCGGGCCGTTAAGAGGAGGGGGATGCCAGGGAGGGAGGGCATCCCCGCGAAATAAGCAGCCAGAGCTGAGGGGCGGCGCGGTCTACGCCGCTGCGTCCTCGTCCGCCTCCAAGCGCTGGCAGAGCGCCAGCGCCTCGGCGTACTCGCGCTGATAGGCCGCCACCTGGGCGGCCAACGCCTCCAGGGCATCGGCGGACAGCAGCGCCTCCTGGACTTCTTCCAGCGTCGCAAAATCACTCGCGGCCAGGGCCTGGCGGACAGCTCGCTCGGCATTCTGCGCCGGGCCCACGCGCAGGCCGCGCTGGGTACCCGCCGCCATCAGCATCAGGCGCAGATCGCCCAAGCGATCAGAATCTGCTCCATCGGCCTCGGCGACAGCCACGGCGGCCTGAGCTTGCGCCACTCGCGCCTCGGCCTCGCGCAGCTCGGCCGCCCGGTAGCCCGCAACCCGGTGCAAGTCGTCCACTTCAGCGGCCGATCGTGCCCGCGACAGCTGCGCACCGCGCTCTTCCCACAAGGGAAGCTGCTCGTACAGCACCGATAAGCGCGCGAAGGCTTCTTCGGCCGCTGCCTTCGCGGAAAGCCCCTCGGCTCCGACAGCGCCGCCTTCCATCGACACCGCCGCCGACGCTCCTTCCGCAGCAGCAACCGCGCCAACCCCGGCGCGCGACCCCGCCGGGGGCGCCGCAACTGCCGCAGCAGCCCCCACCCGAGTCGCCACTAGATCTCCTGGTAGACGCCGGCCAGCTGCTCGCCGAGGCACTTGCCCTGCACGAGGCAGCGACCGTGGCTGTTGCCCTGGATGTTGATGGGGTAGTCCACCGCGTAGATGTCGCCCGCGCAGTTGCCGATGGCGTACAGGCCCGGGATGGGCTCGTCGTCGGCGTTCAGCACCTCGAAGTTATCCGAGATGTGGATGCCACCGGTCACCGCGAGCAGGCCCGGCGCCACCATACAGGCCGTGAAGGGGCCCTCTTCAATGGGGAACAGGAAGTGCTTCTCCTTGTAGAAGTCGGTGTCCTCGCCGGCCTTGCACAGGGCGTTGTAGCGCTCCACCGTGGCCTTCAGTTCGGCAGGATCCACCTCGATCATCTCAGCCAGCTCCTCCAGGGTGTCGGCACGCTTGTAGTAGTCCGGCACCTCGGCCAGGCCGTTCTCCACGGTCTTGGTGTGGCCGTCCACCGCCGCCTGGTAGTCGGAGCCGTAGGGGCGGAAGGTGTCCCAGAACATGCCGCCGCCATGCTCCAGAGACCCCAGCAGATCGGTCTGCCAGCGAGCATCAAAGATGGACCAGGCATGGTCGGCACCGCCGTTGTACATCACGCCCAGGCACTTGCCCTGCACCCAGGTGGCCTCGTTCATGAAGCGCTTGCCGTCGGGATTCACGAACAGGAAGGGGCCGTGGAAGGTGGCCGCCGCCTGCGGGTGCATCATGGTCGGCCAGGGGCCCTCCTGGAAGGCGCCACCGGCCCAGGCGGCCATGTTATGACCATCGCCCACATTGCCCTGGTCGGAGCATAGGCGCGTGAACACGCGGGTGGCCACGGGCGCGAACTCGTTGATGTACTCGTCGTTGTAGCTGATATCACCGGTAGCCAGCACGACGCCCTTGCTCGCGTTGTACTGCACATAGCTGCCGTCCTTGCTCTGGCAGATAGCGCCCGTGACGCGTCCCGACTCGTCCTGCACCAGCTGCACGGCCGGCATCTCGTACACGAACTCGGCGCCGGCCTTCAAAGCCTCGGCCTCAAACATATACTCAACGAAGTCGGCCATGGTGTGCTCTTCGAAGATGGGGCCGCCGGACATGAAGTGATAGCAGGCGATCTCAGGATGCACGGTGGAATTGGAGCCCACCGTGACCATGCACTGGGCGCCGTTGGTCTCGGCCATGTCCAAGAACCAGTTCATGCAGCGCTCAGACTCGCGGAACCACTTGCCCACCAACGACTCGCGGCAGCGATTGCCGCAGGTAGACACCCAGCGCTCCATCTCCAGCGACTTGTCGAACTTCAGCCCTAGCTCGTCCAGAGCGCGCGACGCGATGGCGCCGGTGCCGCCCACGCCGTGGCCGTTCAGCACGGCGTCCTTCTCCACGAGCACGACCTTCGCGCCGTTCTCGGCCGCCGACAGCGCACAGCAGGTGCCCGAATAGCCGCCGCCGATAATGAGCACCTCGGTGTCCACGGTCTGGCTGATCTGGTCGGCCGCGATGGGCTCGGGCTTCACTTCCCAGGTGTGCTTGCCCGCGCCCTCGCCCGTCTCGGCCAGATCGTCGGAGCCCTTCGAGCCTTCGGCCTGCGGAGCGCAGCCCGCCATGCCCAGCGCAGCCACGCCGGCCGCGCTGAAGGCAGCACCCTTGAGCAGATTGCGTCGAGAAATACTTGCAGTCATAGTTCCCTCCATAGTCTCGATGACGAACGATCCCGATCACCTGCGATGCGGAATCGGGGGCCACTATGCCCGCTTTTGCACCGCTCCGTAAGCCACCAAATTGGGTATTTTCCACCGCTGTTCTCCCGCGCGGCAGGGGGTATATCACCTCTTTAAGGGGGACATATTTTGGGTTGTTTTTAGAAATGGCCAGTTCAGAGCCGCCAATCCGCGGAGAACTTCTTAGAACGACAGGCAACTGCCCCACCGCGCGGCTGCTACAATGCTCGCTGGGAGGAAGGTGACCATGGAACGTGCGAGAAAGCTCTTAAAGGGGCTTCGAATTCATCATCTTGGGTTCGGTTTCTTTTGGACCGTCACCTTCGTGGTGCTCAGCGGTTTTCAGCCCAGCCGCGAACTGGGAGCCCTCTGGCAGGGCTACACCCTCGCCGAGCAAGTGCTGATGCCCGCAGCCGTTGGCGTTCTCGGCTTTCTCTGCGCCCGGCGCCGCTGCGAGTTGCCCCACTGGGCCGCTGGCGCCGCCTGCTTCCTCCTCAGCGGATCGGCGCTGCTCTACTTCCTCGTATTCCATCTGGGCGAGGGAGCGGCCTCCCTCGCTATCGTCGCGGGCCTGCTCATGGGCATCGCCTGCGCCCTGTTCTTCCTGTTGTGGGAACTGTTCTACGTGACCGAAGGCCAACAACGGGCGCTCATCTGCATTCCCCTGTCGGCGGCCATGTCGGTGGGGCTGTATCTGCTGGTTATGCTGCTGCCCCTGGCGATCATGGTGTTCGTCACCGTCACCATCCTGCCTTTTGTGGCGCTTATTTGCCTGCAGAAGAGCCTCGGCGAAATCGAAATGGACGCCGTGCCCGTGCTCGATCGCCCCGCTCTGCGCACGGCGATGGCCGATCTGTGGCGTCCCGTGCTGTGTGTGAGCATCCTCGCCTTCTCGCAGAAACTGATCGCGCGCGTGGGCGGCGCTGGCGAGGTTGACACGTTGGCCGCACTCGTAGGGTTCGCGGCGGCGGCGCTGCTCGTGGCGGCTCTGGAGCTGTTTCTGTCGAAAGGCTTCGACATTCTGCACATCTACCAGCTGCTCTTCCCCGCGCTGACCATCGGTTTTCTGCTGCCGTCGCTGTTCGGCCAGCAGTACACCACCCTGCTCGTAGCCTTCCTCATGTTCGGCTTCGAGGTGGTGAACCTGCTGCTCATCATCACCTGCGCGGTGTACACTATCCGCAACGGCCTGCCCTCGTCGCCCCTGTACGCCCTGTGCATCGGGCCGGTGCTGGCGGCGATGCTGGTGGGCAGCGAAGTCGGTGCGCTGCTGGGGCCGGTGCTATCGGGCGATCTGGCCCACTGGGCCAGTATCATTCTGTTCTGCATCGTGCTGCTGTCGGTAGCTTTAGTGCTGGTCGCGCGGGGAAAGGGGAAGGCGCCGGCATCGATGACCGACGCCGAGCTGGTCTCGCCCGCCGAAGCTGCGAGCGATAACTGCGCAGCCGCGCCGGCCAGCGGCTCCGCGCCCGAGGAAGCGCAGCCACGCTTGGCCGAACGCCGCCAAGTAGTGCAGGCCTATCTGGAAGAGCGGGGGCTTTCTCCGCGCGAAACCGAGGTGGCCGAGCTGTTGATGAAGGGGCACAGCGTGTCGGCCATCGCCGGTAAGCTGTTCATCTCGGAAAACACCACGCGCGGCCACGCCAAGAGCATTTACAAGAAGCTCGCCGTGCACAGCCGCCAGGAGCTCGTCGACCTCGGCGACCAACTCCTGGGATAGGAGCGGAAACTCGCCTGTCATTTTTCTTCGTTTGAACAGGCAAAAGTACACCATGATCGTGTTTTTCGAGCCAAAAGAAGGAAGGCGGGGCTGGTCAATCGTGTCTCCTCGACAATAACCGAAGCTCGCCCCTCCTCGCGCAGAAACGGCCCGGCAGCGAACTGTCGGGCCGTTGAGGGGGCGGTTGGCGAGAACTGTCGGGGCCCGCCGCCGGCTGATGGACAGTCTCCAGCCTCGGGCCCGCCGCCGGCTGATGGCCGGCCGCCGGACGACTTCCGACCACCCCGGGCACGCCTCGTGGCTCGCGGCCTACCCGAGGTTGATCTCGCGATGGAGCACTTTCGTCAGCACCAGATAGTAGATGATTCCGATGATGATGAAGACAACGCCCACTGTGAGGGCCACCTCGCCGACCGAGAGCATGATGGCGAAGCACACAAGCGCGCCCAGAGCCGGAAAGATCAAGTGCATGAACAGGGCCTTTGCACCTTTGCGCTGCTTCAGCTGGAACCAGCAGAACACGATGACGCCCACGTTCAGCATGGTGTAGGTGGAAAGAGCGCCGAAGTTTGAGATCTTCGCCACCGTGTTCATGTTGATGCCGCTGAAATGGAAGATTAGCGTCAGCACCACGGACAGGGCGATAATAAAGAACACGGCGTTGAGCGGGGAATTCGTGCGCCTGTTCATCTTCGCCATGAACTTCGGCAGACAGCCGCCCTTGGCCATGGTGAACATGACGAAGGCGATGGAATTCTGCTGGGCGATGGCAGTGAACACGCCCTGGGCCAAGGCCACGCCCACGGCGCACAGGATCATGAGCCACGGACCGGCAGCCATCTTGGCCACCACATAGAAGGCATTGTCGGTGTCGCCGGCAAAGCCCGCGCCGGTCGGGTCGACGCAGGTAGCGATGAAGCACTGGGCCACGTACAGCACGCACAGCACAATGGCCATCACCATCATGGCCCGCGACGGGCCGTGCTGGGGATCCTTGGCCTCTTGGGTCAGCGTGGCAATGGCTCCGAAGCCCACGTAGGACATCACGGCCAAAGACACGGCCGACATGGTGCCGCCCAGCTCGAACTTATCGGGGTCGAACACGTTGGCCGGCGAGAAGCTGACCGTCTCGGGATGCTGCACCACGAATGCGACGCCGAAGCCCACGAACAGGGCCAGAATGACCAGCTGAGCCACAAGCGCCACCTTGTTCACCACCATGGCCGTCTTCATGCCGATGACCGACACCACGCCCACGATTACGAGGAAGGCAAAGCACAGGGCCAGGATGGGAATGCTCGGCACCATGGAATGAATGGCGATAGCGGCGATGAGGTACACCAGCGCCGGACTGACCAGGTACTGCAGCAGCATGAGCCAGCCGGCGATGAAGCCCATGGCCTTGCCGAACACGTGGCTCACATAGGTGAAGATGGATCCCGACGACGGGAAGTGCCGGATCATGATGCCGAAGGAGAACACCGAGAACAGCACGGCCACAAAACCGATGAGGAAGGCCAGAGTGGGCATACCGCCGGAATCGGCGAACACGCCGCCGTAGATGGCCATGGGGGAAATGGGCACCATGCAGATAAGGCCCCAGACCACCATGTCCTTTACCGTGAGAGTCTGCTTGAAGGGGTCGCCGTTCTTCTGCTTCGTGGCCACGGTCGGCTTCGTCACCTTCTCGCCGTTGTTCTCAGGCATCGAGAGACGGGCGGCCTTGCCCGGATCCGCCGCCCTGACCGATGCTGCGCCGCCTACGGCGGCCGCGACCGATGCGGAGGCCTTCGGGGGGGCGCCCGCAGTCGTCTTTGCGTTGTTGCTCATGGAGAACACCTCTATCCTGGGCGGGCCGCGCCCCGCGCCCGAGGCGCGGCCCGTTTCGTTGCTGGCTACTTATGGTCGGACGCCTTCGGGGCCGCGCCGGCAGCGCCGGTCGCAGCGTCAGCGCCCTCGGCACCCGTCGCAGCCGCACTCGCCGCGCCCTCGGCACCGGCTGTGGGATGGCCCACCTCGCGTCGGGCCTGGTCGGCGGCCGCCTTGGCCTCCTTCACCTCGCGGCGGGCAGATGCCAGGTCGCTATCGGCCTCTACCTGCTGCTCTAAGGCCTCGGCCTCCACCTCGTAGGCATGGGCCTTCTCTTGGGAGGCCTTCGCCGCCGCACGGGCAGCCTGCTCGGCCTCGGTGGCCCGCTTGGCGTCGGTCACCGGGTCGCGGGGCACCGACTGGGCGGCCACCTCATCGGCGGGGGCGGCGGGCACCGCGGCGTCCAGCCGCACCGGCTCGGTTCCCTCTACCGGCGTCGGCACTGCGGGGGCCTTCTTCAGCCCCACGGTGGCGGCCGTGCCAATACCGGCCTTCTTCGAAATCACCGTCGGCTGGCTCATGGGGATGGCGCCCAGTGCGCCAATGGACGTGCCGCTGGTCTTCACCGGATGGTTCATGGCCGCAGGATCGTCGCCGGCCTCAATGGCCGGAGAGGACGGATGGTGCTTGCCGTGCACGTACTCGTCGGGCAGCACGATCTGCTCGTTGGGGTTCCACAGCTTCTTAATGGGCATGCCCATGGGGTTCTGGCCCTCGCTCATCAGCTCGGACGGCACGTTGGACAGCACCTTCTGGGGCTTCTTCAAGCCCTCGAGCTGCCAGGTGAACGGGGCGAACACGTTGTTCTCGTCCACCCAGTTATGGCGCTTGGAGGCCTGGTACACGCCGAAGCAGATGGCAAAGGTGACAACGATGATGGCCACGATAACCACCACATAGGTCACCGGGCTGCCCACCTCCTCGGCCACCTGGGCCGGCGGGATGATGGCCAGCACGATGCCGAACAAGCAGGCCAGAAGGCCAAGACCGGCCACGAGCCACGCGCCCACGTTGCCACCGGGCACCTTGAACAGGCGCGGGCGGTTCGGTTGGTCGCGACGCAGCTTCAAGAACGAGACGAACATGAGCACGTAGTACAGCATGTAGAGGATGGTGATGGCCTGGGTGATGAGCACGACGAAGCCCTCGATGTTCGGAATGAGGAAGCACAAAAACGCAATGAGGGTCATGAACGTCATCTGCAGGTACATCAGCCGGCTCGGCATGCCATGCTTGTTGGAGTTCTGCAGCACCTTCGGCAGGAAGCCGGAACGGCCAGCCTGGCCGAGCATGAACGAGGGACCGGCCATGTTGGTGACGAGCGACGCCATGGAGGCACCGAGGCCGACCCACACGAAGGCCACGTAAATCCACGGGCAGTTGAAGGTGGCGCCGAGAATCTTGTAGGTCTGGAACAGGCCGTAGACCAGGTTCATGTCGGACTTCGGCGTGACGATGGCAATGCACACCGTGCCGGCGATGAAGATGATCAGCGTCAGGATCATGGCGATGAAGATGGACAGGGGGAATTCCTTCTGGGGCTTCTTCAGCTGCTTGATGTGGGCGGCGTTCATGTCGATGCCCGCAAAGCTGAAGAACACGCCGGCGGCCAGGGCCAGGTTGGTGAGGCTGAAACCGTCGCCGAAGGGATTGAACGCTTCGGGCGTGGGGGTCACATTGGACACGTTGCCCTGGGCCAGCCACACCACCGTGAAGATGACGATGAATGCCAGCGGGATGAACGTGCCGATGATGACGCCGTACTTGGTCAGGCGGGCGAAGGCCTTCACGCCCTTGGTGGCCAGGAAAGTCAGACCCCAATAGTAGGCCAGCCATGCCAGAATGATGAAGAACTGGTTCTCCGGATGGTTCATGAACTGCACGGCCCAGTCCCAATCGGGTGTGTAGAAGCCGATGGTGGCCGATGCGGATGCAACGCCCATGCCGAAGTTGATAGAGGTCTGGAACCAGAGGATCAACAGGCAGGTGAATGCCAGACCGGGGCCTAAGGCCTCGCCGACCCAGCGGAAGATGCCGCCGCGCTGGCCCCAGCCGGAGGCCAGCTCTGCGGCCACCAAGCCGGTGGGCAGGAAGAAGACGAGAGCGCCGATGATAAAGAGCGTGACGGAGGACAGCCCGTAATAAGCCTGCTGGACGTCATTGGCAACGCTGCCGATGATGGTCACGTTCATCATGACCAGTGCCATGAGGCTGATATAGGCTCCACTGCTGGCCTTCGCTGCGCCCTTCGCCGGTGCCTTCGCCGGGTGAGATGCGGTTTGGGAGCTCATTGTTACCCCTCACGATAAGGTCCGGCGGAACGGTCGCGTCCCGATCCGCCGGACAGCGGATAGTGTGTGCGGGCTTGGGTGCCCGCGAAGCCGACTGCGCGATGGGCGCGCGGCCAGCGGGTGTCCTTAGGCAGACACCGGGTTGAAGGTGTTCCAGAACGGCCAGATGATCGGGTCGGAATCCAGGGCCTTCTGCAGCGCAGGGCTCAGGCGGTCCTTGCGGATAGCCACCTCGTAGACGAAGTTGTCGAACCATTCGTCGCTGCACACGAAGTAACCGTTGTTGCCGGTCTTCTTGCCGCCGTTCTCGGTGCCCCAGCTGTTCTCGATCTTCCACTTGGTGGGCTTGCCGTCCTTGATGTCCACGCCGGCGATGGTCATGGCGTGGGTGGGAAGGCTCTCATGGGTGGCGAAGCGCTCGGCCTTGTCCATGGTGAACTTCACGCCGAACAGCGACTCCAGATCGAACAGGTTGAAGTCCATGACGCCGGCCTCGCGATCGCAGTGCTGCAGCACGTCGGAGCCGAACCAGACGGGCTCGCCGTCCTTGAGCGACTCGATGACGTAGCCCTTCAGCTCGTCCATGGGCACGTTCAGGTACAGGTTGCGGCGCTCGGGAATCTGGTCGGAGTCCTGCACGGCATACAGGCGGCCGTAGGGGTTCGCCTCGCCCGGCACGTTGATGATGCCTACATAATCGTCCAGGTCAATGGGCACGTACTTCTTCAGGAACTCCAACGGGGTAAGGCCCAAGTCGGCGTGGTAGGTACCCTTGGCGTCGTTGTAGGTGAAGTCGAACTTCTCCGGGGGCTCGCCGAAGCAGACAGCCAGGATGCGGTACACCTCGGTGAGCATCTCCTCTTGAACCGCCTTGGTGTCCTTGCCCTCCTGGGCCAGGGTGCGCAGCCTCAGGCCATCCTGACGCAGCAGGTGCGAGAGCACGGTGTTCAGCTCGGCGGTATCATTGGTGCAGTGGGTCTCGCTCATGGCGGAATGGGGCATCACGCCGTACTTCTTCACGAGGGCGCACACCATGTCCCAGTCGCCGCCGTCGGCCATGGGAGCGCTGAACAGCCAGTCCACCTCGCGGTCGTCGAGGGCCTTGTCGGCGGTGGCCGCCGCATGCTCCATGAACCAGGCCGCGCGCTCCAGCTTGCTGAAGAACGCCAGGTAGGCCTGGGAGAGCTCGAAGGTGCCGCGGGGCAGGTCAAGCTCCTTCTCGATGTGGAAGCGCAGCACGTTCAGGCAGGCGAACATCCAGCAGCGGCCGGACATCTTCTGGTTGGCCACGGCCTGGTCGTCCACGTCGATGGAGAACGCGAAGTTCTTGGGGCTCATGGACTCGAGCACCTCCACGCTCTCGGCCGACGCCAAAATGCCGTTCTTGGTGACGGCGCGCTGGGCCACATGCTGGGTTTCGGCCTTCTTGTAGGCCTGAGCCATCTTCGCAAGTTGTTCCTTTGAGATTTCCATAATCTATGCTCCTTTATCCTCGATAGGCTGATGCGGTATATGGAAAGGACGCGAGCGCCGTGGAGAGGCGCAGCATCCGGGTTCCCGGTTTCCTAGTCGAACAGGGTCCAGGGCTGGGTGGGGCGATCCTGCAGGTAGCCATCCATCCACTTCCACAGCGGATGCTGGTCCATGAAGTCGCGCGCCACGAACTCCACCCCGTCGGCTCGGCCGTAGCGGCCCCACATCTTCATATGCTTCACGTCGTCGGGACCGGCGGCCTTGGCGTCGCAGGAGCCGGCCGGGTAGAACGGAATGTTCCACACGGCATCGGGATCGTCGGCGTAGTACTGCGGGTCCACGTCGTAGTGGGCGCAGATGCAGCGGCTCGACGGGCAGTTATAGCCGAGATACACGTCGTAGGTGTCGGCCAGCATCTTCTTCACGACCTCCAGATCGATCTTTCCGTAGTACGCATCGATCAGTTCCATCCAGCGCTGGCGGCGGGCACCGGTCTGCTGGCGCGGGTCGTTGAAGCCGTTGTCCTTGCACTCCAGGTTGCGGATGCGCGGGTCGAACACGGCGTTGCAGCCGAAGTAGGCGCCGTCGAAGGTGCGCTCCAAGCTCGTGAAGGCCAGGCCCTGCTCGAAGCGGGCGATCTCGCCGGTGTTGTGGTCGGCTATGAGCCAGGCGTTGGCGTAACCGCCGTTGTTCTGCCTGTTCAGCCGCTCAACGAACTGGTCGATGGTGGCCGAGAACTGCACGGCGTCGCGGATGCGCACCCACTCGGGCATACCGGCGTCGTCGTAGCGGTCGAAGCCGGCCAGGGTGGTCTCGGTGATGTTCAGGCCGGCGGCAGTCACATAGAAATCGGTCATGGAGGACAGCATGCACGGGGCCGAGGCCTGCATGATGAAGGCGTAGCCCTCGTCGGGCTCCACGCGCTTGCACACGTTGAAGTACTGGCCGCTCCAGAACTCGTCGAAGCTCTCGTGGCCCAGGTAGGGCTTGCCGTCCACGGTGGCCGAACCAGTGGCCACGATGGCGGAGCAGTGCTCCTTGCGGTGGGTCTTCATAAGCGGGCGGCTCATGACCTTCCCGGCGTTCTGGGGCCACCAGTAGCCGGTGATCTCCATCCAGTCGTTCCAGGCGATCATGTCGTCGGTGGTGGTGGGCACGCCGGCGGCCGTCAGGCCCTCGGCCATACCGCACAGCTCTTCCAGCCAGCGAGCGGGAATCATGTCCCGGTGCAGCTTCAGTGCCTGTTCGGCAAACCACTCGTAGGTCATGCCGAAGGACTCCAAGGTCATGAACTGGTAGACGCGCAGGGCGTCTTTGTACTCGTCAACGAGCAGGTAGCCCTCTTGGAAGCCGCACTCGTAGGGAGTGCCCTTCACCTTCAAGTGCTGCCAGCCGTTCACCTGTTGCAGCTGGGCGCGGTCGATAATCTTTTGCTGCTCGGCGGTAACCATTGCCTGCTCCTTTCCTGCGCGTCTCGCGGACGCAACGCTATCACGCTCTCGAATGGGGAAGTCGCCGGCGCGGGTGCGCGTGGCAGCGGCCAAGATGCGCCAGCCGCAGCGAGCCCTGTTCGAAACCGAAGATGGCGGTGGGCTTCCTCATGGGAAATGCTGCCCTCATGATGCGCTCGGCGCTGATCGATTAGGTTTCACCTGGGATTTCCGTTTCTGCGCCGTTACGGGTTAGTTTCCCCCTGCTTGCCTTGAGTTTCGCAAGCCCACGCCCCACTTCACAAATCGGTTTCGGGTTGGCAGGGCGGCCGCACGGCGGGGCGTTCCGTGGGATTATGACTTCGCATTTGCAAGCATCGGCGGCGAGCGGCGAGCCATCCCGCGAGCCCGAAAAGGAGGCACCCATGGACAAGTACATTTGCGATGTCTGCGGCTACATTTACGACCCCGCCGTAGGCGATCCGGACGGCGGCATCGAGCCCGGCACCGCGTTCGAGGACATCCCCGAGGACTGGGTCTGCCCCCTCTGCGGCGTCAGCAAGGCAGACTTCTCCCTCTACGAGGAATAGACCGCCGGCAGCGGGACGCTAGCTTCTGAGTATGGCGTCCCGCTGCAAGCCCCGTCGCGCAACTTCCGCGGCCTTTTTCGAGACAAATGCCCTTGAAAGTGGCGCTGAATTACGAAAAGTAGGCGCTACTTTGTCTGGGGTGCCTTCATACCTCTCTGTCGAGTAGCTATCACCAGGGAAAACAGCGTTTCCTGTAACGAACAGCGACCCCAGCTCGCAAAAGAAACGACGCCCTCGTCAACTTTTCGCGATCTAGCGCCATTTTCAGCACACTTTTTTCCCACGCCCGCTGATTGAGGAGATATGACGCGGGCGGCCGCAGTGCAGAACGGACCGAAAGCTTGGAATGCAGCTAATTTGACTTATATAGCATTTGAAGAGGATCAATTGCAGATTTTTGAACTTATATAGCATGAAAGTGTCCTTCTCGTTCATCCACAATGCTATATAAGTCGATTTTTCTGCAAAAGAGAGCGCTCGGCTGTCACGGGCGATGGACCAAATCGAAAATAGTGTCAGTCACGCCTTCGGAAGCCCTCAGGCGCCCTCCTTCTCGCTTCGATACTAGAACGCCCTTCGACGGGCGTTGCGCCACAGCCCATAACCCGCCGCAGTCCTAGGCGCACTGCGGCTTTCGGGCGTGGAGGACGGCGCTCGCGGGAACGGCCGCGGAAGTCGCAGCGCCGAGTTGAGAAGGGGCCGAAGAAGCCAAGCCCGCAACCGATTCCTCAGCTACGAGAAGCGGCTCCGAGGCCATGACGGCAGGGTCGGGAAAGCCAGCGGCGGTCAGCTGACAGATTACGGCGACGAGCTCGTCGGCCGTCGTCGTAACCACTTCCAAAACGAGAAGGCCCCCGGGCGCCAGCGCACGGAAGCACTCCCTCAGTGCTTGCGCGGGATCGGCGAAGTGGGCGAATCCGTTGTTGAGGTACACCACATCCTGGGAGCCGTCGGCAATGCCGGCAGCCGCCAAATCCTCGGGGTAGCCCTGGCGAAACTCCAAGTTGCTCGCGGTCAGCCCGCTGCGCGCCAAAGCCGCGGCAACCCCCTCCCGCGCCGCTTCTACAAACATGGGGCTCCAGTCCACGCCGACCACCAGGCCATCGGCACCTACGCGCTCGCTCAGCTTGTAGGCACCCTTGCCACGGCGGCAGCCCACATCCAGCACGTGCTTCCCCGTCCAGTCCACGCCGCCCAAGGCCATGGCGCAGCGGCTGGCAAAACCGCCCTCCCGAGGGAGGGCGGCGTAGTGGCGTTCGATGTACGCAGGCGCGGCCACGCTTAGCGATCCTTGTGGGAGCAAAGCAACAGGATGCCAGCCACCAGCGAGCAGAAGATCAGCGTGCACACGCCGAAGGCGACGGTATTGGCCTTGGTGCCCTTGTAGATGCCCCACGAGATGACGGACATGGGGATCATCCACGCGAGCGGAATGATGAGCCAGCAGGAACCCAGAAGCGACAGGATGCAGAAAATGAACGCCACCAGGCGCAGGGTACGATCGGTGTCGGTCATCGGGTACAGCGCCACCGGCTGAGCCGGGGCTACCGGTTGCGCGTATACCTGCTGATAGGATACCTGCGGCTGCTCGTAGCTGGCCTGATAGGGCTGCTGCGGCGGGGCCTGATACCCCTGGCACCCTTGGTATCCCTGGTATCCCTGGTATCCTTGGTACGACTGCTGGGCATAGGCCTGCTGGGAATAATCCTGCTGGGGCTGATAGGCTCCATAGGGCTGCTGGTCGGCGCTTCCCGCGGCGGCCTGAGCTGCGGCCACCTGCTCGGCGGCGCTCAGGTTGGGATCGGCCATCGGGGCCGTGGGGGCGCCGGCGGCCGTGGCGGTAAACTCGTCAGCAATGGAAGCGGCCGTCGCGCTGGCGCTCGAGGCCGCGGCGCCCGTCGCGCCGGCAACCGCGGCACCATCCGCCTGATAGGGCTTCGCCGAAGCGGCCTGCTGGTTGGGATTGAGTTGCGGTTCGGTCATAACAGATACCTCCTGTATCAAAATGGTCTGCGACCAGTATAGCCCCTTCCTCAGCCGATAACCTTACGCAACGCCTTTCATTGTCGTAAGAAAGCGAAGGCCCGCCAAAAGCGGGCCTTCGCAGGGGATAAGCGTTGCGGTGGCAGCGGGTACGCGGATGAGAAGGAAGAGTCTCCCAGGATCCGGGCAGGTTGCGGGCAGCCTGAAGCCCGTCCGCAACCTGCGAGGCCTCTTGGACTCTTAGCGGCGGGTAAGGCGCAGGATCTCTTCTCGGGACGACACGTCCAACTTGCGGTAGATGTTGTGAATGTGAGTACGAGCCGTGTTGGGAGAGATGAAGAGAACGCTGGCGATATAGGAGCCGTTATGCCCCTCGGCGAGGTACTCGAGAATCTCCCGCTCGCGAGCCGTGAGGCTGTGGGCCTCGGCAAGACGAGCGCAGCGAGCGGCCAGGGTATCGGAAGAGGAGGTATCTCCCGCGGCACCCGCGGCACCAACCCCCGATGCACCCTCCGCGTCGACCGCAACCACCGGAGACCCAACCTCCACAGCCCCGGGCGCCTCCCCCGCAGAGGCAACCGCAACCGAACGCCCGCCGCCGTCACTCTCCCCTCCTTCCGCAGCCAAAGGCGCCGCGGACTTTCTCCAAAAGTGCGATACCAGCACCAGTGCGAAGGCATAGAGCGTCGTAGTGATAGTGACCACGACCGAAACCATATCATTGGGCAGCGCGCCGCCGACCTGCTGGCCGATGAACGAGGCCCCGCAGAAAGCGCAGATGGCAACGGCAAACACCAGATCGGGCGAGAACTCTCCCGCATGGGCCACTGCGCACAGCGTTGCCAGGGTGAGCACGGCCGCCAGAGAATACAACCCATAGGTAAGCCAGTCGGACACCGCGACGCCCTGACCGACCGTGGCAGTGATATTCGCCGCCGCCAGCACCACTAGGGCCACCACGGGCAGGAACGTCTGCTGCAAGCCACCCGGCAGCAGAAACCGGCCGCGTTTCAGCAGCGCGTAGGCAACGATGCCCGTGCCCGATAGGGCCAGCGCTGCCAAGTAGAGGCTCTGACTCTCGTTGAAGGCCGTGCGCATCACCGCCATCACGAAGGCGAAGGAGACAAGCCCCAGGCTGGGCGTTCCCACCACCTCGAACAGCGACGCAATGCGCGAGCGCGCGTCGGGAGCATCGGCCTCGCCAGCCTCGTCAGCCGCATCGGCAGGCACAGCCGCGACTCGTCCGGCCACCGACGCCGAAGCCGCGCTGCCCTCATCCCCCTCCACGCCTCCACGCGAATCGTGCACAGCCAGGGGAATCACGGCGGCTAGAGTGGAGCCCACAAAGAACAGGGCGAGCATGCCCTCCAGAGGCAGCCAGCTGTAGAGGAAACAGAAAGCCGCCGACAGCACCGAGGCCAGACCGACAACCACCAAAGCCGGGCGCATGGTCAAACGACGCGCGCAAACGCGCCCCCATACCAGCACCATGCCGCAGTCGGCCACCGCAGCAGCCGTGCCCAGCAGGGGGTACACCTCAGGTGTGGTCACCTGAAAGTAGCAGGCGAAGCCGAATCCCAGCGAACAGCACAGGTAGGCGACCGCCGCCAGCGCGCCCAGCACCATGAAGGGCAGCGGGCGGCGCTTCCGCAAGCTGGCCATCGCGATGGCGGCCCCCAGCACCGTAGATGCCAGCAGCGTTGTCTCGGCGAACAGCGCCATGTAGCCGGCCGGGCCGAACGCCAGATCGAACAAGGGAAATCGCAGAAAGCTGATCACGGTACCCGAATAAATGAGCAGCGACGAGAACAGCCCCGCGAGGCCCACCACCAGAAGCCCCATGGCTCCAGCGGTCGATTGCCTATGGTTGTCCGCAGCCAGCGGCGTTGCCATCGCGCGCCCCTCTTTCCCTCAGCCGCGGTGCGCTTCTCACGCCGCCCGCGGACCTCCTCTCCCTGACTCGACGGCAGTCTCCAAAGAGAATTGACGTCCAGACCAGGCAGGGGCCATTATAGCAGCCCTTTCTGATCGCGTAGCCTCCGCACCATTCCCCACCTGGGAAAACGCTTTCGCTCATCGGGAAAATACGTAAAAGCGTTGAGACAAATCGCGCCGCTCACCACTCGAAAATCGACGCTTCGTCGGATGGCGACGGCCGATGCGGCCTGCCATGCTGGATACAGCGCCTCGGGCGAGAGCCGCGGGGTCGCCGATTCCGATAGTCAAAGTGATAAGGAGAGGGAATCATGGAACTGTCTCGTAGGAACTTTCTCGTAGGTGCCAGCGCCGCTGGCGTGATGGGTGTAATGGGCCTGGCCGGTTGCGCGCCGCAGGCGAAGTCCGAGCCCGCAGAGGCCACAGGCAACGGCGAGCTGAGCAGCACGGGTGCCGGAGCCGCGCGTCCCGACTTCTATATGTGCGACGAGGACTGGCTGGGCGCCGCTCCCGAGATCGCAGCCGATGCCATCACCGCCACGGAGAGCTTCGACGTCGTGGTGGTCGGCGGCGGGCACGCGGGCACCCAGGCGGCCCTGGCCGCGGCCCAGGCCGGCGCGAAGGTGGCCGTCATCGAGAAGCACAACGACGGCGAGATCGTCTACCGCGGCGATGACATCTGCTCCTACAACTCCCAGCTGCTGGAGAGCTGGGGCTTCGGACCCTATAATCTGGACGAGATCGTAAACGAGTACGTGCGCCGCGCCAACGGCCGCTGCAACACCGAGGTCATCCGTTCGTTCGTGTACAACTCCGGCGAGATGATGGACAACCTGGCCTCGCTCATCCCCGACACCTCCAACGTGTTCGACTACGCGGGCGGCGAGTGCATCGTGCAGATCGCCTACGACAAGCCCAGCGGCACCGACTACCCCGTGGAAATTTCCGGCTACAAGATGTGGGCCTCCACCGTGCAGACCGTAGGCACCCAGAACGCGAACCCCGTGGGCAAGGCGGGGCTGACCGGCATCTCGCGTCTGTCGGAGATCGAGACCTACTGCCGCGATGCTGCTGAAGAGCTCGGCGCCGTGTGGTTCTGCGGCCACGCTGCTGTGCGCTGCCTGTCCGATGACGCCGGCGTCGTGACCGGGGTTATCGCCGAGGACGCCGAGGGCAACTACGTGCAGTTCGACGCCGCCAAGGGCGTCATTCTGGCCACGGGCGACTTCGGTGCCAACAGCAACATGGTCTGGGAGCTGTGCACGGAATGTGCCGAGAACGCCATGCGCCACGGAGTGGACCGCGAGACGCTGACGGGCATGACCGATTGCGACGGCAGCGGCCACAAGATGGGCTGCTGGGCCGGCGGCGCCATCGAGAGCCATCCGCGCCCCGTGGCCGGCGACGCGCCCTCCATCTCGTTTGGCCCCTGGGGCTCCACGCCCTGCCTGTGGTTGAACTGCAAGGGCGAGCGCTTCATGAACGAGTCCTTCGCCGGCCTGGTGCTGGCCCAGTCCGTGCGCCAGCCTATCAATCTGGAAGGCGCTATGCAGGGCAACTTCGCCATCATGGACAAGAAGCACATGGACTACATCAAGGCGGGCGGCCTGGATCACGGCGCCCCCAACTGGGGATTCCCCGAGGGCATCGAGGAGTACCAGGCTCAGATGGACGCCGCCGACCCCGCGGCCGGCACCGTGACGGTGCGCGGCTTGGAAATCGCCAACCGAGGCATGGCCATGACCAACGACGTGTTCGTGGGCGCCACCGTGGAGGAAGCGCTGAAGAACGCGGGCCTGGAAGGCGAGGCGCTGGAGAACGCCAAGGCTGCCGTGGAGCGTTACAACGAGCTGTGCGCCACCGGAAAGGACACCGACTTCGGCAAGCCGGCCAACAACCTCATCCCCATCGACGAGGCGCCGTTCTACATTGCCGCCCAGGGCACGCCTCGTCTGTACGGCCCGGGTCTGAACACCTTGGCGGGCCTGTGCGTAAATGGCAACTACCAGGTGCTGACCGCTTCCAAGAACGACGTGATCCCCGGCCTGTACGCCGTGGGCAACACCATGGGGGAACGCTACGGCAACGCCTACAACTGCCCCTCGGCCGGCAATAACATGGGCAACGCCATGACCAGCGGCCGCGTCGCCGGCAAGCACGCCGCCGGGAACTAGGATCCAGACCGCCCTCCTCGGCTCGAGGCCAGTATCGCCCCTGAACCTCACCCTCCCCTTGCGCGCCCCGCATCCCTCCCGCGGGGCGCGTCCTTTTTCCTGTGCCGCACCGCTGCAAGAGAGCCCAGGTTTCGGAAGTTTTCCGATTGCTGATCGGAAAACTTCCGAAATTGAATTGATTTTCTTGGCGCATCGGCTCCAGAGGGCTTGGCCCTATTCAACCGGTGGGAAGAGCGCCTTGTCGTAGAGGAGCTGCCGCGGCGCTCGAAAACGCGCGAAGCCCGATCTTTGCGGATGGCCTTCTAGGACGGCCTTCTACCCCAACAGCGCCGTTACCTTTCCCAGCAGGGGCTCGAAGCTGACGCCGCGGGCCTCGAAGTCGGGCTGCTTGGCCGATACCACCATGGCATCAGCCGTGAAGTCGGCGGCGAAGGCCGTGGCCTCGGCCAGGTTGCGGCCGGCCATGACGGCGGCCAAAAGCGTGCTGGCGAACACGTCGCCGGTGCCGTGCAGCATGTAGGGCAGTTTCGCGTTGGTGGTCTCGGTGAAATCCACCGAGTCGCCCCACGCGTAGTTGTGGATAAGGCCATCGCCATGCTCGATGCCCTTCAGCACCACGTTCTTTGCGCCGCGCTCGCGCAGCTCCAACATCATGGCGCGCACGGTCTCCTCGTCCACATCGGCCCCTTCCCATTCGCGACCCAGGATGAGCGCCGCCTCGGTCAGGTTCGGCGTGAGCACGTCGGCGCCATTGGCCAGCTCGCACATGGCGGCCACCAGTTCGGGCGTGTAGGTGGGGTACACCTTGCCGTGATCGGCCATGACCGGATCCACCACGCGCAGGGCGTTCGGGTAGGTCTCCCACACCTGGTGGATGATGTCCACCTGCTCGGGCGCGCCGAGAAAGCCCGAGTACACCGCGTCCAGATCCACACCGATGCCGGCCCAGGCAGCCAGATAGTCGCTCAAAATATCGGTGGTGTCGTGCATGTACCACCCGGGAAATGCCGTGTGGCTGGAGAACAGGCCCGTGGGCACCGGGCACACATCGCAGCCCGCGGCCGACAGCACGGGAATAGCCACGCCAAGCGAGCACTTTCCGTAGCCGCACAGGTCGTGGATAGCCGCCACCCGGGGAATATACGCCTCGCGGCGCTCGTACAAATTCGTTGACTGCGGCTCGTTGGTCATGGAAACGCTCCTTCCGTTGAATGGTCGCCGCCGATTCTACCCTTTGGCACGGCCCCAGCTCCTTAGGTTTTTCCGAATGCCAGCGAGTTGTTTGCAGACGCCACTTGAAAGAGCGCCAGAACACATAGCAAAAAGCCGCACCGCCGTCATCGCGCAATTTGCACGGAAAGGTGCCTAAAGGTGTACACTGCATTTCAGCGATTCTTACAGAAAGGTAGTCCTATGGCAAACTCCAATGTCACCATCCGCATCGACGACGAGCTGAAAAAGCAAGCTGACGAAATGTTCGACGAACTGGGCATGAGCTTCACCACCGCCGTCAATGTGTTCGTGAAGCAGGCCCTGCGCGAAGGGGCCCTCCCCTTCGAAGTGACCCTGCACCCCCGCGGCCGCACCGCCTATGACTACGCCACCGAGGACCTGCCCGCCAAGTAGCCCGGCAGCGCCGATGACATCAGCGGTAGCGACACCACCTCGCGGAGGCGCTCCTAGCGATTCTCGATGTGCCCGATATTCTTCAGGGCGATTTGGATGCGGCCATCTGCGGCGCTCGAGAACTCGATGAAATCGGGGTTCTCGCCGTATTCCGCGGGGAAGGTCAGTTCAATGCCCGTGTCGGTGCGAATCTTGTGGTTGCGCGTAACCCGCTTGGCCACGGCCGCCTCCACCACCACGCGCTCGGGGATGGCCCCCTCGCTCACCGCGCGGTCGAAGCGCTCCTGCAGCACTGGCTCGTCGGCGAACACCTCGCGGCCCAGCTCGTGGGCGTCCACTTCGTCGGACTCCTCGGCGTTCTCGGCCACGTAGGCTTTGGCCTTCGACAGCGCCACGGCCGTGTTGGCGCCGTATTCCTCGGCCACCTCCTCCACCACCGTGGTCACCGCCTGCAGCACTTCCTTGCTGGACGCCTCCATGGAGCACTGCAGCAGACCGTCGGGGATGATCCAGCGTGTATCGCCGGCGATCTCGCGCTCTTTGTCCACGAACCACACGGTCATGGCATCGCCGTCGATGAGCGCGAACGACGCCACTTTCTGGGACGGATTCGGCAGAATGGCATGGTGCCGCGCGATGGTGGTGGCGGCGTCGCCGAAGTCGTTGCTGCCCACCTCGTGCATGTAGGCCTGCCGACTCTCCAGCAAAATGATGGCGAAGTACCGCGTGCCGCGCCCCTTGAAGGCGGTCTCGGCCTCCTCGTCGGTCATCTCGCGCACCGTTTGGTCCAGGTCTCCCTCGAAGTCGATGACGAGCAGGTCGGTGGAGGGGGTCTTCTCCATGCGCGACAACTCGTTCACCAAAAACTCGCCGATCTGCTGCGACAGCCCCACGAAATCGCGCTCGCCGCGGAAATAGGCGCGCAGCTCCTCGGCAAACAGGCTGTTCTCCGCGAAGGTACCGCGCTTGCTGTCCAGGTTCCCCACGGCCCGCTTCGCCTGGCTCGTCACGTAGCGCTTCGCCGTCTTGTTCCCCAAATCCATCTCGGCCTGGGCAAACACATTCACACAGGACACGAAATCGAACACATGCAGAATCGCCTTGTTAATGTTCATGAGGAGCCTTCCCAAAGAATCAACTAATCGCAGCCTGCCATTATAGCCGAGCTGCGCACGTCTCCCTTAGGCGATTTCGAACCAGACGTTGAGGTCGGCGTTGGTGGGAATGCCGGGAACTTCACCCTGGTTGGTGTACTGCCAAATGGCGAAGTTGAAGGAAACGGTGGGCTCGTCGATGCCGTACTCGGCAAGCCACAGCGGGTATTCCTTGCGCTCGGCGGGAGTAAGGCGCAGCAAGTCCTGCTGGTTGCCATAGATCATGGGCGCATAGCCGTTCTGCTCGATAACCTCGCAGAACGCCCGCGCGTTGGCGGCAAATTGCTCGGCTGAGATATTATTGGCCCGGGCGCCGTCGATTTCCACCGACTCGTGATCGTAGGCCACAATGCCCACCGACACACCCTCGGCTTCGACCTTGTGCACCTGCGCCAACGCATAAGCCGCTTCTTCGCGGGCCTCCTCCTCGTTCACCGACTGCGAGAAGAAATAAGTGTGCACGGGAATGCCCGCCTCGTGGGCGCCCTTCGCATTCTGGAAGAAATACTCGTCCACACCGAGCGACCCCTTGGTGGCGCCACGATTGCCGATGCGCACGAAAGCGAAGGTGGCACCCGCCTCGGCCACAGCACTCCAGTCCACTTCCAGCTGATGCTCGGACACGTCCACGCCCCAGCGGGACAGCACCTGGTCATTCACGCGGTACACAGGGCGACCGCCGTCCCAGATGAGGTCGTTCCAGTTGTAGGGGCAGGGGTCGTCCTGAACGGAAGACGCGTCGGTGGAGGCATCGGACCCGCAGCCGACCAACGCGCCGGCAGCAACGCAGGCGGCCGCGACCACGAAGGCCCGTCGGGAAAGAAGGGGAACTTCGCCGGTCGCCAGGGGCTGTGGCGTCCGCCCTTCGCCGTGGCTTGTTTCACGAGAAACACGAGACACGGTTTCTCTGGAAGTTCTCATAGGTCCTACTTTCCTCTTGCACAATGGGCATATTTTACACCGTCTTGCCCTTGCGTCCCTCGTCAATCGGCTTTTTTGCCCTTATTCGCTCGCGACATCGTGGAAAAGAGGGGAGGACCCGGGTGCGCATCCCCTATTCCGCGGGAAAAGAAGTGCCGACGGGGCGCATCCGATCTCGCGCAGAAATGTTCACGGGGCTTACCAGCCGAAGCAACGACGCCAGCTGTGGCCGAGGACCTCTCGCTTTGTGCAACGTAAAAAGGGGCCGCACGGAGCGACCCCCAACATAGATATCCTTTCGGCCTTCCGCGGTTACAGTGCCGCAGCGATCACCTCGGACAGGCGGCGGATGCCGTCGCGGATGGTGTCGGCATCGGCGTTGGTGAAGTTCAGGCGCATCGTGGAGCGTGCGCCGGGCTCGGCATAGAACGGGTCGCCGGGCACGAACGCCACGCCGCGCTCGAGTGCCTTCGGGAACAGGTCCATAGTGCTGATGCCCTCGGGCAGCGTGGCCCACAAAAACATGCCACCCTGGGGCTTGGTGAACGACACCTCAGCCGGGAAGAACTCGGCCATGGCGTCGGTCATGGCCTGGGCCTGATCGCGGTACAGGTCGCGGATCTTCACGAGGTGCTCGTCCAGGTCGTTGTGGCGCAGGTAATCCAGCACCACGAACTGGGCGAACACGTTCGTGTGCAAATCGGCGGCCTCCTTGGCGGTGTTCAGCTTCGCCAGCAGCTCGTGGTCCTTCGTCAGCAGATACCCCATGCGGAAGCCCGGCGTGACCGTCTTCGAGAACGAACCCATAACCACGCCGTGGGGCAGCGCCGTACCGCCGATGTAGGGCAGCGACTCGCCTTCAAAACGCAGCTCACCGTAGGGGTCGTCTTCCACGACCACAATGTTGCGGCCGGCCAGCGCCTCGCGCACCTTCGCGCGGTTCTCGGCCGTGTAGGTCAGGCCCGTGGGGTTCTGGAAGTTGGGAATGAGATAGATCATCTTCGCGCCGGCATCCAAGGCGGTGTTCAGCTCGTCGATGTTCAGGCCCTCGTCGGTCAGCTCCACCTCGCGAAACACCGGCTGCTGCAGCGCAAAGGCCTGGATGGCGGCCAGGTAGGTGGGCTTCTCCACGATCACGCCGTCGCCCTTATCGAGCAGCACCTTTCCCAGCAGGTCGAGCACCTGCTGCGAGCCAGTGGTGACCAGCACGTCTTCTTCAGTGTAGTCGGTGCCGAAGCGGTGGTTGTAGCGCTCGGCGATCCAGGCGCGCAGCTCGGGAATGCCCGCCGTCGCAGAGTACTGGAAGGCCTCGGCGCCGCGCTCGGCCACCACGCGCTGCATCGATTCCATCAGCTTTTCCTGCGGGAAAGAAATGGGGTTGGGCAGGCCGCCGGCAAAGGAAGTGACATCGGGATCGGAGGCCGCCTTCAGAATGGCGCGCACAAACGACGGCGGGGTGGATTTGATGCCGTCGGAAAGCAGTTCGTCGATGGCGAACTCGGTGGTGGTTTCGGTCGTGGTCATGGTTGCCTCCGCTCACTGGGAACTCTCAAAAACCATTGTTCCACTAACGTGCGCCCTCCGCGCCCATTTTTTTGCCAACGCGCCGAAGAGGAGGGCGGTGCGGCCTCGCGGGCGGTCATCGGGGACGAATTGATCGAGGAAACGGGTATTCACGAGGGCAATCACCTGCAGGCGTGGGGAGGATCGCCGCAAAGGCGATAAACAGAAGACCCAGCGACAGCAAGAGCGCCCAGACCGAATGAATCACCCCATGTCCAGCAGGCTGATGGCCAGCAGCATAAAGCAATTCAAGCACCAGGCCGCCCCCCATGTCGAATGCAGGCTGGGCCGCTCCGAACACCAAGTTCATCACTGCGTTCGAAGAGTGGCTGAACGGCATCGAGAAAGAGATGGGGAAGCGCATCGAAAGCGGCAGCTTGGTGAAGGCAGAATCCCTTGATGAATTAGCGGAAAAGATCGGCGTGCCGGCAGATCAGCTGAAAAGTCTGTCGATGAATACAACGCAGCCTACCAGGCAGGAGTTGATACGAAGTTCGACGTGCCGGCCCAATTCCTTTCAGAAGTTAAGACAGCGCCATTCTACGCGACCCCGCTCGTTTGTTCCACGCTAACCATCCCCTTCGGATTGCACGTGGACAACAATTCCCAGGTCTGCACCGAAGAAGACGAGCCTATCGACGGCCTGTTTGTCATCGGCAACGTACAAGGTGACTTCTTTGGAAAAGACTACCCCGTGCACTGCCCCGGCATCAGCCACAGCCGATGCCTCGTGTTCGGGCAGCTTGTAGGCGAGGCTCTTGCGAAAGATACGGTGCTTACCGCGCTCATAGCTTAGGTGGCTTGGCCGTAGTTCCCTCCCCAGAGCGGGCTCCTACAATGACTAGGAGTCCGCTCCACTTGCTTAAAGCAAGAAGGCGTTTCAAACCCAGACCTCTGGCCGCACCTCAGTCCATCCGTATTGCTCCCGCATCCAACGCACGAAGGAGCGAAAGGGCATTCGCAATCCACTGGGTGCCGGCCTCCAGACGATAACCTGCGAAACCTGCCTCACTGAGGATTTCCCCGATACGACCCTCATCCATATCCAGGCTCATAAGATCACCGAAGCGCACGCCCTGCGCCGCTATATCACAGACGTGATCCCAATAGGTGCCGGTGTAGCCGAAGGTGGTGGCGAAAGCGCGGGGGTCGGCTGCGGCCTTACGTGCGAACTCCTCGGTATCCTCGTAAAAGAGGCTGCGCCCGTTGTCGTAAAGCGGGTAGAAGCGCTCCCCCTCGCCCGTCACTAGCACCGCAATGTTCGACAAATGCCGATCGTCCTGACGCGTGATGAAATCGAAGGCGATCATGCGGCAGAAATTCTCAGCATACTGAGGGCGTACCGCCAGCAGGTTTTCCAACTCGTTTTCGCCACGCGGGCCGTCGAAAAGACGGCGCATATGCACCAAGTACTCGCGGGTGAAATCGTACTCGAAGACGCTGAATACCGCATCTTTGTCGAAGCGCCAAGCGCGGCAACATGGCACGCCTAGCTCTCGGGCAAGCAGCGCCGCGGCCACTTCGGATTCAACGTCAGTGGAAAGAGGGCTGATGCGCTGCTTTACAATGCCGTAGCATCCCTCGCTGGCCCCATAGCGCTTCACGTTGGCCCCCTCAGGTGTGTCCACGCTGTCGCCCACCGCGTCGATGCGTTGCAGGAAGACATCGTCGAACACCGCAGTGACCGCACTGGCCATAGTCTCGTCGACTTCCCGAGCCATCCACAGCTCATCGCGCGGGTTAATGGCATGCGTCGCGTCGGCAATCTTGAACACATCGTACTCTGAAAGACCGCAGCGGAACAGGAGGCGCTCGACGTCGCGGCGGCTCGGGCTCATGATACGCTCGGAGAGGAACTGCAAAAATTCATCGGGTGACCATGCTGAGCGGCCATGGGTATACAAGGCCACTGTCGTGTTGTAGCGCGGTTCGACGAATCGCACCGACAGATCGGGCGCAACAAGGCCAACAATATCGTCGTTCCACTTGAGATACCGGAAAGGCTCGACGGTCATAGCTCAGGCTCCATCCTACCGCATTCGCACACATGAGCCCAGCATAGCAGATAGGGTACCGACCCTTTACGCATACGGCAGCTTTGGTTGACAGTCTTCAACCATGGTTAGTAGATGCGCGGCGCGCCTTCTGTTTCGTGCCCGCCTTCATGCAGTCTATCCTGGGGACGCCGCCACCCGTCGCATCGCGCGCACTGTTCCCGGCGATCCTCTGCTCGCGCATCGTCCCACCAGTTGCCGGGCGCGTCTACGACAGGCGCGGTCCCGACGTGCTGCTGCCCCCGAGCTGCTTGTCCCCCGTGCTGCCGCCCTATGCTACTGCCACGGAGAACTACTCGGGCTTGACAGTTTTTTGACTTTACCGTCTTATGATTCGTAAGATTGGAGGCGACAGCATGACCCAAAAGATTCTCGTGGTTGATGACGAACCCATGCTCACCGACCTGCTGGACGCGCACCTGACCCAGCGCGGATATTTGGTTTGCAAGGCCAACAACGCCGAAGAGGCCCTGGCGAAGCTGGGCTTGAAGCCCGACCTTATCTTGCTGGACATCGGCATGCCGGGGACAGACGGGCTGCAACTGTGCCAGACCATCAGGAACCACATAGGCTGCCCTATTTTGTTTCTTACAGCGCGTATCGCCGAGCAGGACAAGATTGACGGCCTTGCAGTCGGCGGGGACGACTACATCACGAAGCCCTTCAGCCTGCGAGAGCTGACGGCGCGCATCGAGGCGCACCTGCGCCGGGAGGCCCGGGGACGCCAGACATCGGAAGTGGTGGCCGGGCAGGGCCTTCTCATCAATCGGTCCCAGCGGAAGGTGTTCGCCGGGGATCGGGAAATAGCCTTCTCGAAGCGCGAGTTCGACATCTTGGATTTCCTGGCATCCCATCCCAACCAGGTTTTCGACCGCGAGCGCATTTACGCGGCGGTATGGGGTATCGACGGCCAAGGGGATGCCAGCGTCGTCAAAGAGCACGTGCGCAAAATACGCCAGAAGCTCTCGGAGGCCTGCGGCAGCGAGCCCCTTGAGACGGTTTGGGGAATGGGGTACCGGTGGAAGGCATGAAGAAGAAGTCCCTCAAAGGCGAGTTCGCCCGAACCGTGGCGGTGACCATGCTCGCCGTTGCTCTGGCCAGCGGCCTCGCGATCTTCGGCTGCAGCCAGCTGCAGAAATCCATCCTGCCAGATTCCAACGAGGCGTGGCTCACCCAAAGGATCACCGCGGCCGACGGCACGGTCTCGGAAGCGACCACCCGAGTTGAGATCGGCGGACAGGCGCAGTCGCTCGGCCGTCTTGTCCAGGACGGCGCGGAAGGCGATCCCGACCAAACGGCGAGTTACACCATCGACCGCATAGACTCGAGCTTCTCGATGCTCACGGATAAGGCGAAAGCCGCCTACCGCGCCTCGCAGGTGGCCATGGTCGGGCTGCCGCTTCTCTTCGCCATCCTCGGCATCGCCCTGGCGGGGCAATGGTTCTACCGGAAGAAGCTGGAGCCTCCCATCCGCGCGCTCGCCGACGCGACCGCCCACGTCCGCCGCCAAGACCTCGACTTCCGGGTGCGCTGCGCTTCCGCCGATGAGTTGGGCCAGCTCTGCGTTGCCTTCGAGAGCATGCGTCAGGCCCTCGTCGACAACAACCGCCTTCTGTGGGACATGCTGGAAGAGCGCCGAGCCCTCCAGGCATCCGTGGCCCACGATCTGCGCAACCCCATCGCCATCATGGGAGGCTATGTGGAGCACTTGCAAGAAAGCCGCAAGGCGGGCCTTCTGACCGACGAGGAACTCGACCGGGCACTTGCCAACCTGGAATCCGCCGCCGACCGCATGGGGCGCTACACCGAAGCCATGCGCGAGGTGGGAGCCATCGAGGAGGTGGAGGTTCGCCCCGAAGAGGTAAGCCTTCCGGGTTTTCTGGAGGGGCTGGGCGATTCTTTGGCCGTGCTGTGCCGCGGCAGTTCCGCGCAGCTGACCTGCCGCATCTCCGTGCCGGAGCGCACAGCTGTCTTCGACGGCGAGCTTCTGTACCGTATTCTCGAAAACCTCGTGGGCAACGCCCAGCGCTTCGCCCGCCGCGAGATCGTCCTTGAGTTCCACCTGGAAGGAGAACTGCTAGCGGCCACGGTAACCGATGACGGCCCCGGCTTCTCAGAGACAGCGCTCCGAAAGAGGGACGCCCTGTTCTTCACCGAAGATGCCTCCGGCGGCCATTTGGGGCTGGGGCTTGCCATGAGCCGGATATTCTGCAGGAAGCTGGGAGGATCCTTGGAGTTGTCGAACGGCGATACGGGCGCCTGCGTAAAGGCGCTGATTGCCGTCAATCGCCCCCAAGGAGGCGTCGAGAAAAGCTAACGCAAAACCGCTGCCGTCGATCTTCACCGGCGCTCCTTCAGCATCTCCGAAATTTTTTTCGCCGCTTGACCGGTTTTTGACTTTTGCGCCCTAGGCTGGAGCAGAAGACGCAAAGGAGGTCCTGTATGCGAATGAAACCTATTTTGGCCATGCTGCTGGGGGCGGCTCTTCTGCCTATCTCCGCCTGCAGCGGTTACGACATTCCGGAAGAAGCTCCCGCACCTGCGCAAGGCGATGCGTCGAACCCCTTCGAGGAAGCCCAGGACGACGCGAGCCTTATGGCCATGCTCAGCCACGAGGCCGCCAATCCGCCCCTGTCCGACAGCGGTGAGCGGGAGCCGTTTCCCTACGATGGCGGAGAGTTTCGCCTGGACTATCGCTTTTCTGTCAGCGGAGACCTGGACAGTGTAGGGTTTCTCCTGTTCTTGGACGGGAAACCCCAGCCCTACCGTATCGATGGCCAATCGTCCGATTATGCCTTTTGCCATACATTCGATGCGGCGGAGGATCAAGACATTGCCTTCCTCTTCGAGCCGGTGGCCGGGCACGGCGGCGACACGCTGAACCTGACTATCGTCAGCATCACGAACCCCGACTTCCAGCCGGACATGGAAAGCACGTCCAGCTACGGGTGGTATCACAATGCACTTTCCGCCAGTGTGGAGATGCGCTTCAACGCCGACCCCCCTTCGTCTGCCGCCACGGCGCCGAACCCGGTGGAGGCTCTTTCCTCCTGCAGCGTGCACGAGGAAAAGGTCACGTCCCGGTACCTGGAGAACGACCTGGCCCAGGCGGGATGGCCGGATATAGCCATGGACACGCTGGACGACGGGATCTATTACACGCTCACCCTCGATGGCGACACGGTATTCGACAACCTTCCCCTTACCGAGCCGGTAGCAGTGCGCTTCACCCTGTGCGGCACTCCCGGCGCGCGTTACCACATTTCCTTTTTCCTCGATCACCAGCCGATGGCGATGAACGAAGAGGCATCGAGCGCCGTAGAGCTGAGCAAAGGGGGCGTGGCCGTGGTGGAGGGCGTCATCGACCCGTCCCTGTTAGGGAAGCTCAGCACGTTCTACTGCGTGGCGGTGCCTGCCGACAACGCGGGCGCGCCCTTCTTCAAAACCAACTCGATACTGCTCTTCCAGGAGGCCTAGATCATGAGAAAAGCACTTTGCGCCGCACTGGCCCTGTCGCTACTTGTCCTGGGAGCCTGCAGCGCGCCTGTACCAACGGACAACTCCGAAGAGGCGACGCCGGAAACACCGGCCGCCCCGCTGCCAGCTTCCGATGTCATGAAGGACGATGACCCCGCCCAAACGTCAGGCTCCTTCGCTTTCGACAGCGCTCCTCTCCAGGGAAAGCTCACGGGCTGTTCCTATGCCCAGGCGGGCACGTTGCTCGTCTGCGCTGATGAGCTGTACCTCTACGATACCGCCTCCGGCACGGTGCTGGCCCACTGCCCGGCTCCGGCACCGATGCGAGATTTTGGCGCAGCACCGTTCAAAGACGGCATCGTCCTCACGGTTATGGGCGATGCGGGGGCGGTCGCGTACATCTACGACAGCGAGTTGAAGCTGGAGGAAACTCTGGAGCTGGAAGAGCTTCTGTCCGGCGATCCGGTGCTCGATCCCGGCTGTGTGGCGGCGTCGAGCGACGGGAATCGGCTGGCCATCGCTGGCCTTAGCGCCCTCTACCTTTACGACCGCCCGGCCGGCCAGCTGACTACCCTGCTCGACACTGCCCAAGGCATCGGCGGCTCCAGCTGCATGGCGACCTCGCTGAACGGCGCCGCATTCACCCCCGACGACGACCGCGTGGCCTTTTTCGGCGACGGCTTTTCCGCCGAAAGCGGAGATGGCGAGGACAGCGCGCCGGTATGGGGAACCATAGGCATCGACGGCAGCGAGCTTGAGCTTGACTGGCTGGAATCGGAGGGCGTCGAGGAGATGCTACGAGCCGACGGCCGGCTGTTCTTTCCCCCTGCGATTTCCCATGTCGACGGGAGCCTTCCCTGGGTCGATACGGCAAGCGGCGCCGCGCATCGGCTCGCCTTTTCCGCGAGCGACGAGGGAGGGGACGGTGTCTACGTGTCCGAACAGGGCAAATACGTCGCCACCGCCGAACTGGGCGACGTGCTCACCGTGCGGGTCTATGCCGTTGACTCCGGCGAGCTTCTGGCCACCGAGACCATCGAGGTGGACGATTCCCGCTACGTGGGGCGGATTCCCCAGGTGATCCTTCTAGATGATGCGCAGGCCGCCATCGTGCTTCTGGGCTGCGGCATAGAGGAAATCGACACGGCAGTCGCCACGTTCAGCTTTGGAGCCTAGCATGGAGATTCAGTTCGATAACGTAGCGAAATGCTACAAGGGCAAGTACGCCCTCAAAGACTTCAGTGCCACGCTGGGCGAAGGCGTTTTCGGGCTGCTGGGCGAAAACGGCGCCGGGAAGACGACGCTCATCAGCATCCTCGTGGGCATCTTGCGCGCCGACGGCGGGACAGTGAGAGCCGATGGGCGCGACGTTGGGGCGCAGGGCCGCGCGTTTCTAGCCGATTTGGGCTATATGCCGCAGTACCCGGTCTTCTACCGTGACTTCACCGTGGGGGATTTCCTCCTCTACATGGGAGCGCTGAAAAGCCTGCCCCCGGCTTTGGCGCGAAGCCGCGCGGCGGAATTGCTGGACACCGTGAATCTGTCCGACGCGCGGGACAAGAAGATCGGCGCCCTTTCGGGGGGCATGCGCCAGAGACTCGGCATTGCCCAGGCCATGCTATCCGACCCGAAGGTCCTGGTGCTGGACGAGCCCACCGCCGGCCTGGACCCGGGCGAGCGCATCCGCTTTCGCAACCTTATCTCCCGCTTCGCCCCTGGGCGCACCATCCTTCTAGCCACCCACATCGTGCCCGACGTTGAGTGCATTGCCACGGAAATCCTGCTGCTGCGCCGCGGCAAGCTGCTCATGCAGGGAGCCCCGAGCGCACTGGAGCAGAGCATCGCGGGCAAAGTGTGGGAGGTAACGGCGGACCTGGAACAATCCCGGCGGCTGGCCGAACGCTGCTGCATCGGCAACATGAAACAGGACGGTGCCCTCTTCTCGCTTCGTATCGTCAGCGACGAGTGCCCCTGTGCGGGGGCTCGGCCAGCGCGACCGAACCTGGAAGACGTGTTCCTGTATTTCTGCCAGGACGGCGATGCACCATGCGCCTAGTCTGGTACGAATTCGCCAAGCTTTTCTGTCGGCGATCGGTGCTCGTGCTCTTCGTCCTGTTCAGCGTTATAAACCTGGCCAAGATCTACAGCGAGTGGGATGCCTATTCGTTTCTGGCCGACGGCGGCGGCGAGCACAGCTGGCACACCGTCTACTGGCAGCTCTACGACCAGTACCAAGGCCCCATTACGCCCGAAAAGGTGCAGCAGCTGCTGGCGACGTGGCAGCCTTTAGCCCAGGCCACGGCGGACATGACCGCCAGCACCGCCACCGACGACGCCAACTCCCTGACGGGAAATCTCTACAGCGATCGGAATCTACTGGAGAAGTACTTCGTCGATCCCATGCAGTATTGCTACGAATATGGCGACCGTGCTGCATCGGTGGCGGAAAAGGCGCGCCAGAACGCCGAGGCCGCGGCTCAGGCCGGGGCCTTGTACCAACAGCGGGAAAGCGCCGCCCTCTACCAGATCTACGCCGGTCGCACCGTGCCCGACTTCGCCTACACGGAGATGGCCAACTACTACCTGAACTACGACTTCTCCCTCGTTCTCGTGCTGCTTCTGGGGCTTTACGGCGTGGCCGGCACCTTCGTGGAGGAGCGGGAAACGCAGATGGACCGGTTGCTGCTCACGAATCCCAATGGCGGCAGCCGCACCGTTCTCGCGAAGCTGATGGCAGCCAGCGGGTTTTTGCTGCTGGTGACCATGTGGTTCTCGCTGCTTGACCTGGCGGGCTTCGGGGTCGCCTTCGGTACCTTAGAGGGCCTGAATTTGCCGGTGTACGCCATCCCCAGCTTCGCCGAGGCACCTATCGACCTCAGCGTCCTCCAATTCGCGGTGCTGGCGGCGGCGCTGCGAAGCGTCGGGCTCTGGGCTTTGGGCATGGTCTGGCTTGCGGTGTCGCTGCGGGGCAGAAACGCCCTTATTCCCCTTGTCGCCAACTTCGCGCTCACCGCCGTGCTCGTCATCGGCGGCGCGAGCGCGGCCTATTCCCACTTTGTCTGGGCGAAAGCGCTCGATCCCTATTCGCTGCTGGCGGGCCGCCCCCTCCTGGCCCAAACGGAGTTTCTGGACATCGGCGGCTTCCCCGTCCTGTCCTGGCAGGCAGCGCTCGCAATCTCCCTGGTTGCGGGGCTCGTCGTTGCCGCAGCCATCTATCTGCTTTCGCCGCGAAACACCTACTGCCCCATAAGGAGGCTGCGATGATGGTGCTCGCCTATGAATGGAAGAAGCTCATGATCGGGCAGCGAGGGTTGGCCTGTCTGCTGGCGGCCCTGGTGGTCAGCGGGGTCTGGCTGGCGGCGACCGAACAGCCCCAGAACATCGCCATGCAAGAGCACCGATCCGATTACGCCTGGTGCCTGGAAAGGCTGGACGGGGCGTTGAACGACCAGAAGGAGGCCTGGCTTCAAGACGAGAGCGAGGCCATCACGGAAGCGAAAGCCGCCCGTGCCGAAGCGCAGGAAAGCTACTACAGCGGCCTCACCTCGGCTGAGGATTACGAAAGTGCGGCGGCCCAGGCCGGGGAGGTGCTGGCCCACGAGCGGGGCTTCGACGCCGCCTTCCAGCAGTACCTCTATGTATCGGAGAGCCCGACCAACCGATACTTCCTTGAGACGAACGGCTGGGCCGGGCTTCTCTCTGTCCAGACGCTGGATTTCGCGGTGCTGCTGGCCGTCTTGTATCTGGCCGCCGCGGCTTTCTGCTCGGAATACGCCTGCCAGATGGACGCGCTTTTGCGCACGACCCCCGAGGGCCGCGCAAGCGCCCGGTGCAAGGTGCTCATCGTCATCGGTTCCGCCGTTGCCCTTTGTGTCGCGCTCTCCCTTCTCCAGCTCACGTTCTTCGCGGTGAAATACGGGCTGCCCCACGGGGACTATCCCCTCCAGAGCGTTCCGCTTTTCGGCACCAGCGAGAAGAGCCTCTCTCTTGCAGAGGCGTTCGTAGCGGCCGCCGCCCTCCGTTGCTTCGGCGCGGTGATGCTCGCGGCCTTGCTCCTCTTCGCCTCGGTTATAGTGAGGAAGTACGCACTGACGGCTCTTATCGGCGCCGCTGCCACCCTCATCCCCTTCATCGGACTGCCGGAGCAATTCATCTTCCGCCTGCCCCTTCCCCTGCCGTTCTTGCTGGCGACGGGATTCTTGGAGGGCGGCCGCTTTGCTCAGGGCGACGGAGGGGAGGCAATCGCCGTGTTTGCCGAAGTGTCCCCGTGGGAATTCGCGCTGGTGACGGGAATTTCGGCGGCGCTTACGATGCTCGCGCTGTACGGAACGGTGCGGCGCAGCACGAACTGCTGGCTCTTGGAGAGAAGGCCCCGCTTCGGCAGCAAGGCAAAGCCCGCGGCCGCCCTTCTGCTTGCCGTCGCTCTTCTGCTGCCTGTAACTGGATGCTCTTCCGAGGCCGCCGAAACCGTGGTCTACAACTCTGCCGCCCAAAGCGTGGCAGGCGACGGCTTTGCCGTGGCGCTCGACGACGAAACCCGAACCTACACCTTAGAACGCGAAGGTGCCGCAGCGATGGCCGTGGAAACATCGCCGCTTTTCGGCGCCTTTTCGGACGGGGAGTCCGTGACGGGCGCCTATGTGGCCGGCTCTTGCATTTACTACCTTACTTCGCGAACCCAACAATACATCGACCGGGTTGGCAATTACAACAGCACGTTCACCCAGTTCAGCATCGTGCGCCTTAATGCGGACACGCTGGAGCGCCACGTGATTTTCGAGCAGATCGCCGACAGCGATCGCTCCCTGCTGGGAATCGACTACACGGTCGGCGATACCTGGGCGTTTCTTCCGGATTGCCGCAGTTTTTTCCTGAACGACCGCAGTTTCTTTTTCGTGGCGAACGAT
Organism: Adlercreutzia mucosicola DSM 19490; assembly: GCF_000422625.1. GTDB lineage: Bacteria > Actinomycetota > Coriobacteriia > Coriobacteriales > Eggerthellaceae > Adlercreutzia > Adlercreutzia mucosicola. Next base: position 203,773 of record NZ_KE383895.1, on the reverse strand, counting down.
AAGATCGTCGAGGTGGATCGAGCCACGCGGTCGGTGCAGACGCTCGCCATCCCCGCCAGCGGCAACATAGCCTTCGACGGTCGCGCCATTTACTTTGTAGACGAGGATTCGCGCCTTCAGGCCTACGACACCCAAACCCGGGAAGTTGCTCCCGTGGGAAACATCATCGCCCGCAGCTTCTGTCTCACCGAGGGCGGCCTTTGCTTCGTCAACCGCCTGGACGGCGATGCAGTCTGCACCTGCGCCAAAGACGGCTCCGATGCTGTGGTGGTGTTGGAAGGACCTGCCCTATCGGTCGATTATGAAGGCGGCGAGCTCTCCTCCACTCTGAAATCGGATGGCCGAACGGTTCCAGTTGAGTTATGACGAGCGGTTTCCCTATGCGCAACTGACCCAACGCGTGCTGCCTGCCCTCTCTTGCGCCCCGAGGGTGAAACGATCTTCGTGTTCATTTCTTACCTCATTTCCTTTTTTCCGAATCGAAGCACCGACAATGAGAGGAACGCCGCGAAGAGCAGCGCCGCGAAGAGGACGAACGGGAACGGCTGGAACGCGGTCGATGCCATTCCGGCCGTGAAGTCATGGAGCGAGCACGAGACGAGGTAGCCGCTATAGCAGTACGGATAAGCTATCCAGGCGGGGGTGTTCGCGACGAGAACGCCCGGGATGACGAGAAGCAGGTTGAGCCCGACGGTGATGAGGGGCTTCTCGAAGACCACCGTTATCGCCCACATGGCGGCAACGGCGGGCAGCATGGTCAGGAAAAGGCCCGCGCAGGACTTCAGCAGGTAGCCGATGGGCAATGTCTCCTGCACCCCCATCATCTGGGTGGCGATTAGCCCGACGATCACGAAGACCGCGAAGAACACGGCGATCTCCATGAGAAGGAAGAACGCGACGACCACGAACTTCGCCAGGGAGAGCTTGTAGCGGCTGACGGGGAGCGCAAGCATCTTCAGGATGCCGTTGTGCGACGTCTCCCTGCCCGCAATCATCACGCACACGACGATCATGCTGAGCGGGAGCAGGTAATACGCGTACACGAGCGCGCTCTGGACGAACATCGCGGGCCATGCGTTTGTGTACTCGGGGGTGAAGTAGCGGCTCAAGTTCGCCACCCCCGATACGACCACGAGGATGGGCGCAATGAAGATGAGCGGGACGATCTTCGACCTGCGCACCTTCATGAACTCGATTCCGATAAGGCTTGTAAATCCCATAACTGCCTCCTACTCGTAGCGCCCGCGGCCGGAAAGCCAGAGCCCGGCCGCAAGGAAGATGACCGTCTGCGCCGCCGAAACCGCGATGGCCAGGAACTCCGGCTGGGCGCTCATGGCGATCGCCGGCTTCAGCATCAGGACGAAGGGGTGGGCTAGGACGAGGGGCGAGTCGACGCTGGCGAGCGCCATGGCGCTCAAGAAGCCCGCCACGCCTATGCCGAGGGGTATCCACATGTTCTCGATGCGCGACGACACGAGCAGCATGAGGGTGAGAACGGGCATGCTGGTGATGAGCGAGTAGCCGGCGAAGGCGATCACAGCGCCGGGATCGTACGCCCCTTCGGGCAGACTGCTCGCTCCAATCAGGGCGAGCACTCCGTTCTGCATCGCGACGGCGATGAGGAGCCCAATAACGAGGACGAGGAACTTGCTCCCGTACATCGAAGGCATCTTCATGGGCATCACGAGCATTTTCTTGATGGCATCGCCCCTGAACTCCATGCCGTAGATCATGCACGCCGCCACGATGACCCCGAACATGTTGGTGACGACGATCATCCCGTAGAGCTGCGTGAGCAGGATGTCCATCGGGTCGAGCGGCATGCTGAGCAGCGTCTCTCCGCGAACGAGGAAGTTCGCGCATGCGTAAAGGGCTCCCAAGACGCCGATCGCCAAGAGCACGAAAACGATGCCCGTCCTGCGCTCTTTGCGCAGCTCGATCGACAGCGCGCTCATAGGACGGCCCTCTGCTTCCGCAAGAGGTTGTCCTGCTCTATCATCGCCAAGAACAGCTCTTCCAGGTTCTCGGCGGCGTAGCCCGAGGCAAGCGCCTGGGCGCGCAGGTTGTCGAGGCTTCCCTCGTAGAGCATCGTCCCATGGTTCAAGATGCCGATATCGTCAGCCACAAGCTCGATCTCCGACAGCATGTGGGAAGAGACGAGCACCGTGCAGTCGAAGGCCTTCGGCAGCGATTTGACGAGGTTTCTGATCTCGTGTATTCCAGCAGGGTCCAGGCCGTTCGTCGGCTCGTCGAGGATGAGGATCGGAGGCCTTCCAAGAAGGGCCTCGGCAAGCCCCAGCCGCTGCTTCATGCCAAGCGAGTACTTCTTCGCGAGGCGGCCGCCGAACTCCGACAGGCCCACGAGTTCCAGGGCCTCGTCCACGGAGCTCGCAGGCAGGCCCAGTATCCTCCGGATGATATCGAGGTTCTCCCTTCCGGTGAGGTTGGCGTAGTAAGAGGGGGACTCGATGAAGGATCCGACCTCCTTGAGGATCGCCACCCGACTGTCCGGAAAGCGCATGCCATCGATCTCGAAGGCGCCCGATGTGGGCGCCGTGAGGCCGAGCAGCATCTTCATGGTCGTTGACTTTCCTGCTCCGTTGGGCCCGAGGAACCCGTAGATGCTCCCCTTCCGCACATGCATTGAGACATCGTTGACGGCGACGAAGTCCTTGTAGCGCTTCGTCAGATTGCGGGTCTCGATGATGAGAGGATGGCGCCTCGAACGCCCTGGTTGCGCATGTTTCATCGTTGCTCCTTTCGACGGAGATCAAGGTATTCGCCCCGCCTGACATTCCTCGATTGCGCACCTGACTTTTTCCTTACTTTCGCGTACGGCCCAGGGGCGGGACTGTATTCTGTACAGCGGATAGGTTTGAGAAAGGCGCCTCGTGGATTACGCTCTCTTGCACAGCAAAAGGATCTTGCTCGTGGACGACGAGCCGGAGCTTCTTGCCCTCGTGTCAGATATCCTGACCGACGCGGGGTTCGGGGAGATATTCACCGCGGCAAATGCAAAGGATGCGCTTGAGCGCTTCGATGAAGTTAATCCGGAGTTGGCAATCTTGGACGTGATGCTTCCCGATGGCGACGGGTTCTCGCTCATGCGGCAGGTGCGCAAGTCGTCCGACATCCCTGTGATATTCCTCACGGCGAAAGACGAGCCCATCGACAGGATATCGGGCCTGGGCCTGGGAGCCGACGACTACATTCCCAAGCCATTCCTTCCCCAGGAGCTCTTGCTGCGCGTCTATGCAGTACTCAGGAGGTCATACCCCGCGGTTGAGCCAAAGGTCCAACTTGATTATTGCGTGATCGATTTCGACAGGGCCGAAGCCGTGCGCGAAGACGGCCCGGTCTCGCTCACGGCAAAGGAGTTCGCGCTGCTGGAGATCCTTTCCCGCAATCAGGGCAAGGTGGTCACAACCGATGCCATTTGCAATGCCTTGTGGGGCGGGGACGCATTCGGGTACGAGAACCCCCTCAATGCCCACATCAGGCGCGTGCGGGAGAAGATCGAGCGCGATCCCTCGCATCCTGTGTCGCTCATCACCTGCAAGGGGCTCGGGTACAAGCTGATGGTTTGCAGGTGATGCCGTGAAGTCCCTGCGCCCCTATATCGCGAGAAACCTCGCGTTCTTCGCCGCCCTGATGGTCGCTTTGCTGGCGTTCAATGCGGCAGCGTTCGGCATCTTCTTCTCCGGAGCAGTCGCCCATGAGGCCGGAGACGCCTCGCCCGTGGCCATGCTTCATGCCATTGAGGACACAACAAGCGCATCGGAGGCGTCTCCGGAGGCGAAGAGCAAGCTACGGGAAAACGGCCTATGGGCGCTGTTCATAAAGCCGGATGGGGACTGCTCGTGGTCGGTCGACGCTCCCGAGGGCGTTCCCCTCCACTACACCCTGCAGGATGTCGCGCGCTTCTCGAAGGGGTATATCTCCGACTACCCTGTTTTCACGCGCGTCACTGACGCCGGCCTGCTGGTCTTGGGCTATCCCAAGGACAGCTACATGAAGATCACGGGCAACTATATCCCCATGCGGGCGGTGCAAGCTCTCCCGTCTTTCCTCGTGGTGATGGCGTTCCTCGATGTCGGCTGCCTCTTTCTAGCCTATTGGCTCTCAAAGAGGCGCACTCTGTCTGGATTGGAGCCCATCGAGGATGCCATCGAGGCGCTGGGAACGGGCAAGGCGGCGCATTCCCTGCCGAAGGGGACACTTGCGAACCTTTCGGAGAGCGTGACTCGCGCGTCCGACCTCATCGCCAAGCAGAATGAGGCGCGCGCGAACTGGATTGCCGGCATATCCCATGACATCCGCACCCCGCTCACCCTCATCATGGGAAATGCGGAGCGCATCGCCAGCGACCCCTCTGCCCCATCGGATGCGTCTGGCCGCGCTGCCCTTATCAGCGCGCAGAGCGCCAAGATCAGCAACCTGATCAACGACCTGAATCTTGCCTCCCAGCTAGAATACGACATGCAGCCCTTGCATAAGGCGAAAGCGAAGCCCTCGAAAATCGTCCGCAAGGCGGTGGCAGATGCGATCAACGCATGCCCGGAAACGAGGTATTCCTATGAGATGGAAATCGAACAGGAGGCCGAAAAGGCGGCCGTTGAGTGCGATGAGCGCCTGCTCGGGCGGGCGATAGGGAATATCCTGCAGAACAGCGTCACGCACAACCCGCAAGGCTGCCGCATACGCATAGGGCTGAATGCGACCGATGAGCATGTGCTCATCACCATTGAAGATGACGGGGCGGGGGCGGCCGGAGAAGGCCTGCTCGCCCTTCTTAAATCTCAGGAACACGCGAGCAGCACCGACGAAAACCTCGACCTTCGCCACGGGCTCGGACTGCAAATCGCGTCACGGGTGATAAGGGCGCACCAGGGAAATCTCTCCTTCTCAGCTCCCGTCGAAGGCGGCTTCAAAACCGTAGTACAGCTTTCCAGGTGTTAATCCGGCTGCGAGGCCTGCTGCCTCGGTGCTCATGAGGCACGAGAACCCATCGTACACGCTCGGCCGCTATACAGGATACGCCCCGAACACGGTCATGGGCATAGGGGAAGGTGCATCGACTACATCCGTTCCGCCGAGCAAAATTGTGGTTTTATCTGTTAGTCGGGGCCGACAAAGATCAATAGCGTATAACTCAACAGCACGCGGGCGTCGCCAAGTGGTAAGGCCCAAGCTTCCCAAGCTGCTAGCGAGGTAAGCACCCGCGAAACACGCGAAATGCGTGGTCGAGAAATGCCCAGTTCAGAATCATGATTTCTGAATCCTGGGAAACCCTTCTCCCTTCTTGGTTTTTCGAGAAACCCCGATATTTCCAGTGCGCTTCCAGTATTTTCGCGAAACGCACGTCCATCGCACATCGCGCGAGGGCCGTCTGACCTCCCGATGCGGGCAACCGCAGAAGGAGGCGCATGAGCCATGCCATGCAGAACCATCGCAGTAGCGAACCAGAAGGGCGGCACGGGGAAGACCGCCACCACCTTGAGCTTGGGGATAGCCCTCGCGCATCGCGGGAAGAGGGTGCTCCTCGTGGACACCGACCCGCAGGGCGATCTCACCAAGTCGCTCGGCTGGGCGGACCCCGACTCGCTTGAGACGACGATCGCGAACCACCTGGGCGCTGTCATCGAGGGCGAGGGAGCAGACCCCCGCGAGGGCATCCTCTCCCACAAGGAGGGCGTCGACCTGATGCCCGCGAACATCGAGCTGGCGGGCATGGAGATGCCCATCCTCATGGCGATGTCACGCGAGCAGCTTCTGAACGTGTGGGCCTCGCCCCTCAAGGCCGACTACGACTTCATCCTCTTCGACTGCGCACCCACGCTCGGCATCATCCCCGTGAACGCCTTCGTCGCGTCCGACAGCGTGCTCATACCAGTGTCGGTGGAGTACCTTCCCGCCTCCGCCATGGTCGGCCTGCTCAACACCATCGGGCGCGTGAGGCGGCAGATCAATCCCGCCCTGGCCGTCGAGGGCATACTGCTCACGCTGTTCGACAGCCGCAACAACCTCGCCCATGAGGTCGAGCAGACCATCCGCGATCAGTACGGCAGCGCCTGCCGCGTGTTCGACACGGTGATCCCCAGGGCGGTATCGGCCGCCGAGGCGCCTTCTGTGGGCGCGAGCATCTTCGCCTACGACGGACGCGGCAAAGTGGCGAGCGCCTTCGAGCGCCTTGCTGAGGAGGTGGTCTGCCGTGGGTAGGAAGAAGGTTCCCATAACGCTGCCCGGCGTGGACGACCTGTTCACCTCGCAGGGCGAGCGCGACGGCTCCGCCATGGGCGGCGTGTCGGACATCCCGCTGGCGGCCATCGACCCGTTCCCCGGCCATCCCTTCCAGGTGCGCGACGATGAGGAGATGGAGCGGCTTGCGGAGAGTATCGCCGAGAACGGCGTGCTCGTGCCGCTCACGGTGCGGGCTGCGGGGCCGGATCGCTACGAACTCGTGAGCGGTCACAGGCGAAAGCACGCAGCGGAACTGGCGGGGCTTGAGAGCGCGCCCTGCATCGTGCGCGCCATGACCGACGACGAGGCTGTCATCGCCATGGTGGACTCGAACCTGCAGAGGGAGACCATCCTGCCGAGCGAGCGGGCGTTCGCGTATTCGATGCGGCTTGAGGCGATGAAGCATCAGGGGCGGCGCACCGACCTGACTTCTGCGCAAGTTGCGCAGAAGTCAGGCGGCAGGTGGTCGCGTGACATTCTGGCCGAGGAGCTTGGCGTCAGCAAGGACAAGGTGCAGCGCTTCATACGCTTGACCTTCCTCTCGCCGGAGCTCCTTGCCCTCGTCGACGAGGGGCGCATGAAGATGCTCCCGGCCGTCGAGGTGAGCTACCTCTCGCAGGAGGAGCAGGGATGGCTGCTCGACGCTATAGGCGCTCAGGCGGCAACCCCGTCCCACGCCCAGGCTATCAAGATGAAGCGCTACTCCAAGGAGGGCTCGCTCACATCCGCCCTCGTGCGCTCCATCATGGAGGAGGAGAAGCCAAACCAGGTCGAGCAGTTCAAGATGCCGAGGAAGAGCATCGCTCGGTTCTTCAAGCCGAGCGCCACGAGAGACGAGATCGAGAGCCGCATCGTGCGCGCCCTTGAGCTGCTTGAGCAGGCCGAGGCGAGGCGCGGCAGACAGGGCGGTGCATGATGGGCAACGTGATGCACCGCGGCAAGGGATCGTTCACCTTCGTGGAGAACACCATCTTCTTCGACCACGGCCTCTCCGCGAAGGCCAAGGGAATCTACTGTCAGATTCGCTCCCTTGAGAACAATCCCGAGTGGGTGTTCACCATCAAGGGCTTCGCCTCTCTCGTGAGGGACGGCGCGGATGCCGTGTCGGCCGGAATAAAGGAGCTGGAGTCCTCGGGCTACATCATCCGCGCCCGCAAGCGCAGCGAGAACGGCCGCTTCCTCAAGGCGGAGGAGGCCACCTGGATCACGCTCGACGACCCGGCCATGCACGCGCAGGTGGCGGCGGAGCTCAAGGCGGACGGCTACGCCATCCTCTCGGAGTTCACCCGCGAGCCGCCCGCCAACGTGGAGGCCGAGCCCTCCCCAGAGAACGAGGGCGAGAGCGACGGCGGCCCCGTGAAAGCCCAGGTCGTCACCAGAACGGGAAAATCCGTATCTGGAAAAGCCACATCTGGGGAACCGGCACCTATAAATTACTCATCCCATAAAACCCTTGAACCTGATAAAGAACCCCTCTCTTGTCCCCCCGACGAAAGCGCCGACGAAGCGAAGAAGCGGGAGGACGGTTTTAGGGAATATCGGAAGGGAGAGTTCCCGGAGGCATTCGAGCGGCTGTGCGCCATGTCCCTCAAGCCGGTCGCTTCGCTGCGGTTCAAGCGCGACTGCCTCGCGGCCTGGGAGCGGCGCGTGGCGCAGGGCTTCTCGCCCGAGCAGATCATCGACGCCTACGCCGCCTACGCCAAGAGCTACTGGATGCGCAACGGCGACGACGCGAAGCTCGCCAAGAACCTGGCCCGGTGGATCGAGGGCGAAGGGGGCTTCTCCGCGTACTCCGACGAGCCCATACCGCCCGACCTGCTGGACGCCGACGGGGAGCCGCTGGACATGGTGGGGCTTGCGCAGGCCGACCCCGACTTCGCGAAATTGTGGCGCAAGGTCGAGACGCGCCGTAGCGTCATCCGCTCGCAGATGGCCATGGGAGGCTCGCTGCCGCCGGAGGAGCAGGTGCTCGCGGCCTGCGAGGAGGACGGTCCCTACAAGCGCTACCTGGCCGCCTGCGAGGAGCGCCACGGACGCTATTTGAGGATATTCGACCTATTCAGAGAATCCGGCGCGAATGCCGAGTTTGAGGAGCTGCGCTATGAGGTCGCTGAGGAGGGCTTCGGCCCATGCGGAAGGGGAGTCATCGCATGAGAGCGGTTTGGAGGTTCGCAAAATGGCTGTTCCGTTCCGTCTCCAGGTTCATGTGACGGGCGCTTGCCGCGCGATGCGTCTGCTTAAGCTGTGAGTGCCCTTCGGACGGATATGGAGCGGTTTATAATAAGGGAGTCACGCTAAATTGAATACGAACACCAAATACCGGACAGAGGGGCATCTGCCGTTTTGGGTATTTGGTGTTCAATTCCCAACAGCGTGACAACTGAGGTGGATGCCTCTCATCTGACATTCACGGGGGCTACCATCTTCCTGATTCCATTTACGGAAAGGTGGCCCCATGGCAGCAAGCGAAGGTTACTCCCCAACCAAAGAGATGGTCAACGCTATGGTCCAGTCGTCCGAGAGGCTGGAAGGGGCGGCATCGCTCCTGGCGATGCTCGAAGACAAGGCCGGCGACGAGCAGATAACCGCCTCCGAGCTTTCCGCCGTCCGCTGCATAGTGGAGACCTGCGCCGCCGACCTGGATGCAGCCTGGGCACGCGCCTGAAAATAACTAGGGCCAGTCCCGCAGGACCGGCCCTTGCAAAGCCTCGAAGGCTTTGACATGTGCGATTATAGTGACAGGCTCACACGGCTTTGTCAATGAGCCGTTCTGTCCTACGGGCATCATCCCGAGGGGCCTTCATGGGAGATTCAGGGTCGGCACCTTCCGCACGGCTTGTAACCTGCGTCTATGAGCTCTTGCCTCATACCCGTATGCTTCCTCATCCGGCCGTCTTTGATCAGCTGGACGGAAGGGCATGACGTCCGGTGGAATGTCTTCGCCGCGTCGTTCACGATGCAGTCGTGCACCATGGAGTCTTGCACAGAATCGTCGCGGCAGCTCGCGCCTGTTGCGTAGTCTATGCGCACGCCCGGCTGGATGTTGTGGAGGTACACGTTGAACTGGAGCGGCGCGTCGTCCTCGCATATCGAGAGCGCCTCCATCTGAACGCCCCGCGCAACAAGCTCGTCATCCCGGTAGATCGGCGTCACGCGAAAGAGGACCCCCGCATCCCCATGTTGCGCGCAATGGTCAGCGACCATGTTCTCGAACACGCGCATAGCGTGGTTCATGTAGCGTGTGCCCGTGATGAGGTTGCGCTCGTTCGCGTGCTCGCCTGTCAACCTGTAGCCGATCAGGTGGCAGCGGTTGTAGAGCTTCCTACCTTCGACGAAATCGTATTCGACATCATGCCATCCGCTGGGGACGATCTGCTTGATGGCACGGCGCGACTCGCCGTCTTCCGGCATCGTCTCCTCGCTCACCAATGCGAATGCCGCGCCGCAGCGCCCCATCTCGTCCAACTCCGAGTAACGCTCACAGCCGACCCCGACGGCTTTGTCCTCTTCTGAGAAAGTTGGCACGTTGTCATTCACGATGTCGAAGGGATGTCCGGCATACTCCGGAAGACCGCCCGGGTCGAACGACGGCACTCCGTCCTCCACCGCTTTAATATAATCAGATCGACAAAGGCCGAGTTGGCCTGAAGCTGATCCTCCGGCGAAGCTTTGAAGCAACAATCCGGCAGTCTCCCCGATATCTTGGATGATATCGAAAACGGATCCTATGTCGAGTCGTCCTTCTGCCACCTCAGCGCTTCTGCTGGTCAGAGGTCGCGGGCAGCGCGTACCTTCGTGCGCGAGCATTTCCTTCAGCCTCGACGGTCCCCTCGGATACGAGCGTCCTTAGAAGCTCGTTGGTCCAAGAGACGCCGAGCCCAACTCCAGATGCGATATCTGCCGATTTGGAAGGCCCGTGCACCGTCAGATACTGGACTATGCCAGCCTTGCTGCGCTCTTTTTCCCCAGATGAGAGGGCATTAATATCTGCCGCTCGTATCTGACGGCGACCGGCAGATACTTCGGAAAGAGGCAACGTCAGAATCGTCTTGCCAGGGTCGGACTCTTCTCTATACGACGGCTCTGCATAACCCATCTCCCTCCACCCGTGGAAGATCTTGGTTATGCCGCTTCCTGCGCGTTCGCCTGCGTCGATCATGGCGAATATCTTGAGCATTGTCGCATTGCGAGGACTCGACTCGCCCGGTTGTACAGCCTTCTCAAAAGGAATGCGGAAGTTGCCAGGATTGGAGATCGTCAACGCCTCATCTCGCCAAACGCAAACGACGCCGCTCCTCCCATGGTAATCGGCATTGGTCAGGCAGTTCACTAGGGCCTCGCGAAGAGCTTCATGTGCAGGGGTGTCATCCACGCGCTCGATTCCTTCCAGCTTGAACGGAACTCTCAACGCAGCCTTGAGCTTGTTGTACGCCTTGATGTAGAAGTCGTAGATATTGCCCGACCAGTCTCCGGTAAACGATGTGAACCTGTCCTCCCATCGAGTGTCAGCGCTAGTCTCCTGCCGATAGTCGAGGAAGTAATCCGGGAGCACGCGGGTTATCCAACAATCCTTGCTGAACATGAGCATTCCGGCGTACGTCGGCCGCAGAACCCCTTCTGCGTCTTTTCCGGCCGCGCCGAGGAACATAAGGAAGTCATTGTCGCTTGCGGTATTCCAGACGTGTCCCTCGTTTCTGAACTCGAAGCGGGTGCGGTACTTGCGAACCGTCTCATAGTCGATGTGGTCCATCTCCGCCGTCTCTGCAATACGGGAGTCATCGCTTGACGACTCAGCGTCGCGGAGCATCGACTGGATTTCCTCGCGAGTGCAACGGTGGTCGCCCGTATGCGTGCGCCGCCACGTCTCGCCAAGGATGTCCTTGTTCAGAAACACAGGACGCATAAGCCTGCTGACGCGAGGCACCTCGATGACGATGACCTTCTTGTCGTTGACCGCATCAATACGGGCATCCTCGTCGCGCAGGAATCTGGCGCTCAACTTGTCTTTGCTCAGCGCAGCATTCCAGAAGTCGTCGAGCATCTTGTCGGCGTCACCGAGCCCGACGATCTCCAAAGTACCGTCTTTGCGCTCCTTGGCTCCGAGCACAATTACCCCGCCGCTCGTGTTCGCGAACGCCGAGACCGTCTCCCAGACGCTCTTCGGCAGACCGCCCTGGGCGGCCTTGGCTTCGAGGCGGTTACTCTCCTTGTAGGCTTCGAGTTTGGCTAGATCCATGCGGTGACCTTTCTAGTTCTCTTCATTTTACTGCCCTGAGCACCGGCTCGATACCGTGCGTTCCCGAAAGCGGAACATCGACGCAACGACGGGACCTAGGCCGCGCCCTCAGGCCTCCCGCTTACGCCTCTGCCCCCGGTCGCCTTGAGCCCGCACGTTCGCACGGCGCCGGCCCGGGCGCAAGGGCCGCGAAAACTTTTCGGCTGGGGAGAGAGGCCTTCCAAGACCTCCCGAAAACTCAAGCCCTGGCGGGTTTCGCTCTCCTCTCTTGCACCCGCGACGCCGCCGTGCGGGACACGTGCCACAAGGCGAGCCCGAAGGGGGCGAGCCGACAAGACCAAAGGAGGTCTGAAAGATGGAAACGACCAAGATCCCGCTCTCATCGTGCGTCGAGAGCAAGCACCAGAACCGCAAGGAGCTGGGCGACGTCTCGGGGCTCGCCCGCAGCATCGAGGTGAACGGGCAGATCACGCCGCTCATCGTGGTAGCCGACGGCGAAGCCTACCAACTCGTCGCAGGACACCGCAGAACCGCCGCCATGAAGTCACTCGGACTCGAAGAGGCTGACGCCTACGTGATGGACGGCTGGGACGACGCCCGGATCGCGCAGATCCTCAACGCGGAGAACAACCACCGCCGTGAGCTCACCGAGGCCGAGCGCGGGCGCGGCATCCAGACCATGCTCTCGCTGGGAGTCCCGGTCGCGGACGCGGCCGTGAGCGCCGACATCCCCGAGGGCAAGGCCGAATCCTACGTGCGCGGCACGAAGGTGGTCCCCGTGGACGCCGTGAACCTGGACTTCGAGGCCGTGGCGCTCATGGGCGACTACGACGACGTGCTCACCGAGGACGACGTGGTGGCCGTGCTCTCCAAGAAGAGCTTCTGGGACCGCCAGGCGGTCTGCCGCAAGGCCCGGGCGCGCGCGGCGGCCGAGGAGGAGGCGGCGCGGCTGGGATCCCTCGGCATCGAGGTGGTGGACAGGGACTCCCTCGGGGAGGGCTACCACGGATGCGGCGGCGACTGCGGGCACCCCGGCCTCGTGGCCGTCGTGAGGCCCCAGGCCTGGGGCGAGGGGGCGGACGTCACCTTCTACTGCGACGACGAGTCCCACGTCTACCAGCCCACGCCGGAGGAGGTCGCGGAGACGGAGGCCTTCCTGGGGCGCAGGGCGACGCTCGACGCCATGGGCGGCCGTATCGCGGAGTTCGCCAAGTCCATCTACCCGAAGTTCCCGGCCAAGGGCCAGTCGAAGCTGCGCCAGTGGGCGCACGAGGCCTTCGAGGCCTGCTACGAGTGCGAGCCCGACGACGTCTGGGAGGGCTTCAAGGAGCCGCGCGGCAAGGCGCTCGACCAGTTCATTCTGATGCGCACCATCCCGGCCTGCGTGCCCGGCCTCCCGGAGCGCGTCCTCAAGCGCGGCTACGAGCCGTGGTCGCGCGACCTGGACGACCTGCTCGGGTTCACCTCCTTCGTGGACGACGTGCTCATGCCCGCGGGCTACGAGCTCTCCGAGGAGGAGCGCGACCTGATGGACCACCTGAGCGGGATCTTCGCCGCCGAGGACGAGAACGAGGTGTTCGGCGAGGACGAAGACATCGAAGCCATCGAGGACGCAACCGAGGCAGATGATGACGAGTGCCCCTTCGACGCCGACACCATCGACGGCGAGCCCCTGAATAGCAGCGCGGCCATCGCCAAGGCGGCCTGACGCCTTATCTCCGCCCGGCCCCAGCCACGGGTCGGGCGGTCTCTTCTCTTCCATCACATATCAGAAAGGAACAAGCCATGAAGACCACCCTTGAGGCCATGATCGTCCCTGTGGGCGGTGCGCCCTATCCCAAGACCCTCGAAGCGGACGAGAACGGCTCGTTCCTCCGCGCCCTGCAGGAGTGCGTGGGCGGCCGCATCGAGCCCATGAGCCACCTGTTCGACGATGCCCCGACCGTCTACTGCAACGAGGAGGGCAAGCTCCCCGGGAGCGGGTGCCGCCCGAACCGCGCAATCTACGCGACCGAAGCGATGGCAAACGCTGGCTACGCGAGCCCCAACGACTCGAGCCGCGCCGTGAAGCCCGACGAGTTGTACGACATCGTGTTCGGCGACATGGTGTGCGTCGGCTTCGACTCCGAGACCGGCGAGGACCGCGACATCACGCCCGAGGAGCGCGAGCGCGTCATCGAGCGGTTCGGCAGCCGCGAGTCCATCGCATCGGGCGATCTGGAAGCCCTCCGCATCCAACTGGCAGCCCGTCACCGCTAGGCGCAGGCTATGAGCGCCACGCATCCCACACGACCTCCTCCGTGAGCGTCCTCCCTCCGCACGCCCCGTCCTGGGAGCCAAGCTGCCCGAGGGCGCGCGCGGCGGCAAGGGCCGCGAAAAACCTTCCGCTGAATACCCACGAAGGCGACCGAAAGCTCAGGCCTGCGGTTTTCGCTTCCCCCCTTGCCCCCACGTGCGCCCTCGGGCGGCCGCTTCTCCCAGGAAGGCGCATCCGAAGGAAGGACGCGCCGCGAACACCAGGAGGTCACATCATGGGAAACCGAGCCGTCATCACCACGTCCGAGCGCAAGGTCGGGCTCTACCTGCACTGGAACGGAGGACGCGACACCGTGGAGCCGCTGCTCCGGTACTGCGAGCTGCAGGGCTACCGGCCGCCGAGCCAAGACGAGTACGGCTGGGCGCGCATGTGCCAGGTCATGGGCAACTTCTTCGGGGGGAGCACGTCCCTCGGCATCGGCCCCTACACCACCGACCGCCAGATGGACCCCGGCGACAACGGCATCTACGTCATCGACGGCTGGCGGATCGCCGAGCATCTGCGGACCGAGTACGACGAGGGCTGGAACGCCGTCGGGATGCGAGCGTTCGAGCCCGCCGAGGAGGAAGCCTGGCACGAGTTCGACGATATGCTCCGCAGCCTCGACGCGTCCATGCCCGAGGGGCTGCGGCTCGGCGGGGTGCTCGACTCGGTGGAGGTCCCCGTCTCGGACGTGAGGCTCGGCGACGAGGTGTGGCTCTACGACGGCGTCTACGGCAAGTGGGAGTCGTTCCCGGTCGTCGGCTTCGGGCAGCCCGAGTTCAACCGCATCGCAGTGGAAGTCGACGCGCCGAACGGCAGGAGGGAGGCCACGTACCCGGACCTGCCATACGTCGCCAAGTGCGACCACGACGGCGACTTCTCGTGGAACTGCAACAACTACGTCCACGGCGACACGGCACGCATCAAGCCGCGAGGCCAGCAGGTTGCCGCATAGCAGCTCGCAAGCCCGTCGGCCTTCGGGTCGGCGGGCTTTCCCTTCGCTTCCCGCATGGGTCGCATCGACCTCCCGGCGTATCCGGCAGCCCCGCCCTGCCTCTCACCCGCATACTCGCCGAAGCCCCGCGGCCGCGCAAGGGCCGCGAAAACTTTTCGGGCGGAATGAGGGCAAGTCCAAGGCCTCCCGAAAACTCAAGCCCTGGCGGGTTTCGCTCTCCTCCCTTGCGCAGACGCGAGACTTCGGCAGCTCCCGGGTCACGAGGCAGGACAAGAGGGCCTGCCCGAAACTTTAGGAGGTCTACCATGAACGACTTGAACGCGAAGGCCAAGCAGGCCGCCGAGAGCTTCCTCTCGCGAAGGGGCTACGACATCCTGGACGACGGCTGGGAGGATCCCTCAGGCATCGTCGACATCGTGGCGCGCGAGGGCGACGTCCTCGTGTTCGCGGAGGTGACCGTGACGCGCGATAGCAGCCGAGGCTTCCCCCGCGAGCGCTCCGACGAGGCCAGCCGGGCGGCGCGCGAGGCGTCGGCGCTGGCGTACCTGGCCGAGCACGACGTGGCCGACATGATGGTGCGCTTCGATACCGTGTCCCTCGTGGTCCTCGGCAGCGACCGGGCGCT
Source organism: Adlercreutzia mucosicola DSM 19490 (assembly GCF_000422625.1). GTDB lineage: Bacteria > Actinomycetota > Coriobacteriia > Coriobacteriales > Eggerthellaceae > Adlercreutzia > Adlercreutzia mucosicola. The sequence goes on along the minus strand of NZ_KE383895.1, from coordinate 188,418 downwards.
CGTGCGGCACCACGTCAACTGCCTCTCCGTCGGGATTCCGCAGCAGGAGCTTCCCGACGGCTCGGACCTGCAAGCCCTCCCGGAGGCCGCCTAGACCTCCTCGGCCCCGCGAGGGGCGAAGCCCTCCGCCTTCGGGCGGAGGGCTTTTTGATGCTCAGGACTGCCCCTTTGGCTGGAGGCTTGCAGGCATCGACCCAGACGCCCGCGGGCACGGTCTGCGCCAGCTCTTCGGGCGTCAAGGCGATGGCGCTGTTGGAGCTTCCGCATGCCGGGCAGATCACGTCGAACCGACGCAGGGACTCGTCGAAGCACACGTCGCAGCCGTCCTTCACGCCGAAGGGGCAGACGCCTCCCGCCGCATGGCTGATGCGGCCCTCCGCCTCGTCCGCGATCTTCCTCAATGATGGGTCGCCCATGGAGAGGCTTTCGGACGAATCTCGCCCAAGGTTCCCGCAACAAAGCAAGAGGCCTATTCCGTGTACACAGCACACGGAATAGCTCTTGGCCGCCGAGCGCCATCGTTCGCAAACGATGACCTTTGGCATCGTTTCGGGCGGTATCGCCATGAGGACGAACCTTCCCGAAACGATACGGCGGCAGCGCGGCCCCGGATGCCCTCGACTACGCTTTGTGCGGGGGATCCCCCGCGCCCCTAGTGCGCAGGCTTCGCCTCCTTATTCAAACTCGGAAGGGGGCAAAGCCCGCGCGATGGAGCGCCATCCCAAACAGATTCACGTGCGCATGTCGGAAGCCGAGGTCGAGCGGGCCAAGCGCCTCGCGACGGACACCGGCATGACGCTATCCGACCTCATCCGCGTCCTCCTGCAGCTGCCCTCGTCTTCCATCGAGGAAGGAGCGCGCCTCGTCGTCATCGACAGAACGACCGCCGCGAAGCTCACCCGCGAGATGCGAAGGTGGGGCCATCACTACAACCAGGCCGTGCATGCTCTCAACGCCATCGCCTATTACCTGCGCGCCAACGATATGGACACAGAAGACGTGCTCGAAGAGCTCGACCGCGCCTCGGACAAGCTCGCCGTCATGCAGCCCGGCGTCGAGGCCCTGCGCCGAAGCGTCGAGGACGTGGCAGGAAGCGTCATTGCGGCGCTCGGGAGGTGATGTCGTGCCGATGCTCAAGACCATCGCGGGGCATACCTCGGCACGCGGCATCTGTCGCTACCTCACGCGCAAGAACCGTGCGCTCGCCAGCGACTACATAAACATCGACGTCCCCGAGGGCAGCCGCGAGTTCGACTGGGCGGAGACGATGGATGCCACGCGCCGCTCCTTCGGAAACGACCTCCCCTGGCGGGGGAAGCGGGCGCGCACCTACAAGCACTACGTCGTGTCGCCCGATCCCAAGGACGGCATCGCGCTCGAAGCCCTGCGCGATCTCGCGACCTCATGGGCGCAGGAGCACTTCTCCGAATACGAGGTGGCAATCGTCTACCACGATGACAACGAGCACGGCATCCCCCATGCGCACGTGGTCGTGAACAACACCAACGTCGAGACGGGGCGGCGGCTCCAAGACCCTGACCCGAAGGCTCTTGCCGCATCGCTCCAAGCGCTCGCCGAGGCGCAAGGGCTCACCGCTTTGAGGCCGCCGCAGGCAACGGGCGTGGCGGCGCGCGCACAGAGGCGCAGCCCGAAGAGGAGCCCCGAGACTTACAGAAACGAGTATGTGCGCCGGGCGGAGCAGGAGCTCACCGAGCGCGGCGAGTACTCCTGGACGGCGGACATCCGTGCCCGCGTCCGCATAGCCCGCACGGTGTCAAGGAGCGAGGCGGAGTTCCGCAGCATCCTCGGCACCATGGGCGTGACTGTGGCCGACAATTCACCCAAAGCAGAGCGACGGGACTGGATATACGCGCTCGCGAGCCACCCTTCGAGGAGGATATCCGGGGAGCGCATGGGGCTCGCCTACGGGCGCGAGCGGCTGGAGCCGCTGCTGCGCTCGGGAGGCGCGAGAAGGCTCGAAGACGCCGGGGAGCGCGCCATCGCGGCCATAGCGAAGCGGGCGGTCGCGGTCGGGGACCTCGCGGAGCTGCGGAGCCTTTCCGGGGCGGTCGCCCTCATCGAGGCCTCTCATGCCAGATGCCTTGACGATCTGGATGCGCTCCTGAAGAAGGGCGGGGACGAAGCGGTGCCGCAGCTCGTCGGCTACGTCAAGGAGAAGGGGCTTCTGCCCAAGGAGCGGCCTGCGCCCGCCCCTAGGAAACCTGCGGCTAGATCGGGCATCCGTCCCGTCGGAAGCAGGCGCCAAGACGATGCAGGAAGACATGCTCGCCAAGACATTCAGGACAAGCGAAGAGAAGGACCCGAAAGGTGATAGTCAAGGCTTACTACTCCGGCGGTCGCATCGACGTGTTCGACACAGACCGCATGACCGACGGTGTGCCGCAGCCGGGAAACCTGCTCACCAACTACACCCTCGACCTCTCCGACGTGAACGGCGAGAGCCTATGGCTCTGCTCCTACTACTACGAGGCAGCCCAAGCGTATAAGGACGAGAAGGGGTCGAAGGACCTTCCTGTGGCCCGCAGGCGCGACGGCTGGAGCTTCCTTCTCGCCGACGCCGAGGACATGCAGAGGCTCAATCGCGTCACTATGGACGGGGAGACCGTGCTCGTGCAGATGGCCGGTGAGCTCGTGGACGTGTCGGCGTTATCATGGGCATGTGACGTGGCTGATGTGTTCGGGCCTCAGGTTGAGGAAGCTCATAACCTCTTGGCAGCAACCGGGGCAAACGCCCTTGCTGACATAGGGGTACCCGCCTCAATCGCGCATCGCCTCGCAATGAGCGTCGATCAGGGGAGCAAGGAACCCCTAAGATTCTGATGCCAATACCGTCCGGCCGCTCAATGAACCGACCCGAGTTGTAGCCTAATTCCAAACAGCTGGTCAGCAACTTCGGCACAACAACCGTGAGAGCATGGTTCTTAGCCGCGCATTCTCTTCATCGTGCTCAAAGAAGAAAGACCTGTCGACCCCCTCGACATCCCCCATCGCCTGCTTCAGGCGGTTCCTACCCTCTTCCGTATTCAAGATTGAATTGGCCCGCATGTCCGCTTCGTGCGGGGATCGACGAACGAGCCCTTTTTTCTCCAATAGCCTAACGGTAGAAGACACGGTCATCGCATCAATCATGGAGAAATCCGATATCTTCTTTTGGGTGATGCGCTCTCCTTGCTCGGAAAGCTCCTCGACTACAGCCAGGATTACGAACTGGGTATGCGTGAGGTCGTATGGCTGAAGCGCCTGCTTGACCTCTCTGTGCCAAAGCATATAGGTTTGCCAAAAGAGCAAGCCAGTGCTGTCTTTATGATTTTCGCACTCTGCAAACTTCATGACAATCCGTCACATGGAAAGGAGCTTCTTCAGGCAGCCGGCAAGGCCTGCGGTAATGCCTTTTCCTATGTTATCCATCTGGCTCTCTTCTCCACCATCAATGGTGACGGCATGTGTGATGATCACGTTGCCCGCATCTTCCTCCAAGGCGTGCTCAAAGGTGATCGTCATTGGCCCCATCTCAGATTTTGTAGTGAAGCCCTTCATTTGCGAGCATTCGACCAGAATGAAGGGCAGGTCAGGCCCATGCGACATCTCCATGACGCCATGGGTGCCGGCGGAGAACGGTCCAGACAGCCGCACGGATCTTACTCCGCTATCCCATGTACTCCATTTGCTGACATCAGAGTACAGATCCCAGATCCTGTTGATATCGGCTTGGCCGGTAGCAGATTCTTCATAGTAAAACATGCAAAGCCTCCTATTGGTAAGTACACTTATAATAAGATAACTTACTTTATAGAAGGATGCAATAGGCGGCTTATAGATGATCGTGGGGTCTTAAAAGACTGCGATTTTGTTGCCGCAAGTCCGCCATGGGCAAACGCCCGGAGCATCGGCAACTCAGGGATAGCCATACCAAATGCAATACCAGCACATCATATTGATAATTGACCGCATGCGCCTAGAGCGTGGCATGAGCGTTGCTGAGCTTGGCCGTCGGACGGACATCGACAAGAAGCGACTTTGGTACATCCTCGACGGGCAGCGGGAGATGCGAGTGGAAGAGTTCCTGAAGCTCTGCATTGCCTTGAAAATCGACCCCCGCAGCTTTGTCACCAGGGAGATGGTCGAAAAGGTGGCCGAGGCGACGAGGCGAAGCACCGAACGATACGATGATATAGGCATATGAAGCGAAGAGCGCCCCGCGGGGCGCTCTTCTGCGATTATCTACCCCTTTCCGCCAGCACAGGCTATTCTTCCTGCGGCTCTCCCTCTTCTTCCGATCCCCCTCTCCCGGAGGGATTCCCTGGCAAGAAAAGTCTTCCGGAAATCGCCTAGCTCACCCTTGCCATTGATTTCGTACAATGATATCTTCTCTTTGTGAACATATTTTACGAATGTTCGTAAACAATATTCTAAAAGGAGATGAGCCGCCATGCCGTCGAAGCCGATGCTCACCGAAGCCGACAGGGAAGCCCTCCGGGAGAGGCTTTCCGGGCTCTGCGAGGAGCGCTGGATAGAGCGCGGGTACAAGAAGACTTCCATCAAGGAGCTGTGCGAGGGCGCGGGGATGTCCGTCGGCACCTTCTATACGCTCTATCCCACCAAAGAGGATTTGTTCTGCGAGACCATAGCGGGCATCCAGGAAGAGCTAGAGGCGAGGTTTCTCGACACCATCGCGAAGAACCCCACCAAGGAGGGCTTCGCTCAAGCGATGAAGGATATCTTCCGCGAGTACGCGAGCAAGCCGTTCCTCTACAACGTCGGCACCGCCGACTTCCAGTCCTTCGCGTCGAAGCTGCCCGCCGACACCCTGGAGAAGATCAGCTTCGATAGCTTCGAGTTTTTCGGCCGTGCGGTCGACGTCGCCGGACTCGCCCTAAAGGTCGCTCCCGAGCAGGCCTACGGGACCTTGAGCGCGCTGCTCTCGATCATCAGCGCTAAAAACACGCTTAGCCTCACATGCAACTGCCTTGCCGTGTTCGACTACATGACCGACGTGCTCGTAAGCGGAATCTTCGAGTAGGAGGGGCCATGGAGCTATACGAATACGAGGTCATTGCTGCGGAGGCCGGGAGCGAGGCCGGTCTAGAAGGCGGCCTGAAGGCCGAGCTGAACCGGCTGGGAGCGCAAGGCTGGGAGCTCGTCACCTCCTTCGCGCTCCCGCACCTCGGTCGCTCGAAGCACGCCCTTCTCGGCATCGCGACACCGACGGTTCTCATACTCAAGCGTCCTCTCGGAGCTACCAGAGAGGTGCCGAAATGAGCTGGGCCATCGAGACCTGCGGCCTCACGAAGAGGTTCGAGGGCGTCACCGTCCTAGATGACGTGACCTTGCGCGTGAGAAAAGGCGACGTATACGGTTTCCTGGGGCCGAATGGCGCGGGCAAGACCACGCTCATGCGGTCGCTCTTCCGCCTCGTGACCCCCGATGCCGGGACGGTCTCCCTGCTCGAACAGCCCGTACGAAAGGGCTCTAATCCCGTTTTCGCTCGCGTGGGCAGCATGCTCGGCAGCCCGGCCTTCTTCGAGGGGTTGAGCGCGCGGGAGAACCTCACGCTGCACTGCGCATATATGGGAGCTGATGCGGGACGCGTCGACGAGGCCCTGGCGCTTTTCGGCCTGTCGGGGGCGGAAGACAAGGCTGCAGGCAAGCTCTCCCTCGGCATGAGGCAGCGCCTCGGGCTCGCCCGCGCCATCGTGACCGACCCCGAACTGCTCGTGCTGGACGAACCCATGAACGGCCTCGACCCCGAGGGCATAATAGAGGTGCGCAACATCTTGCGCGCCGTAAATGAGGAGCTGGGCGTGACCATATTCGTGTCGAGTCACCTCTTGGACGAGCTCTCGAAAATCGCGTGCACGGTCGGGCTGATAGATCGCGGGCGCATGCTCGACGAGGCGACCGTGAGCGACCTGCATGATAGCGACCGTACCCTTGAATCCTGGTACCTTGAGAAGACGGGAGCCCGCCATGGTAAAGCTGATTAGCTTGGAGTTGAGAAGGGTGCCGCTTCTGGGCCATCTCGTGGGCATCGTGGTGGCGAACCTCCTCATCGCCCTCGTGAGCATCATCGCGTCCGCCCTCCTGTCCGGGAGCGCATCCACCTCGGCCGCAGTCGGCTTGCCTGCCACTCCGCCGGACACACTCACCTTGGCCACCATGCTCGTACGGGCAACCCTCATCGTCTGGGAGGCGGTGCTCGCATCCCAGGTCGTCATCGAGGAGTACCGCGCCGGCACGCTGGCCCTGCTCTTCGCGAGCCCTGTACCGCGAGGAAGGATCCTCGCGGCGAAGGTCCTCCTCGTGTGCGGCATAACGCTCGCGCTCTACGCGCTATCCTACTGGTTTCAGAGCGCCTGCGTAGCCGTTGCGGGAAACTATCTGCCCTACGTGAGCGGTCACAACGTTGACCCCGTCAGGGATACCACCGCCATCGTCTCCGCAATCGCCGTAGGTCTCGCTCCCCTTCTCGTGGGAGCCCTAAGCAGATCCGTCATCGCTACGGTGGTCTCGTCCTTCGCGCTGGTGGCCGTCGCATCGAACGCCCAAGGGGCGGGAGCGAGCCTTCTGTCGGTCCCCTTCGCCGCGCTCTTCATAGGCATGGCCGGTACGGTCTGCGCAGCAGCGGCCGTCCACAGAATAGTATCGGCCGATTCGGCAAAATAGCAGAAAGGGAGAACGCATGCTCAATTTCCTCATCCCCAGCTCCATCCCCGTGCCCGACGCCAACACCCTCCAGCTCATATCCATCGCATCGCTCATAGTGGGTATCTGTCTCGTGCTTGCAGGCGGCGCCTTCCTCCTCTGGGGAAAGAAGGCGGGCGGCGGATGGAAGGTCGTACTCGGATGGGTTCTCGCCGCCATCGGCGCGACACTCACGCTTAGCCACGCCGTGCAGCTGATGCTCTACTAGGAAGGAAGACCGATGATAGACGAAGTAAATGATGCATGCAAAAAGCTCAACAAGGGGCTCGGCGTCCCGGTATCGCCCCCGAACCCCGGAGAGAAAGCGCTCGGCAGGGCTTCGGCAGTGAACGTGGTCTTGGGAATCGGCCTCGTGGCCGTAGGAGCCCTCTCATCCTTAAAATGGTGCGCCGTCCTCGGGATTGCGGCCATAGGCAGCAGCGCGGTGATGGCGTGGGAGAGCAAGAGGCGAAGGGACGACTGACTCCCTCCGAGGCTCGGATCCTCGACAAAATGAGGAAGATGCGGGGAATTTGTGTTGCTGAGCTGGCCCGACGCATCGGCGTTGACAAGAAACGGCTGTGGTATGTGCTCAACGGGCAACGTGAGATGAGGGTCGATGAGTTCTTGAAGCTCTGCGTCGCCTTGAGGCTCGACCCTCGCAGTTTCGTGACTCATGAAATGATGGACTGTGTTGCCGAGGCGACGAGGCGAAGCATCGAACGATACGATGATATAGGCATATGAAGCGAAGAGCGCCCCGCGAGGGCGCTCTTCTTGCTGTTTTCAGCTCCTTTCCGTCAGCGCAGACTATTCTTTCTGCGGCTCCTCCTCTTCTTCTGAATCCTCCTCTCCCGTCTCTTCGCCTTCCGAGGAGCCCTTGTGCTTGGCACGGCGTTCGTGCAGGGCGACAAGTGCGGCGATGAGGGCGGCCACGACCGCCAAGCATATGAGCGGCACGACGTTGTTGGTGTCGCCCGTTTGCGCGAGGCCGGTCTTGGGGTTTCCGGGGCCGGGCTTCTCCACGAGATCGACGCTCTGGCCCTCGTCGTCGATGTCCTCGTGCGTGGCCACCACATCCCCGTCGAGCGCAAGGCTCTCGAAGACCACCGTGCGGTGCCCGGCGAGCTCGCTGCCGTCGAAGGAGAACGAGACCTCCACCGAGCCGTTCGGTTCCTCGGGCGTGAACGCCACCATGCTCGTCAGGGGCAGCCCGTCCATCTCGACGGGCTTGGCGGTCGTCTTGTCGATGAGCGTGCCGGTCAGCACGTACTCGCGGCCGGGCTCAAGGTTCTCGTAGCGAACCTCGTCGATGATGGTCACATCATTGTCCGCCACGGCCTCGTGGTCGCCGTCGTCCGCGTCGGTCGCGGTCGTGCCGATCTCGGGCGCGGGCTCGGTCATGCGCACCGTCTGGTTCGCGTTGTCGAGGTCGCTGTGCTCGAGGACGGCCTCTCCGTTGCGGTACAGCGTCTCGAACACCACGATGTCGGTTCCCTCGAAGCCGGTGCCGTCGAACTCGAAGGCCACGGTCGCAAAGCCGCTTTCCTTCTCGGGCGCGAACTGCACCTCGCCCTCCACCGGGCTCCCGCCGACTAATACGGGCTCGCCCGTTGCCTTGTCCATCAGGATCCCGCGCAAGGCGTAGCTCTCGCCGGGAACGAGCCCCGTGTAGAACACCTGGTCCTCGATGCGGACGGTGGAGTCGGCCGAGACCTCGTGGTCGCCGTCGGCCGCATCGGTCGCGATGGTGCCGATCTCGGGGGCGGGCTCCGCCTTCACGGTCTGCCCCTCGTCGTAGATGTCCGCGTGCGCCGCTACCTCGATGCCCTCGTGCTCAAGGCTCTCGAAGGCGACGATCTCCTTGCCCGCGAGCGCGGATGCGTCGAAGGTGAACTCCACCTTCACGTGCCCGAAGGGCGCGATGGGGGCGAACTCCTTCTCGGACGTGACCTCGGAGCCGTTAACGATGAGCGCCTGGCCCGTCGCCTTGTCCATGAGGGTGCCCTTGACCGTGTAGGTCTTGCCCGGCACGAGGTTTGCGTAGGCTATTTCGTCGATGACGGTGACGGTGCCCTCGGGCGAGAGTGCATGGTCTCCGTCGGCCGCATCGGTCGCCTCGGTGGCGAGCAGCGGGATGGGCTGGTCGTCCACGGTGCCCAGGTCGATGTCGAAGCCGGTGGCGGTGGTGTCGCGGCTCACGTTGAAGGTGTCCTCCCAGAGAGCGTAGCCCTCGTTCGCCTCGCAGCGGAGCTCTTGGATGCGGTACTCGCCGAAGGGAAGGGCGCCCAGCTTGTCATCGGGCTCCGCCATGGAGCCGTCCTCGCCTTGGCCGAACCAGATGCCGGAGCCCTCCACTACGTCGGCGGTGTCGATATAGTCCTCGCTGAGCAGCTTGTCGTTCGCGTTCACCGCATCCTGGCGGCTCCTCCATTCGGAGGAGGTGTTCAGCATGCCGTTGCGGTCCGTCACGGCCACATGCACCTCTCCCGTGGTCACGTTGGTGATGAGGAAGGGGACGTGCGCGAGCTTGCCGCCTGTGATGGAGCCCTTCTTCTGCAGGTGGGCGTCATGGCGCACTACCTGGTCGCGCCAGAGCAGAGCGTCGCCCTCGCGGTCGCACGTGACGGTCTTGCCGTCCTCGCGTACCTCGAAGGTGCGGGGCTCTCCGTCGGTGAGCAGGTAGCTGTCGTTGGTCGCCGTCTCCGCGATGGTGTAGGTCCCGTAGGGCAGCGTGTCGGATGCGGTCTGGGCCGTGTAGGCTCCCTTCTCGGGGTTCCAGGCCGTCTCGATCACGGCCACGACGGCGCCCTTGGGCCGATAGGTGTCGCCCACCATGACGCCGTGCTCCGATGCGTTCACGACCGTGAACTGGATGCCCTCAAGGGAGCCGCCAAGATACCCTTCCGTATCGAGGGCGGAATGGTCGGCTCCTCCCAGCGCCTCGCTCTTGCCGAGCTCAAGGTCGTCCTTCTCCACTTGGACGCCTCCGCGAACCACCTCGTTCAGCATGCCGTCGTCCTCGACGAGCTGGTCGAACTGGCCGTCCTCGCGGATCTCGACGATGTGGCTCAAGATGCCCTCGCGCACATATCCGGCGGGGGCCTTCGTCTCCACGACCTCGTAGGTGCCGAAGGGGAGCGCACGCGCGCCGGTTGTCGCCGTCCAGGCGTCGAGCGATTCGTTGTAGCTGGTGGCGATGGTCATGACGGCATCGCCGGAAGCGAACTCCTCGGCCGCCTGGAACCTCCCATCATGGTTCGCGTCGTACCAGATGGGATTGGCGGAGCGGTTGTACACCGTGAACTCCGCGCCCTCGAAGGTCGCATCGCCCTGGGCGTAGTTCCAGAACTCCCCGTCCTCATGCTCGTAGCGCTCCGCGTCGCCTTTGCCGACGATGAAGCCGCCGCGCTGCGGGTTCTCGCCGAACTCGCGCGTAGGCTGCACCTCGATGACGGCGGAGCCGCCCTGGGCATCGGCCGCGGTGACGCGCAGACGGTGGACGCCGCGGTCGAGCAGATATCCGCCGGACGGATCGAGCTCGCGCACCTCGATGTCGCCGAGCGGGATGCCCTCGAACACCACGGTGGCGCCGTTCGTCTCGCCCCTGACCGTCTCGGTGGTGCCTCCCCGCTTGTAGCTCGCCTGGTAGAGCGCCCCGTCGAGGGTGGCGTCGCCCTGCGGGCTTCCGTGCCCCGTCTCAGCGTCGAACTTCTTCAGCACGAGGCGCACGGTGATAGGAGGCTCGGCCGAGGAGAACGCGTAGTCGTTGCCGGGGCCGACCTCGTAGACGTTCTCGTCGAGCACGTAACCGGACGAGGCCCGCACCTCCTTGGCGTAGAAGGTATCTCGGGTGGCGCCGAGGCTGCCCGACTCGCCCGCGCCGCTCGCGTCGGTGGTTATCGTCGTCAGCCGGTTGCGATCGGCCTGGGCGTCCGCCCGCGTCCGGTAGATGCCGTAGACCGCTCCCGCGAGCGTGTAGTCGGGGTCGTCGGCCGCCCAGGACCGGGCCGCCGACTTCGACACCTTCACGGTGGTGTGGTAGGTGAACGAGAGGATCACCTGGGTGGAGGAGCCCGTGTAGAGCATGAAGGGCTCGAAGTTCGAGGGCACCTCGCCCGCGCGGCGCAGGATCTTGCGGCCCGTGGCGTCGTCGTTGATGAGGCTCCCGTCGTCGCCGAAGCCGATGACGTTCCAGCGCACCCAGTCGCGGAACCCCTCGGTGCAGCCGAACATAGCGTAGTTGCCGTCCGAGGAGTAGGTGTCAGCCATGAGGATGTGGGCGAGCGCCATGTATCGGTCGGCCGTCATCGGGCCGCCGTCCTGCCACCGGCTCGGCCACAGCGAGGCGTCGAAGCCGGGCGTGCCGTAGGAGAACCAGATGTCGGCCGCCAACTCCTCGGTTCGCCCGCTAGTGGTCGAGAGCGGCGACTTCTCGTAGGTGCCCGCATCCGGCGTGAGCTTGGAGGGGTTTCCGCACCAGGCGGGCTGGCCGTCCACCTCGAACCAGGTGGTGGTATAGGCGTCGTAGTGGATCTTGTCGCCGACGGTGAGGGTCGCGCCTTGGGCCGCATGCGCCTCGCCCGGCGCGAGGCCGAGCGCGGGCGCGATCATGCCGAGGGCGAGCGCCGCAGCCAGCAGCAGGCGCAGCGCTCTGGAGGGCGTGCTGTTCCGGGTTCTCTCCATCACATCGCCCCCTCTAGCGGCCATCGCGGTCCAAAGGGCGGTCTGCGCCCTTCTCCATCGACTCGGACGCCTCCTTGGCCCCCTCGGCGCGCTCGGCGAGTCCCCGGTCGTCCTTCGCGTGCTCCTCTGCGTAGCGCTTGCGCGCCTCGGAGAGCGCCGTCTTGATCTGGTCGGGCGTGACCTTGATGACCTCTTTCTCGCGCTTCCCGTCGTCGCCGACGATGGGGTTGCCCTCGATGTCGCGCACATCGCGGCGCAGCTGCACCTCGCGGTCGGCCAGAAGCGGGATGTCGCGCCAGTGCTCGCCGCGGAACTTCGAGGGGTTCACGTAGAGGGGGCTGAACTCGCAGCCGCCCACGTCCTTGCCGTCGATGACGGTGTCCTTGGGCAGGCGCACGACGTTGAAGGTCTTCTCCTGCCCGGTCTTCTTGTCGGTGTACTTGATGCCCTCGTGGATGAAGGACTCGTGGAGCGAGATATAGACGTTCTTCTTGGGGGTAGCAGTCTCTTCTGCCATAGCTTGTCTCCTTTGCATCGTTGGCGCAGCGGCCATTGGTGAACGGGGAAATGCCGCGTGCGCCTCTGTGTTGACTGGTCTTTTGATCGCTCTTGGGCGCTATGGCCCGCGCGCTCTGATTCTCATGCCGGTCAGCCTCCCATGATGTCGCGCGCCCAAGAACCGCTCTTCACGAGCGAGAGGATGAGCAGCGCGCACATGGCGAGGTATTGGAGCGCATACGAGAGGCCGCCGACGATGGAATCAACCACTGGCACGCCCGCGCTCGCGGCGTTGAGGCCCCCGAGCACTATCGGGAAGGACACGAGCAGCACAAGGATGATGAGCCCGGCCAGACACACCGCGAGGAAGTTTTTCAAGTACCCGACACCCATCTGGCGCGTCTCGTCGAGGGAGGTGAGCGCGAGGGGGATGGGGCTGAAGGCGGCCATGACGTAGATCTGGATGGCGCGCGCCCAGCTCACGACGAGGGCGACCACGTAGGCCACGATGACGACGAGCCATGACACGAGCGCCACCACGAGCATCGCGATGAGGGCGGCCACGTCGTCGTCGGTCGTGGTGATGGAGACCGCCGACAGGTCGAGCGGCATGCTCTGGCCGAACAGGCCGACCACGCGGTCGATGGCGAGCCTCACCACCTCGTAGACGGCGGCCATCAGGTCGAAGCTGTTCTGTATGAGGAAGAGGAACACCGCGAAGAACACCAGCATGAAGACGACCTCCTTCACGCCGGGCATCGTGGCGTTGCCGTCCATCCTCTGCGACACCTTGATGAGCTGCACGGTGAACACGAACGAGAGCATCCCGCACCCGATGGGCAGGATCGCGTGCTGCCACACGCCGCGCACGACGTCGTACATCGTGACGGTGCCCGCGTGCCCGAGCATCTGGTCGAAGCCGGAGGAGAGGACGCCCCCCGCTCCGATGGACTTCAGCATGTCGGCCTGGCTTGAGAATATCCAGTTGCAGGTGTCGCGGAGAATCCCGCAGAGCCATGCGTTGATGTCGCTCGCTATGTCGGCGAAGGCGGGGCTCGGGCACGCGAGCAGGAGCGCGCACAGAAGCGCCGCCGCCGAGAACGCCACGGCGAACCCGCGGCCCGCTGCCGCCTGCTTGAGGAACGCTGCCATGGGACGCCGCCTAGCCGGCCATGGCGAACGAGCCATCCTCGTACACCGCCGTGACGATGGTGGAGGCCGCGTCGTCCAGGTGGAACGTCGCGCTCACGCGCCCGCCGCGCACGTCCAGGTACACTTCGCCGTCGAAAGATGCGACGGTGGCGGAGGGGGCGTGCGATGCGCACCACGAGCCGACGGCCGAGGCGAGCTCGCCCGCCTTTCCGTCGATGAGACCCGTATAGGGCTCGGCGAGCCCGGACACGCTCACGGCCGTGCCGGCGGCCTTGCCCTGCACGTAGCGCGGCTCCACCGCGAAGGCGTCGCTCGCGACGGTGAGAGCGCCGTCTTTCTCCTCCACGATGATCGAGGCGGAGGTGGCATAGGGGTCGCCCTCGCGCATGAAGTCGATGTCAAGGTGCTTCTGGCCGTTGCCCTCGCCGGCCTCCTTTGCGTCGAACACGGTCAGCCTCACCGACGTCCCGTCGCTCTCCACGAAGGAGCCCTCCCGGAACTCGATGGTCTTCTCGGGCGCGCCCTCGGCCTGCCACACGTTGCCCTGGAGCAGCTTCGCGATCTCCTGGGATGCGTCCGCGGCCGATGCCGTGCCGCCGGCATTGGCGCCGTCGGCATCCTGCGCGATGCTCTCGGCGGGCGCCTGCGCTTCGCTCTGCGCGCTCTCCTCGACCGTGTGCGCGATCGAGCAGCGGACCGCCGTGCTGCCGATGACGATGGCCACCATGCCGATGGCCGCTGCGAGCATTACCTTGTTCTTCTTCTGCATGTTCTCTCCTTGTCTATCGGAATCGGATGGCGCACGTGAAGTAGGCGATGCCGCTCGCGCGCCTGCAAACGTCCCCGGTATGGGGCTCGTGGATGTACTCGTCGCCGCCTGCGTAGATGGCGACGTGGCCCGGACGCCAGAGGATGTCCCCGGGCTTCGCCTCGGAGAGCGGCACGCGCCGCCCTGCGGAGGCCTGGTCCTCGGAGTTCCTGGGGATGGAGATGCCCGCCTGCGCGTAGCAGTACTGGGTCAGTCCCGAGCAGTCGAGACCGACACCGGGCGTCGTGCCTCCCCATACGTAGGGGGCGCCGAGCTGGCTCACGGCGGCAGCCACGATGGCGTCGCCGTTGGCCGCACCGGAGCGGAAGTCCTCAAGGCTCATGCCGTCGAAACGGCGCAGCCCGTAGGCGTCCATGGCCGATTTGAGGGATGCCACGTACTCCGACGAGGTGGCGTAGCCCGCGTCCTTCAAGCCCTCCGCCATCTTGTCGGAGCTCTTCTCGGCGATAGCCTGCTGGATGAGGGCATTTCCTGCGTACCGTGAATTGGCGAGGAGCACGCGGCTCCTGAACACGATGCACTCCCTGTGCCCCTTGAACACGGTGAAGTCGGCCATGATGCCGACCACTTGGCCCCCGTACTCCTCGTTGGTGGCCCACGAGCTCTTGCCCGCGACCTCCGGGCAGCCGAGGAAGGACGAGGCCCACTTGATGCCGAAGAGGTTCTTATCGCGCTCCGCAAGGAGCGAGAGGTGGTCGCCCGCGCCGCTCTCGCAGATGATCTGGGCGAGCGTGCATCCGGCGGGGTGCCCGTACATCTCCTGGCACTCAAGGGCCGCCTCAACCATCTCCACCGTGATGTAGGGAGGCAGGCCGTCGAGCGACGCCTTGGCCGCCTCGCTCTTCCAGAAGCCGAAGATGGCGCTCATGAGCTGCGAGACGACCAGGACCGCGAGCACGAAGCACAGGACGCCCGAGAGCGCCCCTGCCACGGGACCTGCTGCGGAGGCAGCCGCTCCTGCGAGGGTCTTGGCAGCGCCTTTCCTGGCCGTCTCCCCGGCGGCCTTGGCGGCCGATGCCGACTCGGAGGCGCGGACCGTCCTGGCGCGCATCCAGGTGCGGCGGGACTGCGCACGGCGCATCTCCTCCGTCCTCCTCGCGGATGCCTCGGCTTCCGCACCCTTGCCGATGCGCCTCGTCGCCCTGGCCTTTGCCGCCGCTTCCTTCGCAGGTGTGGCCTTCTCGGGATTGGCGACGGATGCCCCCTCGTGCTTTGCGGCGTGGATCGCGGCCCTCGAAGCTCGATAGGCATCTCCCGTCCCCTCAAGCTCGTCGGAGTCGTCCACCTCGTCGGCCGCTGCATCGGCAGCGAGCGCGGCGAGGTGTCTGCGCGCTTGGAGGGCCGACTTCGCCTCTTGCGATGCGGGTTCGTCGGCGGCCTTGGAGCCGGCCTTCCCTTCGCCTTTGGGACGGCTCTGCTTCACGGAGGGCTTCGAGCCTTTGGGTTTGCGCCCCTTGGCCCTGCGGTCGCCCGACTTTCGGACGAGCCCGGCCGATACCGCATCGGTGCGCGTCGCGCGTGCGACCTCGGCCGCATCGACCGCGCCCTCCTTGGCGGACACGGCGGCTTCCGTGGCCGTGGCGGGCGCCTGCGCACTCTTGGCTAGATGCGTCACTGGTCAGCGACCTTTCGGCGGCGGGCCCTCTTGGCGAAGTCGCTCTCGCGCTTCTTGGCGGCTATCTCCTCGGGCTTGGTGTTGAACAGCTCGTAGAGCTTGCCCTTCGGGAAGTCGTCCTTCAAGGGGACGCGGGCGCCGCCCGCGATGAGCAGCCCCTCTCCCGCGCGCACGGACTCGTCGATGTAGGAGGACTCCTGGGCGCTCATGTCGAGGAGTTCTGCCCAGGCGCGGCGATCGAGCGGGGACTGCTTGTGCAGGAGCACGAAGTCGGAGTTCAGCACCATGTTCCTGGCCTCCTCGTGGTCGAGCATGTAGACGCTGTTCTGTGTGATGCCCGTGGCGATGAGGTTGAACTTGCGGCCCTCCGCCCAGTACTTCGAGAAGTAGCTGATGATGGCGGGGTGCCCGAACAGCGACTGCACCTCGTCGATGTAGAGCCAGGTCGTGATGCCGCGCTCGTAGTTGTAGTACATGCGGTTTCGGACGCTCTCAAGAACGGCGATGATGCCGAAGGCGCGCATGTTCTCGGAGAGGTCCTTGAAGTCGATGTTGGTGATGCGCCTCGTAAAGCCCACGTTTGAGGGATGGTTGAAGAACGACAGCGCGCCTTCGACGTAGCGCTCGTAGCGAAGCGCGATGTCCCGGACCTCCGACTCGGGCTGCTCCTTCAGGATGCGGTGGAAGTCGCCGAGGAGCGGATCGCGTCCCGTCTCGGCCGCCTCGCGGTAGGCCGCCTCCACGCACCGGCTGATGATGGACTTGTCGGCCTCGGGAAGGCCCTCGGCCCCCTCCGCCATGGTCGCGGAGGACAGCGCCAGGAAGGCGTCGATCTTGAAGGCCATCTGCGCCGAGGGCGACTGGTGCGCCACGTCGGCCAGGTCAAAGGGGTTGAGGTGGGTGTCCGAATCGGGCGCGAACCTGATGGACTCGCCTCCGTTGGCGACGACCACCGGCGAGTACTCGCCAGCGGGGTCGAGGATGATGATCTCGTCGTCGGGGTAAGCGAGGATGGTGTTCTCAATCTCGCGCTTGACGGAGAACGACTTGCCGGAGCCGGGCTTGCCCGCGACGAAGCCCATGGGGCTCGCCAGGCGCTTGCGGTTGCAGAGCACGAGGTTGGAGGACTGCTTGTTCTGGCCGTAGTAGCCGCCGCCCGTCTGCGCGAGCTCCTGGGTCGCGAAGGGCATCTGTATGGCGACCTGCGCGGTCGTCATCATGCGCGAGACCTCCACGTGGTTGTGCCCGAGCGGCAGCACCGAGTTCAGGCCCTCGCGCTGCCGGAAGTCGAGCGCGTCGGCCTCGATGGAGTTTCGGCGCGCGGTCGATACGATCTGCATCACCTGGTCGTCCAGCTGCTCGCGCGTGGACGCGTAGGTGTAGACGAGGCCCGTGTAGACGTAGAGGCGCTGGTTGCGGTTCTGCAGGTGGTCGAGGAGGTCTTCGGCCTCCTCCTTGGAGTACTTGAGCTCGGAGGGAAGGATCTGGAAGTCGTAGCCCTTCTTCACCGCGCTCATCTGCTCGTCGATTATCTCCTTGTCCATCCACCCGATGCGCTTCTTCACGAAGGCGACGGCCTTTGACTTGTCCATGGCCTGCACGTGGATGGAGATGGCGAGCGGGATGGGCAGGTCGATGATGTCGGCCAGGCAGCGGTCCGAAAGCTCGCTTCCGAAGCGGTTGATCGAGAGCACCTGCCCCCACATGCCCTCGGTCTTGAAGCAGGTGCCCGAGCCCTCCGGCTTGAAGTCGAGGGACGCCGGGCAGATGAGGTCCTTGCTCGTGAGGCCGCCAGTCGCGCCCACCGCCTCCCAGGAGAACAGGTTGGGCTTGCCGGGACGGAGGAGGCCGTGGATGGCGTCGAGCCGTTCCTCTCCGTTGAGCGGTCTGCTCGCGCTGCGCATCTTGGCGAGCGTCTGCTCCGCGTCGGTCCTCATGCGGGCGAGCTTGGGGATGGCCTCCTCGATGCTCGCGGCACCGACGGAGAACGTGAGGTAGCGCTCGCGCACGAGGTTCGACACGCCCTCGCGCATCTTGTCGTTGAGGATGCGGTTGTACTCCTCCGCATAGGCCGCCGTCGCGGGATCGCCCGCGTCGAAGAAGCGCTTGCGGCCGATGAGGTCGGCGGGGATGGGGCGGTTCACGACGGCGAGCTGCACGCAGCTTTCCGCGCCGAAGTAGTCGAACAGCTGGCACCACCCGCTGAATATGGCCTGCTGCGTCTCCTCGCGCGCGGACTGGTAGCTGATGTCGTCGAAGGCGAGGGTCTGGCTGAACAGGCCCTCCTCGACCTGCGCGATGCCGTTCTCGTACATGAGGTCGAAGCCCACGGCCCCGTAGACGTCCCGGGCCGCGCGGCGGCGCTTGCGCTTCTCCGCCATCTGGTCGGTGAGCTCGCGCTCCTGCTCCGCCATGCGGCGCCCCAGGGACTTGGAGCGCTTGGGGCCGGAGCCGGGCCTCACGAGGGCCTTCTGCTCGTTCTGGTTGCTAGAGTTCCAAGACATGCCGCTCCGCCCCCTTTCGCTTGGAGGCGCGGCGCGCGCGACGGTCGATCTTCGCGCAGCCGACGGGCCCGGCGATGGATGCCGGATGCGAGCCCGTGGCGTAGACGAGCTTCCCATCGCCGAGGACGTGCTCTGCGAAGAGCGGCACGAACTTCTCGGGAACGAGGCCCTTCGGCCGCCAGAAGCCGAGCAGCCAGAACGGCATGGATGCCGCCATGACGGGAAGCGTCGCGGTGTCCACGGGAACGCCGAGGCCGACGTTCGCCACAGCGGCGACGACCACGGCCGCGCCTAGCCCTCCTGCGGTGCAGGCGAGCGTGCGGGCGGAGAGCTTGCCCACCACCTTCTCGGTGTACTCGCCGATGTCCTTGTGCACGGATACGCTCAACATGGCCGCCCCTTATGCCGGGAGCCAGCTCGTGTCGAGCATTCCGAAGTACACGGCGGCCGCGATGATGATGCCGCCGCCCGCGATGGTTGAGATGGCGCTCGCGATCTGCGCGCCGCCCTGCTGCTCGCGGATGGCGAGGCCCAGCGACACCGCGCCCCAGACGACGAGGAAGCCGCCCAGGAACGTCACGCATCCCGAGACGAGGTTGATGATGTTTGCCAACATGGGGTCTGTTTCTCCTTTGCATCTTGCCGCGCGGCCGGGAATAGACCCTGGGAAGGGCCGCGCTGTCGTTTAGAATCTTTGCCGGGGACGGGTCGCGCCCCGTCTCCTTTGCATCGCGGCGGCCAACGCGCTTCGGGTTGGGAAGCCCGGAGGGCGATCCTCGGCACCGTAGGGTGCGGCCGCCGCACCATCACCTCTCCTGCATCCTCCTTTCTGCGTACTCCGCGAAGTCGAAGGGGCGGTCGAACGCCGCGCCTTCGTGCCCCGGGTAGACCGAGTGCCACCTGGGGTGGGCGGTGATGTCGTACTTCTTGTCCTTGAGGGGGTCCGTGCCCGCTATGAGCACGATGGCCTCGTCGCGCGGCAGCTTCGCCACCTCGGCGGGCTGCATGAGGTCGCGCTCGATGGTGTTCCAGTTGCGCGTCGATGAGGCGGACTGCCCACGGCTCTCGTTCCAGGTGATCGTGGCGACGGTCTCCTTGCCGATCGACTCGGCTATCTCCTTCACCGTGTCGGTGGACTTGCCGCCCAGGAACAGCGTCGTGTCGCAGCAGTCGATGATCGTGGCCGCGTCGTCCTTGTAGGCGCTCTTGAGCTGGGAGAGGGATTGGAGCCCGAAGGCCATCGAGATGTTGCGGCTTCGCACCACGGCCACCATCTTCTCCACGTCGGGAAGGCGTCCGATGTTGGCGAACTCGTCCATGAGCATCACCACGGGCACAGGCAGCGCCCCGCCGTAGCGCTTGATGGCGCGCTTGCAGAGGATGTTCATGGTCTGCCACATCATGATGGCGAAGAGGAACGAGTAGAGCGATGAGGTGTCCGACATGACGGCGAAGATGGCGCGGCGCTCGCCCTCGTCGCCGAGGCGGTCCAGCTCCAGCTCGTCGTAGCTCACAAGCTCGCGCACCTGCGGTATGGCGAAGGGCTCCATGCGCGTGTTGCAGGACACGAGGATCGATTTCAGGGTCTTACCTGCAGCGTCCTTGAACATCTTGTAGTGCAGAAGGCAGAAGTCGGCGTCCACGGGGGTCGGCTCGGACACGCGCACCCATCTGTGCGCCCCTGCATCGGGTCGGAACGACACGCGACGCGTGGGGTCGAAGGGCTCCTTTTGCGCGTCGGTCGCCTTCACGTAGCGCATGCCCGTCTCCACTTCCTCGAAGAGGAGATCGAGCGGGCTTCTGTAGTCCTCGTCGGACTCCTTGGCCTTCGCGAGCGAGAGCAGCGTCACGAGTCCCGACAGAGACCGGTCCTCGGGCGGGCAGTGGTAGACGAGGTATCCGATGAGCGCCACGTAGAGCAGCCGCTCGGCGTTCTCCCAGAAGGGATCGCCCGCGTGCTCTTTGTCTCCCGTGGTGTTATCGATGAGGCAGGTGACGAACTCAAGGATGTCCGCCTCGTCCTGGATATACGCGATGGGGTTGTAGTGGAGGGACTTCGAGAAGTCCACGGTGTTGAAGGAGAGCACCTTGTAGCCTGACCGATCGAGCATGTGGCCCAGGCGCGGAAGCGACTCTCCCTTGGGGTCGGTGATGAGGTAGTTCGCCGACATCTGCATGACGTTGGGCTCGAAGAACCCGCACGTCTTGCCAGAGCCGGAGCCGCCCACGACGAGCACGTTTCGGTTTCGCTCGTACCTGCGGTCGTGATCGGGTCGGCTCATGGCCATCCCGAAGTGCTCCGTGAGGATGATGTTGTCGAAGGCATCCTCGGTGTTCATGAATCTACGGCCGCCTCGCACGGTGCCCCAGCGGGCGGATCCGTGCTCTTCGCCTTGGCGCTGGGCGGTCCCGTGGGTGAGGGACCACGCCCAAGCGCACCAGACAGAACAGGCGGCCACAAGCCCCGTCGCGAGCGCGGCAGCCTCGAGCGAGAGGGGGCCGTGGCCTATGAGATAGGAGGGAAGATGGGAAAACGCTGCGGTTAGGTTGGAGATGGGGTTGCCGGGAAGCGACAGCAGGCAGGCGGTGTATGCGTTCGCAGCGAGAAAGGATATGACCGAGAGGGCCGCCGCCCAGATGATGCCTACCGCTGTCACTTCGCCCGCATCTCCTGGAAGCGGGGCTCCTTCGAGAGAGCCTTGGTGGTGGACCTCTCGGCCTCAAGGGCCGCCGATGCCTCCCGCGCGTCCTCGGCTCGCTCGTCGAGCGTGCGGTCGTCGCGGTCGCGGGAAGGCTCCTTCTCGTGCTGCTCCCTGATCTTCTCGGCGGCCTTGGCGGCCGCGTCGTCCGTCTCGCGCGAGAGCTCGTCGAAGGACTGCCACACCTCCCTCGCGTCCGCGATGCGGAACAGGAGGTATTCCTTGCCGGTCTCCGGGTCGGGGAACCAGGTCGAGCCGACGCCGTGCGCGGCGAGTCTGTCCTCGATGACACCCTTGATCGCGCCATAGTCCTCGATTCCCTGGAACTCCTGCATGTCGAGCTTTGCCCATTCGGGGGCGTCGCCTTCGGGCATACGATCACCCGTCAGTTCCTGCGCGGAGCGGGTGGCGTTCTGGAACGCCCTCTGCATCTGCGCCGCCCGGGCGTACATCGCCCGCTCCCCCATGCGCTCACCGAAGCGCATGAAGTCGTCTATCATCTTGCTTCCGGCCTCGTCGCCGTAGTCGCTCGCCATGTCCTGAGCCTTCCTTCCCGAATGCGGGAAGGGGCCTCCCGCACGGCTATCGAATCAAGTGGTTGCTTCCGATCAGCTGTGGGGATGGCGATGGCGCGAGGGTGGAGATGGGGGCAATGCACAGCGAAACTGCGCTCTGATACGCAGTATCACGATGGGTCGTCCCCTTGTATGCGCTTAGCGGGTGCAGAGTTCTTCCCCTCTTCTAGATTGAGGAAGCAGACCGCAAAGTCCACTCCCGTAGTCTTCGATAACTTTCTTGCGGCGGTAGGAGAGCTCTTCCCTCATTTCGCTGGTGAGGAAGAATCCCATGTCTACATTCATGACGACGCAGAGCCGTATGAACTCATCTGCCCTCATCTGACGCTGCCCGTCGAGGATGTACCAGAGTCGTTTTCGATCGATGGAGGATCGCCGTGCGAGTTCTGCGACGCTGATGCCGCATGCTTCTCGCACCGCCTCCATTCGTATTGCAACTAGTTTTGCGTGGTCCATCCTCTAGTTTCGCCTGCCGTTTGCTACATGCTCGCATTGTCTGACTTTCGTACTGTTTGTGAGGCTAAGCGAGGAACCCATTTCCAGAAACCCTGTTGTCCTAAAACAGGTCGATGCGTTCCTAAATTAGGACTCTAGAAGAGCCATTCCGTGGCTTTGTCGCAAGCGCTCCCTCTCGATCGCGCGAAGACTCGACCCGTTCAAATGCCTTGCGTCTACCTCGAAGAGAATCACGCTATCTTCGATGCTAGAACTGCCACGGGTTTTCTGTCTCTTGACGTTTCCTTTCATTTGCATTTGCAAGACCTTATGTTTTTCTTACTTACCCTCAGTTGGGACGCGAGCGAAAACAACAGATATTAGAATGTATCTAAGCTGAGCAGAGAGGGATTTCCATCTTGAGAGATGCAGATGGCACAGACGCGCGAATCCTTGTGGTGGATGACGAGAAGGCAATCGTCGAGTTGCTAACATCGCTCCTCTCCTCCGAAGGGTTCCAGGTGCTTCCGTTCACGAAGCCTCTCGAAGCGCTTCTGGCATGTTCGCAAGAAGGGTTCGACCTCGCCATCGTTGACCTCATGATGCCGGAGATGAATGGCTTCGAGCTCTGCTCGAAGATGAGGATGATCACCACCGCGCCAATCCTGTTCCTTTCAGCGAAGGACGGCGAAACCGACCAAGTAGCCGGCCTTACGCTCGGCGCCGATGACTACATCACCAAGCCCTTCAAGCCCCGTGAACTTGTAGCGCGCGTAAAAGCACACCTCCGGAGAGTCGATTACAACTCCGGAGCACCCAGAGCGCTCTGCCGCAAGTCGGACATCGAAATCAATCGAAGGGGCCACGAGGCATTCCTTCTCGGAGAGCAGCTAACGCTGACACCGAAAGAGTTTGGTGTCCTTGAACTTCTCGTAAGGCGGGCGGGCGAGCCCATTTCGGGCGAGGAGATCTTTGAGAGCGTTTGGAAGGAGAAGTACGACTCTTCGGGGGCCAATTCCGTAATGGTGCACATTCGCCACCTGAGGGAAAAGCTATCCGAGATCGACTCGTCGCGTGAGTACATCAAAACTGTATGGGGCGTCGGCTACAAACTGATCGTTTCTACCGCACCTCATCAGGAAACGCCTTCAAGCGAAGCGGATTCCTATGAAGCCTAACAAAAGCGCCCAGTCCCGAGCGCTCAGGCGGCGGTATACCGTGCATTTTCTATTAACGCTGCTGGCGTATACGGCTGTGTTCTGCTCAGCAATGGTGATTTTGAACATCACAATCGTCCCCAAGATCGCGGACTGGATATTTGAAACCACCAGTGATGACGTGTACATCGATCCTGCAAATTATCTTGAAGAGTTTTCGACCGAAGAACTCCTGATTGACCTGCTCGAATCGTACAAAGACAATGGAACGCGCTACACGCTTCTGTGGGCCGCGCCAGAATACCAAGAGCTGCTGAGCGAAGCTGGCATTCAGACAGATGACCCTCAACGGGAAAGAGACGCGGATCTGGAATTCTCTATCGACGACCAATACCCCAACAACCTCGTAGGTGAAGTTCGCTTGAGTTCGATGGGGTTTGGTTCAAACGCTTACGAGACAACCGTGATAGAGCTTACGCCGATGTATTTGGCCTACTCCATGGCGACCAGGGAGGCGCAGGCCATCGAAGATAGGGGCGGGGATTGGAAATGGGAACAACTGAGCACCAAGGAAGAGACTCCGTTTCACCCCTTCATCCTCCGCAACACTACTTTTTACAACACCGCAAGAACGCTCAAGATTCCTTGTGCGATCCTCTTGTATCTGCTCGGATGCCTAGTGATTTCCCTTATGGAAGTGAGGCGAGCGCTAAGCTACTTTGATGAGCTGTCTTCGGCGGTTGTCAGCCTGATAACCGATAAGCTCAAGCCGATTAGGCTCACGAAAGACCTCTCGATTGCGCAAGACGAACTCAACCATATACGAGAAGAATCGGCGGCAAGCGAAAGAGCTGCGGAAGCTGCGCAGAAACGGAATAACGAGCTCGTAGCCTATTTAGCGCACGACATACGCACGCCTCTTACCTCGGTTATCGGGTTTCTGTCTATGGTGAACGGGGACGAGCGCATGCCGAAGGATTTGCAACGGTTCGTCTACCTGGCCTCCCAAAAGGCAGACAGCCTCCAGCTTTTGGTCGATGAGTTTTTCGATATCACCCGGTTCAATGCACAATCGATCTCTATTGAGCGGTCGCAGGTCGGCGTTATGTTCCTCCTCCAACAGCTTGCCGATGAGTTTTACCCTCAGGCCAAGGAGAGCAACATCCAAATTGTCGTCACGGCTCCAGAAGAAGGCAAGTTCTGCGTTGACGGAGAAAAGCTCGCTCGGGCTCTAGGCAATATTCTCAAGAATGCTTTGGCATACGCGGCGAGCGGCACAAAGCTCACGATAGCTGCTCGCAGCACCCAAGAGCATTGGGTGATCACCATAACGAATCAGGGCAGCGAAATCCCGACGGAGAACATCGAAAGGATATTCGAGAAATTCTACCGGGATGATGATGCTCGAAACACAAAAGCGGGCGGCGCTGGCCTTGGCCTCGCAATCGCGAAGGAGATCGTGCTTGCCCACAAAGGCGCCATCAGCGCGGTAAGCGAGCACGGCACAACCTCCTTCGTCGTCGAGCTGCCCATCAACGAGTAACGCTTGCGAGCTCACGCAATACGAAAGTCAAAATAAGTGTCCGGATAGGGCTCATCCAACAAGGTATAGTGCCACCATTCGAGCTCATACGGCAAAAAGCCGCTCCTCTCCATGATCAACCTAAGGTCGTCGCGGTTTCTGGATTCGGCCGCGGTGATTCCGGCAGCACCATGATGCGAACTTACGTCCATATAGTCGAAGCGTCCCCCCATATCCACCAACATGCCGGTCTCAAGACTGAACAGAGTGAGATCGATCGTTCCGCCCCTGCTATGCCCCGAACGCCTCGCCACGTAGCCCTGCTCCACGATCTCGGCCTTCTCAATGTTCGGATAGTGCTTGTCTTTCGTCAGCCCGTCTTCGGGACTAGACGCCCATCGGAGAAAGCAGTCAACGGCAATCTGCGGTCTATATCCATCCCAGAGAAGTAGGCCAAAGCCGAGCTCTCCAGCAACTCTTTGGGCCCGGCGCAAACCTTCCGCAAGCTGGCGCGTTCCCACAATACGATTAACGTCGTAGCCATCCACAGGACACCCGATGAAGTTATCCCAAGTAGCATATTTCGCATCCCACCGGATTCCAGAAACACATTCGTCTATATACACGAAGTCGCGATTCATGCTCATGCACCCCGTTTTAGCGCCAAATTGATGAGGCAATCGATCAGATTGGCTAGCGACACGCCTGCCGCCTCCATCATGCGCGGATAGCGACTGTATGATGTGAGGCCGGGCATGGTGTTCACCTCGTTGAGGACAACGCGTCCGCCATCGCAGAGAAACATGTCCACACGCGCCAAGCCCTGACAGCCGAGCGCACGAAACGTGCTTGTTGCGACCTCTATCACGCGGTCATGGTCCTCCGGTGCAATTTCTGCGGGAACTCTGATCTCCGAGTTTTCAGACCCGCTCTCGGGGTCGCTCTCTTGATGGATGCGAAAGAACCCGTGACTGAGAACTATCTGATCGAGCTCTCCTACGACCAGATCAGAGCCTGTGCCCAACACTGCGCAGCCAACCTCACTCCCGCGAACTTCCCTTTCCACGAGAACTTTTTCGTCGAAGGCTGCGGCAGCTTCTACGGCTTTTTGGAAGTCACCATCCTGCTCGACCTTGCTTACCCCGAAAGATGATCCCGATCGTGCCGGCTTAACGAATACGGGCAAATCCATTGGAGCCGCGGGGCTTTCGACACCACAGATCACATGCTCCGGCACCGCAACTCCTGCTTCCGAAGCAACTGCATAGGTGAGGGCCTTATCCAGGCAAATCGCTGATGAGGCGATGCCGCAACCGACATAGGGAATCCCGGCCAGTTCGAACAAGCCCTGAACGGCGCCGTCCTCGCCGTATCTGCCGTGCATGACAGGAAACGCGACATCTATGTTTTGTATGATGCATTGTCGCCTATCGGCAATCAGCAAGCCGCGTGTATGCTTATCCGGCGAGAGGGCAACAGCCCTCAAGCGCTGCTCCTCCCAACCTAGACAAGGCCGCTCGCAAAGCTTCCATGCCCCGTCTCTCGTTGTCCCAACATAGAACGGCTCGTATTTCTCCGTATCAATGTTCTTTGCCACGTTCATTGCAGACTTGACCGACACATCGTGCTCATCAGAGCATCCTCCGAACAGTATCAAAACCCTGAGCTTACTCATCTCTTCCTCCTTCTTTCCCATGCTCTCGACATTCCCTTAGGGCGCTTCTCGCCATGTCCTCCATTGCGTGATCCGTGAAGTAGGCAACATGGGGAGTGATCACGACATTAGGCATCGCGCACAATGTCTCCAAATGTCTCAGCATCTCCTTGTTTTGGGACGGGTCATCGTTTTCTCCCTCCACCACATCAAGGGCAGCTCCTCCGAGTCGTCTTTCCTTTATCGCATCCACAAGCGCCTCCGCTTCCACGAGTGCGCCGCGCCCCGTGTTGACGAGAATCGCTCCGGGTTTCATCGCGTCTATTTCCTTGCGACCGATCAAGTGATGGGTCTCTGCCGTGAGGGGAACATGAAGCGTGACCACATCACTTGAAGCGAGCAATTCTTCGAGCGAAACGGAGGTGCTGGATTGCTCGCGATCGCATATCAGAACAGAGCAGCCGAAGCCTTCGAGTCTTTTCAAAACGGCATTTCCTATTCGACCTGGGCCAATCACGCCGACAGTCATATCGCCGAGCTCCTTGCCGCACACAGCTGACCCCTGCGAGGTCTCGCGAGCGTTGCGGAATCCCGCTTTAACTCCCCGGAGGACCATGAGCATCAGCATGAGGGTGAAGTCTGCGACGCTGCCGGGAGAATAGGGGGAAGTCTTGATGGATATCTTCAGCCGGCGCGCTTCCTGGATGTCGATATGATCCGTACCTACGCTGCGCGTGATGACGCATTCCACGCCAGCCGCCTTGAGCGCCGAGAGCTCCATCTTTCCGATATTGGCCCTATGGCTCACGCTCACGATCGCAAAGTCTTTCGCGAAACATGCCAAATCCGGCGCGAACTCGTCTTCTACGAAGCGAATAGGTAGACGCTCATTGCTGAAGGCTCGCTCGAACGCCTCGGCTTCATCGGGTAGGCCGCCATACATAACAAGACCGCTACGCGTTTTCATGGGTTTCCTTTCGTGCTAGCCAGGGATGGATTCGTACAAGTTGATGGCGTCCTGGAATCTCGACTCATCGCTCGAACCCATAACCACGCCTATGTAAATACGCCCTTCGATTTCAGCGGCGGACACAAGGCATGCCCCCGCGAGCGTTGTGCTTCCCGTCTTTATTCCTATAGCGCCCGGGAAGTAGTACGGGCTATCCGGGTCAATGAGCTGATTGGTGTTGCGGAAAGTCGCTTCCTCCCCGCTGGGCCATTGTTCGTGAGAGACAGGCGTGCTCACGATTTCGGCCAGTGTCGGATCTTCGAGGCACGCCTTTGCCAAAATGGC
The DNA here is from genome assembly GCF_000422625.1 of Adlercreutzia mucosicola DSM 19490. GTDB lineage: Bacteria > Actinomycetota > Coriobacteriia > Coriobacteriales > Eggerthellaceae > Adlercreutzia > Adlercreutzia mucosicola. The sequence goes on along the minus strand of NZ_KE383895.1, from coordinate 161,096 downwards.
CAAATCGACGGCAGTGGTGTACTGTCCTTCGGCGTCGAAGCCGTCAGGAACAACGAAGTGCGAGCTTTCCGCCCCCAACGCAAGCGCCTTCGCATTCACGCATTCCATGAACTCCCGTATTGCATCTTGCATAGGCAGATCGTTGTTGCCCGCCGCGGCTCTGCCCGCATGGACGGCGAGAGTGTAAGCAGCGTCGTTTCCCGAAGGAAGCATGAGCGCGATAAGGAGCTGGCGAACCGTGAGAACATCCCCTCTTTCCAGCCATGCCCGCGACGACTCCTCGTTGATAAGGCCAATCTCCTTTCCCACCTCAACTTCTTTGTCGAGAGGCAAAAGGTCGATGGTCGTTAATGCCGTCGCCATTTTTGCTGTACTCGCAGGGGCAATCTTCTTGTCGCTGTCTCTCTCGAAAACTGTACGACCCGACTCTGCGTCAACCAGAAATACTTCCTTCGCTTCAACGGTTTTCGGGGGGCTATCTCCTTGGCCTGAGCAATAGAGGCCGCCGGCGTTGTCCCGCGCCTCTCTTACGTCGAACGCTTGCGATGCCAAAGGGATGGTGTTGGCGCTGGAAGCAGAGAGGAGCACGCCGGAAACAGCTGAGAGCAATGCACCGAGCAGAAGAACGATGGCGCACAGCTTCGCCGCACTCCTGCGGGAGCGGCCAGCGCGATACCTCGTCCGCCCTCTACCGTACGCCGTCGCATATCTTCTTGCTGCCAAGTTTAGTCACATCCTTGCTAGTCCCCTTGCATCTGAGTTCGCCAAGGGTCTCGACCGTAGGCCTAGGATAGAAAGGGGAATCGTCTTAACAACGCTGAGCGGGCCAAATATAAGAATCAGGATGGGGAAAGATAAGGTTTAGCCAAGGCTTTCTGAACGATCGTTAAGGCTGAAAGCCCTTACTCGCCGAATACGACAAAGCTAAGACACTCGGGTATCGGAAGCGTCCTTTCCGGGTTTTCCGCAGCGGGCAGCATTGCAAGAGAGCAATCGCGTGCCTCTCTGGGAGGCGTCGTCTCTTCGGTGACGCTCGTATCGGGAACCGCTGTTCCCGTAATGAGACCAATCGACTCAATTCTTTGCAGCGGGAAGATAAGTTATCCAGGGTGCTTCATGTCGTTATCAGCAACAGGAGAAACGCACGGAGCTCCACCGGACCTTGATAACTACATTGAGCGCTCATTTCGAGCTGCGTCACAACTGCACGCTCTGCGCAAGCATGCGTTCGGGGCTTTCGCATCGTTGTGGCGTTTATCAAAACACCGCATCATCGCGGCCAGCGACGCTGGCCGCCTCACATTCGAGAGGAGGCGACTATGAAGGAAACCTATGGCGAGACGGAGATAGACGAAGCGCGCCTTACGGCGGCCGACCCGGACGGGTTGTACCTTTTCATGTTGGAGGACTACCCCTACATGATGACGCCCGACCACGTGGCCGCCTTCACGGGCACCACGAGCCAGGAGATACGAAAGCTCCTCGGTCGCGGGGAGATGCAGGGATGCCGCATCGGCATCCGCTGGCTCGTGCCGAAGCTGGGGCTGCTCAACTACCTCTACAAGGATCGCCGCGAGAAGGAAGGCGATGCAAATGAAGAAGCTGCGATGCGACAAGCCCTATGACATCGACGAGGCCCGCAAGAGAAAGGGGCTCCCGCGCCGCAGGCGCAAGGACTCGCGCACCACGGCCTACGAGCTGACCATCCGCGTGCCGAGCGAGTACCGCGTGTACTTCGACGGCAAGAAGAAGCTCACGAGAACCGCATTCGCGCTGAACAAGAAGGACGACCTCAAATCCCAGGTCGATGCCTTCGAGGACGAGAAGAACGCGGAGCTTGAGCGCAGGCTCGAAGAGCGCGGCTGGGTGCGCCAGGGCGGCGGGAAGAGCGAGCCCGGGCGCTGCACGACCCCGATCGGAAGCTACGCCGAGCGCTACATCGACATCAGGAGCAACGGCTCGGTCAGCAAAGAGACCATAGCGAACGAGCGCCGCTATCTGCAATACGTCGATGCCGCCATAGGCGCGATCCCCATCTGCGAGGTGACCGCCGAGGACGTGGAGGAGTGCCTGCTGAAGGTGCCTGAGCTTTCCGAGAGGTGGGCGCTTGAGCGCCAGGCCGCCTGGGAGGCGAACCGCAAGACCGCCCGGTGGGCGAAGAAGCACGGGACGCTGGCCAAGCCCTTCAAGCCCGTGCGCATCGCGGGCCCCGACATGCAGTCCAAAGTGCTCAAGTTCATCCGCGAGGTCATGAACTACGCCCACGAGAAGGAGGACATCCCGAAGAACGTCGCCAAGGCGAAGTTCCTCACCCGCGTGTTCAAGAAGAGCAAGCCGCTCATCGACCCGCTGATGGCGGACGATGCCGCGAGGTTCCTGCAGGAGGTGGAGAAGCTGCCGCTGTGCTATCTGAAGGTCACGCTCCTGCTCCTCCTCAACACCGGCATGAGGCCGGAGGAGATGCTTGCCATCCGTGCGGGAAACATCGTCTTCGACGGCAACGAGACCATCATCAGCATCACGGGCGCGCTCGACCGCGACGGGAAGACCATCAAGGACTACCCCAAGTCAGATGCCGGTCGCCGGTCGGTCCCCGTGGACGACTACACAGCCGATACCGCGCGGGCATGGATCGAACTCAAGTCGGAGGCGGCGAAGGAGCAGGGCCTGAAGCCCTCCATGAGCATGCTCGTCTGCGGACCCGAGATGATTCCCCGGACCTACCAGTCCTGGTACCGCGATTGGCTGAGGTTCGCGTCAGATGCGGGCTTCGAGGGCGTGCGTCCCTATGCCCTGCGCCACACCTTCGCCACCTTGAACCTCGCCAACGGGGAGAACATCAAGACGGTGGCGGTGCTGATGGGGCATGCGAGCTCCGCCTACACACTCGACCTCTATGCAGCCTACGTGCCCAACACGGGCATAGGGATCGGCAAGCGCTACATGAGCTTCCTTCGAGCCGCCGCCTAGGCGTCGCTCATGATGATTTGCTGAAATGACCGAGGGTTTCAAGGAGGTTAGAGTATAATGTTTTCCCACTGCGGGCGTGATTCAATGGTAGAATTTCAGCTTCCCAAGCTGACCACGCGGGTTCGATTCCCGTCGCCCGCTCCATAGGTTTCTAGTCGAAAGTCGCCTTCGCGGGCGGCTTTCGTGCATCAAGGGGACGATTGATACTCACGTGAAAACCTTCGCGTTTTTCCAGTATTTCGTCCAGTACGTTTGGTAGAATTGAGAACAGCAAGTTTAAAGGAACGAGGTCAGACGGCTAATTCGGAGTCGAACGAGCCAAGAAGCGTAGGAGCTTCCCAAGCTTGTATTCGCGGGTTCGAGTCCCGTCGCCCGCTCCAGAGAAGCAAGTCGAGCGCCGTCCCCTGCGGGCGGCGCTCGTGTTTTCAGCCGGCTGTGCGCAATCGACGGAAGAGAGATCGCCCGTGTCCACCACCGTGAACATCTACTACCACGGCGCCGACGGAAGCGCCCGGCGGTTCGCCGAGGAGATGACGGCCTCAGGCACGGTGGATGCCGTCCGCGCCGAGCGACGGGAGGGCTGAGCACTTCACTTCCCCGCCGAAGGACTGTCGGGGAACCTTGCAAAATCGTTAGGCGCGCGTAAGGCGAATCGATGGCGGGAGGAAGCCCCCTCCCTTAGGCTGGTTCCACCCTTGGATTGGAGCCGCCCATGATCTTGAAGCTTGCCATGCGCAATGTGCTGCGCTCGGCGCACGACTACTCGGTATACTTCGCCACGCTGGCCTTCGCGGCCTGCCTGCTGTACTCCTTCACGGCTTCGGGCGACTACCTCCTGTCCCTCGACCTCACCGCCGACCAGCGCGACATCTACGGGTCCGCCTCAATGGTCACCCAGGCGTTCTCGGTGTTCTCGGCGCTTGTTTTCGCCTTTTTGGTAACCTACGCCAACCGCTTCATCCTGCGGCGGCGTTCCCGAGAGTTCGCCACCTACGGGATCATGGGAATGGAGCCGGCGACCATGGCTCGCATCCTGGTCTACGAGGGATGCGCCGCCGCTGTGGTCGCACTTGGGGTCGGCGTGCTTGCCGGAGTGCTCGCCTCTCCCCTCTTCGGCGCCATCGCTGCATTCGTCTTCGATGCCGCCTGGCAGCCCCTGCTCGTCTTCTCGGCCGACGCCGCCCTCTGGACTGCGACATGCTTCGCCGGCATTATGGCGCTCGCCCTTGCCTTGGAGGTTCGGAGCCTGCGCAAGCATTCGCTGGTCGAACTGCTGGATGCCGACAGCGCGCCCGAACATCCGAAGGGGGCCGCGCGGCTTTCCTTGGGCCTCCAGACATCGCTGGCGGCAATCCTGCTTGCTGTCGTCTGGGGCTCCTGCCTGTTCCAGCCGACGCAGTTCATCGTGTGGATTCTGCCCATGGGGGTCGCCGCCGTGCTGGCCACCGGCATGCTCTTCCGGGTTTGGGCCATCAGGCGGCCGGCCCGCGCGTACCGTCGGCCCGAGCGGCTTCTATCGGGCCTGCGCCTCTTCGACCTGCGTCAGCTGCAGGCCCGCATGTCCCTCAACGCGAACGCGATGGCATGCACCTGCGCACTCATAGCCGTGGCAGTCTGCATGATGGTCGCCGGGCTCGCGTTCAGCGTCGGCATGCGGGACGGATCCGGGCGGCTGAGCGATCTGACGCTGGCCCCCATCGGCTACGTCGGCATCTTCTACGGGAGCACGTTCCTGATCGCGGCCGCCGCCGTGTTGGCCCTGCAGCAACTTGCCGGCGCCGCCGACGACCGGAAGGCCTACCAACTGCTCGGGAATTTGGGATGCGATGCGCCCGCGATGCGGAAGAGCATCCGGTCCCAGGTCGGCACCTTCTTCGCGGCGCCGCTGGTCTTTGCGCTCGTCCACGACATCTTCGGCCTGGCCCTGGTGGCGTTTGTGGCCTCCGTGCTGGGCAGCGCGCAGTTTCCCCTCATTGTGGCGGGAGTCGTGGGGGTTACCGCCGCGCTTTTGGGCGCGTACTATCTCATCACCTGCAGGGAGTGCAGCCGCATGCTCCTGCCGTCAGCTCTTCTCGAAGGCCACCGCGCCGCCAGTTGTGATTGTGCTATCCTGCGGAAAAACCGTTGAAAGGGTGAGCTATGGGCGTCGGGATGCTGAGTGAAGACGGACGCGGAGTCGACCTTTGGTGGGCGGGGCAGCTCACGCCGACGGAGGCTATCGAGGCGCGGCATTCAGTGCGCAGTTATACCGACGATCCGCTGGGCGCCGACGTCGTGGAACCCCTGCGGGCTGCCATTGCCGCAGTGAACGAGGAGGCAAACCTGAATATCCAGCTGGCCCTGGACGAACCGCGGGCGTTCTCGGGGTTCAAGGCGAAGCTCGTCAACTTCAAGGGGGCGCAAAACTACCTGGCGCTGATCGGCCCCGAGTGCCGCGAGCTGGACGGCATCCTGGGCTACTACGGGGAGAAGCTCGTACTGCTGGCCCAATCGCTGGGCCTGAACAGCTGCTGGGTCGGGGGCACCTATAAGGTGGTGAACCGCGCCTACAATGTGGACCTGGGACAGAAGCTATCCGCCGTGGTGGCCCTCGGTTACGGCACCACTGCGGGCGTGCCCCACAAGTCGAAAGCACCCCAGGACGTGTGCCCCGGCTACGACAGCGCTCCCGACTGGTTCCAGCGAGGCGTAGACGCGGCCCTGCTCGCACCGACCGCCCTAAACCAGCAGAAGTTCTCGTTCGCACTGGCGGGAGAGCAAGACGGCCTGCCCGTGGTGCGGGCCGCCACCAAGCGCGGCGCTTTCACCCAGATGGACCTCGGCATCGCCCAATGTCACTTCGAGATCGGCGCGGGCAGCACGCCCTTCATCTGGACGGAACAATAGCGAGAAAGACTGCAGCCGCCTCCGTCCGCACCGGCCGCCAGGGCCTCGGCGGGAAAGGCCCCCATGCCGGGGCGCCCACGTCCTCTACATCGCCAAGGCCATCGCGCATGCCAGAGCGCCTGTGGCCACACCCAACGCGGCGCCGGCGACGATGTCGCGGGGAAAGTGCACGCCTCCCAGCACGCGACAGGCCCCCAAGGCCGCCGCGGCAACCAGCAGCCCCACCGCCACGGGCGCGCTGGCCGCAAACCAGCAGGTGGCAATGGTGAACGACGAGAACCCATGACGGCTCGGGAACGATCGGCCCTTCCCCTCCCGCGCAATGAGCGGATTCAGAGGGCAGCACTCGTAGGGCCGCGGTGCGTCGGTACGGCGGCGGTACCAGCTGACCAGCAGGAAAGCCACGCCGGGCACCGCCGCCAGCGGTACTGCGCGCAGAGGCGTCCCCAGCGCCATCCACCCCAGCAACACCCCGTAGGCACCGTAGAACGCCAGGGTTAGCCCGTGGTTGGCGCCGCGCAGCAGGCGCGTCCCGCCCGGGCAGCGCTCGATAGCGCGCGCCCAGCGGTCGTAGCGGGCGGCGTAGGCCCGCGCCCCCTCGTCGGTCAGCCGCACGAAGCACCCCTTCCTTTCCTGGCCATTTCATCAGAGCCCATCATACCCGACCACAGCAAAAAGGGCCTCCCCGAAGGGAGACCCCCAAGAAAGAGCCGTCGCGGCGCGCTTAGTTGCGCCGGCGATGTGCAATCGCCGCCACACCTGCAGCTGCCGCGGCTGCGGCCATGCCAGTCGCGCCCAGGATCAGACCTAGCAGGCCATCGCCGGTCTGGGGAAGTGTGCGCACCGGAGCCTTGTCGCCAGCGGCCATGGGCACGGTATCGTCGAGGATAACCGTCTCCTCGCCCGCACCTTCCGCGCTGGGGGTTCCTTCGGCGCCGGCGTCGTCTGCGGGAACTTCCGCACTCGACCCGTTGCCCGCGTCCGTGCCGCCACCAGCGTCCTGATCGCCCGACTCATCGGGGCCCGCCGCACTTGGCGGCTGGGTGCCGGGAACATCCTGGGAAGGCTCGTCGGGCAGCGCCGAGGGCAGCGGCGTGTAGAACATGTTGACCTCGTTGCTGGACACCAGGCCGTCTACGACAACTTCGGCCTTGTCGGTATCCACGTAGGCCAGATCGGGCAGCGGTACCGCCAAAAGCTCGGTGTCGATGGCCGTGCCCACCGGCAGGCTCTCGATCTCATAGCTGCCCATCTTGTCGAAGCGCACCGACTCGCCGTCGACCTCGGCAATCACAGTCCCGTCTTCCTCGGGATAACCCGCCTCTCCATCGCTGATGGCGTAGTAGTTCACCACCGTGGGGCTCTTCACACGGAAATAGTTCAGCTGCACCGTGTTGGCCGCGGCGTTGACGCTCGCAATCTTGTTGTGCGCCCAACCATCAAAGAAGGCGAAATCGGGAATGTCACGCAGATAGTTCTCCGGGCGAATCTCCTCGCCCACCTTCACATCGTCGAAGGTGGCGGTGCCCAGCACGCGGAAGCCCGAGGGGTCGTCGAAGGACGGATCGTCGTAATGCACCATCTCGCAGTAGTACACCGTCACCGAGGTGGTCTCGGCGACTGCGGCCGCGGACTCGGCAGCATCGTTGTCCATGGCTTCTACCGCAGGGGCAAGTTCGGATGCGGCCTCAACCTCGCCGCCCGGCGCCGCGGCGAACGCCGTCAGCGGCGACAGGGCCAGGGTCAGGACTAGCGAGCCGGCCACCAGAGCGCGGGCGTGCGCCTTCGATCCACGCTTCAACACAATCTTCTTCACGCAGTTACTCCATTTCCATTGAAGGCGCGCTCGATATTCCCTCGAAAACAGCGCCTCACTCGTCAAAATCTATGTCTAGTCATTAGCTAGAAATAGATGGGATGATGTTGTACCAAATCCAGTACACTTGTTCAATAAAAACGGTGGGAAAATAGGGGCAAGCCATCTGTTTATCACGATTCACACACAACTGTTTTCCCAGGTAGATAATGAAAAGTGAATCACTCATATTTAGAAATGACCGCTTCAGGTATACTGGTAGACAAAGCAGAGGAACAGGTGCCATCGGCGCAAAACGAACTGGTCGCGCCGATGCTCAAGAAAGGACCCTTATGAGAATCGGCTTCATCGGATTAGGGAACATGGCCACCGCCATCATCGGCGGGATGCTGCGCGAGAACACGGTGCTTGGCAGCTCCGCCACGCCCCTCGCGGCCAGCGACATCATCGGCTCAGCCAAGACTAGCGCCACCCGCGATGCCAAAGCCGCCGAGCTCGGCATCGCCGTCACCGCCAGCAACCGCCAGGTAGCCGAAGAGGCCGATGTGCTCGTGCTCGCGGTGAAGCCCCTTTTCTTCCCCGAGGTTATCGATGAGATTCGCGACGTGATCAGCGACGGCACCCTCGTCATCAGTATCGCCGCCGGGCTCACCCTCAGCCGCATCGCCGAGTTGTTCGGCCGCGACTCGGACACCATGCGCCTCATTCGCTGCATGCCGAACACGCCGGCCCTGGTAAACGCCGGGTGCACCGCCGTGTGCCCGGGCCCCGGTGCCACCGCTAGCGACGAGGCGGTCTGCCTCGATCTCATGAACAGTTTCGGCCGCGCCATCGTTATTCCCGAGCGCCTTATGGATGCGGCCAGTGCCGTTGCGGGCAGCTCGCCGGCCTTCGTGTTCATGTTCATCGAGGCCCTGGCCGATGGTGCCGTGGCCGCAGGCATGCCCAGGACCCAGGCCTACGAGTTCGCCGCGGCCGCCGTGGCAGGCTCGGCTCAACTGGTGCTGGAAACAGGCCGCCACCCCGGCGATCTGAAGGACATGGTCTGCTCGCCCGGGGGCACCACTATCGAGGGCGTGAAGGCCCTGGAATCGCGTGCCTTCCGCGCCGCCGTGATGGAATCGGTGCAGGCCTGCGTAGCGAAAGCCCAAACTCTGTAGGCCTCGTCGGCGCGGCCCAACGGTTTGCCTACCGATTGCGCCAACAACGCGCGTCCAGGCTATGATGTCCCCACTTCAGCTATGCCGAATGGAAGGAAGACGCCATGAATCTTTCGAATGTATCGCGCCTCGGCCTTATGGCCGTGCTGGCGCTGGGTCTGGTGGCCCTCGCCGGTTGCGCCGTGAAGGGTGGATCCGGCGACGCCAACACCAGTCGCAGCGCCGACAACTCGGGCGACGGCACCGTGACCACGGCCATGGTGGCCTACGCCGATGGCGACGACATCCTGTTCGTCGACCAGGACACCCAAACCCCCTACATCCCCACCAACATCGATGAGGCCACGATCACCTTCGAAGGCGAGACCATCGAAGCCGACGACCTGCAAGCCGGCAACATCGTCACCGTCACGGGCAACGGCGTTATGCTGGAAAGCTATCCCGGCCAGTACCCTGGCATCGCCGCCGTCGAGGTGACCAGCGTTGGCAGCCCCGCCGATGCCGAGCAGTACGCCGCGCTCGTGGACCAGGTGTTCGCCGCTCCCGACCAGGCCGAAGTGCCCACAGGCAACCTGGATTACAAGACCTCCGACGCCCAAGTGTCCATCGCACTGAATGCCTACGAATTCGAATGGGAATACCAGACTGCCGACGGCCAGACCACCACGAACGCCCAGGATGGCACGGCCTTCAATCTTGACGGCACCTTGAACGAGAACGCGATCGATGCGCGCATCAGCACGGCCACCGATGCCTTCGCGGCGCTGTCGGTATCGCCCACCTCCGTGGAGATCGAACGCCGTCCGCTCGCCCAGGGCGACGGCGTGAAGGTGGATCCGAGCGGCGAGGGAGAGAACGTGCCGTGCACCATGAGCGCCGACGGAGCCGTGGCCTTCACCATCGAGCCGAACTACCTCTACGAGCTGCAGGCCACCTTCCCCCAAGGCGAGGCCGAATACGCTTTCTACACTGTTTCCTAGGGCAGGCAGCCTTTCTCCAAAGCACGCGAAACGGGCGTCCCTTAACGGCGGCGCCCGTTTTTCTTTGGGAAAAATGCTGGCCTGATGCGAGCCCCTAATCGAGATGGCGCAATGTGGCCTGGCTCTTGCCGGCGCGCTTGGCTACATACAGAGCCTCGTCGGCCACCTGGTACAGCTCGTCGAAAGTGACGGGATTGCGCGTGCAGGCCACCGCTCCGATGGTGATGGACGGATTCAGGCCTGCGGGCATGTCTTCGGGTCGGCCGCCGCGAGCGTAGATGCCCCCCGAAAGCTGAGTCAGCACGCGGTCGAGCGCGGGGCCCGGTCCCAGTCCCGCCGCGAAAATGGCAAACTCGTCGCCGCCGAGGCGCGCCACCACGTCGTCTCTGCGCATGTGACGGCCGAGAAAGCTCGCGATCTCCTGCAGCACGCGGTCGCCCTCGGGATGGCCGAAGCCGTCGTTCACCTGCTTGAAATTGTCCACATCCACCAAAAATAAGCTGCATCCCGTTTGGCAATCCTCGCCTGAGAGCAATTGCACGATGCGGTTCATAGCCGCCTCGCGGTTGAATACGCCGGTCAAGCCGTCCAGCTCGGCCTTCTTTCGCAGATTGGCCTCGCGCATCACCATCTCGTGGGTGTCCAGCAGCCGCCCCACATGACGCACGGGGCAGCCCGCATCATTGAACAGCACGAACGACTGATAGCGGCACCAGATGGGATCCCCCTCCACGTTGGGAAGCGAGGTCTCCATATCGATGAAGTCGCCGCGCTCCACTACAGCGCGCACAGGATCGATGTCGTGCACTTCCAGGTCAAGAGAGCATTCCTTCTCGCAGCGCTTCCGCAACACCAGATCGGTTGATTGCGGCTCGCGGCCGAAGCGCGCGTCGAAGTCACCGAACACTTCACCTACCTGCTCCTGGCAATCGATGTCGAAGATGACGTCGCGGGACAGCACGGTAAGAAGCTCCACGCGCTCTTCGGCGCGCTCCAGTTTGCGCTGGTATCCCATCTTGTCGGTGATGTCGATGATGGTGACGTAGAACCACGCCGTCCCGTCGCCGTCCACCACGTAGCGGCCGCGATCGTCCACCCACACCTCGCGCCCATCGGGACGGTTCAAGCGATAGGTAACTGCATCGGTGTCGCCCTGCTTGATCTGGGCGGCGATATCATCGGCAACCCGGTCGCGGTCGTCGGGATGCACCATGCCGATGAACATGTTGCCCGTGATGGCGCAGAACTCATCGTAGGTTGCGCAGCCGAACAATGCCAGCACATCGCGGCTCACGTAGTCGATAAGGCCGCCGTCATCGTCGGCGCGGTAGCGGAACAAGCCACCGGGAATGCGGTCGAGAAACTCCTGGGACACCTCATCGGCAATCTCGCAACCCTCGTGGGATCCTAGCTTGCCTTCGGTAACGCGATGAAACACCGTCATGCCACGCCCCCCTTCGCACCCCGCGGGTCACATCGGCCCGGGTGATACGGGCCCTCTTCTCGTCTCTCCCCTGATCATACACCCCTTTCCCGCGCCGCTCGTCGACATTCCGCCAAAATGCCACGCCAAAACAAGCGACGAGAAACAAAAGCGGGGGTTCCAGGCGAACCACCCGTTCACCTCGTCGTCCATGCTGCCGTACTCCATCACGCCGCGGAAGGGCTCGGCCGGATAGAATCCATGCCGACCTCCACCTGGAAGCTGTTGTTCACGCCGGATATGTCCACAGCCACACTGGGCGTGCCACCCGGAAAGCCGAGCTTCTCCAGACCGAGCACCGAGGTCGCGCTCAGCAGCGGGCGGCGGGGTGGTGCCGGCGGGAGCTTTCGCTTTGCTCACCTGCTCAAGAGTCATGAGCTCCCCTTCTCACCCATCCCCTGTCTTTGCGGCGCAGGGCTTGCCGGCGAGCAGCACAATGCCCGCAAGCAGGAGATTCCTCGGTGATGGCCCGGCGGACAAAGGCAGTGGTCGCCAACAGGACGGAAACGGTCACCTTGGGGAGCAAAAACAGCATGTACCGTTTCTCAAATCTCGGAATTCAGGCATTAATCTCTGAATTCCGAGATTTTCTGATATTCCGCGCAGCGCGCATCGCCGAGAGAAAAGAAAAGGGCCCCGCGGATGGGACCCTGTCATTTATGGTGGTCGGAGGGGGACTTGAACCCTCGGCGCACGGATTTTCAGTCCGTTGCTCTACCAACTGAGCTACCCGACCAGAGGTGCGGAAAGCAATTGCTTTCGACGCGAGCATTTATTGTAACGGCACTCCCCTTCTATTGCAAGAGATTTTTTCAGAACGCGACCGTTAAATGGGCAACTTAGAAAAGGAACGCCACCACGGTGCCGGCGGCTATGAAGGGGGCGAAGGGCATCGTGCGAGCGAGGAAGGGATCACGCGGGCCTTCGGACTGATCGTCGCGGGGGCTTCGGGCTGCAGCGACAAGAGCATAGCCCACACTGAGTACGCAGGCGACCAGCAGACAAACCAGTCCTCTTTCCCAGCCAAGGAACAGGCCGATCACAGCCATCAGCTTGATATCGCCGCCGCCGAAGGACTCGCGCTTGGTAACCAGCTCATAAGCAGCCGACAGCACCAGCATACCGCCGCCCAGCACCAGCGCTCCCAGCACGCCGCCCGATAACGACACGCCGTAGATGGGCAAACCGATGCGCCCGAGCACCTCGGGAGCAGGCGAAAGCAGGGTGGACCAAAAACCCAGCCCCATGTGCTTCCCTGCGAAGCCGAGCACGCAGCGCCACACGACCCACAGAAGTCCCAACAGGCCCACCATGCCGTTGGGGATGCGGCGCGTGCGCCAATCCTTCACCGCCACGGCAACCAACACCGCGATCAGCAATCCATAGGCAACCAGCGTGACAACGGAAACGTAGGTCATGAGCCGCCCCGCAACCTACTTGCAGCCGTCGCCGAAGATAAGTTCGCGCTCCTCGCCGGTCAGGGCGGCGCGCGCCTGATCGCGCAGGTTGTTCACGCCGATAAAGAACTGCCTCATCATAACCACCACCAGATAGCGGCCCTTGGGCGTCAGCGTCAACTCATCGGCATTGTCGGTGGCAAACGCCCCGCACGCGCGCATGAAAGCCATCTCGGCGGGCAGGCCGCGCTCCACCGTGGTGCCGAAATCGCGCAGGAACTGGCGCTTGTCCAGGCGAAGGCCGAACAGCTGCATCATGAAGCGGTAGCGCATCCGATCGCGCAGCGAGAACGTGGTCTGACCCATCATGGACATGCGGCCCGCTTCGATGGCCTCGTTGTACTCGCGCACCGAGAACGTGTTCACGTACAGGTTCGATCCCAGGTAGGTGATGCCGCCCGAGCCGATGGCCGGGTACTCCTCGTAGTCCACCACGTACTCGTCGATCATAGCGTCCTCGCCGGCAGCACCGGTGCCGCGACGGTTGAACGTCCAAGCGCTCCCCAGTTCGAACAGCCCCGGACGTCCGTCGGGCAAATCGCCCAACAGCAGATCGCAGATAATCTCGTAGAACCGCTGCTCGCGATTGTAATCTACCGGACCCACCGTGGCCGCCAAAGACCGCTCTACCGCCGGCGAAGCCATAAGCGGATAGAACGTGGTTTGGCTCGCACCCGAGGCCACCACCATCTCAATGTCGCGGATCAGGATGTCTTCCGTCTGTGCCGGGAAGTTGAAGATCATGTCGGCATTCATGGAAGTGAAGTAAGGCGAAGCCTCGGCGATGCGCTCGAGAATCTCTTCGCCGCTGCCGTACTTGTCGTAGCGGTCCATCTGCTTCAGCAGCCCGTTGTCGAAGGACTGCACGCCCACGGACAACCGTTGCACGCGCCCCTTCAGCTTCTCCAGGTAAGAGGGGATCAGGTGGTTCGGGTTCGTCTCGCTGGACACCTCGCGGATAGAGAACAGGTCACGGGCCTGATCGATGGTCTCGCACAGCTCGTCGATCATGATGGTGGGCGTACCGCCGCCGATGTACACGGAATCGAAGTCGTAGCCCAGCTCCTTCAGCATGCGCATCTCGCGGCGCATATTCTCGAAGTACGGTTTCGCCCGATCTTCACGGAAGGGGAAGCGGTTGAACGAGCAGTACGGGCACAAACGCTCGCAGAATGGCACGTGCATGTACAACATGTAAGCCTGCCCCGGCGTGGGCGCGGGCATGCGCGTCTCAGTGCACGGCGAAAGTTTCAGGTAGTTGGTCGTGCAGGCCGCCATCACCTTCGATAACAGTCGTTCTGACAGCATGGACTACTCCCAGGCCGAGCGGCCTTGCAGGGCCTTCTTGCCGATGTCGTGGCGGAACTGCTTGCCCTCGAAGTTGATGAGGTCGCAGGCCTCGTAGGCGCGCTCGCGGGCCTCTTCGAAGGTGTCGCCCGTAGCCACCACGTTCAGCACGCGGCCGCCGTTGGTGACCAGCTCGCCGTCGAAGTTGCGGCGGGTGCCGGCGTGGAACACGGTCACGCCATCCAGATCCTCGGCCTCCTCGATGCCGAGAACGACCTTCCCCTTCTCGTAGGAGCCGGGATAGCCCTCGCTTGCGAGAACCACCGAAACGGCCCAATCGTCGGACCAGTCCAGCTGGATGTCCTCGGCGCGGCCCTCGGCCACGGCCAGCATCACGTCCACCAGGTCGCTTTCCAAGCGCGGCAGAACCACCTGGGTCTCCGGGTCGCCGAAGCGCACGTTGAACTCCACGATCTTGGGGCCGGCGGGGGTCAGCATGAAGCCGCCATACAGCGTACCGCGGTAGTCGGCGGTGAAAGGCTCGCCGGCCGTAGCAGCAGCGGCATCCTCCATGATGGCCACCATGGCGGCCATTTCCTCATCGGTTACGATGGGCACCGGCGAGTACACGCCCATGCCTCCGGTGTTGGGGCCCACATCGCCGTCGTAGGCGCGCTTGTGGTCCTGGGCTGGGGCCATGGGGAAGGACTTGCCAGCGGTGACGAAACAGAGCAGGGAGCATTCGGGACCGGTCATGCACTCCTCGATGACCACCGTGGAGCCGGCCGCGCCGAAGGCACCCTCGAAGCAGGCGCGCACGGCATTCTCGGCGTCTTCCAGGGTTTCCGCTACCACCACGCCCTTGCCAGCGGCCAGACCGTCGGCCTTGATGACGATGGGGGCACCCTGCTCGCGCACGTAGGCCAGAGCCGCGGCCTCATCGTCGAAGCGGCCGTAGGCAGCCGTGGGGATATCATGAGCCATCATGAACTCTTTGGAATAGGCCTTGGAACCTTCCAACTGGGCACCATCGGCATTGGGGCCGAACACCGGCACGCCGGCGGCGCGCAGCACGTCGGCCACGCCGTCCACCAAGGGGGCCTCCGGACCAATGACTACCAGACCGATCTTGCGCTCGGCCACAAAACTCAGCAGGGCCTCGCTGTCGGCGATGTCGATATCCACGTTCTCGGCGATGTCGGCCGTGCCGCCGTTGCCCGGGGCCACGTACAGCACGTCGGTCTTCGGCGACTTGCGCAGCGCCCACGCAATGGCATGCTCACGGCCGCCCGAACCCAAAACCAGGATGTTCATGTTGGTCCTCTCCTACCAATTCCGCATGATGGTCTGATCGCGATCGGGGCCCACGGAGATGATGCTCATGGGCACGCCGGTGACCTCTTCCAGGTACTCAATGTACTTGCGCGTGTTCTCAGGCAGCTCCTCGTAGGTCTTACAGCCCGTGATGTCGATGTCCTTCCAGCCGGGCAGCTCCACATAGATGGGCTTCGCGTGATGCAGTACCGACTGCTGCATGGGGAAGTAGTCGTAGCGTTCGCCGCCGCACTCGTAGGCCACGCACACCTTAATGGTGTCGAAGGCCGACAGCACGTCCAGCTTGGTGAGGGCCACATCCGTAAGCCCGTTCACCTCGGCGGCATAGCGGCCGATGACGGCGTCGAACCAGCCGCAGCGACGCTTACGGCCCGTAGTCACGCCGAACTCGTGGCCGGCGGCGCACAGCAGCTCGCCGTCTTCAGCATCCTGGCCCACCCCGCCGTTCTCGGGAAACTTCAGCTCCGTAGGGAAGGGGCCCTCGCCCACGCGGGTGACATAGGCCTTCTGGATGCCGAGTACCCGGTCGATGGCCGCAGGTCCCACGCCGGTGCCCGTGGCCGCGCCGCCAGCGCAGCAGGAAGACGAGGTGACGAAGGGATAGGTGCCATGGTCAATGTCGAGCAGGGTACCCTGGGCCCCCTCGAAGAGGATGGACTTGCCCTCGGCCAGGGCCGTGTTCAGCATATGGGCCGACTCGCACACGAAGGGGGCGAGAATGCGGGCATAGGGCAGGTACTCGTCGCAGATTTCCTCGACGGTATAGGTATGCAGCCCGTAGATCTTTTCCAGAATGGGATTCTTCTGGGCCAGCACCGCCGCGAGCTTCAGGCGAAAGATCTTCTCGTCCAGCAAGTCCTGCATGCGGATGCCCTTGCGGCCCATCTTGTCCTGATAGCAGGGACCGATGCCGCGCTTGGTGGTGCCGATCTTCTTCTCGCCGAGGCTCTTCTCGTCGGCTCCGTCCAGATCCTTGTGGTAGGGCATGATGAGGTGGGCGTCGTTGGAGATGCGCAGGTTCTTGCAGGAGATGCCCTCAGCCTCCAGCATGGCCATTTCCTTCACCAGCACACCCGGGTCTACCACCACGCCGTTGCCGATGACCGGTACGGCATTCTCGTACATGACACCAGAGGGCATGAGGTGCAGCGCCAGCTTCTTATCGCCGTGAACAACGGTGTGACCGGCGTTGTTGCCGCCCTGGAAGCGTACGACGTAATCGTAGTCACTCGCGATGAGGTCGGTGATCTTACCCTTGCCTTCGTCGCCCCACTGGGCGCCGACGAGCACTGTGCTGGGCATGCTGTGTCCTTTCGTCTGGATGAAAAAACGCCCTCGAGAAGGTGCGTCTCGCAAGGGCAATAGTATACCAGCCCGTGAAGGAGGCAATGGCCAAAGACCGCTATTCAGCCACGCAGCCAGGTTGACGGAACACTGGAGTCTTTACAGATCGATCAAAGCGGCGGGACGGCCTTGTTGCTTGGCGGCTTTCTTCAGGGCGCGGGCCACGTCTTCGTGGCAGGTGAACAGGATGACCTGGCGGGTCTCGGCCAGCTCCACCAGGGCGCGGGCGGCTCCGGCGCGGCGCCGCTCGTCGAAGTTCACGAGAATGTCGTCGGCCAGAATGGGAATGGCCCGACCCACGTTGTCGGCGCTGGTGAGCAACGCGATGCGCAGGGCCAGATACAGCTGCTGGCAGGTACCCAGTGACAGGTGCACCGGAGCACGGCGGCACTTCACGGCGTCCACCACTTCCAAGGTGCCCTCGGCAGTGAGCGCCACCTCGGTCCAGCGGCCTTCGGTCATCAGCGCCAGCAGGCGGCTCGCCTTGGCGTACACCTCGGGCTGACGCTTCGATTCCCAGGTGGCGATGGCCGCTTCCAGCATGCGCTTAGCCAGCAGCAGGCGCGCGAAATCGGTTTTGGCCTCGTCGAGTCGCGTGGACACCTGCTGAGTCTCCAGCTTGCAGCGATCGTAATCCTGCTCGCATCGGGCCTGAGCCAGAGCCGAGGCCAGCTCGCCCGAGCGACGGTTCATAGACTCGAAAGTTTCCAGCAGCCCCGTGCGCTGGCGCGCCCGGTGCTCCAGCTCCTCGTCGATGGCAGCCAGATCGCTGTCAACCTCCAGACCGACGCGCTCAAGCAGAACTGCTTTCTCGGCGGCGATCTCCCGCAGGCGCTGCTCGGCCCGAACTGCCCGCGCCGCGGCGGCTTGCTGGCGCTGGTCGTCCAAGGCCACGGCGGTCCGCACCTCCTGGGCTTCATCCAACAGCATTCGAGCTTGGCGCAAAGATCCCGCCGCTGCGCCCAAGCCCACCTCGACCAGTTCGGCCTCTACCTCGCGCGCCAAATCGGCTTCGGCACCCTGACAGGCTTCCAACTTCTTCTTGTCTTGCACCATGACCCAGTGTGCGTCGTCGAAGCGCTGCTTGCGAGCGGTGCCCTCCTTGTCGGGACGGAACAGCGTGACGAACCCTCCCAGGGCCAGCAGGCCCGCGAACACCGACAGGGCCGCGCCGATGGCCATATAGCTGAGCGAACCGCGATCGCGCCCCATGATGAAAAGTGGCACGCCCAGAAGGAACAGTACCGTGGGCACGACGACGAGGAAGGCCGTTTGCATCGAGCGCTTCGAACGGGCCCGGCGGCGGTCGCTGGCGGCGTTGTCGGTTTCCAGCAGCGCCTCGTACACCGCCGTGGATGAGGCATAGTTGGCACGGGCCACCTCCACACTGTGAGCCTGGCGCGCCTCGCGGGCGCCGAGGGCGTCCAGGCGGTCGCGCAGAGCCCGGTCTTCCGCCGCGGTGATCTGAGCCAGGGGACGCGGTACCCGAGCCTGACGATTGCGGGCGTGATTGCGGGCATCGGCCTCGGCGGCGCGGGCGGTATCGATCTCTTCCTGGAGCTTTTCTTGCTCGGCGTTCAAGGCCTCCAGAGCGCTCTTCGCCGCCGTCAGATTCTCGATGAAACGATTGCTCTCGTCGACCCGCTGGGCCATGGCCTCGCGCTCCGGCTCCAGCTCGTGCAGCTCGCGGTCTTGGGCGCGCCACTGATCGGCCTGGTCGGAGGCCTCTTGCTGAGCATGGCGCAGCTCGTTCTTGAGAGCGGCCAGGCGCGGAATCGACTGTTCGGCCGAGGCAGCGCGCGAGGTGAAGGCCGCCAACCGCTCGTTCACATGGGCCAGGGCGTGGGCCGGCGACGAGCCGGTGCCCGCGCCAGCGGTGAGCAGCTTGGCCGTGGTGTCGGTGGTGTTGCGCAAGCCGCGCAGCTCATCGCTGTTCAGCGAGAACATCGTGCGGAACGTGTCGCGGTCGATGTCAGCTGCCAACTCGACGTCGCCCTGGAGCCCATCGGCGTTGCGCCCGCGAAACAGCACGAAGGTCTCGGGCGGGGCCCCCGTGCCATCGCCCCGTGCCGCGAGGTCGGCATCAGCGGTGCTCGACTTCTCTTCCAGAGCTTCGGGAACCGCGAAGAACAGACTTCCCGCCCGATCGGCGCCGACAGGTTTGTAGGTGTTGCGATTGCCGCGGGCATCTTCCCAACCGAACAACACGCCGCCCACGAACGAGGCCAGGGTAGTCTTGCCCGCCTCATTGCCGCCGAGGACGATATTCAGATGAGGTCCGAAGGGGCCCACCGTATGATCGGTGAACCGCCCGAAATGCTCGATGCGCAGATACTGAAGGTAGGGGTGGCTGCGTTGCTCGGCCATCAGTCACCATCCCCTTGTACCAGCAGGTCCAACACTAAATCGGTGGCCTCGTCGGCCAAGCAGCGCACCTGTTTCTCGGAAAGCGACGAGAGCATGGGCAGGTTGCGGGCGAGGAATTCTTCCTGAATGTAATCGATCTCCCGCGCGGGATTCTCGCGCACGGCATCAGCGGCGCGCAGGAACACCGCAGGAAAGAGACCCTCGCTGCGCAGGGCGGCCTCGTCCAAGGGGAGCCGCGTGCGATCGACCAGCGCATCGCAGTAGAACTCCGAGTACGCCTCGTTCAGGGCCGCGCGCACCTCTTCCAGCACGCCGGCACGCGCCAGCACGTCGTGCAGTGCCGTCGCACCCGTCAGCGTGATGCGCGTGACCATCATCTCGCAAAAGTCGTTACCGTTCGCCGCAAACGACTCGCGCATCACCTGAGAGATTAGATCGGGGATGCTCGAGCAGGCGGAAACGTCCACCTCCAGGCGCTCCCACACCACCGTGGCAGTGGGGATGAACGTCAGCTGCGGGGCGCGGCCCTCTATCAGTTTCACCTCGTACACGCCGCGCGGACCGGTTTCGCGGACGTCGCGCCCTTGGATGCATCCCGAGAACACCACACGCGGGTCGTCCTCGTTGTCGATGGTGCGCCGGTGAATGTGGCCGAGGGCCCAGTAATCGAAGCCGGCGCGGCGCAGAGCGCGGGGGTCGGTGGGGGCCTTTACCGGATCGAGATTCAGTCCCGTGTGCAGCACGCCCACGGCAAAGGGCGCCGCCTGCGCCTCCTTCCCGAGGAACCGCAAGCCGTCGGCACGGGTAAGCCCCGCAGCGATGGATTCGCTCGGAGACCACACCTTGTTGGGGTAGCCTCGGCCGCCGATCATGGCCATCGGCCGACCGTCGCGCTCGTACAGCGCGAAATCGGGACGATCCGCCGCCAGCATCGTCGCGCTCGGCGGCAGAGCGAAGAAATCCTGCTGCCACAGACTGAGCGGGTCGTGATTGCCCGTGCACAGATAAGAAGGAATACCCTGCTCATCAAGGCGCCACAGACCCTGGAAAAAACGGCTGTAGTCACGGTAGGAGGCACGGACGCTGTCGAAGATATCGCCGGCCACCACCACGAAATCGACGTTGCGGTCGATCGCGGCATCCACCACGCGGTCCCAAGCCTGGGGAATCGCCTCGGCCAGGCGGCGCCCCCATTCCTCGGAAAGGGCACGCAGCCCGCGGAAGGGCGCTCCGATATGGATATCGGCGGCATGGATGAATGTCAGCGATTCGGTCACCAGGTTTTAGAACCCCCCGACGCGGGAATCATCGTAGTAGTCGGTGAACTTGGTGAACTCGGCGTTGAAGACCAGGTCGATGTCGGCAAGCGAGCCGTTGCGGTGCTTGGCCACGATCAGCTGGGCCATGCCCATATCGGGACGGTTCTCGCTTTCGGCCTCCACCTCGCTCGTGGAACGATCGATGAACATAACGATGTCGGCGTCCTGCTCGATGGAGCCCGATTCGCGCAGGTCGGACAGCATGGGGCGCTTATCGCCGCGCTGCTCGACGCTTCGAGATAGCTGGGACAGGGCAATGACCGGCATGTTCATTTCCTTGGCCAGCACCTTCAGACCTCGGGAGATTTCAGCGACCTCCACCTGGCGGCTGTCGCTGCGGCGCGACGAGGGGGACTGCATCAGCTGCAGATAGTCGACGATGATCAGGCCCTGCTCCTCGCCCGTCACATGGCGCAGCTGGCGGCGGGCCTTGGCGCGGGCCTCCAGCACCGTAAGGGCCGGCGAGTCGTCGATGTATATCTTCATCTGGGACAGCTGGCCCGATGTCTCGGCCAAGGCACCCCAGTCGCCTTCGGCGATATACCCACTGCGCAGCTTCGATAGCGACACACGGGCTTCCGAGCAGAGGATACGCTGCACCAGCTGCTCGGCGGGCATCTCCATGGAGAAGAAGGCCACCGACACGCCGGCCTTAGCGGCGTTGGTGGCCAGGTTCAGCGCGAAGGAGGTCTTACCCACGCCGGGGCGGGCAGCCAGAATCACCAGGTCGCCGCCGCGCAGACCGTGGAACAAGTTGTCGGCGTCTTTGAAGCCCGTGGGCACGCCGGCCATATGGTCCTTCTGGGTGGCAAGCTTCGAGATCTGCTCATAGGCCTCGGCCACCAGCTCGTTCATAGGGCGGAACTCGGTACTAATGCGTTTTTCCGTGACGCCGAACAGGGCCTTCTCAGCCTGCTCCACCACTTCATTCACATCATCGGGAGCATCGTAGGCCAAGGCGTTGATCTGCGTTGCGGCATACACCAAATCCCGCAGGATCGCCTGACGCTTCACGATGTCGCTGTGGCGGTCCCAACTCGTCAGCGAGAATGAATTGTCGGCGAGATCCACCAGGTAGGCGTGACCGCCCACGGCCTCCAACTGTCCCTGAGCCTTCAGCGTGTCGGCCAGCGAGATGGGATCGACAGGGATGCGCCGCTCTACCAAATTGTGGATCACGCTGAAGATGATCTTGTGGGCCGGTCGATAGAAGTTATCAGGGGTCAGCTTCATGACCAACTCTTCGGCTACCTCGCTGCTGAGGATGCACGCGGCGAGAACCGATTGCTCGGCTTCGATGTCCTGAGGCAGCTGAGCCCGGGGAGCAAGGCCCGCGGCGGGGGCAGATTCAGCGGGTTGATAGGGTTGCTGGGGCATGAAAAGCGTCCTTCGCTCGGCGCAAACAGTGCTCGTTTCAGTATCGTTCCATTGTATCGCTTATCGCCGTTGTTTCACGGGAAACAAATAAGGCCCCTCTTGCAGAGGGGCCTTCAAAGGATGATGAGAAGGGGAGGTTTACTCCTCGATCTCGGTCACCTCAGCCTCAACGGTGCCGTCCTCGCTGATCTGGCCGTCAATCTCGACGGTCTCGTCAGCGGGGGACTCGGCAATCTCCAGAGCCTCGTCGAAAGCCTCGACGGTCTCGGCAGACTCCTCGTCCATCTGATCCCCGCCGCCAACGACCACGGTAACCGTGCCTTTGATATCGCGGTAGAGGGACACCGGCACCTCGTAGGTGCCGACCATCTTGATGGGCTTGCCCAGCTCGACGCGGCGACGGTCGATCTGAATGTCCAGCTGCTGCTCGATGGCCTCGGCCACCATGGGGGCAGTCACCGAGCCGAAGAGCACGCCCTCTTCGCCAACCTGAGCGTCCACGCGCACGGTGGCGGCGTTCAGCTTCTCGGCCAGAGCAGTCGCGTCAGCGATGCGCACTTCCTCGCGCTTGGCGATGTTCTTCTTGCGCTCTTCCAACTGCTTCAGATTGCCCTTGGTGGCGCGCACAGCGTACCCCTGGGTAAGCAGGAAGTTGTTGGCAAAGCCGCGGGCCACGTCGATGACGTCGCCTTCGCCGCCCTTGCCCTGAAGTTCCTTCAGAAGAATAACTTTCATGGTTCCTCCTTCTTAGCGGTTGCGGCGATCGCCACGGCCGCTCACGGCAGGAACAGCATACGGCATGAGAGCCATCACGCGGGCGCGCTTCACGGCCTCCGCGATGTCGCGCTGGTGCTGGGTGCAGGCACCGGTCACGCGACGCGGCTTAATCTTGCCACGATCGGTAACATACTTGCGCAGCATTTGAGTATCTTTGTAGTCAACATACTCCACGTCGTCTTTGCAGAACTGGCAATACTTACGACGAGGCTGCTTAGCGTAATCGGCCATTTTAACCTCTTTCGTTTCGCTTAGAACGGAATGTCGTCATCGTACACGGAAGAGGAAGCGTCAATGACGGGAGCCGCCGGAGCCGGAGCGGGTGCAGGGGCCGGCGCACTGTATGCGGGCGCCGGAGCACTGTAGCTCTGACCACCGTAAGGGTCGCCGCCATAGGACGGAGCACCGCCGTTGCTGTTGCGGCTCGACATGAACTCGAGCTCATCAACGATGACCTCCAGCTTGCTCCGCTTCTGGCCGTCGCGCTCCCACTGGCTCCAACGCAACTTGCCCTCGATAGACACCTTGGTGCCCTTCGACAGGTAGTTGGCCAGGCTGTTGGCGCGGGCGCCGAACATCGTGCAGTCCACAAAGTTCGGGTAATCCTCCCACTCACCGGTGGAGGGGTTCTTGCGACGGTCGTTCACCGCCACGCCGAAGCTCAGCACGGCCATGCCGGACTGGGTCTGGCGCAGTTCGGGATCGCGGGTCAGGTTGCCGCTGATGATCACACGGTTGATGCTCATTTCTACCTCTTCTCACACTGAGCAGCCTGAAAGCTGCTCGATTTCCTACTAGTCGCGGTCGGTGCGGGCCACAATCATGTGACGCATCACGGCATCGTTAATGCGCAGCACACGATCGAGCTCGGCGATGCTCTGCGGATCAGCGTGGAAATCGATGAGAGTGTAGTCGCCATCGGACAGACCATTGATCTCATAAGCGAGTTTGCGCTTGCCCCAGTTGTCGACGTTATCAACAACGCCGGCGCTCTCGGCGAGAGTAGTCTCGATGCGCTTCATCACGCCAGCGCGAGTCTCGTCGTCAATCGTAGGAGCAACAATAAACAGCAGTTCATAAGCCTTCATCAGCTCACCTCCTTTGGACTTTACGGCTCCGGGCTGGTGAAGGCACACACCGGAGCAGGAATAGCCTGTCTATTTTAACAAAGCCGCTCCGATGACCCTTGGCGAGTTTTCTCCCTCACGGTAACCACACATTGCCGCGTGCAAGGGCATGTTATCAGGTCCGAACCGTCAAATGGTCGCGAGAACCACCGTAGAGAAGCCGTACAGGAACCGCCCCGAAGTCGCAGCGGGGTCGGGTCCGCACCGTCGCGAAAGCGGGCGAGAGACGTCGGACCGCCGTCGGGGAACCGTGGTTTGGGGAGGGAAGGAGGGCGGCCTCTCATCCCTGACGGGCAGGCTAAAGCCCGCCCCTACGGAGAACATCCCGCGCGCCCATCCTTGCGGCAGCCATTCCTTCACCCGATAAAAAAAAACGGACCCAGGGATGTTCCTGGGCCCGCTGATTGACCTGGCGCCCCCGAGAGGACTCGAACCTCCGACGCACGGTTTAGGAAACCGACGCTCTATCCGCTGAGCTACGGGGGCGGATGTGAGGAGCTATTCTACCATGGCATTCCAACCTTGCGGCCGAATGCCCGGCGAATCGCCCATCGCAGTTAAATCTGCTTCAGCAATTCCATAACGAATTCGGCGTTCAACGACAGCTGATCACTGTCGATATTCTCAACCACATCGTCAGCCTGGCCGAAGAACGAAGGCTTCTTGCCGTCCATACCCACCAGGTGCAGCGCCTGCTGACCATGCTTCAGCGCATAGGCAGACGAGCTGTCCATCCACGTCATAGTGACCGACGGCACCGACAGACCCACGGCTTGGCCGGCTTTCTTCACCAGACGCTTCATGCGGCTCGACGCCTTTTTGGGCAGATAGGTGCCCTCTTTCTCTATCAGCGTCAGCTCACCGGAGCCCAGGGCCTGTACATCCACGATGATGGAGCCCTTCAGCTCGGCGGCATGAGTCTCCATAAACGCCTTCATACCGCCGTTGCCGGCCAATTCGGCGCCCAGGGCCACAAACCACACCTCGATATCCACGCGCTGGCTGTGGAAGGCCTCGATGCGCTGAGTGGCCTGATCGTCCTCGAAGACGAAATCGGCGGGCAGACCGTCGGCGAAAGCGCTGCGTACGGCCGGTCGTTCCTCGCTGAAGCCGTCGTCTTCGAAAGGCTCCTCCTCTACATCACGCGAGAAGGAACCACCCTCGAAAGGGCGCCCGTGGCGGGAGCCGGGGCGGCGAGGAGGCTCTTGCTCGTCAAAGGCCTCATCGAAGTAATCCGGGGTAAAGGCCGTCGTCTGGCCCATCTCCTCGTAGGAGTCATCCTCGCGGAAGCTCTCCCAACCGCCGCGGGCCGCGCCCACTTCCTGGGCCTCGAAATCATCCTCCACGTTCAGCCACTGCTGGGGGGTGCCCTCGTCCTCGTAGCCCTTCGAGCGCAGTTTGCCGAAGAGGCGACCAAAGCGGCTCTTCGGCATCTCCACATAGCCGGGGCCGGCAATGGCGCCCGTCTCGGTCACCTGCTCAACATAGGCGGAATCGTCCACGTCTTCGATATACATCTCGCCAGGCGCGGAGGCATCCAGCAGCTCATCGCCGATGGGAGCCGCGGCACCGGTCGCGCCTATAGAAGAGAACGACCCGGCCAGGCTGATGCTGCCCGACAGACCCGGGTCGCCCTGGGCGGGCACGCCCGCCAGCGAGGGCAGGGCGCTGCGCAGGGCCGACTCGGCCGAAGGCGCTGCCACATCCGGGGTAATCGCCGGGGCAGCGGCCACCGACGGCACCACGGCGCTTAAGTCTCGCACACGGCCATCGTGGGCGGGGCGTTCCTCGGACAGAGGAGCGGCCTGCAAGTGATCGTCCATGGAAATACGCGGCAATTCCTGGGAAACACCGATATCGGGAAGGGAAATAGCCCGGCGCTTGCGAGGCGTGGGACGGCCAGTCGTCGCGGCAGCGGCAGAAGCTGCCGGGACCGCAGCCGCCGGGGCGGCCTCCACCTCGGGCACCACCAAACGGCGGCCAGCGGGCCGCTGGGCCTGCTGCCCATCCAACGGATCCGGAATATGGCCCAGCCCCGCAGGGGCGGCTCCCGCGGACCCCGTCAGGGGACGCTGGCCTTCGCGCAAACTCACATTAGGGTCATCGGTGGGCACGGGCACCGCAGCGCGGGGAACGGCCGTCGGCGGCTCGATGATCGGGGAGGGACCGCCGGGGACCGCATCGACTGCGGGAACCGCGGTGGGAACAGCGGCTGCGGAAGCAGCAATGGGAGCAGGAACTTCTGTCACCGGCGGCGTCGACACCGGTGCTGGCAGCTCCTCGGCAGCGGCCACCTCGCCAGTCGCTCGGGCCACCGGCTCCAGGGCAGCGCTCTGGGAGGCAGCCTGAACCGCCGCGTCGGGGATGACCCCCGTGGGCATGGCGCCCGCCGCCTCGGAAGCCGCCTGAACCGAAGCGCGCATGGTGCGCACGCGCTCACTCAGCTTTTCGGCCGCAGTCTTCTGGGCCTCTTCGCGGGCGGCAATCTCCTCTTCCGCCGTAGCCAGGGCCGCAGCATAGCGAGAACGCTGGACGGGCTTCTCGACCGCAGGCTTTTTAGCCTGCTCCTGTCCCTTTTTGAACCAGTCGGGCACAGAGGGCTCGGCGGGCGCGGGAATAAAGGGAGCCTCCACTGGCTCCTCCGCTTCCAGAGCCGCCAAGCCGGCGCTGACCGCCGCCGAAGCCGTCTCGCCGGTAGCGGCCACGGCATCAGCCGCCACCGTCGCGGGAGCCGTTCCCTCTGCGGGGGAAGCGGCCGAAGACACTTCCTCAACCACAGCATGTTCGCCAGCCGGCTTACCCGACAGCGCGGCTACCGCGGCCTTCGCCGCCGCCAAGCGCTGAGACGCCGATTCCATAGAGGCGTCCAGGTCGCCCCCGATGGGTGCGTCGTATACCAACTCGGTCCCTTCGGGCACCAATCCCGCACTGCGGGCAGCCTCCTCACCGTGGATGAATCCCTCGTCCATATCGGGAAGGTCGCGGGCAGCAGCTACGCGGGCGGCCACCTCCATCATCACGGCCACACCCGACGCGTTGCAGTTCGCGCCCTCGTTATAGGCCGACACCTTCTCAACGACAAACGCGATCACCGGCAGCGCGGCAACGACCATCATAATGCCCAATACCACATTGAACGCGATCAGCGCCGTGTCCTGGGGGGCCATGATCATGCGCACGAGCAGTACCACAGGCATCAGCACCAGCAGGGCGAACTCGACCCAGTACAGCGCGGGCAGCACCGAGATGGTCGCGCTGTTCAAGTCGCGGCGCACCTTGCCGCTGTCGTAGTTGGCGACCAGAATCACCTTGCGACGGCGGCCGGCGCGGTTCGCCGACTTCATCGGCACATACTGGGCCACCACGTTCTGACTGACGCCGCGATTCAAAAAGCGGGACAGCACCGGCTTGCCGAAAATCTCGGCGGCCATAAGGGCCGCGCACAGCAGGGCGATCACCATGGCGGGAACGGTCACCACCGAGAAGATCGTCGCCACCAGCGTGGCCACCACGGCCACACCGGCGCAGAGGGACCGAGGCAGCGTGCTGTCGGGATTGCACTGGAAATCTTCCATCGTCGTCGGAAGCCCCGTCGTCGATGAAAGCGTCTCGCTAATATAGAGGGCCGCGCGCTGCTCTTCTTCGGTTCCTGCGGGGCGCGGGCCGATTTCTTGAGACAGGTATGCAACATGTTCGGTTAGTTCGGCCATGTCGGCTGCCTTTCCTCGTTCAGAGAGGTCGATTTGACACAAGTATTGCTAGTATACGCTATTGCGCGTCGCTCCCCAAATAATTACGGAGAAACGTATCAGCATTGCCAGCTTTCAGGCGTTCGGCCTCGTAAAATTCCACATCTTCAGCGATAGCGGCATGGTAGAAGGACACAACGACGACATCAGGATCGTCGCCCAGGCCTTGAGCCAAGTCGGCCGCCTCCTGCTCCAGGGCGTTGTAACGCTCGTTTTCTTGGGACAGCAGCTCCTTGTTCCGATCCAAATAGGCCTGGTCGGCGGAAAGCGCCGCCTGCTGGGATTCAATGCGCTTCGCCACGTATTGGTCGAAAACGCCCAGATCGAGGCCAGGATAAGAATCCTGGGCCATGGAGAACGAGCCGGCGGCACGGTTCAACAGGGTCAACGCCGTGTTGGTCTTGTCGATAGAAGCGTGCACGTTATCCTCGGTCATATCCTGCAACAGCGCCGTAGCCTCGCGAACGGCGGCATCGGCGGCAATGATGTCGTTCCACCCCTGGCGTGCCGCCTCGTAGGCCTCGGTGGCCATAAGGGCCTCGTCCACAATGGCGACGCCGGTATCGAGCATGCTCAAGCGCGACTGGGCCGCCACCAGGGCCTGGTGGGCAGCTTCTTTATCGCTGTTGTCAGAAAGGGATGGCTGAACAGCTTCGACTTCCCCAATTGCCTCTTTCAGCTCGCTGTATACTGGAGCGATGTCGCCCACCAGACCGCGATAGGTCTCGGTCAGCTGGTCGAGCATCGAAACATCTTGATTGGCTGTGGTTTTGGTGAAGTGGGCGGTGTCATACTGGCTCATTACCAGGGTGTCAAAGGGAATGAGTACCTCATCAGCCCGATTGATCTGGGTGATCTGGGCGCTCAGTCCGCCGCGCAGATCACTTTGGTAGCTGCGCATCTGGAAGAACGTCTGACCGATCGTGAGAGCCAGGGCGATCACCACGCAAATGCCCACGACAAAGGGGATATAGCGCAAGGGGGTGCGATCGCGGGGCACCACCGCGGCGGAGCGGGGGGCACTGGTGGCCCGAGCGGGAAGGCGCGGCGTGCCCTCGGGCAGGACGATGTGCTGCTCCTTTTCCGGCGTTGGCCGGGGTTTCTTGCCGCGGCCCAACGTAAACAGCGATACCCCGCCGGCCTCTGCACCACGGCTGCCCCCGCGCTCGGCGGCATCCCGTGCCTCACGGGCCGCATCCAGCACGCTGAAGGAAATCTCGTTGGACGATCCTTGCGTATGGCTCTTGATATGCAGGGCGTGATTGATCTTCTTCCGGGCCATAGGGCGCGTCCCGACTCCCTAGCAATCCCGGCCGGCAAGCTCGGCGGTGATCTCGTCGATGGAGCAGAAGCGGATATTCTGACTCGGCAGCGAGCGCAAGAATGTCTTCCCGTAGCTCTTGGTCATCAAGCGCTTGTCGGCCAGGATGAGCACCCCGCGGTCGTCGGCCTTGCGGATAAGGCGCCCGGCGGCCTGCTTGGTCTCCAGCACGGCCGCGGGCAGCACATAGCGGCGCCAGGCTGCGTCGTCGCGGGCGGCACGCTCGCAGGACAGAGGATCGGTCGGCTTGGCGAAGGGCAATTTCGGGATGATAACGCCCTTCAGCGTGGCTCCCGGTGCATCGAATCCCTCCCAGAAGCTCTTCAGGGCGAAGAGCGACAGGTGCTCATCAGCGAGAAAGTCGTCGCGCAGGCCCTTCACCGACACCCCCCATTTCTGGCATACCAGGCGCAGATCGTCCTGTTTCAGAGCCGGCTGCACCTCCTCGAAACAGCGCTCCATCTCGCGGCGATTCGTGAACAGCGTCAGCATCGAGCCCCGCTGGGCGCGATGGCTCTCTACCAGCAGGCGCTGCAGCGCGTCAAGATACGAGGCCTCGTTGGGCTCGGGCATGTCGTTCACTACATACACGGTCATATGTTCATCGAAGTTGTAGCTGGAGGCTAGCATCAGCTCGTCCGCTTGGGAAAACTCGCTTGTACCCAGGCCGAGCGCGGCCTCGAAGCCCTTGAACGAGCCATCGACCGACAGCGTGGCCGACGCGAACACCACCGAATGAGTGTTGGCGAACAGGGTCTCGTTCATGGTCAGGCCCACGTTCAGCAGCAGGGCCTCCATCTTGTTGCGCGGACGGTCGTTCTTGCGGCTCAGACTGGCAGCATACACGTACTGCTCTGGGCATTGCACGCAGATCACATCCACAGCTTGGATGATCTCCTTCAGCTCCATGGCGACAGCGGCGATCTCGCGCTGCACTACGGCGGCGCCGTCCACGTCTTCCAGATAGCCCACCAACTCCTGGCTGGCGGTCACCATCTTCTCGGCCGACTCGGCCATGGCCTTGCCGTGTTCGGCCAGGGTGCGGAAGATAGAGCCGGCGCGGATCTCGTC
This sequence comes from Adlercreutzia mucosicola DSM 19490, assembly GCF_000422625.1. Lineage (GTDB taxonomy): Bacteria > Actinomycetota > Coriobacteriia > Coriobacteriales > Eggerthellaceae > Adlercreutzia > Adlercreutzia mucosicola. Next base: position 131,270 of record NZ_KE383895.1, on the reverse strand, counting down.
GTTCAGCCACAGATCGACGTTCTCATAGCCCTTCGAGCGCTTATTCGTGTCGTAGTAGAGCAGATCTTTCATGTGGCCGCAGAATTCCTCCGCCGCCGAGGCGAAGTTCGCTCCGGCATGGCGCGCCTTGGTGGTCAGGCTGTAGAACAGCGTCGCCGCCGAGTCGTTGGCGGGAGCGATCACGGTGCGCTCGGCGCGCAGAAACACGTTGCGGCGGGCCTCGTCCGACGACACGCGATGGGCCAGAGAGAGGATATCCTCCTCGGCCAGCTCCAACGAGAAAGCGCGGCGGGCCTCGTTTTCGGCTCCGTGGGCCTCGTCCACCACCCAGTAGCGGATAGGCGGCAGCAGTCCCCCATCGGCGGCCAAGTCGCAGAACAGCAAGCTGTGGTTGGTCACCACAATATTCGACGCCTCCGCGCGGCGGCGGGCGCCGTGCACGAAGCAGGACGTACCGAAAAAGGGACACTTGCGGCGCAGGCAGTCATGGCTCGTCGTCGTGATAGCCCAACGGGGCAGCACGCGATAGTCGATCTTCAAGTTATCGATATCATCGTACTCCGTCTGCTCGATGAATGAGAGCAGGGCCGCTAGGGCCGGGGCCTGGTGATGTTCCTCCTTGCTCACCGTGCGCATGCGCGGGCCGTCCACCGTCACGCGCTCGATACGATGAAGGCAGGGGTAATGGGAGAATCCCTTCAGTGAGGCGTAGGTAAGACCGCCGCCGAGCGTTTCGGCCAGGGCCGGCAGCTCATGGTACACCAGCTGATCGAGCAGGGCATTCGTCTTGGTGGCCACGCCGATGTTGATCTGATTGTCGCGCGCCGTCAGAGCAGCGGGCAGCAAGTAGGCCATGGACTTTCCCACGCCAGTGCCCGCTTCTACCACCAGATTCCGGGAGCGGGCGAAGGCGCTGCGCACCGCCTCGGCCATAGCGCACTGCTCCTGGCGCTGTTCGTAATCGTCGTACAGCGAGCCGACTGCTCCCTCGGCCGTGAAGGCCGTGCGTACCGTCTCTGCCGTGGGAAACACCATGCTGCGCGCGGGGTCGGCGGCGATGTCGTCCGCATCCACCTTCGCGCGCATATCTATCTTTCCCACACGGTCGCGGCGCAGGGAGCGCAGCGAGAAGGGCAGCGGCCGTTCCTCCTGCAGCGTATCGGCGAAGTATTTGAATACCGTCACCGTCGGCCATTGGGCCTCTTCGGCCATGCCGGCGATCTCGCGAATCAGCATAGGGGGCATAGCCTCCACTGCGGCCAGCAGGATGCGGAACAGCGCGCAAGTGGCGGCTACGTCCTCGTCGGCTCGATGGGTGGAAAGCGGCGCGCCGAAGGCCTTCACCAGATCGATCAGGCGATGGGACTTCATGCGTGGCAGGGCGATGCGCGAGAGATCGAGGGAATCGACCCAGGTATTCTCCAGCAGCGGGTATCCCGCAGGATGCTTCGTGGTGAAGTTGCGATCGAAGCCAGCGTTGTGGGCTACGATAATCGCGTCCCTGACAAATTCCACCAACCCCGCCAGGGCCTCGGCGGGCAGCGGGGCGTTGGCCACATCGCTGTCATGGATATCAGTCAGATGCGCCACATCCTCAGGGATGGGTTTCCCCGGGTTCACGAAGGTGATGTACCAGTCAACGATCTCGCCGCCCTCCATGCGAGCGGCGGCGATCTGAGTCAGCTCGTCGTGATTCAGCGAGAAGCCCGTGGTCTCGGTGTCCAGAACCACAACGTTTCCATCAAAGGGGCCGAAATGCCCCGCAGCGGCGCGAACGGGCAGCGACTCATAACGCTCGATCACATCCTGCGGGGTACCATCGGTGATGAAATTCTTCAATTGTCCCTGAACGGGCGCGGTGCTGCGTGCCATGCGTTTTCCCTATCTCCGGGAGAGCTCCCTATACCGAAAAAAAGGAACCTCGTCGCGGCGAGAGTTCCATGATCGGACGAGCTCGGGTATGGTGTCAGATTGATAACTCGCAGTATTGTATCAGCCAGAGCGGAGAGAAGAACCATGGAACGGTATATCGGTACATATCAAACATTTCAGACCGTGTCCCGTAAGGAGGCGGCCGACCTCATCGGTGCTGACAATCTCATCGGCGATCGCTACACCATTGAATGCACCATCGAGGACGGTATTCAGAAGGCATGGCTCGTCAACCGCTTCCAGAAGCGCATCGGTTTCTTCGAGCCAGCTTATTCGCGCTCGCTGAGCATCCTGAAGGCCCAGGGCATGGGACTGACCGCTTTGCTATCCTTTGTCGCCTTCACCGATCATCCGGAACCGGGCTATTACTGGGGCGAGGTGGCCGTTATTGCCTACGGCCCTGCCTACCGCGACGCCATGGAGCCCTTCATTGTGGGTCTGTCCAAGGAAATGGCTAAAGGCCGACGACCGCGCGTGAACTTGGAGACGAAGGGAGTCGATCAGATCATTCGGTCCCAGGGCAGCTGGCTGCCCACCGACACAGTGCCCTATCCCGCTAAAAAGAAGGGCACCGCGCTCGTGAAGACCCATCGTTCCATCACAGAGCGCCTCGTGGAGGAAAGCCGGAAGGGCAATAAGGGCTGCTATCTGCTCAGCTGGGCCTTCCTACTGGCGGTTGTGGCGGCCATCATCTTCGGCCTGAAGTCCTGCGGGGTGTTCTAAGAGCCGCATGAACCCCTTCCCGACTTCCCTCTTGGTAAGAAAAAACGGCCTGCGGGCCGTTTTTTCTTTATCTTTTTTCTAGGGCATAGCCGATGAGGCGGGTGCACAACTCGGGGAAGTCGATGCCTCCCGCGCGGGCGGCATCGGGCAAGAGCGAAGTGGCCGTCATGCCGGGAATCGTGTTTGTTTCCAAGATCCACGCCACCTGATTCTTGTCGAGAATAAAATCAGATCGCGAGACACCTGTGCACTCCAGCGCCTTATGGGCCTGAACCGCGAGATCCCGAATCGACGCCGACAATTCCTCATCCAAACGTGCAGGGCAAATATGCTGCGAGCCGCCAGGAGCGTACTTCGAATCGAAGTCGTAGAACTCGCCGCGCGGAACGATCTCGATAATCGGAAGGGCAAAGGCATCCTCGTTGCCCAGCACCGCCACGGTAATTTCCATACCCTCGATGAACTTCTCGACAATCACCAGACTGTCGATCTTGAACACTTGCTCGATAGCGTCGGCGACAGCCTCCGGACCTTCGACAATGTAGATGCCGAGAGCACTACCCTCAGTCGCGGGCTTCACGACACAGCAGCCATCCATCATTGCGGCGATTTCCGCACCGTCGTAGGCATCCCCCTGTTGCAAATACAGGAACGGAGCCGTGGGAATACCCGCGCGCTCATAGAATAGCTTCGACTTCGCCTTGTTCATAGCCGTGGCGCTGGCCCACACCCCCGGTCCAGTGTAGGGAAGGCCAATAGTCTCCAAGAATCCCTGCAAGCAACCATCTTCGCCACCCTTACCGTGCAGACACAGAAAGGCAACGTTGTAGTCACCATCAATCAGAGCCTTCAGATCTTCTTTCGAGGCGGGGTCATACTCGTCCACGATGAAACCTGCCGTACGCAGAGCTTCACCGGCTCCCTTTCCCGAAGCCAAGGAAATCTCGCGCTCACCGCTGGTACCGCCAGCGAGCAGCGCAACGCGACAGGAGGCAGGATCGATAGATGCCATTGTGCACCTTCACCTTTCTGGACGGGGAATAGCTGAAGAAAGTATATCAGAGCGAAGGGAATGTCTATAATAGGCTCATGAATAACGAACTTCTGACACTCCCCCAGACCGAGCTTGCAGCCCTTATCGAGTCATGGGGCTTCCCTCGTTTCCGTGCCATGCAGGTCTACGAATGGCTCCACCGCCACCACTGCTCCACCTACGATGAGATGAGCAATGTTCCTGCCGCCGTGCGAACGCAGCTTGCTGAAGCTTTCCCCTTGGATACCTTCACCCTCTTCGATCGTCAGGTCTCCCAAGACGGAACGCGCAAGTACGTCTTTAAGCTCAACGACGAACGACTGGTGGAAACGGTAGGGATGCCCACATTCAACCGAGACGGCTCCCTCGACCGCCTTTCAGTCTGCATCTCATCGCAAGTCGGCTGCCCGATGGCCTGCGCGTTTTGCGCCACAGGCAGAGAGGGCTTCACTCGCAACCTGAACGCCGCCGAGCTCGTGCAGCAAGTCGCCTATGTGCAGAAAGACTTCGACGCCCGTGTCAGCAACATCGTGGTCATGGGTCAGGGAGAACCCTTCCTGAATTACGACGAGGTCATTAGGGCACTCCGTATCATGAACAGCAACGACGACCTCAATATAGGGGCGCGTCACATCACCATCTCCACCTGCGGCATCCTCAAAGGCATCAATCGCCTTGCGGAAGAACCCGAGCAATTCACCCTCGCTATCTCACTGCACTCGGCAGTGCAGGCCACGCGCGACCAGCTCATGCCCCAGGGCGCTCAGCAAACGCTTCCTGAGCTCAAGAACGCGCTGACCCATTACATCAAGCGCACCAATCGCCGGGTATCGTTCGAGTACCTCCTCATTAAGGGAGTGAACGACAGCCCGCGCGATCTCGATGCCCTGATCGAGTTCTGTAGTGGTCTGCTCTGCCATGTAAACCTGCTGCCCATGAACCCTATCGAGGGATCAGCATATCAACCAGCCACTGCTCAAACGGTCTCCTCTTGGATAGATGAACTATCCGCTCATGGCATTGAAACCAGTATGAGGAAATCGCGGGGTGCTGACATCGACGGTGCCTGCGGCCAACTGAAAAACAAACTTGTTTCACGTGAAACAACCTGATTAATATCACAGTGTTATGTAAAACATCTTTCCCGACTCCCTATCCGTGTCTTAGATAAAGAAAAGTGGGATGTTTCATGTGAAACATCCCACTTTCGGCAACAGGAGTAAAACTCAGTAGAAGAGAAACTTACTCCTCTTCACTCGCTCCAATGATCTCATTGAAAAGACGCTGCAGATCCTCCTCGTCCTTGAACTCGATCTCGATCTTATTCTTTCCCTTAGAAGATTTGACGCGAACGTTAGCATGCAGCGTTTCACGCAGTGTCTTGGCCACTGATTTATACACAGGAGGTGTAGCCGGGCGCGCTGCGGAATGAGACTCTTTCTTACCCGACATCAGACGAGCAAGATTCTCAGCTTCGCGCACTGTCATGTTGCTCTCAACAATCTTCTGCGTCAACGTCGCGCGGCCCTCTTGAGTCGGTACCGAAAGGATAGCGCGGGCATGTCCCGCCGTGATCTTCTCTTCAAAGAGCAGCTGCTGGGCCTCTTCGGGGAGATCGAGTAGGCGCAAGGCATTGGCCACAGTAGAGCGGCCTTTCGAAACCGCCTGAGCCACCTCAGCCTGAGTCATCGAACGACGCTCCATCAACCGGCGATAGCCATAAGCCTCCTCGATGGGGTTCAAGTCGCTACGCTGGATATTCTCAATCAAGGCCAACTCGAGTGCCAGGTCGTCATCTGCCTCCTTGATACGTATCGGCACCTTCTCCAGGCCCGCTGCCTTAGAAGCCTGCCAACGGCGTTCCCCGGCGATGATCTGATAGGTTCCATCTTCCAGCTGGCGAACCAAAATAGGTTGTAGCAGGCCATCCTTCTCGATAGAGGCAGCCAGCTCATCAATCTCTTCTTTTTTGAATTGCGTACGCGGCTGGTCGGGATTAGGGAAAATCTGCGTCAATGGCACTTCATCCGTCGCCTTCGGCGCCGCCGACTCCGCATTCAACACCGGCACTGCAGCAGTCACCTCGCGGGGAATGGGCTCCGACAGCACTTCCTCTGTCGATTCAGTTTCCACGGCATGGTACGCAGGACGAGTGGATACAGGGGCCTCTCGCGCGGCCTCTTCCTCCACCTCGATAACGACGCGCTGCCGCTCTGGAACCGGAGCGGCAGGGGCGACCGGATCATAGGATCCAGGAAGAAGTGAACCAAGACCACGACCAAGTCCTCCACGGCGCTCCGGTTTAGCCACGAGCAATCACTTCCTTTGCAAGTTCAATATAGGAAAGAGATCCTCTTCCCTTGGGATCGTACTGAGTAATCGGCTGTCCGAAGCTCGGCGCCTCAGACAGTTTCACCGTTCGGGGAATCGGTGTCGAGAACACCAGGCGACCAAAGTATTCGCGCACCTCATCCACAACCTGCTTGGACAGGGTGGTACGGCTATCGAACATCGTCAGCAGAATGCCGTAGATATCCAATGTCGGATTTAAGCGAGTTTTGACACGTTTCATTGAATCAAGAAGTTTTGTCACACCCTCCAGTGCATAGAACTCGCACTGAATAGGGATCAGCAGCTTATCGGCGGCCACTAGTGCATTCACAGTCAGCAAGCCGAGAGACGGAGGACAGTCGATCAGAATGAAATCATAGCGCCCACGCATACCGCCGACGGCATCTTTCAAGCGATTCTCACGGGCCATCTCAGCAACAAGCTCGACTTCGGCGCCTGCGAGGTTAATGGTCGCCGGAGCAATATCCAATCCCTCGGCGATGTCGGGGATGATGACATCTTCGATCGGCACGTCGTTCAGCAGCACGTCGTAAATGCATCGCTGTATCAGACTTTTCTCTACACCGAGTCCACTTGAGCAGTTGCCCTGCGGATCAAGATCGACCAACAGCACCTGCTTACCCATCTCCCCGAGGGCGGCTCCCAGGTTAATCGCCGTCGTAGATTTACCGACACCGCCTTTCTGGTTGATGATCGCAATGATCTTCGTCTGCCCGATCGCATGACGTACGGGGGCCTTATCCTTGTACGACTTCAGCGGCGCCGTCGGAGGAGCCGCGTAGTAGCTCGCTTCCACATCACGCACCTGCACTTCAATCGCCTCAGGATCTGGCTCGCGAAACGCCGCCTCCTCCGCAAGAGGAGCGGGCTGATTCTGGTTCTGGGGAACTGGTTCAGCAGCGACAGTCTGAGTCTGTTTTGTGTCCCGTTTAAGACCATCAAAAAATCCCACAGGAACCTCCTTCCTTACTTGCAGGACAGTATAGCATCTGACCTCGCCACTCTTTGAGGTCTTTCATTGGAACGGCAAGGGAATTCACTGTTTCACGTGAAACAGTGAAACTTCAGGAGCGCGGCTTCAGAGGAGTCTTCTGGGCAGCACCGATGCGCCGCGGCAGCTTCAACTTCGCCTTTCCTACTTTCTCGAATACAACAATCGTGCGCCTCGTCTCTCCGTCGCTCAGCATTGTCTCTCGTTGGGATACCAGCCTCATACCAAGAAGATCTTCAACGGAGAGGGCCTCCTGCATCTCCTCGTCCGATAACTGAGCCTTGTAGCACACCAGCCGACCACCCTTCACAAGCAGGGGCGATGACAACTCAAGCAGCGCCACAAGGCGCGATAAGGCCCGTGCAGTCAATACCGAGAAAGAACCGGGCCGGTCAAGGGCCAAGTCCTCAATGCGATCGCTACAAGTAGTGATTTGCCGGCCCAAGCCCAGCTGATTTACCGCTTGTTGGACAATGGCCATCTTCTTTTTCACCGAGTCCACCAGAACGGTCTCACGACCTGTGGCCAGAGCCAACGGAACACCAGGAAAGCCACCGCCCGAACCTAAATCACCATAGAGGCCCTCGGGAGCCTCACTGACTTCTTCCAGGCCCACCAACGAATCTTCGATATGAAGCACCAGCGCCTCATCACGCGAAGTGATGCGCGTGAGATTCGTCGTCTTATTGGCTTCAAGAATCAGATCGAGGTACTGGCCCATCAGCTCTTGGGCCACCGGGGAAGTCATAGGCGCTCCTCAGATTCAAACCGCTTGATCGCTTGCATAATAAACTTATGAGACTATAAGTCTCAGACAACGAAGGGCGGGAAACCCCGCCCTTCGCATTGCGTCCATACTGAGCAGGAGAGCTTACCGCGGTACAACCACCACATGACGGGCCGAACCCTCGCCCTCGGAGATCGTCTCGACACGATCGTCATCGCGCAGGGCGATGTGAACGATACGGCGTTCATAGGGCGTCATCGGACGCAGGCCCACCTTACGATGCTGGCTCGCCGCCCGATTCGCGGACGAATGGGCGATAGACTCCAACTTCTGGCGCTGACGATTCTTATAACCCTCCACATCGACAATCACCGGGTAACGGAACCCAATGGTACGGATAGTGATCATCGACACAATAAACTGAAGCGCATCAAGGGTCTTGCCATGACGACCGATCAACACCGCCATGTCATCGCCGCTGATATCCAGGATCAGCTCTCCCTCGTCACCCTCATACTCGTCAATGGTCACATCGCCTACATTGAAGTACTGCAAAATATCCTGGAGCGCGGCGATGGCGGTATCGGCGATGGAGTCCAACATCTCATCGGTCACGACCATTTCCTCAGCGGACTCCTCGGGAGTCTCTTCGGTTGCAACAGAAGCTTCCGCGATCTTCTCGTCAATCTCAGTCGTCATCTCGTCGGCCATGGCACTCTCCTTCGCGTTATATGATTCTCCGCAGCGGACATTGAGTTCTGCGGACAAAGAAGGGGAATGTTTCACATGAAACATTCCCCTTGAACAACACTGTTGCTAGCGCTTCTTCTTCGGGCGCTTCTTCTTTTCCTTGCGCTCCACGTTCACCTCGATGGGCTTCACCACCAGGGCCTCCTCTTCGGCCTTGCGACGATCCTGGGCGCGGCAGTGAGCCAAGGTGAGCTGGCTCTGGGCGATACCAATCACCGAAGAGGCACCCCAGAACAGCAACACGCCGGCGGGCGAGCTCCAAGAGATCCAGAGCATCATAAGCGACATGATGGCGCCCATCATCAGCGTCTGGTTGCGCTGCTGCTTGTTCGAGCTGTTCATCTGCTGAAGAATCATCGGCAGGAACGTTGCGCCGGCGAACACCACCATAAGGATCAAATAAGGAACAAATGTTCCAAAACCTTCGCCGAAGGCCTGCGACGGAGTCGTAACCAGATTAGGCACCAGGTTGTAGAAGGAGTAGCTCGCATCACCCACGCGGTCACCCATCTCACGCAACACCTGGAACAGGGCGATGAAGATTGGCATCTGCAGAAGCAGGGGCAGGCAGCCAGCTAGCGGATTGAACTTCATCTCCGCATAGATCTTCTGCATCTCCTGGGACTGACGAGTCGGATCGTCGGGGAAACGCTCCTTCAGCTCCTGAATCTTCGGCTGCACCTTCTGCATATCGTAGGAGGACTTCGCCTGCTTATGCATCAACGGAGCCACAATGATACGGAAGATCACCGTGACAACGATGATCGCAAGGCCCCAGTCGCCGCAGAAGCCGTAAAAGAACTCAATGACTTGGAAGATCCAGTCCTTGAAGATATCCCACATATTTCGTCCCTCTCACGCCGCGGGCAGAGACGAGCCCCTAGGGCACCGGATCGTACCCATGGGGGCCGCCTGGGCGGCATTTCAGTATACGTTTCGCCGTCAGCACGAACCCCTTGCGGAACCCGTAGCGCTTGAAGGCGGTCAGGCCATATTCGGAGCACGTGGGCACAAAGCGGCACGCCGGTGGAAGCAGAGGGGAAATAGCCATCCGGTAGAACATGATCAGGCCGATGGCCAGCAAAGCCGGCAACCGTTTAGCAAGATCGAGGGCCCTTTTCACCAAAGCATCCTTCCTTCCCTGAGGAAAGGCGCCGTGTCGCGTCTCCACATGCTTGCAGAACTTTGCCATAGGGAACCTGGCAAAGAGACGACTTCGCAAGAAATATCACGTCGAAATCGGGCCATGGGCCGCCCAATTCATGGCAGACCGCCCTCATGCGACGCTTTGCCTGGTTACGCCAAACGGCATTTCCCAGTTTCTTCCCTGCAATAAAAGCAACACGACCGCCCGGGCCGTGTTGCTCCTCGTCTCCTCTGGGCTTCCCACAGCGGCGCTCTCCTACGATCAGCGTAACATAGGGGGTTTTCACCCTCTTGCCATTCGAGAAGAGCTGGGAAATCTCAGCGCTGGAAGTGATCGTTTCCAACCTGCGATCTCCTAGACGGTGAGGCGCTTGCGCCCCTTAGCACGACGGGAAGCGAGAACAGCGCGGCCGCCCTTGGTGGACATGCGGGCACGGAAGCCGTGGCACTTGGCGCGCTTGCGTTTGTTCGGTTGATAGGTGCGTTTCATTGTTTTCTTTCCCTTTCATGGTTCAAAGAATAGCTTTCAAATTATATACCACAGAAATACCGTGTCAACGGGGCGTCTTGGGGAAACCGTGAAGGCTTCGGGAAGAGGGAACGGACGACGGGCAACAATCTTTCCTGACGACATCACTCCTTTCCCCGGTTTGCCCTCTGTCGTTCATGGCGTCTCGCGAGTACCGTTCTTTCCCTTTTCCTATAAGAAGTAAAAGGTTGTTGTAATAGTAAGCTCGGTTCATTAGTCAGGAACCCTGTCTTTCCCCAGATGATTACCGAGAAAAGATTGCACAAATCCCGTTGAATTCTTGTACCCGCTTTCCACCGTGTCGGGAGAAAGCGGGGATCGGCCTCTTCGGGGCCGTGGAAAACAAGGGAGGTTTTACTCATGTTTTCCACGGATTGTGAACCTACAGCTCACTGAGGATCTTTTGCAGTGTCTCTACCTCTTCCTGAACGTCGCGCTCTTTTTTCAGCTTCTCCTCGATGGCTCCCACGGCGTAAATGGCCGTGGAATGGTCGCGATTGAATTTCCGCCCGATGTCCTCATAGGGTACGTCGAGCAGCTGGCGACACAGGTAGATGGCGATCTGCCGCGGGTAGGCGATGGAGCGGCTGCGCTTGGCACTGAGCAGATCGGCGTGGCTTACCTTGAAGAAGTTCTCCACCTCGCGCTGGATGTCCTCTGCCGACAGATTGCGCGACATGCCGCCGGAGAAATGGTTCTCCAGCAACACACGGGCGCCTTCGATGGTCATATCTGACTGCCCTGAGAACACCATGCGGTACAGTACATTGGTCACAGCGCTCAGCAGCTCGCGAATGTTCGAGCTGGAGTTTTCTGCGATGTACATCTGAATGTCATCGGGGATAGCACACTGGCTGAAGCCCTCGTTGCGGCTGCATTCCTCGGCAAAGCGCTTCACGATGGCCAGCTTCGTCTCAATGTCAGGCGGCCGTACCTCCACGATGCCTCCGCTTGAAAAGCGAGAGGAGTACCGGTCGTCCACGTCGATGTTCTTTGGCGCGCGGTCGGCCGACAGCACCACCTGCTTGCCTTGGGCCGTGAGCGAGTTGAACAGCTGAAACACCATGTCAAGACACTGCTTTTTATTCTGCAGGTACTGGATATCGTCGATGAGCAGAACGTCGGCTTCCTCGTAGTAGTGCTTGAAGTTCTTGAAGCTCGCCTTCTCCCGATCATGGGCGACGCTGGCCTCCATGTACTTCGATACGAAGTCGGCCGAGTCGGCATACACGGTGCGCAGATGCGGCTGGGTCTTGTCGATGTAGTTCTTGATGGCCAGCATGAGGTGGGTCTTGCCCAGCCCGCTCTTGCCGTAGATGAAGAGGGGGTTGAAAATGGGCCGCCCAGGGTTGCCCGCCACCTCATTGGCCATGGAGTAGGCCATCTGGTTCGACTCGCCGATAACGAAGTTGCTGAACGTGAGGGTGGAGGAGGGCTGGTCGCCGGCGGCGGGATCCACCGGCGCGCTGGGTGCGGGGGAGGCGGCCGCCCTGGAAGCCTCGGAAGTTTCGATTGCCCCCGCGGGTGCGACGGAAGCGGGAGAGGGCGGGGTGGCCGGGGCGCCTGAGAACGGCTGCGGCTCGGCCACCGGTGCGACCGTGGACGGTGCAGCCACCTCCACGACCTGGCAAGGTTCAGCGCCCGCAGCCACTGCAGAGACGGGGTTCAGCCCGCCGCCCGCCCCCGCCGTAATGGGAGTCGCGGGGGTCGCAGGAGCAGCCAAGGGCACCGCGGCTCCCGCGGCCTGCGCCATCACGGGTGCGGCCGCAGCGGGAGAGGGCGCCGCCGTGGCGGCCCCCGCCTGCGCGGTCTGGCGCTGTTCCTGGGTGGGATCAACGGCGATGGCCACGGCGAAGGGTGTGCCGGTCATATCGAACAGGGCGCGCTGAATCGAGGCGAGGTAGTGATCCTCCACCCAGGTCTTGATGAACTCGTTGCCCGCTGTCAGCATCAGGAACGAGTCGCTCATGGCCTGGGGCTCCAATCGCGAGAAGAACGCGCTGATCTCGGCAGCGTTCACATCGGGGTAGCCCAAAATCTGCGCTTTGACCGCAGACCATCGATCATTGAGTTTTTCACTGTCCATAATCGTCTCCCAAGATAAGCCGCTCGATGGAGTCCGCCGCACCAGTGAGAGCACGGCGGCTCATGGTAACAAATAAGTGTGCAGAACCCGATGCTTAGAGGGTTCGGGCTATCTGCATGCCGAAGTCCGTCAGATGCTTCACCTTGTTTCGATCGACGATCAGCCCCTCATTCTCAAGTTTCTTCACGAGCCCGTTCATGCTGGATGCCGATATGCAGGTTGCCTTGCACAGGTCTACCTGACGGGCAGGACCGTGGTCCCGAAGAAGGGCAAGCGTCATTTTCTCGCGATCGGTTAGGCTGGCTGCCGTCGGCGCTGCCGGCGCGTACCCGTAGGGAACGGGCTGCGGTGCGGCCGCGTAAGCGGGATAGGGGACCGGTTGTGCGGTGGCGGGGTAGGATCCGTAGGGCGGCGCCGGCACATAGGGCGCGGGTTGAGCCGGATAGGCACCGTAGGCCGCCGCGCCCGTGCTGTAAGGAGTCGCGTAGCCGGCCTGGGCAGGTGCTGCGGCTGCGGGCGGGTTGAAGCCCGCCCCTACGGGAAGGTAGGGGTCGGGGGCGTAGAGTCCCTGGGCGCCGCTCGCGGGGTAGGGCAGCGCACTGGCGGCTGGGTCGAAGTCGGCTTCCTCGCCCCCGCTGCCCTCTAAGTTGCCGTTTTCGAAATCGTCGGCGGGGAATCCATCGGCGGCGTACTCGCTCGGGGCTGCGCCGCGTACAAGGCTGATGGTCACGACGGCGCCGGTGCCGAGATTGTCCTCGATGGTTATGGTGCCATTGGAAAGCTCCAGATACTCGCGCACCCGAGGAAGCCCCGATCCGACGCCGCGGATGTAGGTGCGCATCGGCTCGACCGCCGAGGAGAAGCCGGGCATCTGGGCCTTCTCTTTAGAGGGGATGCCGGGCCCGTGGTCGGCAAAGCGAATCGTGCAGCCGTGATCCAAGATTGTGACCAGGGCTTCTTTGAATTGGGCGTGGATAAAGTTCTCGGACACTTCGCGAATCACCGTATAGGGGATCGACCCGCCCGCACCCCGCGCCTGCTCGTAGACCGTGGTCGCCAGTGACTCTATGTATGAGCCTGTTTCGGCCGGTTGGATGTCGATGACCCGTGGCTCGCTGCGCATGTCGTCGTAGATGGCGATATGGCCGACCGTGTCCACGAAGGCGTAGTCGAAGTCCTCGGCGGCCGCGGTGGTGGTGGGGCTGTGTTTCGCGTCCATGTTCTCCCAAATCATTCCGTTTAAGCTGCATTGTGTTCATCGTTCAGAAGAATTTTCCACGCTATTGTATCGTGTTTCGGTAGTTTTGAACAAAATACGAGAAAATTTCGGTGGATTCAGAGAGTAATTCACCATCAATTCAGAATATGTTGAAAACTCTTCGATCGAATACCAGGGATTTTCGGAGAAATTCAGAGTTATAAACAAAATATTCAGTAAAAGTGGAAAACACGGAATTTTGTGAAAGCAGATGATACCGCTGAAAAAGACGAAATGTTAAAAACCCTCGGCGAAAATCCTTGACAGAACCCCGCAGGAGTCCTTATCGGCCATATTGTGGCGTATCGAGACTCAAAGGATCGCTGCCCTGAAGAAATCTCGAACAGAGGTATGCGCTTGTCTCAGAGTTTTATGAAGAAACAGTAAAATACCAGGTAGATGCCCTGTTATTGAAGCTGTTTCGTAATGGCCCCCTAGTTGTCCCCGCTTATCTACCGTCTTTCACCAGAAGTTTCCACCGCGCTGGAAAGAGCATTCTCTCCTTACGGCGGGGAAAAGCGACAAGTTATCAACTTTTTCCACCGTCGGTTGGCCGTGGATAGTTGAAAAGATCTGAAAACCGCTTCTTGTGGTTCCGCCGAAGATGCCGCGCCGCCGCGGCACAGGGGCGCGAGTGGGGCGCTATAATACCGACGAACATTCTCCTAGTAAAAGTAAGCACCTTTGCGCTATGCAAACCGAGGAAGGGTCCCGTCTTGAAGCTGAGCATCAACCGCACCGAACTGTCCAACGCCCTGTCCATCGTGATGAAGGGTGTGTCCACCCGATCCACCCTGCCCGTGCTGTCGGGCATTCTCATCGAGGCTGTGGGGGACAAGATCATTCTCCAGGCCACCGATCTCGAGCTGTCCATCCAGTATTCCGTGGCCGCGCTCGTGGAGGAAGAGGGCAAAACCGTTGTTCCCGGCAAGCTGTTCTCGGAAATCGTGAAGAACCTGCCCGATGCGGCCGTACATGTTGAAGCCACTGAGGATCAGGCGTTCATTACCTGCGACACCTCGTCGTTCTCTATCCGCGCCCTGAACGCCGAGGACTTCCCCGGCTTCCCCCGGGTTGAGACCCATCAGCAGATCGAGATTCCCTTCCAGCAGTTCTCCACCATGGTGAAGCGCGTGTCCCGCGTGGTGTCCAAGGACGAGAGCCGCGCCATCCTCACCGGCGTGCTCATCACGCTGGAGAACGGCGTGCTGCGCATGGTGGCCACCGACTCCTACCGCCTGGCCATCACCGACGCCCCGCTGGAGGAAACCTCGGCCGACGAATTCCAGGCCGTTATCGCCGGCTCCTTCCTGTCGGAGATCTCCTCGCTGCCCAAGACCGAGTCACCGGTGTCTTTGGCTTTGGCCGATAACCAGATCGTCGTGACCTGCGAGGATACGGTGTTCATCAATCGCCGCATCGAGGGTAACTTCCCCAATTACAAGCAGTTGCTGCCCGATGCCTACGTCACCCGCGCCACCATCGAGGTGGACAAACTGGCCGCCAGCGTACGTCGCGCCTCGCTGCTCGGCTCCAACGCCTCGCCGGTGCGATTCGACCTGAACGCCGCCTCGAGCACGACCCAGATCACCGCCGCCTCGCAGGATGTGGGCAGCGCTCAGGAAATTCTGCCCTGCACCATCGAGGGGGAGGATGTGGAGATAGCCTTCAACTACGCCTACGTGCTGGACGGTCTCGGTTCCATCGCCACCGACGAGGTGTATCTGGAAGTGCAGTCCTCCATGAAACCTGGCATCTTCCGCGCCTTGGAGCCCGAGAACTTCCTGTACCTGGTTATGCCCGTGCGCATCTCCTAAGCAGTGTTTCACGTGCAACGCCGTAAGAACTCCCTGGTAAAGTGCCTTTTCGAAAGGCGCTTGAAAGCGGCGCTCCCATGACGCTGCATATCGAGAGCCTTGTCTTCCGCAATTTCCGCAACTATGAGACGCTGGCGTTGGGCGGCCTTGGCGAGATCACGGTGTTGGTGGGTCAGAATGCCATCGGCAAGACCAACATCATCGAAGGGGTGCAGCTGCTGACGGCGCTCACGTCTTTTCGCCATGCTACACGCGACCAGCTGATTCGCCATGGCAGCGAATCAGCGCGGCTGGAGGCGGCGGTCAGCGACGGGAATCGTGCGTTGGAGATAACCCTCGCCCTGGACGACAAGAGCCGCAAGTACCAGTTGAACGGGAAGGCGAAGCGCCCTGGTGACCTGAAGGGACTCGTACCGTCGGTCATTTTCACTCCCGACGATCTTGATCTCGTGAAGGGGTCCATGACGGGTCGCCGCGCGGCGTTGGATACCCTCGGCTCCCAGGTAAACAAGAACTACTACGCCCTGCGCCGGGACTACGAAAAGGTAATCCGCCATAAGAATCGCCTGCTGAAGGATGAGGCCGACCCCGCGCTCGTGGAGGCGATCAATGAGATGGTCGTCACCTGCGGCGCGCAGTTGGTATGCTATCGCACCGCTTTGTTCGCCCGCCTGGTGCCCCGTATAGTGGAGAAGTACCGCCAGATTTCCCAGGGAAGGGAGATGCTTTCGGCGGTGTACGTTCCTTCCTGGGCCCGCCCCACCGCGACAGCCAATTCTGCCGACTCCTCCCCAGCTTTCGTGGCCCTCTCTCCCGAGGAGCACACCCCGCTCCAACGGGACAAGGCCCGCGAGGCCCTTGCCCGCGCGCTTCATGAGCGCGCGGGGGAAGAGCGCCGCCGGGGCCGGGCCGTCGTAGGTCCCCATGCTGACGAGATCACTTTTCTCCTGGACAGTCAGGACGCTTCCCTCTTCGGTAGCCAGGGCCAGCAGCGCTCCATCGTGCTCGCCTACAAGCTGGCCGAAGCGGCCGTGATCGAAGAGGTGCTCGAACAGAAACCGGTGCTGCTCCTGGATGATGTCATGAGCGAGCTTGACGGCGCCCGCCGCGCCGCGCTGGTGGAAGCCATGGAGCGTGGCAGCCAAACATTTATCACCACGGCGAACCTTGCCTATTTCGATCGAGATATGCTCAATCGCAGCAACGTGGTCTCGCTGCCCCTGTAAGCGACGAAGACCGAAAAAACGATATTTTCCCCACATTAAGGTAAAACCACCCCTTAGCGGCCGTTAAAAAAGGCCGTTTAAGAGCGTTTTCTGCGAATTCATAAATCCCATGCTATAATCGACGCTCAGTCAGCGCTCGCATCGGGCGCATTTTCTATGTAGAGCGAAGGAGTGTCAGTGGCACAAAAACCAGATCATTACGACGGTTCTGACATTCAAGTCCTCGAAGGACTTGAGGCCGTTCGCAAGCGCCCCGGCATGTACATCGGCTCCACCGGCCCGCGCGGCCTGCATCACCTGGTTTATGAGGTGGTCGACAACGCCGTGGACGAGGCCCTGGCCGGTTACTGCGACACTATCGAGGTGTGGATCCATCCCGATAATTCCATCTCGGTCAACGACAATGGCCGCGGTATTCCCGTAGACAAGCATCCCAAGGAGAAAATCCCCACGGTCGAGGTTGTGCTCACCATCCTGCACGCCGGCGGCAAGTTCGGCGGCGAGGGCTACAAGGTGTCCGGCGGCCTGCACGGCGTGGGTGTGTCGGTCGTGAACGCCCTGTCCACCAAGGTAGAGGTACAGGTGCGCCGCGACGGCAAGACCTACGAGATCGATTTCGACCACGGTAAGACCAACAATAAGCTGCACGAGGTGGGCCCGGCGAAAAACACCGGCACCATGGTGACCTTCTGGCCCGACCCGGCCATCTTCACCGAGACCACGACCTATGACTACGACACCCTGGCGGCCCGCTTCCGCGAGATGTCGTTCCTCAACAAGGGTTTGAAGATCATCCTCCACGACGAGCGCGTGACCGATGCCGATGGCAACCCTCGCACCGAGGTATTCCAAGCCCTCGGCGGCATCGTGGACTTCGTGAAGTTCATCAATGATGGCAAGGAAACCCTGAACAAGCCCATCTACTTCGAGGCCGAGAACGCCGACGGTACCGTGGAGGTAGCCCTGCAGTGGTCCAGCTCCTATTCCACCAACTCGGTCATGGCCTTCGCCAACAACATCAACACTCACGAGGGCGGTACGCACATGGACGGCTTCAAGCAGGCCATCACCCGTACCATCAACGATTATGCCCGCGCCAAGGGCCTGCTGAAGGAGAAGGACAACAACCTCTCTGGCGAAGATGCTCGCGAGGGTCTGGCCGCCATCATCTCAGTGAAGCTCCATGATCCGCAGTTCGAGGGCCAGACCAAGACCAAGCTCGGCAACACCGAGATTCGTCCCCTGGTACAGAACGCCGTGACCCAGGGCCTCGCCGAGTACCTGGAGGAGAACCCCACCCCCGCCAAGCGCATCATCGGCAAGGCCACCCAGGCCCTGAAGGCCCGCGAGGCTGCTCGCAAGGCCCGCGAGATGACCCGCCGCAAGAACGTGCTCGACTCGTTCAGCATGCCCGGCAAGCTGGCCGACTGCGCCAGCAAAGATGCCTCCCAGTCCGAAATCTTCATTGTAGAGGGTGACTCGGCAGGTGGCTCCGCGAAGCAGGCCCGCGACCGTAAGTTCCAGGCTATCCTGCCCCTGCGCGGCAAGATCCTGAACGTGGAGCGCGCTGGTCTGCACCGTTCGCTGTCTTCCGAGACCATCAGCTCTCTCATCACGGCTATCGGCACCAACATCGGCGAGGACTTCGACGCCGAGAAGGCCCGCTACCACCGCATCATCATCATGACCGATGCCGACGTGGACGGCGCCCATATCCGCTGTCTGTTGCTCACGTTCTTCTACCGCTATATGCCCGAGCTCATCAACCTCGGCTACATCTACATCGCCCAGCCGCCCATCTTCGGTCTGAAGAAGAAGAACTCCCGCAGCACCAAGGTGGAGCGCTATATCTACGACGAGAAGGCCCTGTCCGCCACGCTCGCCGAATACGATGACCCGGGCAAGTTCGACGTGCAGCGCTACAAGGGTCTCGGCGAGATGGACCCGGAGCAGCTGTGGGAGACCACCATGGAGCCGGCCACCCGCACGCTTCTGCAGGTGAACATCGACGACGCCGTGGAAGCCGAGCGCGTGGTAAGCGAGCTCATGGGCGACCAGGTGGAGCCCCGCAAGGAGTTCATCCAAAAGCACGCCCGCGACGTCCGCTTCCTGGACATTTAGGAGAACGTAAGAGTAAGGAGGGGGAGCCGGGGCCTGTTCGCAGACCTCTGAGCGCCCCCCTGGAGAACGCGATGGGTAAGCAATAGCTTCCACCTCAGCAGCAACGATGTGGGGATAGTACCGATTGGTGTGCGTCGTCTTCGCTATTGCTGTGATCGCGTTCGGAGGGGGACCGGCGCGAAACGGGCCGCGAACAGGCCCCGGCTCCCCCTCCTGGACAAGACCAGTACGTTTCTTTAAGAAAGGAAACCAATGGCAGATTTTGAAGACGAGAACTTCGACGCCGACGAGCAGTCCGGGGCAGAGACCGCCGAAGAGGACGCGCTGTACCTGGCCGAAGAGGTCGACACCGACGACGAGGGCGATGAGGATGCCGAGATTGCCTCGGCCTCTTCCACCCTGGATGAGGAGCACGCCGTTTCCGAGGAGGAGCGGGCCCGCTCTATGATGGTGGACATGCCCAACCCCCACGGCTCTATCATCGAGGGGGCCAACGGCGGCGAGGGTACCACGGTGCGCGCGGCGTTTCTCGGCAAGGAGATGCAGACCTCCTTCCTGGAATACTCTATGTCGGTTATCGTGTCCCGCGCCCTGCCCGACGTGCGTGACGGCCTGAAGCCGGTGCACCGCCGCATTCTGTACGCCATGAACGAATCGGGCTACACGCCGAGCAAGCCCCATATGAAGTCGGCCCGTACCGTCGGCGACGTAATCGGCAAGTACCATCCCCACGGCGACATCGCTGTGTACGACACCATGGTGCGCCTGGCCCAGCCCTTCAGCCTGCGCCTGCCGCTGATCGACGGCCACGGCAACTTCGGCTCCATCGACGGCGATAGTGCAGCCGCCATGCGTTACACCGAGGCCCGCCTGGACAAGCCGGCCATGGAACTGCTGCGCGATCTGGACAAGGAAACTGTTGATTTCCAGCCCAACTACGACGAGAGCTTGCAAGAGCCCACGGTGCTTCCGGCCCGTTTCCCGAACCTGCTGGTCAACGGCTCCAACGGCATCGCCGTCGGCATGGCCACGAACATCCCGCCCCACAACCTGGGCGAGACCATCGATGCCACCTGCCTCATGATCGACAACCCTGAGTGCACCACCGAGGAGCTCATGGCCGTCATGCCCGGTCCCGACTTCCCCACCGGCGGCCTCATCATGGGTAAGAAGGGCATTCTTGATGCCTACGAGACCGGCCATGGCAACATGACCATCCGCGCCAAGTGCGAGATCGAGGAGAAGAAGAACGGCCGCTCCTCCATCGTGGTGAAGGAAATTCCCTACCAGGTGAACCGCAAGCGCCTGCTGGAGAAGCTCGGCGAGCTGGTGCGCGACAAGAAGCTGCCCGAGATCAGCAACATCCACGACGCTGCCGACCGCAAGGGCATCGATATCATCATCGACTTGAAGTCCAACGCCATTCCGCAGGTGGTGCTGAATAAGCTGTACAAGCACACCCAGCTGCAGGTGGGCTTCGGCGCCAACATGCTGGCCCTGGTGAACGGCACCCCGCGCGTGCTGTCGCTCAAGGAGATCCTCCACTACTACATCGAGCACCAGAAGGACGTCGTCACCCGCCGCACCCGCTACGAGCTGGCCAAGGCCGAGGAGCGCGAGCACATCCTCGAGGGCTACATCATCGCGCTCGACAACATCGACGAGGTCATCCAGATCATCCGCTCGTCCCAAACGGACAAGGAAGCCGCCGCGCGCCTGACCGAGCGCTTTGGGCTCTCCGAGAAGCAAACCAACGCCATCTTGGAGATGCGCTTGCGTCGCCTGACCGGACTGGAGCGCGAGAAGATCGAGGAAGAGCTGGCCGAGCTGCGCGAGAAGATCGCCTACTACAAGCGCATCCTGTCCGACGAGAGCCTGCTGAAGCAGGTCATCAAGGACGAGCTGCTGGAGATCAAGAAGAAGTACGGCACCCCGCGCCGCACCCGCATCACCGGCGAGGCGAAGGATATCGAGGTGGAAGACCTCATCGCCGAGGAGAACATGGTCGTCACCATGACCAAGGCCGGCTATATCAAGCGCCTGCCCGTGAGCACCTACCGCCAGCAGAAGCGCGGTGGCAAGGGCATGCAGGGTGTGAACCTGAAGGATGCCGACTTCGTGGAGCACCTGTTCGTGGCCTCCACCCACTCCTACATGCTGTTCTTCTCCACCAAGGGCAAGGTGTACCGCCTGAAGGTGTACGAGATTCCCGAGGCCAGCCGCCATGCCCGCGGCACGGCTATCGTGAACCTGCTGCCCCTGGAGAAGGGCGAGTCCATCAGCGCCGTCATCGCCACGAAGGACTTCCCCGCCGAGGAGTTCCTCATGTTCGCCACTGCCCAGGGCAACGTGAAGAAGACCTCCATGGACCAGTACGACCGCACTCGCCGCGACGGGCTCATTGCCATCAACCTGAAGGACGATGATGAGCTCATCTCGGTGAAGCGCGTGGCCAAGGGCGAGAAGGTCATCATGGTGTCCTCCGCCGGCAAGGCTATCCTCTGGGATGAGTCCGAGGCCCGCGCCATGGGCCGCGGAACCATGGGCGTGCGCGGCATGAATGTGCCGGCCGATGCCCACGTGCTGGGCATGGAGATCGCCCGCCCCGGCACTGACCTGTTCGTGATCACCGAGAAGGGCTATGGTAAGCGCACCAAGATTGAGGAGTACCCCGAGCACCATCGTGGCGGCCAGGGTGTGTACACCATTACCATGACCCACAAGAAGGGCCTGCTCGCGGTCATGAAGATCGTCGGTGCCGACGACGAGATCATGATCGTGTCCGAGGAGGGCGTCATCGTGCGCACCCCGGTGAAGGGCATCTCCGAGCTCGGCCGTTCCACCCAGGGCGTGAAGGTGATGAACGTGGCCGACAAGGACAAGGTCTGCGCCGTGGCCATTTCCTCCACGGGCAAGAAGAAGGCCAAGAAAGCCGGCGAGGTGGACGAGAACCAGCTCGACCTGCTGGACGAGGAGAACACCGATGGATCCTTGGCCATCGACGACATCGACGGCGACGAGGGTGATATCGAGCCCACCGCCGAGGTCGATGTCGAGGAAATCGCCGAGGACGACGGCGAAGAGTAGTTGTCCCGTCACCGGCTAGGCAGAAGGGCCCCGTGCGAGCGAACTGCGCGGGGCCCTTTCGGTTAAGAGAGCGTGCCGAAGTCTTCCGGAGAAATATGGTCGAGGAAGGTCTTGAACTCGGCCAGCTCGGCCTCCGATTGGCGTTCTCCCCTAAAGAGAAAGGGGAACGAGGCGGCATCTAGCACGTCTTCCTCGATATAAAGCGGAGCGTCTTGCCGCAGGGCCAGCGCGATGGAGTCGCTCGGCCGCGCGTCCAGGGTGATCAGACGACCTCCCTGGTTCAGTATCAGGTGTGAGAAAAACACCTGACCGCGTACACGATAGATCACCACGGAGTCCACCCGAGTATCCAGGTTCGTTAGGGCATCCAGGAACAAGTCGTGGGTCATGGGGCGGTCGAACTTCACTGATTCCAGGGCCATTCCGATCTGGGCGGCCTCCGTAGGCCCAATCCAGATTGGGACGATACGCGCCTTTCCAGCGGGAGTGTCTTCCACCGGTTGGAGCACCAGTACCGAGGGCTGGGCGGGGCCAGCCACTACTAGTGTAAGCACCTTCAAAGGGACCATATTCCCACCTCGCTGATTAACCCTTGGGTATCGCTTCTCATTGTCGCACGTTGGCCGCTTACTCCCGAGAACAGATATTTCTCAATTCGGTAAAAATACTTCTTGACCAACCTCCTATTTCGTCGTAAGATAATCAAGCACTTTTTCAAGGGCCCGTAGCTCAGTTGGTTAGAGCGCACGCCTGATAAGCGTGAGGTCGCTGGTTCAAATCCATTCGGGCCCACCATTACTTTGCGATAAACGCTCCACCGTGAGCCGAGTTAGCCGGTGGAGCGTTTATTATATTCTGAGGCAGTTTTCTTGAAGCGGCCGTTAAGCGAGGTAAGGGGAAAAGGGAAGCCACGGGGCATTAGCTCAGCTGGGAGAGCGCGGGCTTTGCAAGCCTGAGGTCAGGGGTTCGATCCCCCTATGCTCCACCAATAACTTCAGAAACCGGGTCATAGGGCCCGGTTTCTTGTATGGTGGAGTTCCCCGAGGTCGAACCTGTTTCATACCGTTTCATCCTCGGATTTTCCCATTCGATACCATGGCAATAGCCTATTATGACGACCGTTTTCCCTTTAAATCTATAGGCAACTCTTCTATACGCGCGTATAGTTCGTTTGTAACCAAACTGACATGTGGATAATAGCGAGCTGTCAACAAAGCTGCATGAGGAACGGTGGATTATGACGACAGTGACCAAACGGCAGACGACTGCCATGGCAACAGGAGCGAAAAAAGCCCTCGCCGTTGTGGCGACGGGTGCCCTCGTCGCTTCTTTGGGGTATTTCCATTTGTGGGGGAGCACTCCGGCCGTGGCGGCCAACGACGGTGACCAGGTTGAGGTGTTCTTCAATCTGGACAGCGACGTGACCGTGGAAGTCGGAAACGAGAAGTTCGACGCCCAGAGCGACGAGGGCTATCGGGCCCCTGTGTCCGAGGACCTGCGCTTTACCGCGACGTCGACCCATGGCGATCGTGAGATCGGCGACGTGGCCGCGCTGCTGCAGAGCGGTGCCCAGCCGACGGCTCAGGTGATGACCGTCCAGGAGGAGCGGGTGACCGATGAGGCCGTGCCTGCAGCCGAGGAGCCGGCTCAGACTCCTGTCGACCCCTCCGCTATGATCGAGATCGTGCCTGAAGTCGAGCCCATTCCCGAAACGGCCGCCGCTCTGGAAGCGAAGAATCAGGCCGAAGGTGGCCCCAAGGCTGATGAGGCTGCCGACGAAGCCGCTGATACCGAGGTCGTGAAGGACGAGGCCACGCCCCTCGCTGCGACCAGCGGGGCAAAGGCCGACGACACCGCTACCGAGATCGTCGTCACCTTCGATGCCGATAAGAACGAATACGTCATCTCTAAGGATGAGCTTCAGAAGGCCGCTAATGCCTCCGGCTCCATTGAAGTCACCATCACCTCCGACGCCCAGGGCGACACGTTCGATAATTGGGATGCGCTGGCTGCCTTCCTTTCCGCTGATGGCGAAGGCAAGGTGAAGCTGACCTCTGACGTGCGCGCCACCAGCACCGTGGTCGTTGCCGGCGACAAGACCATCGATCTGAACGGCCACACCATCATCAGCGAGGCCGAGGGCTCCCTGTTCAAGGTAGGTGACGAGTCCCGCGCGGCCACTTTGACCATCAACGACTCTGCCTCTAAGTATCGAGCTTTGGATCAGGCCTCCGATGGCATTTTGCTGCCGAAGCCCAACCAGGACAACGCCGGCGACCTGGTGAATGACATCATGGGCGAGTTCCGTGAGAAGTGGGTGGGCCAGAAGGCCACGCTCGAAGGCGATACGCTTACTTATTATGTAACGCGTTCCTACGAGGACAAGCACATCGCCGGCGGCACCAACGAGTACCAGATCAAGCACACGGTGAATATGGAGGACGTTGGTACTATCGTTGCCGCGAAAGCCCAGGATCTGGTGGTCGTGGGCAATGGCGCCTCTACGCTGAACATCGAGGGCGGCCGTTTGTCCTACAATGAGGGCGTCACGGGTGACATCCATGCGGTGAACATGAACCAGGGCGGCACCTTCCATATGAGCGGCGGCTTCATCACCAATGTGAAGGCCGAAGGTCTGGGTGGCGCCGTGAGCGCTAACAGTGGCAACAATGGCTCGGCCGTGAACATTACCATTGATGGTAACGCCGTCATCGCCGGTAACGCGACGAAGAAGAACGGCGGCGCCATTTGGATGTCGAGCGAGGCCAAGGGCACTCCGGCGACCCTGACGGTAAGCGGTAACGCCGTCATCGCTGGCAACGAAGCGGGCAGCGAGCCGCTGACCGACCTGACCAAGGGTACTATCGCTACTTCCCAGAACGGCGGCGGCATTTATGCTCGCAAGAACTGCGAAGTGACCATTACCGGTTCGGCGGTCATAGCCGGCAACGTGGCCAACGCCGATGGCGGCGGTGTCTATATCGAGGGTCATGCGAAGGGTTTGACGGCAACGAAGAACCTTCTGACCATCGAAGAGAACGCTACCATTACTAACAACCGTTCCGAGAATGACCGCACTGCCAAGCACCAGAAGAATCGCAGCACTGGTCCCTCCAACGAAGAGCACTTCTGGAAGAACTACGGCGGTGGCGGCGGTGGCGTGTTCACCCAGGATGAGACCATCATCAACGGCGGTCAGATCACCAGCAACTTCGCTTCCGATGGAGGCGGCGGCATCCTGGCCCTCGGCGGTAACGTGACCATTCCGACGAAGTGGGGCGGCGGCCTCGACGAAAACAACAAGTACGAGAACGCCCTTCCGTTGCTGAAGATCGAGAACTGTCGCATTTCTTCCAACTACGCGGGCACCAGCGAGGGCGGTGGCATCTGCGCCGGCACCGACAGGAACAGCTATATCAAGCAGGGCATCATCAGCAACAACATGACCGCCACCTACTTCGATTATGGCGGAGGCGGTCTGTTCATGTCCTCCATCGACTCCAACGACATCAAGGGCACCGAGCACCGGACGGCCGGCATCACCGTGTACCATCCGCTCGTTAGCGGCAATACCGCGGCCGGTCTCGGCGGCGGCGTAGCCTCCTGTACCAACGGCGTGGTAGTTTCCGCCGACGCCGCCGTGTTCGGTAACACGGCGCGGGAGGAGAACTGCACCCAGAACCCCAACGAGTACGGCGACCAGTGGGTGCTCGAAGGCGGCCTCCACGACGGCGAGCCCGAGAGCTACGGCCTGAAGGGCAAGATCGCGAAAGGCCAGGCCAACGACTTCTACTGTGCCCGTAAGAGCACGGTGTTCAACTCTATGCTCGGCGGCGGCTGGTACAACTGGACCGGCTACACCACTGGCGATGTTGTAAGCGAAAAGGCCAACGCCCATCGCGAGGGTTGGAATAAAGACAACTACGTGAAGATCAACGGAACCGACAAGGTTCAGGTCACTAATGTTCTCTACCGGTCGAACGGGAATTTGTTGCGGGTGATCGTGCCGGAGAACGATGTCGAGAAGATAAAGCAACTCAAAGGGTATGTCGTCACGTTCGACACCATCGACTTGTCCAAGAATCCCAGCCCTAAGGTGAGCGACACAAAAATCGTTACCGCTATCGATGAAAATCCCGGAAAGGAACCCGAGAATGATACCTGCAGTGCGGGCGAGAAAATCGTCACTCTGTATCTGAGCAAGGACTCCGTAAATCCTGCCGACTACGAAGCGAAGGCCACGGGCTTTACCCTGACCGACGCCTTCACCACGACCGACCCCAAGGGCAACTACCCGCTGTACCAGGTGAACAAGCTTACCCAAACTGCCGACACCTGTGTGACAGGCAATCGCCTCACGTTCCTCACGGCCGATCCCTCTGACGAGGACAAGGCCAAGGCCGAAGATGCCGCCGTGCTGTTCTTCACAGGGAACTACTCCAACACCCATGGCGGCGGCATTGCCTGCAACGACTACATCGACGTGGGCGCCGCCGGCAAGGAGCCCCCGACCAAGAACGAAGATCAGCTGGGCAAGCTGACCCTCACGAAGAAGTTGACCGGCTGGAATGCCGCCGAGGGCGCTTCCGCCACCGCAGTGTTCAACGTGACGGGTTACGCCGACGTCGAGGCCTACAAGGCTCACCTCGCGCCCATCTACGTGAATCAGATCGGCTTCACGTTCAATGCCTATGGTACCGCCGAGGCTCGCACGCTCAATGAACTGCCGCTCGGCTACTACGTGGTGGAGGAGCTGTTCTACACCGGCGACAACTTTAAGGAGGCCACCGGCCGCAACACCTGGACCGTCACTTTGAACAACGAGAACGCTGAGGAGGGTGTGTCCCACGAGTTCACGAATACGTTCAAAGATGAGAACACCTTCGGCACTGGCGTGGTGAACAGCTACGCGCCTACTGGCGAGGTGACTGATGAAAACGGTAACATCACCGGGTTCATCTACACCGACGGCAAACTCACCTACACGCCCGATGCCAACTACAGCAACCCCAAGCAACCCAACGCGCCCATCGAAGGGGGAAACTAACCATGGCAAAGAAGTATCTTGCCAAGCGCGGCATTGCAGCTCTGGTCATCGCCGTGGCCCTCACCATGGGCACGGCGGTGGGCACCGCGTTCGCCTACTATACCGACACGACCCAGGCCAAGGGCATGGTGTCGTTCAGCTACAACCCCAATCCGCCCACCACTGAGGTGGAAGAATACAAGGTTGACGGCCAGAAAACCGTTGCTATCAAGAACACGGGTGAGGTTGACGCCATGGTGCGCGTAAAGGTCTTCTATCCCGAGTTTCCCGAAGACTGGGGTGTAACGATTAGCATCGAACCCGGCGAAGAGGGTGCGGAGTGGACGCAGGATGTCGTCGGTGTTGATGCTGATGGCAATCCCACGCCGAACAGTGAAGGCTGGCTGTACTGGCCGCATCCCGTGGCTCCTGGTAAGTCTACCCCCGCGTTCACCGTAAAGGCGACGCTGACCAACAAAGATTTTAACCAGCCCTTCGATATCACCGTCGTGCAGCAATGCACCTCCGCCAAGAGCTTCGTCGAGGGCCAGCCGTTGTTGGGCACCTTCGCCGATGGCGAGAAGTCGCTGATTATGCCCGCGAAGGACGGTGAGTAACCCATGATGCAAACTCTGAAGAACCTCACCCTGCAGGCGCGTATCGCGCTCATCGTGCTGGCTGCGGCGCTGGTGGGCTGCGTGGTCATGATGGCCGTGAGCCCGGCCCGTTCCGCTCTCACTTATTTCAGTGGCGAATATGTAGCCGAGATTCAGCAGACGCACATCGGTGTGGCCCTCACCGAGAATGACGCGGTGGTACCCGAGGAGGGCAACTTGATTGCCGACAGCTCGGCCCTGCTGAAGCGTCCCACGGCCGACAACCCCGACAATGTGGATCAATTCATGATTCCCGGTGAAGTGTACAGTGAGCGCTTGTCGGTGCAGAACCGTTCGAGCGATATGGACGAGTACGTGCGCCTGACCGTGCGCAAGTACTGGGCGAAGGGGGCCGAGGGTGATGGCTCCACGGCTGACACTCGGGCAAAGACCGACAAGCTGGATCCTTCGCTCATTCAGCTCCAGTTCACCGACGAGAGCGCCCAGCACTGGGTGCGCGCCGATAACGAGTGCACCGCCGAGCGCGAGGTGTTCTACTACAAGACGGTGCTCCCCGCCGGTGAAGCGGCTGAATACCCCGCCGTCACGGGCATCCGCATCGATCCCTCCATTAAGGACGTGCGCGAAGACTATTCCAATTGCTGGTTGGCTCTGGAGGCCCAGGTGGATTCGGTGCAGGTGAACAACGCGGTGGATGCGGCCAAGAGCGCCTGGGGCGTTGATGTGACCCAGGAGGCGTTCGCCGCCGCGGGTTTGAATTGGTCCCAGGAAGGCTAGGGAGGTTTTTCTCCCATGCAGATGATCCGACAACAAAGAACCTATAACCTGGCAGCGCTCCCCGTACTTGGTCTGATCCTGGCAGTGGTTTTGTCATTGGCCGCCGTGACTCCGGCTTTCGCCAAAACTATCGAGAAGGAATGGACTGTCGAGTTCACCGGCACGGCCATGACCGATCAGGGTTCGGCCGACATCGTGAAGGAGCTGCGCGGCATGCAGCCGGGCGACTCGGCAAAGTTCACCGTGGTCATGTACGAGAAAAGCGACAAGTCGGCTGACTGGTACATGAAGAACAAGGTGCTGGAATCCATGGAAAAGTCGCTGCGCAGCGGCGGTTCCTATAGCTACAAACTTACCTATACCGATCCGACCGGCGCGCAAAAGGTGATCATCACCAACGAGGTTGTCTCAGGCGATGCGGGTACGGGTGCCACCAAGGGCCTGTTCGACGCGACCGAAGCGACGGGCGAATATTTCTTTCTCGATACGCTAGGTCCCCAGGCTCGCGCTCTCATGACCCTGGAAGTGGCCATCGACGGTGAGACCCATGGCAACACGTACTTCGATTCTGCAGCCCAGATTCAGCTGCAGTTCGCTGCCGAACCCACCGATAAGCCGGGCAAAGAAGGAGATCCGCGTCAGCCGAAGAACCCGCCTGCAAACCAGGATGATAAGCCCGACCCGAAGAAGCTTTCTCAGACGGGCGACACGCTGGCAGTGGGCATAGTGGTGGTTGTGGCGCTACTGGCCGCGGCTGTGCTGGTGGGCGTTGGGTTGCGCCAACGCCGACAGAAGAGGAACGACAAGGAGGGCGACGCCCGATGATGAACATGAAGAATTGGGGCCGCCGCGCTCTGACTGTAATGCTTGCTGGCACCCTGGCCGCGACGGTGGCCGCGCCGACGGCCTTCGCTGCCACCGCTGATGCATACAAGCCCACGGAATATCGCGTGACGGTGTATGCCGGCAATCAGGGCAAAGTGAGTATCGGCGATGCTGATCAGGCTGCCGAAAGCGTTCAGCTGGATCCGGCTGTGGGATTGAACGGTGTAGCCGACTTCTCTGACATCGAGTACACGGTGGAGAACGAGAAGTACTACGCCAAGGGCATTCGCGTGGCTGGCTTGGATAACGTTCGTTCCGACAAGAACACCGATACCGTCGATGCCGAGGGTAATCCGGTGAACACCGCTGGCGTGGATACGATGCTGTACGCCGTGCCCACCCCCGACGGCGGTCTGGGCAATACCTCGGCGCCCATTACCGAGGACACCGATTTCGTGGTGGCCTATGGCATTCTGGCCAATCGCGTGGCCTATACCGTGAACTATGTGGACGCCGACGGCAATCCGTTGATGGACTCCCAGACTTTCTTCGGCGACATTGGCGATCGTCCGGCAACCACGCCTGTGTACATCGAGAACTACCTGCCCCAGGCTTCGGTGGTGTTGCTTACCCTATCTGAAGACGAGGCGAAGAACGTGATCACGTTCCGCTACACGCGCTTGGCTGAAGGCACGACAACCGAGCAGCAGCTCTCGGGTCGTGTGGATGTAATCACCTCCGACGGTTCTCGCGCGACGGGCGTTTACACGACTGCTATTACCGAGCAGGAGGCCGTGGCCGCTGCGAACCAGGCGGCAACTCGTGCGGCGACTGCCGACCCGGCGAACCCCATTGAGGCTACGCCGCTCACGACCGATGCTGGCACTCAGGTTATCGCCGAGGATGGCACCCCTCTGGATGCTCCCGATGTGGAGACCATCAATGATGATGAGAATGCCCTGGCTTCGGGCCAGCAGCCAGGTGACTCGACGCCCGTGGCCAACACGGCTTGGATTCCCTGGGCTGTGGCCGCCGCCGTACTTGCCTGCCTTATCGCGGTCATCTTGCTGAGGGCCCGCAAGGAACAACAGGGAGAAGAGGCGCAGCAGGCCTAGAAGGCCATGCCAGCAGCTTTTCAGGGGCGAGGTGCCTTTGGTGCCTCGCCCTTTGTGATACATTGATCCCATGGCAAAGGAAGCGGCGAACATAACGTCTGATTCGTTCTCTCATGCAGTTGAGCGGCGTTTGTCTCGCATGCGCGTCCTTGCCCGGCTGTGCACGATGATAGGTGTGCTGATTCTCGCCGCCCTCGCCATAGTGGGGCTGGGCGCTGCGGTGGTGCCTCGGGTCATAGGTATGCAGTCCTATGCCATCATCTCGGGGTCTATGGAACCTGCTTATCCTACGGGAACCCTGGTGTACGCCGAGCCCATCGATGGGACTTCTTTGCAGCCGGGTGACGTGGCGGCTTTTTGGCGCGACGAGGATGTGATCGTCCATCGGGTGGAAGAGAACAATGCCGAAGAAGGGGAGTTGATCACCAAGGGTGATGCGAACGCCGATTTGGATATCCGACCCGTTCCCTATCAGCACGTGCTGGGCCGCATCGTGGCCTCGGTACCTTTCGTGGGGTATTTTCTCATGGCCCTGGATTCCACACCGGGCAAGCTTCTGCTCGGCTGGATTGTTCTCATAGGGGCTGCTTTCTGCATTGTGGGGTCGGTGGTGAGCAATCTTGCCAGGCGACGGGAACAGGAAGCCTGAGCCCATCTGAAAGCCGTTCTGATCGGTAGCAGAAGGGTGGCGGGCAATAGGACAAAATCGCAGGATTATACCGTTCGCAAGAGATTTTACCCTATCAAATTCATGTCACATCTCTGCTATGGTAAATAAAGCAAAATTTGATTTCGAGAATAGTTTTACCTGTTCAAATTATAAAAATCGCGCTACCCCCCCCCCTCGTTGACTTTGTAGTCATTTTTGTCAGTTTACAGGACAGGGTATTTCTGTAAAGTGGACGTTGAGAAACGTTTGCCAAGGGGTCATAAATCTGTTTCCAGAAGGGAAAACGAGCTCTGATAAACGCTCTCAACCAAATTAAGTATCTGGTGAAAGCCAGTATTTAAGCAGCGGAAACGCAGTAGAAGAAACGAAGGAGAAGGTTGGTGAGGAGTATGCGGAGCATCGCGCGGTTTGTAGATGCGCGGAACACCGCTGAGGGCAAGTTCCTGTCGGTTTTGCTTTCGGTATTGCTGGTGTTCTCGTTCCTGAACGTGACCATGTTCACGGAGCGTGCCGGCGCAGACGAGACGGTGGAGAGCACTGAGCTCGTCGATCAGGTGAACGACCCCGTCGGGGAGGATCCCGTTTCGTCTGAAGAGCCCGAAACCGAGGTTGTGCCCGAAGAGGAGCCCGAAGAGGGGTCCCAAAACCCGTCTTCCGACGAGACTCCCGACCCAGCCCCGACCGAGGAGGAGCCCGAGGCCGACGTTGAAGTTCCCGCCCGGGTAACTCCAGAGCCAGTTGTTGTTAAGCAGGCTCAAAGCGCTCCTTCGGTCACGGTTGCGCCAGAACCCCTTGAGACCACGATTGCCGACAAGCGCCAGCCTGAATCGGCGACGACCCGTGTCTATGTGTTCATTGAGCTCGACGATCCCTCCAATAATCTTGGTGGCACTGTTGGCTTCGACAAGTATTACACCATTGGATATGTTGAGCTGTCTTCCGATGTGCTTCGCCCGGCTGCGGATTGCAAGGCTGGCGATACGGCTGGGCAAGCGGCCCAGGAGAAAATTGAAGCGCTGGTCAATTCTGGCAGCATCCATCGTCTCCCCCTCAATCAGGGCATGGAGTTCGACTACGAAGATATTACATGGAAAACGGCGAAGGTGCAGTCGAATGCCTCTGGTTATGCAGATGAAGACGGCAACCTGACGTGGCATCTGGACGGAAAGCTTACTGTTAAGGCGAAGTGCAATGTGACGGTTGAGTATGTCTACCATAATGAAGATGGTGAGCCCGCTCCGAACAACCTACCTTCTTCGATTACGAAGACGGTGAAGGTGGGCGAAAGCTTTACGCAGGTCACGCCTTTCCTTAAGGGGTATGTTGCTGATAAAGAGCGCGTTCGCATTGAGCACGTCATGGGCAACCAAGTTGTGACTGTTACCTACCATAAAGACAGCAATGGCAATGGTGTGCCCGATTGTGAGGAAACGTATACCGTTAAATACCAGAGTGGAGAGCACGGATCCTTTGTGGGTAATGATCCTGCCGAGGTGGTGTTTCCCAATATTCTTGCCGGATCTCAGACTCCCGCCCCTCCCTCGCTGAATGCCGAGCTCGGTTGGGTCTTTGAGAGCTGGGAACCCGAGGTCGCTGCTACGGTTACAAAAGATGCGACTTATGTTGCTCAGTGGAAGATTCGCGATGATCTTTCCTACACGGTGCGCTACCTTGAGAAGGGCACTGATCGTGAATTGGCCGAAGCCCTGACTATCGGAGGCAAAGCTTTCGGTGACAAGGTAACGGCCACCGCTTGCAGCATTGAGGGCTATAAGGCGGATGCGTCGACCAAGTCGCTTGTTATCGGCTCCAATGCCGCCGATATTGAGGACAACGTTATCACCTTCTACTATACGAAGCGCGCCGATGTTCACTACCAGGTGCAGCATTATCAGCAGAAGTTGGATAACAGCTACGAGCTGGTTAGCACTATTAACGAAGTGGGAACCACCGATGCCCCGGTGAAGGCGCAGCCGAAGCAGTACGACGGCTTTACGCTGAATCTCGACGCGCCGGACACCGTTGCCGAGGGATCTATTGCTGCCGACGGCTCGCTGGTTCTGAAGCTGTACTACAAGCGTGCTCAGCATAAGGTGAGCTACCGCTATACCGGTGTGGTGCCGGCGGCTGCCCCAGCTGTTCCCGCGCCCGAGGATGTCAAGTATAAGGCTTCCGTGAACGTCGCGGCCCTTCCCGTGCTGGCTGGCTATACCTTTAAGGGTTGGAATACCACCGATGTGGACGTCAATGCGGGCGTATTTGCCATGCCGAATAGTGCCGTGGAGTTCACGGGCGCATGGGAGGCCAAAGAGGATACGGCCTATGAGGTTGAATACTACTATATGAAGGACGGCAAGTACGCCGCCGTGGCAGATAGCATCGTGAAGCGCACGGGCACAACCGACGCCGTAGCCACCGTGACCGATGCCGACAAGAACCCGACCCGTCCTGGCTACAGGTTCGACGCCGCGGCTGCGAACGTCGAGTCGGCTCCGATCGCGGGCGATGGCTCCACGACGCTGAAGGTGTACTTCAAGCAGCAGCTGACCGTGAGCTACCTGCCGGGCGATCACGGTGTCTTCGATTCGGTGACCCACGAGGCGCTGGATTACGGCTCCTTGACTCCCGCGGCCCCGCTGGTGGCTGGCGAGGTGGGCTATCAGTTCGAGGGATGGGCTCCTGCGCTGGACACCAAGGTGACGGCCGACGCTTCCTACGAAGCTCAGTGGTCAGAGGATCGCTCGCAGACCCATGGCCTGACGGTGACGGTGCGCTACTGGCTCGATAACGAACCGGTGAAGCCCGATGTCGAGCTGGATGAAAACGGCAACGTGATTTCCGATAGCTCGGTGCTGTTCGACGAAACTTCCTGGATCAACGATGCTCTCACCTATATCCCTAATGCTGAGGCCATCGCTGCGGAGGACAAGTTCCCCGGATACAACCGCGTTCGGGTCGAAGGGCTCCAGCCGAGCTACACCCTTGAGGCGGCCGAGGCCGGCGAGTTCGAAGGCCAGACGACCAAGACTATCGATGTATACTACGCGAAGCGTACCGATCTGCGCTATACGGTGCAGTATTATCTGGATGGCGTGCAGATGACTGACGTGCCGGCGGATTGGGCTCAGGGTGAGACGGGGGTGACCTTCGGGAGCACTCAGAGCGTTAATCCGGAGCCGGTCGTGCGGGTCGATGATGTGCAGTATCGCTTGACCAGCACCGACCATGCTATCGAGATCGGCGTGGGCGACAATGTCATTCGCGTTGACTACGAGAAGATCAACATGGGTGAGGCGGTCTTCGCGGTGGAGTCGCTGACCAAGACCTACGACGGTGAGCCGCTGACCACGACCGACTTCACGGTGGCGGGCCTCGATCGTGCCCATCATGCCACCGCGACGGTGACCGGCGAGCGCACCAATGTGGGTACGACCGAGCTGACGATCAGCGACATGCGCATCTTCGACGAGAACAACGTGGATGTGACGAACAACTACACCGTGCTGACCGTTCCCGGCACCCTGACCGTGGAGCCTCGCCCGGTGACCATCACCGTGGACGATGCCACTAAGCTGCTGGGTATGGCCGATCCGGCCTTCACCGGTCGTATTACCGCCGGTTCCCTGGTTGACGAGAATGATCTGGGCCTGGTTACCTTCGCCCGCACCAACACCGATCAGGTTGCTGGTGTGTACGGTGGCGTGCTGACGGCGAACTATACGGCGAATCCGAACTACACGGTGACCGTGGTGCCCGGCGACTTCACCATCACGGTGCCGGCTCCGCTGCCGACTCCCACCCCGGGGACCCCGGTGCCGCCGACGCCCGTGCCGACTCCGGCTCCTACCCCGGCTCCCGCCCCGGCTCCGGCCGCAACGCCCGCCGCGGCAACCCCGGCCGCTCCTGCGGCTGCCGTGCCCGCCGCAGCGGCGCCTGCTCCCGCGGCGGCCACGCCGGCGCCGACGACCACCACTATCGACGACGACGCTGCGCCGCTGGCCGCTCCCGATGCCGGTGAGCAGATCGCCGACGATGGCACTCCCATGGGCGCCTTCGACGAGCCGCATTGCTGGGTGCATTGGGCGATGCTGGCCGGCATCTTGCTGACGGCCCTCTACGGGCTGGTTGTGGTACGTCGTCGTCTCGGTATCGCTCGCGACATCGACGACTACGAGAACGAGATCACGGGTCGCGTGGAGGCTCGCCCTGCCGATACCGAGTTTGCCCCCGCCCATCAGGCGCTGTAAGAGAACGACACCCCAGGGCGCGGGATTCCGCCTGCGCCCTTCTGAAAGGTTGGTTGGTATGAGAAAGAGCAATTGGCTGGTAGCGGTTATCGCCGTCCTGTCCTGTGCCGTGCTTTTGGGGCTGTGGTTCCAGCTGGGCTTCAACCATGTGGACGATCCACTGGATCTGGTCATCGCCATCGTGTGGTGGGTTGTGGTGGCTGGTGTCATCGGCGCCATCGTGTGGGCCGAGCACCGTCGCCGCGAGAAGATGCGCCTTGCCTTTGTGGGTACGGGCGTGGTATACAACCCCGAGCGAGGCCTGGTGCTGGTCGAGGAAGATGACAGCGAGCTGGATGCGCTGCAGGAAACGCTGCAGGGCATGAGCTATCCCACGAAGATCGTGGAGCTGGCCGACCATGTGCGTCCGGCGTTCCGCTGGGTGGTGCGCTCTGAGCGGTTCGAGCGGAATGGCGATGTGTGGGTAGGCGAAGTGCTGCCGGCCCACGACCCCGAGGCCCAGGCGGTTCGCTTCAGCGGCCGCGACGAGCTGGCCCAGCTGATCGGCCACGCGGCTTAGGACTCTCGCGCTGCGAGACTAGCAGGGCCTACACCAACTGAAAAAAACGCGCCCGGCCGTGTACCGACCGGGCGCGCGTTGGAAAGGGGACAGCCCGCAGTCCGGGAGGCGCGGGCGAGTGTGTTCTGCCGTCCCTCGGAAGAACGGTTACGGGCGTACCCGCCGGCCCCTCGCGTAGTCACTGCCTCATGAAATGGCGATTGGCTGATCTTGCCGTGACAAAATAGGGGCTCTTCTTGCAGATTTTTCGACTTATGTAGCAATGTGCTAGTCTCGGGAGGGGATTCACAAGCCGAATACTGCATGGAGTGGAGTTGTTTCCCCAGGTCATAGTTAGTCTCGAGGACTTCTTGAAGATGATAGAGCCTGCGGAAGCATTTTGGTTGGCTATATAAGTCGAAAAATCTGCACCCGGCGGCCCATTTTTGTCACGGAGATAAAGGGACGGCGCCCCGGGTGGGTGTCGGCCCGTTGCGTTACAGCAGCAGGGTCAGCGCCCAGAGAGCGAGCAGGTGAGCGGGGTAGTACCCGTAGAAGAACCACTTCATCGGCCGTCCGCGCTGGCCGTTGTAGTTCAGG
Organism: Adlercreutzia mucosicola DSM 19490; assembly: GCF_000422625.1. Taxonomy (GTDB): domain Bacteria; phylum Actinomycetota; class Coriobacteriia; order Coriobacteriales; family Eggerthellaceae; genus Adlercreutzia; species Adlercreutzia mucosicola. Next base: position 95,077 of record NZ_KE383895.1, on the reverse strand, counting down.
ATGAGCAAGGTGGCCGTGCCGAAACCGACGGTATAGTACCCGAGGGCCCCCAGCGTCACGGGGGTGGGATCGGCCACGGCTTGGGAAAGCGCAGGGATGCCCAGGCCCAGGGCGGCCACGGCCATAGCCAGGGCCGATCCGCGCGGCCGATCGTGCAGGTGCCAGAACAACACGATCAGAAGCGGTCCGACGATACCCCAGTCGCAGAAGACGCTGAGCGCGATGCCCCCAATCACGGCCGCGCCCTTCGCCAGCGCATTGTTTCTGCGATCAAGGACCCAGAGAAGGCCGAGCCCAATCAGCAGTGTGATAAGCACATTGCCCTGGGCGCCGAACAACAGGGAATAGGGAACCTGGGAAATAACGGCGAACAGGGCCAGGCGTTCTGCGTAACGTCGCACGCTGGAGGTGTGGCGGTAGCCTTCGCACAGCAAGTACGCCATGATGGGGAACGTGAGTCCACCTACCATATACAGCGCCACGGTAGGCGCTTCGGGCATGCTCGCGCCAAAAACGTTCGCGATGTGGTTGCAGGTCATGCCCGCGATAGCCGCGATCTTCAGGGCGAATGCGTTCACGGCAGGCTGGGGTCTCACGGCGATCCTTTCACGGGTACGGGCGGCCCCCTATTATAATGATGCGTCATGAAGATCACCAACGTCATACCTTCTGGTCTCGGCGCGCCGCTCGGCTGGGTGCTGGTCGCCGCGCTCGCCGGTGGCGTTGCCCTAGGGTGGGCGTCCGGTGCTTCGGGCCCGTGGCAGATTTCCCATCTGGGCGAGCTGCTGGCGCTGGCCTCGGAATCGGCCGTGGTGGAAGAGCTGCTCTTCCGCGGTTTGCTGCTGTGGGGATGTCTAGTCGTGGCCCGTCGTTGGGAGTGCCCGCGTTCGACTGGCTTAGCGGTAGTAGCCAGTTCCCTGGTGTTCGGCTTTCTGCACCTGGTTCCTGAAGGGCCGCTGGTTGCGCCCAGGGCCGACTTGTGTGTTGCAGCGATCCAGGCGGTTCTGAAGGTGATCCAGGCAACGCTGTTCGGCGTGGTTCTGGCCTCTCTCGTGGTGCGCAGTCCGTGGGCGGCACGCCCGATGCCCGCCTGCGGGGTGGCTTTGGTGGCTCCGGCAATCGTTCATGCTCTTTTCGACGTGCTGTACTTCGGCCCTCTTCTGCTGATGGGCGGAACGCTACCTGCAACCTACCTTACGGGCAATATCGCCGATATAGTACCGATGGGCGTCAGTACGCTGCTGTTATTTCTTGCGGTATTCGTGACTGCCCGCGCAGACGAACGACCTACGTGCTAGGATGCCCGCATGAACAGAAACGAAGCCCTTCACATACTCGGCCTGAACGACGACGCTTCGGCCGACGACATCAAGATCGCCTACCGCGAAACGGTGCAGATTCTGCATCCCGACAAGTTCGCTGGCAACGAGAAGCTGCAGACGCGTGCCACCGAGCAGTTCAAGCGCCTTCAAGAGGCCTACGAACTGCTGTGCTCCAACACGGGCCGTCGCGGCCGGAGCGGCAGCGACGGGTCGCGCGGAAGTTCCGCCGGCTCGTCGACGGGTGCTGCCCGCTCGTGGACCGAGACCGAGGGCGACGTGGAAGTGGAATACGTCACCGAAGATGAGATTCGCGCCCGCTTGGCCGGCATCGCCGCCGCCCGGGCCCAGCTGGTGGCCCAGCGCGACACCGTGTCCGACGAGCGCCGCAACGGTCTGGTCATGGCCGGCATCGCCGCGGTGGCCGCGTTTTTCACCATCCGCCGTCCCTTCGGCATCATGGGCGTCATCGCTGCCATGGCGGTGCCCGCGGCCATCTGGGGCGTGGTGCAGGCTATCGGCGCCCAGCGCAATCTCAATACTTTGAACGAGCACCTTGCGCAGCTGACCGAGGAACGCAAGGAATACGAGGCTCTGCTGGAGGAGTAACACGCGATGCAGCGGACACCTTCCCCGCGCCGTCTGCGCCGATCACCATTGATACACGCCGTAAAGCGCTATAATTTCTAGGCCCCAAACCGAATAAGAAAGAAGATTCATGAAGCAAGAGAACATCCGCAATGTCGCTATTATCGCCCACGTCGACCACGGCAAGACCACCCTGGTGGACCGCCTGCTGTGGGCGTCGCACGTGTTCCGCGACAATCAGCAGGTGGAAGAGCGCGTGCTGGACTCCAACGACCAGGAGCGCGAGCGCGGCATTACCATCCTTTCCAAGAACATCTCCATCAACTACAAGGGCGTGAAGATCAACGTCATCGACACGCCGGGCCATGCCGACTTCGGTGGCGAGGTGGAGCGCGTGCTCAACATGGCCGACGGCGCCCTGCTCATCGTGGATGCCTACGAGGGCCCCAAGCCCCAGACCCGCTTCGTGCTGTCCCATGCCCTGGAGCGCGGGTTGCGCATCGTGGTGGTGGTGAATAAGATCGACCGCCCCAACGCCGACCCGGAAGGCGCGGTGGACAAGGTGTTCGACCTCATGGTGGAGCTGGGTGCCACCGACGAGCAGCTGGACTTCCCCGTGGTGTACGCCTCGGCCGTGAACGGCTACGCGCGCTTGGCTCCCGATGACGACAACATGGACATGGTGCCGCTGCTGGATACCATCGTGAGCGAGATTCCCGCCCCCGAGGTGGACGTCGATGGCCCGGTGGCCCTGCAGGTGTGCACCGTGGACCATTCCAGCTACGAGGGCCGCATCGGCGTCGGTCGTTTGGTCAGCGGCACGCTGCACGAGAAGGAGCAGGTGCTCGTGGTGAAGGCCGACGGCACCGAGCGCCGCGCCCAGATCCGCAAGGTGTACACCTTCGAGAACCTCGGCAAGGTTGAAGTGACTGCCGCCGACGCCGGCGATATTGTGGCTGTCATCGGTATCGAGGATGCCGACATCGGCGACATCATCACCTGTCCCGAGAACCCGGTGGAAATGGCCCCCATCGCCGTGGAAGAGCCCACCATGGCCGTCGTCTTCGAGGCTTCCTCTAGCCCGCTTGTGGGCCGCGAGGGCGAGATCGTGGGCGGCCGCCAGCTGAAGGAGCGCCTCATGCGCGAGAAGGAGAGCAACATCTCCATGCGTATCAACGAGCTAGAGGACAAGACCGGCATCGAAGTGGCGGGCCGCGGCGTGCTGCATCTGTCGGTGCTCATGGAGACCATGCGTCGCGAGGGCTTTGAATTCCAGGTGGGCCGCCCGCGCGTGGTGTACAAGACCGCCGAGGATGGCAGCAAGCTGGAGCCCATCGAGGAGGCCACGGTGGATGTGCCCAACGAGTATGCGGGCAAGGCCATCGAGGTTATGGGCACGGCCGGCGGCATCATGGAGGATATGTCTTCCGACGAGACCATGACGCACCTCACCTTCTCTATCCCATCCCGCGGCACCATGGGCCTGAAGACCCGCATCCTGAACGCCACCCGCGGCGAGGCCATGCTGTTCCACCACTTCAAGGAGTACGGCCCCTATTCCGGCGAGATGGCCGGTCGCAAGAACGGCGGCATGATCGCCATGTCCACGGGCAAGGCGGTGGCCTATGCCCTGGACACCCTGCAGGAGCGCGGGCGTTTGTTCGTGAGCCCCGGCGATGATTGCTACGAGGGAATGATCGTGGGCGAGTCCGCCAAGGAAGGCGACATGGTGGTGAACGTCGAGAAGACGAAGTCGCTGGGCAACCAGCGCTCCAGCTCGGCCGACAAGGCCATCCAGCTGACGCCGCCCATCACCTTCACGTTGGAAGAGGCCCTGGAGTACATCGAAGACGACGAGCTGGTGGAAGTGACTCCGCAGTCCATCCGCCTGCGCAAGCGCCTGCTCTCGGCCACGGATCGCAAGAAGGCCAAGAAGAACTAGCGCCGCGGGGCATCCGAGCTGCTTTGCGGCGCGGTTTGCGCCCGGCGCGCCAACACCGTTACCGCTTCTGTTATGTCGGCGGGCGCCCCTACGAGGGCGTCCGCTTTTTTCAATTCGCCGGGCCCGCCGAACCCGTAGGTGCAGCCGACAAAGGGAATGCCCGCGCGCAGGGCCACCTCCTGATCGTGATGACGGTCTCCGACCATAACGTGGGGCTGCGGATAGCGGGCGGCGACTCGCTGGTAGATCTGCCACTTCTCCAGTCCCTCGAAGTCTTCGGCGCACCAGGTGCCGTCGAAGAGGTCTTCCAGCTCGAAGGCAGCCAAGTGCTCGTTGCGGTAGGCTCGGCTGCAATTCGAGAGGAACACCAGGCAAAATCCCTTTTCACGCAGCGATTTCAACACGGTTGTCGCCCCTGAGTACAAGCATCCCGCGCCCTCGGCGAGCAAGCGGCGCATTTCTTCGCCGACGGCGCCCGAAGCGGGTCGCCACACCGCTTCGGGGAGGTCGGGCATGAAGGCGGTCCACATGGCGGCGGGGGAATAGCCGAGCCATGAGGCGATCTCCTTGTCGGAGAACGCCCGCGGCTCGGCCCACCCCTCGGCCACCAAGGCGGCATAGACGCGACGAAAAGCTGGCTCGTAGAGGCGCATGGAATCGTGAAGGGTGCCGTCGTAGTCGAAGAACACCGTGCCGCCCATGGTCGGCTAGCCTTCGATTTCGCGCAGGAGGTTGACCATCTCGATGGCCGCCGTGGCGCAGTCGAAGCCCTTGTTGCCGGCCTTGGTGCCCGCCCGTTCGATGGCCTGTTCGATGGTGTCGGTGGTCACGATGCCGAACATGACGGGCACGCCGCTTTCCAGCGACACGTGGGCGATGCCCTTGGCGGCTTCACTGCACACCAGGTCGTAGTGGCTCGTGGCGCCGCGAATGACGGCGCCGAGGCAGATCACGGCGTCGTAGCGACCTGTTTGCGCCATCTTTTGTGCAGCCAGGGGGGCCTCGAAGGCCCCGGGCACCCAGGCGATGTCGACATCCTGCTCGCGCACGTTGTGCCGCACCAGGCCGTCTATGGCGCCGCCGATCAGCTTGGAGGTGATGAACTCGTTGAAGCGGGAGGCCACGATGCCGACCTTGATGTTCTCCGATACCAGTTTTCCTTCGAATACCGTCATGATAGTTCCTTTCTGGGAAGTTGCTTGTTCGGTTAGGCTAAGGGCATCGCTAGGACGCTTGTCGCTGTTCATCGAAGCGCAGTAAATGCCCCATCTTCTCCTGCTTGGTGCGCAGGTAGAATTCGTCATGGCTGGTTAAGGGCGCCTGAATGGGCACGCGTTCGGTAATCTGCAGCCCAAAGTCGCTCAGTTGGTACACCTTATCGGGGTTGTTGGTGAGCAGCCGCATGGTCTTTACGCCCAACTCGCGCAGAATCTGGGCGCCAATATAGTATTCGCGCAGGTCGCCGGCGAATCCGAGGGCGAGGTTGGCCTCGAGGGTGTCCATGCCGTCGTCTTGCAGCTCGTAGGCGCGCAGCTTGTTCACCAGCCCGATGCCCCGCCCTTCCTGGCGCATGTACAGTACCACCCCGCGCCCCTCGGCCTCTACCTGGGCCATAGCCGCGGCCAGCTGCTGGCCGCAATCGCAGCGCAGGCTGCCGAAGGCGTCGCCGGTCAGACATTCGGAATGTACGCGCACCAGCACGTCGGTGCCATCACCGATGTCCCCTTTCACCAGGGCCACATGGTGTTCGCCATTCAGCTTGTTCACGAAGGCGTGCGCGCGAAACGCTCCGTGGCGCGTGGGCATGGCCGTGTCGGCTACTTCCACCACATGGCATTCGTGCTTCTTGCGGTAGTCTTGCAGCGCCTTGATGGAGATGAACTTCAGATTGAATCGCCTGGCAAGCTCGATCAACTCGGGCGTGCGCATCATGGTACCGTCCTCGCGCATAATCTCGCAGCACAGACCGCATTCCTCAAGGCCGGCGAGGCGCATCAGATCGACGGTGGCCTCGGTGTGGCCGTTGCGTTCCAATACGCCATTGGGTTTCGCCATCAGCGGAAACATGTGGCCCGGGCGGCGGAAGTCGCCGGGTTGGGCGTCGGGCCTCACCACGGCCCGCGCGGTTAGCCCTCGTTCGGCTGCCGAGATGCCCGTCGTCGTATCAACGTGGTCGATAGACACGGTGAACGCCGTCTCATGATTGTCGGTGTTATCGGTTACCATCTGGGGAAACGCCAGCTTCTGACAGAGGTCGGCGGCCATGGGCATGCAGATGAGCCCCTTGCCGTGCACGGCCATGAAGTTCACGTTCTCGGTGGTGGCGAACTGGGCGGCGCAAATAAAGTCACCTTCATTCTCGCGGTCGGGGTCGTCGGTGCACAAGATGATCTTGCCGGCGCGCAAATCGTCCAGCGCCTCTTCGATGGTGCTGAACTGGAATGGTTTCTTCTCTTCCATAGGGCTGCTCCTTCTTTAGAATCCGTGCGTTGCCAGAAATGATCGGGTGATGCCGCCGCTGTCGACGGCCGTGGATGGAGGGGGGGAGGGCATGGCGAGGAAGCGCTCGACATACTTTCCGATCAGGTCGGTTTCCAGGTTCACCTCATCGCCGATCTGCTTGGTGGGAAGGGTGGTTTCGGCGCGCGTGTGGGGAATGATGGACACGGAAAAGCTGTCGCTGGCCAGTCGCGCGACCGTGAGGCTGATGCCGTCGATGGCGATAGACCCCTTCATGATGATATGGCGCAGCGTTCCCTCGTCGGCATCGATGGTGTACCACACGGCATTGTCGTCGCGTTGGATGCGGCGGATAGTGCCCACCGCGTCGATGTGCCCCGATACCACATGGCCGCCGAATCGACCGTCGGCTGCCATGGCCCGCTCTAGGTTCACGGGGCTGCCAGCATGCAGGGAGCCGAGGTTGCTGTGGCGCAAGGTCTCGTGCATGACATCGGCGCTGAATTGGTTCGGGCCCAGCGAGGTGACGGTCAGGCAGACGCCGTTCACGGCAATGGAGTCCCCCAGCCGGGTGTTTTCAAGCACGGTGTGCGCTCCGATGGACAGGGTGGCCGAATGGGCGCCGCGCCGCAGAGCCCGCACCGCGCCCACTTCCTCTACGATGCCGGTGAACATGGGTCCACCTCGCTTTCCAACAGGAGATCGGCCCCGAGGACGGTGACTGCGGGCGGGGAAAGATGCAGCCCGTCGGAGGGAAGTGCCGCCCCCCGGCCCGCTACCGGCCCCGGTGCCTCGTTTCCTCCAAAGAGCTTTGGGGCAACGTAGGCCTGCACACGATTCACCAGCCCCTCGTCGGCAAGCGCGCCGTGCAAGGTGGGCCCTCCTTCGACGAGTACCGAATCGATGCCCAAGCTGCCCAGATGGTCGAGCAGGGCTGGAAGGTTCACTGCTGCCTTGCTGTCGGTCGGCGGCGATACCCACACCGAGCAGCCGGCGCGGCGCAGCGCGGCGAGGCGCCCGGCCCGGGCCTCACAGCCCTCGTGGCTGGAGGTGCCAGCCGGCACGGTACTTGGCCGATGGTCGCGGGTCGCGTCGGCCTGCGACTCCGCCGCCACCGCCACCAGCGTCGGTATGGTGCGCGCCCCTCGCACAAGTTCTGCATCGAGGGGTAAGCGGGCGTGGGAGTCCACCACCACGCGCAGCGGTTGTCGCCACGGGCCGTCTTCCAGACGGCAGGTTAGTGCGGGGTTGTCGGCCAAGGCCGTGCCGATGCCTACCATGATAGCCCCGAAGCGGTGCCGGTCGCGGTGCACCCGCGCCCGCGCTTCGGGGCCGGTGATCCACCGGGACGCTCCTGTGCGGGTGGCCACCTTCCCGTCCAGGGTCATGGCGTACTTCATCACCACCAGCGGCCGGCCCGTGGTGATGAAGTGGAAGAACGCCTCGTTCAGATGCTGGCACTCCTTCTCCATGATGCCAACATCCACGGTCAGCCCGGCCTCGCGCAGCAGAGCACAGCCACGGCCTGCTACCAACGGGTTGGGGTCGAGGGCTCCCACGACAACACGGGCGATACCCGCTTCCAGAATGCCGCTGGTGCACGGCGGCGTTTTGCCCCAGTGGCAGCAGGGCTCCAATGTGACGTAGATGGTGCCGCCAGCAGCGCTTTCGCTACACGCGGCCAACGCCTCTCGCTCTGCGTGGGGCTGGCCGTAAGCGGTGTGCCAGCCCTCGCCGACGACCCGGCCGTCTTTCACGATAACAGCGCCTACGAGTGGGTTCGGGCTGGTCCAGCCAAGCCCCCGTGCGGCAAGTTCCAAGGCCCGGGCCATGAAGGCCTCGTCCTGGGCACGCTGTTCTGGTTTCAGGGTCATCGCTCACCTCCTTCGCATAGATGCGACCTTCGGACACCACTTCCGAAAAGATGAGCGGACCGCCTACGAAAAAAGCCCTGAAACCAAAGGTTCCAGGGCTCCATGTCATCCGCAACGTGCCCCGTAGGGGCGCGTCTATCTTCTTCCATCCAGACTGTAACTGTCGGCTCCGGAATTTCACCGAATCAGCCGCGGGCCGAGGGCCTGCGGGTCGTGGGCTGTACCACCGGTGGGGACTTTCACCCCGCCCTGAAGATCATGTTCAATTGTAGATCGATCATAGTACCCCTGGCGTGTTTGTGCAACCCATAAATTGATGAAGATGGTAAAAGATAGGTTGATTCATCACTTTTGACATGGGGTTTGTCATTTTTGTAATTGACGAACCGTGAATCAAAAGTGGGCAAATTGTGCGTCAGTTGTTACCTCTAGGGCGGCATGGGAAAATGCGGTTTGAAATCATCTGGAACTGCGCCTCAACGCACCCGCGCAACGCATCCCGGCAGTTCCAGTTACCTATGAGGAAGGGTCCTATGAAAAAGCTGTCCTTTGCGAAGTCGCTCGTTACGGTTGGACTCGCGGCGGTGTGCGCCGCAGGTGTCGTTGGTTGCAGCGGCGATTCCGATGCCTCCAAACCGACCTACACGGGGGGCGTGGCCGCCACGGTCAACGGCACCGAGATTCAGGAGGACACCATCACCCAGGCCATCCAGGACATTCGCGCCCAGATGGGAGCCACCGACGAAGAGTCGTGGGGAAAGTGGCTGGCTGAGAACGACTACACGCCCGAAAGCGTGCGTGAGGAGATCATCAACAGCTACGTAGACCAGGAACTGGTGCGCCAGGGTGCCGCCGCCCAGGAGATCACCGCCGACGACAATGCCGTGAACGAGTATGTCAGCCAGATGCGTGGCAACTACGATTCCGATGAGGCTTGGGCCGACGCGCTGCAGTCCGTGGGCCTGACCGAGGACGAGTATCGCGACAACATCGCGCTGTCGCTGATGACCCAGCAGCTGAAGACCAAGGTGGCCGAGAACGTGGGCGATCCCAGCGACGAGGAGGTGCTGACGTCGGCGCAGGCTTACGTGAGCAGCTACACCGGCGCGAAGAAGTCGTCGCACATCCTGTTCGACGCGAGCGACGAGGCCCTGGCCCAGGAGGTACTCGAGAAGGTGCAGTCCGGCGAGCTGGACTTCGCCACCGCGGCTGAGTCCTATTCCAAGGACACTGGTTCTGCGGCCGACGGCGGCAATGTGGGCTGGGACAAGCTGAGCAACTTCGTGGGTGAGTACACCACCGCCCTGGCCGAGCTGGATAAGGACCAGATCAGCGATCTGGTGCCGAGCACTTACGGCATCCATATCATCAAGTGCACCGATGTGTTCACGGCTCCCGAGAAGCTGGAGAGCCTGGATCAGCTGCCTGTGGAATTCCAGGATGCCATCAAGGCCATGCTGCGCTCCACCAACGAGTCCCAGGCCTACTACACCTGGCTGGAAGAGCAGCGCAACGCCGCCGAGATCGTAATCAACGACATGCCCGAGGGCCTGCCCTACTGGGTTGACATGGCGAACTACCCGAAGTCCGATGACAGCGACGCCAACGTCGTGGGCGTGGACGAGGACGGTAACCCCGTGACGGTGGATGGTTCCGAGACGCCTGCCGAGGGCGACGCTCCCGTCGAGGGCGGCGACCAGGCCGCGGCTGGCGATAATGCGGAGGCCGAGGACACTGAAGGTACTCAGACTGCCGAGGGCTCCGGCGATGGCTCTGACGCCGCGGCTGACCAGCCCGCCGATAACGGCGCCGGCGAGCAGCCCACTGACGGTGCTGCCGACGATAGCGCCGCTGATGGCACCGGCGAGCAGCCCGCCGAGGGCGACACCGGCGACGGTACCGGCGAAGGCCAGCCCACCGAATAGTAGCCCCCGCCCTATTCTACGAAGCACTCAGGCCCCGCGGGAGCGGGGCCTCTTTTGTATCTTGAAAAAACTTCTTGTTTGGAAGGGGTTGCTGCGCTATAATTCTTAGACGCTTCGCTTCGGCGGGGCTGTAGGCTAATGGAGAGGTGTCCGAGCTGGCCGAAGGAGCACGATTGGAAATCGTGTATGCGCCAAAAGCGTATCCGGGGTTCAAATCCCCGCCTCTCCGCCAGACTATCCCAGCGAGCCGTGAAGGCTCGTTTCATTATGGCGTCCCTGGGCGGCGCATCACCCCAAGCGGAGGGGTGGCAGAGTGGTTGAATGCGGCGGTCTCGAAAACCGTTTCACCGGTAACCCCGGTGACGAGGGTTCGAATCCCTCCTCCTCCGCCAGTTTTTCTTCAGACAAAGCGATCTTTATCGGAGAAAGTGTTCCTATCTCGTTGAGGTTCGAGTCCTGCGAAGGTCCCGTTCCTTTCCGGGGGACCAAACTCGCATTTCGTGACAGGGGAGAAAAGTTTTCTGGCGCAAAGGGGCAGTTTGGTTCCCTCGGGAAAATCTCTCAACTTCTGTGACCAGGCCTTTTGTCCGCCCGGGGAACCAAAGCCGCGTTTTGTGACACCCTCGAGGGAACCAAACTGCCCCTTTGCGCCAGAAAATCCTAGTGAGTTGTATAAGCCCAAGGAGTGAGCAGGCCGGTTTCGCTGAGTTGTGATTTCAATACGGGGTCTCGCTCTTTCAGCGCTATTCGCCTATCGGGTAGGTGTGGTGCTCGCTGCTCTTTTTGACCGTTTTCGTGGGGGCGGGGGTTGCTTACAATAAGGGGAACGAGTTGAGAGGCGGACGTTTTCATGGCTATTGTCGATGCGCATTCCCATATTTATCCGGAGAAGATCTCCCGCAAGGCGGTGGGCGCGGTCGGGCAGTTCTATGCGACGCATATGGATGCGCCCGACGCTTCGGCCGAGGCGCTGCTGGCGACGTGCGCGGGATCGCCCATCACGCACCATATCGTGCACTCGGTGGCGACGAGCCCGGCTCAGGTAGAGACCATCAACGACTTCGTGGCCGAGCAGTGCGCGGCGCATGATAATTTTATCGGCTTCGCGACGATGCATCAGGACTACGAAAACATGGAAGCCGAGATCGACCGCGCCGTGGGGCTGGGGCTGAAAGGCGTGAAGATTCACCCCGACAACCAGCGCGTGAACATGGATGATCCTCGGTTGATGCGCCTGTACGAGTGCATCGAGGGCCGTCTGCCCATTGTTATCCATACGGGCGATTACCGCTATGACTTCTCACATCCGCGACGACTGAAGAAGATCCTGCATCGCTTTCCTCGTCTGGTGGTGGATGCGGCACACTTCGGTGGTTGGTCCATCTTCGACTATGCGCTGGAATATCTCGAGGATGAGAACTGCTTCGTGGACACGTCAAGCGCCTTGGAGTTTCTCGGGCCGCGCCGCACCGTGGAGCTGTGCCGCGCCTACGGCATCGAGCGCGTGATGTTCGGCAGCGACTTTCCCATGTGGAGTCCCGTGACCGAGTTGAACCTGATAGAGTCCATGGGATTTTCTCAAGCGGAATTCGAGGCCATCACCTGGCATAATGCCGAGCGCTTTGTGGGAGAGCCTATCGGATAGAGGAAAGCGGGCTTGAGGCCATGGAAGCTTGGGCCGACGCTTGCTCAGGGGAGGAGGGCAAACGTCGGCCCCAAATTACGGCCTTACGCTTGGCCGGCGAGATATTTGCCCGTCAGATACCCGTAGGTGAGGGCCGCGGCGTGGCTGGCTCCCGACAACGTGAAGGGGTAGTCCTCCACGAAGCGTCCGCCTTGCACGTTGCCAACGGCAAACAGGCCGGGAATGGGCTCCATGTCGTCGTTGAGCACGCGAGCATTGTCGTCGGTTACGAGGCCGCCCATGGTAACGAGCAGTCGCATGCAGCTCACATCTTCCACCGACGTGTGCTTGAGCATATCGTAGGTGATCGCGTAGAAGGGAGGATCGACCACGGGGAACATCTTCTCTGCTGCCTTGCCGAAATCCTCATCGACCCCTTTTTCGCACAGCTCGTTGTAGCGCGCGACCGCTGCGGTTAAATTCTGGGTGGCATCGGCGCTGAGTTCCAGCTGAGAGGCGAGCTCTTCGAGCGTGTCGGCTTGGGCCGAAAAGCCCTCTCCGTCGCCGTAGCTGCGAATATTTGCCATGATCACGTCAAGCATCGGGTACTGCTCGGGCCAATGGCTGTCTATGATTTGGAAAACCTTGCTGCCTGGTTGGTTCTGCATGACCTTAGCGATATTGGTCATGCTGAGGTCCTCGTTGGTGAAGCGCTCGCCGTGCTCGTTGACCTGCAGGAAGAACTCCTGGCCGAACTGGAGGATATGAGCCATTACCGCATGGGGTCCCACGTCCAGGTGGCCGCCGACGTTCATGCCCATCTGCTGGCCGTCGCCGGTATCGGCGGGGTTGCCGTCGTGATCCGTCACCTCGTATGAGAACAGGAATTTGTCCTGGTTCTTCAGAATCCACGGAGCATACTGCCCCAGCATTTTCTCGTTGTGGGAATAGCCGCCCGTGGCGAGCACCACGCCCTTGGAGACACGATAGCGCGTGTAGCCCTCGCCCTCATCATTGCGGCAGATCACGGCGGTTATCTGGCCGTCGGCAGCTTCGAGCTTCACGGCTGGCGAATAGAATTGCACCTGCGCGTTGCCGGTGGCCACGGCTGCATCGACATTGGCCTGCAGAATGGGCGTATGGGTCTCGTCTCCTCCGCTGATGCAGCAGCATCCGGCAAAGAGGCGCTCGTGGTCGATGCCGAAGCGGTAGATGCCGCTCGTGAGCGTATCGGCGCAGACGAACAACTGGCTAGGATCTTCGGGAAGCTCATCTTCCATGCCGAGCCACAGGAGTCCGTCGTATGCGGAGGTGTACCACTCGAAAGCCTCTCCGCAGTTCTTCAGCCACTTCGTGGTTATGCGATAGTCTGCGCGATGCGACATTTGCGTCATGAGCTCGTTGGCCACCTCGGTGGGGCTGATGTCCTCGATTCCGATGGAGCGCGTCTTCTCGGTGCCGAAGGCGGCGAACATATTCGAGCGAGCACTGGGCTTGCTGCCCTTCTCGACGCCGACTACCTTGAGTCCTCCTTCAGCGGCAGAACGCAGGGCTCCTACCCCCGCCACGCCCAGGCCGACCACGCACACGTCGCAATCAACCGTCTCGATAATCTTGTCCTCGGGGATGTCGGTTTCCACCAGGGTGCCAGTGTCAGCGAGGGCGGTCTGGTCGTCGCCAGCTGCCTCGGTTGGCTGCTTCGGGGCGCAGCCGGCGAGGCCTGCACCGGCAGCTGAAGCGCCCGCCAGGCCGAGTGCTGCTAAAAAGCTTCGGCGGCTGATCGTTCCCTTCTTCCCAAAATCCTTCATCGTCACGGTACCCTCCTTTTGTCGTATATCAGGACGGCACCTATATCACCGCATTCGGAAGTCGCGCAAAACAGGAGAAACGTATGAAATACAAGAAAAAGCACCCTATACGAAAAGTACGACAATCATCTGACCAGGTGGTTTATTTCTTCGAGGTCGTTTCAACGAGCGAGATAAGCTCTTGGCGCGAATGGACGCCGCATTTGGTGTAGACGTGCTGCAGGTGAGATTTCACCGTGCTCTCGCTGATTACGAGCTTCTCTGCAATGTAGGGGGCGCTTCGTCCGACGATATAGAGATTGAACACATCGCGTTCGCGAGCAGTCAGGCCCATGCTGTCGCTGAATGATTCAAGGGGACGACCCGAGAGCGAGGTGAGCTTCGCGCCGCCGCTTGCGGACAACAGCAGCGACATGGTTCGATCCTCCAGAATCCAAATGGATGCCACGACGAGCAGAAGGGCCATGAAGAGCATGGCGACCCTGCTTGCGATGTGGGGTCCGAAAAAAGCGGAAGCCAGCAGGGGGAGGGATCCTAAAGTCCCCACACACCAGGCAGTGGCTAAGATTCTCACACGAGTACCAGGATACAGCCGCCCCAGGAGCAATCCCATGTAGAGGGCGCCGCATTCCAAAAGAGAGTATGCGATGCCGGCCAACACGTAGGCAAGGTAGGTGAGAGTCGATGAGAACAGCACTAAGATAAGAGCGACCAGCGAAAGGGTCACAACCACTTTCGTCCATACCGACAGATTGAAGTCTCGCCCGCGGTTAAAGAGCCAGAGTACGAGTGCGAGCGATATAGCGGTAATGATGACGGGGAACATCTCGCCTTCTGCCTGCTGCAGGAAGACCGAGTACTGCAAGGATCCCACCACCAGTCCGATAACAAAGAAGCTGCAGAGGATTTTCGCCAGCGAAGACGGCTCGAGGGTAAAAGACCGCTCGGCCTCCGATGCGGAAGGCGCGGGGCGCTGGATGAGGCAAAGTGCCACCGCAGAGGCTGCCACGCTCATGCCGGCGAGGACTTGGCACCATGACGCAGGCAGAAGCGAGGGGAGAATCGCCGCCGCCGATGCGAGCACCTCGACCTCTATCATCAGCTCGGCAATGCCGATATCGCGCTGGGCACAGACTGCCGCCAGCCAGCAGAAGAGAAGAACGGTTCCCCCGGTAGACATGAGGATGAGTCCGAAGATGGAGAGGGGCTCTCCCGTGCCTTGCATGGCCAGGCCCATTAGGCAGCATGAGGCACTTGCTATGGCGAGGGGAACACTCGCGAGTGCGCGTCCCCCTCGGTTGCCCGCGATGATCAAAGCGCAAGAAACGAGGGAGGCGACGGCTACGTCTACAATGGTCGCCGGCACGCTGCCTTGTCCCAGGGGAAGATACCAGGAAATCTCGCAGGGCGCCTCAAATGACTGGGCCGCCAGAAGGGCGGAGATACCCGCCACAGCTATCAGGAGATTTCTGCCGAGCCACCGCCCATGATTGCGCTGCAACGGTATGTCCCTTCCTGTTGTGGCCCTCGATCATACAGGGACATTATACATGGGGCCGTCGCTCGGTCGAAGGGCGACCCGAAGACCGCCCGGATACGAAGCTCTCGGGGCCGTCCGCTACTCCTCGTCGGGGCGGTCGATGGCCATGCAGATGCGGTCGATGCGCAGACGGTCCATGGCCAGCACGGTGAAGGTCACCTTGGTGCCGCGATGCTCCAGCACGGCCACATCGCCCTCGTCGGGGATGCGGTCGAACAGCTTCAGCAGCAGACCGCCGGCCGTTTCCACCTCGTCGGCTTCCTCGGGCTCGAAGCCGAGCAGCTCCACCAGGTCGTTGATGGCCAGGGTGCCGTTGATCTGGTAGGTGCCGTCGGACAGCTCCTCCACGTCGTCATCGGTGTCATGGACGTACTCGTCGTCGATGCGGCCCACGATCTGCTCCATGATGTCGCTCATGGTGACGATGCCGGCCGTGCCGCCGTGCTCGTCTACCACCACGCAGATCTTCGTGCAGCGCTCCTGCATGGTTTCCAGCAGCTTCGCGATGGGAATGCTCTCGGGCACGGCGGGCAGCTCGCGAACGTTCCACTCGCTCATGGGTGTGTCCAGCGCCGTGTCCACGAGGTCCTTGGTGTGCACGAAGCCCACGATGTGATCCTTCGAGCCGTGGCACACGGGGTAGCGGGAGTACTTGTACTGGCGGATGAGATCAAGGTTCTCCTCCAGCGTGTCCTCGGTGTCCAGGCAGATGACGTCGGTGCGGGGAGTCATGATGCCCTCGGCGTCCTTGTCACCCAAATCGAAGATGTTATCCACGAACTCGTTCTGCTCGGGGTCGATAAGGCCGTTTTCCGTGGACTCGTCGATGAGCAGCTTGATCTCGTCGCCGGTGTACACCTCGTGCTCGTCGGCCGGGTCATGGCCGAAGAGCTTCATCACGGCGTTGGTCACGCCGTTGAAGATGACCATGATGGGGTAGGTGATGCGGTAGAACACACGCAGGGGCCCGGCGGTGTGCAGGGCGTACTTCTCGGTGGAGAAGATGGCGAAGGACTTCGGAATGAGCTCGCCCACCACCACGTGCAGGGCCGTCACGATGAAGAAGCCCACGGCCACGCAGATGGGATGGATGGCGGCTTCGGGCAGGCCCAGGGCCAGCAGCGGGCCTTCCAGCACGGCGGACACGGCCGGCTCGCCGAGCCAGCCGATGGCCAGGGAGGCCAGGGTAATGCCCAGCTGGCAAGCGGACAGGTAGGCGTTGATGTGGGTCGTCACATCGCGGGCCGCCTCGGCACCGCGGCGCTTTTCGGCCACGGCCATATCGATCTGGCTGCGGCGCACGCGCACCAGCGCGAACTCGGCCACAACGAAGAACGCGTTCATCAGCAGGAACAGGACAACGAGCAACAAGCAAAGTGCGGTATACATACCGTCATGCACCCTTTCGGTGGGCTTCGGCGGCCTTCCCCTTTGAAGGCCCCGGCACCCGTCGGTCGATTTACTGGTTCATATCCTAGGGGATTTCCGCGCGCAGTCGCCGAACTGATAACGCTTTACGGTGAACTTTCACAGTGCTGTTGCCTTGCGGCCCTCGAAGAAGGTGCCAGGTGCGCAACCGTTCGCCCGCGACCACGCACGGGCCTGCGGCGGCGGTGGTACAGTATGTCGACTCACGAAATCAGTGTATCGCGCGAAAGCAAGCGAGACGAGGGCGCCCGGGCCGATGAAGCCACTGGCGCAAGCGAGAGAGAAGCGAGAAGCGAATGAGGTGTTGTGCATGAAACTAACGCGCAAGCAGTGGCTGATGCTGACCGTTTTGGTGCTGGGCGCTTTTGTGACGGTGCTGAACCAGACGCTGGTGACGCCGGCGTTGCCCTCTATTATGGTGGAGATGTCCATCGACCAGTCCACCGCCCAATGGCTCACGACGGGGTTTACCCTGGTGAACGCCATCATGATCCCGATCACGGCCTATTTGCAGGACCGGTTTTCAACGCGGAAACTGTTCCTGGCATCCATGGGCCTGTTCGCCGTGGGCACTTTGCTGTGCGGTTTGGGACATAACTTCCCTATGCTGCTCGGCGGTCGTTTGGTGCAGGCGGCGGGCGCGGGCATCCTGATGCCGGTGACCATGACCGTGCTGATGCTGGTGTTCCCCGTGGATCGCCGCGGCAGCGCCATGGGCATCTTCGGCCTGGTGATCGCCTTCGCGCCGGCTATCGGTCCCACGGTGGCGGGCTTCGTTATCGATCAGGCCGACTGGCATATCCTGTTCCACGCGGTGTTCGGGCTGTCGCTCGTCATCATCGCGGCTTCCATCTTCCTCGTGGACAACAAGGCTCCCGCCAACCGCGGCGACTCGGTGCTCGATCCCCTGTCGCTGGTGCTTTCCACCCTGGGCTTCGGTCTTATGCTGTACGGCTTCAGCGCCTTGGGCTCTCAGGGCTTAAATGTGATCACCGTAGGCACAACGGTGATCGGCATCGCCGGTGTGGTGTGGTTCTTCGTACGCCAGACGCGCCTGCCCCATCCCATGCTGCGGGTGGACGTGCTGAAGAATCGTCGCTTTCTGGTGGGCACCATCATCGGCATGCTCGTGCAGGCGGCGCTGCTGGCCGCGGGCATCCTCATGCCTATCTACATTCAGTCGCTGCATGGTCTGTCGGCGACGGTATCGGGCCTGGTGCTGATGCCCGGTGCCATCCTCATGGGCATCATGAATCCCATCGCCGGCAAGCTGTTCGACCGCCACGGGCCCCGCAAGATGGCCATCGCCGGTATGTCGCTGCTCACGCTGACCACGGTCGCCTTCGCCGTGCTGAACCTGAATACGAGCATCATCTACCTGACCGTGGTGTACACCGTGCGCATGTTCTCCATGGCGCTGGTGAACATGCCCATCACCACCTGGGCCATGAACGCCCTGGACAACAAGGTGATGAACCATGGCACCTCGGTGAACAACACTCTGCGCCAGGTGGCGGGCTCGCTCGGCACGGCCGTGATCATCTCGGCCTCTACCATGACCCAATCGGCGGCCAGCCCCGCCCTCGGCGACGCCCAAGGCACTATGCTCGGCATCAATGTGGCCTTCGGCGTGTGCGCGCTATTGTGCGTGATCGGCCTGGTAATGACCATCGCCCTAGTGAAGGACAAGCCCGGCGAGGAGGCGGCCGTAGACGAGGGAGGCACGCGCAAGTCACTGCTCACCTCTATCATGAAGACCGACGTGTTCTCGCTGCCGCAGACCGCTACGGTGGAGGAGGCCATGCGCCTGTTCGTGGAGAAGAACATCTCGGCGGCTCCTATCGTGGACGCCGCGGGCGAGCCGGTGGGCTTCATCTCCGACGGTGACATTCTAAAGCGCTTAAGCCCCCGCCGCGAGTCGTTCACCGACCCCATCGTGCTGATCAATCGCACGGTTACCGACAACGAGGACTACGAGCAGAAGCTGGCGAAGGTGATGCAGATGCGCGCCAGCGAGATCGGTGCGCCGCGGCCCATCTGCGTGTCGGTGCACGCCAACCTGACCGACGTGTGCCGCGTGCTGGCCGAGAATCACCTGAAGAAGGTGCCGGTGCTGGAAGACGGCCACATTGTGGGCATCATCAACCGAAGCGACATCACCCAGTATTCCATGGCCGCCTACCTGGCCGACCATCCCCAGCGGGCGCTGTACTGCGGGGAAGGCGAGGGCCCCGGCGAGGCGTGCACCGAGGGCTCGGCCGTGGTGGGGAAATAGGAACGGAGCCCGAAAGGATTTCGGGCGGACGTGCCAGCGGTAGTCCAACAGAGAACAAGCAGCCCCGGCGAGCGAAGGCAACGGGGCTGCTTGAGCTTGGGAAGCTGCGAGGCCAGCTTCCGTACAAAGAGAGACGCCAGGTGCTCGCGGCTGCAGTTCAGTGTTGATGGGGCATCTAGTATCTTCAACCCCGATAGTAGCTGTTTCGCTCCATTACCGGCTCGACGCACGGGAACTGTGGCCGAACTGGTACTCCACTGAAGCTGAGGGATGGCACGCCAGGGGTTTCGGCGGAACCGACCGCTATTCGTCGAGGGGGCGGTTTTTGTTGGGGATTTCGATGACGGTGCCCGTGGCTTTCCAGTCATTCCAGTCGAGCACATCGCCGTCGATTTCGTACTGCGTCCAGTCCATGTCCTCATGGTAATCGGTGGTGGTGCTCCAGTAGAAACGAGGCCGCGCCCCATCCGTTACCTCGAAGATGGGGGTTCCATAGGAGGAGCCGTCGCCGCCCACTGCATCGATGACAGTCGCCGCGTAATCAAGGTGCCCGGTGGGTACATCCGATGTTTGAAGAGGCTGCGCCGCTTCTTCGGAATTTTCAGCGGGCTTTACCAGCATGATCACCGACGTGGGCTCGGTGATGCCCTCGGGAGAGAGCTGCCAGTTGCCGTGATCGGCTGTGACGAGAATGGTTGCGTTGTCGTAGATGCCGAGCTCTTTCATCTGTCGGAGATATTCGTCGACAATTTTCAGCGTGCCCTGGGCTTGCTCGGTGAGGGAGGTTTCGCCGCCAGGGGTATTGCCGTTGGCGTCGAGGGTGTAAGGCTTATGGGGGCCCAGCAGGTGAATGAATCGGAAGCTCTTTCCCTCGTTGTTGAGGGAGAGGCCCTGGCCTTGCAGGCCCTCGAAAAAGTGCGCATCGTCAACGGTGTAGGGTCGTTCCTCTTCGGGGCCACCCGAGGAAAACGCGCGATTCAAATCGTCGGTGGTGAACCAAAACCATGGTTTGAGCGCCCAGGGCATATCGCGATAAAGCGACACGCGAATAAGAACTTCGAGCATCTGCCCGGGATCCATCGAGGAGGCACGCCGCTCATGGATGTTCATGACGTAAGGTTCGGCGTTCACGACATCGGTCCCCATGCTATCCGAGTATACGCCCAACGTGTATCCGGCATTTTGAATGTCTGAGAGAAAATGGCTCTTCTCGAACCAAGTTTGAGTGAAATCGGTAAAGGTTTGGGTGCCGTCGGGCGCTCGGCCGGTAAGGAGAAAGGGAATGCCGTAGCGTGTCGGCACCATGGAGGGTGTCGCGTTGCGGAAATAGGTGAAGCCGCTGAACTCGTCCAGCGCCGCGGGGTTCTCTTCCAACACCTCATTCAGATAGCGGGCGTCGTAGGTGTCAAGGACGAAGACCACGACGTTGTCGCTTTTGGAAAGGGTGTACAGCCCCTCCCGCGTAGCCGTTACGGTGGCTCGCCGTTGGTCTTCGGAAGGAGTGTGGTGGGCGATGAGGCTCGCTGCCCCGACACCCTGCACGATGACGAGCCCCACGGCGATAACCATAGTGGCGGCCCGTTCGACGCGCACATGCTTCAGGGCGACCCACAGGGCGGCGGCGATTATCGCGATCCAGACAATGGTGCTTATAACCGTAATGGAAGCGAACTGGCTTAAATCGAGAGATGTGCCATCGGCGACGGGCAGCATGGCGTTCATGAGCATTGCCTGCAGGTAAGCGCCGAGGCCTATCGCCACCATTACGCCTATACCGATATCGAAGGCTCTTCCTCGGAGAAGTGCCAGGCCAAGGGCGCAGAGCACTGCAAGGGCAATGCCAAAGGCGGTCACGAGCGGCACGATGGCGAAAAGGTCGAACAGCAGTCCCGAAGTGGTGCCGCCCACGATCTCAAGAGGGGGCAATACGAACAGCGTCCCTATGGTGAACAGACTTGCAACGACGGATCGGATAAGCCGCTGCGACCAGTTGAGAGTGCGTGTTTGGGGGGAAGGGCCGGAGTCGTTCCGCCGCCGCGCGGCATCATCGGCGGCTGCGAGCAATTCCGCGGCACCCGGTTCGGACGGATCGATGGGGTGGACGTCGCCCTCTACGTACTTCCCACTGTTTTCGTCGATATGCAGCAAGCGCATGAGGGCGCGACGGCTGCGACGAAAGGCCACGCCCAGCACAGCGCTGAGCGCCACGGCCACGCCGGCGAGGGCTTGAATGGTGTAGGTCATGACGGAAGGGTCGACGTAGGCCAGGGCTACGGAGGGGAAGCCCGCTACGAGTACGCAGGCGGCAGCCAAGATGGCCAGCGCGTCATGGGCTGCGAGCAATGCCTTACGCCGCTGCATGGTGATCCTCTTCCTGGTCATGGTTTGCTTGGGAGGGGCCGCTGTCGCCCGATCGTTCCTGTTGTTTTGAGAGAACGGCATTCAGCAGATAACGTCCTGCCGCTGCACCGCCGGACCCTAAGTTGAAGACGAACCCCTCGCGGATGGAAAGAATGCGGTCGCGCCATTGCTCGCGATGGGCCAACATATCGGCTATGACATCGGGGAAGAGGGCAAGCTCGTCGAGAGCGAGGGATTTTCCCAGACGATTGCGGAGGTTGATATCCGTGGAGTCGATGCCGAAATCGCGCCAATGGGGATTGCGCACCTTCGGCGGCGTGTCGATAAACACGGCTGGCCGCAGGGTGGTGAAACAGAACTCGCAAAAAACGCTTGACCAGTCTGTCACGATGACGTCGGCGGTGAGGATGGTATCGTTCGAGCTGAAGTCCTGCTCAAAATACAGCTCTTCGGGCCCAACGGATTCCCAGCGCGCCTGCAGCGCCTCCCAGCGGGGGCGATAGCGCTTGGTGTACTCGGGATGGGGTCGCACGACGATACGGTACCCCCGTCCGACCAGCGACCCTATCAGTTCGTCGATGCAGCAATCCAACAGGTTGTCGTCCTGCCAACTGGGAGCCAGCACGATACTGGGGCGATCTTTCCCCGCCTCGATGTCCTGCTGCCGCATGGCGTAATCTTCCAGATCGCGATCAAGCAGGTCATAACCGCATTCCACGAGGTTCTTGTGGCGAATGCCGCGCATATCCTCGATGATGCGCATTTCGGCGATTTGGTGAGGACCCGTGCACAGAAGCGTGTCGTAATTGTCGTATTCCCCTATGGTGGAGGTCATGTCCATTGAGGTCATGTGGTGGAACATGTACACGTATTCGATGTCGCGGCGTACGTACGAGCGCTTAATATAGAAGTTATCCAGATCTCCCAGCGTGGTAACGACCACGTCGGCATCCATTTTCATCATAAGGGTAATGGCTCGCTTTTCCCCGATGTAGTACGGGAATATCCGGGGCTGCTGCTCGGCGAGGGCAAAGATGCGGTCATCGGGGTCGTTCGTCACGTAGTGGACAGTGATGTCCGAATGGGCGAGCAGCCATTCGATGGCTCCCCGAAAGTATTTGTAGAAGCCGCTTCCCTCGGAGTAGAACACGATGTGCTTGTTCGCTGTGCCGAAGAAGCGCTTGAAGTCGGCCCGTTCTCGTTTAGCGAGGGGGTCTCGCCAGCTTCTCCATCGAGATCGACCACCTGAGAGGGCATTGAGCTCTTCGAGTTCCCGACGACTCGCTTCCAACTCGTCGTAGTCGATGTAGTTGCGCGGATTCACTGCGATATTGCATACAACCTGTACGGCTATGGACAGCAGGTTCGAGCATATCCAGTAGAAGGCCATACCCGCAGCAACGAACATGCCGAGGAAGAGCGACAAGGCGATGGAAAGTCCGTTGGTGGTGTTCTTCTCAGCCCGTGATTGTTCCTTTTGCAGAGGGTTGATGCGATTTTGCGCGAAACCCATAACGGCGGCAGACAAGGCTGCCAGCAAGGGCATCGTCCAGGATATGCCACCTGCCTCCACGGGTACGAGCCCGAGAAACTCGGTGCCAGCGGCGCCGCTGTCGGTGATGCGGTGGATCACATCGACCAATCCGAACAGGATGACGATCTGGAGGGCAAGGGGGATGAGCGAGAGAAGAGGATGGTAGTGCTGCTCTTTGTAGAGGGCTGTCTGTTTCTCGCCGATCGTTTCCGCGTCCCCGTAGTAGCGTACCTTCAAGCGGTTCAAAGCCGGCATGACTTTCACCATAACGATGGAGTTCTTCTGCACCCACAGGGCCACGGGCATGAGGACGATCTTAACGATGAGAGTGAACAAGAGGATGGCGATCCACCAATTGTGGCTGAGGTCGTAACAAGCCTGGACAATGGGCGCGAATACGTCTGCAAGCGCTTCCATGGGAATTCGGGTTCTCCTTTTCCGTATCAAACCTTCGGGATTATAGACCTTTTGCCTTGTCTTTGGGAAATAAGCTGACGATTTGCGCATATTGGAACGACGGGGTGCTTCGACCGGAGGCGCTCCGTGTCCTCAGGGAGAATGTCGCCGCCTGGTAGCACTGATTGCCATGGGAAACTGCTACACTAGGGGCAAACGTGAAAGCGCCCAAGGGAATGCCCTTTCAAGGCGCACCGACGAGCCGAGGAGGGCCTATGTTCGGAGATAATCTGGAACGAATCGTTGCCGATATCGAGAAGAATTACGAAGCGGACGAGATCTTCTTCACCAAGCCCGGACGTCGTTTCCCCAGCCGCGCGGCGATCAAGGGGCTCATCACCGAGCTGCGCCGCGTGCTGTTCCCCGGGTACTTCGGCCCCGAGATGCTGTCGCCTTCCACGAGCCCGTCCTACTTCATCGGCCAGACGCTCATCGAGATCGAGAGCGTCCTGCGCGAGCAGCTCATTCTGGCGCTGACCTACACTTCCGACGACCGCGATGAGCTGGCGGGCAGCGGCAACCACCTGTGCGGCGGCTGCACGAGCGATTCCATTTGCGAGCAGACCGACGAGATCTGCGCGAAGTTCTTCGAAGAACTGCCCGGTATTCAGCGGGTGCTGCTCACCGATGTGCAGGCGCTCTATGACGGCGATCCGGCGGCCGGCTCAAAGGAGGAGGTCATCTTCACCTATCCGGGCTTGTACGCCATCTACGTCTACCGCATCGCACACGTGCTCTACGACATGGGCGTGCCCATCATCCCGCGCGTGATGACCGAGATCGCCCATTCGTCCACTGGCATCGACATCGGCGCCGGCGCGCACATCGGCGAGTACTTCTTCATCGACCACGGTACCGGCGTGGTGATCGGCGAGACCACTACCATTGGCGATCACGTGAAGCTGTACCAGGGTGTTACCCTGGGCGCGCTTTCCACCCGCGGCGGCCAGCGCTTGGCCGGGGTGAAGCGCCATCCCACCATCGAGGACGACGTGACCATCTACTCGAACGCCTCGGTGCTCGGCGGTGAGACGGTTATCGGCAAGGGCTCGGTCATCGCCGGCTCTACCTTCGTCACCTTCTCGGTGCCCCCCAATTCCCGCGTGTCGGTGAAGTCCCAAGAGATCACCGTCCGCCAACCCGGCGAGCGGGATTAGGGGCGATTGAGCCCATCAGACAGCAACCGATGCGCCCCGCTGCGGGATACAGCGAGGCGCTTTTGTATGGGGAAGGGATGCGGGGAGGCGGTGCCCGTGGGCCCAGCTGGTACGGCTTGACCTGACTGGCCTCGATCGGCTTCCTGATTTCGCGCGGGACAAGGGGCTTTCAGCGTGCTATACTGCTAGCATATTGAAAGGAGCGGCTATGCCGAACGCGCAGATGAACTTTCGTATCGATGCCGAGCTGAAACGACGGGGGGACGAGCGCTTCGCGCGCTTAGGTTGCACGCCGTCGGGGGCCATGCGGCGGCTCTACGAATGCGCCGCCCGTTACGACGACGAGTCAGAGGCCTTGCTGCGGTCGCTTCTCAAGCCCGAAGAAGCGTCGCCCGAGGACGAGGGCGAGAGACGGGCTCAGGCCGTGCTGGATTTCGAAGAGCAAACCAAGGAGTTCTACCGTTCCCTGGGCATCACCCATGGGCTTTCCCACTACCCCGTGACGAATGAAGAGCTGCGGGAAGTGCTGTACGAGGCGAAGATCGAGAGAATGGTCGAAAGGGGGCTCTGGTGATTACGGGAGAAAACGCCATTGTTGTTGATAAAAACGTCTGGCTTGATTTCTATCTGCCCGACCGCCCTCTGCATGAACCGGCTACTCGGTTCATCAACACCGTCGAGAAATGCAATGCAAATGTGGCTATTCCCGCCGATGCGGTCAAGGACGTCTTCTATGTGCTGGGGAAGCAAATGAAGCAGCTTGTCCGCGAAAATGGGGGCACGGTTGACGAGGCCACGGCGCGGGCCATAAAAGATTTCGCTTGGCGCTGCGTCGATCACATGACCGACCTTGCCGTGTCCATTCCCCTCGATGATCGCACGGCGTGGCTGACCCGTCATTATCGCGACATCACGTCCGATTACGAAGACGGTTCGGTGCTCGCCTCCTGTGCACTGTGTAAGGCTCGCTACCTGGTAACACACGACAAGGACCTGGCCGCCCGCGCCGAAGTCACCACCAAAACCGCCGCAGAAATGGCCGACCTCATCGCCCACGCCCACCGCTGCTAGGGCTATAGAGATGCCGCGGCTCATCCTCGCCCAGTGAGGGCGTTTCCTCCTAAGTTCTTCCAAGGAGTTCTAAGTTCCACTAAGTTTCCTGGTTTGGTGCGTGACCGGCGTTCGCTAGCTTTGAATTCCCGTTAGCGATGACCGTTCTGCTACGTCCAGCAGTTCTTGGCGGGAATGGACGCCGATCTTGGCGTAGATATGGCTGACGTGGCTGTGGGTGGTGCTAGGAGAGATGAACAGCGCTTCCGAAATGAACGGCTCGTTGCGGCCCTTCATTAGCAGCGCCACCACTTCGGTCTCACGGGCCGTAAGGCCGTAGGTTTCGGCCAAAGCTTGCGTGACCTGTTCGGCGTCGGTGGCCTCAGGAGCCATGGCGGGCCGCTCGAGCCCCCAGAGCGAGGCCACGTTGCGGCTGCCGAACAGAAGCGACGAGACCAAAATCATGGCCAGCAGGAAGAAGAGCAGCGCCACATGCACAATGCCAGCGGCCATGGAGGCCATAACAAAAAGGGAGAAGCCAGTGGCAACGAGCGTGGCCAGGCTGACGAGCCCTCGCACAATGCCGTACAAGGTGTTGAAGGCCACATTTGTTTCCAGGAATAACTCGAAAAGCACGGCCCACAGCATGAGCTCAAGGCAGGTGTACCCCGCGGTGGTGGCGGCCACCGTGAGGACGGCGGTAGATTCAAAGGGCAGCCAGTAGCTGCAAATGCCCAGCGTAAAGGCAAGCAGCTGCAAGGTGCTCAGCACCCAGTAGGCTTTCTTTAGCTTGCCGATAAGCACCAGCGCCACCACGGTCGTGCCGGCGCGAGCAAGGGTGTGGGCCAGATAACTCTCTTGGAACACCTCAATGGATGCGCTGCTGGCGGAAATGCGCATGAGGCCGAAGGCGATGCCGAAGACGGCCAAGCCCAGCAGCAGCTTCCAGGGAAGCTTTTGGGTGGCAGCCCAGAAAGAGGGCTGCGGCTCTGCCTCTCTCGCATCCGGGCGCTCTCCGTTTTGGGCGTGGCCCCCTTGCGTTTCTGCCGCGAGCCCCGCAAGCGAGAGCAGTGGGAGCACAGCGCAAACATAGCCTGCCGCGGTTCCGAGAAAGGCCACGGTCAAATACAGAGCAGCTGCGACGAGCAGCGCCCAAGAGAACAGCATGACGACGTCTTCTGCCGATTGGCACTGGCGCAACGCTCGGCTGACGAAAAGATAGAGTAGAAGACCCTCGGGCAGGCCCACCAGGCAGGCACCGGCAATGAGCGATGCATCGGCATTCGCGCCCCAGAGAACTAACAGCGTGCCGCCCGATGCAGCCAAGGTTACCGCTACACGCAGAAGGCGGCTTTCGGTTACGCGTTGCGCCAGGGCGGGAGAGAGAAATGCCACAACAGCCACCACGGCCGTACTGACTGCCAGCGCCACGAAGTTCGCCAATTCTACCGCGGCGATACCCCCTGGGCCTGCGAGTGTCGTTGAGAAAAAGACAAGGCTCATCCAGCCCCAATAGATGCCCAAATCGAGGATGACGCCAAGGCGCGCCCGCCGGACGTGTGCTTCCAGTTCTGTTCCCATGGATCCCTCCCCCAAACGTTCGGGCTCAGCTTACCACAGGCCGCGGTCATCGTCGGGGAACGCGTCAAGCGGCGGTTAGATACTATTTCCACTGGTTCGGTTGATGGGTATCAACTAGTTTAGATGATGCCTTCACCAGGCATTTTCTCCATGATAAGGGCATCACCTGAGAGCCGCGAGTTGCGGTGGGTGAGAGGATGGAGGCCCTTGGCTTCCGCAAAAAAGCACCGATACAAGGAGGGAAACAATGACTGAAATGAAGGGCATTTCGCGTCGCAGCTTTCTGACTGGTTCCGCCGTGCTTGGCGGGGCGGCCGCTTTGGCCGGCTTGGCTGGTTGCAGCCCGGCGCCGAAGGAGGCTCCGCTGGCTGAAACGGGCGCGGCTGAGGAAGATTGGCTTGGCGAGGCTCCCGCGCTGACCGAGGCCGATTGCGACAATGTGGTGGACACTGATGTAGTGGTTATCGGTTCGGCGGTATCGGGCTCGCTTTCCGCATTTGGCGCGCTGGAGAATGGTGCCCAGGTGGTCGTGCTGGAGCGCAACAAGATCTTCCACTATGGTGGCAATCAGGGTTCCTTCCTGAACTCCGAGTTCCAGAAGCAGTCGGGCAAGCCCGTCTACGATCCGAAGGAGATTGTCTATCACATCGTGGGCAACACCGCCAATCGCTGCGACATTCGTCAGTGGCGTGCGTGGGCCGATCGTTCTGGCGAGCTGGTGGATACCCTCATCGAGAAGGTGCTCACGCCTGCGGGTATCCCCTTCACCTGCTCTCCGGCTCCCGATGAGCCCGAGCTGTGGCTGAATCGCGTGTTCGACATCAACGTGGTTCTGGGCGATCCCACGAAGGACAACTACAAGGAGTTCCTGGCGGGCATGCATGCCTATCTGGCCGATAACGGCGCCGACATTCGCTACAACACCAAGGCCGAGGTGCTGGTGCAGGACGAGTCCGGCCGCGTGACCGGCGTCATCGCCACGGGTGAGGATGGCTCCCGCACGCTGTTCAATGCCGCCAAGGGCGTTATCGTGTGCACGGGCAGCTATGCCGGCAACGCCGCCATGGTGAAGAAGTTCCAGCAGGAAAAGGTGGCGAAGCTGCTGGAGGAGGGCAACGTGTACACCATGTACATGGAGGCCGACGACATTTCCAGCACCGAGCCCATGGACGACGGCATCGGACACCGCATGATGTGCTGGGCGGGCGCCGAGATGGAGGGCGGCCCCCACGGCTTCCTCGGCTGGCCGAACGGCGGCCACATCGGCTGCCCGAATCTGGAAGTGGACCAGGCGGGGCGTCGTTACATGAACGAGGCTCTGTTCCCCGTGAACCAGGTGCAGCAGGTGGTGTCGGCGGCTTCTATGCCCAACGGCGCTTTCACGTGGGAGATTTCCTCCACCGAGGATAAGCTGATGCCCTGCTTCATCGGCATCGATCCGAACGTGCTGGACACCATCGCCAAGAGCGGCACCGGTGTGTACCAGGCCGACACCTTGGAAGAGCTGGCCGAGCTCATCGATGTTGACCCTGCCGCCTTCACGGCTACCATCGAGCGCTACAACGAGATGTGTGAGAAGGGTGTGGACGAGGACTTCATGAAGAGCGCCGAGTACCTCATTCCCGTGAAGACCCCGCCCTTCTATGCCTTCAACGAGAAGTGGGTGTTCGTGTGCTCCATCGCCGGCGTGCATACCAACGACAAGTTCCAGGTGCTGAGCGCCGAGCATGAGGTGATTCCCGGCCTGTTCGCTGCGGGCAACACCGTGGGCCGTCGCTTCGGCTACGCCTATGAGAGCTCGGGCATGGGCATGTCCAACGCCCAGGCCATGGTGGCTGGCTACGTGGCGGGCGAAACGGCCGCCACTGCTTAGCGACTGCAGGTTCCGCGGGCTTCGCGTCGCGGGACGATACAACCGCGCCCTCCCTGGATGGGGCCCCGCTTGCGCCTTGCAGCGGGGCCCCGTTGTTTGAGGTGTGGTGTATTGTGAGAGGAAAAGGGTACGAAAGGATACCGTCCCAAGAAGAGAGAACATTGATACAATCGAGTCCAAATGAATTCTTGAATTCGATCAGGGAGAAGCCCTTTATGACCATGTATCGCGAAACTCCCGACTCCTCTGAAGAGCCGTTGAGCCAACATTCCGGCACGCTTGACGATATTCGCCACCGCGCTTATCGAGAGCAATCTCGGGAAGATACCGTGGGCATTATGATCTGCGATAAGGATCGTCTCTTCGTGGAGGGCATTGCAGCCCTTATCGAGCAGTGGGATGAGTTCGACTTGCTGGCTAAGATCTATTCCTACGATGATGCTATTGAAGCGGCCAAGGAACATCTGCCTGCGGTAGTGCTGTTGGGCGCTCGTGTGGGAGACACCCCGTGCGCTCCGGTTATTCGCGACATTTTGGCCTTCGACCCCGGGGTGTGCATCATGGTGCTGGCGTCGTCGGGGGATTCTCGCGAGGTGCTGGACGCCCTGCGCGCCGGTGCCATGGGCTATGGCGTGCGCAATGAGCTTTCGGTCGATCGGCTGCGCGGCACTATTTGGGGCATGGTCTGCGGGGAAGTAGTGTTTGACGGGTCCATTCGCACCCATTTGCAGGAAGCCCTGCTGGCTTCCGACAGCAAGGTGCCGGCGCCTTCTGATGGCGAGCCGGGGCTGTTGAAATTGCTTACCCAACGAGAGAAGGAAATCCTCTGTCTGCTGATGGACGGTCTGTCGAATCAAGAGGTAGCCGCGCGCCTGTTCATCAGCGAGCCCACAGTGAAGAAGAGCGTCAGTCGCATTATCGATAAGCTGCAAGTGCAGAATCGCGTGCAGGCCGCTGTGTATGCGGCACGCCATCTTCCCCGCTAGTCTTCAAGTATCCGAAAGAATATCCATTCGACACCCTTGCACCGCAGGTCAAGGGTGTCTTTTGTTTCTTATCGGTGAAGTAATTTATATCCCAACTCCGATACGTTTGGGGCTAGGGGTCAGACCTTTCAACCTCCTATGATAACGGCGCGTTAGGGCTCAGGCGGAAACGCGGGCCTATACCAGTCGAGCTGTTTGGAAGGAGCCAAACCATGAAGGGCAAGCTGATTCGTGTGTGCGTCGTGGCCAATGATGCGACCGAGACTATGAAGGATTTCAACGATCTGTTCGGGGTCGAATTCTACGGACCGTTCGATGACGAGCACGTGAAGTTGAAGGTGGCGCTGCCCCGCAGCGGCGGCATGGAGGTGTCTTCTCCGACGGCCGCCGACGACCCCATCGGTTTCAGCGCCTATCTGCAGGAGAACGGTGAGGGTGTCAAGGGCATTGCTTTGCGTGTGGATGATATTCAGGAAGCCATGGAAGAGCTGAAGGCCAAGGGCGTGCAGCTGGGAGTGTACTTCGAGCACAACTTGATGAAGGAGTGCATTATTCCTCCGCAGCCGAAGACCCACAACATCGAGGTGGCCCTCAACGAGTTCCCCGACGAGGATCCGGTTGGCCAGGCTGTGGCTCGCGACATGGGCATCGATCTGTACGCATAGGGCAAAGCGGAGGAAGCAATGAAAGCAGTAGCGATTTTCAAGTGGGCGCCCAATCCCGATGACGCGCTGGTGCGTGTGGATGGCACCGTGAATTGGAGTACGGCCCGCCACGATGTGGGTGACGACGATCACGCCGCGTTGGCCTGCGCCGTGGCTGCGGCTGAAGGCGATGAGGTGGTTGGTTTGTGCGTCGGCGGCGGCGATACCTCGTTTGCCGCAGCCCGTGGCGCCGAGCGCACGGTGGTGCTGGAAGGCTTTCCGGTGCCGACCGACTCGGCCACCATGGCTCGCGCCTTGGCCGATGCGGTGGCTGAGGTAGATGGTGCCGGTTTGGTGGTACTGGGCGATGCCGATTGGGATCCGATGGTGGCTCCTCTGTTGGCCTCTTATCTGGGATGGCCTCTTTTGACAGCAGTGGACACGGCGGCGGCCAACGCCCAGGGCCTGATGGTGACGCGTCGTTGGGGCATGGGCACCCAGGATGTTCTGGTGGAGGGACCCGTGGTGCTGGACGTGGCCGCTCGTCGCGAGGAAGAGGAGAAGCCGGGTATGCGCCAGGTGCTGGCTGCCCGCAAGAAGCCGTCTGAGTCCAAGACGGTGGAGGGCGATCGCTCGGCGTTCGTCTCGCGGGGCACGCGATTGCCCGATGCCACGTCGTCGCGCCTGTTCGACGGTGCCGATCCGGCCAATGCCGTGGAGCAGTTGGTAAGCGTCTTGAAGGCCGATGGCGTGCTGTAGGCCCTGGAAGCAAGAAAGGATTCCCCTATGAGCAACAACGTTGTAATCATCGTCGCCGATGATATGCCGGTGGGCACCGTGGTGGCCGTGGCCAAGCGGGCTGATTCGCAGGTTCGGGCCGTGGTGGCCGGCTCCCGCGAGCTGGCGGAGTCGGTGGCGGGTGCCGGTGTGGCATCGGTGTGCTGGGTGCCTCAGCCCGAGGGCGTGCCGACCGAGGCCTTGGCCGGTGTAGTGGCGCAGAAGGTGCAGCAGCTGGCTCCGGCAGTGACGCTGGCTCCCAACGCCGCAGCTTCTCGCGTGCTTGCCGGTGCCGTGGCCGCCGCTCTGGACGCGGCTGTTGCCTCGTCGGTAGTGGCGGTGAACTTCGAGGATGGCAAGACGGTCGTGGAGCGCCTGGTGGCCGAGCAGCGCGCTGTTGAGACGTTGGAGACAACGGCGCCGGTGGTGGCGCTGGTGTCCGACGGTGCCGAAGACGTGGAGGAAAGCGCCCCGGCTCCCATTGAGGAAGTGGCCGCTGCCGTTTTGGCACCGATGACGGTGGCCGCCATCCATGAAGGCGAGTCCGGTGGAGCCGATCTTGCCAACGCCCAGCGCGTGGTAGGCGTGGGTCGCGGTCTGACGAGCAAGGACCAGCTGGCCCTGGCGGAGGCTTTGGCGGGCGCCCTGGATGCAGAGATCGCTTGCAGCCTTTCCCTGTGCGACGACTACCGCTGGTTCGAGCATGCCCGTGTGGTGGGCACCTCTACCCAGCGTATCGCCCCGCGTCTGTACGTGTCGGTGGGCATTTCGGGTCAGCCACAGCATATGACTGGCGTGCGCGGCGCCAAGACCATCGTTGCGATCAACAACGATCCCGAGGCACCTATTTTCCGCAACTGCGCCTACGGCATTGTGGGCGACTTGAACAAGGTGGTTCCCGCGCTGACCGCAGCGCTTTCCTAAATCAGGTAGTACGGCATCTCATGCGGAGATGTCGGCACATAAGAAAAGAGAAGGAGAAGAGCATGGCGTTCGATACTGAGTACGACCTGGTCGTCATCGGCGGCGGAGCTTCGGGGAAGTCCGCGGCCCTCGAGGCGGCGCGCGCTGGCAAGAGCGTGGTCATCCTCGAGAAGATGCCCGAGACGGGCGGCCTGTCCATGTTCGCCGAGGGCACTGCCGCCTTCGAGTCGAGCGAGCAGAAGAAGCTGGGGAAGCCGGCCCATCCCGACCGTCATTTCCCCACTAAGCAGGAGGGCTACGACAAGTTCAACTCGTACAGCCACTATCGCGCAAACTTCGACGTGGTGCGCGCCTTCGTGGACAACTCCGCTGATACCATTGACTTCCTCAAGGACCTGGGTGTGGAGTACAAGACGGTGACCATTGCCGCCTATGATGACCCCAACGAGGTGTGGACCTTCCATCTGCCCGACGGTCTGGGCGCTCGCGTGCAGGAGCTGCTGTTGTCGGCTGTGGAGCATGCCGGTGTGGACATCTTCACCGAGACTCCGGCCACCGAGCTTATCATCGAGGACGGCAAGGTTGTGGGTGTGGTCGCCGAGTCCGAGGGCGAGCCTCTGCGCGTGGGCGGCAAGGCCGTGGTTCTGGCCACGGGTGGCATGGGCTCCAACCCCGAGCTCATTGCGAAGTATTCCTGGTTCGCGCCCAGTGCTTACAACATGAATACCCTCACGCCGCTGCAGAATATGGGCGACGGCCTTCAGATGGCTCTGTCTGCCGGTGCCGACGACACCAACATCGTCACCTGTCCCATTCTGGCGGCCGGCGCCCGCGACAAGGCCATGGACTCCCACATCGGCGCCGCCGGCGTGCAGCCGGGTGCCATCTGGATCAACAAGACCGGCCGCCGTTTCGCCAACGAGGGCACCGCTGAGAACATCGGCGATATCGGCCCGCTGTACGGCAAGCAGCCTGACGGCATTGTGTGGTCGGTGCTTGACCAGGCCAACATCGACCGCCTCGTTGAGAGCGGATCTGAGATTTCCATCGGCGAGTTCGTTACGTTCGGTCGCCCGCTTGATCGCCTGCGTATGGAACTCGACCAGGATGTGGCCGACGGCGTGGCTTTCGCGGCCAACACCCCCGAAGAGCTGGCCGAGAAGATCGGCGTATCTCCGGAGAACTTCGCCGCTACTGTGGCCGCCTACAACGAGGCCTGCGCTACGGGTGACGACAAGGAATTCTTCAAGCAGGAGAAGTACCTGCGTCCGCTTTCCACCCCGCCGTTCTACGCCGTGGCCCTCGCCACGGGCACTATGGGCTCCGCCGGTGGTATTCGCATCAACGGCAATATGCAGGTAGTCGACAAGAACTACGAGCCCATCCCCGGTCTGTATGCTGTGGGTCTGGACGCTACGGGCCTGTACGGCGACTCCTACAACATGGAGGTGCCGGGCGCGGCTAACGGCTTTGCTCACACCTCGGGCCGCATTGCGGGCCGTCATTTCGCGGCTCATCAGGCCTAACCCCTTAGTACGTAAGGCCGCGCGGCCGATTTCGCGCCGCGCGGTTTTCGTGAGAGAAGAGATTCGAGAAAGGAATCATCATGGCAAACATCCCCAGGCTCGTTGGCGCTCCCGATTTCGGTAAGCTCGTCGCTCCGGAGGAGTCTCTGGGCAAGCGCCTGGAAGGTAAGCGCGTGTTGCTGACCGGCACCACCAAGGGCGTTGGCCGCGTGACCCAGGAGCTGCTGTGCGCTCAGGGAGCCTTCGTGTGCGGCTCCGGCCGCTCCAAGGGCGTGGCTGCCGAGGTGGCCAACGAGTTGGTGGCCAAGGGCTACAAGGCCGCAGGTTTCGACGTGGATCTTTCCGACTACGAGGCCGTGAAGAAGTGGGTGGCCGACTGCGCCGAGCTCATGGGCGGTATTGATATCGTCATCAATAACGCTTCGCATCCGGGTATGGCCCCCTTCGGCGAGATGACCCCCGACATCTGGGCCTATGGCATCCAGAACGAGCTCGATCTGGTGTACAACGTGTGCAACTGCGCATGGCCTCATCTGATTGAGGCCGGCGGCGGCTCCATCATCATCACCTCGTCCACCGTGGGCCTGCAGGGTTCCAACTCCCCCCAGGCCTGCCATGCGGCCGCCAAGGGCGCTTGCCTGGCTCTGGCCCGTCAGCTTGCTGCTGAGGGCGGTCCCTTCGGTATCCGCTGCAACTCCATCACCCCCGGTTTGGTGTGGACCGAAGCTATGGCCAACATCCCCAAGGAGATGGCCCAAGGTCTCATTGCAGCCCAGACCACCCAGCAGGCTATCGATCCGCTCGACATCGCCTATGCCTACTTGTTCCTGGCTTCCGATGAGTCCCGCTTCATTACGGCAGTCAACCTGCCGGTTGACGGCGGCTGCGCTGGTGCGGTAACCGGTGGCATGCAGGGCGAAATCGCTTAAGGAAACGGCGGCGCGCCGGTCAGGGGAATGAGCCGGCGCGCCTTCGTGAGGCAATGCGAGGAGCTTCAGGGAGTTCCTCGAGAGGAGGATAAAATGAAGGGTCCCATTGGATTCGGAAGAGTTGTCAACATCGTCATGAATATCATTTTGGGCCTGTGCATGTCGCTGGTCATGTTGACTGCGGCGGGTGTTCCGCTGTTGCCTGAAATTGTCATCGAGGCTTGGTTTGCCAGTTTCTGCATCGGCTATGCCTTCGGCGATATTATTCCCGTGGCTTCGTGGGGGCCGGCGCTGTGCGCCAAGTTGAACCTGCGCGGCGGTATTGGGTTCTACCTGATCAACTCCGTGATTCTCGGTGTGTACTTCGGCACGATCATTTCGTTCGGCAATATGCTGATCAACAACCTGCCGACTTTGGGCTGGGCAGCGGTGTTCGGCGGCTTTGTCGCTTCGTGGCCGTTGGTGGCTCTGTCGGCGGTAGTGCTGGTGATCATCTTCCTGTGGCTTGCCCAGAAGATCGCCAAGGCCATCAGTGGCTTCGATCCTGCGGCGGCAGCTCGCGAGGCTCACTAATTTAAAGGTTTTCTCGAGCATCTTATCGACTCTTATCATCGTATTAATCAGAAGGGATTGAGATAATGAAGAAGAACCAGCATTTCCCGAAGCTGTTCGAACGCGGCTATATCGCCGGCCTCGAGATCAAGAACCGCATCGTGCGACAGCCCATGGGCACCGAGTTGGGCAATCCCGATGGTTCTCCCAGCTGGGCCACGGTGAAGGCCTATGCCGAGGCAGCCGACGGTGGCGCGGGCATCGTGTATATGGATAACGCCGGTGTGACCCAGTTCCATCATGTGGGCCTGTCCATCGCCAGCGATCCCTACATCGGCCCGATGTCCATCTTGGCCAAGACGCTGAAGCACCACGGTGCGGTGCCCGGCCTGCAGATCGTGCATCCCGGCCGCGACGCCGCCTTCGTGGCAGGCGACGATCTCATCTCGTCGTCGCGCGTTATGTGGGAGCCTTGGTACGAGAACGGTGGCGGTGTGCCGCGCGAGTTGACCATCGAGGAGATTCACGAGTTCGTGGAGGCCTTCGGCGATGCGGCCGAGCGTGGTCAGCGCGCTGGCTTTGAGATCATCGATGTGCACTCCGCTTGCGGCGTGCTGCTCTCCAACTTCCTGTCGCCGCTCAACAACACCCGTACCGACATGTACGGCGGCTCGCTGCACAATCGCATGCGCTTCCTGATGGAGGTCATTCGCAACATCAAGCAGAAGACCTCGGTGCCGCTGTCCATTCGTCTGTCCGGTTGCGATTTCGAGCCCGGCGGCATCACCATCGAGGAGACCATCGAGGTGGCCAAGGCCTGCGAGCGTATGGGCGCCGACGTCATCAATATCACCTGGGGCAGTCATGCCGAGGTAGTGAACGCTGCCGGCCTGCTGTCTCCCCACGGCGCAAACCATGTGGATATGGCCAAGCGCATTAAGGATGCGGTGAGCATTCCGGTCATGTTATGCGGCGGCATCTACACTCCCGAGATTGGCGAGCAGCTGCTGGAAGACGGCGTGTGCGACTACGTGGGCATCGGCAAGCCGGCTCTGGCCGATCCGTTCTGGGCCAAGAAGGCCGAGGAGGGCCGCTCGGGCGACATTCGCCCCTGCATCGGCTGCGGTGTGGGTTGCCACGACCGCGGTATGCTGTCGGGCGGTATGGTGCAGTGCGCCGTTAATCCCACGCTGTACCAGTTCGATCGCGAGTACTTCCCGAAGACCGATCGTCCGAAGAAGGTAGCCATTATCGGTGCTGGCCCTGCGGGCAGCACTGCGGCTCTGACCGCTGCCGAGTGCGGTCACGACGTGACCCTGTTCGAGGGCCGCGAGGTGGGCGGCGTGCTGAAGGAGGCCTCGGTGCCGGTGTACAAGGAGGACCTGGGTCTTCTGGGCAAGTACTACCAGCGCCAGATCGCCAAGTCCAACGTCAAGCTGGTTGAGGAGAATGCCACGCCGGAGACCATCGCTACGGGCGACTTCGACGCTGTAATCGTTGCCACGGGCGGCAAGGTGCGCGAGTTGAACCTGCCTGGTTTGGATTCCGACAACGTGATTTACGCCATGGATCTGATGAAGCAGGGGTGTCAGCTGGATGCCGACAAGGTGGTCGTTGTGGGCGGCGGCATCGTGGGTGCCGAGGCGGCTCTCATTCTGGCCGAAGACTTCGGCAAGGACGTCACCATCACCACGCGCCAGGACAACTTCTTTGTGCCCGGCGTGATGGGCATCGCCTACATGACACGTCTGGCCATGGCCGGCGTGAAGACGAAGACCCGCGCCAACCTGGTTGAGGTGAAGGACGGCAAGCCGGTGTTCTCCACGATGAATGGTCTGGAGATGATGGATGTGGATGCCGTGGTGGTGTCGCCCGGCTTCCTGCCCACCAGCCAGATGCGCGACGACATCGAGCAGATTGCCGATGTGGACACCTACGTGATCGGCGACGCCAAGGCCCCGCGTCTGGTGATGGACGCCGTGCACGAGGGCTACAAGACGGCCATCAACCTGTAAGCAAGCAGAAGGGGTGCCCGCATATTTGGGGCACCCCTTCTGGAAGAACGATCACCGAAGGAGGTGCTGCGTGGAAGAGCGCGATTTCGATATCATCGTCGTGGGCTGCGGCTGTGCCGGCGCCATTGCGGCCTACGTGGCAGCCAAGCAGGGCAAGAGCGTGCTCATCGTGGAGCGCGGCGAGTCGGC
Source organism: Adlercreutzia mucosicola DSM 19490 (assembly GCF_000422625.1). Classification (GTDB taxonomy): domain Bacteria; phylum Actinomycetota; class Coriobacteriia; order Coriobacteriales; family Eggerthellaceae; genus Adlercreutzia; species Adlercreutzia mucosicola. Next base: position 57,740 of record NZ_KE383895.1, on the reverse strand, counting down.
TGGGTCGAAGAACATGACCGGCGGCCGCATTTACGCTCACTCGCTGCGTAAGGTTTTTGACAAGTACGCCGATGGCGACGTCGAATGGGACAACATCCCCTTCGAGCGCAAGATCACCCATGAGCGCATTGCCCTGATGGATCCCACCAGTAACATGACCATCGATTTCACCAGCAAGGAGCTGGGCGAGGCGGGTAGTGACAGCTACAGTGTTCTGCGCGCTCCCTTCGATGCGTGGCTGGCCCAGCTGTGCGAGAAGGCTGGCTGCGAGATCATCGCCGGCATCGGCGTGGAAGATTTGGTGAAGGATGACGCGGGCGCCGTTATCGGCATCAAGGCCGGAGACGACGAGATTACCGCGCAGGTGGTGATTTTGGCCGAGGGCGTGAACTCCCTGCTGGCCGAGCGCTGCCTGGGTGCGCCGCGCCCGAAGCGCAGCGAGATGGCGGTGGGCATCAAAGAGGTGTTCGAGCTGTCTCCGCGCGCCATCGAGGATCGCTTCCTTACGCCCGAGGGCGAAGGCGCGGCCATGCTGTTCGTGGGCGACTGCACCCACGGTACGGTGGGCGGTGGTTTTCTGTATACAAACAAGACGTCCATTAGCCTGGGGTTGGTGGCCACCATCGAGGAGTTGTCGCTGAGCAACACCACTATCTATCAGGCCATGGACGACTTCAAGCGTCATCCGGCTGTGGCTCCCATTATCCGCGATGCCACGATGACGGAGCATTCGGGGCACATGGTGTCCGAGGGTGGCTACGACATGATTCCGCCGCTCGTGCATGATGGCTGCCTGGTGGTAGGCGATGCGGCCATGCTCTGTATGAACTTGGGCTATCAGGTGCGCGGCATGGATCTGGCCGTGGCATCGGGTCAGTTCGCTGCTGAGGCTGCCTGCGCCGCCATCGACGAGGGCAACGTGAGCGCTTCGGCATTGATTCCCTACCGCACGATGCTGGAAAACAGCTTCGTGGTGAAGGATCTGAAAACCTTCCGCGCCTGGCCTCAGACGATGGAGAAGTGGGATCGCATGTTCACGGAGTATCCCACCATGGTGGCCGATGTGTTCAACGCCCTGTTCGTTGTGGACGGCATGCCGCAGCAGCATCTTGTCAAGCGCTTGCTGCCGGTGGTGAAGCAGCGCGGTTTGCTGAGCCTGGCCAAGGAAGTGAGAGGAGCGCTGAAGGCCCTATGAGTACCGTGCCCGAGATAACGGTCAGCGTTGACGAGCTGATCGGCGCAAACAAGTACAACGTAGATGAGGGCGGCTCGCATATCGGGTTCACGGCTGAGGATGTGGACGCGCTTGACGAAGCCGAGTTCCTGAAGTTGGTGAAGGTGTGCCCTGCGGCTCTGTACAAGATAGGGCCCGATGGTCGCAAGAGCTTCGACTACGCGGGCTGCTTGGAATGCGGCACGTGCCGCATTTGCTGTGAGGACACCATCGTGGCACGCTGGAACAATCCGGCTCCTATGATGGGCGTGCAGTATCGTTTCGGCTAGGAAGTGTCTGGTCGTCGTTTGTAAACCAAGAGTATGAAAGACTGATTCGCCGTGAGCGGTGATGGTGCGGACTCGACGATTTTCCTAGAGCGCGAACGTGGGTGAGGTGTCGCCGACCGCTGAGAGGTGTCGTGCAGGGCGTATGTTGCCAATTGGAAATACGGCGCGCGTTACCTTGTATCAGTTGATCCTCAACAGGAAAGAGAGAACTATGGGGCGTTTAACGGTAGAACCCGCGGCGCGAGCCGACGGGCGGATGGGAGAGTTCGTCGAGGCGTTCGCGCGTCGCGTCGAAGCCATGCCGCCAGGGCAGTGCCCGGTGGGGATGGTGCTGGGACAGTTGCAAGCGAGCATGGTGCAGACGTGCGGCAAGTGCACGCCGTGCGCTCAGGGTATGCCGAAAATTGTGGCGCTGCTGCGCGACGTGGCGGAGTTCCGTGCCACCAAGGCGACGGTCGACGCGATTCGTGCTAAGGCCACGCTGCTGCGCGACACGGCCGATTGCGCTGTGGGCTGGCAGGCGGGTCAGATGGTGCTGGCCGGTCTCGATGCCTTCGCCGACGAGTTCGCCAGCCATGTTGAGGCGGGGGAGTGCGCGTCCGGTACGCGTCAGACGGTGCCCTGCGTCACCCAGTGCCCGGCTCACGTGAACGTACCGGCCTATATCGCGCTGGCCGAGGAGGGCCGCACGGCTGAGGCCGTGAAGATGATTCGCAAGGACAACCCGTTCCCGACGGCCTGCGCCCTGGTGTGTGAGCATCCGTGCGAGGAGCGCTGTCGCCGCGCTATGGTGGATGCGTCGCTGAACATTCGTGGCATCAAGAAGTATATCGTGGATACGGTGGCGGCCGATACGGTGGAAACCCCGCAGCCGCTGCCGGCGACGGGCAAGCGCGTTGCCGTGGTGGGTGCCGGTCCCTCTGGTCTCACCTGCGCCTACTTCCTAGCTCTGATGGGTCACGAGGTGGTGGTGTACGAGGCGCGCAAGAAGCTCGGCGGCATGATGCGCTACGGCATTCCCGCCTACCGTTTCCCTCGCGAGCGCTTGGACGAGGACATCCGTGCCATTCTGGGCGCTGGGTCCATCGAGGTGAAGACCGAGTGCGCCGTTGACGCGGCCGAGATGGCGAAGCTGACTGGTTGGTACGACGCTGTGTACGTGGCCATCGGCGCCCAGGGCGGCAAGACCCTGGCGCTGGAAGGTGCTGATGCCGAGGGCGTGATGAGCGCTGTCGATCTGCTCGGTATGATTGGCGACGGCGAGCATCCGGACTTCACCGGAAAGAAGGTGGTCGTTATCGGTGGCGGTAACGTGGCCATGGACTGCGCCCGCACGAGTGTGCGCTTGGGCGCAGAGTCGGTGACGGTGGCTTACCGTCGCCGCCTGGAGGACATGACGGCACTGCCCGCCGAGGTGGAAAGCGCCATTGCCGAGGGCGTTGAGATGATGTGCCTGCAGGCGCCCGAGCGCATCGAAGTGGGTGCCGATGGGCAGGCTACGGCGCTTGTGTGCCAGCCCCAGCGCATCGGCGCGGTGAAGCGCGGACGTCCTGCGCCGGTGGCTGCTGACAAGCCGGAGCTGCGGCTTGAGGCCGACATCGTGCTTGTTGCCGTGGGCCAGGCCATCGAGAGTGCCCCCTTCGAGGAGTACGGCATGGAGGCCGATCGCACTTACTTCGTGGCTGACCAGTATCTGCGCGCCATGGGGCAGGAAGGCGTCTTCGTGGGTGGCGACTGCCAGTGGGGCCCCAAGACCGTCATCATGGCTATCGCCGCAGGCAAGACGGCTGCGGCCAACATCGATCACGAGCTTGGGTTCCACCACGAACTGGACTGCGGTGCCACCGTGCCGCCGGCGCATCCCAATGATCGGACGGCTTACGGCCGCGTGCAGGTAGCCGAGCGCCCGGCGTGCGAGCGCAAGCACGATTTCGAGGGCGTGGAGGTCCCGATGACTGATGAGGAGGCGGCTCAGGAGTGCCACCGCTGCCTGCGATGCGACGTGTACGGCATAGGTGCGCTAACCGGAAGGGGGCTTGAGGCATGGTAACCATTACGTTGAACGGCCGCGCAGTGGAGGTGGCCGAGGGCTCCACGCTGCTTGAGGCCGCCGTGGCCATGGGCGTTAACATTCCCACGCTGTGCTATTTGAAGGATCTGAACTGCATTGGCTCGTGCCGGGTGTGCTTGGTAGAGGTGGAGGGCCAGGGCCTGGTGACGGCTTGCAATACCGCTGCGGCCGAGGGCATGGTGGTGCGCACCGACACCCCGCAGGTGGCTGCGGCGCGCCGGGCGAACCTGCAGGCCATCATGGATGGCCATCGCGCCCTGTGTGCCACGTGCGTGCGTCAGGACACCTGCGCCCTGCGCTCCCTCTCTAGCGCTTTCAATGTGCAGGATGCCGACGAGGCCCTGCCTGTGCCGGAGCCGTGGGATGCCGATTTTCCGCTGCAGCGCGACAGCAGCAAGTGCATCAAGTGCATGCGCTGCGTGGCCATCTGCGACAAGGTGCAGCATTGCGGCGTGTGGGACTTCACGGGTGTAGGCCCTTCGATGAAGGTGATCGTGCGTGACAATCTGCCCATCGCCGATGCCGGCTGCGCGCTGTGCGGTCAGTGCATCACCCACTGCCCGACGGGCGCTCTCACTGCTCGCGATGACGTGAACCGTATTATGGATGCCATTCTGGACCCGGCCGTGGAAACCGTGGTGCAGGTGGCGCCGGCGGTGCGTGCTGCCTGGGGCGAGGGTGTGGGGCTTTCCCGCGCCGAGGCTACCCCGGGACGTTTGGCTGCGGCCCTGCATGCGGTGGGTTTCGACAAGGTGTTCGACGCCGATTTCGCCGCCGACCTCACCATTATGGAAGAGGGCAGCGAGTTCGTGGAGTTCCTGGGATCCGACAAGCCGCGCCCCATGTTCACCAGCTGCTGCCCGGGCTGGGTGCGCTTCGTGAAACTGCACTACCCTCAGTTCACCGCCCAGCTTTCCAGCGCCAAGTCGCCTCATCAGATGATGGGCGCTGTGGTGAAGAACACCCTGGCGGCTGAGGCCGCCGAGGCGGGCAAGCGCCTGTTCGTGGTGTCCATCATGCCCTGCGTGGCGAAGAAGTACGAGTGTGACGTGCCGGAACTGGCCACCGAGGCCGATGCCGATGTGGATGCGGTGCTTACCGTGCGCGAGTTCAATCGCTTGCTGCGTATGGTGGGTGTGAACTGCGCGAATCTGACCGAGACTCCTTTCGACAACCCGCTGGGGCTGTCCACTGGCGCGGCCACCATCTTTGGCCGCACTGGCGGCGTGATGGAGGCAGCTCTGCGTTCGGCGGCCTTCCTCATCACCGGTGAGAACCCCGATTTCAGCGTGTGCGACACCACCGATGCCACGCCGGAGACCCCGTGGATTTCCCGCGAGCTGACGGTGGGCGACGCCACGGTGCGCATCGCCGTGGCCAGCGGCTTGGAGAACACGGCGAAGCTGCTGGATGCCTTGGAGTCGGGCGAGGCGGCCTTCGACTTCGTCGAGATCATGGCTTGCCCCGGCGGCTGCGTGGGCGGCGGCGGCCAGCCCATCGCGTTCAACTGCGAGCTGGCCAGCGACCGTGCGGGCGTGCTGAACCGCCTGGACGCCGACGACACCCTGCGTTATTCCCACGAGAACCCCGATATCGCGCAGCTGTACGCCGACTGGATTGGCGAGCCGCTGAGCCACACGGCTCACGAATGGCTGCACACCGATCAGGAGACGTGGCAGATTTAGCAACGAGGGCGGGAAAACCCGCTTAAGGGGCGGGACGGAGAGCGACGCCTGCGTCCCGCCCCTTGTTATTTTGGAAAGGAGGATGCGCCATGGCAGATAACGTAACGTCGCTCGTGGACAGCTTGGCTGCCGGGCGCTCCCTTTCCGCGGACGAATACGAGCGGCTTGTTACCGCTCGCACGCCCCAGCTGGCTGACGAGTTGGCCGGCCGCGCGCGCGAGGCGTGCGAGCGTGTGTACGGCGACGCCGTGTTCACCCGGGCGCTTATCGAAATCAGCAATGTGTGTCGCAACGATTGCTACTACTGCGGCATCCGGCGCAGCAACCGAGACTGTGCGCGCTACCAGATGGATGCCGAGCAAGTTATGGCCTGCGCTCGGGAGGGGTGGCGTGCGGGCTTCCGCACCTTCGTGCTGCAGGGCGGCGAGAGCTCCATCCTGACCGATGCGTGGCTGGGCGATCTGGTGCGCGATTTGAAGGCGTCGTTTCCCGGCTGCGCGGTCACGCTGTCGGTGGGGGAACGGTCGCGTGACAGCTATCGGCACCTGAGGGAAGCGGGTGCCGACCGCTACCTGCTGCGCCACGAGACCGCCACGCCCGCGCATTACCAGCAGTTGCACCCCGCGGCCATGAGCTTCGATACCCGCATGGAATGTCTGCGAAACCTGCGTGAGCTCGGCTATGCCGTGGGCACGGGCTTCATGGTGGGTTCGCCTTTCCAAACGCCGGCCCGCATCGCCGCCGACCTGAAGTTCATCGAGCACTTCAAGCCCGAGATGTGCGGTATCGGCCCCTTCGTTCCCCACCACGGGACTCCTTTCACGAACGAAGGGGCCGGTACGGTAGATCTCACGTGCTATCTGCTTTCCCTGATTCGGCTCATGCAGCCCGCAATGCTGCTGCCGGCCACCACGGCGCTGGAGGCGTTGGAGCCCGACGGCCGTGAACGCGCCATTCGGGCTGGAGCCAATGTGGTCATGCCGAATGTGTCGCCGGCCATGCTGCAGGAAAGCTACGAGTTGTACGACCGCAAGCCAGTATCGAAGAAGACGGCATTCCAGAAATGGGCCGAGCTGGAACGGAAGCTCGCTCCGCTGGGCCGCCGCCTCGTCGTTGACCGGGGAGATGTGGCCGAATCGAGTCCGAAGGAGGATCGTCGTGGCTAAGTACGATGTGCGTTCGCCGCGCGCCGACGAGTTCATCAATCACGAGGAAATCATGGACACTCTGGCTTACGCCGAGGCCCACAAGGACGACGTGGAGTTGGCGCGCTCCATTTTGCAGAAAGCCCGCGCCAACCTGACGCCCGCCCACGACCACGGCACGACGCTTACCCATCGCGAGGCCAGCGTGCTTCTGGCGTGCGACGATGATGCGATGAACGCCGAGATACGTCAGCTCGCTCGCGATATCAAGCAGGCCTACTACGGCAATCGGGTGGTGCTGTTCGCGCCCCTGTATCTTTCCAACTACTGCGTGAACGGTTGCTTGTACTGCCCCTATCATGCGAAGAACCGCGAGATTCCGCGCCGCAAGCTTACCCAGGAGGAAATCCGCGCCGAGGTGGTGGCCCTGCAGGATATGGGCCATAAGCGCTTGGCCGTGGAGGCGGGGGAAGACCCGCGCCACAACCCCCTTGACTACATTCTGGAAAGCCTTCAGACCATTTACACCACCAAGCACGAGAACGGCGCCATCCGCCGCGCCAACGTAAACATCGCTGCGACCACCGAGGATGCCTACCGCCAGTTGAAGGCGGCGGAAATTGGCACGTATATCCTGTTCCAGGAGACCTACCACCGCGAGCGCTACGAGGTGCTGCACCCCACCGGGCCCAAGGCCGACTACGCCTGGCACACCGAAGCCCACGACCGGGCCATGGCCGCCGGCATCGACGACGTGGGGCTGGGTGTGCTGTTTGGGCTGGAGGGGTACGCCTACGAGTTCGCTGGCCTGCTCATGCATGCCGAGCATCTGGAGGCGGTGTTCGGCGTGGGGCCGCACACCATCAGTGTGCCCCGGGTGCAGCCGGCTATGGATATCGACCCCGATGCCTTCGACAACGGTATTCCCGACGAGATGTTCGAGAAGATCATCGCGCTTATTCGCATTGCGGTGCCTTATACGGGCATGATCATCTCGACGCGAGAATCGGCCGACCTGCGTGCGCGGGCACTGCAGCTGGGTGTGTCGCAGATTTCCGGCGGCAGCCGTACCAGCGTAGGAGGCTACACCGATGAGCAGCGGCCGCGCGACACCGAGCAGTTCGACGTGTCCGACCAGCGCACGCTGGACGAAGTGGTGGGATGGCTGATGGACGAAGGACATATTCCCAGTTTCTGCACGGCGTGCTACCGTGCTGGACGTACGGGCGACCGCTTCATGGAGTTCTGCAAGAGCGGTCAGATCAGCAGCTTCTGCGCACCGAATGCCCTGATAACTTTGGCGGAGTATCTGGCCGACTATGCCTCGCCGGTGACGGCGGCTTCAGGTTGGCAGACTATCGAGCGCGAACTGGCGCTGCTTCCCGAAGGGCGCCGCGACGCTTGCGCGGCCTACATTGCCCGCGTTCGTGATGGCGAGCGCGACTTCCGGTTTTAAGAGGAGATGCCATGTCACTGAACGATACCCCTTCGGGTGAGCGCACGCATCTGGCGTTCTTCGGGGTGCGCAATGCGGGCAAATCGAGCCTGGTGAACGCGCTGACGAATCAGACGGTTTCCGTGGTGTCCGACACAGCGGGCACCACCACCGACCCGGTGCGAAAGGCCATGGAGCTGCTGCCGGTGGGGCCGGTGCTGGTGATCGACACCCCCGGCATCGACGATGAGGGCGATCTGGGAGGCCAGCGCGTGGCCCGGGCCGAGGCGGTGCTCGATACCGCCGACGTGGCCGTGCTGGTGGTGGACGTCACCCGTGGTATGACGCCCTTCGATGAGCAGTTGGTGGCTGCCTTCCAACAGCGGTGCATTCCCTATGTGATTGCCGAGAACAAGGCCGATCTGCTGGATGCCGCCATGCCGGTTCCGGCCGTCACCATCGACGAGGACAAGCGTGGTTGCCGCCGCGCCCGTGTGCGCCTGTCAGCTGCCACAGGGGCGGGCGTGGTTGACTTGAAGGGCATGATCGCGGCCTTGGTGGCCTGTGCGGGTGACGACCGTCATCTCGTGGCCGACCTGCTGGCGCCGGGCGATGTGGTGGTGCTGGTGATCCCCCTGGATTCAGCGGCGCCGAAGGGGCGCATCATCCTGCCCCAGCAGCAGGTGCTGCGCGACGCGCTGGAAGCTGGTGCCCTCCCCTGCTCCGCTAGCGTAGAGGCTCTCCCTCAACTTTTAGATACGCTGACGTGCCCGCCGCAGCTGGTGGTTACCGATTCCCAGGCATTCGGCGCTGTGGCTGAATTGCTGCCGGCAACGGTGCCTCTCACCTCGTTTTCCATTCTCATGGCTCGTTACAAGGGCGATTTGCCCGCGCAGCTTCAAGCCGTGCATGCCTTGGAGAATCTGACCGACGGCGACATGGTGCTCATTGCCGAGGGCTGTACCCACCACCGCACCTGCGAGGACATCGGCATGGTGAAGCTGCCCCAGTGGATTCGTGAGATCAGCGGCGCAAATCCGCAGTTCGCGTTCACCTCGGGTCGCGATTTTCCCGACGACCTGACGCCCTATGCTGTTGTCGTGCACTGCGGTGGTTGCACTCTGAACGCTCGCGACATGGGCTCCCGTATCCAGCGCGCCCGCCACCAGGGCGTTCCCATCACCAACTACGGCATGGTCATCGCTCGCGCCCATGGCATCCTCGACCGCGCCCTTAAGCCCCTCTCATAACGGCGCCTACACCACTTTTGTTTCGTCGGGCTTGCGAAAGAACCAGTCGTTCAGGCGGATGACGGGGCGGGCCTTGCCCACGGTTCACGGATGGGTGGGTAGTGTTTGTCGCTACGTGGCGGTTGTCAGCTCACTTTCTCGTACACCAGGGCACCATCGTCGGCCACGTGCCGCCGGGCTCTTTCTGTATCGACGAGATATTCCAGATAGCCGAATGCGGTGGCCACGCGTCGGGTGCGCATGCCTGCAGGCAGGCCCGCCAAGCCGCCGGGGAGATGGCGACACGCGTTCTCGGTGACGGCATACACCGTGGCGGGACCTTTTTCGCCGAGTACGTCGCAAGTTTTCGTCAGGGGCTTTTTGTATGTGTTCAAGATGCGGTTGAGCAGACGCACAATGTCGTCTTCGCCTTCCAGGACTTCGTGATGGCTCATGTAAACCGTGCGCAGCCCTGCGTCGCGCAGCTCGGCGATGCTTTGCAGGAAGTGCAGCAGCAGGTGCTGGTCGCGTTCCAGCTGCATCACGCCGGGCGCGGCCACAATGATGTGGTCTCCTGCGAACAGAAAGCGATGGTCTGGTTCCAGAAGGCACAGGTGTTCCATAGTGTGACCAGGGGTTTCCAATACTTGCAGGTGATAATCGCCGATATCAATGGCGTCGTCGCCGTTTACTTCCCTCACAAGGGGCAGGGGGTCGTACAGAGGGTTGCCCCTGCCGCGCAGCAGGGCGACGAAGCTGTCCAGCGCCGTGTCATTCACCGATGCTGCACCTGTCTCGCGTAAAAAGGCGCTGACCGTTTGCGAATCGAAGGACTTGCACGCCCCGCGTATGAGGTGACGTGCCCCTTGGTTCAAACAGTAGGGCACGTTTCCTGCATGGTCATCGTGCAAATGCGTAAGGAAAACGTCGGTGGCTTCCCAGGGTGTGTCCGTGGCCGCCAACAGTTCGTCGAGAAAGTGCATGCCGCACAGGTCGTAGTGACCCGTATCTATGAGCAATGCCCGCTCGCCCGGTTCGATAATGCTGTACAAGTCGATGCGCTCGCAGAAATGGAACTCGTTCAGTGAAAACGAGCACCGGTACAGATGGGGGCGAATTTCCTTGGCTTGCACCAAGGGCGTGGCGGTGACGTCTGGGTATCGCACGGGCAGCTGGTGCTTGCGCCCATGAGGATCGCGATAGGTGACGACGTCGCCGTGATGGGGCTCGTTCACCCAATCGAATTCAGCGGGGGCAAAAGATGTGTGGCTCATGGTGCTTTCCGAAAGAGGTGCGTTCTTTTCTCCCAGTATAGGTCTCGCGGCCCTCGCGCGCTTTGGAGAATCGCCGAAATGACGCCTCTTGCGGCGGAGGTTTCTCTTTCGCTGGCCTACACTGAGAAGGTACAAATTCGCAAGAAAGGAGGCCGACCGTGGCCGACCGCAACATTGAGAACGACAGCCAGGATGTACCCGAGATCCCCGAAGATTTGCAGCGTGTGCTGGTGTTCTCCCTGGATGAAGCTAAGGAAAAAGTAGAGGCCGGCGAGGATCTCATTCCGTTTACGGCTCTCATTGTGAAGAACAATCTGTTCCTGGAAAGCCATCCCGGCGACAGTGCCGAAGAATGCTTCGAGGCTGCCGAGTACACCGTGCGCGGCGCTCGCGGTGCCGGTGCTTATGCGTTTTGCTACGACGGCTATATTGAGACTGACGATGGCGTGAAAGACGCCCTTATCGCCGAGGGAGGCCAGCCTGGTGCCGACACGGGACATGCTGTGGCCTATCTGTATACGGTGGACGACAATGGGAAGTACGTGTTTGAATCGGAACCGGCCTATATCGGCGAGGCCCCCAACTTCATGGAAGCCCTGAAGGAACCCGTGGCCTACGCTGATGAGGAAATCGACGAGAAGTACGCCGATGCTGAGGATGAGTGCTGCGGCGAGGGTGGCCATGACGCTGGCGACGGCTGCGGTTGCGGCTGCCATGAGGAAGCTGCCGAGTAGGCTTCCATTCCATACAAATCGTTCGTTTTTGGCTTCTGCGAGATGCGCGGAAGCCAAAAAGCGGCGATTTGTATGGATTTCTAGCCAGAAGTGAACGCTTTGTATGGATCCGAGTGCCTTTTTCCATACAAAACGGCCTTTTGCGGCTACCTTTCTGAACAGGGAAAACAGAATGGGACAAAGTACTCGATCCCTGTCACACAAAAGAAATGGCGCGGCGAAGAGGGGTACTTCGCCGCGCCGGAGGAGGGGGTAATGCGGTATCGAGTACCGCATTCTGCTTTCAAGGGGTATGAAGCAGAGCGATGGAAGCAGGGGAACTTCCAAATCGCTAACGCGAATAATAATACAAGCCTTGTTTTCTCGGTGCTGTTGTGCATTGGTTCTTGCGAGAGCGGTGCGGATTTGGCGGTGAATTGCGCTTCTGCATAGAGAAAGGCCCGCTCACCTCTGCTAAAGCTCCGCTCGCCTTGAGGGGTCGTGTATCATAGACGCGAGCATTTTTCTCAGAAAGGAACTCCCCATGGCTGATCTCGCGCTGCGCTTCTTCAAGGACATGCTGGTTTTGTCGTCTCCAGTGACTGGTACGTTGCGGCGGCAGGGTGTCGAGTCGGCGCGCGATCAGGCTCTGACTTTGCTGCTGGAGCCGGAGACCATTGAAGAGGCCTATCGCGTAGAAGCGGTGGCCGGCCCCCAATGTTTCGTGCTGCCTACGGCCATGTTGGCTCCGGCGCGTCTGGCCGAGCTGGGCATGGGGGGGAGGGGCGGCGAGTTGGCACGCAATGCGCTAGAGGCCGCATCGCCATTCAGGCCCCAGCATATTTTGGCTGAGATCGGGCCTTGCGGCTTGCCGCTGGATTCCTCGTCGAAGGCATCGCTGGTGGAAAATCGCGATCAATACGCTCGTGCGGCCCGTTTGTTCGGCGATGCGCAGGTGGATGCTATTTTCCTGAATGGCTTTGCGAGCGCTGATGATTTGAAATGCGCCCTCATGGGAGTGCGGAAGGCATGCGACCTGCCCGTATTGGCTTCGGTGGATGTAACGGCTGACGGTGCGTTGGCATCGGGCCGGGGCACCTTGGCCGAGGCGGTGGACGTCATGGTGGAATTTGGCGCGGCGGTGGCCGGCTTCGCCACGTTGGTCGCGCCGACCGTTGCGACGGCCCTGGCCGCCTCGGTACGCGATCGTCTGGCGGCCCAAGGAGCCGACCTGTGCATGCTGGTTTCGCTGGTGGTGGGCGAGCGCAACCCGAAGCAGCAGGGTCCTACGGCCGAGAATCCCTATTACACTGCCGACACCATGATGCCCGCCGCGGCTGTTCTTCGCGATGAGGGCGTGCAGTTTCTTCGGGCCGTCGGCGATGCCACGCCGGCGTACACCGGTGTGTTGGCGGCATCTGTGGCCGGGCAAGACGTTAGAATCGACGTTTAGCGCCCGTTTAAGTTGGGCCAAGGCGTTTGCGGCCCGCGTCCGCGCGGATTTCTCAATAGGCGAATGTGGCCCGGGTCCCGCAGGCGACCCGGCACGGATGAATCGGGGGACTTCGGGCTCTCGGCGCCGGACGATGCTCTGCAGCGTCGTCCGGCACCCCTTGTCGAAAAAATTTCTGTAGTTTTCGCTGCGTAAAAACACAACTTGTTCGGTTGAACTCGAACGTCGCCGCGAGTACTATATATATCCGCCATAAGAACCACGAAACACAATATATAGTGGTTTATTTGGTGAATAACCTGTGGAAAGCGTGTTGGCAAAACATTCGAAAACATAGGTTTACCCCCTCGGTAACAACGAAGATCGGCGATGGGGAAAACATCGCGGGGCTTCTGTATGTTGTGGTTGGCAAGGCGCGGAAACGCGGCAGATGAAAGGAAGAAAGCGGTTATGGTCAAGACCATCATCAAGCGCGACGGGCGTATGGCGGAGTTTCATCCCCAGAAGATCGCCGATGCGGTGGAAAAATCGTTCCAGGCTTGTGCAGCTATGCAGGATCGTGCTACTGCCGAGCAGATTGCCGCCACGGTCGTCGAGAAGCTTGAGAGCGGCGCCATCGAAGGGACTCCTACGGTGGAGGGCGTGCAGGATTTGGTAGAGGAGACCCTTATCGAGTCCGGTTTCGTGCAGACTGCCAAGGCCTACATCCTGTACCGTGCCGAGCGCAGCCGTGTGCGCGATGTGAACTCCCGCCTCATCCAGACACTGAAGGACATCACTTTCTCCAAAGCCGCCGATTCCGATATGAAGCGCGAGAACGCCAATATCGACGCCGATACCGCCATGGGCACCATGCTGAAGTACGGCTCGGAGTCGGCCAAGCAGTTCTACGAAATGTGCGTCATCGATCCGCGTTTTGCCAAGGCCCACCGCGAGGGCGACATCCACATTCACGATATGGATTTCTACACCCTGACCACCACCTGCTGCCAGATTGAGCTGCGCAAACTGTTCAAGGGCGGTTTCTCCACCGGCCACGGTGTGCTGCGCGAGCCCAACGACATTTCCAGCTATGCGGCGCTTGCCTGCATCGCCATCCAGTCGAATCAGAATGACCAGCACGGTGGCCAGTCGGTGTGCGATTTCGATTACGGTCTGGCCGTGGGCGTGGGTAAGACGTTCCGTCGCCTGTTCAAGAAGCATGTCGCCGAGGCAATCGACCTTCTGACCGACATCGCCGACGATCGCGAGTTTGCCGAAACCACCCTTGCGCGCATCGAGGCCGAAACGGGCAAGGCTGCCAGCTTGGAGATGGCCCCCGAGTTCCGCGCGGCCGTCGTTTCCGCTATCGAGGATGCCGGCGCCGATGAGGCCACAGCCGACCGCATCGTGGCCTACGCCGAGAAGAACGCCTCGCGCGACACCGACCGCCAGACCTTCCAGGCCATGGAGGCTCTCGTGCACAACCTGAACACCATGCACTCCCGTGCTGGCGCCCAGACGCCCTTCAGCTCGGTGAACTACGGCATGGATACCTCCCCCGAGGGCCGCATGGTCATCAAGAACATGCTGCTGGCCACCGAGGAGGGCCTGGGCTCCGGCGAGACCCCCATCTTCCCCGTGCAGATCTTCCGCGTGAAGGAGGGCGTGAACTACAACCCCGAGGATCCGAACTACGACCTGTTCAAGCTGGCCATGCACTGCTCGGCTAAGCGCCTGTTCCCGAACTTCAGCTTCTTGGACGCGCCGTTCAACGCCCAGTACTACAAGGGCACCCCGGAGACCGAGATTGCCTACATGGGCTGCCGCACCCGCGTCATGGGCAACGTGTACGATCCCGACCGCGAGGTCACGCCCGGCCGCGGCAACCTGTCCTTCACCTCCATCAACCTGCCCCGCCTGGCCATTCGCGCCAAGGGCGACATCGACCTGTTCTTCGACCTGCTCGACTCCAAGCTGCAACTGGTGACCGGCCAGCTGGACGAGCGCTTCGAGATCCAGGCCCGCAAGCACGTGTACAACGCGCCGTTCCTCATGGGCCAGGGCGTGTGGATCGATTCCGAGAAGCTCTCTCCCACCGACGTGCAGCGCGACGTGCTGAAGCACGGCACCCTGACCACCGGCTTCATCGGCCTGGCTGAGTGCCTGGTGGCCCTGACTGGCCAACACCACGGTCAGTCGCCTGAGGCCCAGCGCCTCGGCCTGGAGATTGTGGGTCACATGCGCTCCTATTGCGACCGCATCTCCCAGGAGCGCGGCATGAACTACTCGCTCATCGCCACCCCTGCCGAGGGTCTGTCGGGCCGCTTCGTGCGCATCGACCGCGAGCGCTACGGCGTCATTCCCGGCGTGACCGACCGCGACTACTACACCAACGGCTTCCACGTGCCGGTGTACTACGACATCTCCGCCTACGACAAGATCGCCCTGGAGGCGCCATACCACGCGCTCACCAACGGCGGCCACATCAGCTACATCGAGCTGGACGGCGATCCGTCGGACAACCTGGAGGCCTTCGAGAGCGTCATCCGCTACATGAAGGACTGCGGCATGGGCTACGGCAGCGTGAACCATCCCGTGGACCGCGACCCGGTGTGCGGCTACAACGGCATCATCGAGGACGTGTGCCCGAAGTGCGGCCGCTCCGAGGACGCCCACAACCAGCCCTTCGAGCGCATTCGCCGCATCACCGGCTACCTGGTGGGCACCCTGGATCGCTTCAACGACGCCAAGCGCGCCGAGGAGAGCCAGCGCGTGAAGCACGCAGTACCGATGCCGGAGTCTGCCGAGTAGCGGCGCCACGCTCAAGCTCCCAAGCTTCGCGAGCACCCCAAGCACCTAGGGCCGTCCCAGCGACGGCCCTCTTCTTGCTTTTCCTCAGAAAATGCCAGTTCGACCCTTAACTGGCATTTTGAGCGATATTCGAAAAGCGGGCGCCTTCGAAATGCTGGACACATTCGAAATATCGAGAATCTTGCAGGCGAAAGGTGCTCACGCGCGCTTCTTGCGGAAACTGGCGGCGGCCAGGGTGAAGAATAGGGCGAGAAATCCCCACAGTATGGCGAGATCGAACCCTACGGTGGCGAGGTTCGCGCCACACAGCAGAATTTGCGGAACGACAAACAACAAAATGAGCTGGATGACTTGGAACGGCGTAGTGGCCAAGCCCGACACCAGAAAGCCGAGCGCCACCGACACCATGGCCATGGTTATGCAGGTGAACACCACCAGTCCCACGTTGCCTTCATTGGGAAAGCCGATGAACACGGGCCCGTAGCAATCGAACATGCGCCAGTCCTCGTTGCCGTGCAGGTAAGCGGTCTCCATGTCTTCTATAGGCAGGTAGTTGCTCGCATTCATCGAAAGATCTTCGGTTGAAAAGCTCAACGCCGCATCGTCGTCGAAGAGGCCTCCCAGTGCCTCGGCGAGACCGGCGCGCGCCTCAGCGGGCATCGAGATCGTCACGCCCTCCAGTGCTGTTCGGGCCTCTTCGCGCTGTTGGTTCGCCCCGTCGATGGCCTCTTCCACTTCTGCTCGCTTATCGGCGATAGTGGCTTCCATCTCGTCGGCTGCCTCTCCGCGCCCCTCGCCCAAGGCTTCGGCGCATATGGCGAGTACGGCTGCCGACTTCGTGGAGTCGGCGCCTTCCAGTTCCACCTTCAGCGTGCGGTCGCCTTCCATGGACAGAACGGCTGCCACGTCGTTGTCGGCCAGCAGCGCGCTTGCCTCGTCGGCATCGGCCTCGGTTATGCGCGCATCGATCTGCTCGAGCTGCGTTTGGAACTCGGTGGGCAGGTTCACGGTAGCGATTTTGGGCCCCACGGTGTCGGCGCCGAGAATGACTGACAGCAGCCACAGCACCACAAGAGGCGCCACGAACAGCAGCGCCAGCGTGCGCTTATCGAGCGCGAATTGCGTGAGAATACGGCGAACGATGGCCAGGGTGCTAGGCATGGCGCACCTCCTTGCGATTGCGGAGTTGCGGGGTTTTCGGTTCCTCCGTCGGTTCCGGAATTCCTAATGCCTCCAGCGCCAGGAAGGCATCTTCCAGGGTATTGGTGCCCGTGCGGGCCAGGATATCCGCCGGCGAGGCGTCGGCGATCAGCCGCCCCTCGCGAATCATGGCGATGCGCGCCCGCGCCGTGGGGAAAGGGGCCGCCTCTTCCAGCACGCGCACGGTGCCGGAGATGGGCACGTCCACGCCCATGATGAGGTTCACGAGCGTCGTCTTGCCGCAGCCCGAGGGCCCCAAAAGGCAGAGGATGTCGTCCGCCGCCACGGAAAACGAGATATTGTTCAGCACCAGGGGGGCATTGCGCTGTCGGGGGCCGGGGCGCCCGTAGCGGAATTGGACGCGGTCGATGGCGACGGCCGGCACATCGGCATCAGCGGGAGCGCGATAGCTGGCACGGAAGGCGTGACTCTGGATCCTCGCCGCTTCGCCGATTTGGACTTCCCTGGTCTCGTCCAGCGTAATTCCCCAGGTATCGACAAGCTTTGCGCGGCTTTGAACGGCCCCAACGCGGCGCTCGCGCAGAAGCGCGCGAAGCGCCGTCTTTTAGAAGAAGTGTTGCCCGAGCTAAGTGAGAGCTTGCCATTGAGTGCCGAAGACCTAATATTCCGCATCGTCTTCGAATACGCAAGCGGCGGTATCCTGGCCCTTATGGCCTATCGCGCCGAAACGGGTTTCGCCTACCCCGTGGAGGCATTCCTGCAATGCCTCACCCCCGAAGTCCCCATCGCGTTGCTCGCTGTCCTTTCAGAGAAGTGATGCTCATGTCTACGTACGCCTTCCCCTTCCAAGTTTTCCGGCCTTCCTGCAGCAAAAAGACGATTGAGCGAGTTCCGTAGGTATCAAAACTCGCTCAATCGACTAAAATGTTGCTTGAGGTGCTCTTTTGGGCTCTCTCAACTCGCTCAATCGTTGTTTTTATTGCAGGAATTGCCTTCGCTTTGTTTTGGCGTGGCTGTAAAGCAGATTCGACGCCTCTTTCTTCTTGAAAAGAAAGGTTAATGAACTAACCCTTCTTTTTTACGACGGGAAAGAAAGGTTACGTGGTGGGGGATGTCGCGGAGGCTTTCAACGCCTATGAGCGCTCGCTGGCCACCATCTCGGGCGATACGGCGGCAGAGAAGCCGAACAAGCCCGTGCCTCAGAGGGGTGTGCGGATGGCCAAGGGCCACTGAAAGATACTGCTTGATGAGGCCGGAGCCGGGCCTCGCGAGAACTTACGAAAAGCACTCAAAGGTTTTCCTCACGGCTTACCGAAGCTTTACTGTGCCGATCTATCGTTGAGTTGTTAGCTGAACGATGAAACCCGAGAAAGGACTTCTCATGATAGATGATGCGATTCCGGATCTTGTATCCCGCCGCAACTTCCTGCGCGGGACCGTGGGCCTGGCGGGAGCGGTGTCCATGGGCGCGCTGCTCGGCTGCTCCTCGGACGAGCCAAGTTCGGTGGCCATAGCTGCCACCGGCGAAGGCGGGGCGCAAGGGGACTCTGCGGCCGCAACGCCGAAGTACGTGTTCCTCTTCATCGGCGACGGCATGAGCTACCCCCAAATTCAGGCAACAGCCTACTTCAACGGCACCCAGCAGGGCGGGGAAGAACCGACCATCGGGCGCGTGAGCTTCATGGACTTCCCGGTCATCGGCTCCCAGTACACCTACGACAGCACCTCGTTCTGCCCCGATTCCGCCTCCACGGCCACCTCCATTGCCTCTGGGCGCAAGACGGCTAGCGGGGTCATCAACGTGTCGCCGGACGCCTCCGAGCACTTCGAGACCATCGCCGAGAAACTGAAGCGCCAGCTCGGCTACAAGGTGGGCGTGCTCACCAGCGTGAATTTGAACCATGCGACGCCGGCGGCCTTCTACGCTCATCAGCAGTCGCGCAAGAACTATTACGAGATCGGTCAGGAGCTTATTGCGAGCGGGTTCGACTACTTTGCCGGCGGCGGCCTGCTCAACCCTACGGGCGCCAGTGATAACCGCATCGATCTGTACGAGGCGGCGCGTGATGCCGGCTACGTGGTGGCGCGCACCTACGACGAGGCCGCCCATGTCACGGCTGGTAGCAAGGCGCTGCTTGTGGCGGAGAAACTGGCCGACGAGGACGCGCTTTCCTACGCGATGGATGCGTCGGCCGACGAGTGGTCGCTGCGCGATTACGTGGCCAAGGGCATCGAGGTGCTGGGTGACGGCGACGCTGGCTTCTTCATGATGTGCGAGGGCGGCAAGATCGACTGGGCGTGCCATGCGAATGACTGCGCCGCCGCCATCCACGACGTGATGGCCTTGGAAGACTGCGTGGCTGAGGCAGTGGCGTTCTGCGAGGACCATCCCGACGAGACCCTGATCGTTGTGACGGGCGACCACGAGACGGGTGGCTTGACCATCGGCTATGCGGAAACCAACTACGACACTTTCCTGGCCAACATCGCGCGGCAGAAGATCTCCTATGCCAAATTCAACAGCGATTACGTGGCCGGCTATATTGATGCCGGGGCAACCTACGAGCAGGCGATGGAAGATGTGGCCCAACTGTTCGGGTTGGAAAGGCCGGCCTCGGCGCTGTCGTCGGGCGCCGACGCGCAAGCGGCCGAGGCCGAGCCGGGCAGCCTGATGCTCACTGCCTACGAGGACGAGCAGCTGCGCGAGGCCTACGAGCGAACTGTGGCCGTCGGCGTCGGCGACCAGGAGGACATGACCCAGGAAGAGTACGTCCACTACGGCACCTACGAGCCCTTCACGGTGACTCTCACTCATTTGCTCAACCGTAAGTCGGGTGTCGATTTCTCCACCTACGCCCATTCGGGACTTACCGTGCCCGTGTTCGCCATGGGCGCTGGCGCCGAAGTTTTCGACGGCTTCTACGACAACACCGAGGTCTACGCGAAGTTAGCTGCGCTGACTGGCGTCGCCTAGATTGTTTTGTCGCCCTCGCCGTCTTGCTTGTCGAGATTTCTCTCCTCCTCTTCGTGACCCTTCATCTGTTTTCTCCTCTCTGTCTGGCCGGAGCGCGTCCCCTCCCAAGCGCTCCGGCCTTCTTGCGGTGAGTCGCACCATTAAGTAACTTTCCGGCATCTGAAAAACGCCGGAGCGGCCGAAGAGATGTCAAAGGTGCCTGAAGGGCACGGAAATGCCGCTTCGACCCCGAAATGGTAAGGCCGAACGAGGGTGGTCTGCCATATCTGCCCTCAACTGGCATTTTTCTGCCACTTCAGGCTCGTAATGGCAGAGGCATTCGTCGGCCGCCGACCATTTCGGCCCTCAACTGGCATCTACTCGGCGAAAGCGCGGCGCCTGGAAATACGCCCGGGCAGCTGCTCGGAGTTGCCATTGACGCGCGAGCCAAATGACAGTCAAGTAAGCGCTTCAGGCGTTTGGCGCTGGGGTTTTACCGAAGCTTTTCAAAACTGACGGGGACTCTTTACGGGTGTTGCTCGGTTCTTTTACGAAGCGGGGCCCATCATGGATGCACGGAGGCGACCCTTCCCTTGCGGGCCGCTTTCGAAAGTTGAATGGCCTTGCGGGGCGGCGGTTCTGGGATACTGCCCCGCGCACGTGAAAGGAACAACGGCATCATCGAGGACGTGTGCCCGAAGTGCGGCCGTTCGGAAGATGCCCACAGCCAGCCCTTCGAGCGCATCCGCCGCATCACCGGCTACCTGGTGGGCACCCTGGACCGCTTCAACGACGCCAAGCGCGCCGAGGAGAGCCAGCGCGTGAAGCACGAGGTTCCCGCCGCCGAATAGCCGTGGCGCTACCTATTGCTCTCAAGAAGGGACGGCCTCCGGGTCGTCCCTCTTTTTGTGTTGCGCTATGATAGAGGGAGGACATAGATGCTGCCTGCGGCCGAGGACGGTTGCCGGGAGGGCGCTACCGGGAGGGGATGGCGAGATTGGCAGAAAGCACGGGACGGCGATGAGTGACGCGACGGGGATGACTGAGCGGGATGGGGTGGATGTGCCCAAAGGGGCACTGGCTCAGGAACAGCTACGGGAGACGATCGGGTTGGCACTCGTGCCCTTCCGATGGGACTTGCTGGGATTTGGGCTCAGCCGCGCCCAGGCTACGGCGCTGCTGGCTTTCGCGGCCAATGAGATTTGGATTTCGGGTGCCTCGCTCGCTGTGCAGGAAGTGGTGTTCATGCTGGCCGCTGCAACGGCTTTGGCCATCGCGATGTTCGCGAAGCGCCGGACGGACCTGGCCGCGCCCGTCGGGGCGGTCGTAGCCTTTCTTACCGTGGGCGTGCTGGGCATGGTGTCCATTATGATCGGAAAGTTTGACGGCTCGGGAGTGCTGCTGGTTGCGGGGTTTTCGCTGGCCGGCGCGTCGGCCGGCTTCTTCGAAACGGCCTGGGGGCCGAAGTTCGTGCGACTATCCCAGGCGGGCATTCAGCTGTACACGCTGTTTGGCATGGCGGTATCGTCGCTGTTCGGCATTATGCTGTCGTTTCTGCCGGGGAACGGGTTTTACCTGGCATCGCTGACGCTGCTGGGTGTGCAGGCAGTGCTGCTGCTGGTGCGCCGCCGCGCCGACGAAGCGGCCGGGGAAGGGGGTGACAGCGAGGCTTCGTTGCCCTCTACCGGCGCGGCCGTGGTGACCGCGTCGGGTCTGACCCCGGCCGACCGCGTCGCTCAGCGTGATCGCGGCCCCGCGCGCACAGTGCTTGCGATTCTGGCAACGACGCTGGCGTTCTCGCTCATCTACAACATGTTCATCACCCTGGCCTACAGCTCGCTGCCCTCCGATGCCGCATCGCAGATTCGCTTCTGGGCCAACCTGCTGGCTGCCTGTGTGATCATCTGCTCGTTTCTGCTGCTGCGCCCGGTGCGCCCGGCGACGCTGTTCCATCTGGTGCTGCCCGTGGTTACCCTGGGCTTCGTGCTGTTTCTGCTTTCTCCAGGTCTTTTGGGCGAGGGAGCTCTTATGGCCTCCAGCATCGGCCGCAAGTTCTTCGACATCTTCGTGTGGATCATTGTGGCCGAAGCGGCCTCGCTACCGGGTATCGGCGCTTGGCGGTCCTTCGGCTTGCTCACGGCGGCGAAAAATTTCGGGTACGGCGTGGGGTTGCTCGGCGCCCATGCGGCCCTGGCTGCCGTGGATGCCGATATCGTGCAGGTGGCGGCTATCGTGGCGGTGCTCATTTTGGGGCTCGTGGTGCTGCTGTCGTGGCTCTTCCCCGAGCGCATGCTCAGCCGCCTGTTCCATACGGCTCCCGCCGCGCCCGTTGCCGGCGCCGTTGCGCACGAATCCGAATCGGCTTTCGAGGCCAGCATCGCTCGTGTGGCCGAGCGCGGGCGCTTGACTCCGCGCGAGTGCGAGGTGATGGGTCTTCTGGCTCGCGGGCGCAACATTCCCGCCATTGCCGAGAAGCTGTGCATTTCGAAGGGCACGGCGCATACCCATGCGACTCACGTGTACCAGAAGCTGGACGTGCATCGTCAGCAAGAGCTGATCGAGCTGATAGAACGCGAGAAAACAAAGAACGTTTCCCCTGATCAAATCGGTGACTAGACGAGTTTGGTAGAGAAGTTTCGCACCCATTTTTCAAAATACACGCCTTTGCCAGATGCACCGACGCGCGCCCTTTCCCTAGGATGGGGGCCGTTGGAGGCCATAAGACAAAGGAGGAGTTATGGGAGAAATGCTCAAGCACAAAGGCCTGTCGCGCCGCAGCTTTCTGAAGGGCGCCGCGCTCGGCTTGGCCGGTGCGGGAGCCGTGGGGGCGGCGCTGCCCTTGGCCGGGTGCGCTGGTGGCGGCACGGACAAGATGGCGGCTACGGGCGAGGCCACGGCCTCGGCTACGGTGCCCGGCTTCGGCGGCGATGTGACCGTCGAGCTTACAGTGGATCGCGGCTCGGGCAGCGTGGTGGCTGCGACCATCGACGCACCCATGGAGACGCCGAACCGCGGCGGCCGGGCGGCCACGGTGATGCAGGAGGCCATGGCCGAGAACGCTACCATTGACGTGGATGCCGTCAGCGGTGCCACGGTGACGTCCGAGGCCATCAAGAGCGCCTCGGTGCAGGCCTACAATGAGGCCATCGGCGCCGCCGAGGATGCGTCGTCGGCGGTGATGAAGCCCGGCACCTATACCGGCTACGCCAAGGGTTACTGGCAGATTTGGGATCTGCCTGTGACCATCACCGTGAACGATCGCTCCATCCTGAAGATCGAGGTGCCCGACGATCGCTTCCAGCACGGCGAGACCGAGGTCATTCTGCAGAGTGTGAAGGACCTGCTGTTCCCGCGCATCATCGAGAATCAGTCTGTGGCCGTGGATGCCGTCACTGGTGCCACCGCTTCCAGCAACGCTGTGAAGTCGGCCATCACCCAGGCCCTGAAGGAGGCCCTGGAAGCGGGCGGCTCGAACCCCCATGCGGTCAGCGCCTTCCAGGTGGCCCCCGAGAAGCCCGAGCCCTCCGATCCCGAAACCATCGACGTGGATGTGTGCGTCGTGGGCATGGGCACCGGCGGCATCATCGCCATGAAGCGCGCCTGCGAGTGCATCCGCGCCATGAACGGCGGCGGCCGCGTGAGCCTGCTCGGCATAGACCGTGCCGGCAAGTACGGCGGCAAGTCGGCGCTCACCCACGAGGGCTGCGCCGTGAATCCGCCGCAGTACATGGAGGCCATCAACGGTGGCGAGCCCTTTGTGGACGCCGAGCGCTTCAAGGAGAAGTGGAAGCACTTCACCACCACCGACGGCACCCAGATGGCGAAAGAGGATGTCATCGACCTGTTCTTCGCCGAATCGGGCAATACCATCGACTGGCTGTACGGTCAGGACTGGATCTTCGGCAGCATGGGGAAGCCCAACCCCATGACCGAGGGCCTGACCAGCTACAACGTGGCGCTCACCTCGAACACCGATGTGGGCACCTACGAGGATCGCCGTGCCGTGCTGGACACCTACTACAAGCAGATGCTGGCGGCGGTGGAGGCCCAGGGCGGCCGCTATATGCTGGAGACCGAGGGCTACGAGCTGATCACTGAGGGAGATCGCGTCACCGGTGTGAAGGCGCGCAACCTGTACACGGGCCAGGAATACGTCATCAACGCCAAGGCCATCATCATGAACACGGGCGGCTTCAGCGCCAACCCCGACATGGTGAACGAGCTGCTGGACGAGCCGTGGCGCGGTGAGCGCAAGCGCATCGGTACCGATCAGGACACCGGTGCCATGATCCAGGCCGCCCTGAACATCGGTGCGGGCACCTTCAACATCGGCATGAGTCCCAATGTGATGCACGTGACCTGCGACCACTGGCTGAGCCGCTACCCCATCAACTTCTACGACGACGTGCTGGACGGGCGCACGGGCCGCTATAAGACGTGGACGCTGAACAACATCCCGCTGGCTTGCGGCATCACGGCCGATGCGATCATGGTGAACCAGGAAGGCAAGCGCTACATGGACGAGGCCCGCTACGAGAGCTTTTCCGCGGACATCGACAGCGAATCGTGGCCCTGCTTCGCCGCCGGCAGCTGCTTCTACACCATCCTGTCCGATGAAGTGCTGTCCACCATCGCCAACGAGGGCTTCAACAACATCCCGAAGTTCGAGGGCTACTGCTCTCAGGGCGACATCCCCGGTGAGATGCCCGTGCCCGAGGTGTACGAGGGCCTGGAGTTCTCCATCGAGGAGGGCATGGCGTGGAAGGCCGATACGCTGAGCGCTCTGGCCGAGCAGATCGGTGTGCCCGCGGCCACACTGGAAGAGACCGTGGCTGCCTACAACAAGCTGGTGGAAGCTGGCGCGGACACCGATTTCGGAAAGGATCCGAAGTTCCTGAAGAAGATCGCCACGGGCCCGTTCTACGCGGTGCAGGTGTTCAACGCCTCGTTCTCGACGGCGGGCGGCCTGGATGTGGACACGCAGATTCGCGTGCTGAAGGACGACCACGCGACCCCTATCGAGGGCCTGTACGCCATCGGCGTGGACTCCATGGGCGTGCTGCTGAACCCGAACCACAACTACGTGGGCTTCGGCGGTGTTGCCCAGGGCTGGCTGTGGACGAGCGGTCGCTTGGCCGCCGAGGACGCGGCCCGCTACATCAACGAGACCTATGGCGGCTTCACCTACGTCAGTCCTGCTCTCGTGGACGTGGAAGCCAAGTCCACGGCCCGCTAGCTGGCACTTTTCCAATCCTCCCTCCCCAGGAAACCGCGCCCCGGCGCGGTTTCCGCGTTTGAGGGGCAGGGAGGTGCCGCGCCGAGCCCAGGAGATGAGGGACGGCCCCTCCCTCACAGCAAATTTTACCTAGGCTTTACGGTTGCCTTACTTGTTTCACCCATGGGTTTCGTAGGATGCATCGCGCAATGACAAGAGCTGTGCGGGCATCGCCCGGGCGGCGCGAGAAGGAGACGTGGGTGGAAGAACTGTTGCAGATCGGGCTAGGACTGTTCGGCGGCTTGGCTCTGTTCCTGTATGGCATGAACCTGATGAGCGGCAGCTTGCAAGACGCCGCGGGCGAGCGCATGCGCTCCATTCTGGCTGCGGTGACGAAGAATCCGCTGGTGGCGGTGCTCGCCGGCGCTGTGGCCACGGCGGTGCTGCAAAGCTCGTCGGCCACCACAGTTATGACCATCGGCTTCGTGGCGGCCGGTCTCATGAACCTGCGCCAGGCCATCCCCATCATCATGGGCGCCAACATCGGCACCACCATCACGGCGCAGATCATCGCCTTCAAGCTATCCGACTACGTGCTCGGCATTGTGCTCACGGGCTTCATCATCATGTCGGTGGCGAAGCAGTCGAAGGTGAAGCTCACCGGTACGGCCATCTTTGGCTTCGGCCTTCTGTTCCTCGGCATCGACACCATGGGCGCCGTCATGAAGCCCCTGGCCGAGAACCCCGTGTTCACGGACATGATCGCCCAGGTCACCGGCGTGCCGATCCTGGGTGTGCTGGTTGGCACCGTCATGACCCTGGTGGTGCAAAGCTCCAGTGCCACCATCGCCGTGCTGCAGAACTTCGCCGCGCAGCCAGGAGTCGATGGCGCCAGCATCATCGGCTTGGAAGGGGCCCTTCCCATTTTGCTCGGCGACAACCTGGGCACTACCATCACGGCTCTTCTAGCCTCTGTCGGCCAGAGCCGCGATGCCAAGCGCGTGGCTCTGTCCCACTGCATCTTCAACCTGTCGGGTTGCCTGCTGTTCGTGTGGCTCATCGGCCCGGCAGCTTCGGTGGTGGCAGCCCTCACGCCGGGCCCCGAGATCGAGGTCATCGCGCGCCAGATCGCGAACGCCCACACTCTGTTCAACGTGACCATGACCGTGTTGTGGCTGCCGCTGGTGTCGCTGATGGTGCGCATCGTCATGGCTGTGCTGCCCGACACGCCCCGCCGTCCCCGCAATCCGCTTACAAAAAAGGAATGGGTTCCTGACGCGGCGGCCGCTGCCTAGGAAATCGGCTACCATAGCCCCATGGAAGAAAAGCCGCTCATATATTATGTGGAAGACGATGCGAACATTCGCGATCTGACCGCCTACGCCCTGCGCCAAGCAGGCCTGGCTGTGGAGGCGTTCCCCGATGGCCTGGACCTGCTGGAATGCTGCCGCCGCCAGCGCCCGGCGGCGGTGCTGCTGGACATCATGCTGCCGGAAGTGGACGGCCTGGAACTGCTGCGCCAGCTGCGCACCGATGACGCCACCGCCACGTTGCCCGTGATGATGCTCACTGCCAAGGGCGCCGAGTTCGACAAGGTGTGCGGCTTGGACGCCGGGGCCGACGACTACCTGGCGAAGCCCTTCGGGATGATGGAGCTGGTCTCGCGCGTGAACGCCCTGTTGCGTCGCGCCGCCCGCCCGGCGGAAGGGGCGGGGGCAGCCGGAGGCGCGGCTGCCTCGCAGCCATCGGCGGCCGGCCCTGCCGCCCAGCCGCCCGCGCCCGGAGCCCTCGTCGCCGGCCCCATCACGCTCGACCCCGATGCCCACATCGTGGAAGTGCAGGGCGTTCCCGTGCAACTGACCCTGAAGGAGTTCGACCTTCTGCGCGTGTTCATGGAGAACACCGGCCGCGTGCTCACGCGTGACTACCTGCTGGAGAAGGTGTGGGATGTGCTGTACGCGGGCGAGACGCGCACTGTGGACATGCATGTGAAGACTCTCCGGCACAAGTTGGCCGCAGCGTATCCCGGTGCCGAGGCGGCCATTGCCACGGTGCGCGGCGTGGGGTATCGTTTCAGCGGCTTCAGCGAGGCGCATCGTGAGTAAGCGCGGTCTGCCCAGTCTGTCGGGTCGCATTTTCCGCAGCATCCTCATCTTCACTCTGGCTGGCATTGCGGCCTTCACGCTGCTGTTCGTCGGCATCTTCTCTGCTACTATGCGCCAGCTGCCTGGCTCCCGCGAGGCTATGGCCGACTTCTTTACCGGCGAATTGGCCGTGTGCGTGCTGGCTACCCTCATGGTGGGCACGGTGCTGGCCTTTGCCGTATCGCGCCTGCTTACACGCTATATTATGCGGCCGCTCGACAACGTTGACGTGGCCGATCCCCTGGCTAGCAAAGCCTACGTGGAAATGGAGCCGCTGCTGCAGCGCATCGATTCCCAGCAGCGCATTCTGCGCACCCAGAACGAGGAACTCGCCCGCGCCGAAAGCATGCGCCGCGACTTCTCGGCCAATGTGTCCCACGAGATGAAGACGCCGCTGCAAGTGATCTCCGGCTATGCCGAGC
Source organism: Adlercreutzia mucosicola DSM 19490 (assembly GCF_000422625.1). Taxonomy (GTDB): domain Bacteria; phylum Actinomycetota; class Coriobacteriia; order Coriobacteriales; family Eggerthellaceae; genus Adlercreutzia; species Adlercreutzia mucosicola. Next base: position 30,544 of record NZ_KE383895.1, on the reverse strand, counting down.
TGATGGCCAACGGCATGGTTCCCTCCGACGATGTGCCGCGCTTCGCGGGCCTCATCTATCAGGAATCCCAGGCGATGCGGGCGCTTATCAACGATGTGCTCATCCTGTCGCGGCTGGACGAGTTGCCTCCCGACGAGGCCAGCGCCCTGCCCGTGGAAGTGCTGGCTGTGGCCGAGCGAGCCGCCAGCCGTCTGCAGAAGTTGGCCGAAGAGCGCCACGTAGTCGTACAGGTGCAGGGTACGCCGGCGCGCATTGTCGGCAACGAGCCGCTCATGGAGCAAATGATCTACAATCTGGTGGAGAACGCCATCCGCTACAACGAGGAAGACGGCCAGGTGCTGGTGGAAGTGGGCGAGAACGGCGGCGAGGTTGTGGTGCGCGTGAGCGACGACGGCCCCGGCATTCCCGTCGAGGCACGCGAGAAGATCTTCGAGCGTTTTTACCGCCTGGAGAAGAGCCGCTCAAAGGAAACTGGCGGCACCGGTCTTGGCCTCGCCATCGTCAAGCACGGCGCGCTGCGCCATCGTGGCTCTATCGAGGTGGGGGGCGAAGAGGGTCAAGGCGCCCAGTTTACCCTGCGGTTCCCTGGTATTCGCTAGCCCTGTATGTTTCTGCTGGGAGAGAGTCTCCATTTTTGGCCAAAACCGCTTCGAGTGAGCTCGTTGCGGGGCTTTTAGGGCCTTGTTTTCCTCGAAAACCCAACGAAACAAACGAATATCGTTTATTTGCATCGGATTTTGCGGATTCATTGCCGCTTTTGCGCGCACTCGAGACGTTTTTGGCCACTTTTTTGCAAAGTGCTCCACCGGCGAAGGCCTCTGCCAACCGTGCGGCAGGGTGGTCGGGTCGTGTTTGCTACCAGTTGGAGGGTTTCTCCAGGTCGAAAGAGGTGGGGTGCCACAGCTCCGTCACGAATTCGAGCGCTTGTGCCCGCACCGCTCCCCGCAGCGCTCGTTCACGGCGTCAATTATCTCCTGCTTTGAGTGTACGTCCATCAGTGTGTAGATCTTCTTCATATGGGTGCGCACGGTATTCTCGGAGATAAACAGCTTCTTTGCCGTTGAGGGAACATCGTAGCCGTGCACAAGCAGGTCGAGTACCTCGCTCTGCCGTGGCGAAAGACCGTACTCTTCTACCAATTGTTGGCAGACTTCGCGTAGCACATCGGTGCCGCTCGGTGTTGCGGTGCTCGTGTCGCTAGCTGTTTTTTCGGCCCCCTTGCGCGCAAGCACGAACATCACCAGCGAGCAACCGTAAAGCAAGATGGCCACGCTTGCAAAGATCTGTGTTTCCTGAGAGAGCGAGCTTCCGCTAATTGCTGAGGCGAGCCACAACCCGACCATGCGCGATCCGTAGGTGACACCGCCAAACAAAGCGTACACGCCGGTGAGGCCCATGTGCCATTGTTTTGCTGCAGTAATGCACCACACCATCATGATGATGGAAAAGAAAGTAAACGAGAAGCTTCCGATAAATATGATGACGATACGGAAGGGCGCTGCAATAAAAGGAAGCAGGAGCAGGGCCGTTACGAGGAGGGGAAACAGGATAACGTAGGTGCGTGAGATGCTCGTTTTTCGGCGAAAGACGAACCAGATAATACCGAGGATAAGGGCCGACAGCAGGTTTGCCGATAGGACAAGAAGACAGCTCTCCTCGAGCGCAAGAGGCTGAGGTAAGGCGGCGCCGCCCAACACTGGCGAGATGATACCGATCATGACAATGCACAGCAAGGGTTTCCCGAAGCGCGTCTTGAGGTCAGAAAGGGTTGCGGGCTTAAAGGGCGCGGCGCTCGGTTCTTCTTCGAGGTTCCGCCGCTCGGCAGCGAGCGAGGCATACAGCAGTGCGAGGTTCACGAAGGCAAGCAATGCGACGGAAAAGAGCAAGGTGCCGTCTCCGAAAGAGAAAAGCAGCGCGAAAGCGAGGATAGAGGCGGCGGAGCCTGCGATAATGCGGTGCTCGCCTTGGCGAGGGCTTCCGAAGGAGAAAACATGCTCCCAGCATATGAAGCAGCAGGTGGTGCCGGCGCCCACGAGGATACCTGCAGCCACCAGAAGGGGCAGGTTCGACGAGAGGAAGAATCCCAGCAGCAAGATCATGCCGCAGGAGATGAGAAGCACTGCCTCCGGGAAAGGGATTCGGTTTGTCAGGTGCGGGACGATTCGCGAACCCATGCAGTACAAAAGGAACGTGGCGACGTTGCTCAGCTGGAGGGGGATGGTCCAATAGCCGCTCGTGTCGGTGCCGAACGCTCGCTGGGGCAGGTCGGAGAAGCCCCAGAGGGAAAAGGAGTTCATGGCGAGAAAGGCGGCGAACCCTATCGCCGCTACGAGAAAACGAAAACGTCCTTTTGCTAGAGCCATTGCTTCCCTCCCTGGAATGCCCCTGCATCATTGTAGGCCAACCCACGTTTCGGTTTGAGAAAAAGCGCGCAGCTACTCTTTAGTTTGATCAGGTAAAACATCATTTTCACCCAATATGTGTGACCCCTCTTGAAGGCAAAAACACCGAATCCGGATGAAAGCAGAGAGCCTTGAGCCGTGGCATGCTTGCGTCATGTTTCTGGCAACGACAATCATAGGAGGGACCATGGAACTGAATCGTCGTGACTTTCTGAAAGGCGCTTTGGCAACAAGCGCACTGGCCGCATCGGGTGCGGCGCTTGCGGGATGCGCCTCGGCTCAGGGGGCTGGCAGCGCAAGCTCCTCTGATGCTAAGGACCAGGGAGAGCTTTTGACCGCTGATAACTACCAAGAGCGCAAATGGAGCTTCGAGATCCCGCCCGAGCCGGTCGCTGACGACGACATCGCCGAGACCATTACTCACGATATCGTTATCGTGGGGGCGGGCATGGCGGGCCTGTGCACAGCGGTATCGGCTGCCGAGAAAGGTGCCGATGTAGTGGTGTTCTCTGCCAGCACGAAGCCGATTAGCCGCGGTGGCTCGAACCATGCCATCGGGTCTAAGATTCAGAAGGAGTTCGGTATCGATTACACTCCCGAGACCGCTGCCCATGTCGTGAAGATGGAGCAGACGGCAGGCTCGTACTTCATGGACAAGAAGAAGTGGGAGCGCTGGATCAATCACTCGGCTGAGTCTATCGACTGGACTATCGACCATATGGAGGCGCGCGGCTTGCATTGCTGCCTTGAGCCGGGCTACACGGATCCAACGGGGGTGCTCACGGTGCCTCCCGCATCGCACAATTTCTGGAACGAGGATCAGCCCTTCGGGGCACTGTTTGGCGCGCCGTTGGAGGCGCAGGCCTACGCCGACATCTTTACCGAGGATTTCGGTGGCGAGATTCATTATCAGACCGTCGGCCAGTATCTGATCCGAGACGATAACAACACCGGCCGTGTGTCGGCCGTGGTGGCTCAGCGCGAAGACGGCACCTACGTGAAGTACGTGGCCAACAAGGCGGTCGTGCTGGCGACGGGCGATTTCTCCAAAAACCCCGACATGATGGCCAAGTACAGCCCGTGGGCTTGGGAGAACTTCAGGGATACGCTCACGGTGGGCGACGTGGATTACGACGTGGAGCTGGGCTACTCTGGTCTTATGCCCGGCGACGGTCACAAGATGGGCCTGTGGGTTGGCGCCGCATGGCAGAAGACCTTCCCCGTGCCGCCCATGATCAACGGTGGCTGCGCCGGCCCCTCCCACGATGTGATTTCCAACTTCTGGGGCCTGAACATGGACATCCACGGTGAGCGCTACCAAAACGAGAACACGAACTTCTCCTATGGCGCCATTTCGGTGCTGCAGCTGCCCGAGAAAACTGCATTTGGCGTATGGGACACGGCCTATGCCTATACGCGCGACTCTTGGGAGCAATTCGGCTGTTCGGTTGGGTACACCAATGGCATCATGCCGCTGTCGCCGGAAGAGCTGATCGCCAAGTGGGACAAGAGTGTGGAAGAAGGCAGCAACTCCATCGGTAACGGCTCGACGTATTACAAGGCCGATACTATCGAGGAACTTGTGGAGCAGATGGAGGGCATCGACAAGGAGCAGGCCCTGAAGACCATCGAACGCTACAACCAGTACGCCGAAAACCATCTGGATGAGGAATACTTCGTGGATCCGTCCATCCTGTACCCCATCTCCACGCCGCCGTTCTATGCTACGAAGACCGTGGGCGCCACCTTCCTGACGGTGTGCGGCGGCTTGCGCACCAATGAAAAGATGCAGGTTTGCGCGGCTGACGATACTCCCATCGAAGGTCTGTATTGCACGGGCATCATGACGGGCGACTTCTACGCTAACACCTACAACTTCGTCATGCCGGGTCAGAACCTGGGCGCTGTTTGCGGCACGCTCTCTTACCTGCTCGGCCGCGATTTGGCCCAGCTGTAAGGACTGCTGTTTCGGAGCCTGCCGCGTTTTGAGCGGGGCGGGGTACGGGTGTTTTGCGCCTAACCTTTGCCGCAAGGGCTCATTTCGAGAAGACGACCTCGCCGCGTCCCTCCCCGCGGCGAGGTCGTTGCCGTTGAGGGAGGGGCGATGGAACCGAAAGGCCGCGCGCGATTTGCCCTCACCTTTCCCGGCGCTGGCCGCGCGGCATGGCGGTTGGGGTCGTGTTTGCTACCAGTTGGAGGGTTTCTCCAGGTCGAAAGAGGTGGGGTGCCACAGCATCACTTTGCCAGCGGCGCGGGTGGCAGCAACATCGACGAGGCGCTGGTTGGAAGAGCCGCACCATTTCAGTTCCAGCGATTTGCGGGCTTCCACGAAGGGGCCGTCCACCAGCACGTCGATGGAGTCGAGCAACTCTCCCACAGCCAGGTCGTCGACCAGATCGGCGAAGGCCGCGGCACCCGTCGCCCCCGCATCTCTTCGGCGCTTCCATTCTTCACGGGCGGTGGTGGCTCGTTTCGATAGGTCGTCGTACAGGTATCCGGAATAGCTCCAGACGCCGTAGCCGCGTTCCTTCAATGTGCGCGCTAGGATCGCGCAGGCTGCTGGCTGCTCGAAAGGTTCGCCGCCCGAAAGCGTGACGTCGTGCACAAGGCCATTTGCCTCGATATCGGCCAACAGGTCGTCTAGCGCCGTTATGGTGCCGCCCTCGACAGGCTGGCTCTCGGGATTGTGGCACCCCGGGCAGTTGTGTGTGCATCCCTGCACGAACACGGCATAGCGAAGGCCCGGCCCGTCCACAATGGAGTCGGGCACGGTTCCGTAGAGGGAAATATGGGTAGGAGCGGGGATTTCGGCGTCCCCCACGCGCGGCACAGTCTTGTTCATGGCGGAGATTCTAGCACCCGAGAGACCAAAATGACGTTTGGGCGAGGGCTCGTCAGCATAATTCAACCATTTGAGCCCAAAACCAACGCAAAACAAGCGATTTTCAGCCTTCGAAAGGATCGCACCCTCGCCCAAACGTCATTCCGGTCGTTTTTCGCAGCAGCCGGGGGTGGGAGGGGTTTTCCCTGACGTCTTGTCGGCGCCTCTTGCGAGCTTCTTGGCATACATCGCTCTCTTCAGGCTCCCATGCTCCAGTTCCCTGTGACGATTGCGTAAGGTTGGAGGCTTGTTGACCCCGTGACCAATGGTTTATGGCAAAATATTCCGATGTGCATTTAGTCGCAGCTTAAACATGGTAGATACAAGGAGAAGCGCATGGGACTCCTCTCAAGGTTCGAAGGCAAAATGGAAGACACCGTGGAAGGTGCCGCCGACCGCATGGGCGCGGCCCCGCTGTCTCCCGTGCAGATTGCCAAGAAGGCCGAGAAGCAGATGCGCCGCGAGAAGATGGTCGGCGCAGGCAAGCAGTATGCTCCCACCCTGTACACCGTGCTCGTGAACGCCGACGACGATCGCCGTCTGCTGGGCTACTATCCCACGTTGGCCGGCGAGACCGAGACCTACCTGTCCGCCAAGGCCGCCGAGCAGGGTCTCGTCATGGACGGTCAGCCCCTTGTGCGCTTCATCGTGGATGACGATCTGCGCCATGGCAAGTTCGACGTCATTGCCGAGATGGTGGCCTCCCCCCTGGTCGAGCAGCTGCGCCAGGAAGAATACGCTCGTTACGGTATCCTGCGTCCCCAGGGCCAGGGCGCCATGGGCCGCGCCGCCGCGCCCGCCGGCTACCAGGCCGGCTACCAGCCAGCGCCCGCTCCGGCGCCGGCTCCCAAGCCTCAGACCATGAACTTCAACCAGATGGCCGACGACTACGACTTCGTTCCCGAGGACACCGAGGGGCGCCAGGCCTACATCTATGACATCACCAACGATCGCGCCTTCACGCTACCCGGCGACGCCGAGACCATCGGGCGCGAGTCGAAGAACGACATTGTCATTCCCGACATCAACGTGTCGCGCGTCCATGCGGAAATCCGCCAGGACGAATCGGGCGCGTGGATTCTCACCGACCTGGGCTCCACGAACGGCACGTTCGTGAACGGCCGCCAGATCAAGTCCACGGCGCTGCAGGACGCCGATCGCATCATCGTGGGCACCACCAACCTCGAATTCCAGCTCATCTAGCCGGCCCGCGCCAGCACGAGCCAAGGAGGCCATCGGGTGATCGATCTCGTACTGTTAATAGCGCGCCTGCTGTTTGTGGCGCTGCTCTATCTGTTCCTGTTCGCCATCATGCGCACGGGCATCGGTATGGTGAAGGGCTCGCGCAAGAAGGAGCGCGCCTGGACCGTATCGGTGGAGCGCGGCCCCAAGGAGCTGCGCGGCGTGTCCATCGCGGTGCATGGCCCCGTGATCGTGGGCCGCGCGCCGGGTGCCGACATCGTGATCGGCGCCGGCTACGTGTCGGGCCGCCACGCGCGGTTCCAGCTGATGGGGCAGAACCTGTTCGTAGAAGACTTGGGCTCGAAGAACGGCACGGCGGTGAACGGTCGTCCCGTGCACGAACCAGTGGCCCTGCGCAATAAGGATGTGGTCACCATCGGCGACGTCGATATTCGTGTGAGGAACCAGTAATGGCGCGCCTGACTGGTCGCAAGAAGGCGAACTCCGCTTTCGGCAGCCGCACCGATGTGGGCTGTGTGCGCAAGCATAACGAAGATTCCCTGGTCGTGATGCCGCCGCTGTACGCGGTGTGCGACGGCATGGGCGGTCACGCTGCCGGTGAGGTGGCCTCGGAGATCGCCGTGGACGTCATTGCGAAGAATGCCCCCAAGCACGCCGATGCCAGCGCGCTGGGCCAGGCGGTGGAAGAGGCGAACCTGGCCATCATCAAGGCCGCTCGCGAAGGGGTGGGCCGCGCCGGCATGGGCTGCACGGCCACGGCGGCGATTTTGGAGAAGGACCGCCTGGTAATCGCCCAGGTGGGCGACTCGCGCGCCTACCTGCTGCATCGTGGGAAGCTGCAGCAGCTGACCCGCGACCATTCTCTGGTGGCCGATCTCATCGAGGCCGGCCAGATCACCGAGGCCGAGGCGCGGGTACATCCCCAGCGCTCGGTGATCACGCGGGCTCTGGGTTCCGACCCCCGCACTTGCCCCGACCTCTTCGAGATCAACGTGGAAGCGGGCGACCGCCTGCTGCTGTGCTCCGACGGCCTGTCCACTATGCTGGAGGACAACCAGATCGAGAAGATCCTCGTCAACGCCGAAGACCCGCAGCGTTGCGCGGCCCAGTTGGTGAACGAGGCCATCGGCCTGGGCGGCTACGACAATGTGACCGTCATCGTGGTAGACGTGACAGGCCTGGCCGAGCAGCACCGCCGCAAGATGACCCGCCGCGCCCGCGCCACCGCTATCATGCTGGGCGTGCTGTTGGTGGGCGTGCTGGCGGTATGCGCCTACGGTTTCAACTATCTGGCCAACAACTCGGCCTATCTGGTGGAGGAAAACGGGAAGGTGGCCATCTACCAGGGCGTTCCCGGAGAGCTGTTCGGCTTTTCCGCCCACAAGCTGGTTCGCGCCACCGATGTGGCCGTCGATGATTTGCAGCCGGGCACGGCCAATCGCCTGCGCGAAGAGGTTATCAAGGTGGACAGCGTGGATGCCGCCGAGCGCCTCGTGAAGGAATACGAGGCCGAAATCGCCGACCGCGCCAAGGCCGATGCCGACGCCGCAGCCGATGTGGCTGCTGCCAGCTCGGCCGCCGGCGAGCCGGATGCCGGCTCCGATCGCGACCCCGCCGGCGCCTCGGCCCCGGGAGCCGCGAGGTGATCATCCGATGAGCCGGCGCAACATAGAACTTCTGCTGCTGATCATCGCGTCGCCCATCGTCATCGTCCTGTTCTCGATGATGGTGGTGACCGGTGGCCAAGAGCTGTCCGTCAACACCCTCGGCGTGCCCCTGGGCATCTTCGGGGCGTTTGTGGTGGCCCATCTGGCGGTGCGCAAGCTGGCCCCGGCAGCCGACCCGGCCATCCTGCCCATCGCTTTCGCCTTGTCGGGCATAGGCATCGCCTTTGTGACCCGTATCGTGCCGGACCTGGCCGTGCGCCAGGTGATGTGGCTGTTCGCGGGCATTGTGGTCATGATCCTGGTGCTGGCCTTCGTGCGCAACCTGGACAAGCTGGCCAACTACAAGTACACCCTCATGATCGCCGGCATTCTGCTGCTGCTGTCGCCTATGCTGCCGATCATCGGCTACGAGTCCGGCGGCGGTCAGCTGTGGCTGCAGGTCGGCTCGTTCAAGTTCCAGCCCGGCGAGCTGGCGAAGATCCTCATCGTGTTCTTCATCGCGGCTTATCTGGCGGCTAATCGCGAGATGCTGTCGGTGTTCACGTGGAAGGTGGGCCCGGTGCATCTGCCCAGCCTGCCCACGCTGCTGCCCCTCATTATTATGTGGGCCCTGGCCTTCGTCGTCGTGGTGCTGGAGAAGGACCTGGGCCTGGCCCTGGTGCTGTTCAGTGTGTTCGTGATCATGCTGTACGTGGCCACCGGGAAGAAGATGTACCTGGTGGTGTCCATCGCCCTGGCGGCCATCGCCGCGGTGGCGCTCTATGGCATGATGGGGCACGTTCGCACCCGCGTCAGCATCTGGCTCGATCCCTTCGCGGCGGCCCAGGGGGGCGGCTTCCAGCTAGTGCAGTCGCTGTTCTCGCTGGCCGACGGCGATCTGTTCGGCACGGGCATCGGTCGCGGCATGGGCGGCGGCCCGGTGGATGCGGGCGGCATTCCCGTTGCCGAGAGCGACTTCATCTTCCCCGTTATCGCCGAAGAGACGGGCCTGATGGGCGCGGCCGGCGTGCTGCTGCTGTACCTGTGCTTCGCTATCCGCGGCGTCGTCACGGCGGCGCGCGCGAAAAGCGATGTCAGCTCGTTCACGGCGGTGGGCCTCACCTCGATCATCGTGCTGCAGGCCTTCATTATCGTGGGCGGCGTTACCCGGCTCATTCCCCTGACGGGTATTACCCTGCCCTTCGTCAGCCAGGGCGGCTCGTCGCTTATTGCCAGCTTCATGATCGTGGGCTTTCTGCTGCGCTGCGGCGACGAGGGCACGGGCGTTGACTCGGAAATCCAGCGTACGGGCGCTATCGGCGTCCACGGTGCCGATTCGGTGCTGGGCCGTGTGGCTCTGGGCAAGCGCCTGACGGGTGCCATGCTGATGTACTCGCTGCTGTTCGCCGTGCTGGTGGCGAACCTTACGTACATCATGATCATCAAGGCGCCGGAATATCAGAACATGCCCAGCAACAACCACACTATCGCCCGCGAGGCGAAGATGGAGCGGGGCACGATATCCACCGAGGACGGCGTGGTGCTGGCCCGGTCGGTGCGCCAGGACGACGGCACCTATAAGCGCGAATACCCTGCGGGCACCTTGGCGGCCCACATCGTGGGCTACTCGTCGCAGAAGTTCGGCACCGCCGGCATCGAGGCGGCCTACAACGACACCCTGCGCGGCCAGCAGAACTTCGCCAGCTTTACCGACGTGGTGAATTCCCTGGCGGGCATCCAGACCAAGGGCAACGACGTCACGCTGTCCATCGACTCGCGCATCCAGGAATCGGCCCAGGCGGCTTTGGAAGGCCAGGTGGGCGCCTGTGTGGTGATGGATCCCGAGACCGGAGCGGTGCTGGGCATGGCCTCGTCGCCCACCTTCAACGCTGCCGACTACGAGGCGCTGCTCAGCCAGAGCGCTGATTCGAACTCTTCCGAGCTGTACAACCGTGCGACTCAGGCGCTCTACGCGCCCGGCTCCACCTTCAAGATGGTGTCGCTGGCCGCCGCCCTGCAGGACGGCGTGGCCACGCCCACCACGGAATACGACGCCCCCGGCGAGATGGAGATCGGCAACGCGCCCGTGACCAACGTGAAGAAGCGCGACTACGGCCGCATCACGCTGGAGCAGGCCACCTGGTACTCGTCGAACACGGTGTTCGGCCAGGTGGGCGTGCAGATCGGTGCTGATCTGCTGGTGCAGATGGCCATGAACTTCGGTTTCAACGAGACCATCAAATTCGACCTGCCCCTAGCCATGTCGCTCATGCCCGACCCCGACGAGATGACCGAATGGGAGACGGCCTGGGCCGCCTGCGGCGAGCCCGTGGGCGAGCACGAGAGCCCCGCCGGCCCCCAGGCCACGGTGCTCGAGATGTGCATGGTGGGCTCGGCCATCGCCAACGAGGGCGTGCTCATGCAGCCCTACCTGGTGGACGGCGTATACAACGCCAATGGCGAGCGCAGCTTCTCAGCCGCGCCGGTGAAGCTGAAGCAGGCGATCGACAAGGAAACCGCCGCCAGGGTGATGACCGTCTTGGAGGGTGTGGTAACCGAAGGCACAGGCACCCGGGCCGCCATCGAGGGTGTGAAGGTGGCCGGCAAGACGGGTACGTCGGAGAGAGGCGACGGCGACACGGACAGCTGGTTTGTGGGCATGGCCCCGGCCGAAGATCCGAAGGTCGTCGTGGCCATCAACCTCGAGCGCGCCGAGTCGGGCTCGGGTGCGGCGGCCGCCCATGACGTGCTGAAAACAGCTCTCGAAGTGGTAGGAGCGCTGTAGTACAATGAAGCAACTCACGCGAGATCGCATCGAAAACCAAGCGCAAACAAACCCCCGCATGTGACTTTAAGGAGTAAGAACGTGACCGCACAGGGAACCATGACAGGCAAGGTCTTCAGTGGCCGCTATGAGATAAAGGATCGTATCGGCATCGGCGGTATGGCCGAGGTCTACCGCGCTCAGGACAACACTTTGGGCCGCGTGGTGGCCGTGAAGGTGATGCTGCCCCAGTTCGCCGCCGACCCGTCCTTTACCCAGCGCTTCCGTCAGGAAGCCGCCGCTGCGGCCAACCTGCAGAGCCCCTACATCGTGAACGTGTACGATTGGGGCCAGGACGACGACACCTATTTCATCGTGATGGAATTCGTGCGCGGGTCCGATCTGAAGACGGCCATCCAGCAGCGCGGCGCTATCAACCAGCGCAAGGCCGCCGAAATCGGCTCCCAGGTGTGCCAGGCCCTCACCGTGGCCCACAACCAGGACATCATCCACCGCGACATCAAGCCGCAGAACATCATGGTGCAGCCCGATGGCAACGTGAAGGTGATGGACTTCGGCATCGCGCGGGCCAAGAACTCCGTGAACGACAAGACCTCGGCGGTGCTGGGCACGGCCCACTACATCTCGCCGGAACAGGCCCAGGGCAAGGACCTCACCGCGGCCAGCGACATCTACTCGCTCGGCATCGTGCTGTACGAGGCCGCTACGGGGCGCCTTCCCTTCGACGGGCCCGACGCGGTGTCGGTAGCCCTGCAGCAGGTGAAGAACGAGCCCGAGCCGCCCAGCGCCATCAACCCCGACATCGATCCCGACCTGGAAGACATCATCATGGTGGCCATGGCCAAGAACCCGGCCGACCGCTTCGCCACCGCCAATGACATGCGTCTGGCGCTGAACGACTACCTGGCCGGCCGTCCCGTGTCGCTGCCTGGCGGCGGGGCGGGCTTCACCAACGCCCAGACCCGCGTCATGGGCCCGGTGGCCACCCCGGCTCCCCTGGTGGACAGCACCCAGGTAATGCCCGCGGTGCACGGTGCCGGCGCGGGCATGAGCCCGTCCAACACGGGCAGCTTTGCCCCCACCACCTATCGCGGCGACAGCAAACCGCCGCAGAAGAGCAAGAAGGGCCTAATCATCGCGCTCGTGTGCGCGTTGGCCATAGCCTTGATCGGCGGCCTTGCCTTTGCCTTGTCTCAGGGCGGCGCGGCCAACGAGGGATCCGAGGCAGTGCCCCACGTGGTGGGCAAGGTGCAGAGCGAGGCCGAGTTCGAGCTGAAGCAGGCGGGCTTCGAAGTGAACGTGTCCCGCGTGGCCGACGACACCGCACCGGTGGATGCCGTGATCAGCCAGGATCCGGCCGGCGGCGAGAAGCGCGACAAGGGGACCACGGTGAACATCGTGGTGTCCCAGGGTCCCGATACCGTGGCCGTGCCCGATCTGTACAACCTGTCGGTGGATGACGCGCGCAAGAAGGCCGAGGCATTGGGCTTCAAGATCGTCGAGCGCGAGTCCAACTACTCTGAGCAGGTGGAAGAGGGCCACATTATGGAGCAGTTCCCCGCGGCCAACGAGCAGGCCGCGAAGAATTCGACCATCGAGTACGTGGTATCTCGCGGCACTGAGCTGATGTCGGTGCCGAAGGTGGAGGGCTCTACCGAGGAAGAGGCCACCAAGATCCTCGAGGATGCCGGTTTCAAGGTCGAGGTCGAGCTTAAGTACGACGACAGTGTGCGCGAGGGCCGCGTGATCTGGCAGAGCCCGCTGAACGACAAGGTGAAGCCCGGTTCCACGGTGAAGATCGCCGTGAGCAAGGGGCCCGAGCCCGACCCCGAGGTAGAGGTGCCCAACACCATCGGCTCGTCGCGCGACAACGCCAAGAGCACGCTGGAAAACGCGGGCTTCAAGGTGAACGTGCAGGAAGAGACTTCCAGCGACGTTGAGAAGGGCAAGGTCGTTTCCCAGGATCCCGCCGGTGGCTCGGCCAAGAAGGGATCGACGGTCACCATTGTGGTGAGCAAGGGTCCCGCTGCGCCGCAGCCCGATCCCGACCCTCAGCCCGACCCGGGCGCGAACGGCGGCCAGCAGGGCGGTCAGGCGGCCTAGGACGGCCGACGGCGCGGGCGTCGGCGAGGGCTGGCCAGGTTCGGCGGCTCGGCGCTGAGCATCGGTCGCAGCTGGCCCGCGGGCGCCTGTGCGGATCGCGCACGGCCCCACCATCGCTTCTGCGCTCATAACGAAACCGTGAATACGAGCGGCTCCCTGCACCAGGTGCGGGAGCCGCTTCTATAATGGAGCCATGGAACACCTCTTCAACATCTTCGACCAATTCGTGCATGCCGACTGGTTCAACACGGCCCTGGGTGCTGTGGCCATTCTGCTGGTCACGCTGGTGATCTCGCGGGTGACGGTGTCGTTCATGCGGCGACTGCTCGACCGCACGACGCTGCTGCCCTCCAGCTCCATCTTCATCAACCTGGTGCGGGTGGTGGTGTGGATCGTCGGCGTGGGGTGCGTGCTCTCCATCTGCTTCGACGTGAACGTGAACGCCATGGTCACGGGCCTGGGCGTCGTCGGTATCGCCATTTCCCTGGGTTTTCAGGACACCCTGTCCAACCTGCTCGGCGGGCTGCAGGTCAGCCTGTCGCGGTCGGTGGAGCCGGGCGACAACATCCGCATGGGTCCGTCGGGCGTGAGCGGTGTGGTGCAGGACGTCACCTGGCGCTACACCTCCATCGTGGACAGCGCGGGCAATCGCGTGAATATTCCGAACTCGCTGATGACCTCTACGGCCGTGGCGAAGCTGGCGCCGCTCAACGAGGTGTCCATCGCGCTCATCGTGACCACCGACAGCGAGCGGCTGACAGCGGCGGCCCATCACATCGAGGCGGCGGCCGAGAAGGCCGTGTCGCGGGTGAGCCGCATCAAGAAGGGTCCCTCGGTCAGCTTCAGCGCCATCACCGAGCACGGCTTCAAGGGCTCTCTCAACTTCACCATTGCCGATGCCGACCGGGCATCCCATGCTACCGATGCCGCCATCCGCGCCATCGCCCCCTACGTGCACAACCACCTCATCGAGGAGGCGGTGGACACCCTGGCGGGAAAGGCGGTGGGGAAACCGGCGGACGCGCCGGTCGTCTCCGAGCCTGCGGAGGTGGCGGTGGCCGCCGCCGTGCCTGCTCCCAGCGAGGGCGCTGAAAAGTAGCGCGCTGCCGCAGGCGATGGGTGCGGTAAGAGGAAGCGCCCGTTAGCGCCGTGCGAGGGACGGCAGCAAGGCAGAGAAACGTCCTGCCCCCGCCCGAGGATGAACCCACCTCACAAGGTGGGTGCTCGCATCTGGGCTCCTGGCTTTCGTATCAACGGATACGAATCTCCATTCCACCAGCTTCTAAAGCTCCCTCAGTTCAATACGTCGGTCCATCGCAGTGTATGGCGGGAACAGGACTTGCCCTTAGTATACGACAACAACCCCGCAGCAAAAGACTTGACAATTTTTGTTACCAACCCTTTCTCTTAGAGGGTCGGTCCGACCCGACGTATGTGGGCAACGGGTCGTTGCCAAGTGAATTGATCAGTGGGAAGGTCTGGGTTTCAGACGGTAGTATGGGGGCGCGGAAAGGAGGCGCCGTGGCCACATTCGAAGAGTTCGTCAAAGTCGCCGAGATATCGTTGAAGGACAAAACCTCGCACAAGCGCATGAACGAGATCATCCATATCATGCGCGAGTACCACGTGATGCGCGGCCTGACCCCCGAGAAGGCCGTGGAGGTGCTGCAGGCGCTCGGCCCCACCTATGTGAAGATCGGCCAGCTGGCATCGAACCGATCGGATCTGCTGCCGAAGGCCTACTGCGATGCTTTCGAGAAGCTGCGCGACGACGTGAATCCCATGCCCTTCGATCAAGTGATCGAGCAGATCGACCGCGCCTACCAGGCCTCGTGGCACACGGTGTTCGCCTCCATCGATCCGGAGCCCTTGGGCGCGGCGTCCATTGCGCAGGTGCACAAGGCCCAGCTGCTGGACGGCACCACCGTGGCTGTGAAGGTGCGCCGCCCCGGTGTGGCCGAAGATATGGCCGAGGACATCATGCTGATGAAGCACCTGCTGGCTGTCGGCGAGTTTGCCAGCAACGCTCACCGCGACATTCTGCTGTCGCTGGAGGGCTTTGTGGAGGAGATCGAGCGCACTACGGCCAACGAGGTGGATTTCACCCACGAGCTGGGCAATCTCGTGCGCTTCCATCAGGAGATCGCCGACGAGAAGGGCGTTACCTCGCCGGTGCCTTATCCGGCGTTCTCCACGGAATCGGTGTTGGTGATGGAATTCGTCCAGGGCACCGAGATTACCGACACGGCGGCTCTGCGCGACCAGGGCATCAGCGTGAAGCGCCTGGCCGAGCGCGTGTGTCAGAGCTACGTGACCCAAGTGCTCGATCACGGCTTCTTTCACGCCGACCCGCACCCGGGCAATATCCTTGTGCGCGACGGCGAGGTGGTATGGATTGACTTGGGGATGGTGGGCAGCCTCACGGTGTCCGAACGCATGCTGGTGGGGAAGGTGTTCACGGCCGTAGCCACGGGCAACGCCTACCTGCTGAAAGAAGCGCTCATGGGTCTGGTGCGTGTGCGCGGACCCGTGGACCACGGCGCGCTGCTGGACTCGCTCGGACGGCTGCTGGTGGAATACAGCACCGCCGAGATGAAGGAGATCAACGTCGGCACGGTGCTGACCGAGGTGATCGAGATTCTGCGCAACCAGAACCTGGTGATGGTGTCGTCGGTGACTATGCTGGCCCGCGGCTTCGTCACCATTGAGGGCGTGATCGCTCACCTATCGCCTGACACCAGCGTGATCGAGATCGTGTCGAAGCACGTGATCACCCAGCAGGCCGACCCACAGTACCTGGCCACAAAGGCCTTTGACTTGATTACCTCGTCGGCGGAATCGGTGGAGGCTCTGGCGAAGCTGCCCACTCAGCTGTCGAACACCCTGGAGATGATCGATCGCGGCCAGATTAAAGTGAATGCCGACGTGGACGTGTCGTCGCGCATTCTGGCCACGATCTACGCATCGGTGGGGCGCCTGTCGCTGGCCCTGCTGTCGGCGGGGCTGTTTTTGGGATCGTCCATTTTGTGCACCACCCACATGGAGCCGCAGCTTCTGGGCGTGCCGCTGTTAGGCGTGCTGGGATATCTGGGCGCCTTCGTGCTGGGCGCCTACACGGTATTCCGCATCATGGTGTCGCGGCACCGGCTGCTGAACAACGAAGAGCCGCGGTAGGAGTTGGCGCGCGGATGCGGGCGCGGTGCGCTGATCCATCGCGGAGGGGCGCCCGCGCCGGTGTGGAGCTCGCCGGCCCATGTAACATCGCGTCTACAGGTGCGCGCCGACGGGGGCGGCTTCAGGTGCCGTGATAAAATGAACGGAGCTTAATTATTGAGCGCACGGGTAATGAATACCCGCATAAGGGCGAAGGAGGTCCCCATGTATAAGAAGATTCTCGTTCCCTATGACAAGTCCGAGCCGGCGAAGAACGCGCTGGCGGCGGCCCTCGATCTGGCGGCCGGTGTGCCCGATGCGCAGATTACCGTGCTGTCGGTGGTGGACTGGCACGACTTCAACGCGGAAACCTTCAAGATCGCCTCGCGCATGTCGGGCGTTATGGGCGACAGCATGGACATGGATGTGATCAACCAGGTGGAGAGCGAGGCCATCAAGGCCGACACTGATGCCATCGCGGAGAACATCGCGCCGTTGGTGGGAGACGCCGAGGGTATTGCCATCGCCGTGGTGAACGGCTCGCCCCACGACTCCATCACCGCCTATGCCGACGAGGGCGCCTACGACTGCATCGTCATGGGCCATCGCGGGCTGGGCGCGGTGCGCGGCATGCTGGGCAGCGTGTGCTATTCCGTGTTGCACAAGACCAACGTCCCCGTGCTCATCGTAAAGTAAGGCGGCGAATATGGGTCGGTCAGGCGGTGGCGGCGGATTCTCGGGAGGCGGCGGCTTTGGAAGCGGCGGCGGGGGCTTCAGGGGCGGGTTCTCCGGAGGCTCGGGCCGCGGTCGCTCGGCCGGTGGCGGCGGCTTCGGAGGCGGCGGATTCGGCGGCTACCCGGGTGGCTACTACGGCGGTGGCGGCAGCTTTTGGGGCGGTCTGCTGGGCGGCTTGATCGGCTCGAGCCGCGGCGGCGGATCGTCGCGGCCGCCGCAGATGCCCGTGGGTGGTCCGCAGCAGCCGGGACCGGGTGGCCCGGGCGGTCCGGTCGGCGGCGGTCCCGGTGGCCCCGCGGGCGGGGGCCAGCCTGGCGCGCCCCAGGGCAAGGCGCCCAACAACGGATGCGGCACCGTGTTCGTCATTCTGGCGGCCGTGGTGCTGGTGGTGCTCCTGGTGGTGGCCCTGGGTGGCGGTGGATGTTCCGCATCCGGCGTGCCCGCGTCCACGGTGGAGCGCACGGCCCTGCCGGCCGGAGCGGCCAGCGAGACCAGCTACTACACCGACGTGGACGGCGACTGGATTCACAATCCCGCCAAGCTGGAGCGCGGTCTGCGCCACTTCTACGAGGAGACGGGCATTCAGCCCCACGTGTACATCCTTCCCAACGGATCGGTGACGTCCTACCAGGAATTGCAGGCCATTGCGAAAGAGAAGTACAACGAGCTGTTCACCGATCAGGCTCATTTCGTGCTGGTGTTCTGCGACACGGGCGATGGGCGCTTCAACGCGGCCTACTGGGCGGGATCGCAGACCGGCTCGGTGCTCGACAACGAGGCGATGCAGATTTTCGAAGCCTACCTCAGCCAGGACTACGATGATCTGAGCCTGTCCGAGGAGGAAATCTTCTCGAAGGCCTTCAGCGACACTGCCGACCGTATCATGACGGTGACGCCCTCGCCGCTGCCGATTGTCGCGGTGTGCGGAGCGGTCATAATTGTCGCCGTGGTCGTGTTCGTGATCGTGCGGAACCGGCGTCTGGCCCAGCAGCGTGAGGCCGAGCGCATGGAGCAGATTCTGAACACGCCCTTGGAGCAGTTCGCCGACTCCGAGCTGAGCGACCTGGAAAAGAAGTACGCGCAAGAAGCAGCGTCGGATGCGCCGCCGGTGCAGCCGACACGCAAGTAAACCGGCCCGCGGGCCAGATAGGAGAGCCACCATGGGTATTCTTGATCGCTTCACCTCTATCGTGAAGGCAAACATCAACGAGCTTTTGGACAAGGCGGAAGACCCGGAGAAGATGGTCGATCAGTACCTGCGCGAGATGACCGAGTCCCTCGCTGAGGTGCGCGAGGCCACGGCCGGTGTCATGGCCGAGGAGAAGCGCTGCAAGAAGCTGGTGGACGAGAACACCGCCGAGATGGCAAAGTACGAAGATCTGGCTCGCAAGGCCCTGGCCGCGGGCAACGAGGCCGACGCCCGCGTGTTCCTAGCGAAGAAGCAGGAGCTGGCCGGTCGCACCGAGGGGCTCGTGGTGGCCTACGAGGGAGCCAAGGCCAACGCCGACAAGATGCGCCAGATGCACGACAAGCTGGTGGCCGACATCGAGGAGCTGAACGCGCGCAAGGCCACGATCAAGGCCAAGGCCGCCGTGGCCAAGACCCAGAGCAAGGTGAACGAGATGACCTCGGCCAGCGATCGCGCCGAGGGCGCCCGCAGCGCCTTCGATCGTATGGAGGCCAAGGCCGACGACATGCTGAACCGCGCCAACGCTGTGGCCGAGCTGGCCGAGCAGCCCGCCGACCCCACCGAGGACTTGGCCAAGAAGTACGCCGAGGCTGGCGCCGCCGCAGCCGTGGATGATGATCTGGCCCGCCTCAAAAAGGAAATGGGCATGGAGTAAGCGGCTGACCGAGCCATCCGAAACGATTCAGGGGCGGCCAGGAGGTCGCCCTTCTTTTCGGGCCTACTTGCGGAGCGGGCCCCTACTTCAGGCACGTCGGGTGCGTCTCATTACCCGAAGGGGGTGATGAGGAGCTAGCGGGTCGCCAGGTCAGCGGCTCGTTGATGATCCAAGTGGGTGGGGCTTTGGCCCGGGCTCGCAAGGGGCGGGGTATCACCCAGTACGAGTTGGCGCAGAGAACGGGTATCCAACAAGCAGCCATCAGTCGTATTGAAAACGGTCGCGGGAACGCTACGCTCGACGTCATAGAATCGTTCGCCCAAGGCCTTAATGTGCAAGTGCGCATCGATGTTGCGCGGTGAAGAGCCGGTGTCATCGGGGTCCTCTTCCGTACGAGTAGCCCCTTCTGAAATGGTCCACCTCGCGCAGGTTACCTCACCCCATGCTTGGCAAGTTTGTTGCGGCGGGGGTTACGAGACTAAACTCTCCCTAAACGATTATCGCTTTCTCGTTCCGCTCTGAGCCGAAACAGTTCATTCTTCACATGCTCGGTCATATGCGACATTTTGTGTCATGGCCGGCCGCACCACTCGTGGCATACTGGTGGGCGGGAGGGGATAGGCGGTTTTTCGCATATCCCTGAAAGTAGAAGGCGGGGCGTACCCCCGCCGTGTACGGAAGGGGTTTCAATGACTGAAACACATGACTTCTCGCGCCGTGATTTTCTGAAGCTGGGAGCCGTCGGCGCCGCTGGTGCTGCGGCAGCAGCGGGGCTGGCGGCCTGCTCGCCGGCGGGCAATACCGGCTCGGGCAGCACGGGAGGCTCGGGCGCGGGCTCGGGCAACGCGGCGGTCGAGGGCACCGTCAGCACCAACGACGTGGTCATCAAGCTGGGCGATCAGATGCCGAAATGGTCGTTCATGGTGCCGCCGGAGCCCATTCCGGCCGATCAGATCACCGAGACCAAGGAAAACGACATCATTGTCGTGGGCGCGGGCATGTCCGGCCTGACCACGGCGGTGGCCGCGGCCGAGAAGGGCGGCAAGGTGACGCTGTTCTCGGCTTCCAGCGCTCCGATCAGCCGTGGCGGTTCTAACTACGCTCGCAACTCCAAGGTGAT
This sequence comes from Adlercreutzia mucosicola DSM 19490, assembly GCF_000422625.1. Lineage (GTDB taxonomy): Bacteria > Actinomycetota > Coriobacteriia > Coriobacteriales > Eggerthellaceae > Adlercreutzia > Adlercreutzia mucosicola. The sequence continues at coordinate 10,672 of NZ_KE383895.1, read as the reverse complement.
GGAGGAGCTGAAAGTGGAGCCCTTCAACCCCGTGCCGTTCTACTACCACGAGATGCGCGCGGCGTCGTTTGCCGTCGACCAGCGCAAGTGGATGCGCGGCTACAACGAGTCCGAAGAGGCCATGAACTGGATGATCGACATCGCCAGCGAGGCGGGGCTTTCGGTCATTCTGGAGCGCGACAACAACTTCGACCTTGGCCCCCACTACGCTCACGCGTTCTCCACTTTGGGTGACTCGGCCATGGTGTCCACGGGCCAGCAGGGCGCTGTGGAGGCGCTGGAGAAGAAGGCTCTGGAATATGGCGTGGAGATCGTCTACGACATGAAGGCCGAGCAGTTGATCCGCGAGGACGGCGGCCGTGTGACCGGCGTGGTGGCGTCGAAGATCAACGGCTCTGGCGAGGGCTATGTGCAGTTCAACGGCAAGTACATCGTGCTGGCCACGGGCGACTATTCTCTCGACAAGGAAATGCTGGCCTGCTACTGCCCCGAGGCCCTGGACGTGGTGGGCTTCGACCAGGTGGAGACCGACTACAACACCAGCTTCCAGATGGGCGGCATCTACGGCGGCGACGGTCAGAAGATGGGCCTGTGGATTGGCGCCGCGTGGCAGAGGGCCGAGGCGGCCCCGATGTACCAGGGCGGCTGGGGCGGCGGCCACGAGCCGCTGGGCTTCCACTGGGGTCTGAACGTGAACACTCGCGCTGAGCGCTACCAGCGCGAGGACGTTTCGGCTCCCTACACGGCGCACCATCTGTTGTCGCAGCCCGATATGAAGGCCTTCGGTATTTGGACGAAGAACTACCCGCAGACCATCATCGACCGCGGTCAGGAATGGTTCCTGTTCGGCTCCGACTACACCCTGCCGCCGAAGACCGCCGAGGAAATGATTCAGATTTGGGATGCTGGCGCCGAGGAAGGTTCGTACTTCAAGGCCGACACGCTGGAAGATCTGGCGAAGCAGTTGGAGCTGGACCCCGCTAAGCTGAAGGAGACCGTGGCCCACTACAACGAGCTGGTGAAGGCCGGCGAAGACACCGACTTCTACAAGGATCCCACCTACCTGGTGGAGATTGAGGAGACGGGCCCCTACTACGCTGCGGTGAACACCTGCACGTTCATGACCATCATGGGCGGTCTGCGCACGAGTGCCGACATGGAGGTGTGCGACGAGAACGACGAGCCCATCCCCGGTCTGTTCAACGTGGGCTGCATGATCGGCGACATGTACGCCAACGAGTACAATTTTGCCATTCCGGGCAACAGTTACGGCATCAACTGCCTCACCTTCGGTTACACCCTGGGCCACCGCCTGGCCGCCGGCGACTTCGCCTAAGCGACAGCGCGGGCGCGAAAGCGCGAAAAGGCATGGTGAAACGAGAGGGCGCTTCTTCGGAGGCGCCCTTTTGCGTGCGGAACAAGGATCGGCACGAGACGGTCCTGTTTGCAAAAACTAAAGTGAAACCTATGAAAAAGTTAAAATGACCAGATGGCAGGCCCGTAGACAATATTGTCGCCAGCGGCGGCATCTGCGTCTCTAAGTGAGGGCTTCGCGCACGTATTCCTTGAATCCGGGCAGCTCAACGGTGTAGTGCCCCTGGCCCACGTCTCCCACCACGCCCGCCTCGATAAGGCGTTTCTTATATTTCGAGGCATAGTTGCTCTGCACCCCCATGCGCTGGGCGATATCGGCGAGGGCACTCGGCCCCTCGTCGGGCAGCATGGCTTCCCCTCGGTCAGAAAATGCTGGGATGCCTGGGTGAGCGTTTCCAGTTCCGCGCAGTCGCGCTGAACCTCGTCAACGGTTATCAAGATGCCCGACCCATGGGGTTCCTTTCGCATCTTTCGCAAACTTTTGCAACTTTCGCAAGTTTTCGCATTTTTCGCGAACTGGGCGGAAACGGTTCCACTTGGTGCATCCGCATGTAGTCGGCTGCCCTCCTCGTTCAGCGTGCCCCTCCGCTGGCACCCCCCCCCTCGTAGGGGCGGCCTTCAGCCCGCCCGCAACCGGCAAAACCCCAGCGTACGCTATGGGCGCAGAAGGGCGCTGCGAAGTTCGCTCATGCGGTGCATGCAATATTGGCGAAATTGGTCGTCGGTCATGGTGGCGTATGCGGTTTGAGGGCGCTGCGACACCACGTGCTCCACGCCCGGAGAATCGATGTCGGCGAACATGGTTGCGAGGTACGTCGCAGCGGCCTGTGCGTTCTTCTGACGCGAGAGGTGAGACAGTTGATCGAGAATTTCCGCACGCCATGCGGGAAAAGCATCGAGAACGTAGAACGCATAGTAGAGGTCTTTGGCGGTTTTGCGGACGCCTTTTCTTCTGGGGGCAACAAGAATTTTATGAAGCACGTACTGACTCGGCCGCGGAACCTTAAGGCACCCAGAGCCTGTGAGCGCATAGTCTTCCAGTGGAAAAGACCAGGGTTCATCGAGAAGAACATCGATATACTGAAGAGCTTGGGCGTTGATGGAACCAATAACTTCCACAGGGCGCTTGGCCGCACCAGCTTCGGTGAGGAATTCTATTTCGGCCTGCTGGTTGTCCTCGAGATTCTTGACGTATTTAACAACAGGAGGAATGTCGAGGGAGGCAAAATCGTAGTTAAAACCCGCGCTAAGGATAGTTTTGTCTAGGGTGATGGAATGCTCGACGAATGCATGGCGAGCGATGACAGCATCGAAATCCACCGTTAAGAGTGGCTCGTGGGTTGCCGCGCCTTCGTAGAGCTTGACATAGAGGTAGGGTACCCATCCGCCGGCGACGACAAGCTGATCGAGATAAGGCCTTATTGCCTGAATGCACTCTTCCAAAACTCTATCTGCGGAGATGCTCATAGCCGTTCGCCTTCTTCGAGGAGGGGTCGGATGCGACGTTCGTAGAGGTGCTCGGCGGCCTCTTCGCCGCGCTGGGGCTGGCAGCGAAGGTCGAGATAGAGTTGGAGATCGGAAACGACTGGAACGCCGTCGACAGAACGGGACCCGTAAAGGGAGGAGAGGGGGTAGGCGGCTTCGCGCACATTGATGTTGGCGCCGCGCTCGGCGGGTACGGCTCCCAGTTTCTCCAGAACCTCGCTGGTGGCGTCGCGATTGCTTGGCAGGATATCGACGGTATCGAACGACGCGTGGGAGTCAATGAACGAGGCCCCGCTTCGGTCGGTAAGCGCCCCGTTGCCCTCAAGCGCGCGGCCTACGAGACGAGCCAGCTGCGCGGGATCTGCTTCCGGCAAATACCAGCCCCTACTGTGCCGTCGCCGCGCCTTCTGCTGGTAAGCATGGCTCCAATCTTGCAGAAGAAGCTCGCGGTTGACGAGCCGAACGCCGTCCCCTGTTTTCACCGCATAACGCAGCTCTCCTAGAGAAGCGACGACCTTCGATACGTAGCCAGGGCTCAGGGCGAAACCCTGCTCGCTGAGCGCAGCGCTTATAGGGCGGATGCCTAACGTGTTCCCGGAAAAGAGAAGCCTTATGACGAGGGACGCCTTATCCGAGAAGGGGTCTTGCGTCAGCGACGGGATCACTTCCTTTTGCTTGCCGCTGCAGCGGTCGATGAAAACGCCTCCCGCTTCCACCCATGCGTTCCCTGCCGTATCAAGGTAGCAGACTTTCTCGTCTCGGAGGAGTTGCTGCTTTTGGGGCGAGAGATAGGGCGCAACAAGGAGTGGGATGCAATCCGAAGCGGTGCCGAACGCCTTGATCTGCTGCACCGCTCGCGAGAGGGCCGCCATGCTTTGGAACGAGCCCGCTTCGAAACACACGTCGATGGACAAGCTTTCTCCGAAAGCGAGGCGCCCCGTGGCGTCCCATCTTCGGCCTGGAGTGCCAGATTGCGGGTGCATTTCTAGTCGCTCGAGCTTTCCGAAGGGAAGAGCGCGCTCAACCGCACGCAGAATAAGATCATGCTCGTTTGCCATGATGTTTCCTTAAAGCATACCGTTTCTTTAAAAGGAAACAGTAATTTTTAAGGAAACATCTGTCAAGAAAAACTTGCAGGAGAATAGGTTGTCTACGGAAGGGGCAGAGTCCCTTCCGTATGGGTCTGGGGCCTGCTGGCAGCCCCCTCGTAGGGGCGGCTTCAGCCCGCCTGCAACGAATGCACCCGCACGCAGCGTTGGGCTACTCTTCCGGGTACACCAAGACTTCCAAAGGGCCGTGGATGGTGTTGCCGGCGGCGTCGGCCACGTGCAGCTCGTAGGTGCCGCTGGGCAGCTGGAAACGATAGGTGCGCAGGGTGCCCGCGCCTGTTGCATCCAAGGGGTGGTGGACGGTGTCGTTCGCGTCGATGCACCAGGCATCGGCAACGCCCGAGACATCGTCGGCGATAGTCAGTACCACCAGGCCGTTCTGGATCTCCTGGGCGGCCACGGTGGGCGGGGCGGTGTCGGCCGGTGCCTCGGCGGTTGGGATCGGGTCGGCGGGCAGCACCTCTTCGGGCGGCTCGATGGGTTGCAATGCCACGGCCACGGCCCCCAGGGCCGCCGCCAGCGCCACGGCCCCCACGGCGCGCGTGCCCCACTGGGCCGCTCGCTCGCCAGCGCTGGTCGCTCCCTCAACGTCGGGCAGCATGCGCACCTCCACGGCCTGGGCCAGCACGTCGGCCAGCCCGAAGGGCAGCACCGCCGCGCCCATCTTCATGCGCAGGGTGGCCAGCGCCTGGTTGATGGTGCGCTTCACGGTGCTCAGCGACAATCCCGTCTGCTCGGCGATGTCGGTCAGCTTCAGGTTCTGGTAGTAGCGCATCAGCAGCACGTCGCGCTCCTGGTCGGTCAGGTGCTCTTGCAGGGCGCGGGCCAGGCGCTCGTGCTCGTCTTGGGTGGTCACCGTCTCAGCTGGGTCGCCAGCGCCATCGCCCCCGCCGACTAGGCTGCGGTTGTTGCGTCGCATCAGTTCCAGCTCGTCGTCGGAGGCCGTCACGGCCGCACTCGGGGCGCTGGAATCACGCAGGTGCTTGCGACACAGATTGCGCGCGGTGGCGTTCAGGTAGGCCACCACGGATCGCGGGTTTATCTTGCCGATGTTGCGCCACGCTACCAGGTACACCTCTTGCAGCACGTCGGGCGCCGCAGCCTCGCCGATTTTGCTGACGATGGTGAAGTACTGCACCTGCGCCGTCTTGCGGTACAGCTCGTCGAAGGCCGCCCGCTCGCCCGCCTGGGCCCGACGCACCAGGTGGGCCAGGTGCTCATGGGGGCTTATGGGTACGGGCATGGCGGCTCCTTCGGAATGGCGGACGGCTCTTTATAATGAATCACCGCATCCCGCATCGCAAGGCTTGCCGCCGCAGGGCGACGAAAGTTCGTGCCCCTGTCCTCGGGAAAACCAAAACCTTTTTTGAGCCGTTTTCATCTCGAATGGTATAAAGACAGCAGTTGCTTGCGGATTGCAGCCACCTTGCCAAAAAAGTTCGGAAGAATTTGAACCGTTTCAGAGGCGACGGGAATATACACGCATTGAGAGAATTTGTTTTTGAGACGCTCTGGCGTGTGAAACGGGGGTGCGTGTATATGAGAAGGGACAGAACCAAGGGGGCACTGCGGCTGGGGAAGGCCAACCGCGCTGCGGGGGGGGGGGTGCCTCCAAAGCGCCATACTGAATAAGCTCGTGCGACTGACTGTCGCGCTTTTGCTGGTAGTTATGCTGGTGCCGGCGATTCCAGCTTCTCAGGTTGAAGAAGCCGAGGCGCTAACGGGGACGACAAGCTATGCAGGCTTTTTCAATATAGCCAATAGATGTGGCGTGGTGGGTCAAATCAAAGGAGACACGCTTCGTGCAGCTTGCACAGACTCTGCAAGTTATTACACAGCAGTCGGCACCCAGAACAGATCCTCTTCAGCAGCTTTTATCTCGAAGGAAAAGGTAT
>NZ_KE383895.1:0-4759 GCF_000422625.1 Adlercreutzia mucosicola DSM 19490 | reverse complement strand
CCGCATCCCGCATCGCAAGGCTTGCCGCCGCAGGGCGACGAAAGTTCGTGCCCCTGTCCTCGGGAAAACCAAAACCTTTTTTGAGCCGTTTTCATCTCGAATGGTATAAAGACAGCAGTTGCTTGCGGATTGCAGCCACCTTGCCAAAAAAGTTCGGAAGAATTTGAACCGTTTCAGAGGCGACGGGAATATACACGCATTGAGAGAATTTGTTTTTGAGACGCTCTGGCGTGTGAAACGGGGGTGCGTGTATATGAGAAGGGACAGAACCAAGGGGGCACTGCGGCTGGGGAAGGCCAACCGCGCTGCGGGGGGGGGGGGGCCTCCAAAGCGCCATACTGAATAAGCTCGTGCGACTGACTGTCGCGCTTTTGCTGGTAGTTATGCTGGTGCCGGCGATTCCAGCTTCTCAGGTTGAAGAAGCCGAGGCGCTAACGGGGACGACAAGCTATGCAGGCTTTTTCAATATAGCCAATAGATGTGGCGTGGTGGGTCAAATCAAAGGAGACACGCTTCGTGCAGCTTGCACAGACTCTGCAAGTTATTACACAGCAGTCGGCACCCAGAACAGATCCTCTTCAGCAGCTTTTATCTCGAAGGAAAAGGTATCTCTTTCGTGCAATTGGACGATCTCGGCCAGTGTCAGTTTTCAAGGTTTTAGCCCGCACGCGAATAATGACTCACTAGGATTTAATATCAACGCTGGATTATCTACTACAAATGATGCCACTAAATTGGACGGCTGCGCTCTCTCCCTGCAAAAGGACTGGATTAAGAGTGAAGGCGGCTCGCATTACTTGATCGTTAAAGACATGGCCAATACGGTAGGAGCGCCGCGGCCCGCTACGAAAACCGCGATAACAGCAGCTAACCATTATGATCTGAGCCTCAGTTACACTTCCTCTTCAAGGACGCTGTCGCTTGCGGCGCAATCGCAAAGTGTGTCTGTTGCGCTTTCGAGCACGAACATAGGCTCTCGGCAGAGCGCGTATATCGACATCATGGGAACACTTGCGGCATATAGGATAACTGGCGGCCTTCCCACATTGAACTCTGGACAAGCGATATACCTAACTTTTAAATCTATGGCCCTCCCCCATCTCAATCCCGCTGTGCGCAGCGTCACTATCTACAATGAAAATACTAAAACAGAAATTAAGCCTACGGATGCTGTTCCTGCTAACACCCCAGTACGGGTTGTTTGCCGGGTGTACAACAACGACGCTAATTCGGCTGGCGAGCAGTTCGATACTCACTTCAAATTGGATTCGGCTGTCACCAAGAACATTGCAGTCGACACATCAAAAGGCGTTAAAGTGAACAATTCTCCTGTTTCGGGAACTATCAACAGCTCCACGGGCGTGCCTGTTGTGTTGAAGGGCACGAACAGCACGAGCAACACCGCTAACGATTCCATTATCGAATACTACGGTACGATCAACCAAGCGAATGGTGCGGCGGTAGTTGTGGGGCAGGTGATCACCGACGATATGTTCAACGGTTCCGCGTCGCTTACGAAAACGCTGGTGAACGCCCGTCCCATCACGCCAGCTCCCGACACTATCGATCCTGCGAACCCAGGTTCGGGGGCGGGTACCTCGTTCCATTTCGCGCGCCGTCCTGCGGCCAATGCGAACGGATGGAACAACTCGCCGGTTACGTTCACCTTCTTCCCCGGGGACCTTATGGCGGGCGGTGTACCGCAGCTGACGTTGACCAAAACGGGCGACGCCCTGCCCACGGCCACGCTGACGGCCGACAATCGCACTTGGATGCGCTCCGACGACACGGTCAGCTATCCGCTGACGCTGCAAGGGTCCGATCCCGATACGGGCGTGGTGTCGCAGACGGCTACCGACACGCTGAAGATCGACACCGCCGCGCCGTCAGCCTCCTTCGACAGTTCGTCGGGAGTGCTTACGGTGAGCGACGCTCCCTCCGATCCCTCCAAGGCTATGTCGGGTGTGTGGCGGCTCTACCGCACGGCGGCTGATGGGTCGGGGGCGCAGCTGGTGAAAACATTCGGGCTTACCAGCGGTAATGGCGCTGCTTCCCAAACGGTATCGGGGCTCGCCAACGGCTATTATGTGGTCGAAGACGCTGCGGGCAACAAAAGCTCGCCAGTGCGCGTGTCGGGCGTGAACCCGCCTACGCCCTCGCGTCCGTCGGGCAGCTTGCCGGGCGGGGGCGTCGATCCGGTAGGGCCGCCCCTGGGCGATGACGAGCCTGTTCCCGAGCCTGATATCGACGAGGCCGACGACGGCACTACCCATGCCACCATCAACGAGACGGTCACTCAGATCGCCGATCCTACGGGCGCGCTGTTTGGCGGCTCCTTCGACGCCGCTGACGCCAATGCCCTGATGGACTATCGTTATGCGTTCACCACCGCCGTACCGGGCGGCCTGACCACAACTACCGAGCTTTTGGCCGCCGACGGCTCGGCGCTGGCGGGCGGTTCGCTGCCCACCACGCAGCCCGGATCGTGTCTGGTGAAGCGCGTGGTCACCGACAAGCAGGGCAACACCACCACGGTGAACCTCACCTACCAGCTGGTGAAGCCGGCGTATCCCGAGGTGTATCCGGGCGGTCCCGGCACTGATCCGGATGCGCCGGATGGTACGGGCGGCGGCAATCCCGGCGGTGATTCGGAGAATCCGAAGCCCCCTGTTGAGCCAGTGGGACCGCCGACCATAAGTTCCGACGGCACCCAGCATGCACGGGTGAAGCTCACGGTGACCGAAGCCACGGTGCCGGCGTTCATGACCGCAGCCGGCGCTCAGGGATTGTTGCTGCGCCACTGGTCTCCGCAGACGGTTGACGGAGCAACGCCCAAGATATCGGTAGATTCTCTAGTACGCGTGGCCGACAACAGCGTGGTGAGCCGTGTGGATCTTTCCGTCCCCGACAATTATCTGATCACCTATACATTGGCCGATGCTGCCGGCAACACCACAGTGGTCGAGTTGACGTACTGCTTAGTGGCGTCTCGCCCGCCGCTTGTGGTGCCCGAACCGAGTGACGACGACCCGACGGCCATCGTTCCTCCGCTGCATCCCGTGGAGCCGCCCTATGTAGATGATGCGGGCAACCAGCACGCCGTGACTGACGATGCCATGACCGAGCCCGTTGAAGTGGGTGTGGTGATGTCCGAGACCGAGATACAAACGATGGTGGAAGAGCGCTATGCGTTCCTGTCAGCTGGCGGCGATGATGCGGAGGTCGTGGGATTCTCCGTTGCCGATATGGCGGGCAAGCCGACGACGTTCATCAACAAGAGCTTCCCGGCGAGTTATACCGTGCGCTATAAGGTGGCCGATGACGCGGGTGATACCACGCTCTTGCGATTGCGCTACAACTTAGTGGCCGATGACGAGCCGCCGGTGCCGCCGGCGCCGCCCTTGAACCCGGGGACACCCGACGAGGGAAGGCCGGACGCGCCGGTGATCAGCGTGGTCGATCCCGATGACCCGCTGCCAGGCCGTCCGCTGGGCCCCGTGTCGGTTGAGGAAGACGAGCGCGGTCTGCATCATGCGGTGATCGAGGACACCATTGTGGTGGGCTTGCGCGAGGGCATGATGACCCCGTCCGATTTCGCCGCGCTGTTCGCCAAGCGCTACGGGGTGGCATCGACGCTGGCTGATGGAGCGGTCACGGCCAGTTCCGTGGCGCTGTTCGACAGCGAGGGCGTGCCCATCACGGCAGTGGATCGATCGAAGCCGGGCATTTACCATCTAGAGCAGGTGTTCTCCGATTCCGCAGGCAACACCACCACCCTGCGCGTGACCTACGAGGTGCGGGCCGAGTTCGTGCAGACGTCGCTACCGGCGGCCGGCGTGCGCAACGGCAGCGGCGGGGCCGGCGCGCTGGACGGCTACGGCGGCCACTACACCCAGTTGGCGCTGGCCCAAACCGGTGACTTTTTCGGCCCCTGCCCGCTGCATCCGCTGTTCATACTGCTGATGGTGCTGGCTTCGGCCTACGGCATGATGAAGTTGCGCCTGGAATCGTTCGCTCGGCGTCGTTTGGTGCGCCAGGCTCGTGCCGCTGCCGAGGAGGCGCAGCGGCGGGGTAGCCAAGAGAGGCCGGCCGATCAGGCCGAAGTTTGTCTGCGGCGGCGTATGAAGCTGATCGACTACGGGGTGCTCGGCCTCATCGGCGCGGCCGCGTTGGTCATTGCCGCGGTGGCCTTGTGTCCCTACGACCTGCTGTGGGCCTTAGTGGTGCTGCTGGTGTGCGCCGCGTGGCTGCTTCTGCTGCACGGCAAGGTGCGCGCCACCAACCGAAAGCTTGCCGCCGTGTAGCCGCCCGCTCCGTAGGGGGCGGGCTTCAGGCCGCCCGCGGCCCGCCCGCGCCCGCGGCCGGCCCGCGCCCGTGCCGAGGCCCTTCCCCGCCCATAAAAGGGAGGGCGCCGCAACTGAACTGAACCCCGATAGTGGGACTGGAAACAAAAGTTTCCAGTCCCACTTGTTTTGAGGGGTGATAGCTTGAGGCACGGAACAGACGTCAGGGTCGAGGCGGTAAGATGCTTCGAGGCCGGCTACGCGGAAAAGGCGGTCGGGCGGATGCTGGGGATATCCGTCACCATCGCAAGGAAATGGCTTTACGCTTACAGGGCCCTCGGAAAGGAGGCGCTGTTCGTGACCGGACATAACACCTACCCGCACGAGCTCAAGGTCGAGGCGGCGAAAGCCGTCATCGAGGGAAGGATGACCAAGCCTGCGGCCATGAAGGCCTACGGCCTCAGATCGAAAACCCA